>NZ_CALNVW010000001.1 GCF_940670765.1 Streptomyces sp. A 4/2
GGACGGCGCGTCAGACCTCGACGACGACGGGAAGAATCATCGGGCGCCGGCGGTAGGCGTCGGAGACCCACTTGCCCACCGTGCGGCGGATCAGCTGCTGGAGCTGGTGGGGCTCCAGCACGCCGTCCTGGGCCGACTTGTTGAGGGCGTCCTCGATCCTCGGCACGACGGCACTGAACGCCGCGTCGTCGATACCCGAGCCCCTGGCCTGGATGTGGGGACCGCCCACGATCTTGCCGCTGGAGCTGTCGACCACGATGAAGACAGAAATGATGCCCTCGTCGCCGAGGATGCGACGGTCCTTGAGCGAGGTCTCCGTGACGTCGCCGACCGAGAGGCCGTCGACGTACACATAGCCCGCCTGGACCTTGCCGACGATCCTCGCCTTGCCGTCCACCAGGTCGACGACGACGCCGTCCTCGGCGATGACGATGTGGTCCTTGGGGACCCCTGTCATCGCACCGAGTTCCGCGTTCGCACGGAGGTGGCGCCATTCGCCGTGCACCGGCATCAGGTTCTTCGGCCTGCAGATGTTGTAGAAGTACAACAGCTCGCCGGCCGAGGCGTGGCCCGAGACGTGGACCTTGGCATTGCCCTTGTGGATGACGTTGGCGCCCCAGCGGGTCAGGCCGTTGATCACCCGGTAGACCGCGTTCTCGTTGCCCGGGATGAGCGACGAGGCCAGGATCACCGTGTCGCCCTGGACGATCCGGATCTGGTGGTCCCGGTTGGCCATCCGGGAGAGGGCAGCCATCGGCTCGCCCTGCGAGCCCGTACAGACCAGTACGACCTCGTGGTCCGGAAGGTCGTCGAGCGTCTTGACGTCGACGACCAGGCCCGCCGGGACCTTCAGATAGCCCAGGTCACGGGCGATGCCCATGTTCCTGACCATCGACCGGCCGACGAACGCCACTCTGCGTCCGTACTCGTGCGCCGCGTCGAGGATCTGCTGGATGCGGTGCACATGGCTGGCGAAACTCGCCACGATGATGCGCTTCTGAGCGTTCGCGAAGACCGTGCGCAGGACGTTGGAGATGTCGCGCTCGGGCGGGACGAAGCCGGGGACCTCCGCGTTCGTCGAGTCGGAGAGGAGAAGGTCGATGCCTTCTTCGCTCAGCCGGGCGAAAGCGTGCAGGTCGGTGAGACGACCGTCCAGCGGGAGCTGGTCCATCTTGAAGTCGCCCGTGGCCACAGCCATACCCGCGGGGGTACGGATGGCGACCGCGAGGGCGTCCGGGATGGAGTGGTTGACCGCGATGAACTCGCAGTCGAAGACGCCGATGCGCTCGCGCTGGCCCTCGGTGACTTCGAGGGTGTACGGGCGGATGCGGTGCTCCTGGAGCTTCGCCTCGATCAGGGCGAGGGTCAGCTTGGAGCCGATCAGCGGGATGTCCGCCTTCAGACGGAGCAGATAGGGCACGCCACCGATGTGGTCCTCGTGGCCGTGCGTGAGCACGATGCCCTCGATGTCGTCCAGGCGGTCCTTGATCGTGGTGAAGTCCGGCAGGATCAGGTCGATACCGGGCTGCTCCTCCTCGGGGAAGAGCACGCCGCAGTCGACGATCAGCAGCCGGCCTCCGTATTCGAAGACCGTCATGTTCCGGCCGATCTCACCGAGACCGCCGAGTGGCGTGACGCGCAGGCCGTTCTTGGGAAGCTTCGGCGGTGCGCCGAGTTCGGGATGCGGATGACTCAAAAGACTCTCCTCACCACACACGCCACGTACCTGGGGCACGTGGCGCGCATGACATTCGTGCACTTGCTGTTGTCAGGGTGATCTTGCGTATTCAGTTGTGAAGTCTGTGTTTAAAGTTCTACCCCGCCGGCGGCAAGATCGATCTTGAGCTGCGCCGTTTCCTCAGGGGTGAGTTCCACCATGGGCAGACGCAGCGGTCCGGCAGGCAGGCCCTGGAGGGTGAGCGCCGCCTTGGTGGTGATCACTCCCTGCGTACGGAACATGCCGGTGAAGACCGGGAGCAGCTGCTGGTGGATCTCGGTCGCCTTCCCGACCTCGCCCGCGAGGTGCGCTTCCAGGAGGGCGCGCAGGTCGGGGGTGACGAGGTGGCCGACGACGGAGACGAATCCGCAGGCGCCGACCGAGAGCAGCGGGAGGTTCAGCATGTCGTCGCCGGAGTACCAGGCCAGACCACTGCGTGCGATGGCCCAGCTGGCGCGGCCGAGGTCACCCTTGGCGTCCTTGTTGGCGACGATCCGCGGGTGCTCGGCGAGCCGGACGATCGTCTCGGTGTTGATGGGGACACCGCTGCGGCCAGGGATGTCGTAGAGCATGACCGGCAGCTCGGTGGCATCGGCGATCGCGGTGAAGTGCCGGAGCAGGCCCTCCTGCGGCGGCTTGTTGTAGTACGGGGTCACAGCCAGCAGCCCGTGGGCGCCCGCGCGCTCGGCGGCGCGGGCCAGCTCCAGGCTGTGCCGGGTGTCGTTGGTACCTACACCTGCGATCACGTGGGCGCGGTCGCCGACCGCCTCACGCACCGCCCGTACCAGGTCGTTTTTCTCCGCGTCGCTGGTGGTCGGGGACTCGCCCGTGGTGCCGTTGACGACGAGGCCGTCGTTACCGGCGTCCACCAGATGGGTGGCGAGTCGCTGCGCGCCTTCGATATCGAGCGCGCCGTCCGCCGTGAAGGGCGTGACCATGGCGGTGAGGACCCGCCCGAAGGGGGTCTGCGAAGTGGAGATCGGAGCCATGGGTACCACGCTACTCGCTGCTCAGTACGTGCCGTCCCCTCGGGGGACGAGAGCTACGGAGCCCGGCACTGCCTGCTCGGGGGTTCAAGCAGTGCCGGGTCCGTTTGATCAGCCTAGATGAACTTCACCAAACGGTGCAATACGGACACCTCGCGCGGCCCAACCGTACATCTGTGCCCTATGGGGCGACCCGGCCGTTGGCATTGAAGGCCCCATGGGTGAGCGGCATGAGCTTCGTCCAGTGCTCTTCCATCTTCTCGCCGACCATCTCGATCTCCCGTTGCGGGAACGAGGGCACCTTCGCCATCTCGTGCTGGGTGCGCAGGCCGAGGAAGTGCATCAGCGAGCGCGCATTGCACGTCGCGTACATCGAGGAGAACAGGCCGACGGGCAGGACCGCGCGGGCCACCTCGCGGGCCACACCGGCGGCCAGCATCTCCTGGTACGCGTCGTACGCCTGCCGGTAGGAGTCCTCCATCGCGCGGCCGGTGAGCTCCTGCTGGGCCTCGGTGCCCTCGACGAACTCGTACTTGCCGGGGCGGCCCTGCTGGACCAGCTTCCGGGCCTTGCCGGGGACGTAGAAGACCGGCTCCAGCTCCCGGTAGCGGCCCGATTCCTCGTTGTACGACCAGCCGACGCGGTGCCGCATGAATTCACGGAAGACGAAGATCGGAGCGCTGATGAAGAAGGTCATCGAGTTGTGCTCGAAGGGGCTGCCGTGGCGGTCCCGCATCAGGTAGTTGATGAGCCCCTTGGAGCGCTCGGGGTCCTTCTGGAGCTCCTCCAGCGACTGCTCACCCGCCGTGGAGACTCGGGCCGCCCACAGCACGTCGGAGTCGCTCGCGCTGTGCTTCACCAGTTCGACGGTGACGTCGCTGCGGAAGCTCGGCTTGTGGTCTGGGGTGGGAGTGCTACTCACCGGCGGGGTCCTTCCAGTTGCATCGCTCGGGCGGCGCCCACTCTACGGCGCGGCACCGACAGCCGGGGTCGGACGAACCGTCAGCAGAAAACTTCTGCCCATTCCCGGAAATCGGGCACCGATCGGCGACTTCGGACGTCTGAACCAGTGGAACCACAGTGGAACCGGATGATGCGTGACCCAAGGAGAAGTGCCCCAAATGTTCCGCCGGCGAGAGGCCGTACCCTTCACATTCGTCGCTGACGCCGAACGCTTCCGAAGCAATGTCGAGCCGCCGCCCCGTCAGCGTCCCAGCAAGTCCCAGTTCGCCGGGCGCACCCTGCTCGGCCTCACGGTGGTCGCCGGTCTCGTCGGCTCGGTACTGTTCGGGCTGCCCGCCCTGGCCGCCGATCAGCCCCCCAGCCAGACGCATCAGTCCGAAGCGTCGCACGGACACTGACTCGTCCGGACCCCTGAGGTGGTC
This sequence comes from Streptomyces sp. A 4/2, assembly GCF_940670765.1. Lineage (GTDB taxonomy): Bacteria > Actinomycetota > Actinomycetes > Streptomycetales > Streptomycetaceae > Streptomyces. The sequence continues at coordinate 4,089 of NZ_CALNVW010000001.1, forward strand.
CGACGATGATCTCATCGGTAGCCTCACCGGGCACAGCCAATCGAGCGTGCTTGTGAGTGAGGATCAGTCGTGCCCCTGCCTTTCCTGACGGCCGACCGCGCGTTTGACGCAGCCGCCGAGAATGCCGACGATGTCGCGCTGCCGTTCGACGACCACGACCTGTGGCGCCGCCCCTACCGCCCCGGACCCTGGCGGGTCGGGGCGGCAGCTCTGCTTCTGCTGCTCGCCTCGTTCATCCTGCTGGCAGCGATGATCATTGCCTTCGCCGGTGCGCTGCCGGGCGCCGCCGCCTGTCTCGGCTTCGGCCTCGTGGTCGTCCTCTGCGCACTGCGACTGCTGCGCGTCGGCACCTGGGTGAGCAGGCACGGAGTGCGTCGTGTGGGCTTCCTCATGACGCATACCGTCCCGTGGGACAAGACACAGGCCGTGCGCACGGTGCAGCAGCCGGTCCGCTGGCTCGGGCTGCCGCGCACCGTGCAGGGCCAGGCTCTCGTACTCGTGCAGCAGGGTGGTGCGCAGTTGGCACCGCTGCTCACCGACCACAACGCCGACTTCCTGTCACGTCACGAGGCCTTCGACCGGGCGGCGGACACCGTCGAGGCGTGGAGCGCGGAGTACGCGCGTACGTGAGGGAACGAAGTACCGCCCGCAGGCCCGTCAGATGCTGACGGGCCTGCCTGCGTGCAGGGCGATGGCGCGCTGCATCGCCTTGCGGGCCCGCGGGGTGTCCCGGGCGTCCTGGTAGGCGATCGCGAGCCGGAACCAGCAGCGCCAGTCGTCCGGGCTGTCCTCGGTCTCCTCCTTGCGGCGGGTGAAGACCGCGTCGGCCGAGTCACGGTCGATACGACCGCTGGGCGTCCGCACCAACTCGTCGACCGGCAGGCCGCCTTCGGCGTCCAGTTCGGCGGCGAGCCGGTTGGCCCGCTGCACGAACTGGGTGTTCTTCCACAGGAACCAGATGCCGATCAGCGGCAGGATCAGCACGGCCACGCCGAAGGTGACCGTGAGGAGCGTGCCGTTCTGGATGAGCAGGACGCCGCGGCTGCCGACCAGGACGAAGTAGAAGACCAGGACGGCGGCCGTGACGAGGTAAGTGATCTTTGCGCGCATCGTGTGTCAGCCCAGATCGAGGAAGTGTTCCAGGCCGAGAGTGAGGCCGGGGGTGGTCACCACGCGGCGCGCGCCGAGCAGGATGCCCGGCATGAAGCTGCTGTGGTGCAGGGAGTCGTGGCGGATGGTGAGCGTCTCGCCCTCGCCGCCGAGCAGCACCTCCTGGTGCGCCAGGAGGCCGCGCAGCCGTACGGAGTGCACCGGTACGCCGTCGACGTCTGCGCCGCGGGCGCCGTCCAGTGCGGTGCTCGTCGCGTCCGGCTGCGCAGCGCAGCCGGCCTTGTCGCGGGCGGCCGCGATCAGCTGTGCGGTGCGCCGGGCGGTGCCGGACGGGGCGTCGGCCTTGTTCGGGTGGTGCAGCTCGACGACCTCGACCGACTCGAAGAAACGTGCCGCCGCCTGGGCGAACGTCATGGTGAGCACGGCACCGATGGAGAAGTTCGGGGCGATGAGAACGCCCGTCGAAGGGGATGCGTCGAGCCAGGAGCGGAGCTGCGCGAGGCGCTCGTCGGTCCAGCCGGTGGTACCGACGACGCCGTGGATTCCGTTGCGTACACAGAACTCCAGGTTGTCCATCACCGAGTCCGGGTGGGTCAGGTCGACGGCGACCTGTGCACCGGAAGCGGTGAGTACATCGAGCTCGTCGTTCCGCCCGAGGGCGGCGACCAGTTCCATGTCTTCGGCGGCGTCGACGGCCCGTACCGCTTCGGAGCCGATGCGACCCCCGGCGCCGAGAACCGCCACGCGCAGCTTGTTGCTCATTGCTCGCTCTTCCTTGTGGTTAGGAGACCGCTTCGTGGAGGCGGTCGGCCTGCTTGTCCTTCAGCGGCCCGATGACGGACAGCGAGGGACGCTGTCCCAGGATGTCGTGGGCGACCTCCCGGACTTCCTCCGGGGTGACCGCCGCGATCCGCTCCAGCATCTCGTCGACCGAGAGCTGGGAGCCCCAGCACAGTTCGCTCTTGCCGATGCGGTTCATCAGCGCGCCGGTGTCCTCCAGGCCGAGCACCGTGGAGCCCGAGAGCTGGCCGATCGCGCGGCGGATCTCCTCGTCGGTCAGGCCCTCGTTCGCGGCCTGGTCGAGTCCGTCGCGGCAGATCTTCAGTACGTCGTGGACCTGGCTCGGTCGGCAGCCCGCGTAGATGCCGAAGAGCCCGCAGTCGGCGAAGCCCGAGGTGTACGAGTACACGCTGTAGGCGAGGCCTCGCTTCTCCCGCACCTCCTGGAAGAGGCGTGAACTCATGCCCCCGCCGAGTGCGGTGCTGAGGACGCCGAGCGCCCAGCGGCGGTCGTCGGTCCGGGCCAGGCCGGGCATGCCGAGGACGATGTGGGCCTGTTCGGTCTTGCGGTTCAGCAGCTCGACACGGCCCGCGGTGCGCAGGGTCCGGGAGCCGCCGCGCGGTGCGACCGGGACCGCGTCGGTGCGCGACAGGGCGCCGGCCCGGTCGAACGCCTCGCGGACCTGAGTGACGACCGTGTCGTGGTCGATGTTGCCCGCCGCCGCGACGACCAGGTTCGTCGGGTCGTAGTGCTTCTTGTAGAAGCGCGCTATCCGGCTGCGGTCCAGTCCGTTGACGGTGTCGACCGTGCCGAGCACCGGGCGGCCGAGGGGGGTGTCGCCGAACATCGTCTGTGCGAAGAGGTCGTGCACGACGTCGCCCGGGTCGTCCTCGGTCATCGCGATCTCTTCGAGGATGACGCCGCGCTCGGCTTCGACGTCCTCGGCGGTGATCAGCGAGCCGGTCAGCATGTCGCAGACCACGTCGATGGCGAGCGGCAGGTCGGTGTCGAGGACCCGCGCGTAGTAGCAGGTGTACTCCTTCGCCGTGAAGGCGTTCATCTCGCCGCCGACCGCGTCGATCCCGGCGGAGATGTCGAGGGCGCTGCGCTTGGCCGTGCCCTTGAAGAGGAGGTGTTCGAGGTAGTGCGTCGCGCCGTTCAGGGTGGGGGTCTCGTCGCGTGATCCGACGTTGGCCCAGATCCCGAAAGTGACGGAGCGTACGGAGGGCAGGGTCTCGGTGACGACGCGCAGGCCGCCCGGGAGGGTGGTCCTGCGGACCGCGCCGCTGCTCTGCGTTGCGCCTTTGCTCACTTTTCCGTCCTTGAGAAGCACTGGGGTACGGGCGACGGCCCGCGCCTCCGAGGAGGTGCGGGCCGTCGTCACGGAACTACGGGACGTCACTTGTCGGCGTCGTCCTTCTTCTCCGTGTTGTCGGAGTCGGCTTCGCCCTCGATCACGGGGACCAGGGACAGCTTGCCGCGGGAGTCGATCTCGCCGATCTCGACCTGGACCTTGGAACCGACCGCGAGCACGTCCTCGACGTTCTCCACGCGCTTGCCACCGGCGAGCTTGCGGATCTGCGAGATGTGCAGCAGGCCGTCCTTGCCCGGCATGAGCGACACGAACGCACCGAAGGTGGTGGTCTTGACGACCGTACCCAGGTAGCGCTCGCCGACCTCCGGCATGGTCGGGTTGGCGATCGAGTTGATCGTGGCGCGCGCGGCCTCGGCCTGCGAGCCGGCCTGGGCACCGATGTAGATGGTGCCGTCGTCCTCGATCGTGATGTCGGCGCCGGTGTCCTCCTGGATCTGGTTGATCATCTTGCCCTTGGGGCCGATGACCTCACCGATCTTGTCCACCGGGATCTTGACGGTGATGATCCGCGGGGCGTTCGGGGACATCTCGTCCGGGACGTCGATGGCCTCGTTCATCACATCGAGGATGTGGAGGCGGGCGTCACGGGCCTGCTTCAGCGCGGCGGCCAGGACCGAGGCGGGGATGCCGTCGAGCTTGGTGTCGAGCTGGAGCGCGGTCACGAACTGCTTCGTACCGGCGACCTTGAAGTCCATGTCACCGAAGGCGTCCTCCGCACCGAGGATGTCGGTGAGGGCGACGTAGTGCGTCTTGCCGTCGATCTCCTGCGAGATGAGGCCCATGGCGATACCGGCGACGGCGGCCTTGAGGGGCACACCGGCGTTCAGCAGGGACATGGTGGAGGCGCAGACCGAGCCCATGGACGTCGAGCCGTTGGAGCCCAGCGCCTCGGAGACCTGACGGATCGCGTAGGGGAACTCCTCGCGCGACGGCAGCACCGGCACGATGGCGCGCTCGGCGAGCGCGCCGTGGCCGATCTCGCGGCGCTTGGGCGAGCCCACGCGGCCGGTCTCACCGACGGAGTACGGCGGGAAGTTGTAGTTGTGCATGTAGCGCTTGCGGGTCACCGGGGAGAGGGTGTCCAGCTGCTGCTCCATGCGGAGCATGTTGAGGGTGGTGACGCCCAGGATCTGGGTCTCGCCACGCTCGAACAGCGCCGAGCCGTGCACACGCGGGATGGCCTCGACCTCGGCGGCGAGCGTACGGATGTCCGTGACGCCACGGCCGTCGATGCGGACCTTGTCCTTGATGACGCGCTCACGCACGACGGACTTGGTCAGCGCGCGGTACGCGCCGGAGATCTCCTTCTCGCGGCCCTCGAACTTCGGGAGCAGCTTCTCGACGGCGATCTCCTTGACGCGGTCCAGCTCGGCCTCGCGCTCCTGCTTGCCGGCGATGGTGAGCGCCTTGGCGAGCTCGGGGCGGACCGCGGCGGTGAGCGCCTCCAGGACGTCGTCCTGGTAGTCGAGGAAGACCGGGAACTCGCCGGTGGGCTTGGCAGCCTTGGCGGCGAGGTCGGCCTGGGCCTTGCAGAGCGCCTTGATGAAGGGCTTCGCGGCTTCGAGACCGGCGGCGACGACCTCTTCGGTCGGGGCCTCGGCGCCGTCCTTGACGAGCTGGATGGTCTTCTCGGTGGCCTCGGCCTCGACCATCATGATCGCGACGTCGCCGTCCTCCAGGACGCGACCGGCGACCACCATGTCGAAGACGGCGTCCTCGAGCTCGGTGTGCGTCGGGAAGGCGACCCACTGGCCCTTGATCAGGGCGACACGGGTGCCGCCGATCGGGCCGGAGAAGGGCAGGCCGGCCAGCTGCGTGGAGCAGGAGGCGGCGTTGATCGCGACCACGTCGTACAGGTGGTCGGGGTTGAGCGCCATGATCGTCTCGACGATCTGGATCTCGTTGCGCAGGCCCTTCTTGAAGGAGGGGCGCAGCGGGCGGTCGATCAGGCGGCAGGTGAGGATCGCGTCCTCGGAGGGCCGGCCCTCGCGGCGGAAGAAGGAGCCGGGGATCTTGCCGGCCGCGTACTGCCGCTCCTCGACGTCCACCGTGAGGGGGAAGAAGTCGAGATTGTCCTTGGGCTTCTTGGAAGCGGTGGTGGCCGACAGCACCATGGTGTCGTCGTCCAGGTACGCCACGGCGGAACCGGCGGCCTGCTTGGCCAGCCGGCCCGTCTCGAAGCGGATGGTGCGGGTGCCGAAGGTTCCGTTGTCGATAACGGCCTCGGCGTAGTGGGTCTCGTTCTCCACTAGCGTTTTCTCCATACTCGTCGTCTTTCGTCCCCCTGCCCGTGTGGCGGGGAACGGTGTGGAGAAGCGCGCCTTGATTGCGGGGCCGGTCTTCGATCGAAGCACCCGGGTGATGTCCCGGGGGCCACTACCGAGGACCGGCGGCGGCGTGAGCGCGCTTCCCCTCGTTCGGTACTGCGTTGTACACCCAGATTACTGAGCTTGGTCCTGGTTCCGCACGTACAGCGGTCGTCCGTACGGAAGCCGTACGTACGGCAAAGGGAGCGGTCCCCAGGAAATGGGGCCCGCTCCCTCGCACAACGTTCTTACTTGGCGCCGCCGGCCGCACCGCGACGGATGCCGAGGCGGTCGACCAGCGCACGGAAGCGCTGGATGTCCTTCTTGGCCAGGTACTGGAGAAGGCGGCGACGCTGGCCGACGAGGATCAGCAGACCCCGGCGGGAGTGGTGGTCGTGCTTGTGCATCTTGAGGTGCTCGGTCAGGTCCGAGATACGGCGGGAGAGCATGGCGACCTGAACCTCGGGGGAACCGGTGTCGCCCTCCTTCTGGCCGAACTCGGTCATGATCTGCTTCTTCGTAGCGGCGTCGAGCGACACGCGTACTCCTCGTGAGTCTTCAGGCCACCGAGTGCCCCAGGTCGAATACTCTGGGGAGCTTCCGTTACTCGGGAGGCGGGGATCCGCTGGGCGCTGCCCCCGGAAAACCCGGAGACGCGTACACAAGCGGCCGTCACACAGCGTACCAGCCTTTTCCATGTACCTGAACGGCGTAACGCGACGCGCCGCACGGCCCCGGGATCTGATCTCCGCGATGTGAGCTGCGTCATGCTCCTCTTCTGCTCCGGGCACACAGTGCTGTCCGGGCGTGGTCAACGACAGCAGAAGGGGCGTCGCAGTGACGACGAGTACCGACGAGGGACCGGCCGAGGCGGACGACTCCTACGAGGACGAGGTGCCGGTACGCAAGAGGCGCCCCGGCAGCATTCTGGCGAGCTGGGCCAGCACCACCGATCATAAGACGATCGGGACCATGTACCTGTGCACCTCGTTCGCCTTTTTCTGCATCGGCGGGGTGATGGCCCTCGTGATGCGGGCCGAGCTGGCCCGGCCGGGCACGCAGATCGTGTCGAACGAGCAGTTCAACCAGGCGTTCACGATTCACGGCACGATCATGCTGCTGATGTTCGCGACGCCGCTGTTCATCGGGTTCACCAACTGGATCATGCCGTTGCAGATCGGCGCGCCCGATGTGGCGTTCCCGCGGCTGAACATGTTCGCGTACTGGCTGTACCTCTTCGGCGCGCTCATCGTGATGGGCGGCTTCCTCACCCCGAACGGCGCGGCCGACTTCGGCTGGTTCGCCTACTCCCCGCTGACCGACACGGTTCATTCGCCCGGGGTCGGCGGCGACCTGTGGATCATGGGGCTGGCGCTCCAGGGCTTCGGCACGATCCTCGGTTCGGTCAACTTCATCACCACGATCGTCTGCATGCGCGCGCCCGGCATGACGATGTTCCGGATGCCGATCTTCGTGTGGAACGCCCTGCTGACCGCCGTACTGGTGCTGCTGGCCTTCCCGGTCCTCGCCGCGGCGCTGCTCGTCCTGGAGGCGGACCGCAAGTTCGGCTCGCGTGTCTTCGAGGCGGCGAACGGCGGGGCGCTGCTCTGGCAGCACCTCTTCTGGTTCTTCGGCCATCCCGAGGTGTACATCATCGCGCTGCCGTTCTTCGGGATCGTGTCCGAGATCATCCCGGTCTTCAGCCGCAAACCGATCTTCGGGTACATCGGCCTGGTCGCCGCCACGATTTCGATCGCCGGTCTCTCGGTGACGGTGTGGGCGCACCACATGTACGTCACCGGCGGTGTGCTGCTGCCGTTCTTCTCCTTCATGACCTTCCTGATCGCGGTGCCGACCGGCGTGAAGTTCTTCAACTGGATCGGCACGATGTGGACGGGCTCGCTGTCCTTCGAGACGCCGATGCTGTGGTCGATCGGCTTCCTGGTGACGTTTCTCTTCGGTGGTCTGACCGGTGTGATCCTGGCTTCGCCGCCGATGGACTTCCACGTCTCCGACTCGTACTTCGTCGTCGCGCACTTCCACTACGTCGTCTTCGGCACCGTGGTGTTCGCGATGTTCGCGGGATTCCACTTCTGGTGGCCGAAGTTCACCGGCAAGATGCTGGACGAGCGGCTGGGCAAGATGACCTTCTGGACGCTGTTCGTGGGCTTCCACGGCACGTTCCTGGTGCAGCACTGGCTGGGTGTCGAGGGCATGCCGCGCCGGTACGCCGACTATCTCGCTGCTGACGGCTTCACCACGCTGAACACGATCTCGACCATCAGCTCCTTCCTGCTGGGCCTGTCACTCCTGCCGTTCTTCTACAACGTCTGGAAGACCGCCAAGTACGGGAAGAAGATCGAGGTCGACGACCCGTGGGGCTACGGGCGTTCCCTCGAATGGGCAACGTCCTGCCCGCCGCCCCGGCACAACTTCGTCACTCTGCCGCGGATCCGTTCCGAGTCCCCGGCGTTCGACCTGCACTATCCGCACATCGCGGCTCTGGACGTGGCCCAGAACCACCACAAGAGCACGGCGGCCGTGGCGGGCGAGGACGAGCGGCGGTGACGCCCACACCCCGGAGCGGGCGAGAAGGGGCGGACACCGACAGGGACAGTGCGCGGGGTCTGATGCGGATCGAGGGGTACCTCCTGTGGAATGCGGAGGTCGAGGAGGCCCGGCGCCGGGCCTCCGACTTCGTCGCGCAGTTGCCGTGGCTGACGACCGCGCAGCGCGAGGACGTGGAGCGGGTCTACGCCGCGGACCGGATGGCCGCCTCACGGGACGCGCTGCTGCGGATCACGTCCCGCATCGCCGAGCTGCGGGACGAGTACACGGCGCGCTACCAGCAGCTCCAGAGGCGTTGCATGGCGGTCGCCGTCATGGCCGTGGGCGCCGCGGGCGGAACCTGCACCGCGGTCACGATGCTCATCCGGTGACCCTCCCGTCACCGGTGGGCCGTCCGTACGGGGTCTCCTTCCGAAGCCGTGAGCGGGCCGGGCTCCCCAAGTAAGGTGGGAGGGGAGCTCGTTCGCACCTCGGAAGGAACCATCGCGCCATGGCTGACGCAAGCGACAAGGCACGCAAGGAACGCGAGAAGGAGGAGCTCTACGCCCTCGACATCTCCGGTGTCGAGTGGAAGAGCGCGCCCGGCACCTCGGAGCACGAGGAGCGGGTCGAGATCGCGTACTTGCCGGACGGGGCGGTGGCCATGAGGTCGTCGATCGATCCCGACACGGTGCTGCGGTACACGGAAGCGGAGTGGCGGGCGTTCGTACTCGGCGCGCGGGACGGGGAATTCGACCTGGAGCCGGCTCCGCACAATGGCGGGCTCGCGAACGCGTCGGAGTAGCCGTCCGCCGCCAGGAGCAGTCCACGTCCCGGCGGGGCTCACGGCCGGGGTGTTCCGGCCGTGAACGTCTCCGGCCGAGACCCGATCGTTGAGTTCCTCTCCCGAAAAGGGTGACAGACCGATTTTGGAAGGCTTTTGACGCCTTCCCTCCGTTTTGCCTCAGGTGATACGGCGTAGCAGAGGCTCCTTTGGGCGGGTCCTGACGGATAGGTCACTACTCCCGGGGTGCTCCGCCATGCCGTGCCGGTGCGATTGGTGATTAGGCTGGGACCGGGCGCACGTCAGAACCCGTGAGCGGGTCGTACGCGTCCTTACGGGGAGAGCCAGGCGGTTCGGACGACAACGGTCGCCCCACCACTACGGCACGAGGGTGCACGGCCACACCAGCGGGAGGCATTGTGAACAGCGATCGGGACGAGATTCGCGGGGGAACGAACTCACCCGTGGACGACCAGTCCGACGCGGATCCCGCCGAGTCGGGTGAGTTCACCATCGACTACACCCCGCCCGCCTGGTACACGCAGAATGCGTCCGAGGCGCAGGCCCAGGCCCAGGAGTCGGCACCGACCCCTCCGCCGCCCGCGCCCGTGACACCTTCACCCGCGCCGCCCGCACCGCCGGTTCAGCCGGTTCGGCCGTCGGAGCCCGCGCCGCCGGTCGGGGGTCCCGCAGCCGTACCGGGTCTGCCGTTGACCGGTGGGTTCCAGCCGAACTGGGCTCCCACACCGCCGCCCGTCGCGCAGGAGGCAGCGGCCGAGCCCGCGTTCACTGCGACGCCGGAACCCGAACGTGGGTCCGGGGCTGCGTCCGGGCCTGAGCCCGAGACCGCTTCCGAAGCCGATGTGGATGGCGATGTGGACGGCGCTCCTGTGGCCGAGGTTGCGCCGGAGGCGGAGCCGGAACCGGAGCCGGAACCGGAGCCGGAACCTGCGGCTGATCCTGAGCCCGAGCCCGTTCCCGAGAAGGCCGGCGAGGCGTTCGGTGGTGGGGAGTTGGAGAGCGGCGCGACCATGAAGTTCTCGCCCTCCGCGCTGAAGCGGGAGTTCGAGAAGCTCGAAGCGGCAGCCAAGGCGGCGCGGGAGCAGGCCGTCGCACCGGCGCGCTCCGGACCGGAAAGCGCCCCCGTGGAGCCCCCCGCGCCCGCTGCCGAAGCGGTGGAGCGTCCTCCCCGCACGAGTCTGTCCGATGCGTTCGCTGAGATCTCCGCCGCGTTCGACGCCTCGGTCGCCGCGGATGCCGCAGGTACGGCGGGTGCTTCGGGTGCTTCGGGTGCTGCGCGGACGTCCGCTCCGCACCCGGACGTCGAGGACGAGCCGGCTCCGGCGGAGCCCGAGGCCGAGACCGCCGTGGAGAGCAGCGCGGAGACCGCACCGGTCGCCGGATCCGCTGAGCCCGTCGAGCCCTTCGAGCCCTTCGAGCCCTTCGACGCTGTGCCCACCGGGCCGATCACGGATGCGGTACCGCAGGAGGTACGGCCCGCGCCGGAGCCGCAGGACGCTCCGCCCGCACCGGCCCAGCCCTGGTCGCCCACGCCGTCGGCGCCCCCGCAGAACGAACTGCCGCCGCTGCCGCCCGCGTTCCAGCCCGCGACGCCGGCCCCGGCGCCGCAGTGGCCGATGAGTGCGCCGACCGCAGATCAGTCCCAGCCCTACCAGCCTCACCCGCAGCAACAGCAGTCGCAGCCGCCTCAGGCCCCTCCGCTGGGCTCTCCGACGGCGCCGCCGTCCTGGCCCGCGCAACAGGCGGCCGGGGCTCCGGGTCCGTCGGACGGGTACGGATTCCCGCAGCCCACTCCGCCCCAGGCTCCCCACGCACACCAGCCCCAGGTACCGCAGCAGCAGGCACCCCAGGCGGGTTACGGATTCCCGCAGCCCTCGGCGCCCATCCCGCAGCAGCCCCAGCCGCCGCAAGAGCACGCGGGCTACGGATTCCCCCAGCCGACACCGAATCCGCTGCCGCCCGCCGTACCCCACCAGCCCCAGGCGCCCCAAGTGCCCCCGCCGACCGGTGGTTACGGGTTCCCGCAGCAGCCCCAGCCGCAGCCCCTCCCTCACCAGGCACCCCAGCCGCCGCAGGGCGGGTACGGCTTCCAGCAGCCGCCCGCGCAGCAGGCACCCCAGGGACAAGCACCTCAGGGACAGGCTCCCCAGGCGGGATACGGATTCCCGCAGCCGGCACCGGTTCCGGCCGCACCCGCCGTACCCCAGCAGCAACCGCACGCTCCGCAGCCGCAACCGCAGGCCCAGCAGCCCCAGGACCCCAACCAGCCGCCCCCGCCGCAGCATCAGCAGCAGCAGCCCGGCGCGCCGGTCGACCCGCGTACCGGCGCCGCCTGGCCGCAGCCCGTCGCGCACGATCAGCGGGAGCGTTCCGTTCCCGGCGCGCCTCTCGGGTACACGGCGGCCGTCGAGCTCTCCTCCGACCGGCTGATCCGCAATAAGCAGAAGGCGAGGAGCAGTCGCAGCGGCCCGGCGGGCGCGTCCCGCTTCAAGCTCGGCGGGAAGAAGGAGGAGGCCGAGCGGCAGCGCAAGCTCGAACTCATCCGTACGCCGGTGCTGTCCTGCTACCGGATCGCCGTCATCAGCCTCAAGGGCGGCGTCGGCAAGACCACGACGACGACCGCGCTGGGTGCCACGCTCGCCACCGAGCGGCAGGACAAGATCCTGGCGATCGACGCGAACCCGGATGCCGGAACCCTCGGCCGTCGGGTGCGCCGTGAGACCGGGGCGACCATCCGTGACCTGGTCCAGGCGATCCCGTACCTGAACTCGTACATGGACATCCGCCGGTTCACCTCCCAGGCGCCCTCCGGTCTGGAGATCATCGCCAACGACGTGGACCCCGCGGTCTCCACGACGTTCAACGACGAGGACTACCGGCGCGCGATCGACGTCCTGGGCAAGCAGTACCCGATCATCCTGACCGACTCGGGTACGGGACTCCTCTACAGCGCGATGCGGGGCGTACTCGACCTCGCCGACCAGCTCATCATCATCTCCACCCCGTCCGTGGACGGTGCGTCCAGCGCGAGCACCACGCTCGACTGGCTCTCCGCGCACGGCTACGCGGAACTCGTGCAGCGCTCGCTCACCGTCATCTCCGGGGTTCGCGAGACCGGCAAGATGATCAAGGTCGACGACATCGTGCAGCACTTCGAGACCCGCTGCCGCGCGGTCGTCGTCGTGCCGTTCGACGAGCATCTGTCGGCGGGCGCCGAGGTCGACCTCGACATGATGCGGCCGAAGACCCGGGAGGCGTACTTCAATCTCTCCGCCCTGGTCGCGGAGGACTTCCAACGTGCCCAGCAGGCACAGGGGTTGTGGACCGGCAACGGTCAGGGGGCGCCGCCGCACATGGCGCCGCCGATGCCGGGCCAGCAGCAACAGCCGTACGCTCCGCAAGCGCCGCAGGCACCTCAGGGGCCGCAGAGCCCTCACGGACCGCAGGCACCTCAGAGCCCTCAGCAGCCGCATCCCCCACAGCCGTATCCGCAGTATCCGCAAGGGTCGCAGCCGCAGCAGCCGTACGGTGGTCAGCAGCCTCCGCAGCAGCCCTATCCCCCGCAGCAGCAAGGCTGGCAGCAGCCGCCGGCCCCTCAGCAGTAAGGCGATAAGGGTATAGACCATTGAAGGCCCACACCGGCGGTAACGGTGTGGGCCTTCAGCCATTTACGCAGACCAGGCCGTGTCTGGAGGACCGTTGACACCTTTGGAGCACCGCTGATAAACCTTCGCTTCACCAGCTGGCGACTCCATGATTCACCCTGACGCGAGGTCAACGCCCCATGGACAGAAGAGTTCCGACCGGCATATCCCGACACCGATCCCGTTCCCGTCTGCTCCTGGCCACGGGTGTCACCGCGTTCGCCCTGGTGGCCGGGGCCGCGACCCCGCTGAACCCGGTCCCGCAGCAGGCCCACGCCGCCGAGGCCAAGGCAGGTTCCGGGTCCGGCGGCAAGAAGGTCCTCACCGTAGCCGTCAACCAGAGCGTCGACTCCATGAGTCCGTTCCTCGCCACGCGCCTGGTCTCCACCACCGCGCTGCGCCTGATGTACGACTACTTGACCAACTACGACGTCAAGGACGGCCACACCGTCCCCGGGCTCGCCACCGCGTGGAAGTCGTCGGCGGACAAGCTCACCTGGACCTTCACCATCCGCAAGAACTCCACGTGGTCGGACGGCGAGCAGGCCACCGCGGACGACGCCGCCTGGACGTTCAACAAGATGATGACGGACGAGGCAGCGGCCACCGCCAACGGGAGCTTCACCTCGAACTTCAAGAAGGTCACCGCCCCGGACCCGCGGACGCTGGTCGTGCAGCTGAAGAAGCCGCAGGCCACGATGACCGCGCTCGATGTGCCGATCGTGCCGAAGCATGTCTGGGAGAAGGTCGGGGACTTCTCGAAGTTCAACAACGACAAGCAGTTCCCGGTCGTCGGCAACGGGCCGTTCATCCTCACCGACTACAAGGTCGACCAGTACCTGAAGTTCAAGCCGAACAAGAAGTTCTGGCGCGGCGCTCCGAAGTTCGACGAGCTGGACTTCAAGTACTACAAGGACAACGACGCGGCCGTCGCGGCCCTGCAGAAGGGCGAGGTCTCCTTCGTCTCGGGCCTCACCCCGGCCCAGACGGCAGCGCTGAAGACCGAGAAGAACATCAAGGTCAACGACGCTCCGGGCCGGCGCTTCTACGCGCTCGCCACCAACCCGGGGGCCAAGGCCAAGGACGGCAAGAAGATCGGCGACGGCAACCCGGCGCTGCTCGACCAGCGGGTGCGCCAGGCGCTGTTCGCCGCCACCGACACCAGGACCATTATCGACAAGGTCTTCCAGGGCCACGCCGTCGAGGGCGCCGGATACATCCCGCCGCGTTTCAGCGACTACTTCTGGAAGCCCGCCGCCGACCAGAAGATCGCGTACGACCCGGCCAGGGCCGCGAGCCTCCTCGACCAGGCGGGCTACAAGAAGAACGGTGACGGCAAGCGCGTCGGCAAGGACGGCAAGCCGCTCAGCTTCCGGCTGCTGTGCCACGCCACCGACCCGAACGACAAGGCCATCGGCAAGTACATGCAGGAGTGGTGGGGCAAACTCGGCATCGGCCTCAAGGTCGACTGCCTCGACAACGTCTCCGACCCCTGGCTGGCGGGCGAGTACGACCTGGCCTTCGACGGCTACTCGGTCAACCCCGACCCGGACTACGTCCTCTCCATCCACACCTGCGCCGCACTGCCGAGCACCCCCAAGAGCACCGGGGCCACCGACAACTTCATCTGCGACAAGCAGTTCGACGCGCTGTACGCCGAGCAGGCCGCCGAGTACGACCCGGTCAAGCGAGCCGATCTCGTCAAGCAGATGGAGTCACGGCTGTACGACACCGGGTACATGAATGTCATGGCGTACCCGAACGCGGTCGAGGCGTACCGCACCGACCAGATCAAGTCGATCGAGACGATGCCGTCGGCCGCGGGGAACATCTGGGGCCAGGACGGCTACTGGAGCTGGTGGTCGGCCGTCCCGACGAGCAGCGACGGGTCCTCCTCCTCGTCGTCGGGCTCGTCGACCGGTCTCGTCATCGGGATCGTCGCCGTCGTCGTCGTCATCGGGCTCGGAGGCTTCGTCGCCCTGCGCCGCCGTTCCACCGCGGAAGACCGTGAATAACCCATGAGCGCTGCAAGCACCACTTCGCTCGCGGAGGGTGCGGCCGACGGCCCGGTCCCGGTCAGGACCGGGCCGTCCGGCCCCCGCACCCGTAACGCGACCGCGTATCTGCTGTACGTGGCGGGCAAACTGGGCGGCGCGGCCGTCTCCCTGCTCGCCGTGCTGGTCACCAGCTTCTTCCTGTTCCGGATCATCCCGGGCGACCCGGTCCGCACGATGACACACGGCCACCCGGTCACCCAGGGCCAACTCAACCAGCTGCGCAAGCAGTTGGGACTGGACCTGCCGCTGTGGCAGCAGTTCACCGAGTACTGCACCAAGGCGCTCAGCGGCGACCTGGGCACCTCGTACCAGTTCCACGCGCCCGTCGGCGAGCTGATCGCGCAGAAACTGCCCGCGACCCTGCTGCTCACCGGGGTGGCCGTGGTGGTCTACTCCGCTCTCGGCCTCTGGCTCGGCACCCGTTCCGCGTGGGGCCACGGCGGGATCGGCGACAAGATCAGCACAGGGGTGGCGCTCACCCTGTGGTCGGTGCCGGCCTTCTGGCTCGGGCTGCTGCTGATCATCGTCTTCTCGGTGGGCATCGGCCCGATCCCGGGGATGTTCCCGACCGGCGGGATGGAGTCGGGCGGTCTGCACGGGTTCGCCTACGTCGCCGACGTGGCGCACCACATGGTGCTGCCCGTCATCACCCTCGTCGCGGTCGGATACGCCCAGACGCTGCTGGTCATGCGTTCCTCGCTGCTCGACGAGATGGGCAGCGACTACCTGACGACGGCGCGGGCCAAGGGGCTGCGCGACGATCTCGTACGCCGCCGCCACGCGGTGCCGAACGCACTGCTGCCCACCGTCACCATGGTCTTCATCAACTTCGGTCATGTGGCGGCCGGTTCGATCCTGGTCGAGACGGTGTTCTCCTGGCCCGGCCTCGGCGGCCTCTTCTACTCGGCGCTGAGCGTGCCCGATCTGCCGCTGGTTCAGGGGCTGTTCGTCGTCTTCGCCGGCGCGATGATCCTGATGAACCTCCTCGCCGATCTGCTCTATCCGCTGCTCGATCCCAGGGTGGGCCGATGACGACCGCACAACCGACCGCGGGCTCGCTGGCCTGGACCCGGCGGCGACACTCCGTGGCCCGTTTCTGGCAGCAGTACCGCACGCACCGGGCCGGTGTCGTCGGCCTGGTGGGGCTGGTGCTCATCGCGCTGATCGCCCTGACCGCTCCGCTGCTGGTCGGCAGCGACGTCCAGAGCGTGACCAAGGCCCCCGGTACGGCCCTGGAGGCACCCAGCGGTGAATTCCCGCTGGGCACCGACCAGTTCGGGCGTTCGCTGCTCGGTCTGCTGGTCTGGGGGGCGCGGATCTCGCTGACCGTGGGGCTGCTGGCCGCCGCGCTGTCGGTGGCGATCGGCACCCTGGTGGGGATCATCGCCGGGCACTTCGGCGGCTGGTTCGCGACCGTGCTGATGCGGATCACCGACTGGTTCCTGGTGATGCCGACCCTGGTGCTGGCGATCGTGCTCGCGACCGTGCTCGACCACTCCGTGTGGACGGTGATCCTGGCGATCGGTGTCACCAGCTGGCCGACGACGGCCCGGCTGGTCCGGGCCCAGACCATCGCCGTCGAGTCGCGTCCCTACATCGAACGGGCCAGGGCGCTGGGCGGCGGTCACGGGCATGTGATGTCCCGGCACGTCCTGCCCAACGTCGTGCCGCTGGTGCTCGCCCAGACCACCCTCGGCATCTCCGGCGCCATCCTCACCGAAGCGACGCTGGCCTTCCTCGGCCTCGGCGATCCGACGGTCATCTCCTGGGGCGGCATGCTCCAGGACGCCCGCGAGGCCGGCGCGGTCTCGTCCGGGCACTGGTGGTACCTGGCGCCGCCCGGCATCGCCATCGCGCTCGTCGCGCTCTCCTTCACTCTCTGCGGCCGTGCCGTCGAGGCCGTGCTCAACCCGAAGCTGGGGGTGGCCCGTTGAGCCTCCTCGAAATCAAGGACCTCCGGGTGACCTACGGGTCGGGGGCCGCCGCCGTCCCTGCCGTACGCGGGGTGGACCTGACCGTGGGTTCCGGGCAGAAGCTCGGGATCGCCGGTGAGTCGGGGTGCGGGAAGTCGACGCTGGCGCTGGCCCTGCTCCGGCTGCTGCCCGCGTCGGCCACGCTGAGCGGCGAGATCCTGCTCGACGGCGAGGACGTCCTCACCATGAAGTGGGGCCGGCTGCGGGCCGTGCGGTGGGCGGGTGCTTCGATCGTCTTCCAGGGCGCGATGCACTCCCTCAACGCGGTGCACCGGATCGGCGACCAGATAGCCGAGCCGCTGCTCGTCCACCACCAGGCGTCCCCGGCCGCCGCTCGCAAGCGTGCCTGCGAGCTGCTGGAGCAGGTCGGTCTGCCCGCGGGCCGGGCGAACGCCTACCCGCACGAGCTCTCCGGCGGGCAGCGGCAGCGCGTGATGATCGCGATGGCGCTGGCCTGCGGTCCCCAGGTGATCGTCGCCGATGAGCCGACCACCGCGCTCGACGTGATGATCCAGGCCCAGATCCTGCGGCTGATCGAGCAGTTGGTGGCGGACCAGGACATCAGCCTGCTGATGATCAGCCATGACCTGGCGGTGCTCGCCGACACCTGCGACCGGCTGGCCGTGATGTACGCGGGCCGGGTCGTCGAGGAGGGCCCTGCCCAGGAGGTCTTCACCGCCGCCGCGCATCCGTACAGCCGGGCGCTGTCCGGCGCGTTCCCGCGGATCGGCGACCCGGCTTCCCGGCGGGCTCCGCGCGGCCTGCCGGGGGATCCGCCGGACCCGGCTTCGCTGCCCGCGGGCTGTACGTTCCACCCGCGCTGCACGGTGGCCGTGGACGCGTGCGCGACCCGGGACCAGGCGCTGCGGGACGCGGGCCCGGGTCGGCAGGCGGCCTGTCTGCTCGTGGAGCCCGGGGCCGGTACGCCCGCGCAGCACGGCACCGAGGAAGCAAGGAGTACGTCATGACCACCGCTCCCCTGCTCAGCACGGCCGGACTGAAGGTGACCTTCCCCGGCCGTCGCGGTGCCGCGCCCGCCCGCGCCGTCGACGGGGTGGATCTCGACATCCGGCCCGGTGAGATCGTCGCGCTGGTCGGCGAGTCGGGATGCGGCAAGACGACTCTCGCGCGGGCGCTGCTGGGGCTCGTCAGGCCGACGTCCGGCGAGGTCACCTTCGGCGGTGAACCGCTCGACCACTCGTCCCGCGCGCTCAAGGCGTACCGCAAGCGGGTGCAGCTGGTGCTCCAGGACCCCAGCGGTTCGCTCAACCCCCGGCACACCGTGTACGAGGCGGTGGCCGAGGGGCTGCGAATACACCGGTACCAGGGCGACGAGCGGGCCGCGGTGGCCGAGGCGCTGTCCCGGGCCGGGCTGCGGCCCCCCGAGCGGTTCTTCCTGCGGTATCCGCACGAGCTCTCGGGCGGCCAGCGCCAGCGGGTGGTGATCGCGGGTGCGCTGGTACTGGAGCCCGAACTCGTCGTGGCCGACGAACCGGTGGCCTCCCTGGACGCCTCCGTACGCGGGGAGATACTGGCGCTGCTGCTGCGGCTGCGGGACGAACTGGGGCTCTCCGCGCTGATCGTCACCCACGATCTGGGCCTGGCCTGGAACATCGCCGACCGGGTCGCCGTGATGTACCTCGGCCGGATCGTCGAGACGGGTGAGGTGGACCAGATCCTGACCGCGCCCCAACACCCTTACACCCAGGCGCTGTTGTCGGTCATGCCGGACGCGGGGACCGATCCGGTGATCCTCACGGGGGAGCCGCCGGACCCGTCCCGGGTGCCGTCCGGCTGCCGGTTCCACGCCCGCTGCCACATTCTCGCCTCGGGCGAGGCGGAGCGCGCGGGGGTGGCCGACGCCTGCCGTACGAAGGAACTGCCGGTGCTGGCGAGCGGCGGGGAGAGCCAGGTGGCGTGCCACTGGGTGACGGCACGGAAACCCACGGGGACGGTCCCGGCGGCTTAGGACCTGTCCGGCCGGTGGAGTGGGAGCGGCGCGTCAGGGAGCCGTTCCCACCGGTGTCACGGGCCCGGCGCCCCGGACGCGCAGTCCGGGCGTCAGCGCGAGGGAGACCACGACGGAGGCGAGGGCCATCACCGTCATCGCCGTCGCGGCCGACGTGTGCTGGGCCAGGGCGCCCGCCAGCGCCGCCCCGACGCCCTGGAGCGTGAGCATCCCCGCGGTGTGCAGGCCCAGGGCCTGGCCCTGCACGTCGTCCGGGACCAGCTCCACCAGGCGTTCCATCAGCACCAGGCTCGCGGAGTAGCCGACGGAGGCCAGTACGACGGCGGCCACCGCGACCCACAGGGCGGGACGGAGCGCGAAGACCAGGTAGGGCGCGGCGAGCAACAGGCGCAGCGGGGTGGCGAGCCGGGCCCGCCACCCCGGTGGCACGATCCGGCCGACCGTCACGTCCCCGGCCAGCATCCCGAACGCCGCCACCGCGAGCAGCAGTCCCGCGTGCCGGGGCGAGTACGGCACGAAGACCGCCTCGCAGCCGACGATCAGACCGTTGGGCACCCACAGGGCGAGATAGACGTACCGGCGCGGCGCGGACGACCAGAGCACGGTGTTGACCCGCCAGGTCTCCCGGACCGGGCCCCTGCCGGGGTTGCCCGCCGAGCGGGCCGCGCGGGTCCGCAGTCCGATGAGCGCGACGAGGGCCCCGAGCAGATCGAGTGCGGCGGCGACCAGCAGCGTGCCGCGCGGCGACAGGGCCGTGACGAGCGCTCCGCCGACCGCGAACCCGGCGATCTGCATGATCCCCACCGACATGTTCAGGGCCGAACGCCCCAGTACGTACGCCTCCTTGGGGAGGATCTCGGCGAGCAGCCCGTAGCGCACCCCGCCGCCCACCGAGCCGGCCAGGCCGAGGCCGAACAGGACCACGAAGGTGCCCTGGATCGGCAGTTCCGGAACGGCGAGCACGGCGGTGCCGGCGCCGGCGGTCAGCGCCAGGCCGGTCATCGCCGCCCTGGGCGGCAGCCGGTCGGCCGCGGAGAGCAGTGCGACGGCGCCGACCACCTGCGCGAAGGAGCCGCCGAACATGCTCAGCGCGGAGAGCAGCGGCGAACGGGTCGCCGAGTAGACCAGCGAGGCCAGTGCGATCCCGCTGACGGTCGACGCCGCGACGAAGAGCGAGACGGCGGTGAAGAGCGGGGTGAACTCCGGTGCCCTGAACAGGTGTCGGTAGGTGCGCATGCGCTGGATTCTGAACAGGCGCCTCCCTGCGCGGATAATGTTTCGCGGGGAGGCGAAACATGGGGCTGTGGGTGCTCGACGCGGACACACTGGCGCGCAGCCGGTTCGTGATCTCACAGCTCACGGAGGCTTTCGCCTGTCTGGTCACGCTGGACTCCGGGCTGGCCGCGCACCCCGGCGAGCAGCACTGGCTGGCCGCGCACCGGCCCGCCTACCAGGAGCTGCTGGACGCGGATCCGGTCACCCGGCTCCTGGTGCGGACGGCCCTGCGTCCGCACTGGATCGCGGACTTCCTGGTGCCCGCGCCGCCGCCCGACGGCGCGGAGTTCCACGACGAACTGGCGGTGATCCGCGCCACCGCACCGTCCGAGGCCCGCTACGACCTGGCCATGGGGGTGGGCGGCCGGCTGCCCGCCGCGCTGTACCGGAACGATCTGCCGGAGCGCGCGGCCGACCTCCTGGAGTGGGTGTGGACCCGGACGGTGCTCCCGTACTGGCCCCGGCGCAAGCGTCTCTTCGAGGCCGACATCCTGGCGCGCACCCGGCTGCTGACCACGGGCGGCTGGGCCGCAGCGCTGGAGGGCATCCGGCCGGGGATGCGCTGGCTGGGCGAGGGCAGGCTGCAGATCAACCACTACGTCAATCCGCCGCTGGAGGTCTCGGGCGCGCAGCTGCTCTTCGTCCCGGCGAGCGGACGCACCGGCTGGGTCTCCTGGGACAAGCCGCACCGGTTCTCCGCGGCCTACCCGTGCGTGGGCCAGCTGGCGGAGCCCGACCGGAGGGCGGATCCCGGCGCGCTCGGCAGGCTGCTGGGCACCGGCCGGGCGGGGGTCCTCGTGCTGCTCGACGCGCCGAAGAGCACGACCCAGCTGGTGGCGCTGTCCGGGCAGGGGCTGGGGTCCGTGGGGCGCCATCTGAAAGTGCTGCTGGACGCCGGGCTGGTGCTCAGACGGCGGGCCGGACGGTCGGTGCTCTACTACCGCACGACCGCCGGGGACATGCTGGTGGCCGCGCAGGCCTGAGCGCTGAGCCCACGCCTCTCGGCCCACCCCCCTCTGCCCACGGCCGGACAGGCCCGGTCAGCGCGCCTCGTACGCCTCGATCAGGGCGGTGCAACGCTTCACGTCGTCCGCCATGGCCACCAGCAGCGCGTCGATCGACTCGAACTTCTCCATGCCGCGTACGTACGCGAGGAAGTCGACGGCGACATGCATCCCGTACAGGTCGAGGCCGACGCGGTCGATCGCGTACGCCTCGACCGTGCGCTCCGTGCCGTCGAACTGCGGGTTGCTGCCGACCGAGATCGCCGCGGGCATCCGCTCGCCGTCCGCGGTGAGCCAGCCCGCGTACACCCCGTCGACCGGGATCGCGGTGTGCGGCAGCGTCTCCACGTTCGCCGTGGGGAAGCCGAGCTCCCGGCCGCGCTGCGCGCCCCGCACCACCACGCCCTCGACGCGGTGCGGACGGCCGAGGATCTCGGCGGCGCCCGTCATGTCGCCCTCGGCGACGAGGCGGCGGGTCAGGGTCGAGGAGAACGGCTCGCCGCCGCCCGCCTCGCCGCTCACCGAGAGGTCCACGACGTCGACCTCGTAGTCGTACGTCCCGCCCAGCTCGGCGAGGAAGCCGACGTTCCCGGCGGCCTTGTGGCCGAAGCGGAAATTGGGGCCCTCGATGACCGCCAGCGCGTGCAACTTGTCGACCAGCACCTTCACGATGAAGTCGGCGGGTGACAGCTTCGAGAATTCGCTGGTGAAGGGGAGGATCAGCTGCGCGTCCACGCCCAGTTCCGCCATCAGTTCGGCCCGCCGGTGGTGCGGGGCGAGCAGCGGCGGATGGCTACCAGGGCGGACGACTTCGCTGGGGTGCGGGTCGAAGGTGACGACGACCGACGGCACGCCCAGTTCCCGGGCCCGCCGCACGGCCCGCCCGATGATGAGCTGGTGCCCGCGGTGCACGCCGTCGTACGAGCCGATGGTGACGACGCTGCGCCCCCAGTCCTGGGGGATGTCCTCCAAGCCACGCCAGCGCTGCACTGAGACCGCTCCTCGCCCGAACCCGTGTACGTGATCACTACTCTGTAGGTACAACAGGTCTAAGACTGCCATGTCCGGCGCGTGCGGCTTGCATCGGCATGGGCGCTGCCAGCTTCTGAACCATGTGCCGGGTACTCGGTCCGACCAGCAGCGCCCACTCCTGCGGTGCCAGGGCCAGCCAGTCGGCGAGCTGCCCGGCGAAGCCCGGCACCTCCCCGGCCAGTTCGACCAGGTGCCGGTCGAAGCAGGCCGCCCCCTCGGGCGTCCGGACCAGCAGCAGACCGGTGCGGCGTACCAGGTCACGGGTCCTGGGGTCGGTGCGGCGGTCCGAGCCGAGCGCCGCCGCCCGCAGCAGTGCCTCCAGTACCTCCAGGCCGTCCCTGGCCTCGTACCGTTCGTACTCCAGGAGTACGTCGAGCAGCTCGGCCCGCATGGCGCGCGAGCCCCGGCCGCCGGGCGCGGCGAGCACCGGCGCCAGGGCGACGCGCACCTGGCGGGGATGCCCGCGCAGCAGTCCGGTGACCAGCGGGAAGAGAAGGGAACGGGCCGCCGGGCCATCCTCCAGGCGGCGGTCGACGAACGCCGCGGCGTGCACGGCTCCCGCCGGGTGGCGGTCGACGTACTCGTGGACGAGGGCGGCGGCGCGGCGGGCGGGAGCCGGGGTACTGATCCCGGCGAGCGCGCCCAGGATCTCGGCCGCGTCCCGGGGCCGCCGGCGCAGCGCCGCCTCGAAGGCCGCGAAGACCGGCTCCGGGTGGGTGGGCAGCGCCTCGGCCAGCGCGGCGACGAGCAGCGGTGACGACGGTTCCGCGGCGAACAGCGCCAGCGCGCACGGCAGATGGCGGGTGCGGGTGTGCGGATCCCGTACGAGGAGGGCCAGCGCGGCCCCGTGCAGCGCGCTGTCGGCGGGGCGGGCGAGCAGCGCGAGCGCCGCGTACCTGAGCAGTTCGCGGTCGGGGCCGGTCCGGGCGTGTACGGCGGCCCGCACTCCGAAGTCCGCTGCGGCGGCCCGGCGTTCGGGCCGGTCGTCGTGCGCCCAGCGGTCGACGGCGCGGCACAGCGCGGCCGGTTCGTCCTCGGCGAGCGCGACGAGCAGCTCGTCGGCGCGGGGGTGGGCGGTGGCGACCAGCGCCTCGGCGAGATCGTCGACGGCGAGCGCCCGCCGGGTGTACAGCAGCGCCTGGGCCGCTCCGGCGACGGTGGGCCGCAGCTCGGCGTGGGCTTCGGACGGCAGCGGCCGTTCGTCGCTGAACCACCGGCAGAGCAGCGGCTGTACGGACCGGGGTTCGGCCGCGAGCCGCCGGGCCGCGGCATCCAGATAGCGGTCGCCCCCCTGCCCACCCGGTGCGCCGTCGGCGGGCACCAGCCGCCGCAGCAGATCGAGCCGCCCGCCCTCGCCGAGCCGCAGCCGCTCCCAGAACGCGCTGTCGAAGACGCGGAAGCCGCCGATGTGGCGCGGCCCGCCGGAGCGGACGGAGAGCAGCGTGATCCGGTCGGCGAGAAGCCGTAGCACCCCGATGTAGGGGCGGCAGTCGGGGACCCCCAGCAGGACGTCGCCCAGCAGATGTGCGGCCCACCACTCGGCGTCCCCGAGCGGCGCCGGGGGCTCGGCTGCTTCAGGTCCCCGTCCCGGCCGCGGAACCCGTGGTCCGACGGGAGCCCCGGCAGCGGACGCGTCCTGCAGCCGGTCCAGCTCCTCGATCAACTCGCGTAGCCTGCGCCCCAGTTCATGGGCCCCCTCCCGGCGTCCCAGCAGGAGCAGCGCCTGGACCACCGGGCCGATCCGGTGCCTGGGCACGGTGAGCGGGCGCTCCCTGACCTCCGTGCCGGGAGCCGGGGTGCCCCCGGACTCGGCGCCCGGCCGGGACGGCAGCCGGGTGGCGGGCCCGCCGGGCGTCTCCTCGTGGCGGCGGTGCACCAGCGCGTACAGCGCCGCGTCGACGTCGAGGTGCTCCCCCTGCACCCAGTCGGCGAGCTCGCCGTGGGCGAAGCGGTA
This sequence comes from Streptomyces sp. A 4/2, assembly GCF_940670765.1. Taxonomy (GTDB): domain Bacteria; phylum Actinomycetota; class Actinomycetes; order Streptomycetales; family Streptomycetaceae; genus Streptomyces. Next base: position 27,920 of record NZ_CALNVW010000001.1, read on the forward strand.
GCCGGAGCCCGCGGGGACCAGCAGCCGTTCGGTCAGCACCGCGGACGCCCATCCGGTGCGCCAGGGGAACAGCTCCTCGAAGGAGGTCCGGTCCAACTCCCCCTGGCCGGGCCCCAGACAGCGGCGGGCCGCCTCGTGCACCTGCCCGGAGACGGTGGCGGCCAGCCGCCGCACCGCGGTGCCGCGCGGCGCCGGACGCTCCGTGGCGGCGATCCGCACGGCGATCCGCAGACACATCAGGTCCAGGTACGCGGCGAAGACGTCCTCCCGGGTGGGTCGGCCGTCCACCCCGCCGGGGAGGGCCGCCCGCACCTCGGCGAGCATCCGCAGCGTCAGCGGGTGGCCCGCGTCCCGCGCGGTGAGCATCCCCTCCGGAATGCCGTATCCCAGCCGGGCCCGCTCGGCCTCCCGGGGCGGCAGATCCCCGATCCGGACGCAGCCGCTGCCCGGCCCCTGGAGGGCCACGGCCTGCTCCCAGTACTCCGGGCGGCAGGCGACCACCATCCGCGCCCGGTGCCCGCGCAGCCACCCGGCCGTCCCGGCGGTCCACTCCGGCAGTGCGCGGGCCAGTCGGGGCGGCATCTCCTCGGGGCTGTCGAGCAGCACGAGCAGCGGCTGCCCGGCTGCGTCGGCGAGTGCGGCGATCCGCTCGGGAGTGGCGCCGTCCATGCCGTCGGTGCCCACGATCCGCCCGGCCTGGCGCACCGTACGGGCCATCGCGTCGGCGACCGAGGTGTCCTCGGCCCGCAGATCGGCGCCGCGCAGCCACAGCGTCGGGGCGGGCTGCGCCCCGCGCGCCCGTCGCGCCGCGAGGGCGGTGAGTTCCGTCGTACGTCCGGTGCCGGGGGCGCCGACCAGCCCGAGCACGGGTGCGCCGCCGTCCGGGAAGGCCGCCAACTCGCTGACGATGTCGGCCCGTTCCACGGGATCGCGGCAGAGGTCCGCTTCCGCCGACAGCCCGAGGGAGGTGGCCGTCAGCTCCAGCACACCCGCGAGGTTGAGGTCTTTTCCGTACCCCGGCACGGTGGCCGCGTTGCGCCGCAGCAGCGGGGCCAGCGCGGCCCCGCGCAGCGGGACGGCCAGACCTGCGGCCGGGTAGGTCCCGCGCAGTGCCGTGCCGAGCACCCCGAGCACCGCCCCGGTGGACGCGTCCACCACCGGTCCCCCGGCGGCCGACCCGCCCTGCCTGAGGGCGTCACTGCCCTGGGTGCCGATCGCCAACTCCACTGCGGCGCCCAGCAGATGGGTGCTTCCGCCCGTGGTGTAGGTCGCCGGTGACTCGCCCAGGACGCGCGCCTCGCGCCAGCCGAGGGCGGCGACCCGTACGTAGGTGCCGGTCTCGATCCGGTCCCTGGCCGAGATGGGCAGCGGCGGGACGTCCAGACCGTCGGTCCGCACCAGCGCGAGCCCCAGGCCGGGCAGGGCGGTGATGTCATCGGATTCGGCGCGGCAGGTCAGCCCCGGCGCGCCGTGCAGCACGGCTCCGGTCAGCCCGTCGACCGCCTCGTGGCTGGTCACCACCGTGCCCCGGTCGTCGGCGACGAAGCCGGTGCCCCTCGGCCTGCCCGACGGATCGCAGATGCGCACCAGCGTTTCCCGGTCCCCGCTTCCCATAGGTCCGACCGTAGGCGCGCAGTGATCGCGGGGAGAAGCGCGCAAGCCGAAAGCGCCCCCCAACGCTCCGGTCGTTCACTCCGAGCGCCTGCCCAAAGGAGTGAATCCAGGTGCCGGGATGGACAGACCTCTTGCGAGGGGGATCGTGGAGCGGGCAAGCGGCGCTGCCCGCTCCACGGTGGGTGGAGCGACGGGTCCCCGGCCGCCGGGCCGGGACCCGGTCGGTGTCAGCCGAAGACGGCGAGGCTCTTCGCCTTGCCGCCCTGGTCCTCGACCAGCGCGAGGAAGCGCCCCTCGGGACCGAAGGCCGCTACCGCTCCCGCGGGATACGCGGGCATGTCGAGCCGGACCCCGTTGAGCAGCAGCCGGGCCCGCCGGTCGTCCACGTCCCAGCGCGGGAACGCGGCGGCGGCGGCATCGGCGGCCGGCATCACGGTGAGCTCCTCCTGGAGCTGGTCCAGCGTCCGGGCCGCGTCCAGTCCGTACGGGCCGACGCGGGTGCGGCGCAGCGCCGTCAGATGGCCGCCGACCCCGGTGGCCGCGCCGAGGTCGCGGGCGATGGCCCGGATGTACGTACCGGACGAGCAGACCACCGAGACGACCAGGTCGACCACGGGGGTCCCGTCCTCGGCGACCTCGTGCCGCACGTCGTACACCCGGAACGAGGAGACGGTCACCGGGCGGGCCGGGATGTCGAACTCCTCGCCGCCGCGCACCCGCGCGTAGGACCGCTTGCCGTCGATCTTGATGGCGCTGACCTTGGACGGCACCTGCATGATGGCGCCGGTCTGCGCGGCCACCCCCGCGTCGATGGCCTCGCGGGTCACCCGGGAGGCGTCGGTGGACGAGGTGATCTCGCCCTCCGCGTCGTCGGTGACGGTGTTCTGGCCGAGCCGGATCGTACCGAGGTACTCCTTCTCGGTCAGGGCGAGATGGCCGAGCATCTTGGTGGCCTTCTCGACACCGAGGACGAGAACGCCGGTGGCCATCGGGTCGAGCGTGCCCGCGTGGCCCACCCGGCGCGTCCGCGCGATCCCGCGCATCTTGGCCACGACGTCGTGCGAGGTGAAGCCGGACGGCTTGTCGACGATGACAAGACCGTCCAGCGGGCCCTTCCCGGCGCCGGCCGGGGGGGTCGTGTTCTGCTGTGTCATTCGGAGGCGGTGTCCCCGTCGTTCTCGGCGTCCTCTTCCGGCTTGCGGTAGGGGTCGGCGCCGCCCGCGTACGTGGCGCCCGAGGACGCCTCGCGCACCTTGGCGTCCGAGGCCCTGGCCCGGTCGAGCAGGTCCTCGATCGCCTTGGCGTTCTCCGGCAGGGCGTCCGCCACGAAGGCGAGGGTCGGGGTGAACTTCGTCCCGGCCGCCGCTCCGACCGCCGAGCGCAGGATGCCCTTGGCGCTCTCCAGGCCCGCTGCCGCGCTGGCCCGCTCCTCGTCGTCGCCGTAGACCGTGTAGAAGACCGTGGCCTCCCGCAGGTCGCCGGTGACCCGGGTGTCCGTGATGGTCACGTGCGTGCCCAGCCGGGGGTCCTTGATGCCACGCTGCAGTTTCTCGGCGACCACCTCCTGGATGAGGTCCGCCAGCTTCTTCGCCCGCGCGTTGTCGGCCACTGGTCCGTCTCCTTCTTAAGCCGTGCTCAATCGTCTTCGTCGCCGTGCAGCCGCCGTCGTACGGACAGCAGCTCCACCTCCGGCCGGGCGGCGACATGGCGCTCGCACCGGTCGAGTACTTCGGTGAGGTGCTCCGTCTCGCCGGACACCATCGCGAGGCCGATCCTGGCCCTGCGATGAAGATCCTGGTCGCCGACCTCTGCCGCACTCACCGCGAATCTCCGCTGGAGCTCGGCCACGATGGGCCGTACGACGGAGCGTTTCTCCTTCAGCGACCGTACGTCGCCGAGAAGCAGATCGAAGGACAGTGTCCCCACATACATGCACGTCCGGATGTCCCGCCGGTTCGGGGTCGCGCCCCGCCAACCACTTGACGGGGACACCAGAACCGTACACGCAACAGCCGGGGCCGCTCGACGGATATAACTCCCGCCGAGCGGCCCCGACTGACGCTGTACGGATCAGCCGCAGTGCGGCTCAACCGCGATACGGATCAGCCGCGGGGCTTCTCGCGCATCTCGTACGTCGCGATGACGTCGTCGATCTTGATGTCGTTGAAGTTCCCGAGGTTGATACCGCCCTCGAAGCCTTCGCGGATCTCGGTGACGTCGTCCTTGAAGCGGCGCAGACCGGAGATGTTGAGGCTCTCCGCGATGACCTTGCCATCGCGCAGCAGGCGCGCCTTGGTGTTGCGCTTGACCTCGCCGGAGCGGACCAGCACACCGGCGATGTTGCCCAGCTTGGACGAGCGGAAGATCTCGCGGATCTCCGCCGTGCCGAGCTCGACCTCTTCGTACTCCGGCTTGAGCATGCCCTTGAGGGCCGCTTCGATCTCTTCGATCGCCTGGTAGATGACCGAGTAGTACCGGACGTCCACGCCTTCGCGCTCGGCCATCTGCGCGGCCCGGCCTGCGGCCCGCACGTTGAAGCCGATCACGATGGCGTCGGAGCCGGTCGCCAGGTCGATGTCCGACTCGGTGACCGCACCCACACCGCGGTGCAGGACCCGGATGTCGACCTCTTCGCCGACGTCGAGCTGGAGCAGCGAGGACTCGAGAGCCTCCACCGAACCGGACGCGTCGCCCTTGATGATGAGGTTGAGTTCCTGGACCAGACCGGCCTTGAGCGCCTCGTCCAGGTTCTCCAGGGAGAACCGGACACCCTTGCGGGCGAAGTTGGCGTTGCGCTCACGAGCGGCACGCTTCTCGGCGATCTGACGGGCCGTACGGTCCTCGTCGACCACCAGGAAGTTGTCGCCGGCACCCGGGACATTGGTGAGACCGAGGACGAGGACCGGGGTCGAGGGACCCGCCTCTTCCACGTTCTCGCCCTTGTCGTCGAGCATCGCGCGGACTCGGCCGTACGCGTCGCCGACCACCATCGTGTCGCCGACCCGCAGGGTGCCTCGCTGGACCAGGACGGTCGCGACGGCACCACGGCCGCGGTCGAGGTGGGACTCGATCGCAATACCCTGCGCGTCCTGCTCCGGGTTGGCCCGCAGGTCGAGCGAGGCGTCGGCGGTGAGGACGACGGCCTCCAGAAGAGCCTCGATGTTGAGGCCCTGCTTGGCGGAGATGTCGACGAACATCGTGTCGCCGCCGTACTCCTCGGCCACCAGCCCGAACTCGGTGAGCTGGCCGCGGACCTTGGTCGGGTCCGCACCCTCGACGTCGATCTTGTTGACCGCGACCACGATCGGCACGTCGGCCGCCTTGGCGTGGTTCAGCGCCTCGATCGTCTGGGGCATCACACCGTCGTTCGCCGCCACCACGAGGATCGCGATGTCGGTGGACTTCGCACCACGTGCACGCATGGCGGTGAACGCCTCGTGACCCGGGGTGTCGATGAAGGTGATCCGGCGGTCCTCGCCGTTGACCTCGGCGCCGACCTGGTACGCACCGATGTGCTGCGTGATGCCGCCGGCCTCGCCCGCAACGACGTTCGTCTTGCGGATCGCGTCCAGCAGCCGGGTCTTACCGTGGTCGACGTGACCCATGACGGTGACGACCGGCGGACGGGAGACCAGAGCCTCTTCGCCGCCCTCGTCCTCACCGAACTCGATGTCGAAGGACTCGAGGAGCTCGCGGTCCTCCTCCTCCGGGCTGACGATCTCGAGGACGTAGTTCATCTCGTCCGCGAGCAGCTTCAGCGTCTCGTCGGAGACGGACTGCGTGGCAGTGACCATCTCGCCGAGGTTCATCATCACGGCGACGAGCGACGCCGGGTTGGCGTTGATCTTCTCCGCGAAGTCGGTGAGGGAAGCACCGCGCGACAGCCGGACAGCCTGCCCGTTGCCGCGAGGCAGCATGACGCCGCCCACCGACGGGGCCTGCATGGCCTCGTACTCCTGGCGCCTCTGCCTCTTCGACTTGCGGCCACGGCGGGCGGGCCCGCCGGGACGGCCGAAGGCACCCTGTGTCCCACCACGGCCACCGGGGCCGCCGGGACGGCCGGCGAAGCCGGGACGTCCACCGAAGCCGCCACCGGGGGCGCCGCCACCGGGACGACCGCCGAAGCCGCCGCCACCGCCGGGACGACCGCCGCCGCCGGGACCTGCCGGACGACCGGCGAAGCCGCCGCCGCCCGGACGTGCGCCGCCGCCACCGGGACGAGCACCGCCGCCACCGGGACCACGACCGCCACCGCCGGGACCGCCGCCGGGGCGGGGGCTGGCAGCGGGACGCTGCGGCATCATGCCGGGGTTCGGACGGTTACCGCTGGGGGCACCGCCGGGACGCGGGGCGCCGCCCTGCGGACGAGGCATGCCACCGGGGCTCGGACGGGCGCCGCCCTGACCCTGGGGACGCGGAGCGCCACCGGGACCACCCTGCGGACGCGGGCCGCCGGGGCGGTCCTGACCGCCGCCGGGGCGCGGGGCACCGCCGGGGCGGGGCGCCTGCGGGCGCGCCATGCCGGTGGAACCGCCGGAGGTGAACGGGTTGTTGCCCGGACGGGGACCGGCCGGACGGTTGCCGCCGGGGCGCGGGGCGCCCTGGCCTGCGGGACGTGCCGGACGCTCGCCGCCACGCTGACCGCCGTCACGCTGGCCGCCGTCGCGCTGGCCACCCTCACGCTGACCGGCCGGAGCCGGACGGGCGGGACGGGGCCCAGGCGTGGCGCCCGCGGGACGCGGGGCCTGCGGGGCTGCGGGCTGAGCGGGCGCGGGGGCCGAGAACTCGGCAGCGGGAACCGGAGCCGCCGGAGCGGGCTTGGCCGCTGCGGGCTTCGGACCCGGACGCGGTCCTGCGGCAGCCGGGGAAGGCGCCGCGGGAGTGCTGGGTGCGGCGCTCTGCGGAGCCTCGGCGGCGGCCGGCTTGGGAGCCGGGGCACCGGGCTTCGGAGCACCGGGACGGGCCGCGGCAGCCGGAGAGGGCGCCGCCGCACGGGGGGCGGGGGAAGGCGCTGCCTTGCGGGGCGCGCCGGGCTTGGCAGCGGACTTGCCGGCGTTGCCGCCGGGCCCCTGCAAAGCGTCAGTCAACTTGCGTACAACCGGCGCCTCGATCGTCGAGGACGCCGAACGTACGAACTCACCGAGTTCTTGGAGCTTGGCCATGACGACCTTGCTCTCAACTCCGAACTCCTTGGCGAGTTCGTATACCCGGACCTTAGCCACTTCGCTCCTTTTAGGTCCGGGTTACCGCCGGACCGTCGCTACTTCATGGGCGTACTCATCGCGTACTCATCGAGTGCTCATCGCAATCTCGACCTACTTCCAACTCGCGAGGTACCTGACCGCACGGGGACCCGTGCCGTTCTCTTCTTACGGTGCTGCCTGCTCGACATACTCGTTCAGCTCCGCACTGTCGAGCGGGCCCGGGGCCTTGAGGGCCCTGGAGAACGCCCGACGGCGGACCGCCAGGTCGAGACAGACCGAGGCGGGATGCAGATACGCACCCCGGCCGGGCAGCGTACCGCGCGGATCAGGGACGCATTTGCCCCCGACCGCGACGATGCGCAGCAGTTCGCTCTTGACCGCACGCTCCCGGCATCCCACGCAGGTTCGCTCAGGGCACGCTCGGTCGGCTGTCCGGCCAGACACGATTAAGTCTACCTCCCCGTATCGACCTCACCCATTTGGGGCAGGAATCGAACGGATGTTGTCTTGAACTTTTCTGGATCTTACGACTCCGGGCTCCGGCCGGGGACGCTCAGTCCTCGTCGGACCCCTGCTCGGTGTCCGGGCGGATGTCGATGCGCCAGCCGGTCAGCCGGGCGGCCAGACGGGCGTTCTGCCCTTCCTTGCCGATGGCCAGGGAGAGCTGGTAGTCGGGGACCGTGACCCGCGCGGAACGGGCGCCCAGGTCCACGACCTCGACCTTGGTGACCCGGGCCGGCGACAGCGCGTTGGCCACCAGCTCGGCCGGGTCGTCCGACCAGTCCACGATGTCGATCTTCTCGCCCAGCAGCTCGGCCATGACATTGCGTACCCGACTGCCCATCGGGCCGATGCAGGCGCCCTTGGGGTTGAGGCCCGAACGCGTGGACCGTACGGCGATCTTGCTGCGGTGACCGGCCTCGCGGGCGATCGCCTCGATGACGACCGAGCCGTCCGCGATCTCCGGGACCTCCAGCGCGAAGAGCTTCTTCACCAGGTTCGGGTGCGTACGGGAGAGGGTCACGGACGGGCCACGGACCCCCTTCGCGACGCGGACCACGTACGTACGCAGCCGCAGGCCGTGCGTGTAGTTCTCGCCGGGCACCTGCTCCTGCACGGGCAGGATCGCTTCCAGCTTGCCGATGTCGACCAGCACGTTCCGCGGGTCCTTGCCCTGCTGCACGACCCCGGCGACGACGTCGCCCTCGCGCCCGGCGTACTCGCCGAACGTCAGGTCGTCCTCCGCGTCGCGCAGCCGCTGCAGGATGACCTGCTTGGCCGTGGTCGCGGCGATCCGGCCGAAGTCGGACGGGGTGTCGTCGAACTCCCGGGCCTCCTGGCCCTCTTCGAGATCAGCCGGGTCCTCCTTCGCCCAGACCGTCACATGACCGTTGTCGTGGTCGAGGTGCACGCGCGCGTGACGGCGGCTTCCCTCGGTGCGGTGGTAGGCGATGAGGAGGGCCGACTCGATCGCCTCGACCAGCAGGTCGAAGGAAATCTCCTTCTCCTTCGCCAAGCCCTTCAGAAGCTTTACGTCGATGTCCATGGCTACGCCTCCTCTTCCTTCTTGTCCTTGCGGTTGAATTCGAGCTCGACGCGCGCCTTGGCGATCTCCGCGAAAGCGATCCGGCGGGCGGTGGGCTTGCGCCCCTTCACGCCCGGCACTTCGAGATCGAGACCTTCGTCGTCCACCCCGAGGATGCGCGCGATCAGTTCGCCGCCGTCGTCCAGGGTCAGCTTGGCCAGGCGGCCGACGGCCCTGACGTAGTGGCGGTGCTCCGAGAGCGGGCGGTCCGCGCCCGGCGAGCTGACTTCGAGGACGTACTCGCCCTCGCCCATCAGGTCGCTCTCGTCGAGCTTCTCCGAGATGGCCCGGCTCAGCTCGGCGCAGGTGTCCAGTTCCACGCCCTCGTCGGAATCCACGGTGATCCTCAGTACGCCACGCCGGCCGGCCCGGGACACCTCGATCTCTTCCAGATCCAGGTCCTTGGCGGCGACGAGCGGTTCCAGCAGCCCGCGCAGCCTCTCGCTCTGGGTGGTGCTCATCCGGGTGACTCCTCGGCCGCGTGTGCTGTTGTGGGATCGTCGCGTGTCGGATCAAAGGGTATCCGGTCGCGAGGGGTGTTGCCGTCCTGCCGCCGTTGACCCGCAGGTACGCTCGCCTGCGGTGATCACTTCGGGCCGAGGGAGAACACGTGCGGCGCACGGGGACCACACGCAGGCATGTGCTGAGCGTGACGGCGGCTGCCACTGCCGGTCTGCTGACCGGCTGCTCGGAGCAGCCCGCTGCCCACCGTACACAGGGTGCGGGTGCCCCTGACGCCGAGGCCGCCCTGCGACGGCGCTCCGCGCGCACCAGCGGGACGCTCCTCGCCCTGTACGACGCGGTGCTCACACGCCATCCGGACCGGGCCACGGAGTCGTTGGTGCGACCGCTGCGGGACACGGTGGCACAGCACGTCACGGTGTTGACGGGGGCCGGCGGAGCCGCTCCCGCACCGTCGCCGTCGGGCCACGGCCCCGCGGCAGGAGGACCGGCGGCGCCCGCGGTCCCCGCCGACCGGAAGGCCGCGGTGCGGGCCCTCGCGAAGGCCGAGCGGCACACCACCGACGCCCACACCACGGCGCTCGCCGACGCCCCGCCGGAGCTGGCCAGGCTGCTGGCCTCGGTCGCTGCGGCAGGCGCCGTCCACGCGTATCTGCTGACCCGGGGGGACCACTGATGAGCTCGCTGGAAGCGGCGCAGGCGGCGCTGGCCGCCGAGCACGCCGCCGTGTACGGGTACGGGGTGGTGGGCGGCCGGGTCGCCGCGGGCCGCAGGACCGAGGCGCACCAGGCGTACGACGCCCACCGCGCCCGGCGTGACTCGTTGGTCCGCACCGTGCGGGACCTGGGCGGCAAGCCGGTCGCCGCGTCGGCCGCGTACGCGCTGCCCTTCAAGGTGGCCGGCCCGGCCGACGCGGTGCGGCTCGCCGCGGAGCTGGAGGACCGGGTGGCGGATGTCTACTCCGACCTGGTGCGGGCCGCCCGGGGGCCGCTGCGGCACGAGGCCGCGCTGGCCCTGCGGGAGGCCGCGGTGCGGGCTGCGCGGTGGCGGGGCGCCGACAGCGTAGCCTTTCCGGGGCTCGTCGAGCGGGCTGCCGCAAGCGCCGGAAAGGGAACCACGCACGTATGACTTTCGAACCGCCGCAGCGGCTTGTCCGGGCGCTCGGCGAGACGTACGGGGAAGCCGCCGCCACCGACTGGCTGCACCGGATTCCGACTGATGCGCAAGTGGCCCTCGACGTACGGGAGTTGACCGCCGAGCGGGTACAGGCGCCGGGCGGCCGCAGCAGCCTGATCGTCCTGGTGCGCCGGCCCGACGGCGGCCCCGCGGTACTGAAACTGGCTCCGCCCTTCGCCAGGCCCGACCTGGAGCGGGCCGCTCTGGCGCACTGGGCCGGCTGGGGCGCGGCGCGGCTGCTGGACGAGCCGTCGCCCGACGCCACCGTTCTGCTGCTGGAGCGGCTGCACCCCGAGGTCTCGCTGCACTCCCTGCCGGAGGCCAAGGCGCTGCTGGAGGCCGCGGACACGGTCCGCAAGCTCTGGGTCGAGCCACCGGCCGGGCACCCCTTCGAGACGGTGGCCGAGCGGACGGCCCGGCAGGGCGAAGCGATGCGCGCGACGGCCGAGCCGCTGGTGCTCCCGCTGGTCGAGGCGGCTCTGGCGGCGCGCGACGAACTGCTCGCCGCTCCCCCGGAGCAGCTGCTGCTGCACGGCAATTTCCGCCAGAGCAAGGTCCTGGCGGGCGGACGCACGCCGTGGCTCGCCGTGGGTCCCGACCCGGTGGTCGGCGAGCGCGCGTACGACCTGGCGCGGCTGGTACGCGACCGGGTGGACGACCTGGTGGCCGCGGCGGTCGGGCCTTCGACGGTGCGGCGCCGGGTGAACCGGCTGGCGGACTCGCTGGAGGTGGAGCACGCGCGGCTGCACGGGTGGACGCTGTTCCGTGCCGTGGAGTCGGGGGTGCGGGCCGTTGCCGCCGGGCGGCGCCAGGACGGGGAACTGCTGCTGGAATTCGCGGGGTGGCTGTAGCCGCGCTGCCCGCGGAGGGGCGCACCGGTGTCCCTCGCCGGACGCACATGAGAACGCCGGACGGGCACGGAGCCCGTCCGGCGAGGACACAGGAGGTCCGGGGGCGCGGCCCCCGGGGGATCAGCCGACGATCCGCGCGATGGCCTCGTCCACCGTCAGCTCCTCGCGCTCCCCGGTACGGCGGTCCTTGAGCTCCAGGACACCGTCCGCGGACCGGCGGCCCGCCACCAGGATCGTCGGGACACCGATCAGCTCGGAGTCGGTGAACTTCACGCCCGGGGAGACCCCGGGGCGGTCGTCGACCAGCACCCGTACGCCTGCCGCGTTCAGCTTCTCGGCCACGTCCAGCGCCAGTTCGGTCTGGAGGGCCTTGCCCGCGGCGACGACGTGCACGTCCGCGGGTGCGACCTCGGCGGACCAGCAGAGGCCCTTCTCGTCCGCGGACTGCTCGGCGAGTGCCGCGACCGCGCGGGAGACACCGATGCCGTACGAGCCCATGGTGACCCGGACCGGCTTGCCCTGCTGGCCGAGTACGTCGAGCTGGAAGGTGTCCGCGTACTTGCGGCCCAGCTGGAAGATGTGGCCGATCTCGATCGCCCGGTCCAGCTTGAGGCCCGCGCCGCAGGAGGGGCAGGGGTCGCCCGCCTCGACCACCACGACGTCCAGGTAGTCGTCGACCTCGAAGTCGCGTCCGGCGACGACGTTGCGGGCGTGCTTGCCGGGCTTGTTGGCGCCGGTGATCCAGGCCGTGCCGGCCGCGACCCGCGGGTCGGCGATGTAGCGGACCTTCTCCAGGCCCTGCGGGCCGACGTAGCCGCGTACCAGGTCGGGGCGGTCCTCGAAGTCCTCGGCGGTGACGAGTTCGACCACGGCGGGGGCCAGGTGCTCGCCCAGCTTGCCGAGGTCCACCTCGCGGTGGCCGGGGACGCCGACGGCCACGATCTCGCCGTCCACCTTCACCAGCAGGTTCTTCAGCGTGTCGGCGGCGGGGACACCGAGGTGCGCCGCCAGGGTCTCGATGGTGGGGGTGTCGGGGGTGTCCAGCTCCTCGACCGGGCCGTGCTGCTGGTCCGCCACCGGCGGGGCCTCGAAGGTCACGGCTTCGGTGTTCGCCGCGTAGGCACAGGACGGGCAGTCCGCGAAGGTGTCCTCGCCCGCCGCGGCCGGGGCCAGGAACTCCTCGGAGGCCGAGCCGCCCATCGCGCCGGAGACCGCGGAGACGATGCGGTGGTCGAGACCGAGCCGCTGGAAGATCTTGATGTACGCCTCACGGTGCAGGCGGTAGGACTCGGCCAGGCCCTCGTCCGTGGTGTCGAACGAGTACGAGTCCTTCATCTGGAACTCACGGCCGCGCAGCACACCGGAGCGCGGACGCGCCTCGTCCCGGTACTTCGTCTGGATCTGGTAGAGCATCACCGGCAGGTCCTTGTAGGACGAGCACTGGTCCTTGACGGTCTGGGTGAAGATCTCCTCGTGGGTCGGGCCGAGGAGGTAGTCACCGCCCTTGCGGTCCTTGAGGCGGAAGAGCAGGTCGCCGTACTCCTCCCAGCGGCCGGACGCCTCGTACGCCTCCTTGGGCAGCAGCGCGGGCAGCAGGACCTCCTGCGCCCCGATGGCGTCCATCTCCTCGCGCACGACGCGGGAGACGTTGTCCAGGACCTTCTTGCCCAGCGGCAGCCAGGACCAGATCCCGGCGGCGTTGCGGCGTACGTATCCGGCGCGGACCAGCAGCTTGTGGCTGAGCGTCTCCGCGTCCGCCGGGTCGTCGCGCAAGGTCTTGACCATCAACCGGGACATGCGCTGGACCTGGGCCATGGTGACTCTCCTGCTTGGCTGTGTTTTCCGGGGGAGACCCCCCGGACCCCCGTCGGTGATGTCAGGAGGTTAGCCGGGCCCGGTGGGCGGGCGGAAATCGGTCCCGTGGGCGGGACCGGGCCGACCGGGCCTGTTCAGCGGGAGCGGGGCGCCCATCACGGCGTACGGCATCGCCGCGCTCGGGAAGTGGACCCGGCGCGCGAGGTCCCGGTATCCCAGGGTCCGGTAGAGACTGCGGGCGGGGCTCTCCTTGTCGATCGCCGACAGGATGGAGCGCGGCTGGCCGGCGCTGTCGGTGATCGTGGTGATCAGCCCGCGGCCGATGCCGCGGCCCTGGAAGCCGGGGTGGACGTGCAGTTCGGTGATGACGAAGGCATCGTCGAGCCAGGAGTCGCAGCCGGTGTTGTGCAGGTACGGCTCGACCACCGTGGACCACCAGTGGGAGCGGTCGTTGGGCATCCCGTAGACGAAGCCGACCAGCCGCCCGGTGCGGGTCGTCGCACCCAGGGCACGGGCGCCCGGGTTCTGCAGATGCCGCAGCACGATGTGGCGGCGTACGGCGACCTCGGCCTCGCTCAGCCCGAACGCGAGCGCCTGCACGGCCAGCGCCTCGTCCACGCGCCCGTCGAGATCGACCGGACCGATCCCGACGTCGTCCTGGTTCGGGGGCCGGTCCCCGGGGAAGCGCACCATGACGGGAGACTACCTGGCCCCGGACGGGTCACGCCGGGAGTCCCGGTACTCCCCCGCCGGCCCCGATCGGTGGCTGGTCGGCGAGTGGTCAGTGGGCGGGGAAACCCTCGCGGAAGACGGGAAGCTTCTCGCCCGCCTCGACGGGCAGGTGGAAGCGGTTCTGCCGGGGCGGCATCGGGCAGTTGTACTGGTCGGAGAATCCGCAGGGCGGCACGAAGGCACGGTTGAAGTCGAGGAGCACCTTGCCGTCACCGGTGTGGGTGACGAAGAGGAAGCGCCCGGCTCCGTACGTCGAGTCGCCGTTGGTCGGGTCGCCGAGGACCAGCAGCAGGGTGCCGTCGTCGTCGAAGGCGCTCAGCGTGTACGGCGTGCCGTCGACGGTGAGCACGATGTCGCCCGGGACGACGAGGTCGCGGCTGCCGCCGTTGTCCCTGATGTGCTCGAACCCCACCCGGCGCGCGCCGGGCACCGGGATGTACTCGGCCTCCCGCACCCACTCGGGGTCGTACGGGAAGACGTCGATGTGCTCGAAGTGCCGGACGGCGGGGGAGGCCGCGTCCCAGACGCGCAGTCCGTACTCCGGCTCTCCGCTGACCATGTCGGTGCGCTCGACCGCGGTGACCGTCACGGTCTCCGGCTGTCCTGCCCGGACCGCGTCGAGGTCGGGGCGTTCCCCCGCGGGCAGCCAGCGGGTCTCGACGAGTGCCAGGTTTCCGGTGGGGCCGGTGACGGAGCGGTGCCGTTCCGCACGCCAGGCCTCCCATGCCTGCTCGCCGGAGCCGGCGGGGACAGCGGGTACGGCGGGGACTTCGGGACCGGACATGGCAGCACTCATTCGCTCGGACGCTCGTCGGTTGTCGCACCACGAGGGATCGGACACCGCGTGAGGCTCACACCAAAGGGATTTCTTTATCGACCATAAGGCTCGCTGATGTCAAACGCCGCGAAACGGCCGAACCGCCCCCTGTGGGGCTCGTCTCAGAAGAGCACACTCATGAAGGCGCCGACCTCGCGGAAGCCGACCCGCCGGTAGGCCGCGCGCGCGGCGGAGTTGAAGTCGTTGACGTAGAGACTGACCACGGGGGCGACATCGGCGAGCGCGTACTCCAGCACCGCGGCCATGCCCGTTTCGGAGAGTCCACGGCCGCGGTACTCGGGGGCGACCCAGACACCCTGGATCTGGCAGGCCAGCGAAGTGGCGGCGCCGATCTCGGCCTTGAAGACGACCTTGCCGTCCTCGATGCGGGCGAAGGAGCGGCCGGAGCCCACGAGTTCGGCGACGCGGGCCTGGTAGAGCAGCCCGCCGTCCCCGGCCATAGGTGACACACCGACCTCCTCGGTGAACATGGCCACGCAGGCGGGCATGACCACATCCAGCTCGTCGCGGCGGATCCGGCGGACGAGCGGATCGGGGGCGATGTCGGCCGAGGGCTGTTCGGTGACCATCAGCGGCTGATTGGCGCGGACGTCACGGGCGGGGCCCCAGCTCGGTTCGAGCAGTCGCCAGAGCAGCGCGGTGGGCTCGGCGGGACCGACGATGGAGGAACAGCGGCGGCCGGCCTTCCGGGCCCGGTCCGCGAAGGCGCGTACCGCGTCGGGGCCCGCGCAGATCGGGACGAGGTTGGCGCCGGAGTAACAGAGCGAGCGGAGCCGCCCCTCCGTGTACCAGCCCCACATCTCGCCGCCGAGGCGCCAGGGGTCGAGCCCGGCGACCTGAACGCGGGAGGTCACGAAGGCATTGACGACGGGCTCGCTGTGGAGCAGTGCGAGCGCCGCGTCGAGATCGCTGGGTTCGAGGACCCGGGTGGTGGTCTGCGTCAACACGTGGGGCCTCACCATACTGTCTGCTGATCTCCGCACTGTACCTGGCGTGTCGGCCGGGCGCCGTGCATGGAAGAAGCCCCGTCCACCTGGTGGACGGGGCTTCCCGGGTACGGACCCGGATCAGCTGATGGAGACCTCGGGCTCACCGGAGGGGATGCCGTCCCGCTCCATCTGCTCGGCGATCTTCATGGCCTCTTCGATGAGGGTCTCGACGATCTTCGACTCGGGGACGGTCTTGATGACCTCGCCCTTGACGAAGATCTGGCCCTTGCCGTTGCCGGACGCCACACCCAGATCGGCCTCGCGTGCCTCACCCGGACCATTGACGACACAGCCCATCACGGCCACGCGCAGCGGTACTTCCATGCCCTCCAGGCCTGCGGAGACCTGGTCGGCCAGCTTGTACACGTCCACCTGCGCCCGCCCGCAGGACGGGCAGGAGACGATCTCCAGACGGCGCTGCTTGAGGTTCAGGGACTCCAGGATCTGGATGCCCACCTTGACCTCCTCGGCGGGCGGCGCCGAGAGCGAGACGCGGATCGTGTCGCCGATGCCCTCGCTGAGCAGCGCACCGAACGCGACGGCGGACTTGATGGTGCCCTGGAAGGCCGGACCGGCCTCCGTCACCCCGAGGTGCAGCGGGTAGTCCGACTGCGCGGCGAGCTGCCGGTAGGCGTTGACCATGATCACCGGGTCGTTGTGCTTGACCGAGATCTTGATGTCACGGAAGCCGTGCTCCTCGAAGAGCGACGCCTCCCAGAGCGCCGACTCCACCAGCGCCTCCGGGGTGGCCTTTCCGTACTTCTTCAGCAGCCGCGCGTCCAGGGAGCCCGCGTTGACCCCGATACGGATCGGCGTGCCGGCGTCGGAGGCCGCGTGCGCGATCTCCTTCACCTTGTCGTCGAACTGCTTGATGTTCCCGGGGTTCACCCGCACCGCCGCGCACCCGGCGTCGATCGCCGCGAACACGTACTTCGGCTGGAAGTGGATGTCCGCGATGACGGGGATCTGCGACTTCTTCGCGATCGTGGCCAGGGCGTCCGCGTCGTCCTGTGTGGGGCACGCCACCCGTACGATCTGGCAGCCCGACGCCGTCAGCTCGGCGATCTGCTGGAGCGTCGCCCCGATGTCCGAGGTCCGCGTCGTCGTCATCGACTGCACCGACACCGGTGCGTCCCCGCCGACGGCGACCGTGCCGACCTGGATCTTGCGGCTGACCCTCCGGTCGGCGAGCTTGGTCGGAACGTCCGGCATTCCGAGAGAAATCGCAGTCATGCGCAGTGCATCCCCAAGGGTGGATCGAGGTCCCGGATCACCGGGCTTCGGCCTCCGAGATTACGTCACCCCGGGCGCCACACGAACACCCGCGCCCACGAACCACCCAAAGCGGACGGCCGCACACGGAAGGTGTGCGGCCGTCCCGGAACGTCCGGCCCGGGGCCGTTTCCGGTCGGTATCAGGTGATTTTGACCGGGTTGACGATGTCGGCGACCAGGACGAGCAGGGTGAAACAGATGAACACCCCGGCGACGACGTAGGCGACGGGCATCAGCTTCGCCACGTCGAACGGGCCCGGATCCGGCCGCTTGAAGACCTTGGCCAGATTGCGCCGCAGCGCCTCCCACAGGGCCCCCGCGATGTGTCCGCCGTCCAGCGGCAGCAGCGGCAGCATGTTGAAGAGGAACAGCGAGAGGTTGAAACCGGCCAGCAGGAACAGCATCATCGCCAGCTGGTTCTGCGCCGGTACGTGCAGCGTCATCACCTCACCGCCGATCCGGGCCGCGCCGACCACCCCGACCGGGGAGTCCGCCTTGCGCTCGCCGCCGTCGAAGGCCGCGTTCCAGAGGTCCGGGATCTTGGACGGCATGGCGATGATCGAGTCGACGCCGTTCCCGACCATGTCGCCCATGCGGCCCACCGAGGCGCCGAAGGAGAGCGGCTTGATCTCGGTGAGCGCGGCGAAGCCGAGGTACCCGGCCGGAACGTACTTGTCCGGGATCACGTCCCCGTTGGAGTCCTTCTTCGCCACCATGTTCTTGGCCAGGTCGGCGTGCAGGGTCTGCTGCTTGCCGTCGCGTACGACCGTGAGCGTGGCGGGGCCGATGGTGTCGCGGATGTGGTCGGACAACTCGTTCCAGCTGGAGACCTTCGCGCCGTCGAAGGCGACGATCTTGTCGCCCGCCTTGAGCCCGGCGGCCTTGGCGGGTGAGACCGCGTCCCCCTTCTGGCAGGTCTGGCGCTTCTCGCTCTGCGAGATGACGCACTGCTGGACGCCCGCCACCTTGGTGGTCTGGGTCTCGAAACCGAAGGACATCGCGACCCCGACGAAGATCACGACCGCCAGGATCAGGTTCATGAAGGGGCCCGCGAACATCACGATGACGCGCTTCCACGGCTTGCGCGTGTAGAAGAGCCGCTGCTCGTCGCCCTCCTCCAGCTCCTCGAAGGCCGCGGACCGCGCGTCCTCGACCATGCTGCGCCAGGGGGACGTGGACCGGGACTCGATCCGGCCGTCCGGGCCCGGCGGGAACATGCCGATCATGCGGATGTAGCCGCCGGCCGGGATCGCCTTGACCCCGTACTCCGTGTCGCCCTTCTTCCGCGACCAGATGGTCGGGCCGAAGCCGACCATGTACTGCGGTACGCGGATGCCGAAGAGCTTGGCCGTCGAGAGGTGGCCCAATTCGTGCCAGGCGATCGAGAAGAGCAGCCCGAACACAAAAATGACGATGCCGATGACCGTCAACAGAATCGTGGTCATGCGCGAGCCTCCGCTGTGGCCTTCTGGGCGAGTTCACGGGACCGGGCGCGTGCCCAGGTCTCCGCATGCAGGACGTCCGCGACCGTGAGAGAAGTTCCCGTACGCGGCTCGCTGTGCTCGGTCACGACCGCGGTGACCGTGTCCATGATCCCGTTGAACGGGAGTTTTCCGGCCAGGAAGGCGTCGACGCATTCCTCGTTCGCCGCGTTGAAGACCGCGGGGGCCGTGCCGCCGAGCGAGCCGACGTGGCGGGCGAGCCCGACGGACGGGAAGGCCTCGGTGTCGAGCGGGAAGAACTCCCAGCTGGACGCCTTGGACCAGTCGAAGGCGGGGGCCGCGTCCGGGACCCGCTGCGGCCAGCCGAGTCCGACGGCGATCGGGCCGCTCATGTCGGGCGGGGTGGCCTGGGCGAGCGTCGAGCCGTCGGTGAACTCCACCATGGAGTGCACGTACGACTGGGGGTGCACGACGACCTCGATACGGTCGAACGGCACGTCGTAGAGCAGGTGCGCCTCGATGACCTCAAGACCCTTGTTGACGAGGGTCGCGGAGTTCACCGTGATCACCGGGCCCATCGCCCAGGTGGGGTGCGCGAGCGCGGCATCGGGTGTGACGTCCGCCAGCTCGGCCCGCGTCCGGCCGCGGAAGGGGCCGCCCGACGCGGTGACGATCAGCTTGCGGACGTCCGCGCGCTTGCCCGCCGCCAGCGCCTGGAAGAGCGCGGCGTGCTCGGAGTCGACCGGGATGATCTGGCCGGGCCTGGCGAGTGCCTTCACCAGCGGGCCGCCGACGATGAGCGACTCCTTGTTGGCGAGGGCGAGCGTACGGCCCGCCCGGAGTGCGGCCAGGGTGGGCGCCAGCCCGATCGATCCGGTGATGCCGTTGAGCACGGTGTGGCAGTCGGACGCCGCGAGTTCGGTGGCGGCCTCGGGTCCGGCGAGGATCTCCGGGAGCGGTTCGGAGCCGTACTCCGCCTCAAGTGCCTCGCGCAGCGCGGGCACGGTGTCCTCGCGGGCGACAGCGACGGTACGGACGCGCAGCCGGCGGGCCTGTTCGGCGAGCAAGGTGACCCGACCGCCGGCGGCGGAGAGCGCCGTCACACGGAAGCGGTCGGGGTTACGCAGCACCAGGTCGATGGCCTGGGTGCCGATGGACCCGGTCGAGCCGAGGACGACGATGTCCCGGCGTCCTTCGGTGGGGTCGAAGACGATGTGCGGGTCGGCGAGGGTGACGGGGCTGTCGCTCATGCCCCCCATTGTTGCCGCATCTGCTGTGCGTCAGGACAGTGCGCCCCGGTTCGGCCGGGCCGACGGGGTGTCCGGGCCGGTCGCGGCCAGAAACTTCTGCCACTGCTCGTCGACGACGGCCGCCGGCACTCCCCCGTCGTCGTCCGCCGAGCCGCCCCCGGAGCGGAAGGAGAGGGTGGTCGATCCGGACCGTACGACGGTCAGGTACGCGTAGCGCTCCGCCTTCCCCTCGGGTTCGCGGACGGTGAGGCGGAAGGCCTTCGCCTCGTCGCCGATCCGCGGTGACCGGATCGTCTCGGTCCTGAGGTATCCGGCCTCCACGACGGACCGGTCCTCGGTGAAGCCGCCCCTGCACCGGGTGCCCGCCACGGCGAGCGCCTTCATGACCCGGGCGGCGTCCCCGTGTGCGTACGACCGCAGTTGTACGGCGATGTCCTCGCCCAGCAGCCGGCCGGGCCTGCGGAGCTCGCGGTTGACCTCGGCGTGCGGGGCGCCGTAGCGGCTGCCCGCGTCCTTGAGGCTGACGAGGGGCAGGCAGTCGGCGGGCCGGGCGGTGTACTCGTCGCCGAAGGGGGCGCCGAGACCGTACTCGCTCGCGGTGAACGACCCCACGTCCTCGCCCGGCGTGAAAGAGGCGGCGGTGAGCCGGGCCCTGCTGAGCGGGCCGGGCACACCGGCGGGCTTCGCGGCGGCCGACTTCGCGTCCTTGCGGTCCTGGCCGCCGCAGGCCACCGCGCCCGCGCACAGGACGGTGATGAGCGCGGCAGCAGCCGCGCGGCACCACTGCCGGGTCTCCGTCTGGTACATCGTCACCCCTTGCTTCCGATCAAGGTCCGATTCTCGGGCACGGAAGTGCTCCGGGTCCGGCCGATCGGGCAATCGGCACCCGCTCCCCTCACCAGGTGCGCTGAAGCTCCGCGAACGCCTCGTGGAAACCGGGGAACGTCTTCCGTACGCAGCCGGGGTCGTCGAAGGTGATGCCCGGCGTACCCAGGCCGGTGACCGCGAACGACATCACGATGCGGTGGTCGCCGTGCGTGGTGATCCGGGCGGGGCGGGGCGCACCCGGCCGGATCTCGATCCAGTCCGGCCCGGTGGCGACGTCGATGCCGAGCGCGCGGAGGTTCTGCGCGCACGCCTCCAGCCGGTCGCACTCCTTCACCCGGGTGTTGCCGACGTCCTCGATCCGGACCGGGGACGCCGCGTAGGGGGCGATGGCGGCCAGCGTCGGCATGGTGTCGGAGATGTCGCGCATGGTGACCGTGAGCCCGCCGAGGCGGTCGGGGCCGGTGACGGTGGTTCCCGTCCCGGTCGTCCGGACGTCGGCGCCCATCCGCCGCAGCACGTCCACGAACCGCAGATCGCCCTGGAGCGCGCCGGTGCCGAGGCCGGGGACGGTGACGCTGCGCCCGGTGACGGCCGCCGCGGCGAAGAAGTAGCTCGCGGTGGAGGCGTCCGGCTCGACGGCGTACTCGGTGGCCCGGTAGCCGCCGGGCGGAACCGTGAACACCTGGCCCTCGCGGACCACTTCGACGCCGAAGCTGCGCATCATCGCGAGGGTGATCTCGATGTACGGGGCGGAGACGAGGTCCGTGACGGTGATGCGCAGACCCGTTTCGGTGAGCGGTCCGAGCATCAGCAGCGCGGTGAGGTACTGGGACGACTGGCCCGCATCGAGGGTGAGTTCCCCGCCCTTGATGCCCGTCGCGTCGATCCGCAGCGGGTGGTGCCCCTCGGCCTCCTCGTGCACCAGGTCGACGCCCAGCTCCTGGAGGGCGCGGGTGAGCGGGGCGAGCGGGCGGCGGCGCATCTGCGGTGACGCGTCGAAGCGGTAGACGCCGCGGCCCGCACTCGCGAGGGTGGGCAGGAAGCGGGCCGTGGTGGCGCCGTCCCGGCAGTACACCTGCGCCTCGGCCACCGCGGGGCCTTCGGGGCGGCCCTCGACGCGCCAGGCGTCCGGGCCGCGGTCCACCTGGTAGCCGAGTGCGGTCAGTCCCCCGGCGAACCCCTCGGTGTCGTCGGAGACGAGGGGGCGCAGCAGGGTGGTGGTGCCTTCGGCCGCCGCGGCCAGGAACAGGGCGCGGGCGGTGACGGACTTGGAGCCGGGGATTTCGATCACGGTCACGGACGGACATTCTGCCGTGCGTGCGCGCCGGGCGCCGGGGCGGTCCGGACAGTGGACCGCCCCGGGCAGGGGGTCAGCGGATTCTGCGGTGGACGTTGTCCGTCGTGGACGGTCCCGGGGTCGCGTCGGCGATCCAGGGGCCTTCGCCGGAGGGGTCGACGATGCCCTGTTCCAGCCAGGTGTACGTACCGGACAGGACCCCCGAGACCACCGTGCGGTCCAGGTCGTCGGTGTTGCTCCAGAGCCGGGTGAAGAGTTCGTCCACCCGGATGCGGGCCTGGCGGCAGAAGACGTCGGCCAGTTGGTACGCCTCGCGCCCGTGGTCGTCCGACGAGCGCAGGAGTTCGGCCCGTACGCAGGCCGCGCTCATCGCGAAGAGTTCCGCGCCGATGTCGACGATGCGGCCCAGGAAGCCCTGCTTGGTCTCCATCTTTCCCTGCCAGCGCGACATGGCGTAGAAGGTCGAGCGGGCCAGCTTGCGGGCAGAGCGTTCGACGTGGCGCAGGTGTACGGAGAGGTCCGGGTGGCCGTGCGGGTGGAACGCGGCGTACGCGCCGGGGAGCTGTCCCGGGCCCGCGACCAGCTTCGGCAGCCAGCGGGCGTAGAACGCGGTGGCCTGTCCGCCCGCCCGTGCCTTGTCCTTCAGCGAGGCGTCGGGGTCGATCAGGTCGCCCGCGACCGAGAGGTGGGCGTCGACGGCCTCCCGGGCGATCAGCAGGTGCATGATCTCCGTCGAGCCCTCGAAGATGCGGTTGATGCGCATGTCCCTGAGCATCTGCTCGGCGGGGACGGGCCGTTCGCCGCGGGCCGCGAGGGAGTCCGCGGTCTCGAAGCCCCGGCCGCCGCGGATCTGGACCAGTTCGTCCGCCATCCGCCAGCCCATCTCGGAGCCGTAGAGCTTGGCGAGCGCGGCCTCGATGCGGATGTCGTTGCGGTCCTCGTCGGCCATCTGGGAGGAGAGGTCGACGACTGCTTCGAGGGCGAAGGTGGTCGCGGCGATGAAGGAGATCTTGGCGCCGACCGCCTCGTGGCGGGCCACGGGCCTGCCCCACTGTTCCCGCTCGGCCGACCACTCGCGGGCGATTTTCAGACACCATTTGCCGGCGCCCACGCACATCGCGGGAAGCGAGAGGCGCCCGGTGTTGAGGGTGGTGAGGGCGATCTTGAGACCGGCGCCCTCCGGGCCGATGCGGTTCGCGGCGGGGACCCGGACCTGGTGGAACCGGGTCACGCCGTTCTCCAGGCCGCGCAGGCCCATGAAGGCGTTGCGGTGCTCGACGGTGATGCCCGGGGAGTCCGCCTCGACGATGAAGGCGGTGATGCCGCCCTTGCGGTCCTCGGTCCTCGGGACCCGGGCCATCACGACGAGCAGATCCGCGACGACACCGTTGGTCGTCCAGAGCTTCACCCCGTCGAGGACGTACGTGTCGCCGTCCGGGACCGCCGAGGTCGCCAGGCGGGCCGGGTCGGAGCCGACGTCCGGCTCGGTGAGCAGGAACGCCGAGATGTCGGTGCGGGCCAGCCTCGGCAGGAAGGTGTCCTTCTGCTCCTGGGTGCCGAACTGCTTCAGCGGCTGCGGGACACCGATGGACTGGTGCGCGGAGAGCAGCGCGCCGACGGCCGGGCTGGCCGAACCGATCAGGGACAGTGCCCGGTTGTAGTACACCTGCGTGAGGCCGAGACCGCCGTACTTGGTGTCGATCTTCATGCCGAGCGCGCCGAGCTTCTTGAGCCCGTCGACCGTCTCGTCGGGGATCCGCGCCTCGCGTTCGATCAGCGCGCCGTCGATCCGCGTCTCGCAGAAGACGCGGAGCTTCGCCAGGAAGGCCTCGCCGCGCCGGGCGGCCTCCGCGTCGGGCAGCGGATGGGGATGGATCAGGTCGAGGCGGAAGCGGCCGAGGAACAGCTCCTTGGCGAAGGACGGCTTGTGCCAGTCCTGCTCCCGCGCGGCCTCGGCGACCTGGCGCGCTTCACGCTCGGTGACCCGGGGCTTGTCGAGTGGTGCGGTCATGAGGGGTACTCCTCACCGCGGATGTGGGGTGGACACACCTGCCTGCGACCAGGGTGGTGCTACTCGTCCGTATCTACCCCATTCCTGCCACTGCGGCCACCCCTCGCGCGTACGAGGAGTGGCCGGGCCGGGAACAGCTGCGTCCGTTCAGGTCACGCGGTCACTACGGTCACAGCGAGACGCCCGTGAAGACCATGACCCGCTCGTAGGTGTAGTCCTCCATGGCGAAGCGCACGCCCTCGCGGCCGACGCCGGACTGCTTGGCACCGCCGTAGGGCATCTGGTCCGCGCGGTACGACGGGACGTCGCCGACGATCACGCCGCCGACCTCCAGGGCGCTGTGGGCGCGGAACGCCGCCTGCACGTCGTGCGTGAACACGCCCGCCTGCAGGCCGTACTTGGAGTCGTTGACGGCGGCGAACGCCGCTTCCTCCCCGTCGACCCTGGTGAGGGTCATGACGGGGCCGAAGATCTCCTCGCGGGCGACCGTGGTGTCCGCCGGTACGTCGGCGAGCACGGTCGGCGCGTAGGCGGCGCCGTCGCGGGTACCGCCGGCGAGCAGCTGGGCGCCCGCCTTCACGGCCTCGTCCACCCAGGTCTCGACGCGCCTGGCCGCGTCCTCGCTGACCAGCGGGCCGACGTCGGTGGCGGCGTCCGCGGGGTCGCCGGTGCCCTGCGCGGCCACGGCCGCGACGATCTTCGGGACGAGCCGGTCGTACACCGAGGCGTCGGCGATCACCCGCTGCACCGAGATGCAGGACTGGCCGCCCTGGTAGTTCGAGAAGGTGGCGATCCGGGACGCGGCCTGGTCGAGGTCCTTCTCGGAGGCGTAGTCGGCGAGGACGACGGCCGCGCCGTTGCCGCCGAGCTCCAGCGTGATGTGCTTGCGCGGAACCGAATCCATGATCGCGTAGCCGACCTTGTCGGAACCCGTGAAGGAGATGACCGGGAGCCGCTCGTCCTGGACGAGGGCGGGCATCCGGTCGTTGCTCACCGGGAGGACCGACCAGGAGCCCGCGGGCAGCTCGGTCTCGGCCAGCAGCTCGCCGAGCACGAGTCCCGACAGGGGCGTCGCCGGGGCGGGCTTGAGGATGATCGGCGCGCCGACCGCGATCGCCGGGGCGATCTTGTGGGCGCACAGGTTGAGCGGGAAGTTGAACGGCGCGATGCCGAGGACCGCACCACGGGGGAAGCGGCGCGTCAGCGCGAGGCGGCCCACGCCACCGGCGTCGGTGTCCAGGCGCTGTGCCTCGCCGCCGTTGTAGCGGCGGGCCTCCTCGGCGGCGAACCGGAACACCGAGACGGCCCGGCCGACCTCGCCGCGGGCCCACTTGATGGGCTTGCCGTTCTCGGCCGTGATCAGCTGCGCGATCTCCTCGGTGCGCTCGACCAGGCGGCGCGAGACGTGGTCGAGGGCGGCGGCGCGTACGTGCGCGGGGGTCGCCGCGAATGCGTCGCGGACCGCGTGGGCGGCGGCGACGGCCTCCTCGACCTGCGCGTCGGTCGGAACGGCGACCGTGCCGACGGTCCGGCCGTCCCAGGGTGAGGTGACGTCGAAGGTGTCCTCGCCGGTGGCCTGGCGGCCGGCGAGCCAGAAGGCATGGGTGGAAGTCATGAGATTCCGGCCCTTCCGTGGTGGTGGGTGGTTGATTCCAACGGTAGGGGTACCGGAGCGGCGTTGTGTTTGTCCGGGGTGGAGTGGTGGGGGCGGTGCGGGGTGACGGAATGTCGCGTGACAGGGCGGGGCGGTGAGTTGCGCCCCGCCCCGTCACCACGGACCGTTCCCCGATCGCGGGTCCGCCGCCTCCTGCCTGGTCACGGCTCGGCCGGTCGCGGGTCGGCCGGGCACGAGTCGGCCGGGCACGGCACCGCTGGTCACGGCATGCTGGTCGCCTTCAGCGCCAGCCACAGCTCCATGCGTACGTCCGGATCGTCCAGCGACCGCCCCAGGATCTCCTCCACACGCCGCATCCGGTAGCGCAGCGTGTGGCGGTGCACCCCGAGGTTCGCCGCCGCCGCGTCCCACTGGCCGTGGTGGGCGAGCCAGGCGCGCAGGGACGCCACCAGGTCGCCGCGGCCGGTCGCGTCGTGCTCGTGCAGCGGCCTCAGCATCCCGTCGGCGAACGCCCGTACCGCGTCGTCCGCGAGCAGCGGGACCACCGAACCGGCCGCCAGGTCCTCGTGCTCGACCAGGACCCGGCCCCGGCGGCGGGCGACCGAGAGCGCCTGTTCGGCCTGGCGGTACGCGGAGGCCGCGGCGATCGTGCCGGCCGGGGCCGACTGGCCGACGACCACCTCGCTCTCCTCGCCCGTGGGGACCGGGGGCTCCACACGAGCGCGGTCGGCCTCCAGCCCGCGGGCGTACGCCGTGCAGGCCGTGACCGCCGCTCCCGCGTCGGCGGCCAGCACGACCAGCCGTTCGCCCTCGGGGACCACGAGCACCATCTCGCCCGCGCGGGACGCACCGGACTCCAGGGCCTCGGCCAGTTCGTGGAGAGCGGTCGGTGCGCCCTCGGCGATGAGGAGTCGGTACGGAGCGTCCAGCAGACCGTTGTAGAGGTCCCCGGCGACCGTCCGCGCGTGGTCGGGCTCCCCGGCCAGCAGCATCCGGAGCACCGCCGCACCCAGCCGCTGCTCGGCCGCGCGCAGTGCACGCGAGCGCTCCGTGGTCAGGGTGAGCAGGGCGACCGCGGAGTGCACGGCGTACCGCTCGGCGGTGCCCAGGGGCGCGCCCGTGCCCACGGCGAGCGCGCCGTGCGGGCGGCGGCCGGTGCCGAGGGACTGGAGTTCGACGCGGTCGTCCGAGCCTCCGACGACGGCGCTCGCCGGGGCCGGGCGCCCGCCGAGCCGCGCCACGTCGGGGGTGAGCCGGGCGGCCCGGCGGGCGGCCCACTCCGGGGCGGCGGCCACGACGGCTCCGGACGCGTCGTACAGCGCGGCCCAGCCGTTCACGTGCGAGGCGAGCCGCGCCAGCAGGTCGCCGGGGCCGTCGCCGCCCAGCGCGGCCCGGGTCAGCTCGCGCTGGGCCTCGAAACCCGCGGTCACCGAGCGGTACTGGTCGGCCGCGATGGCCGCCGAGACCGCCTTGCTGATGGCCAGGAACGGCGTACGGCGGGGCACCTCCAGGAGGGGCAGGCCCTCCTCCTCGGCCGCGGTGACCAGAGTTGCCGGGATGTCCTCGTAGTGGACGCCCACCGCGAAGCCGAGCCCGACCACTCCGGCCTTGGCGAGCCGTCGTACGTACCGCCGCATCGCCTCCGGGTCCTCGGTGTCCAGCGTCATGGCGGTGATGAGGAGGAGCTCACCGCCCTCCATGTACGGAACGGGGTCGGCGAGCTCGCTCACATGGGCCCAGCGCACCGGCGTGTCCAGGCGGCCCTCCCCCGCTCGCACGGTCAGTTTGAGCGTGGAGTGGTGGACGAGCGAGGCGAGCGTGGGCGGCATGGCAGGACCGTAGGACCTTCGGCTGAAGAACGGGTGAGAAGTGCGCCGTCCCGTATGAACGGCTCCCCCGATTCTGCCAGGGCGTACGAGTCGCTGTACCGGATCAGCCGCGCAGATCCACCAGGAGCGGTGGCGCGTGTTCGCCGCGCACCGTGGTCAGGGACAGCACCGCGTGGCTCGCGGGCACGGAATGTGCCAGGTCGGAGGCCGACCACCGCTCGCGCTCGACCTTCCGTACCGTCACCGCGTCCGTCGTCACCGCCTTCCCTGTGACAAGTTTCCTGAACGAGTGGATGGCCCGGGTCAGCGGCTGATCTGCGAAGACCGTGCGCTGGGTGACGTCCCTGGTCTCCACCCACTCGGTGCCCCACGCCTCCGCGAACGACCGGCCCTCCCAGGTGGTCACACCGGAGAAGGCCATCCGGCAGCCGACGGCCCCGAGCAGCGCGGTGTGCAGTTCCTCCGGGACGTCGCTGAGACTGCGCAGGGTGAGTACCGCCCCGGCGTGGGCGGAGCGCAGCCGCTGGACGGAGCGGACCGAGTCGGCGGTGACGGTACGGGTCGCGTCGTCGAGGACGAGGCAGGCGAAGAGCGAGCGGTCGGCGCGGACCGACGCGCTCGCGGTGAACTGGGCGAGCACCAGCCGTGCGAGCACCCGCGAGGCCTCGGCGTGGCCGCGCTCGGGCAGGTCGATCCGGACCCGGACGGGGTGTTCCAGGGAACGCAGCGAGAAGGGCCTGGACCTGCCGTCGGTGTCGAAGAACCCGGCGAAAGCGGGCCGGTCGAGGGTGGCGACCCGGTCGGCGAGCGCGGGTCCGGGATCGCCGGGCGCTCCGGACTGCCGGGCGCGGGCGTCGAGTTCGCGCTGGAGGCCGAAGTGGCCGCCCGCGTCGAGCGCCTCGCGCAGGGTGGCGAGCGCCGCGGGCACTCCGTCGAGGAGCTCGCGCAGCTCGGGCACGGAGGGGAAGTGGCCGTGGGCCGCGCGGTAGGGGCCGAGCAGCTGGGCGAGCGCGGTGGACGCGCGCCTGCTGTCCACCTCGGGGAGGTCGCCGGTGAAGGCCTCGGCGAGTACGGCCGCGGCCTCGTCGGGGTCGGTGGTGCCGCCGTAGAGGTCGAAGTCGTACACGGAGGCGGGGTCGCCGAACTTGACCACCACGTCGTACGCGTCGTCGGGCCCGAGCTGGGTGCCCGCCGCGGCGACGACGATGACGGCGGCCTGGCCCGCGAGCGCCTGGAGGGCCAGCGATTCGACCACGGGCCGCACCAGATGGCGGGTCTTCCCGGTGCCGGGCGGGCCGACGGCCAGCAGCGAGGTGCCGAGCAGTTCGGGGTCGAGGGCGAGTCCGGTGCCGCGCCTGGCGTACGGATTGCGCTCGCCGGGCTCGACCGTGCCGAGCCTGACCTGGCGTTCGAACAGATCGTGCCGGGCCGCACGCACCGGCAGGTCACGGGCGCCGGAGGGGTGCACACAGGCCGCCGAACCCATCCTGCGCACCGCGTCGGTGAAGGATTCGAGCCGGGAGGGATCCGCCTGCACGGAGCGCCAGGCGCGGCGGACCCGGGTGTAGTCGACGTCGTTCATCCGCCCGGAGCGCACCTCGTCGGAGAGCCGGTCGGCGAGTTCGACGAGGCCCTGGGCCCGCAGCTCCGGCCAGTCGGCCGGGCCGGTGGCAGGTGCGTCCGGCGCGGCGCGGTGCGCGGTCGCGGCGTGCGGCGGCGCGGGGCGGTCCTGCGGGTGGCGGGCGGTCCGCAGCAGCGAACCCCAGCGGCCGAGCCTGGCGAACGGCCAGGCGATGGCGAGTGTGATCAGCGCGTACACCGTGTACGCCACGGCCGCCGCCGCGACCGGGTCGCCGCCGCCGGTCAGCCAGGGCCGCGGCAGCAGCATGAAGACCAGGTCGAGACCGGGCAGGGTGCCCGCCCAGACGAACATCCAGACGACGAACCCGACGGCCGCCGCGGCCACCGCGCGGACGCGCGGCCCCCGGCCGTCGACGGTGCGCTCGAAGAGCGCGCGCCAGTTCCCCAGCCGGCCGAATCCGTAGAGCAGCGCACCGGCGATCAGGAACCGGTAGAACTCCAGGGCCCGGACGGCACCCTCCGGCGCGGGTTCGCCCATCCGCTGGCGGCTCCACCAGTCGCCGGGGGTGAAGAGTTCCAGCGGGATGCGCCAGTACGGGATGTAGCCGTTGCGCCACAACGACCAGACCAGCACACAGGCCAGCAGCGAGATCACCGCGCCGCTGACCAGGGTGCGGCCGGGGACGTGCGCGGACTCCGGCGGGCGCTCCACGTGTCCGTACGCCCAGACGCCCGGCCCCGCGTGATGGCGCGGGGCGTCCAGCCACTCGGTGAGCACCGGGCCGGTCGCGGGTGCGTAGGTCGGCGCGGGCGGGACCACGGGCGGCCCGGCAGGACGCGGTAAGGGGGTGGCCCCCCGGGTGCCGCGTGCGTCGTACGTGCCTTCGGTGTCCATGACCCCTGCCCCCTGTACCAGCCAGGTCTGCCCTGTGCGGTGCGCCTCGATCTCGCGCCTCAATCTAGTGCCACGTGCCCACTGCCGGGCGCCGTCACGCGCCTATGTCCGTCACGGACAACGACACGCCCCGATCACTCCCGAACGGAGCATGCCGCGGCCCGGAGCGCACCCCTAGCCTGCTGAAAAGAGGAAGCGTCCGATTTCGTCCCACAGGAGCCCCCCATGTCCGCTCTCCCGCAGGAGCGCCGCGTCGTCACCGCCATCCCCGGCCCGAAGTCGCAGGAGCTGCAGGTCCGTCGCAACGCCGCGGTCGCCGCGGGTGTCGGCTCCGTGCTGCCGGTCTTCACGACCCGCGCGGGCGGCGGCATCATCGAGGACGTCGACGGCAACCGGCTGATCGACTTCGGTTCCGGCATCGCCGTGACCTCGGTCGGCGCGTCCGCCGAGGCCGTGGTGCGCCGGGCGTCCGCGCAGCTCGCCGACTTCACCCACAGCTGTTTCATGGTCACGCCGTACGAGGGGTACGTCGAGGTCTGCGAGCAGCTCGCCGAGCTGACCCCCGGCGACCACGCCAAGAAGTCGGCGCTCTTCAACTCCGGCGCCGAGGCCGTCGAGAACGCGGTGAAGATCGCCCGCGCGTACACCAAGCGGCAGGCCGTCGTGGTCTTCGACCACGGCTACCACGGCCGTACGAACCTCACGATGGCGCTGACCGCCAAGAACATGCCGTACAAGAACGGCTTCGGCCCGTTCGCGCCCGAGGTCTACCGGGTGCCCGTGGCGTACGCCTACCGCTGGCCGACCGGCCCGGAGAACGCCGGAGCCGAGGCCTCCGCCCAGGCCATCGACATGATCAAGAAGCAGATCGGCGCGGACAACGTCGCCGCGATCATCATCGAGCCGGTGCTCGGCGAGGGCGGCTTCATCGAGCCCGCGAAGGGCTTCCTGCCCGCCGTCGCGCAGTTCGCCAAGGACAACGGCATCGTCTTCGTGGCCGACGAGATCCAGTCCGGTTTCTGCCGTACGGGCCAGTGGTTCGCGTGCGAGGACGAGGGCATCGTCCCGGACCTGATCACCACCGCCAAGGGCATCGCGGGCGGGCTGCCGCTCTCCGCGGTGACCGGCCGCGCCGAGATGATGGACGCCGCGCACTCCGGCGGCCTGGGCGGTACGTACGGCGGCAACCCGGTGGCCTGCGCCGCGGCTCTCGGCGCCATCGAGACGATGCGGGAGCTCGACCTCAACGCGAAGGCGAAGCGCATCGAGGAGGTCATGAAGACCCGCCTGGCGGCCGTTCAGGAGAAGTACGACATCGTCGGCGACATCCGCGGCCGTGGCGCGATGATCGCGATCGAGCTGGTCAAGTCCGGCACCAAGGACCCGAACCCGGAGGCGACCGCAGCTTTGGCCAAGGCTTGCCACTCCGTGGGACTGCTGGTCCTGACCTGTGGCACCTACGGGAACGTGCTGCGTTTCCTGCCGCCCCTGGTCATCGGTGAGGACCTGCTGAACGAGGGTCTCGACTTGCTGGAACAGGCCTTCGCAGGCGTGTGACCTCCGGCTACAGTCGGGCACTGTGAAGAACGTGTGGGGGGCCGATGGCGGGATGGAGTTCCGTCTGTCGGCCCCCGGGGCATCTGCCGTACGGTTGCGGCAGATGAGAGAAACACCCCGCTCACAGGTGACTGTGAGCGATTCCAGGCAAGGGCCTCCCCAGCTCACGCCTGGCTGTGCCTTCGCGCACACCACCGGAGCTTCGGACTCCGGGTCTCCTCACCGATCGGATGGCCGCTCGCCCCACACCCCCCGGGGCGCGCGGCACACCGGTCCTGGCGGCCGCCCCGGAACTACCCCCCCTGTTCCCGGGCGGCCGGCTTCCCTTCCTCCCCGGACCCCGCTGCGGCGTGTGCTGTTCTCCGCGCTCGGCTGTGCGGTCCTCTTCGCGCTGATCACCTGGCAGGTCATGTCCACGGGGCCGCTGCTGCGGCTGGACGTGCGCGTCGACCACCAGCTGGTCGGCACCGGCCCCGGCCGGCTGAGCGCGTACCTCTCGGACCTGGGCAACGCGCAGGTCGCCGTGGTGGTCCTGGTGGCCGCGATGGCGTACGCGCTGTGGCGCGGCAGCCGTTTCGACGTGCTGGCCGCCGGGCTGGCGATGGCCGCGGTGCCCGCCCTGGTGGTCCCGCTGAAGCTCTGGGTGGCGCGGCCGGGACCGCTCGACCCGTCCACCGGGTACTTCCCCTCGGGTCACACGGCGACCGCGATGGTCGCGTACGGCGGAGCGGCCCTGCTGCTGGCGCCGTACACGCGGCGGAACTGGCCGGTACCCGCCGCCGTCGTCCTGACGCTGGCGACGAGTACCGGTCTGGTGCTGCACGGCTACCACTGGCCGCTGGACGTGGTGGCCAGTTGGTGCCTGTGCGGTGCGCTGCTGCTGATCAGCTCCACGGGTATGCGTCGAAGTTCTTCGAGAACTCCTCCTTGTTGAACAGGTCCCAGTTGATGGACCAGGTCATCAGGCCGCGCAGGTCCGGCCAGCTGCCGTGGGTGGCGTAGGAACCGCAGTCGGTCTTCTTCGTCAGGCAGTTGAGCGTCTTGTTCACATCGGCCGTCGAGGTGAAGCCGTTGCCCGCGTTGGTCGAGGCCGGAAGACCGATGGCCACCTGGTCCGGGCGGAGCGGGGCGAAGATCTTCGTCTGGTCGCCGGCCACCGGGAAGCCGGTGAGCAGCATGTCGGTCATGGCGATGTGGAAGTCCGAGCCGCCCATGGAGTGGTACTGGTTGTCGAGGCCCATGATCGAGCCCGAGTTGTAGTCCTGGACGTGCAGCAGGGTCAGGTCGTCGCGCAGCGCGTTGATCACCGGCAGGTAGGCGCCGGCCCTCGGGTCCTGTCCGCCGAAGGGGCCCGAGCCGTAGTACTGGTACCCGAGCTGGACGAAGAAGGTCTCCGGCGCCATGGTCAGGACGAACGTGTCGCCGTACTTCGCCTTGAGCGTCTTCAGCGCGGAGATCAGGTTGACGACGACCGGGGTGGTCGGGTTGCGGAAGTCGGTGTCGCCGGTGTCCAGGGAGAGCGAGTGGCCCTCGAAGTCGATGTCCAGGCCGTCGAGTCCGTAGTCGTCGATGATCTTCGAGACGGAGGAGACGAAGGTGTCGCGGGCGGCGGTGGTGGTGAGCTGCACCTGGCCGTTCTGGCCGCCGATGGAGATCAGCACCTTCTTGCCCGCCGCCTGTTTGGCCTTGATGGCGGCCTTGAAGGCGTCCGCCGACTCGACACCGGGGCACTCGGTGACCGGGCACAGGTTGAAGCGGATGTCGCCGGAGGTGGGCGACGTCGGTTCGCCGAAGGCCAGGTCGATCACGTCCCAGGAGTCCGGGACGTCGGCCATCTTCGTGTAGCCGGAGCCGTTGGCGAAGCTGGAGTGGAGATAGCCGACCAGCGCGTGCGCGGGCAGCGCCCCCGCGCCGGTGCCGCCTCCGCCCGTCGCGCCGGTGGTGGCGGTGACGGCCGCCGACTTCGACGACTCGCCCGCGGAGTTGGTCGCGGTGACCTGGAAGTTGTACGCGGTCTGCGCGGTGAGCCCGCTCACGGTGGCCGAAGTGCCGCTCACCGAGAGGGCCTTGGCGCCGTCGCGGTAGACCGTGTAGCCGGTCGCCCCGGGCACCGCGTTCCAGGAGAGGCCGACACCGGTGGCGGTGACGGTGCCGGTCCTGAGCCCGTCGGGAGCGGCCGGGAGCTGTACGGCGGGACCGCCGGGGCCGACCAGGCTGACGTCGTCGGCGTAGTAGGCGGGGGTGCCGTACCAGCCGTGCGTGTAGATCTGCACCGATGTGGTGCTCGCGCCGGTCTTGAAGGTGGTCTTGAGCTGTTGCCAGCTGCCCGCCGACTGGGTCCAGGTGGAGACGTCGGTGGTTCCGGTGCCGGAGGCGCCGAGATAGACGTAGCTCCCCTGCACCCAGGCGCTGAGTGTGTACGTCGAGTCGGGCGCGACCGTGACGGTCTGTGCGCACTGGGCGTCGTCCCCACCGGCCGGGGTCGCCTTGAGGGCCGAACTGCCGCCGTGCACGGGCGAGCTCACGGCGGCGCCGCTGCCCGCCGTACAGCTCCAGCCGTCCAGGCCGGACTCGAAACCGCCGTTCCCGGCGAGTTCCGAGTCGGCCGCGTGGGAGACCTGGGCCGTCGCGGCGAGTCCGCCCGCCGCGAGCGCGGCCGTGGCGAGCACGGCCAGGAGTCTTGAGCGTTCCACAACTGCCTCCGGACATGGGGGGATTGATGTGGTGAAGCGCGCTCAACATGGTCCAGACCAATTGGACTGTCAAGACTTCCCGCACGTGCCGACGGTGGTTCAGACCAATCCGTCACCAATGTCGTCCGCCATGAGGGCCGCCGCCTCGTGCATGGCCAGTTCGAGAAGGGCCGGATCGATGAGGGTCCCCGAACCGTCCGGGGCGATCAGCCAGCGCACCCCGCCGACCGGCCGGAAGGCCGGACGTCCGGGATGCGGCACCACGATCCAGGTGCCGTGTCCAACGCCGCGTACGCCCGTACCGATCCAGCGGGAGGCGGTGCCCGGGGGTACGAAGAAGCCCGTCCTGGCCTCCCCGAAGTCCGCGAGGACCGGACCCGGCCGGTCGACGAGGCGGGTCAGGACGTCCAGGGTCGGATAGCCGAGCTCCCCCGGAACGATGAGTACGTCCCAGCGCAGTCCGGCGGGCAGGAGCGCGACCCCCGACGGGTTGCGCTCCCACTCCCACCGGCACGCATCAGGGTCCGGTGCCACCGAAACGAGCCACTCCACCGCGGTCCTTGCCCCCGTGCCAACCATCGCCCGGCCTCCATTCGTGTACGCGCAGATGTTGCGTGCACAAGGAGAGAGGGGCCCGGCCGTGATCCATGACGCGGGTTCCGCACCTTTCCTGCGGTGAACCGGGTCACATCCGGATCGCGGCCGGTCCCCTCGGGGCCCGCTTCGCCCAGGACCGGGTCAGGCTCTGCTCAGCACCCGGTCAGGCTTCACTCGGAAGCGCTCGGACGTCCGGAGCGCTCGGACGTCCCGGATCGTTCCGGAGCCGGAGAGCGCTCAGGAGTCGAAGCCGAGTCCCAGCTTGTCCATCGACTTCAGCCAGAGATTGCGCCGCCCGTCCCGCTCGTCCGCCCGCGCCAGCGACCACTTGGTCAGCCCGATCCCCGCCCAGGCGAACGGCTCGGGCGGGAACGGCATCGGCTTGGTGCGCACCATTTCCAGCGCGGTGCGCTCCGTCCGCTCGCCGGAGAGCAGGTCGAGCATCACGTCGCCGCCGAACCGGGTGGCCCCGACGCCCAGGCCCGTGAAGCCCGCCGCGTAGGCGACCCGGCCGCCGTGCGCCGTACCGAAGAAGGCCGAGAACCGTGAGCAGGTGTCGATCGCGCCGCCCCAGGCGTGACTGAAGCGGATCCCTTCGAGCTGTGGGAAGCACTGGAAGAAGTGCTCGGCGAGCCTCAGATAGGTGTCGGGGCGGTGGTCGAGATCGGCGCTCATCCGCCCGCCGTACGGATAGATCGCGTCGTAGCCGCCCCACAGGATGCGGTGGTCGGCGGTCAGCCGGAAGTAGTGGAACTGGTTGGCGCTGTCACCGAGCCCCTGCCTGTTCCGCCAGCCGATCGCGGCCTGCTGCTCCTCGGTGAGCGGCTCCGTCATCAGCGCGTAGTCGTAGACCGGGACGGTGTACGGACGCACCCGCTTGACCAGCGAGGGGAAGATGTTCGTACCCAGCGCGACGTGCCGGGCGAAGACCCTGCCGTACGGCGTACGGACCGCCATCCCGGTGCCCGAGCGGGCCAGGTCGAGCCCCCGGGTGCGTTCGTGGATCCGTACGCCGAGACCGAGGCAGGCCTGCTTGAGGCCCCAGGCCAGCTTGGCGGGGTGCAGCATCGCCACCCCGTCCCGGTCGTACAGCCCGCCGAGGAAGGTCGGTGAGTCGACCTCGGACCGCAGCGCGTCCTGGTCGAGGAACTCACCGCCCCCGAGGCCGAGTTCGGTCACCTCCTGGTGCCACTCGCGCAACTCGTCGACCTGGTAGGGCTGGGTGGCCACGTCGATCTCGCCGGTGCGCTCGAATTCGCAGTCGATCCCGTACCGGGCGACGGCCGCCTCGATGGCGTCGAGGTTGCGCGCGCCCAGTTCCTCCAGCTTCTTGATCTCGCCGGGCCAGCGTTCCAGCCCGTTGGCGAGGCCGTGGGTCAGCGAGGCGGCGCAGAAGCCGCCGTTGCGGCCCGACGCGGCCCAGCCGATCTCGTTGCCCTCGATCAGTACGACGTCCCGGCCGGGGTCGCGCTCCTTGGCGAGCAGCGCGGTCCACAGACCGCTGTAGCCGCCGCCGACGACCAGCAGGTCGCAGCTGGTGTCGCCGGTGAGCGCGGGCAGGGCGGCGGGCTTGCCCGGGTCCTCCAGCCAGAACGACACCGGCTCGGCGTCGGCGAGTGATGCGGCAAGGGCACGGGTCATGGCGGCTGGGGCCATGGGTTCCACTCCTTCAGGGACTGCTTCAGTGCTGTGTGCTGTTCTTGCGGCGGTTGCTGATCAGCTGACCGCCGAGTACCACCAGTACCGCAATGATGAACATCGCCGTACCGATGACGTTGATCTGCACGGGCGTGCCGCGCTGCGCCGATCCCCAGACGTACATGGGGAAGGTCACGGTCGAGCCCGCGTTGAAGTTGGTGATGATGAAGTCGTCGAAGGAGAGCGCGAAGGCGAGCAGTGCGCCCGCCGCGATCCCCGGTGCGGCGATGGGCAGGGTGACCCGCAGGAAGGTCTGCACCGGGCTCGCGTAGAGATCGCGCGCGGCTTCCTCCAGCCGGGGGTCCATCGACATCACACGTGCCTTGACCGCCGTGACGACGAAGCTGAGGCAGAACATGATGTGCGCGATGAGGATGGTCCAGAAGCCCAGCTGGGCGCCCATGTTGAGGAAGAGCGTCAGCAGCGAGGCGGCCATGACGACCTCGGGCATCGCCATCGGCAGGAAGATCAGCGAGTTGATCGCACCGCGCGCCCGGAACCGGTAGCGGACCAGCGCGAAGGCGATCATCGTGCCGAGCACGGTGGAGCCGATCGTGGCCCAGACCGCGATCTCCAGCGAGAGATTGAGCGAGCCGCACATGTCCGCGACGCCGCAGGGGTCCTTCCAGGCGTCGAGGGAGAACCGCTGCCAGGTGATGTTGAAGCGCCCGTTGGGCTTGTTGAACGAGAACACCATCACGACGATGTTGGGCAGGATCAGATAGGCGAGGGTGATCAGGCCCGCGATGGTGACGAGATGGCGGCGGAGCCAGCGCGTGGAGTTCCTCAGCATCAGACCAGGTCCTCCGTGCCGGCTCGGCGGATGTAGACGGTGACCATGATCAGCACGATCGCCATGAGAATGAAGGAGAGCGCGGCGGCTGTCGGATAGTCGAGCACGCGCAGGAACTGCGACTGGATGACGCTGCCGACCATCTTGGTGTCGGTCGAGCCGAGCAGTTCGGAGTTGACGTAGTCACCGGCCGCCGGGATGAAGGTGAGCAGGGTTCCGGAGACGACACCCGGCATGGACAGCGGGAAGGTCACCTTGCGGAAGGTGGTGGCCGGGGTGGCGTAGAGGTCCCCGGCCGCCTCGTGCAGCCGTCCGTCGATCCGCTCCAGCGAGGTGTAGAGCGGCAGGATCATGAACGGCAGGAAGTTGTACGTGAGTCCGCAGACCACCGCCATGGGGGTCGCCAGCACCCGGCTGCCCTCGGTCCAGCCGAGCCAGCTGGTGACGTCCAGGATGTGCAGCGTGTTCAGCACGCCCACGACCGGGCCGCCGTCCGCGAGGATCGTCTTCCAGGCGAGCGTGCGGATCAGGAAGCTGGTGAAGAACGGCGCGATGACCAGGATCAGCACCAGGTTGCGCCAGCGGCCCGCCTTGAAGGCGATGAGGTACGAGAGCGGATAGCCCAGCAGCAGACAGAGGATCGTCGCCGTGCCCGCGTAGAGCAGGGAACGGATGAACTGCGGGTAGTACTCGTGCAGGGCGTCCCAGTAGGTCTGGAAGTGCCAGGTGACCCGGAAGCCCTCCTCCAGCGAACCGGTCTGCACGGACGTCGACGCCTGGTAGATCATCGGCAGGGCGAAGAAGACCACCAGCCAGACGATGCCGGGGAGCAGCAGCCAGTACGGGACGAGCCGCTTGCGGACCGGGCGCTTGTGGACCACGGGCCCGGCCTCGGGGGCGGCGGGCGGTGCCTCGGTGACGGTCACGCCGCCTCCTCGACACCTGCGGTGCCCGACTTCCCTGCGTCCACTGCCTGGCCCGCGTCGAGGCCGAAGGTGTGCTCGGGGTTCCAGTGCAGCACGACCTCGGCGCCGGGCCGAAGCCGTGCGTCGCGCTCGACGTTCTGTACGTAGACCTCCAGCTGCGGGCAGACCGGGCTGTCGACGACGTACTGGGTGGAGACCCCGATGAAGCTGGAGTCGGCTATCCGGCCGGTGACGCGGTTGCGTCCGTCGGCTATCTCCGCGGCGTCGTCCGCGTGCGCCAGGGCGATCTTCTCCGGGCGGACCCCGACGAGCAGCTTGCCGCCGCTGCTGGTGGCGGCCGTACATCGGCTCGCGGGCAGCCGCAGTTCGGTGCCGGACGCGTGCACGGTGATGTCCTTGCCCGCCGTGACGACCTCGGCCTCGATGAGGTTCGACGTGCCGAGGAAGTTGGCGACGAAGGTGGTCTGCGGGTTCTCGTACAGATCGGCGGGCGCGCCCAGTTGCTCGACCCGGCCGCCGTTCATCACCGCGACGGCGTCGGCCATGGTCATGGCCTCCTCCTGGTCGTGGGTGACATGGACGAAGGTGATGCCGACCTCGGTCTGGATCCGCTTGAGTTCCAGCTGCATCTGACGGCGCAGCTTCAGGTCGAGGGCGCCGAGCGGCTCGTCGAGGAGGAGCACCTGCGGGTGGTTGATGAGCGCGCGGGCGACGGCGACGCGCTGCTGCTGGCCGCCGGAGAGCTGGTGCGGCTTGCGGTGCGCGAAGTCGCCGAGCTGGACGAGGTCGAGCATGTCGCCGACCTGCTTCTTCACGGACTTGATGCCGCGCCTGCGCAGCCCGAAGGCGATGTTCTCCGTCACGTCGAGGTGCGGGAAGAGCGCGTACGACTGGAAGACCGTGTTGACCGGGCGCTTGTACGGCGGCAGGTCGGTGACGTCCCGGTCGCCGAGCCGGACCGTTCCGGTGCTGGGGTCCTCAAGCCCGGCGATCATGCGCAGGGTGGTGGTCTTGCCACAGCCCGAGGCGCCGAGGAGGGCGAAGAACGTGCCCTGGGGAACGGTCAGATCCAGCGGGTGCACCGCGGTGAAGGACCCGTAGGTCTTGCTGATCCCGGCGAGACGGACGTCGCCGCCTTCATTCGTCTGTGTCATGGGTACGGTCCCAGGTTCGTAAGGGAGGAGGAGCAGAAGGAAGCAGAGAAAGGGGGAGGTCAGGTGCCGATGAGCTTGGCGAACTTCTCTTCGTACGCCGTCTCTTCCTTGCTGGAGAGCGAGCGGAAGGAGTGCGACCTCGCGGCCATCGCCTTGTCCGGGAGGATCAGCTCGTTGGCCGCCATGGCGGGGTCGATCTTCGTCAGTTCCTCGCGCACGCCGTCGACGGGGCAGACGTAGTTCGTGTACGCGGTGAGCTTCGCGGCGACCGCGGGCTCGTAGTAGTAGTCGATGAGCCGCTCGGCGTTGGCCGTGTGCCTGGCCTTGACCGGGATCATCATGTTGTCCGTGGACGTCATGTAACCGGCGGCCGGGATCACGTACTTGACGTGCGGGTTGTCGTGCTGGAGCTGGGTGATGTCGCCGCCCCAGGCCACGCAGGCGGCGATGTCGCCCTTGTCCAGGTCGCTGATGTAGTCGTTCC
Source organism: Streptomyces sp. A 4/2 (assembly GCF_940670765.1). Taxonomy (GTDB): domain Bacteria; phylum Actinomycetota; class Actinomycetes; order Streptomycetales; family Streptomycetaceae; genus Streptomyces. The sequence goes on from NZ_CALNVW010000001.1 coordinate 67,110, forward strand.
CGGTGAAGCGGCGTATCTGGTTGCGGTCGACGCCCTTCTGGAGGCGGCCGATCGCGGCGTCGTAGTCGGCGTCGGTGACCTTCGCCGGGTCCTTGCCCATGTCGAGCAGGGTCATCCCGACGGAGTCCCGCATCTCGGAGAGGAAACTGACCCGGCCCTTGAGCTTCGGGTCGTCGAGCAGCTGGGTGACCGAGTCGACCTTCCGGCCGCCGGTCGCCTTGCTGTTGTACGCGATGACGGTGGGGATTCCGGCCCAGGGGTACGAGTAGGCGCGGCCCGGGTCCCAGTCGGGGCTGCGGAACTGGGCGGAGAGGTTGGCGTACGCGTGCGGGAGCAGTGACGAGTCCAGCCGTTCCACCCAGCCGAACCGGATCAGCCGGGCGGCCAGCCAGTCGGTCAGGATGATCAGGTCCCGGCCGGTGTCCTGGCCGGCCGCGAGCTGCGGCTTGATCTTGCCGAAGAACTCGACGTTGTCGTTGATGTCCTCGGTGTACTTGACCTTGATCCCGGTGCGGCGGGTGAACGCCTCCAGCGTGGGCCGGTGCTTCCCGTCGTCGGTGACGTCCATGTACTCGGTCCAGTTGGAGAAGTTGATCTCCTTCTCCTTGGCCGAGTGGTCGTCGGAGACCGGGGCCCCGCCGTCCCGTTTGGCTGCCGGGATACCGCAGCCGGTCAGGGTGGCGAGGCCGCCGGCCGTCAGCGCGCCGAGGCCCGCCGTACGCAGCAGCGCACGGCGGCCGAAGGCCCCTCTGCCGCTGGTCAGCGTGCGGTGGGCGGCGGCCAGCTGGGCCGGGGAGAGACGGTCTGGCTCGTACTGCTCCATGGGCGGTGTGCCCTTTCTTTATCGGTCCCCGAAGATCGTGCGGTGCCAGTCCTTGCGGGCCACCGCGGTGTTGTCGTACATGACGTGCTTGACCTGTGTGTACTCCTCGAACGAGTACACGGACATGTCCTTGCCGAAGCCGCTGGCCTTGTAACCGCCGTGCGGCATCTCGCTGATGATCGGGATGTGGTCGTTGACCCAGACACAGCCGGCCTGGATCTCCCGGGTCGCGCGGTTCGCGCGGAAGACGTCGCGGGTCCAGGCGGAGGAGGCCAGACCGTACGGGGTGTCGTTGGCGAGCGCGATGCCCTCGTCGTCGGAGTCGAAGGGCAGCACGACGAGGACCGGGCCGAAGATCTCGGCCTGGACGATCTCGCTGTCCTGGGCGGCGTCGGCGATCAGCGTGGGGAGATAGTAGGCGCCGTCGCCGTCGGGCGCCGCACCACCGGTCACCACCCGTGCGTAGCCACGCGCGCGCTCGACGAACGCGGCGACCCGGTCGCGCTGGGCATGGCTGACCAGCGGACCGAGGTCGGTCGACTCGTCGAAGGGGTCGCCGAGCCTGAGGGTGCTCATCAGCGCGGCGACGCCCTCCACGAAGGCGTCGTAGAGCGGGCGCTGGACGTACGCGCGGGTGGCGGCCGTGCAGTCCTGGCCGGTGTTGATGAGCGAGCCGGCGACCGCGCCGTGCACGGCGGCCTCCAGGTCGGCGTCGTCGAAGACCAGGAAGGGGGCCTTGCCGCCCAGTTCGAGGTGGATCCGCTTGACGGTGTCGGTGGCGATCTCGGCGACGCGCTTGCCGACGGCCGTCGACCCGGTGAACGAGGTCATGACCACGTCGGGGTGGCCGACGAGGTGCTCGCCCGCCTCCTTCCCGAGGCCGTTGACGATGTTGACGACGCCGTCCGGGATGCCCGCCTCGGTCGCGGCCTGCGCGAACATCAGCGAGGTGAGCGGGGTGATCTCGGCGGGCTTCAGCACGATGGTGTTGCCCGCGGCGATGGCGGGCAGGACCTTCCAGGCGGCCATCTGGAGCGGGTAGTTCCAGGGGGCGATGGAGCCGACCACGCCGATCGGCTCGCGCCGTACGTACGAGGTGTGGTCCCCGCTGTACTCACCCGCGGACTGGCCCTGGAGGTGACGGGCGGCGCCCGCGAAGAAGGAGGCGTTGTCGACCGTGCCGGGGACGTCGAACTCACGGCTCAGCTTGATCGGTTTGCCGCACTGGAGGGATTCGGCGTACGCGAACTCCTCGGCCCGCTCGGCGAGTACCGCCGCGAAGCGGTGCAGCGCGTCGGAGCGCTCGCCCGGGGTCGCCGCGGACCAGCCGGGGAAGGCCGCGCGGGCCGCCGCCACGGCGGCGTCGACATCGGCGGCACCGGCCGTCTCGTAGCTGAACACCACCTTGCCGGTCGCCGGGTCGACCACGTCCTGGGTCTTCCCTGAGGAACCGGGCCGCAGCTGCCCGTCGATGTACTGTGCGCCCGCCGCGAAGCGGTCCTGCACCTGGAAGCTGTTGACCATCGTGCTCTCCGTAGCTCACGCTCGAATTGAGTGCCGATCCTGGCAGAGCAACAGATATGCAACAAGTGATTCCGTTGTTTCCTTTTGGTTACGCGACGGAATCGGTCGACCATGTGTCGCGTCGGCCAGGAAATCCACGACGGAGTGTCAGTGGCGGCTGCCAGACTCCCGTGCATGGAGAGGACCGACGCACTCGCCGCCCGGATCGACGCGGGCGAGCGGATCAAGTTTCTGGCCTTCTGGGGGCATACGCCGAGGCCGGACGGCCGTATCGGGACGAGTTGTCTCAGTCAGTGGTGGCCGTCACCGTTCGAGGTCGACGGCGTGCGGTACGCGACGGCCGAGCACTGGATGATGGCGGCCAAGGCACGGCTCTTCGGCGACGCGGACGCGGAGCGCGCGGTGCTGGCGGCGGCGAACCCCGCACTGGCGAAGAAGGCCGGGCGGCTGGTGCGCGGCTTCGACGAGGAGATATGGCAGCGCGAGCGCTACGGAATCGTGGTCGAGGGCAGCGTGCACAAGTTCGGCGCGGACGCGGCGCTGCGTGAGTTCCTGCTGGCGACCGGGGACCGCGTGCTCGTCGAGGCCAGCCCGATGGACCGGATATGGGGCATCGGGCTGGCCGCGGACGACGAGCGGGCCCAGCAGCCGGCCCGCTGGCGCGGGCTCAATCTGCTGGGGTTCGCGCTGATGGACGCCAGGGACCGGCTGCGTACGGCGACCGGCTGACGGACCGCCGCACGCGGCCGGTCCGGTTACCGTCCGGCGTCGGTGGCCAGCGCGCTGGAGTACGAGGAATCGTCCCCGTAGTCGTACGAACCGGAGTCGTCGCTGTTCGCGATGGTCCAGATCATCAGGCTGAGAAAGGCAGCGCTGAACAGGATCCCGACCGAGCCCAGGATGATCCCGGCGAGCGCCATGCCGCCGTTGTTCGCCTCGCCGCGGTTGGCCCGCTTACGGCCCAGGATCCCGAATATCAGGGCGAGTCCGCCCAGGATGATGCCCAGACCCCAGCCGCAGAAGAAGACCACGCTGATGATGCCGAGCACCAGCGCGGCGGTCCCGAAGCCGTTCTCCGGACCACGCTGGACGGTTCCCCAGCCGCCCTGGCCGCCGTACCCCGGGTATCCGGGGTAGCCACCGTAGGGAGCGGGGCCGGGCTGCTGGCCCGCCCCCGGGTAGGACGGGTAGCCGTACGCCCCGGGGGCCTGTCCGGGACCGTTCGGCCCGATCGGCGGGGGCGGTACGGAGCCGGGCGGCGGGAATCCGGGCGGTGCGAAGCCCGGCTGCGCGAACCCGGGCGGCGCGAACCCGGGCTGCGGATAGCCGGGAGGTGCCGAACCGGGCTGCGGGTCACCCGGCTGCGCGGGACCCGGCTGTCCCGGAACGGCGCCGGAGGGAGCCTCCGGCACGGCCGTGACCGTCTGCTGATCGTGCACCGGACTCTGCGGCTGCGGCGGTGTCTGCGGCTGCAGCTTGTCCAGCGGCACCTTGTTCTCGCTGTTCCCGGGCGGAGCCCATGGGTCCTTCGGCGGTTCGGGATCCCCCGAAGGGTGCGGTACGTGGTCTGACATGGGCCTCCCCCATCCTCGGCTCGTCATGCTAAGGCCTGCATGCCGGACGGGCCCCGGGGCCCGCACCCCGGACCACCCGCCGGGAGAGCGTGCCTACGATGTTCTCCGACCGGCAGCACCGACCACACCCCCGACCGCACCCCGGAGGACCCCCGATGACCGACCTGCACCCCTTCGTCGCGGGGCTCCCCAAGGCCGAACTGCACGTGCACCACGTGGGTTCCGCGACGCCGCGCATCGTCGCCGAACTCGCGGCGCACCACCCGGACTCCATAGTGCCCACCGATCCCGAGGCGCTCGCCGACTACTTCACGTTCACCGACTTCGGGCACTTCATCCAGGTGTACCTCTCCGTGGTGGACCTGATCCGTACGCCGGAGGACGTGCGGCTGCTGACCTACGAGATCGCGCGCGACATGGCCCGCCAGAACATCCGGTACGCGGAGCTGACGGTCACCCCGTACTCCTCCACCCGGCGCGGCATCCCCGAGGCCGCCTTCATGGAGGCGATCGAGGACGCCAGGAAGTCGGCCGAGTCGGAGCTGGGCACCGTACTGCGCTGGTGCTTCGACATCCCGGGTGAGGCGGGGCTCGAATCCGCCGCGGAGACCGCGCGGCTCGCGGTGGATCTGCGCCCCGAGGGGCTGGTCTCCTTCGGGCTCGGCGGCCCCGAGATCGGGGTGGAGCGCCCGCAGTTCAAGCCCTTCTTCGACCGGGCGCGCGCGGCGGGCCTGCACTCGGTGCCGCACGCCGGTGAGACGACGGGCCCCGAGACCATCTGGGACGCGATCAACCACCTGGGCGCGGAGCGCATCGGCCACGGCACCAGCGCGACGCAGGACCCGAAGCTGCTGGCCCACCTCGCCGAGCAGCGCATCGCGCTGGAGGTGTGCCCGACCTCCAACATCGCGACCCGGGCCGTCCGTTCGCTCGACGAGCACCCGGTCAGGGAGATGGTGGACGCGGGCGTCCTGGTGACGATCAACAGCGACGACCCGCCGATGTTCGGCACCGATCTCAACAACGAGTACCTGGTCGCCGCCCGGCTGCTGGACCTCGACGAAGCGGGCATCGCGGCCCTCGCGAAGAACGCCGTCGACGCGTCCTTCCTCGACGACGCGGGCAAGGCCCGGCTGACCACGGAGATCGACACGTACACCGCGAACTGGCTGGCGCGGTAGCCCTCGACGGGAGGGGTCGGCGAGGATGACTCCATGCGCACCGTCACTGCCGTCGGCCACCGCGGCGATCCCTATCTCTTCCGTGAGAACACCCTGCCCTCCGTCCGCTCCGCGGTGGAGCGGGGCGCGGACGCGGTGGAGATCGATGTCCGGCTGACCCGCGACGGCGAGGCCGTGCTGCTGCACGACGCGACACTGGAGCGGCTGTGGCGCCACGACCGACCGCTCTCCCGGGTGTCGGCGGACGAACTGCGGGGGCTCACGGACGGTGGCGTCCCCACGCTCCGCGAGGCGCTCCTGGCGGCCGGCGGCCATCGCGTCATGATCGATCTGCCGGATGCCACACCGGCCGCGGTCCGCGAGGTCGTCGCCGTCGTGCGGGAGTGCGGCGCGGGCGAGCGCGTGTACTACTGCGCGGGGCCCACCACCATGCTCCGTGTGCGGGAGGCCGATCCCGGCGCCGAGATCGCCATGACCTGGACGACGCTCGCCCCGCCGCGTCCGGTACTGCTCGACGCGGTGAAGCCGCGCTGGCTCAACTACCGTTTCGGGCTGCTGAGTCCGCAGCTGTGCGAGCGGGTGCACCGGGACGGGCTGCTGGTCTCGGCCTGGACCCCGGACACCAAACGCGCGATGCGGCGGCTGATCGGCGCCGGCGTCGACTCGATCACCACGAACCGCGTCGACGCACTGTGCGCGGTCCGCGCGGCCTGACCGGCAGCCGCAGGCCGCTCACAGCCCCACGATCTTGTTCCACCGCTTGGTGAACTCGACCCGCTCCGCCGACGTGATGTCCCGGGCTATGGCGAGACGCTTGCGCATCGTGTCGTCGGGGAAGATCAGCGGGTCCTCGGCCAGGTCGGCCAGGTCCTTGTCCTTCGACGAGGCCAGCACCTCGCGCGCCGCCGGGACGGGGCACACGTAGTTCACCCATGCCGCCAGCTCCGCCGCGACCGCGGGCTCGTAGTAGTAGTCGATCAGCTTCTCCGCATTGGCCTTGTGGCGGGCGAGGTTGGGGATCATCATCGACTCCGCCCACAGCTCGCCGCCCTCCTCGGGCACCACGAACTCGATGTCCGGGCTGTCCGCCTGGAGCTGGATCACGTCGCCGGAGTACGCCTGGCAGGCGAGCACATCGCCGGTGGACAGGTCCTTGATGTAGTCGTTGCCGGTGAAGCGGCGGATCTGCTTCTTCCGTACGAGCTTCTCGACCTGGTCGCACATGGTGTGGAAGTCGTGCGCGGTCCACCGGGTGATGTCGGCGCCGTTCCCCTGCATGAGCAGCGCGAACGCCTCGTCGAGCCCGGAGAGCAGCGTGACCTTGCCGCGCAGGTCGGGCGCCCAGAGGTCGCTCATGTGCTTGATCTCGCGGCCGACCTTCTTGCGGTTGTACGCGATGCCGGTGATCCCGGACTGCCACGGCACGCTGTGCAGGCGTCCCTTGTCGAAGGCGGGCGAGAGGAGCTGCGGGTCCAGGTACTTGGCGACGTTCGGCTGCTTGGCCCGGTCCATCTCCTGGACCCAGCCCAGCCGTACGAACCGGGCCGCCATCCAGTCACTGATGACGATCAGGTCCCGCCCGGTCTGCTGGTGGTTCATCAGCGCCGGGCTGATCTTCCCGAAGAACTCGTCGTTGTCGTTGATCTCCTCGGTGTACTTCACCGAGATCCCGGTCCGCTTCTCGAAGGCGTCGAGCGTGGGCCGTTTCGACGGGTTGTCGTCCGCGGTGTCGATGTACAGGGGCCAGTTGGCGAAGACCAGGCTCCTGTCCTGCGCCGAACTGTCCTGCCCGGCCCGCTGTCCCGGCTTCACGTACGCCGCGGGCACCCCGCATCCGGTGAGCGCGGCCAGCGCGGCGAGCGCGCCGGAACCACGGAGGACCGTACGCCGGGAAACACCAAGATCTGCCATGCCGGACAGCCTCTCCTCATGCAGGTGGGGCGGGCAATGGACAAGGTGTCCACTGCCCGCCCCGTCGGGCGACACTCCGCCGTATCAGCTGTCCAGGGACGTCATCACGTGCTTGATGCGCGTGTAGTCCTCGAAGCCGTACGCCGACAGGTCCTTGCCGTAACCGGACTTCTTGAATCCGCCGTGCGGCATCTCGGCGACGAGCGGGATGTGGGTGTTGATCCACACGCAGCCGAAGTCCAGGTTCTTGGACATCCGCATGGCCCGTGCGTGGTCCTTGGTCCACACCGAGGAAGCCAGCGCGTACTCCACGTCGTTGGCGTAGGCGAGGGCCTGCTCCTCGTCGCGGAAGGGCTGGACCGTGATCACCGGTCCGAAGACCTCGTGCTGGATGATCTCGTCGTCCTGCTTCAGCCCGGACACCACCGTGGGGGCGTAGAAGAAGCCCTTCTCGCCGACGCGCTTGCCGCCCGCCTCGACCTTGGCGTGCGCGGGCAGCCGGTCGATGAACCCGCTGACCTGCGCCAGCTGGTTGGCGTTGTTGAGCGGGCCGTACAGCACGTCCTCGTCGTCCGGCTGACCGGTCTTCGTGTCGGACGCGGCCTTGGCCAGTGCCGTCACGAACTCGTCGTGGATCGACTCGTGCACGAGCACCCGGGTGGCGGCCGTGCAGTCCTGACCGGCGTTGAAGTATCCGGCGACGGAGATGTCCTCGACGGCCTTGGCGATGTCGGCGTCCTCGAAGACGACGACCGGCGCCTTGCCGCCCAGCTCCAGGTGGACGCGCTTGACGTCCTTGGCCGCGGACTCGGCGACCTGCATGCCCGCCCGTACCGAACCGGTGATGGAGGCCATCGCGGGCACCTTGTGCTCCACCATCGCGCGGCCGGTGTCCCGGTCGCCGCAGACGACGTTGAACACGCCCTTGGGTGCGACGGCCCCGATGATCTCGGCCATCAGGAGCGTCGAAGCGGGGGTGGTGTCGGAGGGCTTCAGTACGACGGTGTTCCCCGCGGCCAGGGCCGGGGCGAACTTCCAGACCGCCATCATCATCGGGTAGTTCCACGGCGCGACCTGCGCGCAGACACCGACCGGCTCGCGCCGCACGATGGAGGTCAGGCCCTCCATGTACTCACCGGCGGAGCGGCCTTCGAGGAGCCGTGCGGCTCCCGCGAAGAAGCGGATCTGGTCCACCATCGGCGGGATTTCCTCGGTGCGGGTCAGCCCGAGGGGCTTCCCGGTGTTCTCGCTCTCCGCGGCGATCAGGTCCTCGGCCCGCTCCTCGAAGGCGTCGGCGATCTTCAGAAGTACGCGCTGGCGCTCACCGGGCGTGGTGTCGCGCCAGGCGGGGAAGGCCGCGGCAGCCGCCTCCATGGCGGCGTCGACGTCCGCCTGCCCGGAGAGCGGGGAGGTCGCGTACGTCTCGCCGGTGGCCGGATTGACCACATCGATGGTCCGGCCGTCAGCGGCGTCCCGGAATTCTCCGTTGATGTAGTTACGCAGCCGGCGAAGCTCGGTGGTCACAGCCACCCCTCCTGTCAGATGTCCGATGGGTGAGACACCCACCCTAATCGCAGAGGTGTCGCTTTCGACATAGCTGACCACCATGAACTTCGGATTCAGTTCCCAAAACGCCCTTCCGCAACGAATTTCATCGCATCGGGCTTGCGGGACGGGCGAGACCTCATGCAGAGTGTGGGCGTGGCCAGTCGCAGCGCAGACCCCAGGAACGGGAACGGCACTCCCCCGATCGACGCCGTCTCCCTGGCAATCATCGAACAGCTCCAGCAGGACGGCCGGCGGCCGTACGCGGCGATCGGCAAGGCCGTCGGCCTCTCCGAGGCGGCCGTGCGCCAGCGGGTGCAGAAGCTCCAGGACCAGGGGGTCATGCAGATCGTCGCCGTCACCGACCCGCTCACCGTGGGTTTCCGGCGGCAGGCCATGGTCGGCATGCGGGTCGAGGGCGACCTCGACCCCGTCGCGGACGCGCTGGCCGCAATGAACGAGGTCGACTACGTGGTGATGACCGCGGGCTCCTTCGACCTCATGGTGGAAGTCGTCTGCGAGGACGACGACCACCTGCTCGAACTGATCAACAAGCGGATCCGCGCGCTTCCCGGCGTGCGTGCGACCGAAAGTTTCGTCTACCTCAAGCTGAAGAAGCAGACCTACCAGTGGGGCACCCGATAGTCATGAGCAAGGACCTCAGCCAGACCGCGTACGACCACCTGTGGATGCACTTCACGGACATGTCGTCGTACGAGAACGCGCCCGTTCCCACCATCGTGCGTGGCGAGGGCACCTACATCTACGACGACAAGGGCAAGCGCTACCTCGACGGGCTCGCGGGCCTGTTCGTGGTCAACGCGGGCCACGGCCGCCACGAGCTGGCCGAGACCGCGTACAAGCAGGCCCAGGAACTGGCCTTCTTCCCGATCTGGTCGTACGCCCACCCGAAGGCCGTGGAGCTCGCCGAGCGCCTCGCGCACCACGCGCCCGGCGACCTCAACAAGGTCTTCTTCACCACGGGCGGCGGCGAAGCGGTCGAGACCGCCTGGAAGTTGGCGAAGCAGTACCACAAGCTCACCGGCAACCACACGAAGTACAAGGTCATCTCCCGTGCGGTGGCCTACCACGGCACCCCGGCGGGCGCCCTGTCCATCACCGGACTGCCTGCCCTGAAGGCCCCGTTCGAGCCGCTCGTCCCCGGCGCGCACAAGGTTCCCAACACCAACATCTACCGCGCCCCGATCCACGGCGACGACCCGGTGGCCTTCGGCCGCTGGGCCGCCGACCAGATCGAGCAGGAGATCCTCTTCGAGGGCCCGGAGACCGTCGCGGCCGTCTTCCTGGAGCCGGTGCAGAACGCGGGCGGCTGCTTCCCGCCCCCGCCCGGTTACTTCCAGCGGGTGCGCGAGATCTGCGACAAGTACAACGTGCTGCTCGTGTCGGACGAGGTCATCTGCGCCTTCGGCCGTCTCGGCACGATGTTCGCCTGCGACAAGTTCGACTACATCCCCGACATGATCACCTGCGCCAAGGGCATGACGTCGGGGTACTCGCCGATAGGGGCGTGCATCGTCTCCGACCGGCTGGCGGAGCCGTTCTACCGGGACGGCAACACCTTCCTGCACGGGTACACCTTCGGCGGCCACCCGGTCTCCGCGGCCGTCGGTCTCGCCAACCTCGACATCTTCGAGCGCGAGAACCTCAACCAGCACGTCCTCGACAACGAGGGCGCCTTCCTCTCCACGCTGCAGAAGCTGCACGACCTGCCGATCGTCGGCGACGTCCGCGGCAACGGCTTCTTCTACGGCATCGAGCTGGTCAAGGACAAGGCCACCAAGGAGACCTTCAACGAGGAGGAGACCGAGCGCATCCTCTACAACGCGGTCTCCAAGGGCCTCTTCGAGAACGGCCTGTACTGCAGGGCCGACGACCGCGGCGACCCGGTCGTCCAGCTGGCGCCGCCGCTGATCGCCGACCAGTCGACGTTCGACGAGATCGAGTCCATCCTGCGCGTGGTCCTCACCGACGCCTGGGCCAAGCTCTGACCTTCCGCACGGCCCGCTGACAACCGGCCCGGCTGCACCCGTCCGAGTGGATACGGGTACGGCCGGGCCGCGTGCTGTCCGCGCACCCCGGTCCGGAGTCCTTACGGTGCCCAGTGACCGATCGGCTCCGCTTTCGTTCCCCCGTGCGGGGGGCCAGGATCAGAACCGAGGTGTGTTCGCGATGGCTGCCCCGCCCGACAACGACGTGCTCTGGACGCGCTCCGCCCACTTCTCCCACAGCGGCTCGCCCGCACTCACCAATGTCTCGCTCGGCGTCCACGACGGGGAGATCCTCTCCGTACTCGGCCCGCGCGGCAGCGGGAAGACGACCCTGCTGCGCTGCCTCTCGGGTCAACTCGTCCCGCAGGAGGGCGAGGTGTGGTTCAACAGCGGCCCCGTCCACACCCTGGGCCAGGCGGCCCGTGAGCGGCTGCGCCTCGAACGGTTCAGCTGGATCGACCCCGAACCCCGGCTCGTGCCCGAACTGACGGCCTGGGAGAACGTGGCTCTCCCGCTGCTGCTGAACGGCGCGCCGCACCGGGTGGCCAAGCGCGCCGCCGCCGAATGGCTGGAGCGGCTCGACATCGGCGCGTACGCGCGCAAGCGCCCGCCCGCCCTGCTGCAGGCCCAGCGGCAGCGGGTCGTCATCGCCCGCTCGCTGATCTCCGCTCCTTCGGTCCTCTTCGCCGACGAGCCCACCGCGTCGCTGCACCAGGCGGACTGCGGCCAGGTGCTGCGCACGCTCGTCGCGGCGGCCCGCTCGCACGGCATCACCGTCGTCCTCGCCACCCATGACCCCGAAGTGGCCGAGCACGCCGACCGGACCGTGCGGCTCCGGGACGGGCGCCTCGTCACCTCCGCCGCCGATACCGGCTCCCTGACGACGGAAGGCCGCGCCGCGTGCTCGCTCTCCGTCTAGCCCGCGGCGCACGGCCCGTGGTCCTGCTGCGGCGGCTGACGGTCGCGGCGGCATCGGCCGGTGTGGGGTTCCTCCTGCTCTCCGCGCTCGGCCGGGCGACGGGACATCCCGGCGCGGCGGCCGGATCGGGACCGCGGCTGCTCTGGTGCCTGGTCCCGCTGGCCGCGGCGGTGTACTTCGCGGTCGCGGTGGCCCGTACCGATCCGAGCACCCGGCCCGGCTCCCCGATGACAGCCGCCGGACTGGGGCCGGCCGGGCTCTCCGCGCTCTCCGCGGTGTCCACGGCGCTCTCCTGCCTGCTGGGCAGCGTGGTGGCCCTGCTGTTCTTCCTCGTCCTGCGGGGCGACGTCACCGGTCTGCCCTTCACCGGCGCCGCCGCACGGCTGCTCGGGGCGGGTTCCGCGCTCCCGGTGGCCGCGGCGCTCACCCTGCTGGCCGTCACACCGGTCGCGGCGGCGGTCGGCAGCGCCTGGACGCTGCGCCCGCGCAGACCGGCGCGGGCACGCTCGGGCCAGGACGGACCGGAGCGCGCCGGGGCGGACCCGGAGGCCGCGCCGACCGGCCTGCCCTGGGGGGTGGCGCTGGTGGCCGCCGGTCTGGCGGTCGAGGTGTACACCAGCCGCCGTCCGGCCGGTGCGCCGCTGCCCGTCCCCGGTCGCTTCGACGGCAGCCCCGCGGGGATGCTCGCCGGCTGGACCCTGACGGCGCTGGGGCTGGCCCTGGCGGGCCCGGCCCTGACCCATCTGTGCGGCCGGATCCTCCAGTCCGTGCGCCCGGGTGCGGTGCGTCTGCTCGCGGGCCGTGTGCTCCAGTACGAGGCCGGGCGGATCGGCCGCCCGCTGGGTGCGCTCTGCGCGGTGGTCTCGGGCGTCGTCGCCGCCGCTTCCGTGCACGGCGAAGGCCCGCCGCTCTTCGGCCCGTTGACCGCGCTGGGCGCCACCCTGGTGGTGGCCTGCACCACGGCCACGCTCCTGACCTCGGCCGTGGAAGCGCGTCAGGACCGGGCGGAGACGACGGCCGCCCTGGTGCGCGGATGCGTTCCGGCCGGTGTACTGCGCTCGGCCGCGGCGCTGCGTGCGGCGGCCCTGTTCATGGTCTTCGCCACGGTGACCTGGGCGGTCGCGGCACTGGCGGCGGCACCCCTGTCGGCGTGAACCTGCCATCCCCTTACGATGACCGGATGCCGACCACACCTGAGCGTGACCGCGAGATCGCGACCCTCGACCAGTTCGACCGGGTCGTCGCCCGTGGCTCGCTCGGCGGTTACCGCGTCCAGGCCGTCGACCTGACGGACCGTACGGACGTCCTGCGGTCGGCCGACACCTCGGGGGCCGTCTTCCTCGGCTGCCCGATGCTCCCCGAGGCCGAGGCCGCGGTGGGCGCGGCGGGCGCGCTCGTCTTCCCGCCCGTCCCCGGTCTGCCCTTCGCCCCGTACCGCGGACTCCTCTACCGCGCCGACGAGCTCTTCGAAGGTCTGCGGGGCAGCGGCTACGAAGCCACCCCCGACGCCCTGGCCTACGCATGGTTCCAACGGACCAGGAACAACGGCGACATACTCGCCTCGATGCTCCGCTCCATCCATGACGACGCGATCTCGGACGCCCTCGACGAGCACCTCGAGAGCGCCCGGGTGGTGGGCGTCATGGGCGGTCACGCGATGGCCCGTGGCACCGAGGAGTACGCGGGGGCGGCGCGGCTGGGACGTACGCTCGCCCGCACCGGTCTGACCGTGGCCACCGGCGGCGGACCCGGCGCCATGGAGGCGGCCAACCTCGGCGCGTACGCGTCGCCGTACCGGGACGGGATGCTGGACGAGGCCCTCGAACTCCTGGGCAAGACACCGTCGTTCGCCCCGTCCGTCTCCGACTGGGCGCGTGCCGCGTTCGAGGTCCGGGCCCGCTGGTCGGACGGCGGGGACTCCGTGGGGATCCCCACCTGGTTCTACGGGCACGAGCCGCCGAACGCCTTCGCCGGCCACATCGCCAAGTACTTCGCCAACGCCACCCGTGAGGACGGCCTGCTGGCCCGCTCCACAGCGGGTGTGATCTTCCTGCCCGGTGCGGCGGGCACGGTCCAGGAGATCTTCGACAACGCGACGTCCAACTACTACGGCTCGCACGGCGAACCCGCCCCGATGGTCCTGGTGGGCCGGGCCCACTGGACCGGGGAACTGCCCGCCTGGCCACTGCTCCAGGCGCTGGCGAAGGGCCGTGCGATGGAGTCCCGTATCGCGCTCGTCGACACGGTGGCCGAGGCGCCGGAGGCGCTGGCCCGGATGGCGTTCTGACCCCGGGCGGCCGGTCCGCCCGAGGTCGGCTCCCCGCCGCTCAGCCCTCGACCAGCACCTGGGCCAGGGCGTCGAAGAAGGTGTCCCAGCCGGCCTCGGCACGTTGGTAGTCCTCGGGGCCGAGGTTGCCGCCGCCCTGGTGGAAGACCATCTCGGTGCTGCCGCCGAGGTCGGCGAAGGTAACGGTGACGATCTCGCCCTCGATGTCCGCGGGCGCCCCGCCGTCCTTGAGGGTGAAGACCAGCCGTCGCGGGGCGTCGACCTCGCGGTAGACCCCGTGGAACGGCATCTCACCATGGCCGGGGACGACCAGCACCAGGCTCCAGCTGCCACCGGGACGGACGTCCATCGAGACCCGGTCCAGGGGGGCCGGCGCGTCGCCCCCGTACCAGGCGGCGAACTGCTCGGGTGTCGTCCAGGCCCGGAAGACCAGCTCACGCGGTGCGTCGAAGACGCGGGTGATGGTGATGCCGTCAGTCGCTTCGTTGTCGGTGCTCATGATGTCCTCGCCCTTTCTGGAGCTCATTCAGATGGTCTCCGAGGCGGTCGAAGCTGTCCTGCCAGAACGTCCGGTAGGTCTCCAGCCACTGGGTGGCGTCTCCGAGCGGGGCGGCCTGAAGTCTGCAGGGCCGCCACTGTGCGTTCCGGCCCCGGCTGATCAGCCCGGCCCGCTCCAGCACCTTCAGGTGCCGGGAGACCGCCGGGAGACTCATGTCGAAGGGTTCCGCCAGATCGGTGACCGTGGCCTCGCCCTCGGAGAGCCGGGCGAGGATCGCCCGCCGTGTCGGATCGGCGAGGGCTGCGAAAACGCTGCTCAGCGGGTCCTGCTGGTTCGCCATGGTCGTTAACCACCTCGTTAATTAACCAATACGTTCAATATAGCGCGCAGTACCTCGGATGGACACCACGGGACCGGGCTCACTATCCTGCGCCCATGTCCAGCCCCGAGGCGTCAAGACTCTAGCCACCGGTCGTCCGGTGGCCCGCCCGCCCGATCACGCCGCCCCCTCCACTGCCGTGGCCGGGGTACGGCAGGGTGCGCCCCGCCGCTGTCGGACAGCCGTGTCGAGGACCGGTCTCCATCCGCCCCACGCCCTCCGCGTGCCGGTGCGGGTGATCCCGCGCGGAGGCCGCGCCCGTCCCGCCGGAGAGTCGTCATCGACACCGGGGCGGTGACGCCGCGGCCGACCGCCACCCCGTTGTCTTTCGGTCTCACGTGGTTGTGGAGTCCTGCTGTGCCATTCGCTGTCTACCTGCTCGGCCTGGCCGTTTTCGCCCAGGGAACATCCGAGTTCATGCTGTCCGGCCTCGTACCGGACATCGCGCAAGAGATGCAGGTGTCCATCCCGGCCGCCGGGTCGCTGACCTCCGCCTTCGCAGTGGGGATGGTCGTGGGCGCGCCGCTGATGGCCGTTCTCGGTCTGCGCTGGTCGCGCAGGAGGGCGCTCCTGGTCTTCCTGTGCACGTTCCTTCTGGTCCATGTGGTCGGCGCAGTGACCACCAGCTTCGCGGTACTGCTGGCGGCGCGGGTCGTCGGGGCGTTCGCCAACGCCGGGTTCCTCGCCGTGGCCCTGGTGACCGCGGCCGGCCTGGTCGGGCCGGACGCCAAGGGGCGCGCCACCTCGACGCTGCTCGGCGGCATCACCCTCGCCTGCGTCATCGGGGTGCCCGCCGGTGCCTGGCTCGGCCAACTCTGGGGCTGGCGTGCGGCGTTCTGGGCGGTGGCCCTGCTGTCGGTGCCTGCCGTGTTCGCCATCCTGCACGCGGTACCGGCCGCCGCCCCGGACTCCGTACGGGTGGGTGTGCGTGGCGAACTGCGGGCGCTGCGCGGCCCCCGGCTGCTGGTGACCCTGCTGCTGGGGGCGCTGGTGAACGGCGCGACGTTCTGCACCTTCACGTATCTCGCCCCGCTGCTCACCACCGTGACCGGTTTCGGTACCGGCTGGGTTCCCGCGCTGCTGGCGCTCTTCGGCCTGGGCGCGTTCACCGGTGTCACCGTCGGCGGCCGGGTGGCCGACGTGCGGCCGGATCAACTCCTGTCGGCCGGTGGGGTGCTGCTGCTCGCCGGGTGGGCCGCCTTCGCGCTGTCCGCCGGAAATCCGGTGGTGGCGCTCGTGCTCGTCTTCGTCCAGGGGGCCCTCTCGTTCGCCGTCGGGTCCACCCTGATCTCACAGGCGCTCTACGCGGCGACCGGGGCACCGGCCCTGGCCGGCGGGTTCGCCACCGCCTCGTTCAATGTGGGCGCCGCGGTCGGCCCCTGGTTCGGCGGCGCGGCCATCGGAGCAGGGTTCGGCTACCGCTCGCCGCTCTGGGTCAGCACCCTGCTGGTGGCTCTCGCACTCGCCGTCGGAGCCCTGGCCCACGCGGTCCGGCACGGCGTGGCGAACCGCAGGAAGGAGCTGTCCGCGAACGCGGCGTAGCCGACCGGCCATTGGGGGGGGAGCGGCGGTTCGGAGGCGAGCCGCCGCTACGCCCCCGCGAGCAGCACCACATCGGCGGCGTCGAAGGCCGCTCCGACCGTCTCCCCCACTCCGGGCGCGGTGAGCAGCGGGCACTCGGCCTCCAGCTGCGGGCCGTGCTCCGGGTCCAGGAGCACGGCCACGTGGTTGCCCCGGAAGGTCCGCGCCCGCACCGTGCAGCGCACCCCCTCGTCCTGCGGTACGAGGCGTACGCCCGCGGGCCGCACCAGCAGCCGGCTTTCCCCCTGCGGCGAGCCTCCCGGTACCGGGATCTTGCCCCAGGGGGTGTCGGCGGCCTCGCCGGCCACCGTCGCGGTCACCACGTTGTCGAAGCCGAGGAAGCGCGCGACGAACTCCGAGGCGGGCCGCTGCCACACCTCCAGCGGCGTGCCGACCTGGGCGATCCGGCCGTCCCGCATCACCACGACCCGGTCGGCGAGCGCGAAGGCCTCGCCCTGGTCGTGCGTGACGGCGAGCACGGTCGTACCCAACCGGCCGAAGAGCTCCCGCAGTTCGACGACGAGACGCTCGCGCAGGCTGCGGTCGAGCTGGCCGAGCGGCTCGTCCAGCATCAGCAGTTTGGGCTGCGGGGCCAGGGCGCGGGCGAGCGCGACGCGCTGCTGCTCGCCGCCGGAGAGCGCGGCCACGGCGCGCCGCTGGGCGCCCGGCAGTCCGACCAGGTCCAGCAACTCCGTTACCCGGCGGTCCCGTTCGGGCCTCGGGACGGAGTGCATCCGCAACCCGAAGGACACATTGCCGCCGACGTCACGCTGAGGGAAGAGCTGGTGGTCCTGGAACATCAGGCCGACGCCCCTGCGGTGCACCGGCACTCCGGTCTGTTCGGCGCCGTCCAGCAGCACCCGCCCGGCAGCGGTGGGCTGGAGGCCCGCCACCACCCGAAGCAGGGTGGATTTGCCGCTGCCGCTGGGACCGAGCACACAAACGGTCTCGTGTGCGCCGACCGTCAGCTCCACCGCGTCCAGCGCGGTCCGCTGTCCGAAACGGACCGTCACGCCGTCCAGTTGCAGCATCAGAACTCTCCCGAGCGGTCGGAGGGGGTCCCCCCGGGCTGAGCCCGGGGGCGGATACGTTCCAGCACCAGCAGCGACACCGCGCACACCAGCATCAGGATCGTGGACAGCGCCATCGCCTGCCCGTAGTTGAGTTCACCGGCCCGTGCGAGCAGCCGCGCCACGGCCACCGGAAGCGTCGGGTTGTCCGGCCTGGCGATGAAGACCGTCGCACCGAACTCCCCCAGGGACACGGCGAACGCGAACCCGGCGGCGACCAGCAGCGCCCGTCGCACCATCGGCAGGTCCACCTCCCGCCAGGCCCGCAGCGGCGAGGCCCCCAGGACCGCCGCCGCCTCGCGCAGCCTGCCGTCCACCGCTCGCAGCACGGGCAGCATGGTCCGTACGACGAAGGGCACGCCGACCAGCGCCTGGGCCAGCGGGACCAGGATCCAGGACGCCCGCAGATCGAGCGGCGGCTTGTCGAGGGTGATCAGAAAGCCGAAGCCGACGGTGACCGCGGAAACCCCGAGGGGAAGCATCAACAGCGCGTCGAACCCGCGCACGAGCCGACCCGCGCGCCGGGTGAGTGCCGCCGCCGCCAGTCCGCCGACGGCCAGCGCGATACCGGTGGCGACCAGCGCGTACCGCACGGAGTTCCAGATGGCCTCGATCGGCGGGACCAGGAACGTACCGCCGTTCGCGCCCTGCGACTGGAGCGCCCGGTAGAACCCGAAGCCGTACCCGCCGGGGGTGTCCAGCGAGTGTTCGACGAGTACACCCAGCGGCAGCAGGATCAGCACGACGATCACCGCGAGCACCCCGCCGAGCAGCGTCCACTGGCCGGCGCCGCGAGGCCGGCGCGCGGTCTGCGCCGGGTCCACCAGTTTCAGCGTGCTCTCCCTGCGCCGCACCGTCCACGCGTGCAGCGCGAGGATCACGCCGACCGCGGCGAACTGCACCAGGGTCAGCACGGCCGCCGTCGGCAGATCGAGGAGTTCGGCGGTCTCCCGGTAGATCTCCACCTCAAGGGTGGAGAAGGTCGGTCCGCCGAGGATCTGCACCACCCCGAAGGAGGTGAAGGTGAACAGGAAGACCATCAGCCCGGCCGCGGACACGGCGGGGGCCAGCGCGGGCAGCGTCACCCGCCGCCAGGCGGCGAACCGGGAGGCGCCGAGCACCCGTGCGGCCTCCTCCTGGCGCGGGTCGAGCTGCGACCAGAGGCCGCCCACGGACCGTACGACCACCGCGTAGTTGAAGAAGACGTGCGCCAGCAGGATCGCCCACACCGTGGTGTCCAGACGCACCCCCCACAACTGGTCGAGCAGCCCGCCCCGGCCCAGCAGGGCGAGGAAGGCGGTGCCGACGACCACGGTGGGCAGTACGAAGGGAACCGTCACCACCGCGCGCAGCAACTGCTTGCCCGGGAACTCCAGGCGCGCGAAGACGTAGGCGCCGGGGAGCGCGATCAGCAGCGTCAGCCCGGTCGACGCGCCCGCCTGCCAGGTGGTGAACCACAGGACGTGCAGGATGTCGGGGCTGCTCAGTACGTCGGCTATCCGCCCGAACTGCCAGGCTCCGCCCACCTTGAGACCGCGACCGACGATCGCGGCCACGGGGTAGGCGAAGAAGACCGCGAAGAACGCGACGGGCACGACCAGCAGTCCGAGCCGCACGGCGTTCGCGCGCCGTGCGGTCCGGGCCACGGCCCCGGATCCTGCTTCTGCTTCTGCTTCTGCTTCTGCTTCTGCTTCTGCTTCTGCTTCTGCGGCGGACTCGGCTCCGGCCCCTGCTCCGGGCTCTACCTCAGGACGAGCGAGGACCACGACTTGACCCACTGGTCACGGTTCTTGGCGATGGTGTCGGGCGCGACGCTCTGCGGGGCGGTGATCTTCGCGCCGAACTCGGTGAACAGCGGGGGCAGTTCCGCGTCCTTCGCCACCGGGTCCACGAACATGTTCAGCGGCATGTCCTCCTGGAACTTCTTGCTGATCAGGAAGTCGAGCAGCGCCTTGCCGCCCGCCTCGTTCTTCGCACCGTCCAGCAGTCCCGCGAACTCGATCTGCCGGAAGCAGGTCGAGGTGGCGACACCGGTCGGGGCGGTCTTCGGCTGCGGCTTGGCGTACAGCACCTCGGCGGGCGGGCTGGAGGCGTACGAGACGACGAGCGGCCGGTCGCCCTTGGCCTTCCTGCCACCGGCCGAGCCGGAGAACTCCTGGTTGTACGCCTGCTCCCAGCCGTCCACGACCTTCACGCCGTTGGCCTTGAGCTTCTTCCAGTAGTCCTGCCAGCCGCTGTCGCCGTACTTCGCCACGGTGCCGAGCATGAAACCGAGCCCCGGGGACGAGGTGGCGACGTTCTCGGTGACCAGGAGGTTCTTGTACGCCGGCTTGACCAGGTCGTCGAAGGACTGCGGCGGGGCGAGCTTGTGGTCGGCGAAGTACTTCTTGTCGTAGTTGACGCAGAGGTCACCGGTGTCGATGGGGGTGACCCGGTGCTTCTCCGCGTCGAGCTGTACGTCGGCGGGTATCCGGTCCAGGCCCTTCGCCTCGTACGGCGTGAAGAGCCCGTTGTCGAGCGCCCGCGACAGCAGCGTGTTGTCGACACCGAAGAAGACGTCACCGCGCGGCGATCCCTTGGTGAGGATCTCCTGGTTCAGCGCGGCGCCCGCGTCCCCGCTCTTGAGGACGTGGACGGTGTAACCGGTCTCCTCGGTGAACTCCTTCAGCACGGAGGGAGAAGCGACGAAGGAGTCGTGGCTGACCAGCGTCACGGTCTTGGACGCCTTGGACGTCTTGCCCGACGCACCGGAGCCGCTGTCCGAACTCCCGCACGCGGCGAGCGTCGAGACACCCAGCGCGGCGGCCAGCGCGGTGACCGTCAGCTTCTTCGTGGTGAGCGTTCGCCGGGTGCGGGACGCTCTCGTGGTGGTGCTCACTGAATTCCTCCTGGGATGGGACATCCAGGAAGAGACGCGGCCCTGCCCGCAGAAAACGGGCAGGGCGCAACAGCTCGAGTAGTGACCGAACTTCCTACCCGGAATGACCCGGGCGAGGTTCAGAGGGTCTGCGGCATGGCCGCACTCTCAGCGCTGTGGCGCTCCCCTGTCGGAATATGAAAATGTGCGGCCCACGTTACACCGGGCCTACCGCTCGGAGGCCGCCAGCTGTCCGCACGCTCCGTCGATCTCCTGGCCACGGGTGTCCCGCACGGTCACCGGCACACCGTGTGCGGCGATCGCGGACACGAACGCCCGCTCGTCCTCCGGCCTGGACGCGGTCCACTTGGAGCCCGGCGTCGGATTCAGCGGGATCAGGTTGACGTGCACCGGCTTGCCCTTGAGCAGGCGGCCGAGCCGGTCACCGCGCCACGCCTGGTCGTTGATGTCGCGGATCAGGGCGTACTCGATCGAGACCCGGCGGCCGGACTTCTCCGCGTACTCCCACGCCGCGTCCAGCACCTCGCGTACCTTCCAGCGGGTGTTCACCGGGACGAGGGTGTCGCGCAGCTCGTCGTCGGGGGCGTGCAGCGAGACCGCGAGGCGGCACTTGAAGCCCTCGTCGGCGAAGCGCAGCATCGCGGGCACCAGGCCCACCGTGGAGACGGTGATCCCGCGCTGCGAAAGGCCGAGCCCGTCGGGCTCGGGATCGGTCAGCCGACGGATGGAACCGACGACCCGCTTGTAGTTGGCGAGCGGCTCGCCCATGCCCATGAAGACGATGTTGGAGAGCCGCGCGGGACCTCCGGGGACCTCACCGTCACGCAGCGCGCGCATCCCGTCGACGATCTGGTGCACGATCTCGGCGGTCGACAGATTCCGGTCCAGGCCCGCCTGCCCCGTGGCGCAGAAGGGGCAGTTCATACCGCAGCCCGCCTGCGAGGAGATGCACATGGTCACCCGGTCCGGGTAGCGCATCAGCACCGACTCGACGAGCGTGCCGTCGTGCAGCTTCCAGAGCGTCTTACGGGTGGTGTCGTCGTCGCAGCTGATGTGCCGCACGACACTCATCAGCTCGGGGAGCAGCGCCTCCCGCAGCTTCTCGCGCGAAGCGGCCGGGATGTCGGTCCACTCGGCGGGGTCGTGGGCGTACCGCGCGAAGTAGTGCTGCGACAGCTGCTTGGCGCGGAACGGCTTCTCGCCGGTCTCGGCCACGGCGTCCTTGCGCTCGGCGGGCGTGAGGTCGGCGAGGTGGAGCGGGGGCTTCTTGGCTCCGCGGGGCGCGACGAAAGTGAGTTCTCCGGGCTTAGGCATGGTTCATCCAGTGTCGCAGACACCCGGTGGTACTCACGGTCGTCGCGCTGCTCGGAGGTGAGGGAGCCCGGCTCGGGACGGTCGTCGTTGGTCGTTGCCGGTCACCCTTGGCCACCCTCCGACGGCCCACAGACGGCCCGAACGGCATCGCCGCTCAGGCCGACTGAGCTGCGGCTCACTCCGCGATCAGGCCCCGGATCGCCTCTTCCGACCAGTGACCGGCGGCCCCGCGCGACGAAGCGACGTAGGCCGCCACGGTGTCCGCGTCCCAGGCCCCGGCCTCAAGCAGGCCGGAAGCGACGAAACTCACGTAGGCACGAGAGGGCGGCACCAAGGTCACGTCGTCGGCTCCCCAAGGGGCTGTGAAGGTGAGAACGGGCAGTCCGTCCATCTGCCCCGCGCACACCAGAGTCTCGTACCGCCCACTCCCCAGCTGCGCGACGCCCGAGGTGAGGACCGCGCTGAGATCGAGGTCTTCGCCGGGGCTCCTGTACATCTCCTGAGCGGCGATGTCCGCGAACTGCGCCGCCGAGACAAGGTGGGCGCGGGCATAGACCCGTCCCTCCTGTTCCGGGTCGTAGAAGGCTCGTCCGCCGCCCCAGACCGGCGATTCCGTGGCGAAGTAGAGGACGCCTCTCAGCTCCACGGGCACGGATCGACTGGGCATGCGCCGGTCCCTGCACCCCGGATACGTCATGCTCCCACCGGGCGGCTGACCACCCTCGATGTAGGCGGCAAGCCGGTCAAGGTGCATGTTCGAGCCGTACGAGGTGTACCAAACGTGCTGGGGCGCGGACTCCTCCACGGCCCCTGGCTCGATGGGATGCGCGCCAACCACGGTGCCTCCCTTCTATCGGATCCGAATCCATGACCTACGCATGACGAGGGCCTACAAGATCGTGAACGATGGTGTCGACTCCTGTCGCCGAGTCCCGTCGCCCCGGCCAGAGACCTATTACACGAGGCCCGAGTACGGCCCGGTCCCACCTGGGACGAACTCATGTGCGGCGCCCGGAAAACGACACAGCCACTGCCCCGACCATGACGCCTCACCAGGTCGAACAACGCTTTCAGCGGTGCCGGACCCAGCCAAGACGTCATCCGGACGCCGTTGTCGCGCTCAGGCCGGGCTCGGCGCCGCGCCCGTGGCCGCGTCGAGGGCCACCACACCGTCCGCAGTGCTGACATACACGAAGCCGTACGCCGTGACCAAGCCGTCGCCCAGCGTGGCTTCGGACCTGCCGGACCAGGTCGAGGTGGACCAGCGCTCGGAGCCGTCATCGGCGTCGACAAGGCATGAACGATGCCGTCGGGGGGTCGGTCCTGCCGACGAAGACCAGGCCCTCGCCACCGCGATCTGCGTGGTGTGCGGCGTCGAGAGGTCCTTCTCGAGGGTCCACTTCTTGTGTCCCGTCGACGGGTCGAGCGTACATGTGCTTGTCCCGGCACGCGAAGTAGACGGTTCGCGGTGCGTTCCCGCGTGCGAACGGATCGGCCGTCCGCGTCGGCAACTAGGTGCGCCGCGGGAGGCTGTTCGGGAGTGCTCGGCACATATGTGGGCGGGTGAGCCGTGGCCTGGGGTATGAGGGGAGCGGCAGGCATCGCCACCTGCGCCGAAGTCAGGTCAGAGCCCGCAGTTCGTCACCGACCAGAGCCGCGGACTGCGGTCGGTCGACCGGTCGTTTCGCGAGCAGCCGCAGGACCAGAGCGTCGAGTGCGGCGGGAAGCCCGGCGCGCAGCGACCCCGGCGTGTCAGGCGCCTTGTTCAGATGGGCAGTCATCAGGGACACCGGGTCGCTCGCCGTGAACGGCGGTTCCCCGGTGAGCAGTTCGTACAGGACGCAACGCCACCAGTTCGTACCTGTCCGCGATGACCCGCACAGCTGACCCCCTCCGTACCGCACCTGGCGCCACGCTCCGAAGCACCCACGGCCGGCCCCCGTTGTACCCGAAGCGCCCGACACCCTCGCCAACCGGGTCTCCCTACGCCACTCCAGAAGGGCAAGGCCAAGCGGCCCAAGAAGTGGACCGCTTGGCCGCTCGGCTCACGCATCGCCACGCAAGCAGTTCCGCGGCATCCCCGTCGTGCGGCCCGGCATGCCCCGGGCATGAAAAACCCCAGGTCACGGCGAGTGAGTCCTGGGGTATTCCGAGACGCCTTCGGGATCCGAACCCGAGACCTACGCATGACGAGCTTGTACATGGTTCATCCAGTGCCACAGACACTGGAGGGAGGGCCCGCCGCCCTGTGGACGACGCCCCTCCCTCCGGTGAAGACGCAGGTCGGAACCGGTGTCAGGAGCCCACGAACAGCACCATCAGCAGCCATACGACCGGAGCCGTGGGCAGCAGGGAGTCCAGCCGGTCCATGATGCCGCCGTGGCCCGGCAGCAGCGTGCCCATGTCCTTGATCCCGAGATCCCTCTTGATCATGGACTCGCCCAGGTCACCGAGGGTGGCGCTGGCCGCGACGGCGAGGCCGAGCAGCAGACCCTGCCACCACTGCCCGTCGTCGATCAGGAACTGCATGCACAGCGCGCCCGCCACCATCGCGAAGGTGACCGCACCGACCAGTCCCTCGCGGGTCTTGCCGGGGCTGATGCGCGGTGCGAGCTTGTGCTTGCCGAAGCGCCAGCCGATCGCGTACGCCCCGGTGTCGCTGACCACGGTCAGCAGCAGGAAGGTGAGCACCCGCCAGGGTCCGTCGTCCGACGTGAGCAGCAGCGCCACGAAGGTCGCGAGGAACGGCACGTAGAACGCGGCGAACACGCCCGCCGTGACGTCCCTGAGGTATCCCTCGGGCGACGCGGCCATCCGCCACACCAGTACCGCCAGCGCGGTGAGCGCCATGGCGACCCAGGCGCCCTCCGCACCGCGGGCGTACCCGGCGACGACCATGGCGGCGCCGCCCACCGCGAGCGGTACCAGCGGAGCCTTGATGCCCTTGCGCTCGTCGAGCCGGGAGGTCAGCTCCCAGAGACCGACGACCACCGCGACCGCGATCACTCCGACGAACGCGGCCTTCCAGATGAAGAGCGAAGCGACGACCACCACCCCGAGACCGACACCGACCCCTATCGCGGACCGCAGATCACGGCCGGCTTTCTTCTTCTCGGGGGGCGGCGGCGGGGCGGACATGGGCTCCTGCGGCATCTCGTCACGGAACAGGGGGCCACTCGGGCGAGTGGCCCCCCGGTCGTGTGCGGCACGTGCGTGTTCCGCACGGTCGTGATCTTCGGCGTCTCTGCCTGCGTCGGGCACGATGGGCATGGGCCGAGTCTGCTCAACTTCGTGCTCGCCGTAGGCGGGACCCGCCGGGACAGGCCCCTGGTCGGGGGCCTGTCGCCATTCCCCGACGGAGTGGCCGCTCTGCGGGGCACCCCAGGAAGAGTCGTTCATCAGACCTCGAGCAGCTCGGCTTCCTTGTGCTTGAGCAGCTCGTCCACCTGCGCGACGTACCTCGCGGTGGTGTCGTCGAGCTCCTTCTCGGCGCGGCGGCCCTCGTCCTCGCCGACCTCGCCGTCCTTGATCATCTTGTCGATCGTCTCCTTGGCCTTACGGCGGATGGAACGGATCGAGATCTTGGAGTCCTCGGCCTTGGTCCTGGCGACCTTGGTGTACTCCTTGCGGCGCTCACCGGTCAGCTCGGGGAACGTCACACGGATGATGTTTCCGTCGTTGCTGGGGTTGACGCCGAGGTCCGAGTCACGGATCGCCTGCTCGATGTTGCGCAGGGCGCTCTTGTCGAACGGGGTCACCACGGCCATCCGCGCCTCGGGCACGGAGAACGAGGCGAGCTGGTTGATCGGGGTCAACGCGCCGTAGTAATCCGCCACGATCTTGCTGAACATCGCCGGGTGCGCACGCCCGGTGCGGATCGCAGCGAAGTCCTCCTTGGCGACCACGACGGCCTTCTCCATCTTCTCCTCGGCCTCGAGGAGGGTCTCTTCGATCACCACTTGCTCCCGCATGTCTTGAGTGGGCCCTGTGCTCTCAGGCCCTGGAGTAAACCCGTGTCTTGCCCTGCACGGTGTCCGACCGGCAGGTTCTTGTCCACCTTTTCGGCGGCCGTCCCCCGGTGTTCAGGCCCGGGTGCCCTGGTCGTTCACAAGAGTCCCGATCTTCTCACCCTTGACGGCACGCGCGATGTTGCCCGAGGCGAGCAGCTCGAAGACGAGGATGGGCAGGCTGTTGTCACGGCAGAGAGTGATAGCGGTGGCGTCGGCGACCTTGAGGTCGCGCGAGAGGACCTCGCTGTACTCCAGCGCGTCGAACTTCACCGCACCGGGGTTCTTCTTCGGGTCGGAGTCGTAGACCCCGTCCACGCCGTTCTTGCCCATGAGCAGCGCCTCGGCGTCGATCTCCAGAGCGCGCTGCGCGGCCGTGGTGTCGGTGGAGAAGTACGGCATGCCCATGCCCGCGCCGAAGATGACGACGCGTCCCTTCTCCAGATGCCGCACGGCGCGCAGCGGGATGTACGGCTCCGCGACCTGCCCCATGGTGATGGCGGTCTGGACGCGGGAATCGATGCCCTCCTTCTCCAGGAAGTCCTGGAGGGCGAGGCAGTTCATGACCGTGCCGAGCATGCCCATGTAGTCGGAGCGGGCCCGGTCCATGCCGCGCTGCTGGAGCTCGGCACCGCGGAAGAAGTTGCCGCCGCCGATGACGACCGCGATCTCCGCGCCGTCACGGACGACCGCCGCGATCTCGCGGGCGATGGCGTGTACGACGTCGGGGTCGACGCCGAGGCCTCCGCCACCCGCGAACGCCTCGCCGGACAGCTTCAGCATGAAGCGGCCGTACTTCTTGCCGTTGTCGCTCTGATCGGCTTTATCGGCCTGTTCCATGGAGATCTCCTCGTGCGCATACGAAGAAGGCCATTGCCGGGGGTCCTTGCGGTTCCCTGTGCGGCAATGGCCTCCTCGTCAGATCTGCGGCCGTCCGGCGCGGACGCGGACGACTGCGTCAGACCCTATCGGGGTCTTCGGTGGATCGCGTACAGACTCAGATGCCGACCTTGATGCGCGAGAAGCGCTTCAGGGAGACACCGGCCTCGTCCAGAACCTTCTGGACGGACTTCTTGTTGTCCAGGGCGTACGGCTGGCCAAGGAGGGTGGCCTCCTTGAAGAAGCCGTTGACCCGACCCTCGACGATCTTCGGGAGGGCGGCCTCGGGCTTGCCCTCGGCGCGCGTGGTCTCCTCGGCGACGCGGCGCTCGGCCGCGACGACCTCGGCCGGAACGTCTTCCCGGTCCAGGTACTTCGGCGCGAAGGCGGCGATGTGCTGGGCAATACCGCGGGCGAGCTCGGCGTCGGCCTTGTCCAGCTCGACCAGGACACCGATCTGCGGGGGCAGGTCGGGCATGGTGCGGTGCATGTACGAGGTCACGTAGGCGCCCGAGAACTGCGCGAAGCGGTCCAGGACGATCTTCTCGCCGAGGTTGGCGTTGGCCTCGTCCACGAACGCCTGGACGGTCTTGCCGGCCTCGATCTCGGACGCGAGCAGCGTCGCGATGTCGGCGGGCGAGGTCGCGGCGACGTGCGCGGCGATCGCGTTGGCGACGGCCTGGAACTTGTCACCCTTGGCAACGAAGTCCGTCTCGCACTTCAACTCGACGAGGACACCGGAGGTGTTGTCGTCGGCGATGAGGGTGACGACGGCGCCGTTCTCGGCGGAGCGGCCCTCGCGCTTGGCGACGCCCTTCTGACCCTTGATGCGGAGCGCCTCGACGGCCTTGTCGACACTGCCGTCGGCCTCGTCGAGCGCCTTCTTGCAGTCCATCATGCCGGCGCCGGTGAGCTCACGGAGCTTCTTGACGTCAGCGGCGGTGTAGTTCGCCATGATCCTGAAATTCTCTCTCGAAGTCTGAAAGATCTTACGGGTGAACGGCGGAGGCCCTGAGGCCTCCGCCGTCAACTACCGAACCGGTGAAGGTCAGGCCTGCTCGGCGTCCGCGGCCGGAGCGGCCTCGGCGGCGGGCGCCTCGGCGGCGGGCGCCTCGGCGACGGCCTCGGCCGGGGTCTCCGCGGCGTCCGCGACCTTCTCGGTCTCGGCGGAGGTCTGGACGGCCTCGGCGCCGTCCTTCTTCTCACCGTCGAGCAGGTCACGCTCCCACTCGGCGAGCGGCTCGGACGCGGCCTTCTCGCCCGGCTTCTGGTCGCCGGTCGCAGCGCCGGAGCGGGCGATGAGGCCCTCGGCGACGGCGTCGGCGATCACGCGGGTGAGCAGGGTGACGGAACGGATCGCGTCGTCGTTGCCCGGGATCTTGTAGTCGACCTCGTCGGGGTCGCAGTTGGTGTCGAGGATCGCGACGACCGGGATGTGGAGCTTGCGCGCCTCACCGACGGCGATGTGCTCCTTCTTGGTGTCGACGATCCAGACGGCGCTGGGCACCTTCTGCATTTCGCGGATACCACCGAGGGTCTTCTCCAGCTTGGCCTTCTCACGCGAGAGGACCAGGAGCTCCTTCTTGGTGAGGCCGGAGGCGGCCACGTCCTCGAAGTCGATCTGCTCAAGCTCCTTCAGACGCTGAAGGCGCTTGTAGACGGTGGAGAAGTTGGTCAGCATGCCGCCGAGCCAACGCTGGTTGACGTACGGCATACCCACGCGCGTCGCCTGCTCGGCGATGGCTTCCTGGGCCTGCTTCTTCGTACCCACGAACATGATGGAGCCGCCGTGGGCGACGGTCTCCTTGACGAACTCGTAGGCGCGGTCGATGTACGACAGCGACTGGAGCAGGTCGATGATGTAGATGCCGTTGCGCTCCGTGAAGATGAAGCGCTTCATCTTCGGGTTCCAACGACGGGTCTGGTGACCGAAGTGGACGCCGCTTTCCAGCAGCTCCCGCATCGTGACGACGGCCATGGCCGTACTCCTTGAGGTGCTCGGTTGTCGCGACCGCAGGATTGCTGCCGCGCCTGACGCCCCTACGCGCCGTGCCACTGGGACCGAGAGGCGCGTCCATCGACCGCAGAAGGGGTGATGGGGGGCGTGCGAAGTCGACCCGGTGACCCGGATCGCCATCAGAAGTGTACGGGACCCGGTGGGCGCCGGGTGACGGCGTTGTCCACAACCGGCTGGTAGTCCACAGATACCGGCCATGATCCCCGCGAATGGACTCGCTGCGGGACGGTTCCCTCCATGTACCTGACCCGCAATGCCCGGACGGCCGGGCAGACGACGACTCCGTCCCCGCGTACGGGGACCCTCCTGGCGGTGGCCCTCCCTGTGGTGGGCCTGCTCGCGGTGGCGCTCCTGGCGGGATCGCTCTTCGCGGCGGCTCCTTCGCTGGCCGCACCCGGAGAAGCTGATCGACCGGTGGCCCACACGCTGCCCGGTGGGGACCGCAGCTGGCCGGTCGGTGGCCGCCCGCGGGTCGTGCACGGCTGGGACCCGCCGGCCTCTCCGTACGGCCCGGGTCACCGCGGGGTGGATCTGGCCGCGGCGCCGGGCACACCGGTACGCGCCGCAGCCCCGGGCCGGATCACATTCGCGGGCAGAGTGGCCGGACGCGGGGTACTGACGATCACCGTGGCCGGCACACAGCTGCGTACGACGTTCGAACCGGTACGGGCGCTCGCCGAACAGGGCGACGAGGTTTCCGCGGGCCAGGTGGTCGGGGCCCTGGAGGACGGGCCGTTCCACTGCCCGTCCGGGTGCCTGCACTGGGGGCTGCTGCGCGGGGAGACCTATCTGAACCCGCTGACGCTGCTCCCGCCCGGGATGCTGCACCCGGGTCCGTCACGGCTGCTCCCGGTGTTCGGGATCCCCGTGCGGACAGCGGCGGGGACGCCGGACGCGGTCCGGGCGCTGCTCCTGGCAACGGTCGCGGCCTGGGCGCACCGGCGCCGCTCACGCCGCCCGGACGGGGGAACCAGGAGGACCGGCCCGGCCCGGCGAACCGCTGGCCCGCCCACGGGCTTCAGCCGCGGACCCCTCTCAGCGCCATCGCGACGGCAGCGTCGGCGACCGCACCGGGATCTTCCACCGCTCCCGTCTCGATCCGGCGCACCGCCGCGTCGACGACCCCTTGGAGCAGCATCGCCGCCAGCCGCGGCTGATCGTGGTCGAGCGCCTGGAGCGCTTCGACGATCATCGCGATCAGCCCGCCGTGGGCGGCACGGATCTTCTCGCGGGCACCCGCGTCCAGTTCACTGGCGGAGATGGCCACCACGGCCCGGTGTCGCTGATCGCCGACGAGCGCCAACTGCTGACGCACATACGCCTCGACCTTGTCCTCCGGCGTCGGAGCCTGCTCCATGGCAGCCTCGATCTCCGCCGCCCAGACGGGGAAGTCGACAGCACAGAGCTCTTCCACGACGGCGGCGCGTGAGCGGAAGTACTCGTACACGGAGGAGCGCGCGAGGCCGGTGCGCTCGGCGAGAGCGGGGAAGGTCAGCGCCTCCGTACCGCCTTCGGAGAGCAGGGTGCGGGCCGCGTCCAGCAGGGCGCTGCGCTGCATGGTTCGGTGTTCGGCCACGGAGGCCGCTCGAATCCTGGGCACGGCCCTACTTTACGGAAATACTCCCGGCAGGGACGATTCAGCTCCGGGTCAACGTCCGACGTCGGCCAGTTTGGCCCGAAGCTGCAGTACCGACTTGGTGTGGATCTGGCTGACCCGGCTCTCCGTGACCCCGAGGACGTTGCCGATCTCGGCCAGCGTGAGGCCTTCGTAGTAGTAGAGGGTGACCACGGTCTTCTCCCGGTCGGGGAGCGTATTGATCGCCCGCGCCAGGAGTCTGCGCAGCTCACGCCCCTCGGCCAGCTCGACCGGATTGTCCGCGGCGGTGTCCTCCAGGGTGTCCATGAGGCTCAGCCGGTCACCGCCCTCGCCACCGACGTGCAGCAGTTCATCGAGGGCCACCACGTTCGCCAGCGACAACTGACTGAAGACGGCGTGCAGTTCCTCGACGGCGATCCCCATCTCCGCGGCGACCTCGATCTCCGACGGGGTACGGCGCAGCTGCGCCTCCAGAGTCGCGTAGGCCCGCTCGACGGCCCGCGCCTTCTGCCGGACCGAGCGCGGAATCCAGTCCAGGGCCCGGAGTTCGTCGATCATCGCGCCACGGATGCGGGTGATCGCATAGGTCTCGAACTTGATCGCCCGCTCGATGTCGAACTTCTCGATCGCGTCGATGAGCCCGAACACACCGGAGGAGACGAAGTCGGCCTGCTCGACGTTGGGCGGCAGCCCGACACTGACCCGGCCCGCGACGTACTTCACCAGGGGCGAGTAGTGCAGGATCAGCTGCTCTCGCAGCCGCCTGTCGCCCGTGGACTTGTACGACCGCCACAGCTCATCGAGCGTCGATGGCGCGGAGGGCCGCATGTGGCCACGTGCAGCCGGTGGCGCTGCCGCGCGGTCAGACCCGGACGTGTGCTGGGGCATTCGTTGCCTTGAGCCGTTCTGCTGGGACCTGCGTGGGACGTGTCTCTGTGCTGGATTCCTTGTGAGCGTAGCGTGACTGTGGGGTCGCAGGGTGCGATGAGCAGGTCATCGCGCCCGTGCGACGGCATCCCGGCGACCGCATTCCGGGGGCGCTGCCGGGAGGCCCTCCCGGGCCTGCGACATCACCTTTTCACCCGATTGCCCCAGGTCAAGCACCGCCTCGCCGCGCGTCGGCACTCTGTGTCGTCCCCGAGACCAACTGCCAGCCATCACTTCGCCGTTCAACAAACCCCAACGAGTGCAGTTCGTACAGCTTCGCGAGCGCTTCATCGGCCGTCATTCCCGCTTCGCGGGCAACGTCCCGCCCGTCGGCAGCCTCCCGGCCCGGCAGCGCCTCCAACACCCGGACCGCGTCCGGTTCGAGCAGATCCCTGGCCAGCACCGGACCACGTCGGTCCGGCGCGAGGTCCCCCATGTCCCCCACCAGCTCAGCGACTTCGGCGGCGTCGGTGACCAGTACGCCCTCGCCGCGCAGCAGTTCGTGCACCCCCGCGGACAGTCCGCTGGTGACCGGGCCGGGGACACCCATGGTGAAGCGGCCCAGTCGCTGCGCGCTGCGCGCGGTGGCCAGTGAGCCGCTCCGGTACTCGGCCTCGACGACCACTGTTCCCCTGGTGAGTGCGGCGATCACCCGGTTCCTGAGAATGAAGCGGCTCGGCGAGGGGTGGTCTCCCGGGGGCAACTCGCTGATGATCAGCCCCTGTTCGGCGATGCGGCCGATCATCTGGGCGTGGCCACGCGGATAGACCGTGTCCACGCCACAGGCCAGCACCGCGATCGTGGCCCCGCCCGCGGCGAGCGCACCACGGTGCGCGGCGCCGTCCACCCCGAACGCGGCTCCGGACACCACCACCCAGCCCAGCTCGGCGAGCCCCGACCCCATGGCTGCGGCCATGTGCGCGCCGTACGCCGTGCACGCGCGGGCCCCGACCACCGCGACCGAGCGCAGCGCCCATATCCGCAGATGGGGACGGCCCCGCACCCACAGCCCGATCGGCCGGGCATCGCCCAGGTCGTCGAGCTGGCCCGGCCATTCCTGGTCGCCGGGACAGATGAACCGCCCGCCACCGGCCGCTGCGGCCGTCAGGTCCCGCTCCGGTTCCGCCGCGGCGGCCCGAAGCCGATACCCGCTCAGTCGCCGGGCGCTCACCCGCGGGAGCGGCGCCCTTTCGCCCTCTTCCGAACGCTGGGCTCTCTCACCCCCGGAGAGCTCCCGCACGTCACCCGCCGTGGTGCGGAGCCGCCGCCACAACTCCACGGCTCCGAACTGCCGCAGCAACCGCCCGCCCTGTTCGTCTCCGGGTTCGATCACCCGGGTCAGCGCGGCGCGCGCCAGCCGCTCGCCGTCGCCCACGTCCCCGTTCATCCGGCCCGGCCTCCCGAAGCCGTCAGCGCCCCCCGGTCCACCCCGGTTCGCAGCTGGAGGGCCAGCCCGACATCCGGGGCGCCCGGCCGGTCGCGGCCCGCCAGATCGGCCACCGTCCAGGCGACCCGCAACACCCGGTCGAGGCCGCGGGCCGTGAGCAGCCCCCGCTCCATGTCCCGTTCCGCCACGGCGAGCGCCCCGGGTGCGACCGTCCAGCGCGTCCGCAACTCGTGGCCCGGTACCTCGCTGTTGGTGGTCCACGGCGTACCGATCAGCCGCGCGGTCGCCCGTTCCCGGCCTTCCCGCACCCGGTCGGCGACGGCTGCCGTCGACTCACCCGCGTCCCCCTGCCCCATCAGATCGGAGCGGCGCACCGGCTCGACCTCGACCCTGAGGTCCACCCGGTCGAGGAGCGGGCCGGAGAGCCTGGCCTGGTAACGCCGGACCGCGGACGGCGGGCATTCGCACCCGGCGCCGGTCAGCGTGTGCCGGCCGCAGGGACAGGGGTTGGCCGCCAGCACCATCAGGAATCGGGCGGGCAGCCGCACCACTGCGGCGCTGCGCGCGACCACCACGTGCCCCGACTCCAGCGGCTGGCGGAGGGCATCGAGAGCGCGAACCGAGAATTCAGGAGCCTCGTCCAGGAAGAGGACCCCTCGGTGAGCCAGCGATACCGCTCCCGGCCTGGGCAGTCCGTTGCCTCCGCCGACGAGCGACTGCATCGTCGCCGAGTGGTGCGGGGCGCAGTACGGCGGCGTCCTGACCAACGGCTCCCCCGGTGGCAGAATGCCCGCCACCGAGTGCACCGCCGTCACCTCCAGGGATTCACGCCGGGTCAGCGTCGGCAGGATGCCCGGCAACCGCTCGGCCAGCATCGTCTTCCCCGCGCCCGGCGGTCCGTGCAGCAGCAGGTGGTGCCCTCCGGTGGCCGCGACCTCCAGCGCCTTGCGTGCTGCCGCCTGCCCGGCCACATCCGCCAGTTCGGGACCGCTGCCGTGCCCTGTGCCCGAAGCCAGTCCGGTACCCGCGCCGGCGCCCGGCATCATCAGCCCGGCCAGTATCGAGTCGGGCCGCCCCTCCGCGGGAGCAGCCTCCTCGGGGACCGGTTCGCCGGTCAGAACGGCGATGAGCTGCCGCAGGCTCCGCACTCCGAGGACCGAGATCCCCGGCACCAACGATGCCTCCCCCGCAGTCTGTTCCGGCACGACGACCTGGCGGTATCCGGCCTCCGCCGCCGCCAGCACGGCGGGCAGGATCCCGCGCACCGGCCGGACCCGGCCGTCGAGACCCAGTTCCCCGATGAGCACCAGGTCGGCGATCTCGCGGGGGTCGATCCGCTCGGCCGCGCCCAGGATGGCCACGGCCACAGCAAGATCGAACCCGCTGCCGCTCTTCGGTACGGATGCCGGGCTCAGCCCGACGGTGAGCTTCTTCTGCGGCCACTCGCCGCCGGAGTTCACCACAGCGGCCCTGACCCGGTCTCTGCTCTCGACCAGGCTCTTGTCCGGCAGTCCCACCAGTGCGAAAGCGGCAACGCCCGGCTCCAGATCCGCCTGGACCTCCACCACCACACCTTCGACACCGACGAGCGCCACCGAACACGCGCGTGCGAAGCCCATGTCAGGCCACCCCTCGCGCATGCTCGACCAGCGGCGCCCCGCGCTTCGGCAGCACCACGCCGACCAGGTCGATCCGTGCCCCGCCGGGTGGCGCCCCGCCATGGGCCGCGAGCCAGCGCTCGGCGAGACGGACCAGCCGCTCGGCCTTGGCCGGGGTGACGGCTGCCATCGGATGCTCGAAGGAGCCTTCCCTGCGGGTCTTGACCTCACAGACGACCAGTACGTCGCCGTCGCGCGCCACAATGTCGATCTCGCCGGCCCTGCACCGCCAGTTCCGCTCGACGACGGTCATTCCGGCCCCGGCCAGCGTCCTTGCCGCCAGCTCCTCGCCGTACCGCCCGAGTGCCCCCCGTGCGTTCATATCGGCACCACCTCCGGTACCGACTGTGCCGCGCGGGCCTCCAGTGAGTGGATCTTGGTGGACTACTCGCCGGTTGTGGACAACTCAGCCACCCGGAAGTTCGAGATCGCTCTTGTTGAGCTCCTCGATGTTCACGTCTTTGAACGTGAGTACCCGCACCTGCTTGACGAACCTGGCCGGCCTGTACATGTCCCAGACCCAGGCATCCGCCATCGACACCTCGAAAAAGACCTCCCCCTGCACCGAGTGCACCTGCATCTCGTAATCATTGGTGAGGTAGAAGCGCCGCTCGGTCTCGATCACATATTTGAACAGACCGACGACGTCGCGGTACTCCCGGTAGAGCTTCAGCTCCATCTCGGTCTCGTACTTCTCGAGGTCCTCGGCGCTCATTGGCATGTTCCCCTTCAGCCGTGCGTCCCCCTATTGTGCGCCGGTCCTCCGCACCCCTACACGATTTCCGGGGCCAGAACCACCGGCGCAACCGGGGGACCCTCGTCGAGCAGCGTGCGCAGCAGCCCGGCGAGCTTGGTCGGGTACACCGTCTCACGCGTCGTGGACAGTTCGGCGGAAGTCCACCACCTCAGACCCGCGACACTGCGCTGCTCCAACGGCGTCAGCCCGTCCATGGCCGTCTCCGTCTGCATGGTTCGACCGAGAAAGTACTGCTCGTCCTGGTTCCAGCGCCGCCCGTCGAACGGAAACGAGCACACCCGCGTCCAGAGCACGGGCCCGAGCTCGATGCCGGCGATCCCGGTCTCCTCCCGCACCTCGCGCAGCGCGGCCTCTTCGTGGCTCTCGCCCTCCTCGACACCGCCTCCCGGTGTGAACCACCAGGTACTCGCCGGATCCGCGGGCTCGAACCCGTGCATCAGCAGGATCCGGTCCTCGGGGTCGAGCAGAATCACGCGCGCGACCCTGCGCAACGCTCCCGGCGACTCCGCCGCCGGCTCAGCCGACACCAGCAGTCACCTTTTTCCGTCCCAGCCGTCGCGCCACCGGCCCGTACGCGGCCCCGCCCAGGATCAGCACGGCCCCGGCGAGCACCGCGCCCAGCACCAGTTTCAGCGGCCCCGGCTGCGAGACCCCGCCCGGCAGCGCGGCGAACCCTTTCGGGCGCTCCAGCACCCCGCCGCTCAACGGCCACGCGATCGCGTCCACCCGGCCGGTCACCGTCGAGCGCGGCACGGCTCCGTGGTCCGCGTCCTGGAGATGGACACGCGAGTCCATCGAGTTGGTGCGCTCGTCGCCGAGCAGGAAGAGCTGGCCCTCCGGCACCTTCGCGGTGAAGTCGACCGCCGAGGCCCGCCCCTTGGTCAGCGGATTGGCTTGGAGATACGGTTCTGCGATCCCCTTGCCGTTGACGGTCAGCTGCCCCCGGGAGTCGCAGCAGGCGATCTCGTCCCCGCCCGTCCCGACCACCCGCTTCAGCATGGGCACGTCGCCCCAGTCGGGATCCTTGAAGACCACCACGTCTCCGCGGTGCACGTCGCTGCCGTCTATTCGCTGTGCCAGTACCCGGTCCCCCACCTTGACGGTCGGGGTCATCGAGTCGGTCGGCACGGTGTACGGCTTGTACTCCACCGCTCCCCAGGCAAACCCTCCGAGAAAGAGCACACAGCCGACGGCCACAGCCAGACCCGACAGCGCGCTGCCGAGCCGGCCGCCGCCGTCACTCGTACGTACCGTTCCGCTCATCCCAGGGCTCCCCCGCATCGGAGATCGACATCTGGGAGGGCACCCTACCCGGCAGTACCCTCACGGGTCAGCTTGCGCCTGCGGCGGATCACGATCGGCAGGGCACCTGCGAGACCCAACGCCCCGGGGCCCATCGCCGCAGCGGCGTTGATGCCCTTCTGGTCGAAGGTGCTGGGGACCCCCAGCCACGTCCAGTGGTTGACCGGCCAGGCCACGACGAAGGCCCGTCCGACGACCTCCTTGTTGGAGACCGTGCCACCGCCCGGCAGTTGCTGGTGGTAACGCGAGTCCAGCGAGTCCTGACGGTGGTCGCCCATCACCCAGATCCGGCCCTTGGGCACATGGATCGGGCCGAACGGCTGGTCGTTGCAGGGAGTGTTGCCGGGGAAGATGTACGACTTCTCGGAGAGCGCCTTGCCGTTGACGACGACAGGGCCCCCCGCCTTGCACGAAACCGTGTCACCGCCGACCGCGATCACCCGCTTGATCAGGTCCTTCTCCTCGGCCGACGGCATCAGGCCGATGAAGCTGAGGAACTTCTGGGCCACGTTCGGATGCGCCGCGGGCTCGCCTTCGAGCCAGCCGCCCGGGTCGTGGAACACCACGACCTCGCCGCGCTCCGGCTCCGATCCGAACCATGGAGTCAACTTGTCGACCAGTACCCGGTCGCCACGCTCCAGCGTGTCCTGCATCGAGTCGGAGGGGATCGAGAACGCCTGGACCAGAAATGTCTTGATCAGCAGAGCGAGAATCAGCGCGATGCCGATGAGGAGCGGAAGCTCCTTCCAGAAGGACCGTTGCTTCTTCGGTCCGCTTGCCTCGTTCTCCTCGGCCGCTCCGTCGGCTCCGCCGTGCTCGCCGGAGCCGTCGACCGGGCCGGAGGGCCCCATGTCAAAGGCTTCGGTCCCGGCGCCACCAACGGGCGATCCGGGCCGGTCCTCCGGCTCCTCGTGTCCGGATCGTGCGCCGACCGCCACGTCCCCCACATCCACTCCTCACTCCGTGCCGTCGCCCGCGTCCGATGAGACGCAGGCCCACCACTCCCATAACGAGCGGGAGTTCCGCAGGAGTCGGGAGTTCTCCCATTGGGTGCCGATCCTGGGAGGTCACACTATTCGACGTCCCGCCCGCGCCGGACGGCAAGCCCGAGGCGTCCGTCACCGATGAGAAGGTGGGCGGCTCCTTGAGCCGGCTCCAGTGCCCGAACGGCCATGCGATGACCACTGCCCGTCCCACCACCCCGCTCACCGGGACCGTTCCCTGGTACGGCCCGTCGAGATGGAAGCGCGAATCCGCCGAGTTGGACCGGTGGTCCCCCATCACGAAGAGCCGTCCGGCCGGCACCTTCACGTCGAAAGTCAGCTCTGAGGGCGGATTCCCCGGATGCACATAGGGCTCGTCGAGGGGTACGCCGTTGACGGTGACCTGGCCGTTCTTGTCGCAGCACTTCACGGTGTCCCCGCCGACTCCGATGACCCGCTTGATCAGGTCCTGTTCATCGTCGGAAGGCAGCAGTCCGATGAAGGTGAGGCCCTGCTTGAGCTCCTTGACCACGAACGGGGAATCCGTCGTCCTCGCCTCCCCCGGCGGCAGCCAGTGACCGGGATCCTTGAAGACGACCACATCGCCGCGGTGCGGTTCCGAACCGAACCACGGTGTCAGTTTGTCCACCAGCACCCGGTCGCCGATCCGGATCGTCTCCTCCATCGAGCCCGACGGGATGACGAAGGCCTGCACCAGGAAGGTCTTGAGTACGAGCGCTATCAGGACCGCGAAGACGAGGAGGGCCGGTACCTCCTTCACCGTGGAGCTGCGCCGTCGCCGCTTGACCTTGCGCGCGAGTCTGCGTCGCTCGGCCCGTGTGGGCAGGGCCCGTTCGCCGGGCGGCCGGGGCTCCAGGTCCGTCCGGCCACTGCTCTCGGCGCTCCCCCGCGCTCGTCCCCGGTTACCCATGACCCCCGCCGGGAGGCGGTACCCGCGTGAAGGCCGTGGTCTGCGAGAGTGCGGTCCAGCGTCCGGGGGGCCAGCCGATCCAGCCGGCCCGCCCGATCACATGGTCGACCGGGACCATCCCGCCGCCCGGATCACCGAGATGGTCGCGGGAGTCGCTGGAACGGGACCGGTGATCACCCATCACCCAGAGCGTGCCGTCGGGCACGACGATGTCGAAAGGCACCTGCGACGGCGGGTTGCCCGGATACACATAAGCCTCGTCCACCGACCGCCCGTTCACCTCGAGCCTCCCCCGCTTGTCGCAGCAGACGACGTGATCGCCGCCGACTCCCACCACACGCTTGATGTAGTCGGTATCGGCGGGCGCCGCCAGCCCCAACGCCGCAGCAGCACCGTGCACCACACGGGCCACAGGGTTCTGCGGCGGCTTCTCCCGTACGAAGGAGTCGGTGCCGTCGAAGACGATCACGTCGCCGCGCCGGGGCACGGCGCCGAACCGGTAGGCCAGCTTGTTCACCAGCACCCGGTCCCCCACCTGGAGTGTGGGTTCCATCGAGCCGCTGGGGATCAGGAACGGCTGCATCACATACGTGCTCAACAGCAGCAGGAACACGGCGCAGAGCAGCACGAGCAGCCCGGCCCTGCGCCAGGGCCCCTCCAGCCAGGCGGGGAAACGCGCGGAGCGCGACCCCGCCGCCTCACCGGACGTATCCGGTTCGGCGGAGAGATCGCGCTCCGTGTGCTGTGCTTCGGTGTCCATCGCGGCCAGAGCCTATCCGGCCGCCCTGTGGACTCAGTGGTCGCGCTTCTCCTTGATCTTCGCGGCCTTGCCGCGCAGCTCACGGAGGTAGTACAGCTTCGCGCGGCGGACGTCACCACGGGTGACGAGCTCGATCTTCTCGAAGATCGGGCTGTTCACCGGGAAGGTGCGCTCGACGCCGACGGAGAAGGAGACCTTGCGGACCGTGAAGGTCTCGCTGACGCCCGCGCCCTGGCGGCGGATGACTACACCCTTGAACTGCTGGATACGCGAGCGGTTGCCCTCGATCACGCGGACGTGAACGTTGACCGTGTCACCGGCGCGGAAGGCCGGGAGGTCGCTCCGCAGCGAAGCGGCGTTGACGTCATTGAGCAAGCTGGACATGATCTTCTGCTTTCTTCGCCGATGCCACAGGTCATCGACGGCATCATCGTGATGAGTTTCGGGAGCTGATCGCGTCGGGCGGACGTCGTTCCCCCTGTGGCAGGGGCGCACGCCGGACGTACAGCAGCGGCCTATTCTTCCACGGCTTCGGGCTCACGCCCAAATCGCCCGTCGGGCCCCGGCTTCCAGCCCAGGATCGAGAGCATTTCCCGGTCCTTCTTCCCGAAGGAAGCGGGGTCGCTGCGCTCCAGCAGATCCGGCCTGTTGAGGTCGGTACGGCGGAAGGCCTCGTCCCTGCGCCAGCGCGCGATCTTGCCGTGGTGCCCGCTGAGCAGCACGTCGGGGATGCCCCGGCCGCGCCACTCGGGCGGTTTGGTGTAGACGGGCCCTTCGAGGAGGTCGGCCATCGCTCCGGTGGCGAAGGAGTCGTCCTGGTGCGATTCGGCGTTGCCGAGGACACCGGGAAGCAGCCGTGCCACGGCTTCCGTGATCACCAGCACGGCGGCCTCGCCACCCGCCAGGACGTAGTCACCGATGGAGACTTCGTACACCGGCATCCGGGTCGCGTACTCGTCGATGACACGCCGGTCGATGCCCTCGTACCTGGCGGGCGTGAAGATCAGCCAGGGGCGCTCGGAGAGTTCGACCGCGACCTGCTGGGTGAAGGGGCGTCCGCTGGGGGTGGGCACCACCAGGACCGGCTGGTTCGCGCCCGCCTCGTAACCGGCGGCCAGCGTCTCGTCCAGCGCCTCGCCCCAGGGCCCGGTCTTCATGACCATGCCGGGGCCGCCGCCGTACGGGGTGTCGTCCACCGTGTTGTGCCGGTCGTGGGTCCAGTCACGGAGGTCGTGCACCTGGACGTCGAGCCGACCGCGGGCCCGCGCCTTGCCGACGAGCGAGACGTTCAGCGGTTCCAGGTACTCGGGGAAGATCGTGACGACGTCGAGCCGCATCAGTCGTCGTCCCTGCCGGACGCGGTCTCCGCCTGGCTCTCGTCGATCAGCCCCGGCGGCGGGTCGATGACCGCCCGCTGCTCCTCCAGGTCGATCGAGGTCACGATCTCCTCCACGAAGGGGATCATCACCTCGCTGCCGTCGGGCCGCTCCACGATGAACAGGTCCTGCGAGGGCAGGTGAGTGATCTCGGTGATCCGGCCGATCTCCGTGCCGTCCGCCAGGACCACGTCGAGGTCCATCAGCTGGTGGTCGTAGAACTCCTCGGGATCCTCCGGCTTCTGCTGCGGATCGACCTCGGCGATCAGCAAGGTGTTACGGAGGGCCTCGGCGCCCGTGCGGTCCGTGACACCGGCGAAGCGCAGCAGCAGCCTGCCGCTGTGCACCCGGCCGGTCTCGATCGTCAGCGGCCCGGTGGCCGCCGGGTCGGTGGCGAGTACGGCACCGGGCCCGAGCCGCAGCTCGGGCTCGTCCGTGCGCACCTCCACGGTGACTTCGCCCTTGATGCCGTGGGCGCGCCCGATCCGCGCGACTACCAGCTGCACGTTCCGCTCCTTCTCCTGCTTCTTGCTGCGTCTTGCTGCCGAACCGCCGCCGCTCGCGCCGGGTGGCCGAGGACCGTCGTGGTTCCTCGATGCGCCTGAATGGTGGGGGACGACAAAGGCCGGGGACGGCTTGGCAGCCCTCCCCGGCCCGAGCCGGTGTTCAACTTGTTCTCAGCGAACCTGATCCACATCGACGAGGTCGACGCGGATACCACGGCCACCGATGGCGCCCACGATGGTGCGGAGGGCGCGCGCGGTGCGGCCGTTACGGCCGATCACCTTACCGAGGTCGTCGGGGTGTACCCGGACCTCCAGCACCTGCCCACGACGGAGGTTGCGCGAGGCGACCTGTACGTCGTCGGGGTTGTCGACGATGCCTTTCACGAGGTGCTCGAGAGCCTCCTCGAGCATGCTCAGGCCTCGGTCGACTCGGTGGACTCAGCGGCAGGAGCCGCCTCGTCCGCCTTCTTGTCGGCCTTCTTCGCCTTGGGGGTGATGGCCTCACCCTTCGGCTCGTCGCCCTCCATGGACTTGGCGAAAGCCTCGAACGCGGCGCGCTTGTCGGCCTTCGGCTCCGGCTGGAGCAGCGGCGCGGGGGCCGGAAGGCCCTTGTGCGCCTGCCAGTCACCGGTGAGCTTCAGGATCGCCATGACCGGCTCGGTCGGCTGGGCGCCGACGGACAGCCAGTACTGCGCGCGCTCCGAGTTGACCTCGATACGCGAAGGGTTCTGCACCGGGTGGTACAGGCCGATCTCCTCGATGGCCCGGCCATCACGGCGGGTACGGGAGTCGGCGACGACGATGCGGTAGTGAGGCGAACGGATCTTGCCCAGACGCTTCAGCTTGATCTTGACTGCCACGGAAGTGGTGTCTCCTGGTCTTGACGTGGTTGGGCACAACGAGATGCCACGTGGGGTTGCGGTACTCGGGTGCCCGATGGACGCGTCAGCCGGAGGACGAGAGGGTTCCTGTGCGGCTGTCGAGTACAGCTAGCCATTGTGCCATACGTCCGGAGCACCCGGTGCCCCGGTCACCACACCGCCGACCGGCGGCCGGGGGTGGCACGGAAGCGGGGGCGACGTCCGGGATCACCCGGCCGCGGCCACCACTTCCGGGATACGGAAAGCCTTCCCGCAGCCACCGCAGACGATGGGCGCCTGGGCCAGCACGGACGGAACGACCCGCACATTGCGACCGCAGTCGCAGACCGCCTTCACGCGCACGCCACCACCGGAGGAGCCGTGCCGGGCGGCAGGTCCGCGGAAGGAACGCTTGGTGTCGGCGGCCGTCGCGACGGTGTGCGCCTTGAGCGCACGCTGCAGTCGCTCGATCGTCTGGCGGTATCTGCGCTTCGCCTCGGGGTTGAGCGAGACCAGCGAGAAGCCGCTGCTGGGATGCGGCTCCTCAGGGTGGTCGAGGCCCATCTCCTCTGCGATGGCCAGGAATCGACGGTTGTGATAGCGGCCTGCGCGTGAGGTGTCGCGGACACCTCGCGCGGCGGCGATGCCGTGGACTGCCTCATGGAGCAGTCGCTCGAAGGAGAGTTCAGCGCCACAGGCGGACGAGGACTCGCCGATCAGGGACTCGGGCGCGGCTAGATCCGGCAGCTCGGGGTGGTACCGCTGAATGTCGGCCCACGCCTGCGCCAGTTCTGCGGCGAGGACAGTTGGTGTCGTGCTCACGTCGTGACAACGAGCCGGGGTGCCGCTGTGTTCCTATTCCGGGGCATCCCAAATAATTTGCACGTACCCGTCAGTTGCCCTTGATGCGTCCGGACGCGGGCGGGTGCGCTGATCTGCGGAGAAGCCTCACAGCTCCCACCAAGGTGGTACTTAGGACTGCGCGGAGTCGTCGTGGTTGCGTGCGCCCCGGCGCGCGGTCCGGGGCGCACGCCGGTACAGCACACTCTCCTGCGCGCAAGGGCCGTTCCGGCCTCGTCGGGCGCTGCCGCCACCGGCCGGTCGCTCTCAGTAGGCGCGCGCGACCAGAGCGACCGTACCGGGAGCATCGTCCGAGTCGGGCACCGACCCGTCCTCGGCGACCAGGCACCGTACGGACACCGAGTGCCCGGCGAGCTCCGCCTCGCCGTCGGGGC
This sequence comes from Streptomyces sp. A 4/2, assembly GCF_940670765.1. Lineage (GTDB taxonomy): Bacteria > Actinomycetota > Actinomycetes > Streptomycetales > Streptomycetaceae > Streptomyces. The sequence continues at coordinate 109,786 of NZ_CALNVW010000001.1, forward strand.
CGAGTTCGGCCCACGGGATGCGCGCCCAGCCCCCGGCGGTCGCGGCCTCGACGGCCTCCCCGACGGTGGCGACCTCGCTCGTCCGGGACGCCCGGCGCTCGCGGGACTCCCGCAGCAGCTGCGTCTGGGCCTCTTCGAGCACCGTGGGCAGCAGCTCGGTCAGTTCGTCGATCCGTACGGACTCCTTGCCGCCGGGGCTGTGCGGGTCCACCACCCGGCGGACCAGGACCGCGGTGCCCTCCGCCAGATCGCGCGGGCCGACCTCGATCCGTACCGGAACGCCCTTGAGTTCCCAGTCGACCGCCCGGCGGCCGAAGGGGGTGTCGGTGCGGTCGTCCACCTGGGCGCGGATGCCCGCCGCCCGCAGCTTCGCGCCGATCTCCCGGACCTTCGTCACCGCCTCGTCCCCCTTGATCGCGACGACCACGACCTGGACGGCGGCCAGCCGCGGCGGCACCCGGAGCCCGTTGTCGTCGCCGTGCGACATGATCAGCCCGCCGATCAGCCGGGTCGTGGCGCCCCAGGAGGTCTGCCAGACCAGCTCCTGCTTGCCGTCCTTCGACAGGTACTCGGTGTGGAAGGCCTTGGCGAAGTTCGTCCCGAGTTCATGGCTCGTACCCAGCTGAAGGGCCTTGCCGTCCCGCATCATGCCTTCGAGGGTCAGGGTGTTGATCGCTCCGGCGAAGCGCTCCCTGGCGGTCTTGCGGCCCAGTACGACATCGATGCCGAGCACATTGACCATGAAATCCGCGTAGACATTCCGGTGGATGTGCGCAGCGTAGTCACGGGCCTCCTCGCGGGTCGCGTGAGCGGTGTGGCCCTCCTGCCAGAGGAATTCCGTCGTACGCAGGAAGACCCTCGGCCGCAGCTCCCAACGGACCACATTGGCCCATTGATTGATGAGCAGCGGAAGATCCCGGTAACTCTGCACCCATTTCGAGAAGTATTCGTTGACGATCGTCTCGGAGGTGGGCCGCACCACGATGGGCTCTTCCAGCTCCTTGCCGCCACCGTGTGTCACCACCGCGAGCTCGGGTGCGAATCCCTCGACATGCTCAGCTTCGCGAGTCAGGTAAGACTGGGGGATGAAGAGCGGGAAGTAGGCGTTCTGAGCGCCCGCGTCCTTGATGCGGGCGTCCAGGTCCTGCTGCATCCGCTCCCACAGCCCGTAGCCGTACGGGCGGATGACCATGGTGCCGCGCACCGGTCCGTTGTCCGCGAGTTCGGCCTTGTTGATCAGGTCCTGGTACCAGCGGGGAAAGTCGTCCGCCTGGGGCGTGAGAACGGGAGCCTTTGCCATGGCGCGAATGGTACGGCGAGTACCCCGGGGCCCGCGATTCGATTTTCCTCGTGGGACGCACGTCCAGGGCGCATATTCGGGGTTCGCAGCATTGCCTCGCCACCCCTGGACTTGCGTGCGGATGCGGAGTTCTCTGGCTTACGGGAAGTCTCCGTCTCACGGGGACGCGCACACCGGCACGGAGATTTGCAGTCGGAGCACCACTGATCTCTCGGCGAATTGGGGCGCATTCGATGTCATCAACGCTCGTCCGGAACCACCGGCAGACGGCTGCGGCTCCTTCTGCCGAGGCGATCACGCGTGCCCGCGACTGGGCCGAGATCCAGGAGCGGATGCTCGTACCGCTCTACGAAGCGGTGTACAAGCGGCTGGACGCGGGCAGCGCCACCCGGCTGCTCGGCATCGGCTGCGGTTCGGGCCTGGCCCTGCTGATCGCCGCCGCCCGGGGCGCGAGCGTCACCGGCGTGGACTCGCACGCCGAACGCATCGCGCTGGCCCGTGAGCGACTGCTGCCCGGTGCGGACGGCGAAATGGCCCCGGCGGGCGGCCGGGCGGGCCGAACGCGCCTGGTCCACGGCGGCCCCGCCGACGCGTCCGACGCGGGGTCCGGCACCTGTGCGGGGCCGCCCTTCAACCTGCTCACCGCCTTCGAGCCGATCGGCTGCACGGCGGGCGATTCCGACGGGCTGGTCCCGGCCGTCGAGGACGCCGTGCCCCTCATGGAGCGCGGCAGCGCGGTGGTCCTGACCGGCTGGGGGCCGCCGGAGCGCTGTGCGACCTCGGCCGTGCTCCGGGTCGCCGCCCGGCCGGCGGACGAGGCGCGCCGCCCGCTCAGGGACGATCTGGAAGAGGTCGCGGCGCGGGCGGGGCTGCAGCTCGACGGGTCCGGCCGGGTGGCGTGCCCGTTCGGGTACGCGGACATGAAGAGCGCGGTACGGGGGCTGCTGTCGACCGGGCTGTTCGACGCGGCGATACAGGCGGCGGACCGGGCCCAGGTGAAGAAGGAGGTTGCCGAGGCGCTCCACCCCCATCTGCGGCGTGACGGCACGGTGTGGATGCCGAACGTCTTCCGTTACGTGGTCGCCCGCACCGCCTAGTACACAGCGGAGCGGCCCCCCGCTCGGTGGAATTCACCGAGCGGGGGGCCGCTCCGCCGAGTCCGCTCCACGGGAGCGGGGCGTACCGGTGCGGGATCAGCCCATGAACTTCTTGAACTCGTCGGGAAGTTCGAAGTTCTTCGCTTCCTGACCGGCCGGCAGCCCCGGCACGCCGCCCTGCTCACGGCGCTCGGCCGCCGCCTGCTCCTCGGCCTTGCGCTTCATCGGGTTGCCGCTCTTGCGCTTCCCCTTGGCCTGCTTCTGCTGCTTCTTCTGCCGGCCGGGACCGCCGCCCATTCCGGGGATGCCCGGCATACCGGGCATCCCGCCGCCCTGAGCCATCCGCGACATCATCTTGCGCGCCTCGAAGAACCGCTCCACCAGGCTCTTCACCGCGCTGACCTCGACACCGGAGCCCTTGGCGACGCGGGCCCGGCGCGAGCCGTTGATGATCGTCGGGTCCTGGCGCTCGGCCGGGGTCATCGACTTGATGATCGCGGCGGTACGGTCCACGTCCCGCTCGTCGATGTTGTTGATCTGGTCCTTCATCTGCGCCATACCGGGCAGCATGCCGAGCAGCTTGGAAATGCTGCCCATCTTCCTGACCTGCTCCATCTGGGCCAGGAAGTCGTCGAGCGTGAAGTCCTTGCCCTTGCTGCTCGCCAGCTTGGAGGCCATCTGCTCGGCCTCGGCCTGGCTGAAGGTCTGCTCGGCCTTCTCGATCAGGCTGAGCATGTCGCCCATGCCGAGGATCCGGGACGCCATGCGGTCCGGGTGGAAGGTGTCGAACTCGTCCAGCTTCTCGCCGTTGGAGGCGAACATGATCTGGCGGCCGGTGACGTGGGCGATCGACAGAGCCGCACCACCGCGGGCGTCGCCGTCGAGCTTCGACAGCACGACGCCGTCGAAGCCGACGCCGTCGCGGAAGGCCTCCGCGGTGTTGACCGCGTCCTGGCCGATCATCGCGTCGACGACGAACAGGACCTCGTCGGGGCTGACGGCGTCGCGGATGTCCGCGGCCTGCTGCATCAGCTCCTGGTCGATGCCGAGGCGGCCCGCGGTGTCGACGACGACGACGTCGTACTGCTTGGTCTTCGCGTACTCGATCGAGTCCTGGGCGACCTTGACCGGGTCACCGACGCCGTTGCCCGGCTCGGGCGCGTAGACCGCGACACCCGCGCGGTCGGCGACGACGCTCAGCTGGTTGACGGCGTTGGGGCGCTGGAGGTCGCACGCCACGAGCAGCGGGGCGTGGCCCTGGCCCTTCAGCCAGAGGCCGAGCTTTCCGGCCAGGGTGGTCTTGCCCGCGCCCTGCAGGCCCGCGAGCATGATCACGGTCGGCGGCTGCTTGGCGAAGCGGAGACGGCGGGTCTCGCCACCGAGGATGCCGATGAGCTCCTCGTTGACGATCTTGATGACCTGCTGGGCCGGGTTCAGCGCCTGGGAGACCTCGGCACCGGCCGCGCGCTCCTTGATCTGCTTGATGAAGGCGCGGACGACGGGCAGGGCGACGTCCGCTTCCAGCAGCGCGATGCGGATCTCGCGTGCGGTGGCGTCGATGTCCGCCTCGCTGAGGCGCCCTTTGCCACGGAGGTTCTTGAATGTCGCTGCAAGGCGGTCGGAGAGGGTATCGAACACGGCGGTCGCGGATCCTCGGGTCAGGGGGCGGGGGGACGGTTTCCCCCAGGGTATCCGGACGCCGTGGGTGGGGTCTGCCCCTGTCCCGGTTAGGGCCTGTTCCGGCCCGCCCCCACCGCTCCGTCCTCACCTCTCGCGCAGCGCGCTCTCCATCTCCTGGACCAGCCCGGCCGCCCGCTCCCCCGACAGCGGCTCGCCCTTCTCGCACGTCACGTAGAACGCGTCCACCGCATTGGCGCCCAGCGTCGAGACGTGCGCGCTCCGTACCCGCACCTCCGCCGCCTCCAGCGCCCGCCCGATCCGGTGCAGCAGCCCCGGGGCGTCCTGCGCGCGGACCTCGATCACCGTGGCCAGCCGCGATCCCGCCGGTGCGACCTTCACCGTCGGCGGCGGGGCCTGCGTGCCCCGGCGGCGCGGGTACGCCGCCTCCCGTTCCACCAGCCTGGCCCGGATGTCGAGCGAGCCGTCCAGCGCCCGTACGAGATCCGCGCGCAACCGCGCCGCCTGCGGCAGCGATCCGTACTCCGCGGCCACCCGCCAGCTCAGCAGCAGGACGGCCGTCCGCCCGACCGGTTCGGGCAGTTCGACGGCGCGCAGGTCGGCCGCGCGTACGGTCAGGCGGTGCAGTGCCAGGACCCCCGCGACGGCCGGCAGGACGCCCGGCTGGTCGGGAAGGGCGATGAGGAGTTCCACGCCGACCGGTTCGGGGGCGCCGGTGACCGCGCCGTCGCCGGGCCGGGTCTCCGTGCGGGCGTGCAGGGCCAGGACCGGACCGCCGGTGCGCACCGCCTCGACCGCGAGCCGTTCCTGTTCCGCTCCCGGAGCGGCGGGCTCGGGTTCGTCGGGGGTCTCGCCCGCCAGGACCGCGGCCACCTTCTTGACCAGACCGGCCACCAGCGATGCCCGCCAGGACGACCAGGCCGCGGGCCCCGTCGCCAGGGCGTCTGCCTCGGTCAGCGCATGCAGCAGCTCCAGAGTGGGGGCGGACTTCACCGCTTCGGCCACCGAACGCACCGTCGCAGGGTCCTCCAGATCGCGTCTGGTCGCGGTCTCGACGAGCAGCAGATGGTGCCGTACGAGCGTGGCGAGCACCTCGGCGTCCGTACGGTCGAAGCCGATCCGGCCCGCCACGTCCCGCGCGATGACCTCACCGGCGACCGAGTGGTCACCGGGCCAGCCCTTGCCGATGTCGTGCAGCAGCGCGGCGACGAGCAGCAGGTCGGGGCGGCCCACCCGGCGGGTGAGTGACGACGCCCGGACCGCGGCCTCGACGAGGTGCCGGTCCACCGTCCAGGTGTGTACGGGGTTGCGCTGCGGCCTGCACCGCACCCGCTCCCAGTCCGGCAGCAGCGCGGTGATCAGGCCCTCGGCCTCCAGCGCGTCCCAGACCGGCACCATGGACTCGCCCGCGCCGAGCAGGGTGACCAGTTGTTCGCGCGCCTCGGCCGGCCAGGGCACGGGCAGCGGGCGTGCGTCGTGGGCCAGGCGCCGCACGGCGTGCAGCGAGACCGGCAGTCCGGCCTGGGCCGCCGCGGCGGCGGCCCGCAGGGGCAGTACGGGGTCACGCTCGGGCCTGGCCGTGCGGGCCAGCACCACCTCGCCCTCCAGCTCGACGACCCCCTCCGCCAGCGGGGTCCGCTCGGCCGCGGGCCTGCCGCCCACGCCGAGGAGGGCCCGCAGCCGGGGGCGCGCGGAGCGGGCGCGCAGGACGCGGTTGACCTCGCGCCAGGTGACGTCGCTCGCGTACGAAACGGTGCGTGCCGCCTCGTACACCTCACGCAGCAGCACATCGGCGTCCAGCAGTTCCAGCTCCGCCGCGACCTGCTGCTGTTCCTGGAGGGCGAGCCGGTCGGTGGCCCGGCCGGTCACCAGATGCAGCGCGTCTCGCGCGTCGAGGAGGTGCCTGCGGGCTCCGTCGAGCCCCTCGCGGGGGGCGTCGGCCAGCCAGGAAGCGGCGACGGCCCGCAACGCCGTCGCGTCCCGCAGCCCTCCCCTGGCCTCCTTGAGGTCGGGTTCGAGGAGGAACTGGAGCTCGCCGTGGCGCTCGGCCCGCTCCTGGCACAGCTCGTACAGTCCGGGCAGCCGCTTGGGCGCCTGGTTGCGCCAGTCGGCGAGCACGGTCGTCCGCAGCGCGGTGGTCAGCCCGAGATCCCCCGCGACGTGGCGGGCGTCGAGCAGCCCGAGCTGGACCTTGAGGTCGTCGCCCGCGGCCTTCCGCGCCTCGCCCGGGGTGCGTACGGAATGGTCCAGCGCGAGCCCCAGGTCCCACACCGGATACCAGACCCGGTCCGCGAGGGCGGCGACGGCGGCCGTGTCCGCCTTTCCGTCGTGCAGGAGCAGCAGGTCCAGATCGCTGCGCGGCGACAGCTCACCGCGTCCGTACCCGCCGACGGCGACCAGGGCCGCGCCGCGCACCCCGGCCGAGGTGGCCGCGGCGGTGAAGAGCGCGCCCGCCCAGTCGTCCGTCAGCCGGGCGAGCGCGGAACGGCGCGGCGGCCCGGACCGCGCCTTCTCCTGGAGGAGGCGCAGCCGGGCCGCCGCGTAGCCGCCGGGTCCCTGTTCGTCCGCCTGACCGGTCGTCCCATCCGTACGAGTCACCCGGCAGCTCCCGTCTCTCGATCGTTCAGAGTGCGTCCGGACCGCGTTCGCCGGTCCTGACACGGATCGCCGTTTCGACCGGAATGCTCCATACCTTGCCGTCCCCGATCTTGCCGGTCCGGGCGGCTTTCACCACGACATCGAGGAGCTGTTCGGCGTCCGCGTCCTCGACGAGGACCTCGATACGGATCTTCGGAACCAGGTCCACGGTGTACTCGGCGCCGCGGTAGACCTCGGTGTGGCCGCGCTGGCGTCCGTATCCGCTGGCCTCGGTGACCGTGAGCCCCTGGACGCCGAAGGCCTGCAGGGCCTCCTTGATCTCGTCGAGGCGGTGCGGCTTCACGACTGCGGTGATGAGCTTCATACGTCCACCTTCTTGTTCCTGGTCCCTGCCACGGCCTTCTTGTCCCTGGTCCCGGTGTCCGCCGTGGGTACGGCCGTACGGGAGCCGCCGCCCGCGCCGCTGTAGTCGTACGCGGTCTCGGCGTGCTCATCCTGGTCGATGCCCGCGACCTCGACGTCCTCGGTGACCCGCATCCCCATCGCCTTGTCGATCAGGAAGGCCAGGACCGCGGAGGCGACCAGGGAGTACCCGAGGACCGAGAACACCCCGATGGCCTGGATGCCGAGCTGGTGGAAGCCGCCGCCGTAGAAGACGCCCGCCACGTCGGACTGCACCCCGCCGGTGGCGAAGAAGCCGATGAGCAGCGAGCCGAGGATCCCGCCGACCATGTGGACGCCGACGACGTCGAGCGAGTCGTCGAAGCCGAAGCGGTACTTGAGGCCGACGGCCATGGCGCACACCACACCCGCGACGACACCGATCGCGATGGCGCCGAGCGGGCTGACCGCGCCGCCGGACGGGGTGATGGCGACCAGGCCGGAGACGGCGCCGGAGGCCGCGCCGAGGGTGGTGAAGGAGCCGTGCCGGATCTTCTCGTACGCGAGCCAGGCCAGCATCGCCGCGGCGGTGGCGACCTGCGTGTTGACGAACATCACCGCGCCGACGCCGTCGTCGTTGCCCAGCCAGGATCCGGCGTTGAAGCCGAACCAGCCGAACCACAGGAGGGCGGCGCCGAGCATCACCAGCGGCAGGCTGTGCGGGCGCATCGGGTCCCGCTTGAAGCCGACCCGCCTGCCGATCACCAGGATCACGCCGAGTGCCGCCGCTCCGGCGTTGATGTGGACCGCTGTGCCGCCGGCGAAGTCGATGACCCCCTTCTTGAAGAGCCAGCCGTCGGAGGCCCAGACCCAGTGCGCTACGGGGAAGTAGACGAGGGTGACCCACAGCGTGATGAACAGCGCCCAGGCGGTGAACTTCACCCGGTCGGCCAGTGCACCGCTGATCAGCGCGGGTGTGATGATCGCGAACATCAGCTGGAAGACGGCGAAGACGTACACCGGGATGGTGTAGCCGGGCCACAGCTCGGTGAGTCCGATGCCGCTGAGCCCGAGGTAGTCCTTGGACCAGCCGAGGAATCCGTTGCCGGTGCCGAAGGCGATGCTGAACCCGTACAGCACCCAGAGGATCGTGACGATGCCGAGGCTGATGAAGCTCATCATCAGCATGTTCAGGGTGGATTTGACCCGGACCATGCCTCCGTAGAAGAAGGCGAGACCCGGTGTCATGATCATCACCAGGGCGGAGCAGATGAGCATGAACCCGGTGTTGGCAGATGACAGTTTCGGGGCATCTGCAGCAAGGGTCATGATGCCTGAGGGCATCGGCGTCTCCTCGTCGTCGGTGCGGCCCGCGGGCGGGCGGGGCTGCGGGGAAGCCGCGGGAAGGTGCGAGCCGGTTATGCGCCACGAGACTGACGCAGCGCGGTTTCCGACGATGCCACTCGATGTTTCGCCGCAGTGACGAAGAGGACGGGCGTGTTACGCCCGGATGAAGCGCGGGGTCGGCCCGGGTGTCCGCCGATACCCTGCGCACAGCGTGGACCGGCCACGACAACCACCCTGGTGACCTGGCGCGGGGGAGCCGAGTCGGGCATCACGGGGTGAGCTGTCGTGGCCGGGGTTCGGGTGCTGCTCAGACCGCTTCCGCGGTCTCCGGCAGTTGTTCGGCGAGACGGTCGGTGAGGGCGATGACCGCGGGCACGTCCCCGAAGTCCCGCACCGCCGTGGCGACGGTCTTGCGGAGCCTGGTGTTCACCCGCTCGGAACGGATCCGCCCCGCGATCTCCAGGGCCTCCCCGGCGAAGCGGGTGGACTGCTCGGGCTCCCGCCTCAGCAGCTGGACCGTGGCCATGCCGACGAGGTTCAGGGCGTAGGAGCGCTGGTGCTCGTTGTCCTTGCCGAAGAGCGCGACCGCGTTGTCCAGGACGGGTTCGGCGAGCGAGGCGTAGGTGGGGCTGCGGCCCGCCACATAGGCGAGATCGCGGAACGAGTGGCCGTTCTCGCCGTTCAGCTCGGCCTCGGAGAAGAAGCGGATCCAGTCCGGCTCCGGCTCGCCGTCCAGGCCCGCGTCCGAGAAGGTGTCCTCGGCCATCCGCACGGCCCGTTTGCACTTGCTGGGCTGCCCCATGTTCGCGTATGCGCGGGCCTCCATCGCATACAGCATCGCCTGGGTGCGGGGGGTGGCGCATTCACGGCTGCCGTACTGCGCGAGATGGACCAGTTCCAACGCGTCCTCGGGGCGGCCCAGATGGATCATCTGGCGGCTCATGGAGGACAGGATGTACGAGCCGAGCGGCTTGTCCCCGGCCTCCTTGGCGGCGTGCAGGGCGAGGACGAAGTACTTCTGCGCAGTGGGCTGGAGCCCCACGTCGTAACTCATCCACCCGGCCAGCTCGGCCAGTTCGGCCGCGCAGCGGAACAGGCGCTTCGAGGTGGCCACGGGCTGCGGCTCCTGGAGCAGGTCGGTGACCTCGTGGAGCTGGCCGACCACCGCCTTGCGGCGCAGTCCGCCGCCGCACTGCGCGTCCCACTGGCGGAACATCGCCGTGGTGGACTCCAGGAGTTCGAGCTCGGGCTCGGAAAGCTTGGACGGGCGCCGCGAGTGACCCGCCGGCTCCTCGGCGACGGGCTCGCCCCCGGGTGTGGGTACCAGCCAGCGCTGCATCGGTTCGATGAGCGTCGGACCGGCGGCCAGCGCCAGTGAGGTACCGAGGAATCCGCGCCGCGCGAGCATCAGGTCGCTGCGCGAGAACTCGCTGAGCAGGGAGACGGTCTGCGGGCCCGCCCACGGCATGTCGACACCGGACACCGAGGGTGACTGGTGCGCCGCGCGCAGCCCCAGGTCCTCGATGGCGACCACGCTGCCGAACCGTTCGGAGAAGAGTTCCGAGAGGATGCGCGGAATCGGCTCGCGCGGCTGCTCGCCGTCGAGCCAGCGCCGCACCCGCGAGGTGTCGGTGCTGATGTGATGGGCGCCCATCTGCCGCGCCCGGCGGTTCACCTGGCGGGCCAGCTCCCCCTTCGACCAGCCGCTGCGCACGAACCACGAACCCAGTTGCTCGTTCGGGCGCTTGCCGGCACTCGTACTGCCGTCGCCACTGCCGCCCACTGGAACGCCCCCATCCCGCTGAAGCCTCATTACGCCAACCCATATCAGAATGCCGTGAGTTGAGGTCCACTGTCCGGCGCTTGCGCCCTGTCGAACAGAGAACCGACTTGCCCCCGGCATACCCGAGCGGGCACTGGATCCGAGGGTTCGTGCACTGAACGTAATCCCACGATCACTGACCCGGCGAGGTCGATCCCGGAAACGCCACCATTCGCCACCCCCACGAATGAACCCGCCCGCCTCCGGGCGCGATTGACTGGATACCTGACGATCAGAGGCGGGCGGAGCGGTGTGCGCCGGGGCGCGCGAGCCGTTCCGCACCACCACCCTCGTCACTCCACACCGCCGGGACCAGGGTGTTTGCGACGTAGAGTGACGGAGAGACTCCAGGTCGTAACCACCGACGAGTTCGACCTGTTGGAGGGGGCATGGGCTTCACCATCGGCGGCATCCGGGACATCCGCTCCGGCACACGGCGTCGCAGCCGCACACCGGAGGGCACGGCCGTGGCCGAGTTCACCGGACTGTGGGGCTGGGACGTGGTCCCGGGCGCTCGCGCCGTGTCCGGGAGTTGTTCCTGCGGGGACCCGCTGTGCGCCTCGCCGGGCGCCCACCCGCTCGGATTCACCCCGGAGGTTCCGGCCGGGGCCACACTCGACGAGGCCACCAGAGTCTGGTCCGAGACGCCGGGCGCTGCGGTCCTTCTGCCGGTCGGCCGCCGCTTCGACATCATCGACGTCGCCGAACCCGCCGGGCGCACGGCCCTGGTCCGGATGGAACGGATGGGGCTCCCCCTGGGCCCGGTCAGTGCCACACCGGACGGACGCGCCCAGTTCTTCGTCGCTCCCGGGGCCGCCCGCGCACTCCCCGAACTGCTCTACCGCATGGGCTGGGACGACGCGGACCTCGATCTGCACTGTCTGGGCCCCGGGGACCACATCACCGCCCCGCCGTCGCACCACGCGGGGCTCGGCCCGGCCCGCTGGCTGCGCCCGCCGTCGCTGGAGACGGCCGGTGGCCCGCCGCAGGCCCGGCTGCTGCTCGGCACCCTGGCGTACATCTGCCACCGCCAGCTGTCCGCCTGATCAGCCCGGCACGGCCCGGCTTGGCGAAGGGGTACGGAAAAGGCCCCGCCGCACCGTGCGACGGGGCCTTCGTGCGACGGATGTCAGTCTCCGACCAGGGCGTCCACGAACGCCTCCGGCTCGAACGGCGCCAGGTCGTCCGGTCCTTCACCGAGACCGACCAGCTTCACCGGTACGCCGAGTTCCCGCTGGACCGCGATCACGATGCCGCCCTTGGCGGTGCCGTCCAGCTTGGTCAGCACGATGCCGGTGATCGCCACGACCTCCGCGAACACCCGCGCCTGCACCAGGCCGTTCTGCCCGGTCGTCGCGTCCAGTACGAGCAGCACCTCGTCCAGCGGGCCGTGCTTCTCCACGACGCGCTTGACCTTGCCGAGCTCGTCCATCAGCCCGGTCTTGGTGTGCAGCCGTCCCGCGGTGTCGATGAGGACGACGTCCGCACCTTCCTTGATGCCTTCCTTCACCGCGTCGAAGGCGATGGACGCGGGGTCGCCACCCTCGGGACCGCGCACGGTACGCGCCCCGACCCGGTCACCCCAGGTCTGGAGCTGATCCGCGGCGGCGGCCCGGAAGGTGTCGGCCGCGCCGAGCACCACGCTGCGGCCGTCGGCCACCAGCACGCGCGCGAGCTTGCCGGTGGTGGTGGTCTTGCCGGTGCCGTTGACGCCGACGACCATCACGACACCCGGGGTGTCCAGACCGCTCTCGGTCCTGACCGCGCGGTCGAAGTCCGTACCGAGCAGGTTCAGCAGTTCCTCACGCAGCAGGGTGCGCAGCTCCTGCGGTGTACGGGTGCCGAGGACCTTGACCCGCTCGCGCAGCCGCTCGACCAGTTCCTGGGTCGGCGCGACACCGACATCCGCGGTGAGCAGGGTGTCCTCGATCTCCTCCCAGGTCTCCTCGTCGAGGTTGTCCCGGGAGAGCAGGGTGAGGAGTCCCTTGCCGAGCGAGTTCTGCGAGCGGGCGAGCCGGGCGCGCAGCCGTACGAGACGGCCCTCGGTGGGCTCCGGGATCTCGATCTGCGGAGCCAGTGGCTCCGCGACGACCGGGTCCTCGACGGCGACGGGCGTCCCTGCGGCCTCGTCGGCCGTCGGGAGCTCCACCTCTTCGATGGTGCGGCGCGACTCGTCGCGCGGTGGGGCAGCTTCCTCGCCGACCTGCGGTTCGGCGGGCGCTGTGATGGTCGGCGCACTCGGCGGTGCCGTGGGCAGCTGCTTCTTCTTCTTGCGGCTGCTGACCACGAGCCCGCTGATCGCGCCGACAGCGACCAGGGCGATGACTACAGCAAGGATGACGATTTCCATAACCCACCCAGTATCAGTCACCGGTCAGCGATCATTCACAGCCCGGCCGCACGAGCCTTCGCAGGATCACACAAGGGACTAAATCCTCTATGTGAAAAATTCGCGGCGCCCCTACGATGATGTCGCCTTCTACGCGCGTCACCTCCCCCATTCCCCCTCACGCCTGCACGGAGCCCCCCATGCCCCACGCCTCCGACGTTACCGAAGGCGCGGTGGAAACCCGCGGTCTCGAACCGGTCCCGGACAGCGAACGCAAAGGCCGTGTCCGCGATCTCATTCCGACCTGGGTCGCCGCCAATATCAGCGTGCTGCTGCTCGCCATGGGCGCGAGTCTGGTGGTCGCCGACAAACTGAACTTCTGGCAGGCGCTGATCGTCGCCTTCGCGGCCCCGGTGATCAGTTACGGGCTGGTCGGCTTCATCAGCATCGCGGGAAAGCGCGGCGGCGCTCCCGGCATGGCGCTGTCGCGTGCGGTCTTCGGACAGCGCGGCAATCTGCTGCCCGGTTCGCTGATCTGGATCGCCCGCTGGGGCTGGGAAACGATCAATGCGGTGACCGGTGCGTACGCGCTGCTGACCGTGCTGGACATCTGCTTCGGCATCCACAGCAACACCCCGCTGATCGTCGTGACCCTGGTGCTGTTCGTCGCCGCCACGTTCCTGATCTCGGGCCTCGGCATCAACGCCCTGCACGTGTGCAACAAGTGGTCCACGTATCTCTTCGGGGCCTTCTCCGCCCTGGTGCTGGTCTATCTGATCGCCGACACCGACTGGTCGGCCGTGTTCGCCAAGCCCGCCGGTACCACCGCGTCGCTGGTCGCGGGTATCGGCCTGATCGCCGCGGGCGGTCTCAGCTGGGTCCCGTCGGGCCCGGACTTCGCGCGGTACCTGCCGCGGCGTTCCTCCGGCGCGGGCATGATCGGCGCGTCGATCGGCGGCGCGGGCATCGTCGTCCTGCCGATGGTGCTGATGGGCGCCGTGATGGCGGTCTCCACCCCGGACCTCGCGGGCGCTGCCGACCCGGTCTCCTTCCTGGGCAAGGTCCTGCCGATGTGGATCGCGGTGCCGTATCTGCTGATCGCCCTGGTCGGCATGGTCCTGATCAACGCGATGTCGATGTACTCGGCCGGTTTCACCGCGCTGACGCTGGGCATCAAGGTCCCCCGCGCCTGGGCGGTCTCCGTGAACGCCGTGATCAGCGTGGTGCTCGGGCTGGTGCTGATGCTGGCGGCCACCAGTTTCCTGGGCTCCTTCATCGCTTTCCTCTCCCTGCTCGCCGTGGCCTTCTCCGCCTGGATAGGGGTGTTCGGCGCGGACATGCTGCGCGGACGCAGGTACGACGCGGTGGCCCTGATGGACACCACCCGGACCAGCGCCTACTGGTACCGGGGCGGGTTCAGCCCCGCCGCCGTCGGCGCCTGGCTCGCCGCGCTGATCACCGGGATGCTGTTCACCCGGGCGGGCACCGCGGACTCCGCGTGGTTCAGCGGACCGTTCGCGGACAGCTGGCTCGGCCGCAACGGCCTCGGCTGGGTGGTCACCATCCTGGTCTCGGCCGCGCTCTACGCCGTACTCCCGAAGCCGAAGGCGGACGTCAGCGGGCCGGACGCGGACCGTGAGCCCGCGACCCTACCCATCTGACGCTACGTCAGCTACCGTCCCCCTTCGCCAGCTCCCACCCGGCGAAGGGGGACTTCCCGTCATGGCCTTCACAGTCGTCAGGTTCAATCTCGTCGATCCCCGGGCGACTCCCGAGTCCCTCTCGACCCGCTACCGGGCCGCCCTGGAGATGGCCGTGTACGCGGACGGCCACGGCATCGACACCGTCCAGACCGAGGAACACCACGGCGTCGCCAACAACTGGCTGCCCTCCCCCTTCGTCTTCGCGGGCTCCGTCTTCGGCGCCACCCGCCGGATCGCGGTCACCGTCTCGGCGATCATCGGCCCGCTGTACGACCCGCTGCGGCTCGCGGAGGACATCGCGGTACTGGATCTGATCAGTGCGGGCCGCCTGGTGACGGTCGCGGGCATCGGGTACCGGCAGGAGGAGTACGCGCAGCTGGGCGCCGAGTGGGGCAGGCGCGGGAAACTCCAGGACGAGCTGCTGGAAACCCTGTTGAACGCCTGGACCGGCGAACCGTTCGAGTACCGGGGGCGCACCGTCCGGGTTACTCCGCGTCCGTACACACAGCCCCATCCGCTGCTGCTCGTCGGCGGCTCGTCCCGGGCGGCGGCCCGCCGGGCGGCCCGGCTGGGGCTGCCGCTCTTCCCGAGCGCGCATCTGCCCGAGCTGGAGGCGTACTACCACGAACAGCGCGCCGAGCACGGCACCGACGGGTTCTGCATGATGCCCGCGGCGGAGGTCCCGCTGCTGCACGTGGCCGAGGACCCGGACCGGGTCTGGGCCGAGTACGGCGAGCACTTCCTGCACGAGGCGCGGACGTACTCCTCCTGGCAGTCCAAGGACATCCGGTCCGCAGTGCGTTCGTCGGCGGACACCGTGGCGGAACTGCGCGCCGAAGGGATCTACCGGGTCGTCACACCCGACGCGTGCGTGGCGCTGGCCGAGTCCGGCGCCGACAGCCTGGTCCTGCATCCGCTGTGCGGAGGAATGCCGGTGGACGAGGGCCGGCGCAGCCTCCAGCTGTTCGCCGAACAGGTACTGCCCCGGCTGAAGAGCTGAGCAGGGTGGCGGAGTGGGGGCGCTGCGGTCAGCCCATGGACTCCAGCGTCCTACCCTTGGTCTCCTTCACGAACAGGAGCACGAACGGGATCGAGAGCGCCGCGAAGAACGTATAGATGACGTACGTCGCGGAGAGATTCCAGTCGGACAGGCTCGGGAAGCTGGCCGTGATCGCCCAGTTGGCGATCCACTGGGCGGACGCGGCCACACCCAGGGCGGCGGCCCGGATCTTGTTGGGGAACATCTCGCCGAGCAGCACCCAGACGACCACACCCCAGGACATCGCGAAGAAGAAGACGAACCAGTGGGCCGCGATCAGGGCGACCCAGCCCTGGGCGGTCGGCAGCTTGCCGTGGACCAGGTGGTACGAGAAGGCCCAGGCCTCCAGCGCGAGTCCGATGACCATGCCCACGGAACCGATCAGCACGAGCGGCCTGCGGCCGATCCTGTCGACGAAGATCATCGCGACGACGGTGCCGATGATGTTGATGATCGACGTCGTGAACGAGTAGAAGAACGAGGTCGTCGGGTCGATGCCGACCGACTGCCACAGCCTCGACGAGTAGTAGAAGGCCACGTTGATGCCGACGAGTTGCTGGAAGGCGGAGAGGCCGATACCGATCCAGACGATCCGCTTGAAGTAGAAGCCGCCGCCGAGCAGGTCCTTGAAGGTCGACTTGTGCTCGCGCCGCATGGCGTGCTCGATCTCGGCCACGCGGGCGTCCAGATCGATGTCCGTGCCCTCGACGTCGGCCAGCACCTGCTTGGCCCGCGCCTCCTTGCCCGCCGAGATCAGATAGCGCGGGGACTCGGGGATCGCGAAGGAGAGCAGACCGTAGATGACGGCCGGGATGACCATGACGCCGAGCATCACCTGCCAGGCCTCGACGCCCAGCAGCTGTCCGCGCTGGTTGCCGTTGGCCGCCTGCAGGATGCCGTAGTTGACGAGCTGCGAGACGGCGATACCGATGACGATCGCCGCCTGCTGGAAGGACCCGAGCCGGCCGCGGTAGGCGGGCGGTGAGACCTCGGCGATGTAGGCGGGACCGATCACCGAGGCCATCCCGATACCGAAGCCGCCGATGATCCGCCACATGGCCAGGTCCCAGAGAGCGAAGGGCAACGCGGAGCCGATGGCGCTGATGGTGAACAGCACCGACGCGATCTGCATGCACCGGATCCGTCCGATGCGGTCGGCGATGCGGCCCGCGGTGGCGGCGCCGATCGCACAGCCGATCAGCGCGATGGCGATGACCTGGGCCAGGGTGGCGGACCCGATGTCGTAGCGGCTCTGGATGGCCTCGACCGCACCGTTGATCACAGAGCTGTCGTAACCGAAGAGGAACCCGCCCATGGCGGCAGCCGCGGTGATGAAGATGACGTGCGCGAGGTGCTCCGTGGCAGCCGGACTGCCCCCGGGCTGCGGTGTCGCCGTGCTGGTCACATGAACTCCTCGGGCACGTCCGCTAGGACGGGCATGGGGGTACGAGCCCCTCCAGTTGGTCACAGCTTCCGGGAGGTCACCACTCGGCGGACCGGCAGGTGGAGAGCCCGCCGGACGCTGTCCTCTCAGCGCAGGCGCTGGCTGATGACCTTGGACACCCCGTCGCCCTGCATGGAAACGCCGTAGAGCGCGTCGGCCACTTCCATCGTCCGCTTCTGATGAGTGATCACGATCAGCTGGGAACTCTCCTGGAGTTCCTCCATGATCCTGATCAGCCGCTGCAGATTGGTGTCGTCCAGCGCGGCCTCGACCTCGTCCATCACGTAGAAAGGGCTCGGCCTGGCCTTGAAGATCGACACCAGCAGGGCCACGGCGGTCAGCGAACGCTCCCCGCCGGACAGCAGCGAGAGGCGCTTGACCTTTTTGCCCGGGGGCCTGGCCTCGACGTCGATGCCGGTGGTCAGCATGTTGTCGGGGTCGGTCAGGACCAGCCGCCCGTCGCCGCCGGGGAAGAGACGTGCGAAGACCCCTTCGAACTCGCGGGCGGTGTCGCGGTACGCCTCGGTGAAGACCTGTTCGACCCGCTCGTCGACCTCCTTCACGACCAGCAACAGGTCGGCCCTGGTCTTCTTCAGGTCCTCCAGCTGCTCGGAGAGGAACTTGTGCCGCTCCTCCAGGGCCGAGAATTCCTCCAGGGCGAGCGGATTCACCTTCCCGAGTTGCTGATACGCCCGTTCGGCCGACCGGAGCCGCTTCTCCTGGTCGGCCCTGACGAACGGCACGGGCTGGTTCCGCGGGTGGTCCGGGTCGTCGGGCAACTCCTCGCCCTCCGCGGCCGGGGACGGCGGTACCGGCTGGCCCGGCCCGTAGTCCGCCACCAGACCGGCCGGTTCCACACCCAGCTCCTCCAGGGCCTTCTCCTCCAACTGCTCGATCCGCAGCCGCTTCTCGGCGCCCAGCACTTCGCCGCGGTGGACCGAGTCGGTGAGTTTGTCCAGCTCGCCCTTGAGGTCCCGGCCGCGGTTCCGCTCGGCCACCAGTTCCTGCTCGCGCCCGGCCTTCGCGGCCTCGGCCACGGCCCGCTCCTGCTCGGCCCGTACGAGGGACACCTCGACATGGGCGAGCAACTGCCGGGCGCCGTCCGCGACGGCCGACGCCACCTCGGCCTCCTGACGCAGCCGGGCCCGGCGCTGCTCGGCCCGCGCCCGCGCTTCCCGCTCGGCGCGCGCTCCCCGGTCGAGTGACTCGGCCCGCCCCGCGAGCCCCTTCACGCGCTCCTCGTGCGTACGGGCCTGGAGCCGCGCCTCCATCTCGGTCTGCCGGGCGTTGGCGCCGTCGGCGGCCAGCCGGTCCCGTACGGAGGTGTCCGGCTCCTCGTCCCCGACGGGGCTCGCTTCCTCGGCCACCAGCAGCCGCTCGGCCAGTTCCTCGGCCTCACCGGTCGCACGCTCCAGCGCGTCCTGCGCCTTGGCAGCAGCCGCCGCCGACCGCTCGGCCTCGCCCGCCGCACCGCGCGCCTGCCCGGCCAGCCGCCCGAGCTGCTGGGCGACACCGGACTTCTCCCGGTCGGCGGCGCGCCGCAGCTCCACCAGTTCCTCGACGAGGGCCGCACACTCCGTACGACGCTCGCCCGCGGTGTGCTGGGCCGCCGCCAGTTCCTCGCACCGCACGGCCAGATCGGCCAGTTCGGCGGCGGCCTCGTCGACGGACGCCTGGACTTCGAGCAGACTGGGCGCGCCCGCGGACCCGCCGTGCGCGAAGTGCGCCCCGAGGACATCTCCCTCGGCGGTGACCGCGGTCAGTCCGGGACGGGCGGCGATCAGATCCTCGGCGTCCTCCAGCGTCCCTACGACCACGATGTCCCGCAGCAGCCTGTGTACGGCGGGCAGTAGCCCGGCGGGCCCGTCGACGAGATCCACGGCGAGGGGCGCGACGAGCGGGACGGTGCTGCGGGGGTGCTGCGCCGGTTCGCCCGACAGTTCGGCGGACGTCCCTGCGGACGGTTCGCCGGACAGCCCGTCGGACGGTGGCTCCGTGCGGCCCCTGCCTGCGCCGTCGGTCCCCGCCACGCGCGCCACGGCGCCAGATGTGTCCCCGCCGGCCTGCCCGGGAAGTGCCACCGGCGCCGGGCCGTCCGATGCGGTGTGCTGTCCGGGGATGGTGTCCGGGGAAGAGGACAGGGACGAGGACGGGGACGGGGACGGGATCACGGCGTCGGCCGCGGGTGCTCCGCTCTCCCCTGCGGCCTGGCCGGGAAGCCCGTTCACCCGGTTCTCCTGCGGCGCCGCGGCCGTACCGGGCAGCAGCGTCGCCCGCCCCGCGTCCCGTTTCCGCAGCAGCCGGATCGCGTCCGCGGCCGTGGCCGGGTCGCGCACAGCGAGCGCGTCGGCGGCGACGCCCAGTGCCGCCGCCACCGGGACCTCGTACCCGGCCGTCACCGTCAGCAGTTCGGCGGCCGGACCCAGCAAACCCTCGGGCCGGTCCTCGGCTCCCAGCAGGACGCCCGTACCGTCCTTGCGACGCAGCCCCAGCGCCAGCGCCTCGTGTCTGGCCGCCACCGCGGCGCGCTTGCGCTCGGCGGCCGTCGCCGCCTCCCGGGCGGCGGTGAGCCCGGCCTCGGCTTCCACGAGGGCGGTCTTCGCCGCGCTGTGCCGGTCGGCCAGCTCCCGGTCGTCGACATCGAGGCCGTCCACCTCGGCCTTGAGCTGCTCGTACTCCTGCTGCGCGGCGACGGCCCGTTCCTGCGCCCCGTCCCGTGCCTCGGCGAGCCGGTCGATCTCGGCCTGGGCCGAACCCGCCCTGCTGCGGGCCGCGTTGACCTGCCCGTGCAGCCGGGCGAGACCCTCGCGCCGGTCGGCGATGGCCCGCGCCGCGTCCTTGAGCCTGCGCTCCTCGGCCGCCAGGTCCCGCTCCAGATCGGCCCGGTGGGCGGCGGTGTCCTCCAGCGCGCGCTCCGCCGATTCGAGCGCGGCCTCCAGTTCGGCCTCCTGCTCCCGGATCCTGGCGGCCTCGCGCTCCATCTCCTCGGGGTCGCGCCCCCGCCGCTCCTCGTCCGGGGCGGCGGACGCGCTCTTCACGCGCGCGTCCGCGAGCGAGACGGTGCCACGCACCCGTTCGGCCAGCTGCGACAGTTCGTACCAGGTCTGCTGGGCCTGCTGGAGCCGTGGCGCCAGCCGCCGCACCTCGTCCTCCAGGCCTGCCTCGCGGGACAGCGCGGCCTTCAGCGCCGCCTCGGCCGTCTCCCTGCGCTGTTTCAGCGCGGCCTCGTCGGCGATCTCGGTGCGCAGGGCCTCCCGCATCGTCACCAGGTCGTCGGCGAGCAGCCGCAGTCTGGCGTCGCGCAGATCGGCCTGGATGACGGCGGCGCGCCGGGCGACCGCGGCCTGCCTCCCCAACGGCTTGAGCTGGCGCCGCAGTTCATCGGTCAGGTCCTGGACACGCGCGAGGTTGGCCTGCATCGCGTCCAGCTTCCGCAGCGCCTTCTCTTTCCGCTTGCGGTGCTTGAGCACGCCCGCCGCCTCTTCGACAAAGGCTCTCCGCCCCATCGGGTCGGCGTGCAGGACGGAGTCGAGCTGGCCCTGCCCGACGATGACGTGCATCTCACGGCCGATACCGGAATCCGAGAGCAATTCCTGGATGTCGAGCAGCCGGCAGGTGTCGCCGTTGATCTGGTATTCGCTGCCACCGTTGCGGAACATGATCCGGGTGAGCGTGACTTCGGCGTACTCGATGGGCAGCGCGCCGTCCGAGTTGTCGATGGTGAGCGAGACCTCGGCGCGTCCCAGCGGCGGCCGGCCGGTCGTCCCGGCGAAGATCACGTCTTCCATCTTGCCGCCGCGCAGCGACTTCGCCCCCTGCTCGCCCATGACCCAGGAAAGCGCGTCGACCACATTGGATTTACCTGATCCATTGGGCCCCACGACGCAGGTGATGCCCGGCTCGAACCGCAGTGTGGTGGCCGAGGCAAAGGATTTGAACCCGCGCAGGGTCATGGCCTTGAGGTGCACGCCGTCGGACTCTACCTTTCACTGTCGGTTTCACCCACGAAGGTGCAGGGCACATCAGACGGTAAAGGACGTACGCGCGACGAAGCGATGTACAGCGGGGGAAGTCCGCGTCTGCGTGATGCGGTCATCGGCAAGCGGGGGAGAGTGAGCAGAAAGAAGGGACGCCGAAGCGTCCCTTGCATATCCTTGCGCATTGGATCTCAAGCGGCTGACGGATCAGCCCGACCGTCCCTTATGGGGCTTCCTTTGTGAGGCTTCGGTCAGGTGAGCGCAGGCTCCGCGTGGGGTACGTCGATGTCGATACCGTCGAGCAACGAGTCTCCGTGGTGCTGAACAGCGGCGGCCAGCGCGTCGTTCTCGGACTGAATCCGTACGAGCTCGGATTCGAGGTCCTGGACGCGCTGCTGAAGCCGTCGCATCTCGGAGAGAAGTCGCGGGTCGGAACCGCCGACGTAACCGAGAAGCGCCTTTGCCATGATGGATGGTCCTCCACACTGAGTGACCGACCGGAGAAGTGGCGGGTCATAGGGGGAATCGCACCCGCGGTACTCGGCAGCCTCTAGAGTCTCTGCGTTTTCCTACTGCCAAGCAGCTGAGGTGCGCGGGGCTTCCAGGGTCTCACCAAAAAGTTTGACGGTCAACACGATCACAGCCCGTATCGAAGGGCAGACCCGGGGGCGCACGGCAGGGCGACCTGCGGTGCGGCTCTCCTGCGGGGCCCTGAGGGCGTGGAGATCATCGCTACCGCCGCAGCCTGGCACGGAGTGCGCTTCTTGGCAACCACCAGGCATTTTCTGCCTTACGTATATGCCAGGGGCAGATGGTCCGTCCGGCGCGCCCCGGCCGGGTCAGCGGATCGCGAAGGTCGCGTACCCACCGCGCGGAGTGTCCCAGATCTCAGTGACACCGTCGACTCTGCCGGGTGTGTCGGACGACCTCAGCCACTCCAGCAGAAGGTGACACTTCTCGCGCGGGCCCTCGGCCACGATCTGCACTCTGCCGTCCTCCAGATTGAGGGCGAATCCGGTGAGGCCACCGATCTCCAGCGCATTGGCCCTGGTGAACCAGCGGAAACCCACTCCCTGGACCTTGCCGCGCACCCAGGCGGTAAGCCGTGCATCTTCGTTCATAGCCGAAACGCTAACCGGCCAATCGGCTCACCCGCACCTCGCCCCCACGCCTCATGGACTACAGTCCCGACCCAATGCGCCTCACCCGTACGGGTGAATTTCGTTGACGTCGAGCTTGAGGAAGGCACCGCCTGTGGGACGCCATCGTCGCTCTGCCGCCGTACCGGCGCCCGCCCCTGACCACCCGGCGGCCCCGGACAGCTCGCACCACGGCCGCGCGCGCCGCAAGGAGCGGAAGGCCACGCCCGTACGCACCGGGCTGCTGGGGGTGTCGGCCGCCGTCGCGGTCGGCGCCGTGGCCATGGCATCAGGGCTGCTGCCCGGCGGGGACACCTACACGGTGGGCGGTTCCGGCGGCAGTGACCAGGTGCGCGCCGACGGGGTGCCGGACCTCCAGACGCAGGGCGGATCGTCCGCCACACCTGCATCGGGCACCCCCTCCGCCCCGACCGGCTCGGCCTCCGCCCACGCGCCGTCGGCCGCTCCGTCGCCACGTAAGGAGAAGGTCTCCGGTTCGCCCTCGGATTCCCCCTCGGAACGGACCGGCCCGAAGGCGAAGCAGAGCAGCGGGGCCGCGGCGCACAGCGCCGCCCCGACCCGTACCACCACTGCGATGCCCGAGCGTACGGAGTCCGCGCGGCCCCGGGCAGCGACCAGCTCCGAGAGCGCGGCGGCGGCAGCGGTGCTGAGCCTGGTCAACCAGCAGCGGGCGCAGGCCGGTTGCCGGCCCGTACAGGCCGACGGCGACCTCGCCGCGCTGGCCGGGGCCTTCAGCGACGACATGGCGGCGCGCGGCTTCTTCGACCACACCGACCCCGACGGCGCCACCCCCTGGGACCGGGCCGACAAGGCCGGGGTCACGGGTCTGGGCGGCGAGAACATAGCGAAGGGGCAGAGCGACGCCACCGCGGTGATGAACGCGTGGATGAACAGTCCGGGCCACCGCGCGAACATTCTCAACTGCGACTTCAAGACGCTGGGCGTCGGCGTGCACTTCGGGTCCGGCGGTCCCTGGTGGACCCAGGACTTCGGCTTCTGAACCGCGGCGCGGTACCGCAGTAGGCTGGCCGTATGGAAAGCACGGTTCGCGACGACAGCGCCGCCGACCTGCCGTTCGACGTGTTCGCCAGAGCGTGCCCTTCGCGCGGCACCCTGGAGAACGTCACGGGCCGCTGGGGCAGCCTGACGGTCGGCGCCCTGCACGAGCACCCCTTGCGCTTCAACGAGCTGCGCCGGCGCGTCGACGGCATCAGCGAGAAGATGCTCTCCCGGACGCTGCACGCGCTGGAACGTGACGGCCTCGTGCACCGCGAGGCGCAGCCGACCAATCCGCCCCGCGTCGACTACGAACTCACGGCCCTGGGCCACGATGTCGCGGAGCGGCTGCTCGGGCTGATCGAGCTCGTCGAGGGGCGGATGGACGAAGTACTCACAGCACGCGGGCGGTACGACTCGGCGCACGGCGATCCGCAGGAGCGCGCGTAGCGTTCCGGGGCCCCGAAGCGCACTCACTGGATTCCAGCAGGTCGGAGCCTTCCAGCCGGAGCCTTCTAGAGCGAGCCGGCCGGTGGGCGCTGGCAGCGCGGGCAGAAGTAGCTCGACCGGTTCATCCAGGGGCGGCGGCGCATGGCGGTGCCACAGCGGCGGCATGGTTCGTCCTCGCGCCCGTAGGCGTCCAGCGACCGTTCGAAGTAGCCCGATTCACCGTTCACGTTGACGTAGAGGCTGTCGAAGCTGGTGCCGCCGACAGCGAGCGCCTCGTTCATCACATCCCGTACGTGACCGAGGAGTTCCGCGGTGCGCGGGCGGGTGAGGGTGGCGGTGGGGCGCTCGTAGTGCAGTCGCGAGCGCCAGAGCGCCTCGTCCGCGTAGATGTTGCCCACCCCGCTGATCAGCGACTGGTCGAGCAGAGCGCGTTTGATGGTGGTACGGCGCAGTCGCAGCGCCGTGTGGAACGCGGCGTCGTCGAACTTCTCGTCCAGCGGATCGCGGGCGATGTGCGCGATGACGTCCGGCAGCCCGTCCGCGGTGTTGGGGTGCAGGGAGAGCCCGCCGAACGTGCGCTGGTCGACGAAGCGCAGCTCGGTGCCCAGGGTGTCGTCGAACCGGATACGGATCCGCAGATGCTTCTCGTCGGTGGCGTCCTCGGGCTGCACGAGGAGCTGTCCGCTCATCCCGAGATGGCCGAGGACCGAGGAGTCGGTGTCCGCCAGCGGCAGCCAGAGGTACTTCCCCCGTCGGCTCGCCACCCCGAACCGATGGCCCCGCAGCGCCGCCGCGAAGTCCTCGCCGCCCGCGGTGTGACGGCGTACGGCACGAGGGTGCAGCACCTGCACCTCGGCGACGGTACGGTCGGTGACCCAGCGCTCCAGCCCGCGCCGGACGACTTCCACCTCGGGCAACTCGGGCACGACTGATCCTCCGAAGGTCTGGCCGGTCAACGCGACGATGGCCGGTGCATGCGGAACCGCCCGCCCCCGTGAGGGGACGGGCGGGGAAAGAACCGGCGTCAGGCCGAAGCCGTACCGGCGGCAGGGGCCGAAGAGGTGTCGGCGTCCTCTTCGGGGGCGTCGGCAGCGGTCCTGGCCGCCACCGCACGCTCTTCCGCCGCGGCGCTGATCTCACGCCACGCGGATTCCGCCGCCTGCTGTTCCGCTTCCTTCTTGCTGCGGCCGGTGCCGGTGCCGTACGAGACACCACCGACGCGAGCAGCAGCGGTGAAGGTCTTCTCGTGGTCCGGACCGGTCTCACTGACCAGGTACTCCGGAACCCCGAGACCTTCGCTTGCGGTGAGTTCCTGAAGACTGGTCTTCCAGTCCAGGCCCGCGCCGAGGTTGGAGGACAACTCGATGAGGGGGTCGAAAAGCCGGTGCACCAGCTCCGATGCCGCTTCGAGGCCCTGATCGAGATAGACGGCGCCGATCACCGCTTCCAGGGTGTCGGCGAGAATGGACGCCTTGTCCCGCCCGCCCGTGCCTTCTTCACCGCGGCCGAGCCGGATGAAGAGACCGAGTTCGAGCCCACGGCTGACCCCTGCGAGCGCACGCGAGTTGACCACCGCGGCCCGGAGTTTGGCCAGCTGGCCCTCCGGGAGATCGGGGTGGGTGCGATAGAGCGTGTCCGTGACCACCAGGCCGAGCACGGAGTCCCCGAGGAACTCCAGTCGCTCGTTGGTGGGCAGACCGCCGTTCTCGTACGCGTACGAACGGTGGGTCAGCGCACGCACCAGAAGGGCGGACTCGAGTGTGTACCCGAGCCGCCCTTCCAGAAGCGTGTGGGACGAGGCATTGTCCGTCTTGTTGACGTCAGACATTGCGCCTCTCACCAGCCGCTCAGACCTCGAGGACCTGGCGCTTGTTGTAGGTGCCGCAGCTCGGGCACGCGATGTGCTGGAGCTTCGGCTCCTGGCAACGCTCACACGTAACCAGGGTGGGGACCGCAGCCTTCCACTGCGACCGGCGGTGGCGCGTGTTGCTGCGCGACATCTTCCGCTTCGGAACAGCCACGGCTACTTCTCCTGCTTCTCGTCGACGCCAGGCTCGGCGCCGTCAACGTTGTCCTTCTCGTCGACCTGGCCGGTCCCGACGAGTCCCTGCAGCGCCGCCCAACGTGCGTCG
The DNA here is from genome assembly GCF_940670765.1 of Streptomyces sp. A 4/2. Lineage (GTDB taxonomy): Bacteria > Actinomycetota > Actinomycetes > Streptomycetales > Streptomycetaceae > Streptomyces. The sequence continues at coordinate 135,199 of NZ_CALNVW010000001.1, forward strand.
ACGGCGTCATGGTGGTGACCGGGTTCGTCGTCCAGCCTGATTCCGCATTCGGAACACAGGCCGGCGCAATCCTCCCGGCACACCGGCTGCATCGGCAGTGCGAGCACCACCGCATCACGCAGCACGGGTTCGAGGTCGAACAAGCCGTCCTCAAGTGGGGTGATTTCCTCGTCCTCGTCGTCGGCACTGTCAGCCGGGTCCGCCTTCTTGCTGCGGCCCCGGTCGTCGGCTTCGGGGTACGAGAACATCTCCTGGAAATCCGCTTCGAGCTCTCGCTCCAGCGGCTCCAGACACCTTACGCACTCCCCCTTGGCGGATGAACGGGCGGTGCCTGTGACAAGCACCCCGTCCATGACCGACTCAAGGCGGAGCTGGATTTCGACCGGAGCGCCCTCGGGCACTCCGATGACCCCTTCGATACCGAAATCCTTGGGGGCTGCGACCGAGCGGGTGAGCCGCTGGAGCGCACCGGGACGCCGACCCAGCTCGTGTGTGTCGAACACGAGGGGGTTGCGGTGGTCGAGGCGGGCGTTCAGGGCTCTTCCTGCTTTCGGATCGCTGAAGAATAGGGCGCCGCCACGTCGGAAACCGTCCGGAGACCATCGGAACGGGCAGCACGGATCGCGGAGATACGGGCGACCGAAGAGCCAGGATACTGGACCGGCCGCCATAGACCCAATCGGCCCCTTCGGGACCGGAAAGCTCCTAGCGTCCCTGTTCGTACTCGCGGAGCTGATCGAGGTTGATCATGCTCGTGTCGAAGAGGCTGGTCTCGTCGAGGGCGCTCTGCTGCGGGGCCTGCTGCGGGAGCTGCTGCGGCTGGATCTGCTCGGGCTGCTGGTACGCGTAGGGGTCCTGCTGCTGGGGCTGCTGATAGCCGTACGGGTCCTGCTGGTATCCGTACTGCTGCTGGTACGCGTAGGGGTCCTGCTGCTGGGGCTGCTGGGGCTGCTGATAGCCGTACGGGTCGTACGTCTGCTGGGCCGGGACTTCGGCCTGCCGCTGCGGAAGGGCCTCCGGCTGCGCCTGGGCCGCCAGCGGCGCGGGCATCGACGCGGGCTGCTGAGCCGGGACGGCCGGCTGCGGCTCGGCCAGGTCCGACAGGAAGTCCGCGTCGCTGCTGTGCCGGTGGCCCATCTCGTCCTGCTCGGCCATGTGTACACCGAGCTCGTCGGAGGCGACCCGGCCGTGCAGCTTCTGCCGGCCGCGCCCCACCGCTTCGAGCGTCTTGGCCAGTACGGCCTCGAAGGCGCCCAGCTTGGTGTCGACGTACTCGTCGGCCCGCTCCCTGAGCGTCTCCGGGTCGTGACTGCGCTCCGGGGCCTCCGGGTCCTCGTACCCCTGTTCGTCCAGACCCGGGCCGCGGCCGAGCAGCTTCTCGCGCCCGCGGTCGACGGAGCCGATGGTCTTGGTGAGGACGACCTCGAAGTTCGCCAGCTTGGAGTCGACGTAGTCGTCGGCCTCGGCGCGGATCTCCTCGGCGTCCCGGCGGGCCTCCGCGAGGACGCGGTCGGCCTCGTCCTGGGACTGCCGGGCGACCTCCGTGTCGGAGATCAGGGAGCCGCGATGGGCATGGGCCGCCTCGATGATCCGGTCGGCCTCGATACGGGCCTCCTCGACCATCTGCTCGCGGCCGCCGATCAGTTCCTGTGCCTGCGCCAGGGACCCCGGCAGGGCCTCGCGCATCTCTTCGAGCATCGCCAGCAACTCGGCGCGGTTGACCACGCAGGAGGCCGACATGGGCATGGACCTGGCGCTGCCGACCGTGTCGACGATCTCGTCGAGTTTCTTCTGCACGTCCACCGTGTGCTCGCCACCTGTTCTTCCGGCCTGGAGACGGACGGGGACGACTGTACGGCCAGTCGGCGCCCGCCCGACACCGGGTGACGCATGGTCAGTTCATCGCTTCTCGCCGAGGCGCTGCACCAGGGCCTCGTGGACGAGCGACGGCAGCAGGTGCGAGACGTCTCCGCCCCAGGTCGCGACCTCTTTGACCAGACTGGACGAGAGGAAGCTGTAGGTGGGATTGGTGGGGACGAACAGCGTCTCGACACCGGAGAGCCCGTTGTTCATCTGGGCCATCTGAAGCTCGTAGTCGAAGTCGCTGACGGCACGCAGCCCCTTCACGATGGCCGGGATGTCGCGCTGCTTGCAGAAGTCGACGAGCAAGCCGTGGAAGGACTCGACCTCGACGTTCCCGAGATCGGCGGTCACCTCACGGATCAGCTCGATCCGCTCGTCGATGGAGAACAGACCGTGCTTCGACTGGTTGATCATCACGGCCACATGTACGACGTCGTACAGCTTCGACGCTCGGGCGATGATGTCGAGGTGTCCATTGGTGATGGGGTCGAACGACCCCGGACAGACGGCGCGGCGCAACTGAAGTCCCTCGTTCCCGGGTCCGGTCATCGTGCGTCTTCGCACGTAAAGGCGGCGCGACCGTACCAAAGCGTGCCCTCGCCGTAGCGACGGGCCCGCAAAGGCTCAAAACCCTTGGGCCACTTGAATTCTCCGCCTCGTGTGCTCCGTTCCACCGTGACGAGGGCATCGCCGCTGAGCCACCCCTGGGCACGGAGTGTGAGCAGGATCTCGCGAAGATCGCCATCGGTCACGGCGTACGGGGGATCGAGGAAAATCACGTCGTACGGGGCTTCGGGCGCCGGTCCCGTCACGATCTGCTCCGCTTTGCCCGTCCGTACCTCCGCCCCGGGGAGACCCAGGGTGCGTACGTTGTCACGGACGGTCGCCGCGGCCCGGACGTCGGCCTCGACCAGCAGGGCGTGCACCGCGCCGCGGGAGAGCGCCTCCAGACCGACGGCGCCGGATCCCGCGTACAGATCGGCGATCCGGGTCCCCTCCAGGGTGCCGAGGAGCGCTTCCCAGGTCGAGAAGAGCCCTTCGCGCGCGCGGTCGGATGTGGGGCGGGTGCCGTTGCCCGGCGGAACGGCGAGGCGGCGCCCGCCGGCCGTACCGGCGATCACGCGGGTCATCTCAGTCCTTCTCGGTGAGCGGAGTCAGTCCTGGTCGGGCTCCTGTCCCGTCAGTCTCTCAGCCCTTGTCGAGATACTGCTCGCGGTCCTGGTCGAGGAGGGCGTCCAGCGCGGTCCTCAGTTCGGGCAGGTTCGTCAGCTCGGGGTCGGCGGCGACGACCCTGGCGGCCTCCTCACGGGCCGCGGCGATGACTTCCTCGTCCTCGATGACGGCGAGCATCCGCAGCGAGGACCGCACACCGGACTGCGCCTGGCCCAGCACGTCGCCCTCACGGCGCTGTTCGAGGTCGATGCGGGAGAGCTCGAAGCCGTCGAGCGTGGCGGCCACCGCGCTGAGTCTGGCCCGGGAGGGGCCGGCCTCGTGGGCCTCGCTCACCAGCAGACAGAGACCGGGTGCCGAGCCGCGGCCCACCCGGCCGCGCAGCTGGTGCAGCTGGGATACGCCGAACCGGTCAGCGTCCATGATCACCATGGCGGTGGCATTGGGGACGTTGACGCCGACCTCGATGACGGTCGTGGCGACCAGCACGTCCACCTCCCCCGCGGCGAAACGGCGCATCACGTCGTCCTTGTCGTCGGGCGCCATCCGGCCGTGCAGCATCTCGATGCGCAGTCCCTTCAGCGGGCCCCCGGAAAGCTGTCCGGCGATGTCCACCACGGCGAGCGGCGGCCGTTTGTCCGCCTCCGGCTCGTCCCCGGCGGCCCGCTTCTTGTTCTTCGGCTCGTCCTCGCCGTCCCCGATGCGCGGGCACACGATGTAGGCCTGGTGTCCGTTCTCCACCTCTTCGCGCACCCGCTCCCAGGCGCGGGCCAGGAAGTGCGGCTTGTCCTTGGCCGGTACGACGTGGGTGGCGATCGGCGAGCGGCCCGCCGGAAGCTGGTCGAGGACCGAGGTCTCCAGGTCGCCGAACACCGTCATCGCGACCGTGCGGGGAATGGGCGTCGCCGTCATGACGAGCAGGTGCGGCGGCTGCTTGCCCTTGCCGCGCAGGGCGTCGCGCTGCTCCACCCCGAACCGGTGCTGCTCGTCGACGACCACCAGGCCCAGGTCGTGGAACTGCACCTTGTCCTCGATCAGCGCGTGCGTCCCGATGACGAGCCCGGCCTCGCCGGTGACCAGGTCGAGCAGCGCCCTGCGGCGGGCGGGCACCCCCATGGAGCCGGTCAGCAGGACCACCTTGGTGGACTCCTCGGCGCCGCCCAGTGTCCCGCCCTCGGCCAGCTCGCCCATCATCTCGGTGATGGACCGGTGGTGCTGCTGCGCGAGCACTTCGGTGGGCGCGAGCATCGCGGCCTGACCGCCCGCGTCGACCACCGCGAGCATGGCCCGCAGCGCGACCATCGTCTTCCCGGAACCGACCTCGCCCTGGAGCAGGCGGTGCATCGGATGCTCGGCCGCGAGCTCGCCGAAGATCTCCGCGCTGACCTTCTGCTGCCCTTCGGTGAGGGTGAACGGCAGCTTGGCGTCGAAGGCGTCGAGCAGCCCGCCCGGTACGGGTTTCCTTGCCACGGCGGGCAGTTGGGTCTCGGCGTGCCGCCGTCGGGCGAGCGCGACCTGGAGGACGAATGCCTCGTCCCACTTCAGCCGGTCCCGTGCCACGGCGACATCGGCCCTGGACTGCGGGCGGTGGACCTTCAGCAGCGCCTCGGGCAGCGTGGTCAGCCCCCGTCCGTCGCGCAGCGCGGGCGGCAGCGGATCGGCGGCCTCCCGGGCGCTGGGCAGCACCGCGGAGACCGCTTTGGCGATCTTCCAGGACTCCAGGCCCTTGCAGGCGGGGTAGATGGGGATCAGTTCGTTCGCCCAGGCCTCCACGGCGTCCGCGTCGGTGTCGTCGTCCAGCAGCTCGTACGTGGGGTGGGCGAGCTGGAGCTTCTGGTTGAACTTGGAGACCTTGCCCGCGAACATCGCACGACGGCCGGGAAGCAGCTCCTTGTGCGGCTTGTGGATGCCCTTGCCGAAGAAGACGAGCTGGAGACGGCCGCTCCCGTCGGTGATGTTCACCTCCAGACGCTTGCCCCTGCCCTGGTTGAAGGTCAGCACCCGGGCGTCGGCGACCTGCGCGAAGACGGTGACGTGTTCGTCCAGGGGCAGTTCGGCGAGCGGGGTCAGCTCGCCACGCTCCGCGTATCTGCGGGGGTAGTGGTGCAGGAGGTCGCCGACCGTGTGCAGGTCGAGGTGCTCGGCCATCACCTTCGCGGTGGGGGCTCCGAGCGTGTTCTTGAGTGGTTCGTCGAGCGCGGGCACAAGGTCCATTGCACACCATGGGTGTGACAGCGGGTGGTTCCCGGCGCGGGGTGCGGGGACGGGGGGATGCGGGGACGGGGGGATGCGGGGACGGGGGGTGCGGGGGCGGGGCGGCGGGCCGGGCTCCGTGCCGCTCCGCCCACTGCGCCTACTCCACGCCGATGAGCAGCGGCGCCGCCTGCACGCCGCCGTCGTAGACCACCGTGTCGACCGCCAGGTGCCCGCCCCGTACGAACGCCTCCAGCCGGTCGGCGACAGCCACCGGCACCCCGTCGCCCAGTACCAGCGTGACCAGTTCGCCGCCTGCGGACAGCATCCGGTGCAGCACCGTCTCCGCCGTCGTGGCCAGGTCCGCCCCGATCACGGCGACATCGCCGTCGATCAGGCCCAGTACGTCGCCCGCCTGGCAGATCCCCGCGCTCGTCCAGGACTGCCGCTCGGCGACGGCCAGTTCGGCGTAGCGGGTGGCGCCCGCCGCGGCCGTCATGGCGACCACGTCCTCGTCGAAGCGGCGTTCGGGCTCGTGCACGGCCAGGGCCGCGACTCCCTGGACAGCCGCCCGGGTGGGGACGAGCGCCACCCGTACGCCCTCCGCCCTGACCTGTTCCGCCGCCGCGGCGGCCGTGTGCCGCAGCGCCGCGTCGTTGGGCAGCAGGACGACCTCCCGGGCGTGTGCGCGCCGGATCGCGTCGACCAGTTCGCCGCTCGCGGGCGGCTCCCCGGGGCGGGCGAGCACCGTGGTCGCGCCCGCCTCCCGGCACAGCCCTGCCAGGCCTTCGCCGGGCACGACCGCGACGACCGCGCGCTGTACCTGTTCGCGCTCGGGTGTTCCGGCGGAGCCGAAGTGGGTGATGCGGATCCGGTAGGGGCGTCCTGCGTCGACCCCGGCCTCCACGGCCGCCCCCGCGTCGTTCACGTGCACATGGACGTTCCAGAGACCGTCGCCGCCGACGACGACGAGTGAGTCACCGAGCGCGTCGAGCCGGGTACGGAGCCGGGCCACCGCGTCGTCCGCCGCCTCCAGGAGGTAGATCACCTCGAAGGCCGGTCCGCCGTCGGCCGGGCAGTCCTCGGTGAAGTGGGGTGGCAGGACCGGCGCGGCCCGCCGCCGCTCGGCCACCGGGGCCTCGCCGGAGAACGCCCCGGCCAGCGCGGCGAGCACATCGACCAGGCCGCGCCCGCCCGCGTCCACCACGCCCGCACGCCCGAGCACGGCCAGTTGTCCGGGGGTCGCGTCCAGTGCCGCGCGCGCCCCCTCGTGGGCCGCGCGCGCGACCGCCGTACAGCCGCCTCCCGAGCCACCGGCCACGACGGCCGCCTCGGCCGCTGCCGTGGCCACCGTCAGGACGGTGCCCTCCACGGGGTGGGCGACCGCCTGGTACGCCGATTCGGCCGCCCGGCGAAGTGCGGCGCTCAGCAGTTGTGAGTGATCATCGTCACCTGCCGGAGTACCGAGGACCTCGGCCATGCCGCGCAGCAACTGGGCCAGGATCGTCCCCGAGTTGCCCCGGGCGCCGATGAGCGCGCCGTGCGCCATGGCCCCCATCGCGTCGGCCAGCGCGGGAGCGGATGCGCCGTCCACGGTCCCGTGCGCGGTGAAGACCGCTTCCACCGCCTGAGCAGCGGATTCCACGGTCAGGTACAGGTTGGTGCCGGTGTCCCCGTCCGCGACCGGATAGACGTTGATCGCGTCGATCTCCTCGCGGTCCCTGCCCAGCGCTTCGAGCGCCAGTGAGCACCAGGTGCGGACCACGACGGCGTCCATCTCGTCGGGCAGCTGCGGCACCTGGAGCCTCCTTGAGCAGCGGGGTTGCACCGCAGGGTAGACCCGGGTCCGGGAGAGGCTGCCGGGAAGGGAGCGGTGCGGGTCATGGTAGTTTCGTTCTACCGACGCAGTCGTTGTATGCTGCTTCGGTTGCCCGATGAGAATCGGGCCATTCCCCCGGTACCGCCACTTCAGTTAATGATTCCGGCGCGCCGGAATTCACTGTAAGTGCATCTGAAGTCTTTGGAGTGACCCGTGGCTGCCAACTGCGACGTCTGCGGCAAGGGGCCGGGCTTCGGCAATAGTATTTCGCACTCGCACCGCCGTACGCCGCGTCGCTGGAATCCCAACATCCAGCGCGTGCGTGCCGTGGTCGGTCGGACGCCGAAGCGGCTCAACGTCTGCACATCGTGCATCAAGGCCGGCAAGGTCTCGCGCTAACGCCGACGGTTCGTCGTTGCGCAGCCCCTTGCGGTTGCCTTGAAAAGCCGGTCCACCTCGGTGGACCGGCTTTTCTCATGCCCGCACGCTGTCTCATGCCCGCACGCCGTCTACGCGGAGCGCAGCCGCCAGCCGTGGTCCACCGGGCCGATGCCGGCCCCCAGCGGGAAGCCGGCCGCGATGGCACCCGTGACGTACTCCTTGGCCGCGACGACCGCGTCGGGTACGGCACGGCCGTGCGCCAGATACGAGGCGACCGCCGAGGCCAGCGTGCACCCGGTGCCGTGCGTATGGCGGTTGTCGTAGCGGGGCGCCCGCAGCCAGTGCTCCTCGCCGCCGTCCGTCAGCAGATCGACCGCGTCGCCCGCGAGATGGCCGCCCTTGATCAGCACCCACTTCGGGCCGTGGGCCAGTACGGCCGCCGCCGCCCGTGGCAGGTCCGCCTCCGACTCCACCCGTACGCCGGTGAGCTGGGTCACTTCGTCCAGGTTGGGCGTCGCGACCGTCGCCGTGGGCAGCAGCTCGGTCCGTACGGATTCGAGCGCCTCCGCCGCGAGCAGCGGATCCCCGTGCTTGGAGATCCCCACCGGATCGACGACCACCGGGGCGTCCGTCCCGGACAGCAGCGCGGCGACCGTCTCGACGAGTTCGGCTGACGACAGCATTCCGGTCTTCACCGCCTGCACGCCGATGTCGTCGACCACGGCCCGGTACTGGGCGCGTACGGCGTCTGCGGGCAGCTCCCACGCCCCGTGCACACCCAGCGAGTTCTGTGCGGTGACCGCGGTGAGCACGCTCATCCCGTGCACGCCCAGCGCCAGCATCGTCTTCAGGTCGGCCTGGATACCCGCACCGCCGCCGGAGTCCGATCCGGCGACGGTGAGGACCAGCGGGGGCGCCGTCACGAGGGGTCGTCCCCGAAGTGGTCCCAGCCGCCCTTGCTGGTCCACGGCGCTCCGTCGACCGTCACATGGGGCAGCGCCGACGGGTTGAGCACCTCGCCGATCACCTTCCAGCGGGCGGGCAGCTTCACGTCCGGCGGGAAGGTCGCCACGATCGCGTGGTCCTCTCCCCCGGTGAGCACCCACTGGAGCGGGTCGACACCGACCGCCTGGCCGATGTCGCTCATCTGGGTCGGGACATCGATCAGCCCGGCCCGCAGGTCGATCCGGACCTTGCTGGCCTCGGCGATGTGACCGAGGTCGGCGACCAGCCCGTCGCTGACGTCGGTCATCGCGGTGGCGCCGAGTCCGGCAGCCGCGGGGCCCGCGTGGTACGGCGGTTCGGGGCGACGGTGCGCCTCGACGAAGGCGCGCGGCGAGCGGAATCCGCGGGAGAGCACCGCGTAACCGGCGGCCGACCAGCCCAACCACCCGGTGACGGCGACGACATCGCCGGGCATGGCTCCGGATCTGGTGACCGGCTCGTGGTTGCGGAGGTCACCGAGGGCGGTGATGGAGACGGTGATGGTCTCGCCGCGTACGACATCACCGCCGACCACGGCCGCGCCGGCCACCTGGCACTCGTCGCGGATGCCGTCCATCAGCTCGGTCGGCCAGGTGACCGGGAGTTCGGCGGGCACCACCAGGCCCAGCAGAATCGCGGTGGGCACCGCGCCCATGGCCGCGATGTCCGCCAGGTTCTGCGCGGCGGCCTTGCGGCCCACGTCGTACGCCGTGGACCAGTCCCGGCGGAAATGCCGCCCTTCGAGCAGGATGTCCGTGCTGGCGACCACCCGCCGGTCGGGTGCGGCCACGACCGCGGCGTCGTCGCCCGGTCCCAGCCGTACCGCCGGCGTGGTCGTGAGCCGGGAGGTGAGCTCTCTGATCAGCCCGAACTCCCCGAGCTCCCCCACAGTGCCCTTCATCGCCCCTCGCCTCTCATCGTGATCCCGGACATCAGGTCCGGCCTGCTTGTCGGCTGTTTCCCGCCGGGGCCCCGGGCGCGGTCCCGGCAGGGGACGGCGTCCCCGTGCGGACAGCGCATCGCCGTACCCCTTCGGCCCCGGTCCACTCGCGGTCGCGGGCCGTCACTGCTGTAGGTACCGTCAATCGGGTACGTCAACCCTGTATCCCATACGCCCCGAACGCGTGGCACTGCCGGGCGCGCAGGTCTCCCCGCTGCCCGGAACGACGCGATACCGTGGCGTCCCTTTATCCCCCACATGATCCTCGTGGCCGCCTTGGAGGTTCCGTGGTACAGGCGTACATCCTCATCCAGACCGAAGTGGGCAAGGCGACCGCCGTCGCCGAGCTCGTCGGCAAGATCCCCGGGGTGATCCAGGCCGAGGACGTGACCGGCCCCTACGACGTGATCGTCCGGGCGCAGTCCGACACGGTCGACGAACTCGGCCGCATGGTGGTCGCCAAGGTCCAGCAAGTGGACGGCATCACACGAACCCTGACCTGCCCGGTCGTGCACATCTAGCCCCCGTCTACGCTGGGCCGGTGACGTCTTCCCGCCATCGGCTCCTGACGCTTTCCGCCCTGGCCCTGCTGCTGGCTGCCGCGGGCTGCTCATCGACGGACGACGCGACATCGGTCGCGGTTCCCGAGCCGCCCGCGGACCAGGTCGAGCTGTGCAGGGCACTCGACAAGGAGCTGCCGAAGACCGTCGCGGGGCAGAACCGCTCCGAGCTGGCGCCGAAGTCCGAACTGACCGCGGGATGGGGGGATGCGGCGATCGTACTGCGCTGCGGTGTCCCGCGCCCCGACGGGATGGACGATCCGCAGGCCAAGGCGGTCGAGGCGGACGGGGTCAACTGGATGCTGGAACAGCGGGCCGACGGCCCGCGGTTCACGACCACCTACCGCAAGGCCTACGTCGAGGTGACCCTGGGGCAGAAGTACGCCCATGACGTCACCCCGCTCTCCGACTTCGCGAGCGCCATCAAGAAGACGGATCCGTCCAGCCTCTAGAACCTGTCCCGGACCGCCGGGCCCCGCCGGACCGGACGGCCCGGCGGCAAGCCCTGCTCAGCGCAGCCCTGTCGAGCGGTCGAGCGCGGCCTGGATCAGCCGGTCCACCAGCTCCTGGTAGCTGACGCCGCTCTCCTGCCACATCCGCGGGTACATGGAGATCGGGGTGAACCCCGGCATCGTGTTGATCTCGTTGATGACGAACCCGCCGTCCTCGGTGAGGAAGAAGTCGGCGCGCACCAGGCCCTCGCAGGACACCGCGTCGAACGCCTCGACCGCGAGCCGCTGCACCTCGGCGGTCTGCTCGGCGGTCAGCGGCGCGGGCACCAGACCGGCCGCGGACTCCCCGGGGATGTACTTCGCCTCGAAGTCGTAGAAGTCGTGCGCGGTGACCGGCGGGATCTCGGCGGGCACGCTGGCCCGCGGTCCGTCCGGGAACTCCAGCACCCCGCACTCGATCTCACGGCCGCGCAGCAGCGACTCGACGAGCACCTTCGGGTCGTGGCGCTGCGCCTCCTCGACGGCGTCGTCCAGGCCCGCCAACGAGTCGACCTTGGTGATGCCCATCGAGGAACCGCCCCGGGCGGGCTTCACGAAGAGCGGCCAGCCGTGCTCACCGGCGAAGTCCACGATCTTCTTGCGGGCAGCGGCGGGGTCCCGGCTCCACTCGCGGGGCCGGATCACCTCGTACGGGCCGACCGGCAGCCCGAAGGAGATGAACACCCGCTTCATGTACTCCTTGTCCTGGCCGACGGCGGAGGCGAGCACGCCCGCGCCGACGTAGGGCACACCGGAGAGTTCCAGCAGACCCTGCAGGGTGCCGTCCTCGCCGTACGGACCGTGCAGTACCGGGAAGACCACGTCGACGTCGCCCAGCGCCTTGGGCACCGAGCCCGGCTCGCTGTAGACGACCTCACGGTTGCCGGGGTCGACGGAGAGCACCACGCCGCCCTCGATGGGCTCGGCGATCTCGGCCACCGTCGGCAGGGTGCGGTCGGTGATGGCCATCCGGTCGGGATCGTCCGCGGTCAGCGCCCAGCGGCCGTCCGTCGTGATGCCGATGGGCAGCACGTCGTACTTCGTACGGTCGATGGCGCGCAGCACCGCGCCCGCGGTGACCACCGAGATGGCGTGTTCGGAGCTGCGCCCGCCGAAGACGACCGCCACACGCGGCTTACGACGCTGCTGCTCAAGGCTCTGGGAGGAGTTCTCGCTGCTCATATCGCGTTGAGGGTACCTGCTGGTACGTGCCGAGTTCAGCGTCGCTCGGCCTTGGCGCTGCGCGACATCAGTTCCTTCAGCGCGACGACCGGCGCCTTCCCGTTGTGGACGATGTCCACAACGGTTTCCGTGAGCGGCATTTCGACGTCGTGTCGCCGGGCCAGATCGGCCACCGACTCACAGGACTTGACGCCTTCGGCCGTCTGGCTGGTGGCCGCGATGGCCTCCTGGAGCGTCATGCCACGGCCGAGGTTGGTGCCGAAGGTGTGGTTGCGCGAGAGCGGTGACGAACAGGTGGCGACCAGATCGCCCAGGCCCGCGAGGCCGGAGAAGGTCAGCGGGTCCGCGCCCATCGCCAGCCCGAGCCGGGTGGTCTCGGCCAGGCCGCGGGTGATCAGCGATCCCTTGGCGTTGTCGCCCAGGCCCATGCCGTCGGCGATCCCGACGGCGAGACCGATCACGTTCTTGACGGCGCCGCCGAGTTCACAGCCGACGACGTCGGTGTTGGTGTACGGGCGGAAGTACGACGTGTGGCAGGCGGCCTGGATGCGCCGGGCCACCGCTTCGTCCTGGCAGGCGACCACGGCGGCGGCGGGCATGCGGCCGGCGACCTCCCGGGCGAGGTTGGGCCCGGTGAGTACGGCGACACGCTCTGCGGGGACCTTGGCGACCTCCTCGATCACCTCGCTCATCCGCTTGGCCGTGCCGAGTTCGACGCCCTTCATCAGCGAGACGAGGACGGTGCCGGGGTGCAGCAGGTGCGCCCAGTCCGTGAGGTTGGCGCGCAGCGTCTGCGAGGGCACGGTGAGCACCGTGAACTCGGCGTCGCGGGCGGCCTCCGCGGGGTCCGTGGTGGCCCGTACCGTCGCGGGGAGTTCGATCCCCGGCAGGTAGTCGGGGTTGGTCCGGGTGGTGTTGATGGCGTCGACGAGACCGGCGCGACGCCCCCAGAGGGTCACGTCACAGCCCGCGTCGGCCAGGACGACGGCGAAGGCCGTGCCCCAGGATCCACTGCCGAAGACGGCTACTCGCGTCACTTGGTGCCCTCTCCTGCGGCCTTGCGCCGCGCTGTTGCGCGGGCCTTGCGGTGGTCGTACGGTTCGGCGGGCGCCTTCTCCCCGCGCAGCTCCTCCAACAGGGCGGTGACAGCGGCCATGATGGTCTCGGTCGCCTCCCGGAGCACCTCGGGGGTGGGTTCCACGCCGTCGAACCGGCTGAGGTCGACCGGCGGTCCGGCCTTCACCTCCAGCGTCTTGCGCGGGAAGAAGCGGACCTTCTTCTCGGTGGCGTACGGCGGCATGGCCAGGTTGGCGCCCCACTGGGCCACCGGAATGACCGGCGCCCTGGTGAGCAGCGCGGCCCGCGCCACCCCGTTCTTCGCGGTCATCGGCCACTGGCCGGGGTCGCGGGTGAGGGTGCCCTCGGGGTAGAAGGCGACGCACTCACCACGCTGCACGGCGTCCACAGCGGCCCGGAAAGCACCGAAGGCGTTGGAGGACTCGCGGTAGACCGGGATCTGCCCGGTACCGCGCAGCAGCATCCCGACCACCGGGACCTTGAACAGCGCCGCCTTCGCCAGGAAGCGGGGCACCTTGCCCGTGTTGTACTGGAAGTGACCGTAGGAGAACATGTCGAGATACGAGTTGTGATTGACCGCGGTGATAAAGCCGCCGTCCTCCGGCATGTGCTCCATTCCGCTCCAGTCCCGCTTGAACAGAACCAGCAACGGCGGTTTAGCAATGACCGCCGCGAGGCGGTACCAGAAGCCGATTCTGCGGCGGGACACCCGGACACCTTCCACTAGGACCTCAACTCTGCCTGGCTGTCGAACACGTCACGTCTCGCCCCAGGCCCCTGCTCTGTCGAGAACACCGTACGCCCGGCCCGGCCCGCCCGGTATCGCGGGCTCAGGCCACAATGGGGCCGATGCCGAACATGGATCGGACCGTCAACTGGTCCCTGGTGGTACCCCTGAAGCCCCTGGCGCTGGCGAAGAGCAGACTCGCACCGGCGGCGTCCGACGCGGTGCGCCCGGGGCTCGCGCTGGCCTTCGCGCAGGACACGGTGGCGGCGGCGCTGGCTTGTTCCGCGGTACGTGATGTGGCCGTCGTCACCAACGACGCACTGGCCGCGGTGGAACTGGCCGCACTGGGTGCCCGGATTGTGCCGGATATCTCCGCGAGCGGGCTCAACCCGGCGCTGGCGCACGGTGCGCGTTCGGTCCGTGCGCTGCGCCCCGGTGCGGCCGTGGCAGCACTGAATGCCGATCTTCCGGCGCTGCGCCCGGAGGAATTGCTGCGGGTACTCGAACGGGCCGCTGATTTTCCCCGCGCATTTCTGACGGACGCCGCGGGAATCGGCACGACTTTACTGACAGCGACGCCGGGCACGGAATTGATCCCGGCTTTCGGTGGCCTTTCACGGGCCCGGCATTCCGCGTCGGGAGCGGTGGAAATACTTCTCGATGACGTCCGTTCGGTGCGCCAGGACGTGGACACCGGGGACGATCTGCTGGCCGCGGTGGCCCTGGGCCTCGGCCCGCACACGGCCGTACGGTACGCGGCCACGGCGGGGTGACGGTCCGGGCCGGCGCCGGCAGCCCGACCTCTGTCGCGCACCAGGTCGTAAGCTTCGGGCATGCAGGCGACCGCGTACACGTACGACTCCGAGTCCCGCAGCGGCAGCGTGCTGCTCGACGACGGCACCCCGGTGGCTTTCGGCGCCCCGGCCTTCGACGCGGGGGGCCTGAGACTGTTGCGGCCCGGACAGCGGGTACGGATCGAGACGACGGGCGAGGGCGACTCCCTGAACATCTCGCTGGTGACGCTCCAGACCTTCTGAAACCCGCGCACAGCCCGCGCACGCAGCACGACACACGGCAGAACGCACCGCGGGCCGGACTCCCGAAGGAGTCCGGCCCGACGCGTGGGTGGCCCGTGCCGCCTACTTCTTCCTGGCGGTGGCCTTCTTGGCGGTGGTCTTGCGCGCCGTGGTCTTCTTCGCGGGCGCCTTCTTGGCCACGGTCTTCTTGGCCGGCGCGGTCTTCTTGGCGGTGGCCTTCTTCGCAGTGGCCTTCTTCGCCGGGGCGGCCTTCTTCGCGACCGCCTTGGCCGTGGTGGCCTTCTTGGCCGTGGTGGCCTTCTTGGCCGCCACCGTCTTCTTGGCGGCGGTCTTCGCTGCCGTGGTCTTCTTCGCGGCCGTCTTCTTGGCGGCGGTGGCCTTCTTGGCCGCGGCCTTCTTGACGGTCGTACGGGTGGAAGAACCGCCCGAGAGGCTGCCCTTGGGCGCCTTCTTCACGGCCACGTCGTTCTTCGGGAGCTTCTTCGAGCCGCTGACGAGGTCCTTGAAGCCCTGGCCCGCGCGGAAACGCGGCACCGAGGTCTTCTTGACCCGTACGCGCTCACCCGTCTGCGGGTTGCGGGCGTAACGGGCCGGACGGTCGACCTTCTCGAACGAGCCGAAGCCGGTGACCGATACACGGTCGCCGCCGACAACTGCGCGGACGATCGCGTCCAGTACGGCATCGACAGCGTCTGCGGCCTGCTGGCGGCCACCGACCTTGTCGGCAATGGCCTCTACGAGCTGCGCCTTGTTCACGTCTTCCCCTTCGGAGACATTGCCCGAACGAAACTGTTCAGGCTTTTTCGCACGTTAGGCAGATATATACCGCAAATCAAACACGAAACGGTCTAATCACCCTTGTGCCGCAACGAACTCAACCGCTGCGGAGTTGCACCAAGGGAGTTGCCATCGGGGAATCGACCCTCGTCGAGGTCCTTCATCAACCGGTCCAGCCGCGTTGCTGCATCGGTGAGATCGTGCTTCGCCGTGGCCGTGATGACCAACAGCTTCCGGGACAGCGCCATCCTTACGCCCTCCGGGACTTGCAGTTCACGCACCCTTGTGTGCGCTTCTTTCATTTGTTCGGCGACTTCCGCGTAGAGCTTGAGTTGGTTGTCGCGTCCCATGCGCCGATTGTGCCATCTGGGGCGAGTTGTCGCCCGACGGGGGCTCAACAAGCGACTGCGCCCCCTGCCGGCTGGCAGGGGGCGCAGTCCTGAATAAGTGCTGCTCAGGCGTTAATTGTACGCGGCTTGAAGGCCGGTCGGGCCGCCTCGTAAGCCGTGATGTCCGCTTCGTTCTGAAGGGTGAGGCTGATGTCGTCCAGGCCGTTCAGCAGCCGCCAGCGGGCGTTCTCGTCGAGCTCGAAGTCGGCGGTGATGCCCTCCGCGAGCACCTGGCGGCTCTCCAGGTCCACCGTGACCTCGGCGGTCGGATCGGCCTCGGTCAGCTCCCAGATGGCGTCCACGATCTTCTGGTCGAGAACCACCGTCAGGAGCCCGTTCTTGAGCGAGTTCCCGCGGAAGATGTCGGCGAACCGGGACGAGATCACGGTCTTGAAGCCGTAGTTCTGCAGGGCCCACACCGCGTGTTCGCGGGAGGAGCCGGTACCGAAGTCGGGACCCGCGACCAGCACCGTCGCGCCCTTGCGCTCGGGCTGGTTGAGCACGAACTGC
This sequence comes from Streptomyces sp. A 4/2, assembly GCF_940670765.1. Classification (GTDB taxonomy): domain Bacteria; phylum Actinomycetota; class Actinomycetes; order Streptomycetales; family Streptomycetaceae; genus Streptomyces. The sequence continues at coordinate 151,299 of NZ_CALNVW010000001.1, forward strand.
GGGTCCTTGCGCCAGGCCTCGAAGAGCCCGTCCTCGAAGCCGTCGCGGGTGACCTTCTTCAGCCAGTGGGCCGGGATGATCTGGTCGGTGTCGACGTTGCCGCGGCGCAGCGGGACGACCCGGCCGGTGTGCTTGGTGAAAGCTTCCATGGAAATCAGGCCTCCACGAGGGTCGGAGCGTCGGACAGGTCGGCCGGCGAGGCCAGCCGGCCCAGCACGGCGGTGGCGGCGGCCACCTGCGGGGAGACCAGGTGCGTACGGCCGCCCTTGCCCTGCCTGCCCTCGAAGTTACGGTTGGAGGTGGACGCCGAACGCTCGCCGGGCGCGAGTTGGTCCGGGTTCATGCCCAGGCACATCGAGCAGCCCGCGTGCCGCCATTCGGCGCCCGCCGCGGTGAATACCTTGTTCAGGCCTTCCTCGACGGCCTGCAGGGCGACGCGTACCGAGCCCGGGACGACCAGCATCCGTACCCCGTCGGCGACTTTGCGGCCTTCCAGGACGGCCGCCGCGTTGCGCAGGTCCTCGATACGGCCGTTGGTGCAGGAACCTACGAAGACCGTGTCGACCTTGATGTCACGCAGCGGCTGCCCGGCGGTCAACCCCATGTATTCCAGGGCCTTTTCGGCGGCCAGACGCTCCGAGGCGTCTTCGTACGAAGCCGGGTCGGGGACGCTGGCGGAAAGCGGGGCGCCCTGGCCGGGGTTGGTGCCCCAGGTGACGAACGGGGCCAGTTCGGCGCCGTCGATGAACACCTCGGCGTCGAAGACCGCGTCGTCGTCGGTGCGCAGGGTCTCCCAGTACTCGACCGCCGCGTCCCAGTCCGCGCCCTGCGGGGCGTGGTCGCGGCCCTGGAGGTAGTCGAAGGTGGTCTGGTCGGGGGCGATCATGCCCGCCCGCGCACCCGCCTCGATCGACATGTTGCAGATGGTCATGCGGGCTTCCATCGAGAGCTTCTCGATGGCGGAGCCGCGGTACTCCAGGATGTAGCCCTGGCCACCGCCGGTGCCGATCCGGGCGATGATCGCCAGGATCAGGTCCTTGGCCGTGACGGAGTCGGGCAGTTCGCCCTCGACCGTGATGGCCATCGTCATGGGGCGGGCCATCGGCAGCGTCTGGGTCGCCAGCACGTGCTCGACCTGCGAGGTGCCGATCCCGAACGCCAGCGCTCCGAAGGCACCGTGGGTGGAGGTGTGGCTGTCACCGCAGACCACCGTGGTGCCCGGCTGGGTCAGACCCAGCTGCGGCCCCACGACGTGGACGACACCCTGCTCGACGTCGCCCAGCGGGTGCAGTCGCACGCCGAACTCCGCGCAGTTCTTGCGCAGTGTCTCCAGCTGGACCCGGGAGACCGGGTCCGCGATGGGCTTGTCGATGTCGATGGTCGGGGTGTTGTGGTCCTCGGTGGCGATGGTGAGGTCGAGGCGCCGCACCGGCCGGCCGTTCTGGCGCAGGCCGTCGAACGCCTGCGGGCTGGTCACCTCGTGCAGCAGGTGCAGATCGATGAAGAGGAGGTCGGGCTCGCCTTCCGCGCGCCTGACGACATGGTCGTCCCAGACCTTCTCCGCGAGTGTCCTACCCATCGCTTTCCCTCCGGCCGGCGCCTTCGCCGGCCCAACTAGAAATCGGGCGTCCCCGTCCGAACCCCCGTACCGGGCGGGCAACTGCGAGTCGTTGTACGACCGCCCCTACAGGTTGGCAAGTTCCCTGGAAAATTGAACTTGCGTTTCACAGAGTGAGACGCGAGTATCGTTGCATGGACAACTCTAGCGGCGTCGGCGTTCTCGACAAGGCAGCTCTGGTATTGAGCGCTCTGGAGTCCGGTCCGGCCACCCTCGCCGGGCTGGTCGCGGCGACCGGGCTCGCACGACCCACGGCACACCGGCTTGCCGTGGCACTGGAACACCACCGTCTGGTGGCGAGGGACATGCAGGGCCGGTTCATACTCGGCCCCCGCCTCTCCGAGCTCGCCGCGGCGGCGGGCGAGGACCGGCTGCTGGCCACGGCCGGACCGGTACTGACACATCTGCGCGACGTCACCGGTGAGAGCGCCCAGCTCTACCGGCGCCAGGGCGACATGCGGATCTGCGTGGCGGCGGCGGAGCGGCTGTCGGGGCTGCGGGACACCGTCCCGGTCGGCTCCACACTCACCATGAAGGCCGGTTCGTCCGCCCAGATCCTGATGGGCTGGGAGGAGCCCGAACGTCTCCACCGGGGGCTCCAGGGCGCCCGGTTCACGGCGACGGCGCTCTCGGGCGTCCGGCGCAGGGGCTGGGCCCAGTCGATCGGCGAGCGCGAGCCCGGCGTGGCCTCGGTCTCCGCTCCGGTACGCGGGCCGTCGAACCGCGTGGTCGCCGCGGTCTCCGTATCGGGACCGATCGAGCGGCTGACCCGGCACCCGGGGCGGATGCACGCCCAGGCGGTCATCGACGCCGCGGGCAGGCTCTCCGAGGCGCTGCGCCGTACCGGCTGAACCACCCACCCGCACATCCAGTCCCCGAGGCCGCCCCAACGTCGTGGCGGCCCCCGTCCCCCACTGCCGCGCTCATCCGCGACGAATTCCCAACTCGGCATACAGAAAAGGTCCTTCACCGAAGTGAAGGACCTTCCTCATGGGTACCCCCGACCGGATTCGAACCGGCGCTACTGCCGTGAGAGGGCAGCGTGCTAGGCCGCTACACAACGGGGGCTTGTACTGCGGTTGAGCAACTACGCTGGGCTACCAGGACTCGAACCTAGAATGACGGTACCAGAAACCGTTGTGTTGCCAATTACACCATAGCCCATGGTGGAGTACCCCCGACCGGATTCGAACCGGCGCTACTGCCGTGAGAGGGCAGCGTGCTAGGCCGCTACACAACGGGGGCCCTAGCGATCCTGCATCAAGTTCATCGGGTGCGACCCTGAAGAACTCACGGGAAGGATCTGTACCCCCGACCGGATTCGAACCGGCGCTACTGCCGTGAGAGGGCAGCGTGCTAGGCCGCTACACAACGGGGGCTTGTACTGCAAGGATTGCTACTACTGGTTTTGCGCTGGGCTACCAGGACTCGAACCTAGAATGACGGTACCAGAAACCGTTGTGTTGCCAATTACACCATAGCCCACCAAAGCGCAACCCCTTTATGGGGTCTTGCTCGGCTTGCGCTGTCCGCTCCGGCCTTCCGGCCCGGTCGGGCGGCGCAAGAAGAACATTACCTGAAGGTGGACGGCGCTCCAAAACGGGTATCGCCCCGCAGCAGGCCGGGTAGCCGGCCGAGTCCGGTGATCCGGACCAGTTCGGGCCGCCCTCCGCGATCTTGGCGGTCGAGCCAGACCGCGGACAGTCCGGCGGCGAGCGCACCGGCCGCGTCGATGTCCGGCTGATCTCCGACGTACAGGACCTCCCCCGGTACGAGCCCCAGGGCGTCACAGGCTGCGTGGAAGGCCCCCGGTGCGGGTTTGGCGACGCCCAGTTCGGCGGCGCAGACCAGCACCTCGAACCGGTCCCGTACACCGAGCGTGCGCAGTTTGTGTTCCTGGTTGTGGGCGGCGGAGTTCGACAGCACGCCATGGCGGTAGTCCGCCGTCAGCTGGTCCAGGGCCGGCAGGAAGTCGGGGAAGAGCTCCCAGGCGGCCTCGTAGCGGGCGAGATGACGGGCGAACCAGGCGTCCGCCGCCTCGTCGCTCAGTGCCCCGCCCGTGAACGAGCGGACCCGGTCGCGGCGCTGGCCCTGCCAGTCCGTCTCCCCTGCCGAGAAACGCGCCCAGCACTGGTCGGTGATCTCCCGCCAACGGACGAGGGCCTGCTCGACGGACTCGTATCCGTCGGGCAGGCCCTCGGCCTCCAGATGCTGTCGCATGCCGATGCGGTCGGCGCTGGTGTAGTCGAAGATCGTGTCGTCGATGTCCCAGAGGATCGCGCGTATCTGCATGTGTTCCAGCCTAGGACGGCAACACCCGGGCTGTCGGTGGTTCTTTACGCGGACAGCTTCGCCAGCGCCGCGTCGATCCGCTGGAGCGAGCGCTCCTTGCCCAGGATCTCCAGGGACTCGAAGAGCGGCAGGCCGACCGTGCGGCCGGTGACCGCGACGCGGACCGGGGCCTGGGCCTTGCCGAGCTTCAGGCCGTGGGTCTCGCCGGCTGCCAGGACGGCTGCCTTGAGCGCCTCGGGGCTGGTCCAGTCGGCGTCGGCCAGGTTGGCGCGGGCCGTGGTGAGGAGGGCGACCGGGTCGCCCTTCATCGCCTTGGTCCAGGACGCCTCGTCCTCGACCGGCTGGTCCAGGAAGAGGAAGTCGACGTTGGCCGTGATGTCCGAGAGGACCGTGAGGCGGGTCTGGGCGTGCGGGGCGATGGCCTCCCAGGCGGCCTGGTCGAAGTTCTCCTCCGGCCAGTTCGCGTGCGGGGCGCGCAGCCACGGGGTGCAGGCCTCGGTGAAGGCCTTCACGTCCAGCAGCCGGATGTGGTCGGCGTTGATCGCCTCGGCCTTCTTCAGGTCGAAGCGGGCCGGGTTGGCGTTGACGTCCTTGATGTCGAACTTCTCGACCAGCTCGGCGACCGTGAAGATGTCCCGGTCCGCGGAGAACGACCAGCCCAGCAGGGACAGGTAGTTGAGCAGCCCCTCGGGGAGGAAGCCGCGCTCGCGGTAGAGGTTGAGGGACGCCTCGGGGTCACGCTTGGAGAGCTTCTTGTTGCCCTCGCCCATGACGTACGGGAGGTGTCCGAAGAGCGGGATCTGCTTGGCGACGCCCAGTTCGATCAGCGCCTTGTAGAGCGCGATCTGGCGCGGGGTGGAGGAGAGCAGGTCCTCGCCGCGCAGCACGTGCGTGATCTCCATCAGCGCGTCGTCGACCGGGTTGACGAGCGTGTAGAGGGGGGCGCCGTTGGCCCGGACGATCCCGAAGTCCGGCACGTTCTCCGGGGTGAAGGTGAGTTCACCGCGGACCAGGTCGTCGAAGGTGATCGTCTCGTCGGGCATCCGGAAGCGGACGATGGACGTACGGCCCTCGGCCTTGTACGCGGCGGTCTGCTCCTCGGTGAGGTCGCGGCAGTGGCCGTCGTACCCCGAGGGCCTGCCCGCCTTCCGGGCGGCGTCGCGGCGCTCGTCCAGCTCGGCGGTGGTGCAGTAGCAGTCGTACGCGTGGCCCGCGGCCTGGAGCCTCTTCGCGATGTCCGCGTAGATGTCCATGCGCTGCGACTGGCGGTACGGCGCGTGCGGGCCGCCGACCTCGTCGGGGCCCTCGTCCCAGTCGAGACCGAGCCAGCTCAGCGAGTCGAGGAGCTGGTTGTACGACTCCTCGGAGTCGCGGGCCGCGTCGGTGTCTTCGATACGGAAGACCATGGTGCCGCCGGTGTGCCGGGCGAACGCCCAGTTGAACAGGGCGGTACGGACCAGGCCCACGTGCGGGTTGCCGGTCGGGGAGGGACAGAAACGTACGCGGACGGTCGCGTTAGCCACGCTTGATCACCTTGTTGGTGAGAGTGCCGATGCCTTCGATGGTGACGGCGACCTCGTCGCCGATGTTGAGCGGTCCGACGCCGGCCGGGGTGCCGGTCAGGATGACGTCTCCGGGAAGGAGTGTCATGGCGTCGGAGATGTTGACGATCAGATCCTCGATGGAGTGGATCATCTCGCTGGTCCGGCCGAGTTGGCGCTGGTCGCCGTTGACCGTGGCCTGGATGGTGAGGTCGGACGGGTCGAGGTCGGTCTCCACCCAGGGGCCCAGCGGACACGAGGTGTCGAAGCCCTTGGCCCTGGCCCACTGCTTCTCGCGCTTCTGGACGTCGCGGGCGGTCACGTCGTTGGCGCAGGTGTAGCCGAAGATGACGTCCTTGACGCGTTCGCGCGGGACCTCGCGGCACATCCGGCCGATGACCACGGCCAGTTCGGCCTCGTGGTGCAGCTCGCTGGAGAAGGAGGGGTACTCGATGGCGTCGCCGGAGCCGATCACCGAGGTGGTGGGCTTGAAGAAGGCGAACGGGGCGTCCGGGACCTCGTTGCCGAGTTCTGCCGCGTGCTCCGCGTAGTTGCGGCCGAAGGCGACGACCTTGTTGGGGAGCACGGGCGGCAGCAGCCGGACCTTGCTCAGCGGGACCTTGGTGCCCGAGAGCTCGAAGTCGGCGTACGGAATGCCCTTGATGATGTCGAGGACGAGACCGGCTGCGTTGCCGGTGTCTTCGCCCTCGACCGCGCCGAAGGCGACATTGCCGTCGATGGAGAATCTGGCGATGCGCACGAGTGCTGTCGCCCCTCACTTACTGGCTGGCTGGAGTCTGACGCTCCAGGCTAACTCGGGCGGGGAGGGGCTGCCGCGCGATTACCCCGCGTCACTCGGCGTCGGTGACCTGCGTCGGGGCGGGTGCTTCCATCAGGATGGTGCGGCGGGGGTTGGCCGTCGCGGTGGGCAGGGTCACGGCGTGCTCCGGCTGCTCGGGGCGCTGCAGCTGCTCGGCGTCCGCGAGGTGGGCGAGCGTGGTGCGGCGGGGGTTGGCAGTGTTGCGGAACAACGTCGTCGTCTTCATCTGCTTGTTCGGCCCTGTCGGTCGGGGGCGCGGAGCGCCGGGTTGTCGGATTCGCCATCCCTGTAAAGCGTCAGGCTAAACATCTGATTCCCCGCAGAAGCGTGGAGGGGACAACGATCCAGGTGTGAGTTTCCTCACGACTCACCGGATAATTGGGGCATTTCAGACACTCAACCCTCTATCACCAAAGGGACATTGCGTACCTGAACCATTCATTCCGCTCCTGATCGTCGCGACTGGGACACCCCCCGGCCGTAAGCGGTACGTAAACAAAAGTCCGATTCCTCCGTGATCACTTTCTACGCCTGGTAACTCGGCGCTCACGCCCTGTCAATAAGGTCACGGCCAGGTACTTGGCCCTTGTTGGAGATCCGTCACTGTGCTGGAATTCCACGCACTGCCGCGCAGTCTTTGTGGAGACACGACCGGACCGGCGCACGACGGGCGCAACGCAGCGCCGAGTGGCGGCGGTGAAGGGGGAAAGTAAAGACGCCGGTCACTGACGACCACCATGGGGCGCGCCGCGCCCCACGACTCGACACCGTGCCACCGCCTGTGCGGAGGGACGCCTGGTCCAGAGGTTGCGACGCTAGTGCAGGGACGTTTCAAGAGGGATGGCAGCGCTGCGGCGGAACAGGAGCCGCGCGGCGGGACCGACCGCGCCTCCTCCCCCCAGCACGCCCAGAACCCGCAGAACCACGGTCCGGCCTCGGCCGGCGCGGGTGAGTCCAGAGGTTCGGCCTCGGCCTCGGTCCCGGCTGCTCCGAAGTCGAAGGGCCCGGTCAGCACCGGCTCACGAATAGCCCTGCGCAACTGGCGCATCAGCACCCGTCTCGTGTCGCTGCTGGCACTGCCCGTGGTCGCCGCGACCACCCTCGGCGGGCTGCGCATCGACGACTCGCTGACCAAGATGCAGCAGCTGGACCACATGCAGCTGCTCACCCAGATGACCAAGCAGGCGACCGAGCTGGCCGCCGCGCTCCAGGAGGAGCGGGACAAGTCCGCGGGTCCGCTGGCACACGGCGCGAAGGCCGACGACTTCAACGTCGCGGAGCCGCGCAAGCGCACCGACCTCGCCGACAAGGCATTCCTCGACGGCACCACGCAGTTCGACAGCACCAAGCGTGACGAGTCGATCGAGTCGATCCGGGGCAGCCTCCGCGGCATCGCCACCAAGCTGACCCGCCTCAAGGCCATCCGCGCCGACGCCTACCAGGGCAATGCCACCACCACGCAGACGGTCAACGAGTACAGCGAACTGATCGACTCGCTGCTCGGCCTCTCGCAGGACATGGCACAGGCGACCGCCAACCCCGAGATGATCAAGCGCACGCGCGCCCTGGCGGCCTTCTCGTCCGCCAAGGAGTACGCGTCCATCCAGCGGGCGGTCATCTCCGCGGCCCTGCCGCCGAACAAGAAGGACCACGGCCACCTGGAGGAGAGCGACCGGCTCTTCGCCAAGTCCGCGATGCAGAGCGAGGAGGACGCGCTCAAGTCCTTCAAGCTGGTCTACGCGGGCAACTCCGCGACGCTGACCGCCCCGTTGGACACCGGTAACCCGGAGATCACGGCGGCCAACCTGTACGCGAAGCACGTCCTGGAGAACCAAGGCGGTCTGGCCAACCAGGCCCCTCGTTCGTACAAGGACTGGTACGACGCGGACAGCAACCGCATCACGGCCATGAAGACCATCGAGGCCACGCTGCTCGGCGAGATGGAACAGAAGGCCCGCTCGCTGCGGAACGACGCCGAGAGCGAGGCGATCATGAACGCCGCGCTGATCGTGCTCGTCCTGGGTGTGTCGCTGGTCGGCGCCTACGTCGTCGCCCGGTCCATGATCCGTTCGCTGCGCCGGCTGCAGGACACCGCCACCAAGGTCGCCGGGGAGCGCCTGCCCGAGCTGGTCAAGCAGCTGTCCGAGACCGACCCGCAGGACGTGGACACCTCCGTCGAGTCCGTCGGTGTGCACAGCCGGGACGAGATCGGACAGGTCGCCGCGGCCTTCGACGACGTGCACCGCGAGGCTGTCCGGCTCGCCTCCGAGCAGGCCATGCTGCGGGGCAACGTCAACGCGATGTTCACCAACCTCTCGCGCCGCAGCCAGGGCCTCATCCAGCGCCAGCTCTCGCTCATCTCCGAGCTGGAGTCGCGTGAGGCCGACCCGGACCAGCTGTCCTCGCTCTTCAAGCTCGACCACCTCGCGACCCGTATGCGCCGGAACGGTGAGAACCTCCTCGTCCTCGCGGGCGAGGAGCCGGGCCGCCGGTGGACCCGTCCCGTGCCGCTGGTCGACGTGCTCCGCGCCGCCGCGTCCGAGGTGGAGCAGTACGAGCGCATCGAGCTGGCGGCGGTTCCCGCGACCGAGGTCGCGGGCCGCGTGGTCAACGACCTCGTCCACCTGCTCGCCGAGCTGCTGGAGAACGCGACGTCGTTCTCCTCGCCGCAGACGAAGGTCCGCGTCACCGGGCACGCGCTGCCCGACGGCCGGGTCCTCGTCGAGATCCACGACACCGGTATCGGTCTCTCCCCCGAGGACCTCGCGGCGATCAACGAGCGGCTCGCCTCGCCGCCCACCGTGGACGTCTCGGTGTCCCGCCGGATGGGTCTGTTCGTGGTCGGCCGGCTGTCCCTGCGACACGGCATCCGCATCCAGCTCAGGCCGTCCGACTCCGGTGGTACGACCGCGCTGGTCATGCTGCCCGTCGATGTCGCCCAGGGCGGCAAGAAGGCCCCGGCCAAGCCCGGAGTCCCCGGCGGACAGCCGCAGATGGGGCAGAAGCCTCCGTCGGCCGGCTCCGGCCGGGTCGGTCCGGGTACTCCGCGCGGCCAGGTCGGCGCCGGTACTCCGCGTGGTCAGGTCGCGGCGGGCACCCCGCGCGGCCAGGTCGCGGGGAACGGACCGCGCGCCGCGCTGCCCTCCCGCGACGGAGACCGTTCGATCCACCCCGGCGGCCCGCAGCAGGGCGGGGCACCGCAGCAGCCCGGTCCGCCGCAGGGCACTTCGGCGCCGGCCCCCGCTTCGATGAACGCCTTCGGCGCCGGGGCGCCCATGCCCCGCCGCATGGGCCAGGGCGGTCAGGACGGCCAGGGCGGTAACGGTCCCGGGCGTCGGCAGCCCGGCCAGCAGTTCCCCCAGCAGTCGGGGAACGACGCCTTCCAGCCTCAGCCGGGACGTCAGCAGCAGCTGCCGCCCAGCGGCGGTCCCCGGGCCGAGCTGCCCGGCGGTAACCCCCAGCCGCAGGCGGCGCAGCGCCCGCAGACCCCGAGCTGGGGCAACGAACTGCCGCAGCGCGGTGGGCCCGACGTGCCGCGCGGCCACGAGGAGACGGACGCGGGCGGACCGGGTGCGCAGTACCGGCAGCCGTTGCGGCCGATGCGTCAGTCCAACGGGGCGCCGCCCCATGGCGCCCAGCCCGGCGGATTCCCTTCCCAGGACCGGCAGGGCGGGTCCGACACGTTCTTCAACGAGCGGCAGGGCCCGGGATCCACCGCCGAGTTCCAGCGTCCGGACTTCGACGGGCCGCCGCCGCAGAGCACCGGCCAGTTCGAGCGCTCCGACGTCTTCGAGCGCCCGGACGTCCGTGGCCCCCAGCGGCGCCCGCAGATTCCTCAGGTGCCCCAGGTGCAGCAGCACCAGGAACCGCACCAGCAGGACGGCGGGTACCAGGAGCCGCAGTACCAGGAGCCGCAGCAGCAGCCGCAGGACCCCGCGTCCACGGCGCAGTTCCCGCGGCCGGAGTTCTCGGACTTCAACGCACCGCGCCCGCCTGCCCCTTCGGAGGCTCCGGGCGGTCTGCCGAACCGGCGTGACCGCGAGAACGACGGCCCCGCGCCGGGCCTGCCGCGTCCCGCCGTCCCCCACAGCCTGCCGCAGCAGCCCCAGTACGACGCGCTGCCGCCGGCCGCCGATCCCGGTGACGGCCGTACGCCGCTCTACGACACGCTGGAGACCAACTGGTTCCACGGCGCGCAGGCCGCGAGGGCCGCCGAGCCGCAGGAACCCTCCGTACCCCAGCAGCCGACGGCGGCTGCCTCTCCGGCACCCCGCCGTGAGCCCGCCGGGCAGGGCGGACCGAGCACCACCTGGCGCTCGTCTCCCAACGACGAACTCGTACGGCAGGCGGAGCGGGCGAAGAAGCCCGCAGCCGGTGGTGTCACCACATCCGGTCTGCCCCGACGGGTACCGCGTGCCAATCTGGTCCCCGGCACCGCACAGCAGCAGGCCCACCAGGCCGGTCCGCAGGTTTCGCGTGCGCCAGACGACGTACGCGGCCGGCTGACCAATCTCCGGCGTGGCATCCAGCAGGGCCGCCAAGCCGGAACCGGCCCCTCTCACCAGCAGGAGCACTAGTTGAGTCCGATGAGCCAGGCGGCGCAGAATCTGAACTGGTTGATCACGAACTTCGTGGACAACACCCCTGGGGTGTCCCACACGGTGGTGGTCTCTGCCGACGGACTTCTTCTGGCCATGTCCGAAGGCTTTCCGCGTGACCGTGCCGACCAATTGGCGGCAGTGGCCTCCGGGCTGACCTCGCTCACCGCGGGTGCCTCCCGGATCTTCGAAGGCGGCGACGTCGCCCAGACCGTGGTGGAGATGGAGCGCGGCTTCCTCTTCCTCATGTCGGTCTCGGACGGCTCCTCGCTGGCCGTGCTCTCCCACCCGGACTGCGACATCGGTCTGGTCGGATACGAGATGGCCCTGCTGGTCGACCGTGCGGGCAGCGTCCTCACCCCGGACCTGCGCGCCGAACTCCAGGGGAGCTTGCTCCACTAGACAGCGTCACCCACAGGTTTTGCCCGTACCTTCCTCACCTACCGTCCGGCCGTATCCCGACCCCCCCACCGGCCCAAACAGACGGCACTCCGACTCACCGCTGTCACGCCCGGAGGATCCATGACCCCGCCCCCCGCCTCGCACGATCCGTACGGCGCCCTGCACGACGCGTCGTACGACAGTGAGGGCAACCAGCCGCTGGTACGTCCGTACGCCATGACCGGCGGCCGGACCCGGCCGCGCTACCAGCTCGCCATCGAGGCGCTGGTCAGCACCACGGCCGACCCGGTGCATCTCGCGGGCCTGCTCCCCGAGCACCAGCGGATCTGCCACCTGTGCCGCGAGGTCAAGTCGGTGGCCGAGGTCTCGGCGCTGCTCTCGATGCCGCTGGGCGTCGCCCGGATCCTCGTGGCCGACCTGGCGGAGGCCGGCATGGTGGCCATCCACCAGCCGGGCAACGGCGAGGCCGGCGGTACCCCGGACGTCACACTGCTCGAAAGGGTGCTCAGTGGACTTCGCAAGCTCTAGCGGCGGAGCGGCTCGATCGACCACCTCCGCGAAGATCGTGGTGGCGGGGGGCTTCGGCGTCGGCAAGACCACCTTCGTCGGCGCCGTCTCGGAGATCAACCCGCTGCGTACCGAGGCCGTCATGACGTCCGCTTCCGCGGGCATCGACGACCTCACGCACACCGGGGACAAGACGACGACCACCGTCGCCATGGACTTCGGACGCATCACCCTCGACCAGGACCTGATCCTGTACCTGTTCGGCACCCCCGGGCAGGACCGCTTCTGGTTCATGTGGGACGACCTGGTGCGCGGCGCGATCGGCGCCATCGTGCTGGTCGACACCCGCAGGCTGTCCGACTGCTTCCCGGCGGTCGACTACTTCGAGAACTCGGGGCTGCCGTTCGTCATCGCCCTCAACGGCTTCGACGGACACCAGCCGTACACCCCCGACGAGGTGCGCGAGGCCCTGCAGATCGGCCCCGACACCCCGATCCTCACCACGGACGCGCGACACCGCGCAGATGCAAAGAGCGGACTCATCACCCTCGTCGAGCACGCACTCATGGCACGTCTCAAGTAGTCGTCCCCATACGGCAGTTGCCGTAGGTGTTCTGGGGCGGGCTGCGTCCTTTGACACGATCCGCCCCCATGTTCATAACGTTTCGACAGAGAATTCATCGACTGCGGACACCCGTTGCACTCGATCGGTGTCGCTGTGCTCATATCGGTCCCTGCTTTTGGCTGGGCTCGCTCTGTATGACCGTTTTATCTGAGGCGTACGCCACTCGGTGCGGCTGGTTCCAGCTGTTTGGAGCCATGCCGCCCGACGTGCTGGAATTCGACGAACTCCCGAGTAGTACGGCTCTGAACGAAAACGGCACACCGTAGGTGCCGACGCCGAGAGGTTGTTGGTCGAGTGAGGCGAAGCAGGAACAGCTCCGCGGCGGAACAGACGCGGGGGAACTTCACCCCGCCGTCGCGGTCGGCTGCGTCTTCCGCCGGAAGGACCGGGGCTGCCACCCCCTCGGGGGACGGTGACCTCGGCAGCAGCGGGAGCAGACTGTCGCCTCGCAACTGGCGTGTGCCCACCAAGCTCAACGCGATCCTCCTCATCCCGGTCGTCGTCGGCCTGGTCATGGGCGGATTCCAGGTCAAGGACTCGATCACCACCTGGAACCAGGCGCAGGACGCCGAGCAGGTCGCTCTCGTCGTACGGGCCGCCTCCGCGTACAGCGAGGCGCTGCTGGCCGAGCGCGACATCAGCGCCGAGCCGCTGCTGTCCAACCACCGCGACGGCAACGCGCTCGTCGCCGAGGCGTACCGGCGCACCGACGACGCCGCGAAGTCCTTCGACACCGCGGTGAAGAACCTGCCCCGGAAGAAGGGCCTCCAGCGCCGTCTGCAGCTCTTCCGGGTCGAGGAACCCACCCTCCCCACGCTGCGCAAGACCGCCTACATCCAGGCGATGGACCCGGTGAGGACCGAAGAGGGCTACGTCAAGGTCCAGCACTCGCTGATGGAGTTCTCCAACGAACTCGGCCTCGGCACCGGCAACATCACCAGCTACGGGCGTACGGTCTACGCGATCCAGCTGGCCCAGGCCGCAGAATCGCTTCAGCGGGCCATCGGCACCCATCTGCTGGTGCGGCCCAGCAAGGATCCCGCGACCTTCCAGGCACAGGTCGTCGCCTTCAACTCGTACAACTACCTGGAGCAGATCGCCCTCCAGGAGTACCTCTCCGGCGGCACCCAGGCCGACGCCGACAACCTGAAGTCGGAGATGGCGGCGCAGGCCGCCTCGGGCAGGACCCGAATCGACCAGGACAGGCAGGCGGCCAAGGACGCGAAGAAGTCCTATGTGACGCCGCCGTCCAAGGGCGGTTCGGTGTTCGACGGCATCGCGGCGGAGATCGGCAAGGGCCAGAGCCCCGCCGCGCTGCGGGCCAAGGGCATCACGGCCGAATCCTGGAGCACGGCGGCCGGGGTGAAGTTCAACGGCTACAGCGCCCTGGAGAAGCACCTGGTCGACAACGCGGTCGGGGACGCGGCGAAGATCTCGCACGACGCGAAGAAGGACGCCGTCACCAACGGCGCCGTCGTCCTGGTCGCCCTCCTCGCGGCCTTCGTGCTGGCCGGGATGATGGCCCGCCAGATGAGCCACGCGATGCGACGGCTGCGCACGGCCGCCTTCGGGATAGCCGAGCAGCGGCTGCCGACGCTGGTCGACCAGCTCTCGCGTACCGATCCGGGCCGGGTGGACACCCGCGTACAGCCCATCCCGATCAACACCCAGGACGAGATCGGCGAGGTCGCCCGCGCCTTCGACCAGGTCCACCGTGAGGCGGTCCGGCTCGCGTCCGAGCAGGCCATGCTCCGGGGCAACGTCAACGCGATCTTCACCAACCTCTCGCGCCGCAACCAGTCGCTCATCGAGGGCCAGCTGACGCTGATCACCGCGCTGGAGAACCGCGAGGCCGAGCCGGAGCAGTTGGAGAGCCTCTTCAAGCTGGACCACCTGGCGACCCGGATGCGCCGCAACGGTGAGAACCTGCTGGTCCTCGCGGGTGAGGAGCCCGGCCGCCGGTGGAACCAGCCGGTGCCGCTCGTCGATGTGCTGCGGGCCGCGTCGTCGGAGGTCGAGTCGTACGAGCGCATCGAGCTGACCGGAGTCACCGAGACCGAGATCCACGGCCAGGCCGTCACCGACCTCGTGCATCTGCTCGCCGAGCTGCTGGAGAACGCGACCACGTTCTCCTCGCCGCAGACCAAGGTGCGGGTCACCGCGACCCGGCTGCCGGACGGCCGGGTGATGATCGAGATCCATGACAAGGGCATCGGCCTCACCGCCGAGGACTTCGCGGACATCAACCACAAGCTGGCCAACCCGCCGACGGTGGACGCGGCGATCTCGCAGCGCATGGGGCTCTTCGTGGTGGGCCGCCTCGCCGACCGGCACGGGGTACGGGTCCAGCTGCGCCCCTCGGGCGAGCAGGCGGGCACCACTTCGCTGGTCATGCTCCCCGACGCCATCACCCACGGGGGCGGCGGCGAGCCGCTGCCCGCGGACGACTTCGACGTCTCCTCGATCATTCCCGAGCAGCAGTCCCGGGAACAGCTGTCCTTCGAGACCGCTCCGTCGCCGACGGCGGCCGAACTCGGCTTCGACGACACCCGGTACGGCGACGGCGAGCCCCTTCAGCCGCTGCCCGTCGCACCGCCGCGCGGGCGGCCCGCGCTGGACGGACCGTCCTCCGGCGGCGGACGGCCGCTCTTCCGCGACGAGGCGCCTGCTCAGGCCGGTTACGGGCAGGACGAGTTCGGCCGGCAGCAGTACCAGCAGCCGCAGCACGAGGACTACGCGCAGTACGTACAGCAGCCGGCGCAGCCGCAGCAGGAGTCGTACGGACAGAACGGCTACCCGGGCTCCGCCGGCTACCCCGGAACTGACTATGCGGAACCGGTTCCGACGGACTCCGGACACCTCGCCCCGGCGGCTCAGCAGGCTTCGTACGACAGCCCGTTCGACCCCCAGGCACATCAGGACGACTGGGCTGGTCAGGCCACGTACCAGGACGGTTTTCGGACGGCTTACCAGCCGGAAGCGGAATCTGCTCCGGTCGCTCCCGCGAGCGCTTCCGAGCGCGTAGGCTTCCCCCGTCCGGGACCGTCTCCGAGCACCTCCCACGAACTGACCGACGCAGGGCTTCCCCGCCGCGGAGGTCAGCCGCAGCCGCCGAAGCCGGACCCCGAACAGCAGAGTGGGGACGGGGAACGCAGCGGACCCGAGGACTGGCAGTCGTCGAACGACGAGCGCTGGCAGCGGGCGGAGAAGCTGCGCGAGCCGAAGGCAGGCGGGGTCACCCCCTCCGGCCTCCCCGTGCGGGTGCCCAAGGCCAACTTGGTCGAGGGCAAGGCTGAACAGACCCCGCAGGGCGGCCCCCAGGTCTCCCGCGCGCCCGAAGACGTCCGGGGCAGGTTGAGCAACCTGCGCCGTGGCGTCCTGCGGGGACGCAATGAAGGTAGTGACACGAACGGTCAGGCCACCGGGATTCACCACAGTGGTCCTGACAGCACCTACAACCAGGAGCGTTAGTGTGAGCCCGATGAGCCAGGCGGCGCAGAACCTGAACTGGTTGATCACCAACTTCGTGGACAACACCCCCGGGGTGTCCCACACCGTGGTGGTCTCCGCCGACGGACTCCTTCTGGCGATGTCCGAAGGCTTTCCGCGTGACCGCGCCGACCAGTTGGCGGCAGTCGCTTCCGGGTTGACCTCGCTCACCGCGGGGGCGTCCCGGATCTTCGAGGGCGGTCATGTCAACCAGACCGTCGTGGAGATGGAGCGCGGCTTCCTCTTCATCATGTCCGTCTCCGACGGTTCCTCGCTGGCCGTACTCGCCCATCCCGAGGCCGACATCGGTCTGGTGGGGTACGAGATGGCCCTGCTGGTGGACCGTGCGGGCAACGTGCTCACCCCGGACCTCCGTGCGGAATTGCAGGGCAGCCTTCTCAACTAGCAAACAGACAGTGCGTTTCTGGCCACCGCGCCTTATGGTGCGGTGGCGCGGCTCCACAGGAACAGCGACCGGCAGTCGGAGGAGGAAACGTGTCAACACCACCAGGCGATCACCCCTACTACGGCGGGCAGCAGTCTCCGGGCGAGTTCGACCGGAACCGTTTCGATTTTCCCTCCACGCCCGGCAGACACGGTCGCCCCTCCGGTGAGCCGCAGCCGCCTTCTCCGTACGACCAGCCGCCCCGTATCCAGCCGGTGCAGCCGCACTGGGCCCCTGAGCCGGATCCGGCTCCCGCGGCCCACAATCCTTTGGTACGCCCGTACGCCATGACCGGCGGCCGGACCCGGCCGCGCTACCAGCTCGCCATCGAGGCACTGGTCAGCACCACGGCAGAACCTTCGCAGTTGCACGGGCAGTTGCCCGAGCACCAGCGGATCTGCCGACTCTGCGTCGAGATCAAGTCCGTTGCCGAGATCTCGGCGCTGCTCACGATTCCCCTCGGCGTCGCCCGCATCCTCGTCGCCGATCTGGCCGAGGCCGGGCTCGTCGCGATTCATCAGCCCGGCGGCGACGATGCCGTCGGCGGCCAGCCAGATGTGACACTGCTCGAAAGGGTGCTCAGTGGACTTCGCAAGCTCTAGCGGCGGTGCAGCCCGCTCCACTACCTCCGCGAAGATCGTGGTGGCAGGGGGCTTCGGCGTGGGCAAAACCACGTTCGTAGGCGCCGTCTCGGAGATCAACCCGCTGCGTACCGAGGCCGTCATGACGTCTGCTTCGGCAGGCATCGACGACCTCACGCACACCGGGGACAAGACCACCACGACGGTGGCCATGGACTTCGGACGCATCACCTTGGACCAGGATCTGATCCTGTACCTGTTCGGCACCCCCGGGCAGGACCGTTTCTGGTTCATGTGGGACGACCTGGTGCGCGGCGCGATCGGCGCCGTGGTCATGGTCGACACCCGCCGCCTCGCCGACTGCTTCCCGGCGGTGGACTACTTCGAGAACTCGGGGCTGCCGTTCGTCATCGCCCTCAACGGCTTCGACGGACACCAGCCGTACACCCCCGACGAGGTCCGCGAGGCGCTCCAGATCGGGCCGGACACCCCGATCCTCACCACGGACGCGCGACACCGCGCGGACGCGAAGAGCGCGCTGATCACGCTGGTGGAGCACGCGCTGATGGCCCGCCTGCGGTAGCTCCGCGGCCGGTACGCGACGAAGGCCCGCGCCCCTTCGGGGGTGCGGGCCTTCTGCTGCCTGCGGGGCTCCCGCCCCACCGCCCCGGCTCCTTCAATTGCCGGAGGGGCTCCAAGGGTGTCCTTGATCGCCGGACGGGCTTGGTTCGTCCCGGCGGACCGGGGACACAAGAAACGGGCCCCCGCCGCTCCCCGGAGGGAGCAGCGAGGGCCCGGAAGCCAGGGGCTCAGCCCTGCCAGGAGTGCGGCGCGCGGAATCCCGGCGTGCGCTCCAGGCGGCGCCAGCCGGCCGTGGAGCGGCTCACGTGGGCCGGGGCCGCGGGCTGCGTACCGGCGCGGGCCAGCAGGATCGCGGTGATCGCGGCCAGCTCCTCCGGCTCCGCGTGCCCCTTCTCGACCCGGAGCAGCGATGCGGCGGCGGTGGGAGTACTCAAGGTGTGTCTCCTCTGCTGAGGCGTGCGGGTTACTGAGGCGGGTTGCCGTGCTTGCGCGAGGGCAGATCGGCGTGCTTGGTCCGCAGCATCGCGAGCGAGGCGATGAGCACTTCACGGGTCTCGGCCGGGTCGATGACGTCGTCGACCAGCCCGCGCTCCGCGGCGTAGTAGGGGTGCATCAGCTCGGCCTTGTACTCCTTGACCATGCGGGCACGCATGGCGTCGGGGTCCTCGGCCTCGGCGATCTGCTTGCGGAAGATGACGTTGGCCGCGCCCTCGGCGCCCATCACCGCGATCTCGTTGGTGGGCCAGGCGTAGGTGAGGTCGGCGCCGATGGACTGGGAGTCCATGACGATGTACGCACCCCCGTAGGCCTTGCGCAGGATCAGCGAGATCCGCGGCACGGTCGCGTTGCAGTACGCGTAGAGCAGCTTCGCCCCGTGCCGGATGATGCCACCGTGCTCCTGGTCCACACCCGGCAGGAAGCCGGGCACGTCGAGCAGCGTGATGATCGGGATATTGAAAGCGTCACACATCTGCACGAAGCGCGCGGCCTTCTCGGACGCCTCGATGTCCAGCACACCCGCCAGGGACTGCGGCTGGTTGGCGACGATGCCGACGACCTGTCCGTCCATCCGGGCGAGGGCGCAGATGATGTTGCGGGCCCAGCGCTCGTGGATCTCCAGGTAGTCGCCGTCGTCGACGAGCTCCTCGATGACCTTGTGCATGTCGTACGGGCGGTTGCCGTCCGCGGGCACCAGGTCGAGCAGGACCTCGGAACGCCGGTCGGCCGGGTCCTCGCTGGGGTGCGACGGCGGGTTCTCACGGTTGTTCGAGGGGAGCATCGAGATGAGGTAGCGGACCTCGGCGATGCAGGTCTCCTCGTCGTCGTACGCGAAGTGCGCGACGCCGGAGGTCTCGGCGTGCACGTCGGCGCCACCGAGCCCGTTCTGGGTGATCTCCTCACCGGTCACCGCGCGGACCACGTCCGGTCCGGTGATGAACATCTGGGAGGTCTCACGGACCATGAAG
>NZ_CALNVW010000002.1 GCF_940670765.1 Streptomyces sp. A 4/2
GCCGCAGCTGCTCGACCTCCCTGAACGAGCCCGGGTCCACCAGCAGCTCGATGCGCTCGCGCGCCGTCAGCTTGCCCTTCGCGTGCTGGGCCTCGGTCGCGCGCTCACTCGGTCCGCGCCGCGCCTGCTCACGCAGCGCCAGCAGCTCGGCCACCCGGCCACGCGCGTCGGTGGGCTCACCCACGGTCTCGTCCAAAACGGTCATGTACTGACCCTACGAAGCCTGCCAAGAAAATACGCAGTGCACTTCGTACAGTCTCCGGACCAGTTTCCTGGTTGCCCTGGACAGAAGTCCCCGGCCGATCGGCCGAAGTACCAGTCCAGGGCCACCCTGGATTGTGCAGGTCCTACAAGTGGGGTCCTGCGGGGGTCTCCCGCCGGGCCCGGCCCGCCGGGTCGGCCCGGATCAGCCGAGCGTCACCTGACAGGTGTGCGTCGCCCCCACCGTGCCGGGGGTGATCCGCAGCCGCAACGAGCGCCCGGTGGACAGTACCTGCACCGAGGGGTCAGCTGCGGTCACCCGGCGTACCGGCTGCTTCCAGGTGATTTCCACCGGCTGTCCGGTGCGCGGCGGCTCACTGATGTGCAGGGTCGCGGTGCGCTGCTTGCGCCGCACCAGGACGCTCGCCGGGGCGGAGGCGGTCAGCGGGCCCACCGTACCCGCCTGCCAGAAGTTCGCGGCGGTCAGTCCGAGCGAGCGGACCGCGACGGCCTGCCGCGCGGCCGTATTGGCGAGTACCTCCAGCCAGCCGTGGTCGTCCGCGCGGGCCGCGAGCGTACGGCGGGAGGCGCCGGGCATCAGCAGGTAGGCGTAGGACGCGTCCGACGGGTCCTTGCCGTGGTCCAGCCAGAGGGTCTGGAAGGTCCTGGTCTGCTGTTCGGTGGAGCTGGTGGTGTTGATGTCGTTCCACGACCCGGTGCGGGCCTCGCGCAGGGTGTGCAGCGCGTCCGTGCCGCCGGGGAAGACCCAGCCGCCGTGGCCCGCGAGGTGCGCCCACTTCGGGCGGCGGCGCTCGTCGAGGGTGAACGCGCCCTTGCCGCCCGCGCCGAGGTTCCGGTTGTCGACGACCGTCTCGACCGGGACGCCGTCGGTGGCGGTGATCCCCGCCCCGAGGCAGATCACGGTGTCGGCGACGCAGAACCAGGACTTCCGGGCTTCGAGGGTCGAGTTCAGCCCCTTCACATGCTGGCCGACGGCGGCGAACTCCCCGTCGCTCGCACCGCCCACCCACTGGACGGCGGGCTTCGCCGCGCCCCACTCCCCGCCCGCACTGTCGGCAAGTCGCTTGGTGGACACGGTCGTTCCGGGCATCCGGTACGGGTCGACGGTCGGCCAGAACCAGTCCGTGTACTGGTCGTTGGCCTGCTCCCCCGGCCACCAGTAGAGCATTCCGGCGCCGGTGTGCCAGCCGTGCGGGTTCTCGCCGTTGCCGCACTCGTAGTACGAGATGCGCTCGGAGCTCATCGAGAGGTTCGCGGCCCAGCCGGGGCGGCGGTGGACGGCCCGGTCCATGGACGCGAACAGCGCGTGCGCGACCGGTTCCGGGGCCGCCTTCACCGGGGCATCGGCGACCGCCTGGAGCCGGGAGAGGTCCGCGACGCCGAACTGGGGGGCGGTGAGCGGCGGCGTGACGGTGTTCCGCCGGATCCAGCCCTTGATCATTCCCTGCCAGCGCAGCCGCTCCTCGTCCGGCGCTCCGCCCGCGATGACGGCCATGGCGGCGATCAGCCCGTTGCCGTGGAAGTGGTCGCTGCGCATCACGTGCGCGTCGTCACCCTTGAGGTAACCCCGGCTCACCGCGCGGCCGTTGACGCTGTCCATCGCCAGACCGTTGTAGATGACCGGCGCGTAGGCGTGCTCGACGCTGTCCAGGATGATCTGCCGGTTGGGGTCGGTGACGTCCCAGGTGGAGCCCGCGAGCAGGGTGAAGAGCCTGCCGAGCCCGTCGAGCATGACCTGTCCGTACGTACCCGAGTAGGCGATCGTGGTGTGCTGGATGAACGAGCCGTCGGCGTGCAGGCCGTCGCCCTCGGTGACGTACGGGAACACCGGCGAGAGGGCGTCCCTGGCGAGCGCGATCTTCTCGGCGGAACGGCCGTTGACCCCGCGCATGGCGACCGAACGGCAGAGGTCGACCCGGTTGGCGCCGGTCGACGTGCCGGAGTAGTCGGCGAGGACGGCGTCCGGAATGAAATGGTCGACGGCGGCGCACGCCGCCTGGATCTGCGCCTCGGTGAGGTGGTCGTACAGCGCGGCGACCAGGTCCATGAGCAGGCGCGGGCTGCCGATCTGCCACTCCCACCAGTTGCCGTAGGGGGTGGTTCCCGCGTGGTAGACCTTCGCCGAGACGTGGTCGATGCCGCTGATCACATCGGCGAGCAGGCCCGCGTCGCCGGTGAGTCCGGTGCCGTCCTGGAGGTAGGCCTGCGTCATCGTCCAGAGCCGCGAGTAGCTCTGGGTGATCCCGGCCGGCGGGTCGAACGGGCAGTCCGCCCAGAGGGACGTCGCGGCGGGGGCCATCGAGGCGCGGAAGCCGGCGGCCATGGTGCCCGTCTGCTTGAGCCGGGTGGCGTAGGGCTCGGTGGTCGCGTCGTAGCCGGTGCCGAGCGCGAGGTCCAGCCAGCGTCCGCGCAACGTGGCGAACTCGTCGCCGCCCGCGGCAGCGGCCGGCGCCGTGGTCCCGGTCGCGGTGGTGCCCGGTGCGGCGGCGGCGTACGGCACGGCGGTGAGGGTCAGCGCACTCGCGCCCGCGGTGGCGAGGAAGGTACGGCGGGACCAAGGGGGCAACAGGGGCACGGCGAACTCCCGGGCGAAGAGGGGGTGTCGAGAACTACTCCTGGCGGTTCTAGCAGGGCTTTCGGGGCCGGAGCAATGGTCTGGACAACACAAACAGAAAGCGCTTGCCCCCGGATCCTCACGAACCGGGAGCAAGCGCTTTCTCACCGACTGCGCGAAACGGTCGGCCCGACTGCGCGAAGAGGGTCAGCCTCCGCAGTGGAAGCGGGCGTCACCCCAGTCCGCGTGATCGTTGCCGGGGCCGTCGCCACCGTCGCCGGTCACCAGATCGACGTACTTGGCGCCGGTCACGTCGGCCGTCAGCGACCAGGCGTCGTCGGCGCCCTTGAGGACCGGCGACTTCACCTTCTCCGTGCCGTCGGCGGACACGATGAACTGGACGCTGCCACGGGTCCCCTGCGAGGCGTCCTGGCCCACCTGGGCGGTGAAGGAGGTGCACTGACCGCCGAGGTAGTAGCGGATCGTGCCGGGCGACGCGGTGCCGAGACCCTTGGCGAAGACCACACCGTTGACGGTCAGCGGCTTGCCGTCACCGGCGGCCTGCTCGCCGTTCTCCTGGTCCTTCTCGGCGGGTCCCCAGCCGTTCTCCATCGACGTCCAGTCGAGATCGCTCGCGTAGGTGTCCTTGACCGGCGGCGGCGGGAGCGTGGTGACCGAGGTGGCCGCCGTGAGCTTCCTGGTGGCGCCGCCGACCGTGTAGGTGCCCGTCGCGCTCAGCTCGTACGGCTGGTGCGCGGCGTCCACCGGCGGGGTGACCTGCCAGACGCCCGTGACCTCGGCGCCCGGTGCGACCGAGTCGAAGGTGACGGGGCCCGCGGGCTCCGCCTGCCAGCCCTCGGGGAGCTTCAGGCTCACCGAGACGCCGGTCGCCGCGGTCGTCTCGTCGTTGGCGAAGGTCACCGAGACCTTGTTCTTGGCGCCCGGCTCCAGGGTCTGCGCGGCCGGGTCCACGGAGAGCGTGCCGCAGGCCGCCTGCTCGCTCGCCGGGCCGAGGTCGGTGACGGTGAAGTTGTCCAGGACGAAGTCGGCTCCCGCGGCGGCTCCGTCGAGCTTGCGCAGCCCGGTGAAGGTGTCGCCGCAGCCCGCCGTGACGTTCTCGCTGAAGTGACCGGTGGTGCGCTGCTCGCCGATCGGGGTGGACCGGGTCTCCACCGATTTCGCCCCGGAGCCCGACGTGCGGTCGTAGCCGTCGACCCAGGCGTAGGAGCCCGCGTCGCTCGACTGGTAGTCGAACTTCACCTGGTACGCGTGGCCGTCGGTCATCGGTACGGTCCACGGCGCCGTCCGGTAGACGACGCCGGTGTTCTCCTCGTGGGACTTCAGCGACTGGCCGCCCCCGATCACGTCGTCGACGGCCTTGCCGTTCCAGCCCGCCTGCGTGTACGGCGCGTGCTTCTGCGCGATGTGCGTACGGGGGTCCGTGGAGCCGCCCGCGTCGCCCTTGAGGAAGGGGCCCCAGCCCTGGTCGACGTTCTCGAAGTCCTCGTACGCGACCGTGCCCGCCTTGACGGTGGGCGCGTTGGCCACCACCCGGACGTCATCGAGCCTGACCGTGGCCGGTGAGCCCTTCGCCGCCTCGATGCGGAAGGTCGTGGCGCCGTTCTTCGGGGCGGTGAAGTTCACCGCGGCCCGCTGGAAGTAGGTGCCGTGCCAGTCGGAGGCGTCGACCAGGTTCTTCGCGGTGGAGCGTTCGACGGCCACCGACGCGCCGCCCGCCGAGAGTGTCGTACGTCGCGACTTGCCCGGCTGGACCTCGATCCAGGCGGAGGCGGAGTAACGGGCGCCCGGCTTGAGGCCCTTGAGCTGCTGGGAGACGGCGGCGGTGCCGGTGCCGGACAGGGCGGCGCTGTTGCGTCCCTGACTGTCCGTGTCCCGTACCGCGGTGCCGGTCTTCTGCCAGTCACTCAGCCGCGCGTCGTTGAAACCGGGGTCCTTGACCAGGGTGTCCTGACCCCACTTCGGGTCGGCCTGGCTGGGGGCGTGGTCCGGGTAGAGGACGTACGGCTGACCCGCGTCCGCCGTCAAGGTGATCTTCCCGTGCACCGGCTTGACCGTGCCGACCTTGGTCCGGCCGTTGTCGGTGAGCTTGTACACGGTGTACTTCCCGGCGCCCGACACGTCCCAACTGGTCGTGCCGCCGGTCTGGTTGTAGTGGTACAGCTTCTTGCCGCCGTCCCACGGAATCAGGTAGTCGGTCCCGTCGATGACCTGCCGCCCGTGGTCGTACACGGCCCGCTTGCCGTCCTTGACGGTGCCGGTCACCCCGCCCGTGAAGGTGATGTCGTTGCCGTCCCAGCGGGTGATCTTCTGGTGCTGGAGGTACTTGGCGGGGAGGTCACGCTGCCAGACGTTGTCGTAGAACTTCGTCCAGTCGGTCTCGCCGGTCCAGCCCTCGAACTCCTGGATGGCGGTCTGACCGAGCACTGGGTCGTTGTTCCAGACGTCCTTCTCGTCGTTCCGGATGAACCGGATGATCTTCGAGTTGAGGCCCTTGTTGGTGGGGCCGCCGTAGTCCAGGTCATTGGCCCAGTGCGACCAGAGCGAACTCCGCTCGAACTTGTCGCCCCACTCGGAGGCCATGTTCCAGCCCTGGTTGCCCACCGCCTCGGCCGTCTTGTCGGCGATCCAGCCGTGCGTGTAGTAGACGTCCAGGTAGAGCAGGGAGAGGTTGGGGTCGGTCTCGTTCCTCAGCTGCTGGAGCCGGTCGACCAGGTTGCCGCTGTTGATGTCGTGGCGCTGGTCGATGTAGTAGCTCTGGTCCAGCCAGTTCCAGCCCTGCGCGGTCTTGTCCACGAGGCTGTCGTCGAAGTGATTGGCGACCGGGTACGCCTCGGTGGCGTTGATGTGCGCGCCGAAGGTCGCGCCCCACTTCTTGCCGTCCTTGAGCAGCTTGTTGAGGTCGGTGAGGCCACCGGCCCGGGTGTTGTAGTTGCCGCCGTAGTCCGGGTGCGCCGAGTCGTGGCCCTCCGACTGGTACCCCTTCAGCAGCGCGAGCTGGCCCAGGCCGTCCGTCGCGAGGGAGATGCGCTTGACGTCGTCGAGGGTGCGCAGGAAGGGGTGGGTGGCCTGGCTGGCGAAGTTGAACGGGATGTGGGTGATCACCCGGTCCGGCGTCTGGTTCCCGCCCTTCGGTTCGATGCCGATGGAGCGGAACGCGACGGCGCCGTCCTGCCAGTCGACCTGCTTGTCACCGTTGGCGTCCGGGGTGACGACGACCTTCGCCCAGGGCAGGTCGTTCCCGCTCTCCGGCTTGGCCGCACCGTCCCCGCGGTAGGTCCACTGGCCGGACCAGACGCCGACGCGGACACTGCCGTCGGTCTCCTTCTGCGCACGGTGCCAGAAGCGGGCGGCGTCACCGTTGGTGGCGCCGCTCGGCTTGTCGTACGAGGAGTTGGACTCGACGGCGGCGGCCAGCTGCCCGGTATTGACGATGGCGTACGAGGCCCCGACGGGCGCGGCGTCGGCCGCGGTGCTGTCGGTGACCTTGCCGAACACGTCGGCGGTGCGGGTGGAGTCGGTGTCGAGCCGGGTGAACGCGGTGGCGGCGCCGGGCTCGTCCGACCCCACGGAGACCAGGTCGTGGCCGGGGATGTCGATGGTCCCGACCCGGAAGGCCGCGGTGTCGCGGATGGCCGTCACCTTGAAGGTGGTGGCCCGCCCGGAGACCGAGAGGGTGGCATCGATCTCGACGCCGGGCAGCGCGTCGAAGGTGAGGGTGTACGCGGCGGACGCGGCCTTGACGACCGGAGCGCCCTTCACCTGCACGGGGTAGGCCTTGCCGTTCAGGGTGACGGAGGTGACCGGCTGCGTACTGCCGAGCAACTGCGCTCCGGTCCCCCGGTCCGTGTACGAGACGACGCGGGGAAAGTCCTTGGCAACGGTGACCGAGAGCTGGGCCGAGCCGATGACGGCGTCCGCGCCACCGCCCGCCGCGGGGGCGGCGGCGGAGACGGACGACACGGGCCCGGCCAGGGCGAATACGGCTGAGGAGGCGGCGACGAGCGCGCACACCGATCTGAATCTTCGGGACATGATCCTGAGGTATCCGCGCCACGGCCGTCCGGTCAATGTCCAACGGCCTTACGGGCAGCGGCAGTCCAACAACCACTGCCCGAAAGTCCAAGCCGGTCGGAACGACCTGGTGCGGTCAGCAGCCGCCGCAGTTGTAGAACGTGACGTCCCAGTGGCTGCCCTCGTCCGCGTACACATTGCCGGCGCCGGACTGCCACTGCGGGTAGCCGTCGCCGCGCAGACCGATGTACGCGAACGTGTTCTTGACGTAGTTCGTCAGGCAGGTGGTCTTGCCGATGTCGAGCTTGTAGCCGTTCCAGTGCGAGTAGGTACCGCTGGCGTGCCCGGTCTCGGTGCCACCGGTGATGTTCGTCGCGCAGCCGTCGGCGCGCTTCAGTGTCTGGGCACCCTGCGCGGTGGCCAGGTTGAGCTGGTCGAAGGAGGTGCAGGTGGAGTTGTTGCGGTCGGAGCAGCCACCTGAGGAGGACCAGGTGATGCCGGAGGAGCTGAACATCGAGGTGGCGGTGGCATGGCTGATCTTGGTGGCGGCGAAGGCGTCGGTGGCACCGCCGAGTATGCCGATGCCGGGGGCGAAGAGGACGCCGAGGACCAGCGCGAGCGCGCCGAGGACCGAGCGGAGCTTCATGGGGGATTCCCTCCTGCTGTGAACCGTGCTGCTGGTGGACCGTGCGGTCTGTGGGACAGCTGTGCAGGTGGCGCGGGAGAGATACTGCCGCAGTTCTACGCGCGTCCGCCAGAGGGCGGACGGCACTCGTCCGCTACGTCCTCACCGAACAGGGCAGGAGCACGCAACAAGGCGCCCCGGAAGGCGAGTTGAGCCTTCCGGGGCGCCAGGCGGGCGGGTGTCAGTCGACCGGCTGCAGGTGCCACTCGGCGGGCGAACCGGGCTCGGCGACCACGCGGTCACCGCGCGGGGTCAGGTTGAGGTCGGTATGTGCGCTGGTGATGACGAAGCCCTCGTGGGCCCGGCGGATCTGCCACAGGTCGCGCCCTTCGCCACAGCGGGCCACATCGGTGAACGGCGGGAAGATCGGCACCGGGGCGAGACGCAGACAGCGGTCCTCGCCACGGACCTCGGCGATCTGGAACTCATCGCCACCGCGGCGGATGACCCGCCACGCCGCCGCGGGCGAGCACTCCCCGAGCGCACCCTCCCGCCCGTGCTCGACGGTCAGACACCGGCCGCTCCGCGCGTCACGAATGAGGAAGGCACCGCCCTCGGCGTTGGCGGGGGTGGCGAAGGCCAGGGCCGCGGCGGCGGAAGCGGCGACGGACAGCACAGCACGGAAACGCATCACAAGCACTCCACTTGAAGTGAGCGACAGGCGGTCGGACCGACGGTCCGGCCGGGAACGCTCGCGCGCTCCGGGTGGTGACTCCCCCACCCCGACCCGCCCCAAGAGTCCGTTCACCCGTTCAGCGGGGGGCGTGCCAGGAGCGCACCGGACGAGCCCGTGCGTCCGCACGCCCGGACAAGATGTTGAACTTTGAACAAGATGGGTCTACAGTGAATCTCGTTGAAGGTTAAACAACCTTGTCAGCGATCCCGTCAGACACCACCCGAGGAGGAGCCATGGCTCTGTTCAACCGCAAGAACGACACCGTCCGGGCCGCCACCACCACCCTCGCGGTGGACCCGGCCCTGGCCGCCCTGTCCGGCACCTACACGATCGACCCGGCCCACAGCAGCATCGGCTTCACCGTGCGTCATGCGATGGTCACCAACGTGCGCGGCTCCTTCGCCGAGCACGAGGGCACGCTGCAGCTGGACGGTTCGGACCCGGCGAAGTCCAGCGCCTCGATCGACATCAAGATCGAGAGCATCGACACCGGCATCGCCGACCGCGACGGCCACCTGCGCAGCGGCGACTTCTTCGACGCCGAGCAGTTCCCGCACATGACGTTCCGCTCGACGCGCGCCGAGCAGCTCGGCGGCGACACGTACCGCGTGGTCGGCGACCTGACCATCAAGGACGTCACCAAGCCGCTCTCCATCGACCTGGAGTTCAACGGCTCGGCCACCGACGTCTACGGCAACCAGCGGGTCGGCTTCGAGGGCAGCGCCGAGATCCTGCGCTCCGACTGGGGCCTGACCTGGAACGCGGCGCTGGAGACCGGTGGCGTCATGGTCAGCGACAAGGCCAAGCTGAACTTCGACATCTCGGCGATCAAGGCCGCCTGAGACCGGTACCGCTCTTCCGCCGATGGGCCGCCACGCGTTCGCGGGTGGCACATCGGCGTGAGCAGTACCGGCGGGCAGGTCCGCTCCCCTCCACCACGAAGACGTTGCCGCAGCTCGGCGAAGCGCAGACCCCGCCGGGTGGGCACTGGCGGTCCCAGATGCGGACAGCCAGCGCCAGGCAGGACGAGGCGAGGAACCACTCGCCCCAGGGGGCGTCGTCGTCGCGGTCCAGGTGGGGGTGCCAGGGCGTACTGCCGTGGTGCGAGGTGAGCCGGAGCCTGCCGGTGCTGCGGCGCAGGAGGCGGTTGACGGCGGCTGCCGCGCTGTCCGTATCGGCGGCCTCGAAGACCTTCCGCAGCGCCCGTGCGGCGCGCCGCAGGTCCGTCATATCCCCCTCGGACAGAGCGAGTTCACCGGACTCACCATGTGCGCGCAGCACCTCGGCGACCTGATCAGGGGTCGCCTTCTCGTCGTTCAGGACATTGATGAGCGCTGCGGTCCGCTCAGTGGTGGCGTTCGGGGTGAGCACCGGGCCAATGTAACGCAACTAGCGCACTTTTGAGTTACCTGCGTAACGTGATGGTGATGGAAAAGCGTTACATGCTGCGGTGGTACCTCGCCGGCGCGACAGCGGCCCGTACCGGTGACGAGATGTCCGGTCCCGCCCTGCTGCTGGCGGGCTTCGCCGCCACCGGATCACCCTCCTCGGCGTCCGCGCTCCTCGCCGGTCTCACGATCTCCGCGGCTGTCGGCGGCCCCCTCGTCGGCGTACTTCTCGACCGTTCCGAACGGCCGGGCCGGGTACTGGCCGGGGCGCTCGCCCTGTACGCGGCTGCCCTGGCCGTCATCCTCGAAAGCCTGGGCCGCGTCCCGGTCGCCGTCACCGTCCTGATCGCCGCGTGCGCGGGACTGCTGGGCCCCGCGCTGTCCGGTGGCTGGACCTCCCAACTCCCCTACGCGGCAAGCCGAAAGGCGCTTCCTCGCGCCCATGCGCTCGACGCGATGACCTTCAGTTTCGCGAGCCTGGTGGGCCCCGCGCTCGCCGGACTTCTCGCCGGGTCGGCCGGGGCGCCGACCGGGGTGGCCCTTTCCGCCGCGCTGATCTGCTTCGCGCTGCCCGCGGCCTGGGCGCTGCCCGCACGCCGCGTCACCTCGACGGCCGCCCCTGTCCTCACCGACCTCGCCTCCGGGTTCCGCTCCCTCACGCACACCCGGCCGCTGGCCCGCGCGACCGCCACCTCGACGCTCTCCTGCGTGGGCGCGGGCATACTGACCGCCTGCACCCCGCTCCTCGGAGAGCGGGTACTCGGCGACGCGGGACGGGGCGCGCTGCTGCTGTCCGGCATCGCGGTCTGTGCCCTCGCAGCCAACACCGTGCTCGCCCGCCACCCCGGCCTCATGCGCCCGGACAGCGTCATCCGGTACAGCACCCTCGTCCTCGCCGCCGCGCTGCTGCTCGCCTCAACCGGCGTTCCTGTACTCCTCATTGCCGCCGTCGTACTGACCGGCGCGGGCGAAGGCCCCCAGCTCGCCGCGCTCTTCGCGGTACGGCACCGGGAAGCGTCCGACCGGTTGCGGGCCCAGATCTTCACCACGGGCGCCAGCCTGAAGCTCACCGGGTTCGCGGTGGGTGCGGCCCTCGCCGGACCGCTCGCCACCTGGTCACTGCCCGGCGCGCTCCTGACGGCCGCCGGATTCCAGCTCCTCGCCACGCTGGCCTTCACGGTGCTCACCCCGGCGGATGCCGACCGGTAGGGGCGCGAACCCCTGCCCCGGGCTCGCGGGTCCGGGTGTCCGCCCACCCCCGCGCCGTCCGCATCCGCGATTCCAAGCCCACCGACGGCCCGGTCCTGACCGTCGCGCCCGATGCCTGGGCCGCCTTCCTCGCCGAGCGCCGACCGCGCCACCGCACGTACAGCTGAAGGGCGTTACTCACCGCCGGAGCACCGCCCTTCAGTCGCGTCGTCGCCGGATTCCGCTCGTTACTCCAGCGGTTCGACGCCCGCCCGCAGCAGGCCGTACGTGTACGCGTCCTCCAGCGACTGCCAGGACGCCGCGATCACGTTCTCCGCGACGCCCACCGTCGACCAGTCGCCTTCGCCGTCGCTCGTGGTGATCAGTACCCGGGTCGTGGAGTCCGTGCCCTGCCTGCCCTCCAGGATGCGGACCTTGTAGTCGGTCAGCTGCAACTTCGCGAGCTGCGGGTAGATCCGCTCCAGGGCCACCCGGAGCGCCCGGTCCAGTGCGTTGACCGGGCCGTTGCCCTCCGCGGTGGCCACGATGCGCTCACTCTTCGCCCAGAGCTTCACCGTCGCCTCGTTGGCGTGCGTACCGTCGGGGCGGGTCTCCACGATCGCGCGCCAGGACTCGACGCGGAAGTAGCGGCGGGCGCGCCCCTCGGCCTCCTCGCGGAGCAGCAGTTCGAAGGAGGCGTCGGCGGCTTCGTAGGTGTAGCCCTGGAGTTCACGCTCCTTGACCCGGTCGACGACGCGGCCGACCAGCTCGCGGTCGCCGCTCAGGTCGATGCCGAGCTCCTTGCCCTTCAGCTCGATCGACGCGCGGCCCGCCATGTCGGAGACCAGCATCCGCATGGTGTTGCCGACCTGCTCGGGGGCGATGTGCTGGTACAGGTCGGGGTCGACCTTGATCGCGGAGGCGTGCAGCCCGGCCTTGTGCGCGAAGGCGGAGACGCCCACGTACGGCTGGTGGGTGGAGGGGGTGAGGTTGACGACCTCGGCGATGGCGTGCGAGATACGGGTCATCTCGGCCAGCGCGCCCTCGGGGACGACGGTCTTGCCGTACTTGAGTTCCAGCGCGGCGACGACCGGGAAGAGGTTGGCGTTGCCGACGCGCTCGCCGTAGCCGTTCGCCGTGCACTGCACGTGGGTCGCGCCCGCGTCCACCGCGGCCAGGGTGTTGGCGACGGCGCAGCCGGTGTCGTCCTGGGCGTGGATGCCCAGGCGCGCGCCGGTGTCGGCGAGGACCGTGGCCACGACGGCCTGGATCTGGGCGGGCAGCATCCCGCCGTTGGTGTCGCAGAGGATGACCACGTCGGCGCCGGCCTCGGCAGCGGCCCGTACGACGGACTTCGCGTACTCCGGGTTGACCTTGTAGCCGTCGAAGAAGTGCTCGCAGTCGAGGAAGACCCGGCGGCCCTGGGCACGGAGGTAGGTGACGGAGTCCCGCACCATGGCCAGGTTCTCTTCGAGGGTGGTGCGCAGGGCCAGTTCCACATGCCGGTCGTGGGACTTGGCGACGAGGGTGATCACCGGGGCGCCCGAGTCGAGGAGCGCCTTGAGCTGCGGGTCGTTCTCGGCGGGGGTGTTCGGCCTGCGGGTGGCGCCGAAGGCGACCAGCTCCGCGTGCTTGAAGTCGATCTCGGTCCGGGCGCGGGCGAAGAACTCCGTGTCGCGGGGGTTGGCGCCGGGCCAGCCGCCCTCGATGAAGCCCACACCGAAGTCATCGAGGTGCCGGGCGATCGTCAGCTTGTCCGAGACAGTGAGGTTGATGCCTTCGCGCTGGGCCCCGTCGCGCAGCGTGGTGTCGAAGACATGGAAACTGTCGTCCGTGGCCTTGGCCTCTGTGGTCATGCTGATCTGACTCCTGTCGGGTGGGTGGATCCCGGAATGTCTGGCTCCACTTGCCCCCATCTTCGCGTGCTCCCCGTTCCCGGCCGAGGTGGGGCCTGGAAACGAAAAAACCCCTCGCGGGTGCGAAGGGTTAGCGCGCGGGTCTGGGGCTCGATGGCCGCGCCGTACGTGGTGGTACGGCTGCGGTCACTGCGGACCGGCGCGCCTGCTGCCGATAATCATGGCGAACGAAGACACGGTCGCAGTGTGCCACATGGGCTGCGCCCGGCCGAGGGGGTCTCACGATGCGGGCGGGATGGTCGGCGGCAGGTCGGTGAACCGGGGGCGAGCCCCCGGACCCCCTGTGTCCTCAATCGCCGGACGGGCTTGATTTTCGGTCGCCGGACGGGCTCGGCTTTCCGTCCCCGGACGGGC
Organism: Streptomyces sp. A 4/2; assembly: GCF_940670765.1. GTDB lineage: Bacteria > Actinomycetota > Actinomycetes > Streptomycetales > Streptomycetaceae > Streptomyces. The sequence continues at coordinate 13,016 of NZ_CALNVW010000002.1, forward strand.
CGGATTTCCGTGCAGGTCGATGTCCCGCGTCTCCCGCATCGTGAGATAGACCACCAGGGACACCGCCGCGCACCCGGCCACGTACCAGTAGAACCCCGACTCGATGCCCGCCTTCTTGAACCACAGCGCCACGTACTCCGCGGTCCCGCCGAACAGCGCGTTGGCCACCGCGTAGGGCAGCGCCACCCCCAGCGCCCGGATGCCCGTCGGGAAGAGTTCCGCCTTCACGCAGGCGTTGATCGAGGTGTACCCGGTGACGATGACCAGCGCGAGCAGCGCCAGGCCGAAGGCGGGCCAGAACGTTCCCGCGTGCTTGAGCATCGTCATGATCGGCACGGTCAGGAACGTCGACCCGACCGCGAACGTGATCAGCAGCGGGCGGCGGCCGATCCGGTCGGCGAGGAGGCCCGCCAGTGGCTGGAGACACATGAAGACGAACAGCGCGCAGAAACTGACCAGCGAGGCGGTCGACCTGGCCATGCCCGCGCTGGAGGAGAGGAACTTGGTGAGGTACGTGGTGTACGTGTAGTACGCCACCGTGCCGCCCATCGTCAGCGCCATCACCAGCGCCGCCTCACGCCGGTGCTCCCACAGCGCCTTGAGCGTGCCGCGGCTCTCGTCCGCCGCCGCGCCGGACTCCTCGTACACCTCGGTCTCCAGCATGGAGCGCCGCAGGTAGAAGACGATGCCCGCGCCGACGGCCCCGACGATGAACGGGATGCGCCAGCCCCAGCTGTGCAGCGCGTCCCCGGACATGGTGCGCTGGAGCACGATCTGGAGCCCCAGGCCCACCAGTTGGCCCGCGGTCATGGACACGTACTGGAAGCTGGAGGCGAACCCGCGCCTGTCGGCGGTGGACGCCTCGGTGAGGTAGGTGGCGCTGGCCGCGTACTCACCGCCGACCGACAGCCCCTGGAGCAGCCGGGCGACCAGCAGGACGGCGACGCCGCCGTACCCGGCGACCTCGTACGTGGGCGCCACCGCGATCAGGATCGCGGAGGCCGACATCAGGGTGACGGTGAGGGTCAGGGCGGCCTTGCGGCCTCTGCGGTCACCGATCCGGCCGAGCAGCCAGCCGCCGACCGGCCGCATGAAGAACCCCACGGCGAAGATCCCCATGGTGTTCATGAGGTTCGCGGTCTCGTTCCCCTCGGGGAAGAACGCGTCGGCGAAGTACACCGCGAAGGTGGCGTACACGAACCAGTCGAACCACTCGACCATGTTGCCGGCCGAGCCGACCCAGATCTTCTTCCACTGCTCTCGTCCCATGGGAGTTCACGGTGACGGAGCCGCCGGAAGGGCCACAAGAGGGCGGTACGCAACGATCACGCGTACTTGCGTGCGTTGCGTTCGCGACAGCGCGGCCTCAGCCGAGTGCCTCGTCGAGGAACTCCCCCACGTGGGCCAGGACCTGGGCCCGGTCCGAACCGGGCAGTGCCATCGCGACATGGGTGCTGAATCCGTCGAGCAGCGCCCTTATCCGGGTGGCGAACCGCTCGGTGTCCACGGCCTTCAGCTCACCGCGCGAGGCGCCCTCGACCAGCAGGGCGACCAGGTCGCGGTGCCAGGACAGCTCGATGTCGAGGAGCCGCGCGCGGGTGTCGTCGTCCACACCGTGCGCGCGGTTCCACAGTTCGAGCCAGAGCGACCAGTGCGGGTCACGGGGCCCCGCCGGGATGTACAGGTCGACGAAGGCGTCGAGCCGTTCGCGGACCGGAACCTGCCGGGCCAGTGCCGACCGGCGGTCCATGCCGAGCTGCTCCTCGCTCCATTCGAGGGTCTGGAGGAGCAGTTCGTCCTTGGTGCGGAAGTAGTAGAGGAGGTGCCCGCTGCTCATCCCGACCTCGCGGCCGAGCCCCGCCATGGTGAGTTTCTCCAGACCGCGGTCGGCGATGCTCGCCATGGCGGCGGCCAGGACGCTCTCACGGGGCGGGGCGTTCTTGCGCGCGCGGGCCGCCGGTTCGTTCATGGGGCTCAGAATATGGGCTCGGGGTATGCGTTCGGGGTACGGGTTCGTGCCGTGAGCGCGGTCAGCCGACGGCGGGCTGCTGCTGGGTGATGCAGTGGATGCCGCCGCCGCCCGCGAAGATCGTCCTGGCGTCGGCCTGCACCACGGTCCGGTCCGGGAACAGCGCGCGGAAGATCCCGGCAGCGGCCTCGTCCCTGGGGTCGTCGAACGAGCAGAGCACCACCCCGCCGTTGCAGAGGTAGTGGTTGATGTACGAGTAGTCGACCCACTCGCCGTCGGCCTCCAGGACCGTCGGCGCCTGTACCTCCACCACTTCCAGCGGGCGCCCCTTGGCGTCCGTCTCCGAGCGGAGCCGGGCCACGATGTCCCGGCAGAGCGCGTGGTCGGGGTGGGCGGGGTCGGGCTGGGTGTGCGCGACGACCACGCCGGGCCGGACGAACGCGGCGACGATGTCGACATGGCCCCGGGTGCCGAACTCCCCGTAGTCGCCGCTCAGTCCACGCGGCAGCCAGATCGCCTTCGTGGTGCCGAGCCGGGCATGGATCTCCGCCTCGACCTGCTCGCGCGTCCAGCCGGGGTTGCGTTCCGGGCCGAGCTGGACGGTCTCGGTGAGCAGGACCGTGCCCTCCCCGTCGACGTGGATCGCGCCGCCCTCGTTGACCAGCGCCGAGGTGTGGGTCTGCGCCCCGGCCAGCCCGGAGACCTCGGCGGCGATCTTCGCGTCGTGCTCCCAGCGGGCCCAGCTCTGCGCACCCCAGCCGTTGAACGTCCAGTCGACGGCAGCCAGTTGCCGCCCGTCGGTGACGAAGGTCGGGCCGATGTCCCGCATCCAGGCGTCGTCCAGCTCGCGCTCGGCCAGCTCGATGTCCGGGCCGAGCAGCGCGCGGGCCCCCTCCGACTGGCCGGGGCCGACGACCATCGTCACCGGTTCGAAGCGGCGCACCGCACGGGCCACGTCGGCCCAGGCCCGGCGCGCCTGCGCCAGGTCCACCGCACCGTCGAAGGTGGGGTTGGGTCCGGGCCAGGCCATCCAGGTGCGCTCGTGCGGGGCCCATTCGGGGGGCATACGGAACATGACGGTCCTCGGTTTCGTACGGGAGAGCTGGACTCGTGCGGGGGGGGGCGTGTCCTTGCGGGCACTCGGGGACTGGCGGGCGTGTCCTTGCGGGGACTCGGTGACTGCTACAGGAAGTAGAGGCGGTTGAGGGAGACGGACTCGGCGGGCCGCGACTCCAGCGGGTCGCCGTCGAGCGTGACGAGCCCGGTGCGCTGGTCGACGTCCACCTGTCCGGTACGGCTGTTGAGCCGCAGATCCGCGGGGCCGATACCGCGGGTGCCGCGCACGGCGACCCGGCGCCTGCGGGTCGGCATGTGGTCGTTGCCCTGGTCGAGGGCCGCCTGCGCCACGAAGGCCACGGAGAGATCCGCCGCCGTGGCGCCGTACGAGCCGAACTGCGGGCCCAGGATCAGGGGCTGGCAGGTGTCGGTCGCCGCGTTCGGGTCGCCCGTCACCCCGTACGCCGGGAAACCCGACTTGAGGACGAGCTGCGGCTTCGCGCCGAAGGAGTCGGGCCGCCAGAGCACGATGTCGGCGAGCTTGCCGGTCTCGATCGAGCCGATCTCGTGGGCGAGGCCGTGCGCGATGGCGGGGTTGATGGTCAGCTTCGCCATGTACCGCAGCACGCGCGCGTTGTCGTCGTCGCCCTCCGCGCCGCGCTCCGCCTTCATCTTCCCGGCCATGGCGAAGGTCCGCCGCACGGTCTCGCCCGCCCGTCCCATGCCCTGCGCGTCCGACGAGGTGATCCCGATGGCGCCCAGGTCGTGCAGGACGTCCTCGGCTCCCATGGTCCCGGCGCGGATGCGGTCGCGGGCCATGGCGGCGTCGCCGGGCAGATCGGTCTTGAGGTCGTGTACGGAGACGATCATCCCGTAGTGCTCGGCGACCGCGTCCCGGCCGAAGGGCAGCGTCGGGTTGGTGGACGAGCCGATGACGTTGGGGACGCCGGCCATCTTCAGCACGTTCGGCACATGACCGCCGCCGCAGCCCTCGATGTGGAAGGCGTGGATCGTCCGGCCTTCGAGCACGCTCAGGGTGTCCTCGACCGACAGGCATTCGTTCAGTCCGTCGCTGTGCAGGGCGACCTGGACGTCGTGTTCCTCGGCGACCCGCAGCGCGGTGTCCAGGGCGCGGGTGTGCGCCCCCATGTCCTCGTGCACCTTGAAGCCTGACGCGCCGCCCTCGGCGAGCGCCTCCACCAGGGGCGCGGAGTCGGAGGACGAACCGCGGGCCAGGAAGCCGATGTTGACCGGCCAGGCGTCGAAGGCGTTGAAGGCGTGGCGCAGCGCCCAGGGCGAGTTGACACCGACGCCCCAGACCGGGCCGAACTCCTGGCCGATGATCGTCGTCACCCCGGAGGCCAGCGAGGCCTCCATGATGCGCGGCGAGAGGAGATGGACGTGCGCGTCGACGGCTCCGGCGGTGGCGATCAGCCCCTCGCCCGAGACGATCGAGGTGCCGGTGCCGACCACGACGTCGACCCCGTCGAGGGTGTCGGGGTTCCCGGCCCGCCCGATCGCCGCGATCCGGCCCTCCCGGATGCCGATGGAGACCTTGCGGATGCCCTGCACCGCGTCGATCACCAGCACGTTGCTGATCACGACGTCGCAGGTGTCGCGTACGGCGGCGGCCTTGAGGTGCAGTCCGTCGCGGGCGGTCTTGCCGAACCCGGCGAGGAATTCGTCGCCCGGCCGCTGGGCGTCGGACTCGACCCGGACGGTCAGGCCGGAGTCGCCGAGGCGCACCCGGTCACCGGCCCGGGGCCCGTGCACTGCCGCGTACTCACTCATCGTCCGGCTCCCAGGTATCCGCAGGCCGCCGCGCGCCGCAGGGCCTCTTCCTTCGCGCCGGGCGCGTCCAGCGGTCCGTCGACCAGCCCGGCGAAACCGATCGCGATCCGGTCGCCGCCGATCGCGGTCAGTGGCACCTCGGCGCTCTCCCCCGGTCCGAACCGCACGGACGACCCCGCGGGCACGCACAGCCGCCTGCCGTATCCGGCGGCCCGGTCGAAGTCCAGCCGGGGGTTGGCCTCGAAGAAGTGGAAGTGCGAGGTGACGCTGACCGGCACGGACGCGGTGTTCCGTACGGTCAGCGTCACCTCGGGGACGGGGTCCGGGTAGCCGGGCCCGGACAGCACCGCGCCGGGGGCGTCCTCGCCCAGCGAGCCGCCGCCGATGGGGTCGGCGACCACGGCGAGCCGCGAGCCGTCGTCGAAGACGGCCTCGACGTGCACCTCGGTGACGACATCGGCGACACCGGGCAGCACATCACCGGGGCCGAGCACCGCACGGGCCGCCTCGATCGCCTCGGCGAGCCGCCGGCCGTCCCGGGCCGCCTCGCAGACGGTGTCGGCGATCAGTGCGGTCGCCTCGGGGACATTGAGCAGCAGTCCGCGCGCCCGGCGCGCCCGCGCCAGCTCCGCGGCGCCGAAGAGCAGCAGCCGGTCGCGTTCCGTCGGGGTCAGTCTCACGTCGCACCCACCTCCATGAGTTAGATCGTCACTCTAACTTCATGTTTCGGTTAAAGAAAGAACGGAATCCATTGACATGTCAAAGCGGAATCCCGCACATTGAGCGGCACTCAAAAAGACGAGCGGAGAGGTACCTCGTGCCGATCGAACAGCGCGGAGTCGACACCATCCCGGACGTGGAACGCACCAGCGGGCCACGCGACCTCATCAGCATCCTGCTGGGGTCCAACCTCTGCCTGGGCGTGATCATCTTCGGCTGGCTGCCGGTCTCCTTCGGTCTCGGCCTCTGGCCGGCGGTCACCTCCGTCGTCGCCGGGACCGTCGTCGGCACGCTGCTCACGGCGCCGCTCGCCCTGGTCTCGCTGCGGACCGGCACCAACCTCTCCACGTCGAGCGGCGCCCAGTTCGGCGTACGCGGCAGGCTCATCGGTTCGGTCGTCGGCCTGCTGCTCTCGCTCGGTTACACCGCACTGACCCTGTGGGTCGGCGGTGACGTGATGATCGGGGCACTGAACCGGCTGACCGGCCTGCCGGACAACGGCTGGATCCACGCCCTCGTCTACGCGCTGATCGCCGCCCTCACCGTCGTCGGAGCGGTGTTCGGATACCGGCTGCTGCTGCGGCTCAGCAAGGCCCTCGCCGTCGGCATGACGGCCCTGCTGGTGCTCGGACTCCTCGCGTACGCCCCCGACTTCACCACCGCCGCTGCGCCGCACACCGCGTATCTGCTCGGCTCCTTCTGGCCCACCTGGTTCCTCTCGGCCGTCGCCGCCGGGCTCAGCGGGCCCATCGCCTTCATCACCCTGCTCGGGGACTACACCCGCTACGTCTCGCCCCGGCGCCACAGCTCCCGCGCGGTCCTGGGCGCCACCTGTCTCGGCCTCATACTCGGACTGCTGGTCCCCCAGCTCTTCGGCACGTACACCGCGCTCGCCGCCCGCTCCGCCGCCGACTTCGCGGGACCGCTCGTCGCCGCCTCGCCCGGCTGGTACCTGGTCCCGCTGCTGCTCGCCGCCTCCGCGGGTTCGGTGGGCAACGCGGGGCTGATGCTCTACTCGATGGGCCTGGACCTGGACGCCATCCTGCCGCGCGCCACCCGCGCGCGGGCGACCCTGGTGGTGGCCGCCGTCTCCACCGTCTTCGTCTTCGTCGGCCACTTCGCCTGGGACGCGCAGTCGGCGATGACCTCGTTCGTCCTGCTGCTCACCGCGGTCGGCACGCCCTGGGCCGTCATCACCGTCATCGGGTACGTCCGCTGCGGCGGCCGGTACGACCCGGACGCCCTCCAGGTCTTCAACCGCCGGTCCAGGGGCGGGATCTACTGGTACAACGCGGGCTGGAACCTCCGGGCGGCGGTGGCGTGGGCCATCGGCGCGGCCGTCGGTCTGACCGCGGTCTCCACCCCCTTCTACGAGGGCCCGCTGCTGCACCTCACCGGCGGGGTGGACTGCAGCTTCCTGTTCTCCGGTGCGGTCGGCGGGCTGGTCTACGCGGCCCTGACCGCGCGCACGCCCGACGCCGCTGCCCACCCGGACAGCCTGGCGGATGAGTCGGACCCGTCCGAGATCTCCACCGGGGCGCTCGCGGAGTTGTAGCGTCGTGGCCCATGGACCGTGAGATACAGGCTTTCGTTCCCGAACCGGCCCGCACCGAACGGATCGCGGCCGAGACCGCCGCAGTCACCACCCGCTGGCCCGACCCCGCCGACCGGCCGCCGCTGTTCGGCGTCCCGGTCGGTATCAAGGACATCATCCAGGTCGACACCCTACCCACCAGGGCCGGTTCGGCCCTCCCACCGGAGGCACTGGCCGGACGGCAGGCCACCGTCGTCGACCGGCTGCGCGCGGCGGGAGCCGTGGTCGCGGGGAAGACGGTGACGGCGGAGTTCGCCGTACTGGCGCCGGGGCCGACCCGCAACCCGCACAACCTCGCGCACACACCCGGCGGATCGAGCAGCGGTTCGGCCGCGGCGGTCGCCGCCGGAATGGTTCCGCTGGCCGTGGGGACCCAGACCGTCGGCTCGGTGATCCGGCCCGGCGCGTACTGCGGAGTGGCCGCCTTCAAACCGACGTACGGGCGCATCCCTGTCGACGGCGTCATCGCGAACGCCCCGAGCTTCGACACCCTGGGGCTCTTCGCGGCGGATGTGGCGGGCCTGGCTCCGGCCGCCGCGGTGGTCTGCGACAACTGGCGCCCTGCCGTGCCCACGACGGAACTCCCGGTGCTGGGCATCCCGGAGGGCCCCTATCTGGAACACGCCGAACCCGATGCGCTCGACGCCTTCCGGATCCAGGTGGACCGGCTCGAAGCGGCCGGGCACCTGGTACGGCGGATCGCCGTGATGACCAACTTCGAGCAGGTCAGGGCCCAGCTCTTCACGATGAACCGCTACGAGGTGGCCCGCACGCACGCCGACTGGTTCGCGGAGTACGGCGAGCTGTACCGGCCCGAGACGGCGCAGGCGATCCGCGCCGGGCAGCTCATCACGGAGGTGGAGTACGCACGCGCGCAGCGGGAGCGGGTGGCGTTCCGTGACCGGATGGCGGCGGCGATGGCGGACATCGACCTGTGGATCACCCCGTCGGCGACGGGTCCCGCGCCGAAGGGGCTGGCCACGACCGGAAGTTCGGTGATGTCCCTGCCGTGGAGCAACGCGGGGCTGCCGTCGCTGAACGTCCCGGCCGGGGTGGCGGGGAACGGTCTGCCGCTCGGTGTGCAGTGCGTGGCCGCGGCCGGGCGGGACGAGGAACTGCTCGGCTGGGGCCCGGCGATCGAAGCGACGCTGCGGTAGGGCCCCTGCTCCGTACGCGGTCGTCGGAGGGGCTCGGTACGGAGCCCCTCCGACGGTCCGGTCACGGGTGTCAGAAGGACGCGGTACGGAGCCCCTCCGACGGTCCGGTCACGGGTGTCAGCCCAGCGGGTGCATCCAGCCGTACCGGTCCTCGCCGATCCCCCGCTGGATGTCCAGCAGCGCCGCCCGGAGCTTCAGCGTGACCTCGCCCGGCTCCCCCGAACCCTGCTGCCACTCGCCGCCGTTGGACTTCACCGTGCCGACGGGGGTGATCACCGCGGCCGTGCCGCAGGCGAAGACCTCGGTGAGCGTTCCGTTCGCGGTGTCCGCGCGCCACTGGTCGATGGAGACGCGGCTCTCCTCGGACTCGTACCCCAGGTCGCGGGCGACCGAGAGCAGCGAGTCACGGGTGACGCCCGCGAGCAGCGAGCCGGTGAGCGCCGGGGTGACGATCTTGTTCCCGTACACGAAGTACAGGTTCATGCCGCCCAGTTCCTCGACCCACTTGTGCTCGACGGCGTCGAGGTAGGCGACCTGGTCGCAGCCCTGCTGGGCGGCCTCGGCCTGGGCGAGGAGGGACGCGGCGTAGTTGCCGCCGGTCTTGGCGTCGCCCATACCGCCGGGGACGGCGCGGACCCGGTCCTCGGACAGCCAGATCGAGACCGGCTTGACGCCACCCTCGAAGTACGCGCCGGCCGGGGAGGCGATGACGATGAAGAGGTACTCGTTGGAGGGCTTCACGCCCAGCCCGACCTCGGTCGCGATCATGAACGGGCGCAGGTAGAGGGACTCCTCGCCGCCGTGCGCGGGGACCCATGCCTTGTCCTGCTGGACCAGCGCGTCACAGGCCGCGATGAACGTCTCGACGGGCAGCTCGGCCATGGCGAGGCGGTGTGCGGAACGCTGGAAGCGCTTGGCGTTGGCCTCCGGGCGGAAGGTGGCCACGGAGCCGTCGGGCTGGCGGTACGCCTTGAGACCCTCGAAGATCTCCTGCGCGTAGTGCAGCGTCATGTTCGCCGGGTCGATCGACAGCGGCGCGTACGGGACGAGCTGGCCGTCGTGCCAGCCCCGCCCCTCGGTCCACTTGATCGTCACCATGTGGTCGGTGAAGTGGCGGCCGAACCCCGGGTTGGTCAGAATCGCCTCCCGCTCCGCGTCGGACAGCGGGCTGGAGGTGGGCTTGAGTTCGATCGTAGGCGTCGTCATGAGTGGTTGTCCTTCACCGGTTGTGTGTGACGGACCGCGCTCACGCCACTACTAGGACGTCCGAGCTTCCCCTCATACCGCGGCCCCACGTCCGATTATCGCGCGTGGTCTGCCGTGGATGAAATGCGTGAATGCGGTCCAGGAATCGATGGTCGCACCCGAGGACCGCAAAACACAGCCGCCGGGTGTCTGTGCGACCCGGCGGCTGTGATGAATCAGTCGACGGGTCAGCCCGCTACTCGTACCGCGAGCGCGTCGCCGATCTCGTCCGTCGTGCGGAACGTGCCGTCGCGCTCCGCGAGGTCCGCGGAGACGGCGTCCTCGATACGGGCCGCCTCGGCCTCGAAGCCGAGGTGACGCAGGAGGAGGGCGACCGAGAGGATCGTGGCCGTCGGGTCGGCCTTGCCGGAGCCCGCGATGTCGGGCGCCGAACCGTGCACCGGCTCGAACATCGACGGGAAGGTGCCCGCCGGGTTGATGTTGCCGGAAGCCGCCAGGCCGATGCCGCCGGTCACGGCAGCGGCGAGGTCGGTGAGGATGTCACCGAAGAGGTTGTCGGTGACGATCACGTCGAAGCGCTCGGGCTGCGAGACGAAGAAGATCGTCGCGGCGTCGACGTGCAGGTAGTCGGTGGTGACGTCCGGGAACTCCTGGGCGACCTTGTCGAAGATGTTCTTCCACATGTGGCCCGCGTACACGAGGACGTTGTTCTTGTGCACCAGCGTCAGCTTCTTGCGCGGACGCGCCTGGGCGCGGGCGAAGGCGTCCCGCACGACGCGCTCGACGCCGTACGCGGTGTTGACGCTGACCTCGGTCGCGATCTCGGCCGGAGTGCCGGTGCGGAGGCTGCCGCCGTTGCCCGTGTACGGACCCTCGGTGCCCTCCCGGACGACGACGAAGTCGATGTCCGGGCGACCGGCCAGCGGGGTGGCCGTGTTCGGGAAGAGCTTCGAGGGGCGGAGGTTCACGAAGTGGTCGAAGGCGAAACGGAGCTTCAGGAGCAGACCGCGCTCCAGGACACCCGACGGCACGGAGGGGTCGCCGATCGCACCGAGCAGGATCGCGTCGTGCTGCTTGAGCGACTCCAGCTCGGCGTCCGGGAGGGTTTCACCGGTGCGGTGCCAGCGCTGGGCGCCGAGGTCGTACTCCTTGGTCTCCAGCTTCACATCCTGAGGAAGGATCGCGTTCAGGACCTTGAGGCCCTGGGCCACGACTTCCTGGCCGATGCCGTCACCGGGGATCACTGCGAGATTGAGGCTGCGAGACATGACGGCACCCTACTGCGCGTCCCAGGTAATGACATAAGCGTCCACTATCCGGACAGCCCGTCTGCTGTACGCCTGTCGTTCATCCGGAGGGGAAGAGCACGCCAGACGGGCCAGGCACCTTGTGCGCCATGGACACACCTCGCTTCGGTATCCCCGAGAAGCTCGCCGGCCGGATGAGCATGGCCGAGCAGCACGAGTACCTGCGCACCAAGCTCACCCGCCGCGGAGTTCTCCGTACGACGGCCGCCACCGCCGCCGTCGCCGGGGCGGGCGTCGCGGCGGGCGCCCCGGCCGCGTACGCGGCCCCCGCACACCGGCCCGTCCCTTCCACGCCCGCTCACTCCACGCCCGCCGTCGACGGTTCGCTGGTCGCACCGTTCGGCCGCCACCTCGCCTACGGAGCGGACCCCAGGACGCAGATGCGCGTCTCCTGGCAGGTCCCCTTCGCGGTGAAGCGGCCGTACATCCGGATCGGCACCGCCCCCTGGGACCTGAGCCGGAAGATCAGCGCCGAGGTGCGGCACCTGACCACGCCCCGCCTGAACGGCGGCAAGATCGCCGCCGCCGAGCAGTTCTACGTCCACGCCGGACTGGACCGGCTGCGGCCGGGGACGACGTACTACTACGGCGTCGGGCACGACGGCTTCGACCCGGCCGACCGCCGCCACCTGGGCACGCTCGGCACCTTCACCACCGCTCCCGCGCGGGCCGAGTCGTTCACCTTCACGGCCTTCGGCGACCAGGGCGTGAGCTACCACGCGCTCGGCAACGACCAGCTGATCCTGGGCCAGAACCCGTCGTTCCACCTGCACGCGGGTGACATCTGCTACGCCGACCCGTCGGGCTCCGGCCAGGAGACCGACACGTACGACGCGCGCACCTGGGACCAGTTCCTGGCCCAGACGGAGACCGTCGCGAAGACCGTGCCGTGGATGGTGACCACCGGCAACCACGACATGGAAGCCTGGTACTCGCCCGACGGCTACGGCGGCCAGAACGCGCGCTGGACCCTGCCCGACAACGGCCCGGACCCGGTGAACCAGCCCGGCGTGTACTCGTTCGTGCACGGCAATGTGGGCGTCGTCGCGCTGGACGCCAACGACGTCTCGTACGAGATCCCCGCCAACTACGGCATCAGCGGCGGCAAGCAGACCCGCTGGCTCGACAAGCGCCTCGGCGAACTGCGGAAGAACCACGACGTCGACTTCGTCGTGATCTTCTTCCACCACTGCGCGTTCTCCACGACGAACTCGCACGCCTCGGAGGGCGGAGTGCGCGAGGAGTGGGTACCGCTCTTCGAGAAGCACCAGGTGGACCTGGTCATCAACGGCCACAATCACGTGTACGAGCGCACCGACGCGATCCTGCGGAACAAGGTCGCCAGGAAGGTCCCCATCGGCGAGCGGACCGACCCGACGCGGGACGGCATCGTGTACGTGACGGCGGGCGGCGCGGGCAAGTCGCTGTACGACTTCCCGGCGCCCGACAGTTACGAGGGACACCTCGACGAGCAGGAGAGCGTGCCCACGTACCACTGGGTCAAGGGCGGCGCCAAGGCCACCGAGACCGTCGAGTGGTCCCGGGTGCGGTACACCGGCTACTCGTTCCTCGCGGTGGAGGTGACGACCGGCCGACAGGCGAAGCTCAAGGTCAGCGCACTCGCCGAATCGGGCGAGCGCATCGACCACTTCGAGATCCAGCGCGGCCACTGACCCCGTGATCCCGCTCGACGACCGCCCTGCGCCGTACGGTGCGGGGCGGTCGGCGCCCACGGGTGCGAGTACCGGCGGTCAGTGACCGGTGGAGCCGCCGTTGTCACGGCGGTCGAGTGCGCGCTGGAGGGCTGCTGCCGCGTTCCTGCGGTCGGACTCACCCGAACGTGCGGCGCGGGTGGTGTGACGGACGCGGCGGACGGTCTCGGCCATGGTGATCGACTCCTTGAAGAGCAAGGGGGATATCGATGCGCCGGAAGGGGCGGGGAGCGGGGCGCCGCAGGGGTTACCTGCATCGGGGCGCGGCTCACGACCGCCACTCGCTGGGTCGAGCGAGACGTTCGGCTCCTACCAAGCTAAGGGAGCAGGGCCGCTCTGTCTCCACAATTACTCGGACTTCCTACTATCTGAGACGCGATCACATCTCCGCCTGACTCGCGGACACCCCTACCTGGCTCGCGACGCCACCTAGGTTGCATTCCTAACTAGGTGGTGCTGCAATACAACCATGGCCGCAGACCGCAGATCCAGCTGGCTCAAGGGCGTCCTTGACCTCCTCGTGCTCACCTGCCTCACCGGAGGCGAGAGCTACGGATACGAGATCGCCAAGGCGCTGGCCGCCGCCGGGGTCGGCGAGATCAAGGGCGGGACGCTCTACCCCGTGCTGAACCGGCTCGAAGAAGCCGGACTCGTGGTCGGGGATTTCCGCGCCGCCGAGCGCGGGCCGGGGCGCCGCTACTACCGGCTGACCAGCGGGGGCAGGAAGGCACTCGGCGAACAGAGCGCGGCCTGGCTGGAGTTCCACACGCACGTACGGACGATGCTGGAACCAGGGGGAACAGGGGACATGCCATGACGGATCGCTCGGACACCGATATCGAGTACTTCGCGGAACTCACCGCGGCGCTGCGCTCACACGGGAGGCCCCGGGAGGAGGTGTCGGCCACCGTCGATGACCTCTCGGGCTACCTCGCCGAGACCGGGACGAGTGCGCAGGAGGAGTTCGGCCCGGTGGACGTGTTCGCGGAGCGGCTCACGGCGGCCGAGGACGGTCCCGCCGCCGGGCAAGGGACCGAGCCCCGGACCTGGAAGTGGATCGCCGACATCTACGCCGACCGCCGGCAGCTCAACCACTTCGGCGACCAGGGCTGGGAGATCGAACGCATCGACCGCCTGGGCCGGTTCGTCGCCCGCCGCGACCCGGCCACCGCGATGCGCTGGGAGTACCGGCGCGAAGTGGTCAACGCAGCGGACCGTACGGCGAAGGCGGCCGAACTGGCCCCCGACGGTTGGGAGTTGTGCGGCCACTGCCTGTACCTCATGTACTTCAAACGGCCGAAGGCGGCGAGCGCGGGCCCGGCGGCCGACCTCGCCGAACTGCCGGAAGTCCCGCACCAGAAGATCTTCCTGCGGAATCGCGCGCAACGCGGAAAGCTCTTGCTCGCCCTGCTCTCCGCCGTGGTGAGCGGCACGGTGGTGTCCCTCGCCGTGCAGCACGGGGCAAGCGTCACGCCCATCCTGATCGCAGCGCTGCTCGCGGGGGTGGTGGGCGGGGGCACTGCCTGGTACGGCGTCAAACGGGACGCCGTCGGACAGGTCGAGGACTGAGCCGGTACCCGCACCTGCCGATCGCCCTGGTTCGCCCCTTCGCAGATCAGATTTCGCAGATCAGATGGAGCAAACCAGGGCGTTCGGGCCACAGCTCTTCCGAGTGGCTAGCGGGTCCTCGCCGCGTTCCTGCGGCGCAGTGCGAAGACCAGGCCGCCGCCGAGTGCGACCGCGGCCGCACCGATGCCGGTCACCAGGGGGGTGTTGCCCGCGCCGGTCGAGGCCATCGTGCCGGTCGCGTCGCCGACCGTCGTGGTGCCGTCCGTCGTCGAGCCCCCGGTCGACGTCGTGGAGCCCGAGGTGCCCGTACCGCCGGTCGACTGGGCCTGGGTGCCGCCGTTGGTCGAACCGGACGTGGAGCCCGACGTCGAACCGGCCGTCGATGAGCCTCCGTTGGATCCGCCGGATGAGCCTGAGCCCGTGCCGGATCCCGTACCCGTGACGTCGATCACGAGCTTCGCCTTGTCGTTGGCGGCGTTCTTGTCGAAGACCGGGTGGATGTCGTACACCGACGTGGCCTTCACCTCGCTCGACGTGTCCTTCGCGCCGCTCTCGATCTTGAGCACGAACTTGTACGTGTGCAGCGAGCCGACCTCGTAGAGGTGGTCGGAAGGCAGGCAGACGTACGTGCGCTTGCCCGGTGCGGACGGGCCGCTCGGGCCGTCGATACCGAAGGGCAGGCAGTCCTTCGGGACCTCGACGGCCGTGGTGCCCTTGGGTATGCCGACCATCACCGCCGGCTGGTCGTCGCTCGTGTTGTCGTCGATCCAGCCGGGGCCGTCGTTGCGCAGCCCCGCGGTGACCGTCACCTTGTCGCCGGGCTTGCCCTTGGCGTTGTCGCCGACGGCGGCGAGGTCGGCGGTGTTGTCCGCGGTGACCGCGAGCGAGCGGTAACTGATGTCGGTGGAACCGGACTCCGGGTCGCCGCCGGTGGAGCCGGTGCCGTACTCCACGTTCTCCAGCAGCGCCTTGGACAGCACCTTGAACTTGAGGGGCACGTCGAAGGACTTGCCCGGGTCGAGCACCTGGTCGAAGTGGCAGACGGCCACCGACACCTGGTCGGCGTCGGTCGAGTACGTACATCCGGCGGCGTGCTCCGGGAATTCGATGCCGCGCGTGATCCGCAGCCGCATCGTGAGGCCGTCGGCGGGCGCGTCGCCCTGGTTGGTGAAGGTGAGGGAGTCCTCGCGGACCGTGCCCGGCTGCCACGGATCGCTGGACAGCTCGGACACCACGAGGGCGGGGGCTGTCCCGTCGGCGTGCGCCTGGGCGGCCGGTGCGAGGGCGACGGCGAGCAGGGCCGCCGCTACGGCGGACGACGAGCTGATGCGGTGACGCAAAACGGTTCTCCCGGGTGGGTTTCTGCTGTGTACGCGGGTACCTGCGGCGCGGGTTCTCGGCCTGCACGCACGGGCACCTCCCGCGTGGGGGGGGCTTCGACCACACGTGAATTCATGTGCGGTACGGGGGCTTTGACCGCCGGGTGACGCACAGGGTTGCACGAGGTCACGGGACCATCACCGGTGCGGCACAGGTCCCACACCTGGAGCCGCGGACCGCGGCCGGCTCATCCGGTGACGGTCTCGATGTCCTCCGGCACGCCCGTGACGCCCCGCACCACCTCGCCGCTGCCCCTCCGGACGGGCAGCACGCTCGCGAGCAGCCCGTCGTCGGCCGGGTACGGGAGCTCCCGGGGCAGCAGGGCGGTCGCCGCCGCTTCGTCGCCCTCGCGGACCAGCGCGTGGATCCGGTGCACCAGCGGGGTGACGTCCCGGATCGAGACCGTCCATTCGTCCGCGTACCGCCGCGCCGCCTCCCCGCTGAGGCCGAGCTGCAACGAGCGGTGGGGCTGCGGGCGGAGCCACAGATCTCGTTCCGGGTCCCACTGCACCCGGGCCGGTGACCGCTGCAACTCCCTCTTCCAGGCGGCCTGGTCGGCGTGGAACCCGCGCTCGTACGCGGAGAGACACGCGTGCCGCAGCGCCCAGTCGAACCCGGCGCGGCTGATCTCGACGGCCAGGACCGTCTCCTGGCCCTCCTTCGCCGCCCAGCCGCAGCGGTACATCATCCACAGGAACGACGGCTTGATCCAGGTCATCCGGGACCGCTTCCAGGCTGCGGGGAAACGGCCGTCGCGGGCGGCGGGGAGGCCCAGGGACGGGGTGTACGCCTGGTAGACGGTGACCGTCGACTCCGTGTGGAGCGCGCGGATGCGGTGGGACGGTTCGGGGGCGAGGTGTTCTGCCATGCGGGCAAGGGTGCGTCGGCGCACGGCGGGCGCGCCACTGAATTCCGTACGGCCCCGGGAACGCGAAACCGCCCCCGCCCGGTGGGGGGACCGGATGGGGGCGGAGCTTCGCGGGGCGTGCCCGGGGTGACCCGGGGGGGGTGTCAGCCCTGGTGCGGGTAGGTGTACTCGGTCGGCGGGACCAGCGTCTCCTTGATGGCCCGGGTCAGGGTCCAGCGCTGGAGGTTCTGCGGGGCACCGGCCTTGTCGTTGGTGCCGGAGGCACGGCCGCCGCCGAAGGGCTGCTGGCCGACCACGGCGCCGGTCGACTTGTCGTTGATGTAGAAGTTGCCCGCCGCGTAGCGGAGCTTGTCCATCGTGTACGCGGTAGCGGCGCGGTCCGACGAGATGACCGAGCCGGTCAGCGCGTAGTCGGAGACCGACTCCATCTGGGTCAGCATCGCGTCGTACGCGCCGTCCTGGCTGTCGTCGTAGACGTGGACGGCGAGGATCGGGCCGAAGTACTCGGTCGTGAAGACCTCGTTCTCCGGGTCGGAGCACTCGATGACGGTGGGTCGGACGAAGTAGCCGACGGAGTCGTCGTACGTACCGCCCGCGACGATCGTGCAGCTCGGGTCAGCCTTCGCACGGTCGATCGCGCCCTTGTTCTTCGCGAACGCGCGGTCGTCGATGACGGCGCCCATGAAGTTCGACAGGTCGGTGACGTCACCCATGGTGATCCAGTCGACCTCGGCGGCGAACTCCTCGCGGAAGCCGCTGTTCCAGATCGAGGCGGGGACGTACGCACGCGAGGAGGCCGAGCACTTCTGGCCCTGGAACTCGAAGGAGCCACGGGTCAGCGCGGTCTTCAGCACGGCGCGGTCGGCGCTGGGGTGGGCGACGACGAAGTCCTTGCCGCCGGTCTCGCCGACCAGCCGCGGGTAGGTGCGGTACTTGCCGATGTTCTCGCCGATCGTCTTCCAGAGGTACTGGAAGGTCGGGGTGGAACCGGTGAAGTGGATGCCCGCCAGGTCGCGGTGGTTCAGGGCGACCTCGGAGACGGCGATGCCGTCGCCGGTCACCAGGTTGATGACGCCCTTGGGGAGACCGGCCTCCTCCAGGAGCTGCATCAGCAGGACGGCCGCGTGGGTCTGCGTCGGGGACGGCTTCCAGACGACCACGTTGCCCATCAGGGCCGGGGCGGTCGGGAGGTTGCCCGCGATGGCCGTGAAGTTGAACGGCGTGATCGCGTAGACGAAGCCTTCGAGCGGGCGGTGGTCGAGACGGTTCCAGACGCCCGGGGAGTTGGCCGGGGGCTGCTCGGCCAGCAGGTCACGGGCGTACTTGACGTTGAAGCGCCAGAAGTCGATGAGCTCGCAGGGGGTGTCGATCTCGGCCTGCTGGGCGGTCTTGCCCTGGCCGAGCATCGTCGAGGCGGCGAGCGTCTCGCGCCACGGGCCGGACAGCAGCTCGGCGGCGCGGAGGATGATCGCGGCACGGTCGTCGAAGGACATCGCACGCCAGGCCGGGGCGGCGGCCAGCGCGGCGTCGATCGCCTCCTGGGCGTCGGCCTGCGTGGCGTGCGCGCCGGTACCGATGACCGACCGGTGGTTGTGCGGCTGCACGACGGTGAACGGCTCGCCGCCACCCATCCGCTTCACACCGTTGATGGTCATCGTGAGCTCGATGGGGTTCTCGGCCAGCTCCTTGAGCTTGGCTTCGAGACGCGCCCGCTCCGGGGTACCGGGGGCGTAGGAGTGGACCGGCTCGTTGACCGGCGCGGGGACCTGGGTCACAGCGTCCATGAGTGCCTTGTCTCCTTGTGTCAGGGGTGGGTGGTCAGCCGGGCGGGTCAGCCCTTGGTGAGGATGGAGCGGCCGAAGAACAGCAGGTTGGCCGGCTTCTCCGCGAGACGGCGCATGAAGTAGCCGTACCAGTCGGTGCCGTACGCGGTGTAGACGCGCATCCGGTGGCCCTCGGCCGCGAGCCGGATGTGCTCCTCGCTGCGGATGCCGTACAGCATCTGGAACTCGTACTCGTCCAGCTTGCGCCCGGCCTTGCGTGCCAGCTCCTGCGCGACGGCTATCAGACGCGGGTCGTGGGACCCGATCATCGGGTAGCCGTCGCCCTCCATCAGGGTCTTCAGGATGCGGACGTAGGCCTTGTCGATCTCGGGCTTGGCCTGGTACGCGACGGAGGCGGGCTCCTTGTAGGCGCCCTTCACGATGCGGACGCGGCTGCCTGCGGCGGCCAGGCGGCGGGCGTCGTCCTCGGTGCGGAACAGGTACGCCTGGATCACGCATCCGGTCTGCGGGAAGTCCTTCCGCAGCTCCTCGTGGATGGCGAACATCGAGTCGAGGGTGGTGTGGTCCTCGGCGTCGAGGGTGACCGTGGTGCCGATCTCGGCGGCGGCCTCGACGACCGGGCGGACGTTGGCGAGCGCCAGCTCGTGCCCGCCTTCCAGCGCCTGGCCGAACATGGAGAGCTTGACGGACATCTCGGCCTTGGTGCCCAGACCGAGGTCCTTGAGGCGGCCGATCAGTTCCAGGTAGGCGTCACGGGCCGCGGCGGCCTGCTCGGGCGTGGTGATGTCCTCGCCCACCACGTCCATGGTGACCTCAAGGCCCTTGTCGGCGGCGTCCTCGATGATCGGGACGACCTGGTCGACCGTCTCACCGGCGATGAACCGGCCGACGACCTGCTTGGTGCCAGGTGCGGCCGAAATGAAACGGCGCATCTTGTCGCTGCGGGACGCGGCGAGAATCACGGGACCCAGCACGGGGCACCTCCACGGAAAGTACGAACGAAGGCCGTACCTGCGCAGACCGATACAGAGCGGTACAGAGCGGTACGGAGAACCACCGTGAAATCTAGGGATCACTCCGATTTTCTGCCATCGACAGCTGTCACGCATCCGTACCCCGGATCTCAGACATATGTCTGAAGGGGTGCGAGAATGCCAGGGTGAAGGCTGATTACCAGGACCTGGCCGACGAGATCTCGGCGCTGCTCGGCGCCCCCGCGACGCTGGAGAACCGGGATTTCGGGCTGATCGCCTTCGGCGCGCACGACAGCGAGGACGACAGCGCCATGGACCCGGTCCGCACCCGGTCGATCCTGACCCGGCGCTCGACACCCGCGGTCCGTGCCTGGTTCGAGGGCTTCGGGATCACCCACGCGACCGGCCCGGTCCGGATCCCCGCGGCCCCCGACGCCGGCGTGTACCGGGGAAGGATCTGCCTGCCGGTACGCCACCGTGGCACGGTCTACGGCTACGTCTGGCTCCTGGACACCGACCCGGGCCCCACGGAACAGCAGCTGGCCGCGGCGATGGAGGTGACCGCGCGCATCGGTGACCTGCTCTTCGACGAGGCACAGGCGGGCGCCGGTCTGTCCCGCGAATTCCGCGCGGTCCTCACCGCCGAACGGGGCTGGCCGCGGGACATGGCGGTCGCCTCCCTGCGTACGGCGCTGGGCCCGAGCGCCGACGGGCTGCACGCCATGGTGTGCGTGACGCCGTGGCCGGACGAGGACACACCGGTACGCCCGGTACCGGCCACCGCGGCGCTGTGCACCATGCCGGCCGACGGCGGCCCGGCGGCCGGGGACGCCACCACGTACCGCCTGGCCGCGCTGATCCGGCTGCGCACGCCGGACGCGCTCGACCCGGCGCTGACCGCCGCGGCCCACCTCAGGGAGTCGGCGGGCGCCGGGGCCACGGCGGGGATCGCACCGGCCCGCCGGGGTCTGGGCGAGCTGACCGCGTCCTGGCAGGAGTCCTCGGCGGCATCCCGCGCCGCCGCGGCCGAGAGCCGGTTCGGCGCGGTCGCCGCATGGGCGTCGATCGGCCCGTACCGCATGCTGACGGCGCTCCCCCAGGAGACGGCCCCGGACCCCGTGGTGGGCGATCTGCTGTCGCCCGCCCACACCGAACTGGCCCACACCGCCGAGGTGTTCCTCGACCGCGCGGGCCAGGCCGGGCGTACGGCGGCGGCACTGGGCATCCACCGTCAGACGCTCTACTACCGCCTCTCCCGCATCGAGCAGCTGACCGGCCTCGACCTGGACGAGGGCGAGGACCGGCTGCTGCTGCACATGGCGCTGAAGAGGGCTCGACTGTAAGAGACCGCGCCGGTCTCCGACCCCGCCCCGGACAGCAGCGCACCCGGCGCGCAGACATCTGTGCTCCACATGTCTACGGGCCGGGTGCGCCGGTGAGGTACGGGGATCAGTCGGTCAGGTCCACCGAACGGGCCGAGACGGCGCCGATCTCGTCGGAGATCTCGGCGAGCACGGCCGGCGGCACGGTGTCGTCGACGGTGAGCACGACCAGCGCCTCGCCACCCACGGCGGCCCGCGAGACCTGCATGCCCGCGATGTTCAGCCCGGCCTCGCCGAGGATCTTGCCGACCGCGCCGACCACGCCGGGGCGGTCGGTGTAGCGCAGGACGACCATGTGGTCGGAGAGCGCCACGTCCACGTCGTACTCGCCGACCGCGACGATCTTCTGGAGGTTCTTGGGGCCGGCCAGCGTGCCGGAGACCGAGACCTCCTCGCCGCCCGCGAGCGTGCCGCGGACGGTGACGACGTTGCGGTGGTCCGGGGACTCCGAACTGGTCGTCAGACGGACCTCGACGCCGCGCTCCTGCGCGAACAGCGGGGCGTTGACGTAGCTCACGGTCTCGTCGACGACGTCCTCGAACACGCCCTTCAGCGCGGAGAGTTCGAGGACCTTGACGTCGTGCTGGGTGATCTCGCCGTACACCTCGACGTCGAGCCGGGCGGCGACCTCGCCCGCCAGCGCGGTGAAGATCCGGCCGAGCTTCTCGGCGAGCGGCAGCCCCGGACGGACGTCCTCGGCGATCACGCCGCCCTGGACGTTGACCGCGTCCGGGACCAACTCACCGGCGAGCGCCAGGCGTACGGACTTGGCGACCGCGACACCCGCCTTCTCCTGGGCCTCGTCCGTGGACGCGCCGAGGTGCGGGGTGCAGACGACCTGGTCGAACTGGAAGAGCGGGGAGTCCGTGCAGGGCTCCTTCGTGTACACGTCCAGACCGGCACCGGCGACGCGGCCCTCCTTGAGGGCGGAGGCGAGCGCCTCCTCGTCGACGATCCCGCCGCGGGCGGCATTGACGATCCGCACGTGCGGCTGCACCTTGTGCAGCGCCTCGTCGCCGATCAGGCCGATCGTCTCGGGGGTCTTGGGGAGGTGGACGGTGATGAAGTCGGCGACTTCGAGCAGTTCGTCGAGCGTGAGGAGCTTGACGCCCATCTGGGCTGCGCGCGCGGGCTGCACGTAGGGGTCGTACGCGACGATCTTCATACCGAAGGCCGACATGCGCTGGGCGACCAGCACGCCGATCCGGCCGAGACCGACGACGCCGAGGGTCTTCTCGCTCAGCTCGACACCGGTGTACTTCGAGCGCTTCCACTCGCCGTTCTTGAGCGCGCTGTTGGCCTGCGGGATGTTGCGCGCGGTGGCGACCAGCAGACCGCAGGCCAGCTCGGCGGCGGTGACGATGTTGGAGGTCGGGGCGTTCACGACCATGACGCCGGCCTTGGTGGCGGCGGAGACGTCGACGTTGTCCAGGCCGACTCCGGCGCGGGCCACGATCTTCAGCTTCTTCGCGGCGGCGACGGCCTCGGCGTCGACCTTGGTGGCGGAGCGCACCAGGATCGCGTCCACATCGGCGATGGCGGGCAGCAGTTCGGCGCGGTCCGCGCCGTTGCAGTGCCGGACCTCGAAGTCCGGGCCCAGCGCGTCCACCGTGGCGGGCGACAGCTCTTCAGCGATGAGTACGACAGGTTTCGAGCTCACGTGAGTCCTCACAAGTCCGTTGCGGAGGGCCGTCCCGACGGCCGCAGGCGGAGGGGCTGGGCGCGTGGAAGACGCACGACGCTGTGGGCCTGACGCGTATGTTCTGAGCAGTGTAGTGGCGTTGCGGGGTGGATATTCCGCCGATGCGGCGGGATCACCCGTACGTGGTTGGACGAGGTGGACAAGGGGGCTCCTCCGTCCGGAGAAGCCCCCTGATCCGTACTGCTTACGCGTCGCCGTTGTCGACCCAGCTCATGAGCTTGCGGAGCTCCTTGCCCGTGGTCTCCAGCAGGTGGTTCTCGTCGGCCTTCTTGTACTCGTTGTACTTCTTCAGGCCGCCGTGGTACTCGTCCATCCAGTTCTTGGCGAACGTACCGTCCTGGATCTCGCCCAGGATCTTCTTCATCTCGACCTTGGTCTGGTCGGTGATGATGCGGGGGCCGCTGACGTAGTCGCCCCACTCGGCGGTCTCGGAGATCGACCAGCGCATCTTCTCCAGGCCGCCCTCGTACATGAGGTCCACGATGAGCTTCAGCTCGTGCAGGCACTCGAAGTACGCGATCTCCGGCTGGTAACCGGCCTCGGTCAGGGTCTCGAAGCCCGCCTTGACCAGCGCGGCGGTGCCGCCGCACAGAACGGCCTGCTCGCCGAAGAGGTCGGTCTCGGTCTCCTCGGTGAAGGTCGTCTTGATGACGCCGGCGCGGGTGCCGCCGATGCCCTTGGCGTACGAGAGCGCCAGCTGCAGGCCCTTGCCGGTGGCGTCCTGCTCGACGGCCACGATGCACGGAACGCCGCGGCCCTCCTCGTACTGACGGCGGACCAGGTGACCCGGGCCCTTCGGGGCGACCATGCAGACGTCGACGCCGGCCGGCGGCTTGATGAAGTCGAAGCGGATGTTCAGGCCGTGGCCGAAGAACAGCGCGTCGCCGTCCTTGAGGTTGTCCTTGATGGACTCCTCGTAGACCTGGGCCTGGATCGGGTCCGGGACGAGGATCATGATGACGTCGGCCTCGGCGGACGCCTCGGCGGGGGTCACCACACGCAGGCCCTGCTCCTCGGCCTTGGCCTTGGACTTGGAGCCCTCGTGCAGACCGACTCGGACGTCGACGCCCGAGTCACGCAGCGACAGCGCGTGGGCGTGGCCCTGGCTGCCGTAACCGATCACTGCGACCTTGCGGCCCTGGATGATCGACAGGTCGGCATCGTCGTCGTAGAAAAGCTCGGCCACTGGGATATCTCCTTGGTCTGCAGGTGTTACAGCCCACCGTACGGCGGGCGGGTGGAGGAAAGTTTCCGGGTCTCGCAATGCGAGCAGCCCTTGACCGGTTCTCAGGCGCTGCGGTCGAGCGCCCGCAGGCTGCGGTCCGTGATGGAGCGCGCGCCTCGCCCTATGGCGATCGAACCGGACTGGACGAGCTCCTTGATGCCGTACTGCTCCAGCATCTTGAGCATCGCGTCCAGCTTGTCGGTGCCCCCGGTGGCCTCGATGGTCACGGCTTCCGGGGAGACGTCCACGGTCTTGGCGCGGAACAGCTCGACGATCTCGACGATCTGGGAGCGGGTCTCGTTGTCGGCGCGGACCTTCACCAGGACGAGCTCGCGCTGGATCGCAGCGCCGGGCTCGAGTTCGACGATCTTCAGGACGTTGACCAGCTTGTTGAGCTGCTTCGTCACCTGCTCGAGCGGCAGGTCGTCGACACTCACCACAATCGTGATGCGGGAGATGTCGGGGTGTTCGGTGACGCCCACGGCGAGCGAGTCGATGTTGAAGCCGCGGCGGGAGAACAGGGCGGCGATCCGGGCGAGGATGCCCGGCGTGTTCTCGACCAGGACGGAGAGCGTGTGCTTGGTGGACATGTCGTCGGTCTCTCTCTGCTCTCTCAGTTCTCTTCGCTGTCGCCGAAGTCGGGGCGGATGCCGCGGAGGGCCATGACTTCGTCGTTGGAGGTTCCTGCGGCGACCATCGGCCACACCATCGCGTCCTCGTGAACGATGAAGTCGACGACGACCGGGCGGTCGTTGATCGCGTTCGCCTCCGCGATGACCTTGTCCAGGTCCTCCGGGCGCTCACAGCGCAGCGCGACACAGCCCATCGCCTCGGACAGCTTCACGAAGTCCGGGATACGGGTGCCACCGCTGGCCTTGCCGTCCACCGCGATGCCGTCGGCGCCGGGGCCGGAGTGCAGCACGGTGTTGGAGTAGCGCTGGTTGTAGAAGAGGGTCTGCCACTGGCGGACCATCCCGAGGGCGCCGTTGTTGATGATCGCGACCTTGATCGGGATGTTGTTGAGCGCGCAGGTGGTCAGTTCCTGATTGGTCATCTGGAAGCAGCCGTCGCCGTCGATCGCCCAGACCATCCGGTCCGGCATACCGGCCTTGGCGCCCATCGCGGCCGGGACCGCGTAGCCCATCGTTCCGGCGCCGCCGGAGTTCAGCCAGGTGGCGGGCCGCTCGTACTGGATGAAGTGCGAGGCCCACATCTGGTGCTGTCCGACACCCGCCGCGAAGATCGTGTCGGCGTCGGCGGCCAGCCCGATGCGCTCGATGACCTGCTGCGGGGACAGGCTGCCGTCCTGCGGCAGGTCGTAACCGAGCGGGTAGGCGTCGCGCCAGCGGTTGAGGTCCGTCCACCAGTCCGCGTACCGCTTCTGGGCGGCGGTGCCGATGGTGCCCTCGGTGTGCTCGGCCTGGACGGCCTGGACCAGATCGGCGATGACCTCCCGGGCGTCCCCGACGATCGGCACGTCCACCTGTCGGTTCTTGCCGATCTCAGCGGGGTCGACATCGGCGTGGATGACCTTCGCGTCCGGGGCGAAGCTGTCCAGCTTGCCGGTGACGCGGTCGTCGAAGCGGGTACCGAGGGCGATCAGCAGGTCCGACTTCTGCAGCGCGGTGACGGCGGTGACCGAACCGTGCATGCCGGGCATTCCCACGTGCTGCGGGTGGCTGTCGGGGAACGCGCCGAGCGCCATCAGCGTCGTGGTGACCGGCGCTCCGGTCAGCTCGGCCAGCACCTTGAGTTCGGCGGTGGCGTGGGCCTTGATGACCCCGCCGCCGACGTACAGGACCGGGCGCTTGGCCTGGGTGATCAGCCGGGCCGCCTCACGGATCTGCTTGGCGTGCGGCTTGGTCACCGGGCGGTAGCCGGGCAGCTCCTGCTGCGGCGGCCAGGAGAAGGTCGTGTCCGCCTGGAGCGCGTCCTTGGCGATGTCGACGAGCACCGGGCCCGGACGGCCGGTCGAGGCGACGTGGAACGCCTCGGCGATGACCCGCGGGATGTCGGCGGCGTCGGTGACCAGCCAGTTGTGCTTGGTGATCGGCATCGTGATGCCGCAGATGTCCGCCTCCTGGAAGGCGTCCGTACCGATCGAGGCGGCGGCGACCTGGCCGGTGATCGCGACCAGCGGCACCGAGTCCATGTGCGCGTCGGCGATCGGGGTGACCAGGTTGGTGGCGCCCGGACCCGAGGTGGCCATGCAGACCCCGACCTTGCCGGTGGCCTGGGCGTAACCGGTGGCCGCGTGGCCCGCGCCCTGCTCGTGACGGACCAGGATGTGCCGCACCCGGGTGGAGTCCATCATCGGGTCGTACGCCGGAAGGATCGCACCGCCGGGAATGCCGAATACCGTGTCGGCGCCGACTTCCTCAAGAGAACGGATGAGGGACTGCGCGCCCGTGACGTGCTCGACGGTGACGGACGACGGTCCGCCGTTACGGGCTCGCGGCTGCGGGTGGTGGGCCCCGGTGGCCTGCTCGGTCATCGGCATTCTCTTCTCGAAGCTGAGGGTTTTTGCGGGGATTTTCGCGGTGTTCGGGTGGTGCTGGTGCAACAAAAAACCCCCCGTGCCGTGAGGCAAGCGAGGGGAGCGCGTCGGTGCGTTGTGCGGAGCTGGTGAGGAGCTCTGCTTCAGCCGACGCGCTTTCCAAGTACGAGAATTCGGGTGGTCATGGCCTTGACCCTCCTCCTGGCGCCCGGTGACTGTCAAGTGGGTGGGACGGGCGTCTCATTATTTGAGCTGGCGAACGAGGGGGTGCCGAGCAGGACGGGCCGGGCCGCGCCGCCGGGCAGGGGGAAGCGCGCGCGGGCCAGGGAGCGGCGCAGGCGGTACTCGTCCAGTGGTCCGGAGAAGGCCATACCCTGCCCGTGCGTACACCCCATCGAGCGAAGAGCGATCACCTGTTCGGGTAGGTCCACGCCGTCGGCGACGGACTGCATGCCGAGGTCGCAGGCGATCCGCAGCAGTCCGCTGGTGATTTTGTGCAGCCGCGCGGATTCCACCACTCCCTCGACGAGACCGCGGTCCAGTTTGAGTACGTCGACGGGCAGTCGGCGCAGGGCGTTTATCGCGGCGTATCCGCGCCCGAAGCCGTCCAGCGCGATCCGTACGCCGAGCCTGCGCAGCACCATCAGACGGCGCTCCAGCTCCTCGAAGGCGATGCGCGGGTCGCTGTCGGTGATCTCGATGACCAGGGCGCCCGAGGGCAGCGCGTGCCGGCTGAGGAGTGCCTCGATGGACGCGAGCGGCATGGACCTGTCGAGCAGCCTGCGGGCCGAGAGCCGCACGGCGACCGGCACCTGGTGCCCGGCGCCTCCCCGGTCGGCTGCCTGCTCGACGGCTTCTTCGAGCAGCCAGCGGCCCAGCTCGCCGGTGCGTGCCCCCTCTTCCAGGTCGCCCGCCCCCTGGACCTGGAGGAACTCGGCCGGGGTGAAGAGGATCCCCTGGGTGGAACGCCAGCGCGCCTGGGCGGCGACCGCGGCGATCCGGCCGGTGGTGAGATTCACCACGGGCTGGTGCAGCAGGGCGAATTCACCGTCGTGGAGCGCGGTGCGCAGCCGGGTGGACAGCTCGGACCGGCGGACGACTTCGGCCTGCATCTGCGGGGCGTACAGCTCGACGCGGTTCTTACCGCCCGCCTTCGCCCGGTACATGGCGAGATCGGCGTTGCGCATCAGGTCGGTCGGGGTGACACCGGATTCGGCGAAGGCCACGCCGATGGAGGCCGCGACCCGCACTTCGCTGCCGTCGATCCGGTACGGCTGGGAGAGCCGCAGGCGCAGCCGGTCGGCGATCTCATGGACCTGGCACTCCCGGGCGGGCTGGTCCTGGCTGCCGTTGCCGACGATGAGCGCGGCGAACTCGTCGCCGCCGAGACGGGCCGCCGTGTCCGCCGACCTGACCGACTCCTGGAGGCGGCGGGCCGCCTGGACGAGCAGTTCGTCGCCCGCCTGGTGGCCGATGGTGTCGTTCACCGCCTTGAAGCCGTCGAGGTCGATGAAGAGCACCGCCGTGCCGTGGTCGGTCGCCCTGCGCCCGCCGAGCGCCTCGCGGACCCGGTCCGTGAACAGGGCCCGGTTGGGCAGGTCGGTGAGCGGGTCGTGCTCGGCGTTGTGCTGCAACTGGGCCTGGAGGCGGACCCGTTCGGTCACGTCCCGGCTGTTGAAGATCAGCCCGCCCTGGTGCCGGTTGACGGTGGACTCCACATTGAGCCAGTCCCCGGTCCCTGATCTGAAGCGGCACTCGATACGGGTGGTGGGCTCGGAGGCGGGCGAGGCGGCCAGAAAGCGGCGCACCTCGTGGACCACGCGCCCCAGGTCGTCGGCGTGAATGAGCGAGGCGAGCTCGGAGCCGATGAGTTCCTCGGCGTCCCGGCCGTAGACACCCGAGGCTGCCGGGCTGACGTAGCGGAGTATGCCGGTCGGCGCGGCGATCATGATGACATCGCTCGACCCCTGCACGAGGGACCGGAAGTGGTTCTCCTTCTGGGCCAGTTCATGGGTGAGTGCGATGTTGTCGACGAGCATGATGCCCTGTCGGACCACCAGCGCGAGGACGACCGTGCAGCCGGTGAAGACGACCACCCGGTCCACCCGGTGGCCGTCGATCACGTTGTTGAGGATGCCGAGCGTGCAGACGGCTGCGGCCAGGTACGGGGTGAGTGCGGCCAGCGAACCGGCGATGGGACGGCTGGGGTGCCGGATTCCGCGCGGTTCGGGCACCGGGTCGGTGCCGGTGAACCCGCTCGCCCCCAGCCGGGCACCCCAGGGCGCGTACGCCAGGAGCAGCGAGCCTGCGAACCATCCGGCGTCCAGCAACTGCCCCGAGCGGTAGCTCGCCCGCAACAGCGGCGAGGTGAACAGGGCATCGGACAGCACGGTCAGCGCCAGCCCGGCAATGGCGGTGTTGATCGCCGAACGGTTGGCGTTCGACCTGCGGAAGTGCAGGACCAGCACCATGGACACCAGAACGATGTCGAGGAGCGGATAGGCGAGGGAGAGCGCGGCGTGCGCCACGCTCTCCCGGCCGCCTTCCAGGCGTGCGGCGTGCGCGAGTGCGAGGCTCCAGGAGAGCGTCAGCAGCGAACCGCCGATGAGCCAGGCGTCCAGCGCCAGACAGACCCAGCCCGCCCGGGTGACCGGCCGCTTCGCGAGGACCAGCAGTCCGACGATGGCGGGTGGCGCGAAGCAGAGGAAGAAGAGGTCGGCGAGCGAGGGGGTGGGAACCGGAGTCCGCAGGATGACCTCGTACCACCCCCAGACAGCGTTTCCGCAGGCCGCCATGGCGGAGGAGAGTGAGAACAGCAGCCAGGCGGGACGGAACCGGCTTTCCCGGGTGCGTGAATAGAAGAAACAGGAGACCGCGGCGAGCGCCGCCGCGAAGCTGAGGCCGAAGTCACCCATGACGAGCGCCAGTTCATCCGATCCCCAGTCGAACGCCGAGCCGATCGCATAGCCTCCGCACACCACCGCGAGAAGGAGCTGGGAGAGCAGACCCGCGGGGCCGCCGGAGACCGGCTGCCGGGCGAGGAGCGCCCCCGACGTGCTCACCGGTCCTTCCCGGATGTCGCCGTCCGCCGCATCGCCGAGCGAGGGTCCGAGCCGCGCGCCCTCGTCCGTCGGGGACGTCGTCGGTGGATCCGCCGCGTCGGTTGGTCAGTCCACTGGCCGTGCATCGTCCGTCGCCCCCTCAAGATCTGTGCGCTCGCCCGCACCGCGTCCCTGCGCGGCCCCCATCCGGACGATACACCAGTACCGTCACTCAGGGACATAGCTTCTCTACTCTCCGTGACGAGCAAAGGAGTTATGGGCACCCGGCACATCCGAACATCCACAGAACGGTCTTATTCGGTCGTCAGCACCACATTGTCCAGCTGCTCCCCGGCGACGAACCGGGTGAGCTGGGAAGCCAGCAGCCGCTTGGCGCGGGGCATGAACGCCGAGGTGGGACCGCCTGCATGGGGGCTGATGAGGCAACCAGGGGCATGCCACAGCGGATGCCCGGCGGGCAGCGGCTCGGGGTCGGTGACGTCGAGCGCCGCATGCAGTCGCCCCGACTCCAGCTCGGCAAGGAGTGCCTTGGTGTCGACGACGCCCCCGCGCGCGACGTTCACCAGCAGCGCACCGTCCTTCATTGCCGCCAGGAAGTCCGCGTCCACCATGCCCCTGGTGTCCTCCGTGAGAGGAGTGGAGAGGACGACGACGTCCGCGTCCGGCAGCAGCCCGGACAGATCGGTGAACGCGTGCACTTGACCGCGCTCCGTGGTGCGCGAGGAGCGCGCGACGCGCGCCACCCGCGCACACTCGAAGGGGACGAGCCGGTCCTCGATGGCCGCGCCGATCGACCCGTAACCCACGATCAGTACGGACTTGTCCGCCAGCGCGGGGCGGAACCCCGAGCGCCACTCCTCCTGTTGCTGTCCGCGCACGAAGTCGGGGATACCGCGCAGGGACGCGAGTATCAGCGCGAGGGCGAGCTCGGCGGTCGACGCCTCGTGCACACCGCGGGCGTTGCAGAGGCGCACCCCCGGGTGCAGGCCGCCGATTCCCGGGCGAACGTGATCGACTCCGGCGGACAGGGTCTGCAGGACCCGCAGGGACCTCATCGCGGCGAGCGGGCGGACGGCGACCTCCATGCCCAGCATGTAGGGGACGACGTAGTACGCGCAGTCCGCGGGGTCCGCCGGGTACTCGGGCCCGCCGTTCCAGTAGAGGTAGCGCGGGCCGTCGGGGAGCCCGTCGATCTCGTCGGCCGGGATGGGGAGCCACACATCAGCAGTCATGGTCAGGAGGTTAGTTTGGGGGACGCGAAGAGGGAGGATGCGGCCAGGTGGAGCGCAGGACAATCGGGGCGGCAGCGCTCGAAGTGGGCGCGATCGGGCTCGGCTGCATGCCGATGAGCTGGGCGTACACCGGCTCGCAGCAGCGCGGGGACCGGTCTCTGCGTGCCGTGCATGCCGCGCTCGACGCCGGCTCGTCCCTGCTCGACACGGCCGACATGTACGGGCCGTTCACCAATGAGCTGTTGCTGGGTCGGGTACTGAAGGAGCGCAGGACCGATGTCTTCGTCTCGACCAAGTGCGGGTTGCTGGCGGGCGAGCAGCACATCGTGGCCAACGGCCGTCCCGGCTACATACGCAGGGCGTGCGACGCCTCGCTGCGGCGGCTGCAGACCGATGTGATCGACCTGTACCAGCTCCACCGGCCCGATCCCGAGGTCCCGGTGGAGGAGACGTGGGGCGCCATGGCCGGGCTGGTGGCCGCGGGGAAGGTGCGGGCCCTGGGGTTCTGCGCGATAGGGGCGCGAGCCTCCCGGCGTTCCGGTGCGCGGCTGTACGACACGACGGTCAGCCAGCTGGAGCGGGTGCAGCAGGTGTTTCCGGTGAGCGCGGTGCAGGCCGAACTGTCCGTGTGGTCACCGGAGGCGCTGGACAGGCTGCTGCCGTGGTGCGAGGCGCGGGGAATCGGTTTTCTGGCCGCGATGCCGCTGGGGAACGGTTTCCTCACGGGGACGCTCACGCCCGGGATGGGTTTCGAGCCGGACGACGTGCGGGCCCGGCATCCGCGGTTCACCGCCGAGATGATGGCGGCGAACCAGCCGGTGGTCGCAGGACTCCGGCGGATCGCCGAGCGGCACGGAGCGACGCCCGCGCAGGTGGCGCTGGCGTGGGTGCTGGAGCAGGGGGCCCATGTGGTGCCGGTGGCGGGGACCAAGCAGGAACGATGGGCGGTGGAGAATGCCCGCGCTGCGGAACTGGTGCCGACGACGGAAGATCTGAGGGAGATCGCGGAGCTGCCGGCCGCGCGGGGTTCCTGGGACTGACCCCGTTGCGGTGGGGTGCGGGTGGTACTGGTGTGCGGCGGTGCAGGTGCGCGGGCCGGGTGCGGAACCTTCGGCAGGGTTGCGGTGTATGAACAGTAGCTGTGCTGTCGTCGAAGGGATCAGAACCGTGCAACGTCCAGCTGTGACAGCCGTGTTGGCGGCATCCGTGCTGCTGTCGCTGGCCGGGTGCTCCGCCGGGGGCGGCGGGGCACTCTCCGCACCGGACCGGAGTCCTGGTTCACACCCCGCCGCCTCCGCCTCGGTCTCCCCGTCGGCCTCTGTACCCCCGGCGAAAGGCTCGGTGAAGGTGGTATCGACCCTCGCCACGGGCCTCCGGTCGCCATGGGGTCTCGCCGTGCTCCCTGAGGGAGATCTGCTGGTTTCCTCACGTGACGAGGCCACGATCACCAGGGTCGACGCGAAGAGCGGCAAGAAGACCCTGGTCGGGAAGGTGGCGGGGGTCGCCCCGGCCGGCGAGGGGGGCCTGCTGGGGATAGCGCTCTCCCCGTCGTACGCCACGGACCATCTGGTCTACGCGTACTTCACCACCGCCTCCGACAACCGCATAGCGCGCATGCTGTACGACGAGAAGCAGCCCCCGGGTGAGCAGCTGGGAGCACCCGACACGGTCTTCAAGGGCATCCCCAAGGGGACCGTCCACAACGGCGGGCGGATCGCCTTCGGCCCGGACAAGATGCTCTACGCGGGCACGGGCGAGACCGGCGACCGCGACCTGGCCCAGGACAAGAAGTCGCTGGGCGGGAAGATCCTTCGGATGACACCCGACGGGCAGCCGGTGCACGGTGATCCCTGGCCCGACTCCGTCGTCTACACCTATGGGCATCGCAATGTGGAGGGGCTGGCCTGGGACAAGGACGACCGTCTGTGGGCCAGCGAATTCGGGGACCACACCTGGGACGAGTTGAATCTGATCCAACCGGGGAAGAACTACGGCTGGCCGGAGGAGGAAGGCAAGGGCGGGAAGCCGGGCTTCGTGAACCCGGTGGAGCAGTGGAAGCCTGCGGTCGCCTCACCGAGCGGCATCGCCTATGCCGAGGGGTCGATATGGATGGCGGCTCTGCGCGGCGAGCGGCTGTGGCGTATCCCGCTGAACGGGGACAGACCTTCAGCGACACCGCAGTCCTTCCTCCAGGGCAAGTACGGACGGCTGCGCACGGTGGTGTCGGCCGGGGGAAACCGGCTGTGGCTCGTCACGAGCAATACGGACTCACGTGGGAAGCCCGGCCCGAGCGACGACCGGATTCTCCAGCTGGAGGTGAGCTAGGACCTCTCGTTTGGATCACCCGGGCTCGCGGGCTGTCCAGTCGATCTTGTGGGTTCAGCTCGGGGCATCCGGTGCGGTGCGTCACGAGGCGCCGTGCGGGCGTCCTGGGCCCCGGCAAGGGCCTGCTGGGCAGCCCCTGGGCGGGGTTACGCTGGGAGCCGGGGCTCACAGTGGGGGTCTGAATGTTCAACATGATCGAGCAGCTGTTCTCGCCCGGACGTAAGCACACCGAGGACGAGAACAAGCGGCTGGAGCTGTCCCGGGTCGATCTCAACGACGGCGACCCAGGGCACGGACCGATAGATCTGGATTCGGGCACGGTGATCATCCGGCGGGAGGAACAGCCTCCAGCTCAGTGACCACTCAACCGCCGGAACCGGGCGCACCAGCAGCGGCACCGCCCACGGCCACGGCGCCCGTGCCGGTCGCCGTGGCGATGGCTGTGGCAGTGTCCGTGCCAAGGTCTGTGAACAGACGCAGCCGGTGGGCCAGTGCCGCTGCCTCGCCGCGGCCCGCGACTCCCAGCTTCGCCAGGATGTTGGAGACGTGCACGCTCGCCGTTTTCGGCGCGATGAACAGGGCTTCGGCGATCTGGCGGTTGGAACGGCCCGCAGCGACCAGGCGCAGTACGTCCTGCTCACGGTTGGTGAGGCCGAAGCCGTCGACAGCTGGGCGCGGGTCCGTCGGTGCCGGGGCCTTCTCGTCCGCGTCCGCGCGGAGAGAGACCCGGGCCCGCTGAGCCAGGAGTTCGATCTCCTCCCCCAGTGGCCGGGCGCCCAACCGGTCGGCCGTGGCATAGCTCCGGCGGAGCAGGGCGGTCGCCAGCTCCCGGTCGGAACCGTGCGCGAGCAGGGCTCCGGCCCACTGGTAGCGGACCTGCGCCAGCTCGTACGGATGCTCCAGCGGCTCCAGGGCAGAGGCTGCCTCGGCCCACTGGTCCGGCCGGTCCCGGCCCTCGGCCCGCGCCAGTTCGGCGGTGACGTGCAGGGCGTAGGCATCCCAGAGAGGTACCGGGGTGGCCAGCCGTTTCGCCGCCGAGCGGATCAGGGCCAGGGCGTCCGGGCGCCCCGGCTCCGCCGTCGGTAGGCCCCGGGTGTTGGCCTCGGCGGTGGCTGCGGCGAGCATCAGCGGCCAGCCGTAGCACTGGGTCCCGGGCGGGAATCCGGCTTCCGTCGCCTCCGCGAGCGCGCCCCGGACCTCGTCGATGTGGCCCTGTGCCGCTGCGATCGCGACGGTGAGCCGGGCCAGCGGTATCGAGTGCTGAGGCATCGGGTCGTGTGTGCCGAAGTGCCCGTTCGCGGACTCCAGATATCCGGCAGGCGTGCCCCGTTCGCCGCGTCGCAGGGCGAGTTCCGCCAATTGGATACAGGCGTTGCCGCGAGGGTTGGCGCTCCGCGCGGCCAGCAGGGTGCGGTGGGCGCAGGCCGATGCCTCGTCCCAACGCCCCAGCGAGAGGAGCGAGTCGGTCATATTGCTGCGGATCCAGGCCTCCTGGTCGTGCAGGCCGTACCTGCCTGCCAGTTCCACCCCGGCCTCGGCCACGGCCACCGCCTTGCCGGAGCAGCCGATGGATTCCAGGTTCGATGTCAGATTGGTGTGGGCGCGGCAGAGTTCGCCTATCAGGCCGAGTTCGGCGGAGCGGTTCACCGCGGCGTACATCGTGGTGAGGCCGGTCTCGATGTCGCCTGAGTCGACCAGCAGACCGCCGAGCGTGAGCCGGGCGTTCAGTTCGATTTCCTCCGCGCCGACGAGCCGGGCGTAGTCCACCGCCCGCTCCGCGGCGGCCAGACTGTCCGGGCCCGGCTCGTGGAGCATGGCCCAGCCTGCGGCGGTGGCGAGCACTTGGGCGTGGACCGCGGACGGGGGCAGTCCGCGCACCAGTTCCTGGGCGGTGGCGATCTCTTCCCAGCCGTTGCCGCGTGCCAGGCCCTGCACCAGCTTCGAGCACTCGGTCCAGAACCAGGCGGCGCGGAGGGGGTCTCCCTGCCCGACCAGCGTGGCAGGGCCGTTCTCGCCGTTCCCGATGAGCGCGGCAGGGCCGTTCTCGCCCTCCCCCATGAGCCGCAGGGCCTTCCTGATGATCTTCAGGGCGCGTTCGCGCTCGCCGCAGAAACGTGCGGCGACCGCCGCCTCGGCGAGCAGGTCGAGATAGCGCAGCGCGGAGGCGCCGGTTCCGTAGCCGTAGGCCGGGTAGGCGTCGGCGGTTTCGATCGGCCGCAGCCCATCTCGTACTTGGGCGGGCGCGCTGTCCCAGAGCCCCATCGCCCGTTCCAGCAGCCGCAGTTGCTCGGCGTAGGCGTGTCGGCGCCGCGCCTCGGCGGAGGCCAGGAGTACGGCGGGCAGGGCCTTCGCCGCGTCGTGGGCGTAGTACCAGTAGCCCGCAAGACGCGTGGTGCGCGCGTCGGCCCGTACGAGCGTGGGGTCGGCCTCCAGTGCCTCGGCGCAGCGGCGGTTGATGCGGGAGCGTTCGCCGGGCAGCAGATCGTCGCTGACGGCCTCGCGCACCAGCGAGTGGCGGAAGCGGTAGCCGTCGCCGTCCGGCACCGCGATCAGGATGTTGGCGCCGACGGCGGCCCGAAGCGCCTCGATCAGGTCGTCCTCGGGCAGCCGGGTCACCGCCGCGAGCAGCGGGTATTCGACGGTCGAGCCACCCTCGGCCACGAAGCGGGCGACCCGCTGGGCCTGCTCGGGCAGTTCCTCCACCCTGACCAGCAGCAGATCGCGCAGCGACTCGCTGATGCCGGAGACCGAGCCGCTGCCGCTGCACACGGCAAGTTCCTCCACGAAGAAGGCGTTGCCGTCGGAGCGCTCGAAGATCTCCTGCGCCAGGGACGGTTCGGGTTCGGCTGCGAGGATGCCGGTCAGCTGACGGACCACTTCGACGCGGGTGAAGCGGGACAGCTCGATCCGCCGGACCGTACGCAACCGGTCCAGCTCCGCCAGCAGCGGTCTCAGGGGGTGGCGGCGGTGGATGTCGTCGGCGCGGTAGGTGGCGACGACAACGATCCTGCCCCTGCTCAGGGTGCGGAAGAGATAGGCGAGCAGATGGCGCGTCGAGGCGTCCGCCCAGTGCAGGTCCTCCAGCACCAGCACGACGGTGCGGTCCGCAGCGATGCGTTCGAGCAGCCGGGCCGTCAGCTCGAAGAGCCGGGCCGTGGCGTCCTCGTGGTGCGTCTGGCCGCTGGTGTCGCCCAATTCGGGCAGCAGCCTGGCCAGTTCGCCCTCCTGGCCCTCGATCGCGTCGTCCATCTCCTGGGGGAGGTGGCGGCGCAGCGCCCGCAGCGCGGTGGAGAAGGGGGCGTACGGCAGGCCGTCGGCGCCGATCTCGACACAGCCGCCGACCGCGACGACGGCCTTCGCGCGGCAGGCGCCGTCCAGGAACTCCTCGACGAGCCGGGTCTTGCCGACCCCGGCCTCGCCGCCGATGAGCAGCGCTTGCGGCTCTCCGCCGGCCGCGTGGGCAAGCGCGCCGTCGAGGGCGGCCAACTCGTCGGCGCGACCCACGAATACGGGGCTGACTGACTTGAATTCCACATCGCCGAGCATCGCACAGCGGCCCGACCGGACGGCCCCCGTTCTCCGGCCGCCGCCCGCCGCGACGACCACGCCCGCCGTGACCGCCATGCCCTCCGTACGACTACGGGCGGGACGACTATGCCCCCCGTCGCGTCGCTCATCAAGCCGCACGGTCATCAGGCTGCTCAAGCCGCACGGTCATCAGGCTGCTGAGGCGAAACGTGACCTCGACGAATCCACCTGCCCTCCCGTGTCCTGGTTCCGGGACCCGCGGGCGGCACGACGCACGGTCCTGCGCGCGGTCCGGCGGGCAGCGCGGGCCTGGTCGGCCAGGCGCTCGGCCTCGGCCTCACGCATGAGGTCGGCGGTGCGGAACTTCTGGAGCTGGTGGTGAAACATGGCGTTCTCCGCCTGTGGCGGAGGCCGGTTCCGGCTTCCTTCGGTGCCTCGATCCTGGTCTGCCAGGGGGGTCCGCCACATCGGGCGAGTGCCGCATCCTCATGGCGGAGGGGCCTTAGGCCGCGTACGTGTGTGCTTACGTACGGCCCAGGCCCCCCGCGGGATGTCTTACGGGTGCTCCTGGCCCTACTGGGTCGGGGTGGACGTCGCCGCAGGAGCGCTGGGCAGCGCGGCGAACAGGTCGAAGTACATTCCGGCGGCGATCACCAGACCGATGACCGCCACGGCAACCGAGCCCCAGGCGACCGCACGCACCCAGACGGCTTGCGTCCGGGCCGGTGTGCTGAACAGCGGGAGGGCCAGCACGACCACTCCGACGATCAGCGCCAGCAGCGCGAAACCGCCGTTGACCAGGGCGGTGGTGTGCCAGGGGGCCGCGTAGACCTCGTGGATCTGCTGCGCCGCCGAGGCGCCCTGCGGAAGGTGGATCTGACCGGTCAGGGTCTTGCGCTCGGAGAGCACCGTGCCCATCCAGCTGCCGGAAAGGGCGACGAAGGCGAGCGCCGCCGCGACGACGGCACCGGCTCCGGCCCCGACCCCGCTCCGCGGAGCGGGGTCGGTGTCCGCATCCGGTTCCCCGTCCTCGGCTTCGCCCTCTCCGGTCCCCTCCTCCTCGGAGGCGGAGTCGTGAGGGGCGGCGTCGTGAGCAGCGGAGTCGCGAGGGGCCGAGTCGTCGGCGTTCTCCGTGACCGCCTCCGCCGTGGCTTCCTCGGCCTCTGCGGCCTGCGCTTCTGCGGCGGCGGAGTCGTCGATCGTGTCGGGCTTGGTGGTGGCGTTCATACGGCGCACGCTAGGTGGCCTTTCTGAGAGCGCCCTTAACGCTTCCTGTGCGCCCGCCACTCGTCCGCGAGGACCGACCACATCTCCATGTCGAGCCGGACGCCCCGGTGCGGATAGCTCTCCCGCCGTACTCCCTCGCGGGTCATGCCCAGGCGCTCGGCGACCTTGACACTGGCGGTGTTCGTGGAGGCAGCCTCCCATTCGATCCGGTGCATTCCGCGCTCCTCCACCGCCCAGTCGATCAGCACCCGCACCGCGCGGGTGACCAGCCCGCGGCCCGTTCCGGCCGGCTCCAGCCAGCAGCCCGCCTCACAGGTGCCCGAGGCGCTGTCGAAGACCCGGAAGAGCACTCCGCCGACGAGGGTGCCGTCCAGCCAGATGCCGTAGAGCACGCCGGTGTCCGCGGCCTGCTTCTCCGCGTACGACTGGAGGAACGCCCGCGCCGACACCAGGTCCGTGGCGGCCTTCGCCAGTCCGACGAACTGGCTGATGAACTCGCGTCCACGGTCGATGTGCGCCAGGTACTCCTCGGCCCGCCAGGGCTCCAGGGGCCGCAGCTCCCCGCCGTCACCGAGCGATATCGCGAACATGCTTCTCCTCCACCAGGGTCTTCTCCGCCGCCATGGTCTCCGGCTCTGCTGTCTCCGGCACGGTCGTGGGCTGCTGGGGAATTTTCGCACGCGTACGGCACCCGGGATTCTCGATGCTGATGCGGGGCAGCCGCCGGTCCAGCCAGCCGGGCAGCCACCAGTTGGCGCCGCCCAGCAGATGCATCAGGGCGGGGACCAGCAGCGTACGGAGCACGAAGGCGTCGAGGGCCACGGCGGCGGCGAGCGCGATGCCGAACATCGCGATGACGCGGTCACCGCTGAGGACGAAGGCCAGGAAGACGGAGATCATGATGACGGCCGCCGAGTTGATCACGCGGCTGGTCTCGGCCAGGCCGACCCGTACGGCCCGCCGGTTGTCGCCGGTCTCCAGCCACTCCTCGTACATGCGGCTCACCAGGAACACCTGGTAGTCCATGGAGAGCCCGAAGAGCACCGAGACCATGATCACGGGCAGGAAGGGTTCGATCGGCCCGGCGCTGCCGAGTCCCAGCAGTTCGCTCCCCCATCCCCACTGGAAGACCGCGACCACGACCCCGAAGGCCGAGGCCACGGCGGCCACATTCATCACGGCGGCCTTCAGCGGAATGCCGACCGAGCGGAAGGCCAGCAGCAGGAGCGCGCAGCCGAGCGCGATCACCACACCGACGAACAGCGGGAGTTTGCCCACGATGACCTGGGCGAAGTCGTCGTAGCTCGCGGTGACACCACCGACGTGGACGGCGAGTGACGTGCTGTCCTCGGCCTTCGGAATCACGTCCGTGCGCAGCCGGTCGACGAGGTCGCTGGTCTTCTGCGACTGCGGGGAGGAGTCCGGGACGACGGTCAGCACGGCCGTGTCACCGCTGCTGTTGTACGTGACCGGGCTGACGGAGGCGACATCCGGGGTCGCGCGCAGTTGGTCGGGCAGTCTGTCGAGAGCGACCCGGTCCCCCGCCCCGTCGAGCTGGGCGACCAGGGTGAGCGGGCCGTTGACGCCGGGCCCGAACCCCTTGGCGAGCAGGTCGTACGCCTGCCGGGTGGTCGATCCCGCCGGGCTGTTGCCCTGGTCGGACGTGCCCAGATGGAGCCCGAACGTCGGCAGCGCCAGGACCAGCATCACGGTGGCGGCGAACGTGCCGAGCAGCTTCGGGTGCCGCTCCACGAAGGCGGACCAGCGGGCGGCGAATCCGGTGGGCAGCTCGGGCTGCGGGCCGCGCTCGGCGAGCCGTCTGCGTTCGCGGCGGCTCAGCGCCCGCATCCCGATGAAGGAGAGCAGCGCGGGCAGCAGGGTCACCGAGGCCGCCACGGTCAGTACGACGGTGAGCGAGGCGGCGATGGCGACACCGTTGAGGAAGCTCAGCCGCAGGATCAGCATGCCGAGCAGGGCGATACAGACCGTCGCACCGGCGAAGACGACCGCACGTCCGGTCGTGGCCACCGACTGCGTCACCGACTCGGCGACCGGCAGACCGCTGCGCAGCCCCTTGCGGTGTCTGGTCACGATGAAGAGCGCGTAGTCGATCCCGACACCGAGGCCGATCAGCATGCCGAGCATCGGCGCGAAGTCGGCAACGGTCATGACATGGCCGAGGAGTTCGATCCCCGCGTACGCCGTACCGACACTGACCAGTGCGGTGGCGATGGGCAGCAGGCTGGCGGCGAAGGCGCCGAAGGCGAGGAAGAGGACGAGCGCGGCGACGGCCACCCCGATGATCTCGCTGGTGTGCGCGCTGGTCGTCTGGGTGAGTCCTATCGCGCTGCCGCCGAGTTCGACCTGGAGCCCGTGGGCCTCCGCCGCCTTCGCGGTGTCGACGACCGTCTGGACCTGTGCCTTGGGGATCTCGTCGGACTGTGCGTCGAAGGTGAACGTGGCGTAGGCGGTGTGCCCGTCCTGGCTGGTCTGCGGTGCGCCGACGGACGCGATGCCGGGAAGGCCGTCGATCCGGTTCAGGGTCTGCGTCATCCGCTGCTCGACGCCCGAGGCCCGGACGCTGCCCTCGTCGGTGTGCCAGACGATGGTGTCGCTGTCGCCGCCCTGGCCGTGGAAGCCCTGGTCGAGCAGGGCGGTGGCCCGGCCCGATTCCGTACCTGGTGCCTCGTAGTCGTTGGAGTACGCGGATCCGGCGACTCCGGCGGCAGCCGCCGTGCCGCCCAGGGCCAGGAGCCAGAGCAGGACGGTGAGGAGGCGGTGCCTGATGCACCATCGCGCGATGGCTGCCAACGGACTGCTCCCTCGGTGATTCGACCCGGGCGATTACAAGGTCTTTATCGGGAATAGACCGAAAAGAGCGTATGACCTTTGACGAGTCACTCTGACATCGAAACGTGATCAATTGCCGCTTTCGTGGGGTTAGTCACAGGGACACGAACGGCCGTAGGGTCGGGGCATGGCTGCAGACGAGGGGACCGTACGGCTCGACACCTGGATCTGGTCGGTACGGCTCACGAAGACCCGCTCACAGGCGGCTGCCGCCTGCCGCGCCGGTCACGCCCGGCTCAACGGGGAGCGGGTGAAGCCCGCCCATCCGGTGCAGGCGGGCGACGAGGTCCGGCTGTTCCACGCGGGTCGCGAACGGATCGTCGAGGTGTCGCGGACCGTGCGCAAGCGGGTGGGCCCGCCGGTCGCCGCCGAGTGCTACGTGGACAACAGCCCGCCGCCCCCGCCGCGCGAGGCCACGGTCGACATCCCGGTGCGCGACCGGGGCACGGGAAGGCCGACGAAGCGGGACCGGCGGGAGATGGAACAGCTGCGCGGGGACATCCGGGGGCGTTGACCGCACGCCCCTTCGGCCCGAGCGGCCCTTCCGCACGGGAGGGCCGCACGGGAGTGGGCGCCCGGTCAGCCCCCGAACAGGTGGAGCGCGCCCCACAGCGCGACGGTCGACACGGCCAGCGTCGCCGGCACGGTCAGCAGGCCGAGCCGGGAGAAGGTGCCCAGCTCGGGTTCGCTCCCGTGCTCGTTCATGATGCGGCGCCAGAGCAGCGTGGCGAGCGAGCCCACGTACGTCAGGTTCGGCCCGAGGTTGACGCCGATCAGCGCGGCCAGAACGGGCCCGGGGCCTGCGGGGCCGACCACCGGCAGCAGTGCCAGGATCGCCGGCAGGTTGTTGATCGCGTTGGACAGTACGGCGGCGACCACGGCCACCGCGAGGAGCGCGGGCAGCGAGGCGCCGCCCGGCAGCAGCCGGCCGATGCCGTCGCCGAGACCGTTGTCGACCACCGCCTTCACCACGACGCCCAGCGCGAGGACGAACAGGCAGAAGTACGGGTTGGCATCACGCACCAGGCCGACGACGGTCGTACGTCTCCGGCGCAGCGCACGGACCGCGAGCACCAGCGCCCCCGCGACGGCGGCCCAGACCGGTTGGGCCCCGGCGAACGAGGTGACCACGAACCCGGCGAGCGTCAGCCCCAGCACCACCAGGGTGAACACCGGCACCTCGGCCCGCTCCGCTCCCTCCGTCGGGTGCGCGCCCGCCGCCAGATCCTTGGCGAAGAAGCGGCGGAAGACGGCGTACTCGACGACGACGGCGGCCAGCCAGGGCAGCGCCATCAGCCCGGCGAACCGGGTGAAGGTCAGCCCGCTCGCGGCGAACGCCAGCAGATTGGTGAGGTTGGAGACCGGCAGCAGCAGCGAGCCGGAGTTGGCGAGATGCGCGCACGCGTAGACGTGGGGCCGCGAACGGGCGCCGACCCGCGCGGCCGTGGCGAAGACCACCGGGGTGAGCAGGACGACGGTGGCGTCGAGGCTGAGGACGGCC
The DNA here is from genome assembly GCF_940670765.1 of Streptomyces sp. A 4/2. Classification (GTDB taxonomy): domain Bacteria; phylum Actinomycetota; class Actinomycetes; order Streptomycetales; family Streptomycetaceae; genus Streptomyces. The sequence continues at coordinate 54,634 of NZ_CALNVW010000002.1, forward strand.
GTCACCACGGCGGCCACGACGAACACCCCGCCGAGCAGCCGCACCGGCCGCCCGCCGCAGACCCGCGCCACCAGGTCGCCCGCGGCGGCGAACAAGCCGTCGGCGGCGCAGAGTTGGGAGAGTACGAGTACGGCGGCGAGGAAGCCCACGACCGGGAGCAGGGTGCGGATCTGGTCCCACGCGTCGGAGAGCGGGACGGCTCCGACAGCTACGACGATCACGGCCGCAGGGACGGCCGCGGCGGCTTCGGGGCGGCCCTGGGGACGGGCGACGGCGAAAGCGAGTACGCCGAGCAGCAGGGCTACGGAGAGGGTCTCGGCGGCGATGGTGTTCAGCGGGTGCTCCGGAGATGTGTGGGGGGGGGTGGGCCGCTGCGCGGAGCTTTTCCCCTCCCCGCCCGTTCCCGTGACCGGGGCTCCGCCCCGGGCCCCGCTCCAAACGCCGGAGAGGCTGAAAATCGCCGGACGCGCTTGAAATCAAGCCCGTCCGGCGATTGGGGACAACGGGGGCCTGCCCCCGTTGTCCTGAGGCGTCAGCCCTCGGCGCCGAGCTTCTCCAGGATCAGCTCGCGCACCCGTGCCGCGTCCGCCTGACCCCGGGTGGCCTTCATGACGGCGCCCACGAGCGCACCGGCCGCGGCCACCTTCCCGCTGCGGATCTTGTCGGCGATCGCCGCGTTGGAGGCGATCGCCTCGTCCACGGCCGCGCCGAGCGCGCCGTCGTCCGAGACGACCTTCAGACCGCGCTTCTCCACGACCTCGTCCGGGCCGCCCTCACCGGCGAGCACGCCGTCGATGACCTGGCGGGCCAGCTTGTCGTTGAGGTCGCCCGCCGCGACGAGCGCAGCCACCCGGGCGACCTGCTCGGGCGTGATCGGCAGCGCCGCGAGCTCACGGCCGGTCTCGTTGGCGTTGCGGGCCAGCTCGCCCATCCACCACTTGCGGGCCTGGTCGGACGGGGCGCCCGCGTCGATCGTCGCGACGATCGGCTCGATCGCACCGGCGTTGAGAATCGACTGCATGTCGAACTCGGAGACGCCCCACTCCTCACGCAGCCGGTTACGGCGTACGCGCGGCAGCTCGGGCAGCTCGGCTCGCAGCTCCTCGACCCAGTCGCGCGCGGGCGCGACCGGGACCAGGTCGGGCTCCGGGAAGTAGCGGTAGTCCTCGGCGTTGTCCTTGATGCGGCCGGCCGTGGTGGAGCCGTCCTCCTCGTGGAAGTGCCGGGTCTCCTGCACGATCGAACCGCCGGAGTTCAGCACCGCGGCGTGGCGCTGGATCTCGTAGCGGGCGGCGCGCTCCACCGAACGCAGCGAGTTGACGTTCTTCGTCTCCGAGCGGGTGCCGAGCTTCTCGACACCGTGCAGACGCAGCGACAGGTTCACGTCGCAGCGCATCTGGCCCATTTCCATCCGGGCCTCGGAGACGCCGAGCGCCTTGATGAGTTCGCGCAGCTCGGCGACGTACGCCTTGGCGACCTCGGGAGCACGCTCCCCGGCACCCTCGATCGGCTTGGTGACGATCTCGATGAGCGGGATGCCCGCGCGGTTGTAGTCGAGCAGCGAGTGGGACGCGCCGTGGATACGGCCGGTGGCGCCGCCGACGTGCAGCGACTTTCCGGTGTCCTCCTCCATGTGGGCGCGCTCGATCTGCACCCGGAAGGTCTCGCCGTCCTCCAGCTGGACGTCCAGATAGCCGTTGAAGGCGATCGGCTCGTCGTACTGCGAGGTCTGGAAGTTCTTCGGCATGTCCGGATAGAAGTAGTTCTTCCGGGCGAAGCGGCACCACTCGGCGATCTCGCAGTTCAGCGCGAGGCCGATCTTGATGGCCGACTCGACGCCGATCGCGTTGACGACCGGCAGCGAGCCCGGCAGACCCAGACAGGTGGGGCAGGTCTGCGAGTTGGGCTCGGCACCCAGCTCGGTCGAGCAGCCGCAGAACATCTTGGTCCTGGTGCCGAGTTCGACATGGACCTCAAGGCCCATGACGGGGTCGTACGTCGTGAGGGCTTCCTCGTACGACGCGAGTTCAGTGACGGTCACGATGAGACTTTCCCTCTCAGCCCAGCAGGACGTCGTCGTCGCCCAGGCGCTTCAGCTCACGCAGGAGCAGAGCGATGCCGGTGGCGATGGCGGCGGCGGAGACGACGGCGTCGACCAGACGGAGCGTGTCGTTCTCGGTACGGGCCTGCTTGGCCTGCTTGACCACGCTCAGCGCACCGAAGGCGGTGGTTCCGATGGACAGGTACGTACCGGCCTTGGACTTCTTGAATCCCTTGGCCTTGCTCACAGCACTCACAACGACGGAGCCTCCTCAAGCAGCGGGTGTCCCCACTTTTCCACGAAGGCGGCCTCGACGGCGGCCCCGACCTTGTACAGACGGTCGTCCTTCATGGCGGGGGCGATGATCTGCAGGCCGACCGGCAGCCCGTCCTCCGGGGCCAGGCCGCAGGGCAGCGACATGGCGGAGTTGCCGGCCAGGTTGGTCGGAATGGTGCACAGGTCGGCGAGGTACATCGCCATCGGGTCGTCGGCGCGCTCACCGATCGGGAAGGCGGTGGTGGGCGTGGTCGGCGAAACGATCACGTCGACCTGCTCGAATGCCTTCTCGAAGTCCCGCGTGATGAGCGTGCGGACCTTCTGGGCGCTGCCGTAGTACGCGTCGTAGTAGCCGGAGCTGAGCGCGTACGTACCGAGGATGACGCGGCGCTTGACCTCGTCGCCGAAACCGGCCTCGCGGGAGAGCGCGGTGACGTCCTCGGCGGACTTCGTGCCGTCGTCGCCCACCCGCAGGCCGTACCGCATGGCGTCGAAGCGGGCCAGGTTGGAGCTGCACTCCGACGGGGCGATCAGGTAGTAGGCCGAAAGACCCAGGTCGAACGAGGGGCAGTCCAGCTCCACGATGTCGGCGCCGAGCCCCTTGAGGAGCTCGACCGACTCGTCGAAGCGCTGGATGACCCCGGCCTGGTAGCCCTCGCCGCGGAACTGCTTGACGACGCCGACCCGCAGCCCGGCGACCGAGCCGTTGCGCGCGGCCTCGACGACCGGCGGGACCGGGGCGTCGATGGAGGTCGAGTCGAGCGGGTCGTGCCCGGCGATGGCCTCGTGCAGCAGGGCCGCGTCCAGCACCGTACGGGCGCAGGGACCGCCCTGGTCGAGGGAGGACGAGAACGCCACCATGCCGTAGCGGGAGACCCCGCCGTAGGTCGGCTTGACCCCGACGGTGCCGGTGACGGCAGCGGGCTGGCGGATGGAACCGCCGGTGTCCGTACCGATGGCGAGCGGGGCCTCGTACGCGGCAAGCGCGGCGGACGAGCCGCCGCCGGAGCCGCCGGGGATCCGGGTGAGGTCCCAGGGGTTGCCGGTGGGTCCGTAGGCGCTGTTCTCCGTCGACGACCCCATGGCGAACTCGTCCATGTTGGTCTTGCCGAGGATGACGACGTCGGCGGCCTTGAGGCGCTTCGTGACGGTCGCGTCGTACGGCGGGATCCAGCCTTCGAGGATCTTCGAGCCGACGGTGGTCGGGACGCCCTCGGTGGTGAAGATGTCCTTCAGCGCCAGGGGAACGCCGGCCAGCGGACCGAGCTTCTCGCCGTTCGCCCGCTTGGCGTCGACGGCGCGGGCCTGCGCGAGCGCGCCCTCGCGGTCGACGTGCAGGAAGGCGTGCACCTTCTCGTCGACGGCCGCGATGCGGGCCAGGTGGGCCTCGGTGACCTCGACGGCCGTGAGCTCCCCGGAAGCGATCTTCTCGGCGATCTCGGCGGCGGTGAGCTTGATGATGTTGATGTCCGTCATGACTGTTAGTCCTCCCCCAGGATCTGCGGCACCTTGAAACGCCGCTGCTCCTGGGCGGGGGCACCGGAGAGGGCCTGCTCCGGGGTGAGCGACGGACGGACCTCGTCCGCGCGCATGACATTGGTCAGCGGCAGCGGGTGGGAGGTCGGCGGTACGTCTTGATCGGCGACCTCGGAGACGCGGGCGACCGCGCCGAGAATGTCGTCGAGCTGTCCGGCGAAGTGATCGAGCTCTTCGGCCTTCAGCTCCAGACGTGCCAGCCGTGCGAGGTGGGCGACCTCCTCGCGCGTGATGCCAGGCATGCGGCGATCCTCAGGGGTGAGTGTGAGTGGATTTTGGCCCAATCCTATGGGGCGGGGGCCCCTGCTCACTAAACGGATTCCCCTGGGGTGGTGGTGACCGGGACGGGACGGTCGTTCCACGGGGTCTGCGCACGGGGCTGTTCCACTCCCCCGATGCCGTGCGGGCCGGGGGAAACCCCGTCTGCGGGTACGTGCTTGTCGCTACGGCCGCGGCTCCGGCGGCCGGCCCGGCCTGCTGTGCAGTACGACCTGACCCATCCTTTTCTCCTGCTCCGCCGCCGCGGCAGCCGCAGCCGCAGCCGCCAGTTCCGCGGGCCGCTGCCATCCCCGGGACCCACGCGCCAGCAGCCACGCGGTCGCCTCGTGCGGCGGCATCGCCGCGGCCACCAGCCATCCCTGCACCGCGTCGCAGCCCAGGTCCCTCAGCCGTTCCCAGGTCTCGTCGTCCTCGACGCCCTCGGCGACGACGATCAGGCCCAGCGAGTGCGCCAGGTCGACGGTGCAGCGGACGATCTCCGCGTCCTCGTTGTCCACCGCCAGCCGGGCCACGAACGACCGGTCGATCTTCAGTTCGCTGACCGGCAGCCGGCGCAGGTGGACCAGTGAGGAGTACCCGGTGCCGAAGTCGTCCAGCGACATCTTCACGCCGTGCGCGGTCAGCCCGGCCAGGGTGTCGGCCGCCCGCTGCGGGTCCTCCAGCAGGACGTGTTCGGTGATCTCCAGCTGGAGGGCGCCCGGCGGCACGCCGTGCCGGGCCAGCCGCGCGGCCACCGCGCCCGCGAAGCCGGGGGTGTGCACGTCGCGCGGCGACACATTGACCGCCACCGGGACCTTCAGGCCCTGCGCGCGCCACTTGGCGACCTGGGCGAGGGCCGTCTCCAGTACGTATTCGGTGAGGTGCGGCATCAGCCCGGACGACTCGGCGATCGCGATGAACTCGTCCGGGGGGACCCTGCCGCGCTCCGGGTGCACCCACCGGACCAGTGCCTCAAGTCCCGCCACCTGTCCGTCGAACCGGACCTTCGGCTGGTAGTGCAGTTCCACGTCACCCGCGTCGAGGGCGCGCCGCAGGTCACCCAGCAGTCCGAGCCGGTCAGGGGTGTTGGAGTCCCGCTTGGACTCGTAGACCTCGACGCCCGTGCGGTCCCGCTTCGCCTGGTACATCGCTACGTCCGCCCGCTGGAGCAGCCCCTCGGCGTCCAGCGCGTGGTCGGGAAAGACGGAGACGCCGGCGCTCGCCTCCAGCACCAGCGTCAGTCCGTCCAGGTCGAGCGGGGAGCCCAGTTCGGCGACGAGATGGCGGGCGATGCGCATCACGCTCGTCGCCGAGTCGGCCACCGGGAGCAGTACCGCGAACTCGTCGCCGCCCAGCCGCGCGACCTCCGCGCCGCGCGGCAGCGCGAGCCGCAGCCGGTCTGCTATCTGCAACAGCAGCCTGTCGCCCGCCAGATGGCCGAGCGTGTCATTGACCGACCGGAACCGGTCGAGGTCGATCAGCACGAGCGACGATCTGCTTCCGCTGCTCTCCGCCTCCGACAGCGCCGCCCAGGTCCGCTCCAACAGCCACTGGCGGTTGGGCAGTCCGGTCAGCGGGTCGCGCAACTGCTCCTCCGCGCGGGCCCTCGCGATCCACAGCGTGGAGTCCAGGGCGATCAGCGGTACCGCGAAGAGCGGCAGCAGCAACGGCAGCGACATACCGACCACGCAGATCAGCGGGGCGATACCGAGCAGCGCGACGCCGACGAGGCCCTGCCTGACCAGTGCCGTGCGGGCCACCGTCGGGAGTCCGCCGTTGTGCGGCGCCAGCGCGGACCACAGCAGCACCCTGGTCACCAGCAGATAGGCGCAGGCCGCCACCACGATTTCTAACGCGGAGCCGATCCCCCAGTGGAGTGGCCGCCAGGGGTGCTCGACGGTCGGGGCCTCCCCGAACGCGGCGAGGACGAGAGCGGCGGCGCCGATGCCCAGGATGTCGGACGCGCCGTGCAGCAGCCCCTGCCGCCAGCGGTGGCTGCGCGCCGCCCCGACCAGGACGACGACGGCCAGGCTGACCAGCGCGGCCGGCAGCCAGCCGTACAGCAGCAGTACGGCGAGAGTGAGGGCGGCGCCGGATCCGGTGCCGCCCCACCAGCGGTCGCGGCCGAGGGCGACCAGATGGCCCACGATGACGCCGGTGAGCACGGCCAGTGCCCAGCCGACCGTGCCGTCGGGGAACAGCGCGCTGCCGTCCCGGACCGCCTGCAGCAGCCCGGTCGCCAGAGCGATGGCCGCCAGTCCCACGACGAAGGGGAAGGCGGACAGCTTCGACACGGAGTGAGCGAAGTACGCGAGGCCGCGCACTCGCCCGTCCGGATCGGCGCTCTCGGTCGGTTTCATGCCCGTCCCTCTCACAGCCGGCAGTGCCCATGCCACGCGATGGCCCTCTGTCGTGCCATCACGACTTGAACCCGTCCCGAGCTCCGGGGGAGCAGGGGAGACCGTTTGGAAGCCGTGCACGACGGGCGCACTGTTCAACAGTAGGCCGCAGAAGGCCCCGACGGGCAGCCGTCTGCAGGTCTTGCCCGAATGCGACCCGACCATCCTTAACCATCTGCTATGCGCCGAACGGGTGAGCTTGGGCCCGGTCTGCGGCTACTCCGCTGCCGGACCGTCTGCCGGTTCATCCGCCGGTACCGCCGCCTCGCGGGCCGCGTCGGGTCCTTGTTCGAGCAGTACGGCGAAGCCCTCTTCGTTCAGCACGGGGACCTTCAGCTGCATCGCCTTGTCGTATTTGGAGCCGGGGCTGTCCCCCACCACCACGAAGGCCGTCTTCTTGGAGACGGAGCCGGTGACCTTCGCGCCGAGGCTCTGGAGTGCTTCTTTCGCGCCGTCGCGGGTGTGGTGCTCCAGGGTGCCGGTGACCACCACGGTGAGCCCGTCCAGCGGGCGGGGGCCTTCGTCCTCGCCACTGCCCTCGTCCTCCGTACGGACCCCGGCCGCCCGCCACTTGCGCAGGATCTCCCGGTGCCATTCCTCGTCGAACCACTGCTTGAGCGAGGCCGCGATGGTCGGCCCGACACCTTCGACGGCGGCCAGCTCCTCCTCCGTGGCCCCTTCGATCCGGTCCAGTGAGCGGAACTCGCGGGCCAGTGCCTCGGCGGCGACGGGGCCCACGTGCCGGATCGACAGCCCGGTGATGATCCTGGCCAGTGGCCGGGTCTTCGCCGCCGCGATGTTGTCCAGCATCGCCAGGGCGTTCTTCCTCGGCTCGCCCTGCTGGTTGGCGAAGACCGTGGCGATCTTCTCCTCGCCGGTCTTCGGGTCGCGCTTGGGCAGTCCGCTGTCCTGGTCCAGGACGTACGCCTTGATGGGCAGCAACTGGTCGATCGTGAGGTCGAACAGGTCGCTCTCGTCGCGCAGCGGCGGTTCGGCGGGCTCCAGGGGCTGGGTGAGCGCCGCCGCGGCGACATAGCCGAAGTTCTCGATGTCCAGGCACTTGCGCCCGGCCAGGTAGAAGAGCCGTTCACGCAACTGGGCCGGGCAGGAGCGGGAGTTGGGGCAGCGGAGGTCGATGTCACCCTCCTTCATCGGGCGCAGCGCCGTCCCGCACTCGGGGCATTCGGCGGGCATCACGAACTCCCGCTCGCTGCCGTCCCGCAGGTCCGCGACCGGGCCGAGGATCTCCGGGATGACGTCCCCCGCCTTGCGCAGCACCACCGTGTCACCGATGAGCACGCCCTTGGCCTTCACCACGTCCTGGTTGTGCAGGGTGGCGAACTCGACCTCGGACCCGGCCACCGTCACCGGCTCGACCTGGGCGTACGGGGTGACTCTGCCCGTACGGCCCACACCGACGCGGATGTTCACCAGCTTGGTGTTGACCTCCTCCGGCGCGTACTTCCAGGCGATCGCCCAGCGCGGCGCGCGCGAGGTGGAGCCGAGCCGTCCTTGGAGCGGGATCTCGTCGAGCTTGATGACGACGCCGTCGATCTCGTGTTCCACGGAGTGCCGGTTCTCGCCGAAGTAGGCGATGAACTCCCGTGCGCCCGCGAGGTCGTCGACGACCTTGTTGTGTTGGGCCGTGGGCAGGCCCCACTCGTGCAGCAGCTCGTAGGCGTGCGACAGGCAGTCGATGTCGAAGCCCTCACGGGCACCGATGCCGTGCACCACCATGTGCAGCGGACGCGTCGCGGTGATCTTCGGGTCCTTCTGGCGCAGCGAACCCGCCGCGGCGTTGCGCGGGTTGGCGAACGGTTTGTCGCCTGCCTCCACCAGCCGGGCGTTGAGCCCTTCGAAGGCGTCCATCGGGAAGTACACCTCGCCGCGGATCTCGACGAGCGCCGGGATCCGCTCGCCGCGCAGCCGGTGCGGGATGTCGGCGATCGTCATGACGTTCGGCGTGATGTCCTCGCCGGTGCGGCCGTCGCCGCGGGTGGCGGCCCGCGTCAGTCTGCCGTTCTCGTAGGTGAGGTTGACGGCCAGGCCGTCCACCTTGAGCTCGCACAGGAAGTGGTAACCGGCCGAACCGACGTCCCGGGCCACCCGCTCGCCCCAGGCGGCCAGTTCCTCGTCGTCGAAGGCGTTGTCCAGCGACAGCATCCTGTCCCGGTGCTGCACGGACGTGAACTCCGTCTCGTACGCCCCCGCGACCTTCTGGGTCGGCGAGTCGGGGGTCCGCAGCTCCGGGTACTGCTCCTCCAGGGCCTCCAGCGCGCGCAGCTGCGTGTCGAACTCGGCGTCGCTGACGACCGGCTGGTCCTTCACGTAGTACCGGAAGCGGTGCTCCTCGATCTGCTCGGCCAGCTGCGCGTGGTTCTCCCGCGCCTCCGCAGGCACAGCACCCTGCTGTTCGACAGCCACCGTCTCGTCCTCCCGTTGATGGAACTCAGCCCGTTACTCAGGGTTGTCCGCGAGCGACTTCGCCGCACGGACACAGTGCGCGAGGGCCGCACGGGCGTACGCGGGCGAAGCACCCGCCAGCCCGCACGCCGGGGTGAGCACCAGGGACTCGGTGAGAGTCCCCGGATTCAGCCCCAGCCTGCGCCACAGCGTCCTGACACCCATGACGCTACCGGCAGGGTCTGACAATGCGGTGTCGGTGCCGGGCACCACTCCGGCGAAGAGCCGGGTACCGCCCTCCACGGCCTCTCCGATCGCGTCCTCGTCACGCTCGGTGAGAAGGCTGAAATCGAACGAGACGCCCGCGGCGCCGGCCCGCCGAAGCAGCGCGAACGGCACGTCGGGCGCACAGGAATGCACGATCACCGGACCGTCGCTGACCGCCATCACGTCGCGCAGCGCGCCCTCGACGAGCTGCCGGTCCACGGCCCGGTGGGTCCGGTAACCGCTGGCCGTCCTGATCTGCCCGCGCAGTACGGAGACGAGCGACGGCTCGTCGAGCTGGAGCACCAGCTGAGCGCCCGGCACCCGGCGGCGCACCTCGGCGAGGTGCCCGCGCAGCCCCTCGGCGAGCGAGGCGGTGAGGTCCCGGCAGGCCCCGGGATCGCCGAGAACGGCCTCGCCGCCCCGCAGTTCGAGCCCGGCGGCCAGCGTCCAGGGCCCGACGGCCTGCACCTTGAGCGGCCCCTCGTACCCCTGGGTGAACTCCTCCAGCGCGTCGAGGTCCTCGCCCAGCCAGGAGCGTGCACGACGGGTGTCGTGACCCGGCCGGTCACTGACCCGCCAGCCGCTGGGCTCCAGGTGGGCGTACATCTCGACGAGCAGCCCGATGGTCCGCCCGATCATGTCGGAGCCCGGCCCGCGCGCGGGCAGTTCGGCCAGATACGGAAAGTCCTCGAAGGACCCGATGACGGTCTTCGCGGTCTCCCGCGCGTCGCCGCCCGGCATGGAACCGATCCCGGTGGCCGGTCCCCAGCTGAACTTGCTCTTCTCGCTCACGCACAAAGCCTACGAGCAGGAGGGACAGCCGGATGACGGCCGAGGCCGGGGCCGGGGCAGCGGTCGCGCTGTCAGTGGGCGGTACTACCATCTGGCGCACAGCAATCGGGGGAGAGCGATGAAGGACGATCTGGACGGCTGGACCTGGAACTCCAGCGGCACGGAGTCGGAGGACCCGCCGGTGGTGGGCCCCGACGGGCGCGTCCCGCGGATACGGCGCAGCCCCGCCGAGTCGGCGCGTGCCACGGCTGCGTGGGTCCGGGTCAGGGCGGTCAAACTGGTGACCGTCGCGGTGGTGCTCGCGCTGGCCATCGGTGGCTGGCAGACGTACACGTACCTCACCCGCTACCACGAGCAGATGAGCGGGCCGCACGGCGACTTCCCGGCGGCGCTCGGCAGCAGTGCGCCCGTGAAGCCCAGCAGGGTGGTGGCGAACTTCGAGGGCTCCATGAGCGGGATCGCCGGTGGGCTGTACCTGCACGAGGAGCCCAGGGGCGTCACGGCGTTCTCTCTCCGTACGGGCAAGAGCTACTGGCACTACGGGCGGGAGAAGACCGGCCTGGTGGACGTGACGAACTCCCGGGACACGGTGGTGCTCTCGTTCGACGACCAGCTCGTGGTCGGGATCGACGCACACAGCGGCAAGCCGCGCTGGCACGTCAAGGTGCCCGGCGACGCGAAGTCCGGGCAGAGCAGGCTCTGGCTCGACAAGGACACGGTGATCCTCAGCCAGCCGGCCTCGGTCACCGCTCTTGCCGTGCACGACGGCAAGCGGCTCTGGACGGCTCCCCCGCCCAAGGGGTGCCGGAAGTGGGCCGTCCGGGCCCCCGTCGCTCTGAAGGACGTGGTGGCGTACCGGGCCACCGACTGCGAGGGCAGCAGTGACGAGTACGTCCTGTCCGGTATGGACCGGAGCACGGGCCACCCTCGCTGGCAGCTGAAGGACGAGATCACCGGCTACTGGCGCCTCGACGACCACACCATGGCGACCGCGTCCGTGCGCGACGCACTGGTCGTGACCGATGTCTCCGGCAGCCGGCCCCGGACCCGTTCGACAGCGCTGTCGAACGACCTGTCTCTCGGCTACGCCGACGACAACATCATGGTGTTCGACTCCAGCAACAGCCGGACTCTCACCGCGATACGGGTGACCGCGGACCGGAACCGAACCGCCTGGACCCACCCGGCCGCCAAGGGGCTTGAGTTCGGCAGGCCCTGGATAGCCGACGGCCGAGTGTACGTCACCCAGGGCGTCCCGCCGCTCGATGCCCGGCGGGACAAGGTGCCCGCCTCCGCCCGGCTCCTGGTGCTCGATGCGCGTACCGGTCACGAGCTGTCCCGGGCGGATCTGCCGAAGTCACTGTTCCAGGGCGAGAACGAGGACCAGAGGTCGCTTCCCGCGATCCGCGGGGCGGGGTCCGGGGTGGTCCTGATCGGCTGGGCGGACTTCGCCTTCTCCTCGGTGGATCTGGCGCTGGCGGAGTGAGCGGTCTCAGCGGCCGGCGCGCACCGTCAGGTCGTTGACCTCCGCGTCCCGCGGCAGGTCCAGCGCCATGAGGATCGTGGTGGCGACCGACTCGGGGTCGATCAGGCCCTCCGGGCGGTACTCCTTGCCCTCCTGCGAGTGGACCTTGGCCTGCATCGGGCTGGCGGTACGTCCGGGGTAGACGGACGTGACCCGTACGCCGTTCCCGTGCTCCTCGTGGCGGAGCGCGTCGGCCAGGGCCTTCAGCCCGTGCTTGGCGGCGGCGTACGCGCCCCACTCGGCGTGGGCGTTCAGGCCCGCGCCGGAGTTGACGAAGATCACCTGGCCCCGGACGGTACGGAGCTGCGGCAGCATCAGCCGGGTCAGCTCGGCCGGTGCGACGAGGTTGGTGTTGAGCTGCTGGTGCCAGGTCGTGGGGCGCAGTTCCGCGATGGGGCCGAGGTCGACGATGCCCGCGATGTGCAGCAGCGAGTCGACCTGCGCGGGCAGCGCCTGCTTGTCGAGCGCCCAGGAAATACGGTCGGGGTTCGCCAGGTCCGCGACGAGCGTGCCCGCCCCGGGGAAGCGCCCCGCGAGCTCCCTGGCGCGCCCGGCGTCGCGCGCCACGATGACGAGGTCGTCACCCCGCTCGTGGAGACGGCGCGCGACGGCCGCGCCGATGCCGGAACCCGCGCCGGTGATCACATGTGTAGCCATGGCCCCATCGTCGCACTACTGCACGCCGTGCGACTCCTCCAGGTAGGCCAGCGCCGCCACCCCGTCCTCGGCGAAGAACACCAGGTCAGTGAGGGGCACGGGCAGGAAGCCCTCGTCCTCCATCCGCTGGAACTGCTGCTTCAGCCCGTCGTAGAAGCCCGCCGTGTTCAGCAGCACCACGGGCTTGTCCGTCCTGCCGTGCTTCTTCAGCTCCAGGATCTCGGTGGCCTCGTCCAGCGTCCCGGTCCCGCCGACCATGATCACGACAGCGTCCGACTTGGCGAGCAGCAGCGCCTTGCGCTCGGCGAGGTCGGCGGCGATGACCATCTCGTCGGCATTGGTGCGGGCCTTCGCGGCCAGGAAGTCCACGGAGACCCCGACGAGCCGCCCCCCGGTCTCCTGCACCCCGTCGGCGACGACCTTCATGAGGCCGCTCTCCGAACCGCCCCAGACCAGGGTGTGACCGCCCTTGCCGATCAGCTCGGCGAATTCACGGGCGGGGCGGGTGTAGCGCTCGTCGAGGTCGGCGGCGGAGAGGAAGACACAGATGTTCATGCGTCCACCGTAGAGGGAAGAAGCGGGCCGCTCCGAGCGCTGTACCAGTCATGACTACCGGACACCGCATCACCGTCGAGCAGGGCACCGACCATGTACGGGTTGTTCGCGAGGGCCAGGTCCTGGCGGAGAGCCGCCGCCCCCTGCTGCTGCACGAGACAGGGCTGCCGGTGCGCTACTACCTCCCGCCGGAGGACGTACGCACCGAACTGCTGACACCTTCGGACACGCACACCCACTGCCCGTTCAAGGGCGACGCGTCGTACTGGTCGTTGCCCGGGGCCGCCGATCTGGTCTGGGCGTACCCGGAGCCGCTGGCCCAAGTGGCGGAGATCAAGGACCACTTCTGCTTCTACGACACCGAGGTGGTCTGAGCCGCCCGGCTGCCGGGTGGACCCAGGCGGAGACGGCCCCGAGGGCGAGTTCGAACCGGACGGTTCTTCCCGCCGGGTCCACCCGGGCCCTCCGAAGCGTCAGGCAACAACTGCGTCGAGGTCGCCGTGCCGCACGCGGACGGCATCGGGGGCGCTCTGACGTGCGGGGCGCCCGGCGGGCTCGTCCGAGCACGGCCCGCAGACCCTCGAAGCCGGGTTCAACAGCCGCAGCCGACCGGCGGGGACGACGTCAGGGCGAGCGCGGCAGTTCGCAGCTCGGCCACCCAAGTCGGCTGGTCGAACCCCAGCGTGTACTCGATGCAGCACACGCATTGCGGGATCAGCGACACGAACACCCGCTCCTCCGGGGTCTCGACTGCGGTCTCCCACCAGTCGTCCGCCACGGTCTCCGTGAGAGCGGTCTCCCCGCCGTCGATGATTCGCTCTGCCAGGCGGCGCAGCGCGTGGCGGCGTGCCAGGCCGGGAGCAGGCAGCTCGATTCCTGACTCGGAGAGGGCCTGCTCGAACGCATCACGAATGTCGCGGGGATCAGCGGTGCGCGGCCACCCTGCTAGTTCGCACAGTGTCGGGGCGTCCAGCCCGGCGGCGAGCGCCTCGGCAGCGATCATCGGCAGGTCCTCCGAGCAGACCTCACCCGCCTGATATCGGCACGCCGCCTCCGCCAAGGACGTCCGACCGTCCGGCGTGACGATGCCCGGTTCCGTTGTCACCGCTGCTCTCCCCCTGCTGGCTCGCACGATGCCGCATCGTACACAGGCGAGTCCGTACCCCTGTCACGTGAGTCCGTGCCGCTCCCCGCGCAATTGCCGGGACGGCGCCGCCCCCGAGTGCGGTGCCACAACGGGGAGTTGACATGCAGAGTTCGAGATACGTCCTCGTCCTAGCCGCGCTGTGACCCGGTCCGGGCGGGCCGGCTCGCCTCCGGCCCGCCCGGCCGATCCGCACTACCGGCCGCCGCCACCTCACCCGGCACGGACGACCGTGCCGGTCACACCGCCGCCGTGGCCGCCCGGTCCGTCGTGGCGATCGTCGCCGAGCCGACGACCCGGGTGCCGTCGTAGAGCACGATCGCCTGGCCGGGGGCCACGCCCCGGACCGGCTCGTCGAAGGAGACCCGCAGCTCGTCACCGACCAGCTCGGCGGTGACCGCCGTCTCGCCGCCGTGCGCGCGCAGCTGTGCGGTGTACGCTCCGGGGCCCGCCGGGGCGTTCCCGCACCAGCGGGGCTTGATCGCGGTGAGCGCGGTGACGTCCAGGGCCTCCACCGGTCCGACCGTCACCGTGTTGTTCACCGGGGAGATGTCGAGCACGTAGCGCGGCTTGCCGTCGGCGGCCGGGTGGCCGATCCGCAGGCCCTTGCGCTGGCCGATGGTGAAGCCGAAGGCGCCGTCGTGGCTGCCCACCTTCGTACCGGACTCGTCGACGATGTCGCCCTCCGCCTTGCCGCCGAGGCGCGAGGCGAGGAAGCCCTGGGTGTCGCCGTCGGCGATGAAGCAGATGTCGTGGCTGTCGGGCTTCTTGGCGACGGCCAGGCCCCGCCGCTCGGCCTCGCCGCGGATCTCGTCCTTCGTGGTGAGGGTGTCACCGAGCGGGAACATCGCGTGGGCGAGCTGGCGCTCGTCGAGGACCCCGAGGACGTACGACTGGTCCTTCGCCATGTCGGAGGCGCGGTGCATCTCCCGCGTGCCGTCCTCGTTGACGACGACCGTCGCGTAGTGGCCGGTGCAGACCGCGTCGAAGCCCAGGGCGAGCGCCTTGTCGAGCAGCGCCGCGAACTTGATCTTCTCGTTGCAGCGCAGGCACGGGTTGGGGGTGCGCCCGGCCTCGTACTCCGCGACGAAGTCGTCGACGACGTCCTCACGGAACCGCTCGGCCAGGTCCCAGACGTAGAACGGGATGCCGATGACGTCGGCCGCGCGCCGGGCGTCGCGGGAGTCCTCGATGGTGCAGCAGCCGCGCGCGCCCGTACGGAAGGACTGCGGGTTGGCGGAGAGCGCCAGGTGCACGCCTGTCACGTCGTGCCCGGCTTCGGCGGCGCGGGCGGCGGCGACGGCGGAGTCCACGCCGCCGGACATGGCGGCCAGTACCCGGAGGGGACGGGGGCGGGGGCTCTGGGATGTCTGAGTCATAGCCGTACCAGGGTACGGGCACGGGGGAACCGAAAGCGCGTGAGTATGCGTTGACGATCGTATGGGGACAAAGGGCAGCGCAGGATGGAACCCCGGCCGCCACCTGGGGCGCCGGGGCCTGCTGCTCGGTGGGCTGGGCGGGCTCGGCGCGGCTGTCGGAGCCGTGGTGCTGGGCCGCGAGCACCGGACGCACGGGGGCGGCGGACCGCGTGAGGCGGGCGCGGTGGACTACGCGGGCGCGCAGTGGGCCGCTGCCTCCCCCGCGAACTACCGACGGGCCGACCGCCCCGACGACTACGCGATCGACCGGGTGGTCATCCATGTCGTGCAGGGCAGCTTCACGATGGCGCTCCAGGTCTTCGGCGACCCGGCGCACCGGGCCGCCGCGCACTACGTGCTCCGCAGGGACGGGCACGTGGCGCAGACGGTCCGCGAGCTGGACGTGGCGTTCCACGCGGGGAACCGCTCCTACAACGAACGCAGCATCGGCATAGAGCACGAGGGCTTCGTGGACCGGCCCGCGTCGTTCACGGACGCGATGTACCGGTCGTCGGCGCGGCTGACGGCGGGGATATGCAAGCGGTACGGGATACCCGTCGACCGGGAACACATCATCGGGCACGTGGAGGTGCCTGGCGCGGACCATACGGATCCGGGGCGGTACTGGGACTGGGCGCACTACCTGAGGCTGGTGCGGGCCGTGTGAGCGGCTGAGAATCACGGCCCCGGGCAGGGCCGGGTGCCGCGTGGGCCCGATGGGCCGAGGGCCGTCGTCGCGGCGGCCGGCTCAGCTCAGCCCCGCCGACCTCGCCCGTTCCACCGCGGGACCGATCGCTTCCGCCACCGCCGCCACATCGGCCTCCGTCGACGTGTGCCCGAGCGAGAACCTCAGCGTCCCCCGTGCCAGGTCCGGATCCGTACCGGTGGCCAGGAGTACGTGGCTGGGCTGGGCCACCCCCGCCGTGCAGGCCGAGCCCGTGGAACAGGCGATGCCCTGGGCGTCCAGGAGCAGCAGCAGGGAGTCGCCCTCGCAGCCGGGGAAGGTGAAGTGGGCGTTGGCGGGGAGCCGGTCGACCGGGTCGCCGCCGAGGATCGCTTCGGGGCAGGCCGACCGTACGGCCGCGATCAGTGCGTCGCGCAGCCCGCCGATCTCGCGTGCGAAGTCCGCCTGCCGCTCGGCGGCCAGCGTCCCGGCGACGGCGAACGAGGCTATGGCCGGGGCGTCGAGCGTTCCGGACCGGACATGGCGTTCCTGGCCGCCGCCGTGCAGCACCGGGACCGGGGTGTACTCGCGGCCGAGCAGCAGCGCGCCGATGCCGTAGGGGCCGCCGATCTTGTGGCCGGACACGGTCATCGCGGCCAGGCCGGACGCGGCGAAGTCCACCGGGAGCTGGCCGTACGCCTGGACCGCGTCGGCGTGCAGCGGGATCTCGAACTCGGCCGCCACCTCGGCGAGTTCGCGGACCGGCAGGACGGTGCCGATCTCGTTGTTGGCCCACATCACGGTGGCCAGGGCCACATCGGACGGGTCCCGTTCGATCGCCGCGCGGAGGGCTTCGGGGTGCACCCGGCCGTAGGCGTCGACCGGAAGGTATTCGACGGTCGCGCCTTCGTGGGCGCCGAGCCAGTCGACGGCGTCCAGGACGGCGTGGTGCTCGACGGGGCTGACCAGCACCCGGTTCCGGCGCGGATCGGCGTCCCGGCGGGACCAGAAGAGCCCCTTGACCGCGAGGTTGTCGGCCTCGGTGCCGCCGGCGGTGAAGACCACCTCGCTGGGGCGCGCGCCGAGCGATTCGGCGAGGGCCTCGCGGGCTTCCTCGACGGTACGCCGAGCCCGTCGCCCGGCGGCGTGCAGCGATGAGGCGTTGCCGGTGACGGTGAGCTGGGCGGTCATCGCCTCGACCGCCTCCGGAAGCATGGGAGTGGTCGCAGCGTGGTCGAGGTAAGCCATGGTGACCACGATTCTACGAGCTTCGGTTTGTCGGCCCGACGCCCGTCCCACCTGTCGGTCAGCCGCCGATGTTCCAGATCACGGCGCCGCTGGAGGTGACGAGCGCGGCCAGGACCACGAGGTCCGCGACACCGAGCGCCAGCGCGAGCAGGGCGCGTCCGCGGCGGGCGGTGCCGCGCCGGAGTGCGAGTGCGGCCAGCACGATGGCGGTCGGACCGAGGACGATGTTCAGCACGAGCAGGCCGAGCAGTCCGAGCACGAACGCGGCGACGGCCATGCCGTCGGCGTCGCGGGTGCCGATGCGGGTGGTGGTGCCGGTGCGGGCAGGGGCGGTGGTGCGGGTGGTGAGTTCCATGGTGCGGCTCCGTTACTCGGGCTCGGTCACTGATGCGCCGTCACTGGGGCGCTGTCACTTGGACGAGAGGCGCTCGCGCACGGCGAACACGACCAGCCAGCCGCCGATGACGAGCGCGGCGACCAGGGACACGGAGACCGGGAAGTGGGCCACGGCACCGAGCACGACTCCGAACAGGAGGAGAAGCGCGACGAGGGCAATCATCACTGTCCTTCCGAAGAACAGACGGACTCACGGGAGCGGACGGATCAATTCGGTGAACAGTTGTGAGTACGACTGTTCACTGACCAGTGAGTCTACGCTTCCCTTCGACGGAGAACGGTTGTTTACTGAATGGCATGAGTCACACCGCCGGAATCCGCCAGGCCCAGAAGCAGAAGACCCGCCAGGCCCTCCTGGACGCGGCCCTCGGGCTGCTGGAGGAACAGAGTCTCTCCAGCCTCGGACTGCGTGAGGTGACGCGCGCCGTGGGGGTCGCGCCGACAGCCTTCTACCGGCACTTCCGGGACACCGCCGACCTCGGCGTCGCTCTCGTCGAAGAGACCCTGGGTTCCCTGCACGGCCTCATCGCCGCCACGCTCGCGGAGACCGGCGACAGTGCGGTACGGATCGACACCACCATCGACCTCATCGCCGCCCTGGTCCGTACGCACCCCGCCCATGTCCGCTTCATCGCCCGCGAACGGCACGGCGGGGTCCAGCCGGTGCGCACGGCCATAGGGACCCAACTCCGCCTGTTCACCGAGGAGGTGGCCGCGGCGTTCGCGGGCGAGCCGCAGTCCGAGGGGTGGAGCCAGGACGATCTGCTGATGCTGGCGGGTGTCTACGTGGACCACATGGTGATGACCGCCTCGGTCCTGCTGGAGGCCGAGGAGGCCGGCCCGCAGGCGGTGGAACGCGCACGCGACACCGCGCGGCGCCAGATGCGCCTGGTCACCCTCGGCCGCCTGCACTGGCTCGACTGAGCCGCCGCCCGGCTCGTCACGGGCGGCGGCCCCCGATCGGCCCCGATCAGCCCCGCGGGGCCAGCGCCAGTTGGCGGGACTGGGCCACCAGCCGGTCCGCGCTGTCCCAGACCTCCGCGTCCTCCTCCAGGAATCCGCCCGCGAGGTTGCGCGTGACGATGGACACCCGGAGCGGACCGGGCGCCGGGCGGCAGCGGACATGGGTGGTGAGTTCCACCGTGGGCACCCAGCCCTTGATGCCGAGTTCGAACGCGGTCGGCGGCAGCGCGTCCACCGTCAGCAGCAGCGAGAGCGGGTCCGCGTCGCGGCCGTCCGCGAGCCCGAACCAGGCACGCATCTCCCCCTTGCCGGACGGTGCGCCGACTGCCCAGCCACAGGTGGCGGGGTCGATCTTGAGCATCAGGCGGTCGGTGATCGCGGACGATCCCGGAATGGGCGCGGGCCCGCCGGAGGAGCCGAGGCAGTGCTCGATCGGCGGGATGACCGGCGGCTTCGCCGTGGTGCGGACGTCGTCGGGGAGCGCGTCCAGGTCTCCGTACGAGGCGAGCACCCGGATCCGCTCGACCTCGGTGCCGTCCTCGGCGTACTGGAAGAGCGAGGCCTGGCCGGTGGAGAGGGTGCGCCCGCCGCGGACCAGTTGGGTGCGGATCACCGCGGGCCCCGGACGGGACGCCGTGACGTAGTGCGCGGAGACCGAGAACGGGTCGGAGTGCGGCAGGGCGTCGCCGAGCGCGCGGGCGATCACCGCCAGCAGATAGCCGCCGTTGACCGCCTGGATGATGGTCCAGCCCGCGGAGAGCTCCGCGTCGTAGACGCCTTCTTCACGACGGGTGACTGCGGTGTCGCGGTCGAACTCGCTGTCCCCGATGGATGCCTGTGCCATGGACAGCACCGTACACCGCAAAGTTACTCGTCGGTAGAGACGGCCGACGAGCGACGGTTCCAGGCCCGTGAGGCCCGCCAGTGGAACCGCAGCGCGAGCAGCCGCAGTACGAAGCAGGTGACGGCCGCGAGAGTGCCGGTGGTCGCGGTGAGCACGTCGAACCGGAGGAAGAGCACCACCATGGTCGCCCCCACGATCGCCGGTACCGCGTAGAGGTCACGGTCCCAGCGCACCAGCGAGGGCGTCTCGTTGGCGAGCACGTCGCGCAGCACACCGCCGCCGACCGCGGTCGCCAGCCCGAGTACGGCGGACGAGGTGAGCCCCAGCCCGTAGTCGTACGCCTTGGTGGTGCCCGTCACGCAGAAGAGCCCCAGCCCCGCCGCGTCGAAGACGTTCACCGCGCCCTGGATCCGCTCGACCTCGGGATGCAGGAAGAAGACCAGCGCGGCGGCTATCAGCGGCGTGACGAAGTACCCGAGGTCGGTGAAGGCCGCGGGCGGGATCGCGCCGATCACGATGTCGCGGAACAGGCCTCCGCCCAGCGCTGTGACCTCGGCGAACACCGCGATGCCGAAGACATCGAAGTTCTTCCGGACGGCGAGCAGCGCGCCGGAGATCGCGAACACGAAGATCCCGACGAGGTCGAGCGAATGCTGGACGGAGGCGTTGAAGAGGTCATGGAGCACCCGACAGTTCTACCTTTTACGACCGGGTCCGGTTGCTACCGGCCCAGCGGCCACCGGCCCGACTGCCGCCGGTCCGGTTGTTACTGGTCCAGCGCCGGCCTGCCGGTCGTGTACAGCCACTTGTCGAAGAGGTCCCCGAGGTGCTGCCCGGAGATCTTCTCCGCGAGGGCGGTGAACTGCGCCGTATCGGCGTTGCCGTAGCGGTGCGCCTTCGCCCAGGCGGGCAGCAGCCGGAAGAAGGCCTTGTCGCCGATCCGCTCACGCAGCGCCTGCAAGGTCATGGCGCCGCGCTGGTAGACGGCGGAGGCGAACATCGTGTCACGCTGCGGGTCGGCGACCTCCGTCTGCCAGAAGGACGAGGTGCCGGGGCGCGAGTTGTAGCCCGCGAGGAACGCGTCGTGGGCCGAGCGGGTGCCCCGGTGCTCGGCCCACAGCCACTGGGCGTAGGTGGCGAAGCCCTCGTTGAGCCAGATGTCCTTCCACTGCTTCACCGAGACCGAGTCGCCGAACCACTGGTGGGCCAGCTCGTGCACGATCGTCGACTCGTCGCGTACGGCCGAGTAGCTCGGCTTGGACTGGGTCTCCAGCGAGAACCCGGCCTGCGGCATGTCGTCGACGACCGCGCCGGTCTCCTCGAAGGGATAGGGCCCGAAGAGCTTCGACCAGTAGTCGGTGGCCTCGGCGGTCACGGCGTACACGTCGACGGCGTTGCTGTGGGCGAGCACCGGGTCGATCGCCACGTAGATCGGCGTACCGCCCGGGGTCCGTCCGGTCCTGACGTCGAACTTCCCGATGGAGGCGGTCGCGAGGTAGGTGGCCATGGGCTTCGACTCGCGCCAGTGCGCGACGGTGGACGCGCCCTGGGTACGGGTGGAGACCAGCCGCCCGTTGGAGACACCGGTGAGCCCCTCGGGCGCCTTGAGGGTGATGTCGAAGGTGGCCTTGTCGGAGGGGTGGTCGCTCGAAGGGAACCAGGTGGACGCCGCGTTGGGCTCACAGGCGACGAAGACCCCGTCCGAGGTCTTCATCCAGCCGTAGTCGGAGCCGAAGACGATCGGACCGCTGAGCGCCTGCGGCACGCCGCCGTAGACGACCTCGGCGGTGAAGGTGCGGCCCTTGCGCAGGGCGCCCGCGGGGGTGATCCGCATCTCGTCGCCGGAGCGCGTGAAGCGGGCGCGTCTGCCGTTCACCTCGACCGAGGTGACGTCCAGCTTCTGGAGGTCGAGGTCGAAGGACGAGAGGTTCTGGGTGGCGCGGGCCGTGAGCGTCGTACGGCCGTCGAGCCGGCCGGAGCCGGGGTCGTACGCGATGTCCAGCCCGTAGTGCAGGGCGTCGAAGCCGCCGTTGCCCAGCTGCGGGAAGTACGGGTCTCCGATCCCGGCGGACCCGGGTGAGGGTGCGGGGGATGCCGCGATCAGACAGAGGGACGCCGTCGCTGTCGCGAGGGCCGCCAGACGTGCCGAACGGGAGAGTGCCAAGAGTCTGCCCTTCGTGCGTGCGCCGTTGGTACGGACACACAGACTCTGCACTCCCCCGTTTCGGCATGTTCATGACTTTGCCAAGTCGTCATTGCCGCACCGTCGTTGCCACGTCACACGGCCGTTGCCACGTCACGCCGCCGTTGCCACGTCACGCCGTGGCTGCCACGCCGGCATGGGCGGCGCCCCGGCTACTTGCCGTCCGGCTCCTCGGCGGCGGGCGCCGGTGCGGGCACCTCGACGGGGGTTTCCTCCGGGTGGTGACAGGCCACCTGGTGCCCGGTCTTCAGCGCCACCAGCGGCGGCTCCTGCGTCTTGCAGACGTCCGTCGCCTTCCAGCACCTGGTGTGGAAGCGGCAACCGCTCGGCGGCGAGATGGGCGAAGGCACGTCCCCCTCCAGCCGGATCCGGTCGCTCTTGGCCCCCTTGCGCCGGGGGTCGGGCACCGGAACCGCCGAGAGCAGCGCCTTGGTGTACGGATGCATCGGCGACTCGTACAGCGACCTGCGGTCCGCCAGCTCGACGATCTTGCCGAGGTACATCACCGCGATGCGGTCCGAGACGTGGCGGATGACCGAGAGGTCGTGCGCGATGATCACGTACGTCAGGCCGAGTTCGCTCTGCAGGTCGTCCAGCAGGTTGACCACCTGCGCCTGGATCGACACGTCGAGGGCCGAGACCGGCTCGTCGGCGACGACGAGCTTGGGCCGCAGGGCGAGTGCGCGGGCGATCCCGATGCGCTGGCGCTGGCCGCCGGAGAACTCGTGCGGGTAGCGGTTGTAGTGCTCGGGGCTGAGGCCCACCAGCTCCAGCAGACCCTGGACCTCCTTCTTCACGCCGCCCTCGGGCTCGACGCCCTGGAGCCGGAAGGGGGTGCCCACGATCCCGCCGATGGTGTGGCGCGGGTTGAGCGAACCGTAGGGGTCCTGGAAGATCATCTGGACGTCGCGGCGCATCGGCCGCATCTGCCCCGCGGAGAGGTGCGTGATGTCCCGCCCCTCGAACTCGACCTTGCCGCCGGTCGGTTCGAGCAGCCGGGTGATCAGCCGGCCCATGGTCGACTTGCCGCAGCCGGACTCGCCGACGACACCCAAGGTCTCCCCCGGGTACACGTCGAAGGACAGCCCGTCGACCGCCTGGACCGCCCCCACCTTGCGCTTGAGCACACCCTTGGTGATCGGGAAGTGCTTGGCCAGGTCGGTGACCTTCAGGAGCGGCTCCGCAGCGGCTCCCGCGGAGTCCTTCGACGTCTGCTGCGGAACCTGCGCAGCGTTCTTCGTCTCATCAGTCACAGCTTCGGCGCAATCTCTTCGGTCCAGATCTTTTCCCGCTGGGGCCGCGACAGGTGGCACGCGGAGAAGTGCCCGTCGGTGCTCTCCCGCAGCTCCGGACGCTCGGTGCGGGTGATGTCGTCCTTGGGCACATCGGCGTACGGGCAGCGCGGGTGGAAGGCGCAGCCGGACGGGACGTTGATCAGGCTGGGCGGCGAGCCCTTGACGGGCACCAGCCGCTCGGTCTGCTCGCGGTCGATGCGCGGCATCGAGCCCAACAGGCCCCAGGTGTACGGGTGCTGGGGCTCGTAGAAGACCTTCTCGGCGCTGCCGCGCTCGATGCACCGGCCCGCGTACATCACCAGGAGGTCGTCCGCGATCTCGGCGACGACGCCGAGGTCGTGGGTGATGATGACGACCGCCGAGCCGAACTCCTGCTGGAGGTCGCGGATGAGGTCGAGGATCTGCGCCTGGACGGTGACGTCCAGGGCGGTCGTCGGCTCGTCCGCGATGAGCAGTTCGGGGTTGTTGACCAGGGCCATCGCGATCATCGCGCGCTGGCGCATACCGCCGGAGAACTGGTGCGGGTAGTCGTCGAAGCGCCGGCCGGGCTCGGGGATACCGACCCGGTCGAGCATCTCGACGGCGCGCTTCCTGGCGGTCTTCTTGTCGACCTTGTTGTGGACGCGGTACGCCTCCACGATCTGCGCGCCGATGCTGTAGTACGGGTGCAGCGCCGACAGCGGGTCCTGGAAGATCATGGCCATCTTCCGGCCGCGGAGGGCACGTACCCGCTCGGGTCCCGCCCCGATCAGCTCCTCGCCGTCGAGCCAGATCTCGCCGGAGATCCGGGCCCGGTCCGAGGTGTGCAGCCCCATGATGCCCAGCGAGGTCACGGACTTGCCCGAGCCGGACTCGCCGACGATACCGAGGGTCTGACCGGCCTTCAGGTCGAAGCTGACGCCGTCCACGGACTTGACCAGACCGTCGTCGGTGTCGAAGTGGATCCGCAGGTCCCGTACCGAGAGGAAGCCCTTGGCGTCGGTGGCCGTGCCGGTCGTGCCGCCGCTGTTCGCGGGCTCGCCCGGGTCCGTCTTGCGCACGTCGCTCATGAGAGCCTCACCCGGGGGTCGATCGCGGCGTACACGAGGTCCACCAGCAGATTGCAGACAACGATGAAGAAGGCGGCGACGAGCGTCACACCCATGACGACGGGCAGGTCGCTCTTGGTGACGCCCTCGATGGCGTAGGCGCCCATCCCCTGGAAGGAGAAGACCGTCTCGGTGATGACGGCGCCACCGAGCAGCAGCGCGAAGTCCATGCCGAAGATGGTCACCAGCGGGGTCAGCGCGGCGCGCAGACCGTGCTTGACGACGACGTTGCGCTCCCGCAGGCCCTTGGCCCGCGCCGTTCTGATGTAGTCCTCGCCCATGGTCTCCAGCATTCCCGCGCGGGTGAGCCGGGCGTAGAGCGCCGAGTACAGGAACGCGAGCGTGCACCAGGGCAGGACCAGATTCCAGGCCCAGTCCGCCGGGTTGGTCGTGAAGGGCACGAAGTGCACGTTGTCCCAGAGCGTCCAGTGGAAGCTGAACAGGGCGAGCGAGACCATGCCGGTGAAGAACATCGGCAGGGAGACACCGGCCAGGGCGACACCCATGGCCAGCCGGTCGATGATCGTGCCGCGCTTGAGCGCCGAGACCACACCGGTGGCCACACCCGAGACGACCCAGATGACCGCAGCACCGACGGCCAGCGACAGCGTCACCGGGATGCGCTGCTTGATCTCGGGCCAGATCGCCGAGTGGGTCTTGAAGGAGTAACCGAAGCAGGGCGCGTGGCAGACAGCCGGGTCGGGCCCGAAGTTGTAGTGCGCACCGGCGACGATGCCCTTGATGAAGTGCCAGTACTGGAGATACAGGGGCTGGTCGAGCCCCAGGTTCTTCTTGACGGCGGCGATGACGTCCGGGTCCGGGCTCTTGCCGACGTACTGGGCGGCCATGGAGTCGGTCGTCTGCCCGCCGAGACGGGGGACAAGGAAGAAGATCGCGAACGTGACTGCGCTGACCACCAGCAGCAGCAACACCGCGGCGAAGACGCGTCGGATGATGTACGCAGCCACAGCCGTGCGGCGCCGGGTCGGCCGGACGGGATACGCCCGGCCGACCCGGCACCTTCACCTGCCTTTCAGGGGGTGCTGTCGATGAACAGGTGTTACTTCTTGGTCGAGGTCATCAGCACGTAGTCGTACATACCGAGGTACGCGTCGGTGACCGTGACGTTCGCCGCCGAAGTCGGGCGGTACAGCAGGTTCTTGCGGTAGAAGAGCGGCACGACGGACGCGTTCTCCATGACCTTCTGGTCGACGTCGCCCCAGATCGCGTTGCGCGCGGTGGTGTCGACAGTGCCGATGCCCTTGACGAGTTCGGCGTTGATCGCCTTGTCGTTGAGCTCCATCAGGTTGGTGCCACCGGAGGCCTTGATCGCCGTGCCGTCGACGATCTGGTCGAGGAAGCCGTAGCCGGTCGGCCAGTCGGCGCCCCACGCCATCATCATCATTCCGGCGTTGTTCTTGTGGACCCAGGCCGGGACGCCCGCGAAGTCGGTGAAGTACTTGTCCGCCGGGAACGTCTTGATGTCGGCGGTGATGTTGATCTTCTTGAGGCTCTGCTGGAGCTGCGTGGCGTTGGTGACCTCGTCGGGACGGTCGGAACGCGCGGTCAGCGTGGTGTGGAAGCCCTTGGGCTTACCGCACTTGGCCAGGTACTCCTTGGCCTTGGCGACGTCACCCTTGTTGCCCGGCGTCGGGTACAGGTCGAACTTCTTGTAACCGGCCACGGTCGGCGGGATGACCGTCGTCGCCGGGTCGCCCTTGACGCTGCCACCGATGGAGTCGACCATGCCGGCCTTGTCGGTGACGTACTGGACGGCCTTGCGGCAGTCGACGTTGTCGAACGGCTTCACGTTGACGTTCAGCGCCAGGTACTGCAGGGCGCCGGCGTACGGGTTGTCCGTCTTCGCCTTCTCGGCGGGCTTGACCAGGACCTTCGGCTGCGTCTTCGACTGCAGTCCGGTGCCGTTGATGTCGGCGGTGGACGTGTCGTTCAGCAGGTGCTCGTCGACCGTGGTGGGGTTGACGTTCAGGTTCAGGACGATCTTGTCCGGCAGCGCCTTGCGGACCGGGTCGGTCTTCGGGTCCCACTGCGGGTTGCGGACCAGCGTCGCGCCACGGCTCTCGCTGTACGAAGCGAACTTGTACGGGCCCGAGGAGACCATGTGCTGGACATAGGCGGCGCCCTTGTCGGCCTTCGCCGGCACGGGGGCCGTCTGCGAGAAGGCCGCGAGGTAGTCCATGTCCGCGAACGGTTTGTTCAGGTGGAAGACGATCGTCGAGTCGTCCGGCGTCTCGATGGACTTCAGACCGTCCGCCGACTTGTCCTTGTAGGGACCCTTGTACTTGTCACCGCCCGCCAGGTACGCCTTGAAGTACGTCGGGCCGTTGGACAGCGCCTCGGGCGCGAAGTTGCTGCGCTCGATGGCCCACTTGACGTCCTTCGACGTGATCACGGTGCCGTCGTCGAACTTCACGCCCTTGCGGAGCGTGTACGTCCAGGTCTTGGCGTCCGGGCTGGCCTTGCCGAGCCCCGTGGCCAGGTCGGGCACGAGCTGGAGGCTGTCCTTGCCCGCGGCGGGCTTGAAGGTCACCAGGGCACGCGCGTAGAGGCGGGAGAAGTTCTGCACCCAGCCGTAGTACGTGTTGCCCGGGTCGAGGGAGTCGGGACCGCTGGAGTGCTCGTAGGTGACCGTCCCCCCCTTCTTGTCGGTCTTGTTGACGATGCTCGTCAGACCGGCGTCGGCCTTGGCGTTACCGCCGCTGCCTCCGCTGCCGCTGTCGCTGCTGCCACAGGCGGTCGCGGCCAGTCCCAGCGCCACCGTCACGGCTATCGCCGCTGCCGTCTTCCTGCTGTTCATCGTGAGGAAAGCCCCCTCGGTTGTCCGGTGCGGCACGGCCGCGATTACTTGCCACGGGGGTCGAGTGCGTCACGCAGCCCGTCCCCCAGCAGATTGAAGGCCAGCACGGTGATGAAGATCGCCATGCCGGGAATGACCATGAACATCGGGTCCACCTGGTAGAGGTCGACCGCGGTGGACAACATGCCGCCCCAGGAGGCCTGCGGCGGTGCGATACCGACACCGAGGAAGCTCAGGGACGCCTCGAAGAGGATGTTGGTGGGAATCAGCAGCGTCGAGTAGACGAGGATCGGCGCGATCAGGTTCGGCAGCAGCTCGCGGAAGAGGATGAACGGGCCGCGCGCGCCCAGCGAACGGGCCGCCTCGACGAACTCCCGCTCCCGCAGGCTCAGCGTCTGCGCGCGGACGATCCGGCCCATGTAGGGCCAGTTGAAGAAGCCGATCACGAAGATCAGTACGACGATACGGAGCGTCAGACCGTCCAGGCCGAACGCGTGGCCCTGGAGCGAGGCCGAGATGGAGATCGCGAAGAGCAGCAGCGGGAAGGCCAGGAACGTGTCCATCAGCCGGCTGATGCCGCTGTCCACCCAGCCGCCGTAGAAGCCCGCCACCACGCCCATCACGACGCCGATGACGACGGAGAGCAGCGTGGACCCTGCGGCGACGACCAGCGAGACCCAGGAACCCTCGATGATGCGCGCGAGGATGTCCCGGCCGGTCTGCGGTTCGACGCCGAGCGGATGGCTCCAACTGATGCCGCCGAAGCTGCCCTTGGGCGCCAGCAGGGTCGGGTCGACCAGGCTCTGGTGGAAGCTGTTGGGGTCGAGTCCGAACATCGCCTGGATCGGCTTGGACAGGATGGCGACCAGGACCAGCAGGAGCACGACGATGCCGCCCGCCATGGCGACCTTGTCCCGCTTGAAGCGCGTCCAGGCGATCCGGCCGAGCGACCGGCCCTCGATCTGGCTCTGCGTGGCCCCCGTGAGTACTGCCTCCGGCTGCGCTTCGGCAGTCGCTCCGGTGGTCTCGATCGGTGCGGTCACAGTGCCTTAGACCCCTCCCGGCCGGTGGTGGCCGGCCCGTACCTGCCGCGGTGGCGGCTGCTGTGCGTGAAGCGCATCGGGTGATGCCACTGGTGGTGTCACTGAGCTGAGTTGATGCCGCTGTGCTGAAGCACCGGACGGGTCCTCAGCGGCATGTCGCACACGGACACGACGATGCGCGTTAGCGGGGAGTCTTCATGGCGGTTGCGATCACCCGCCAGACCTGACGGGGAATGTTTGCGCAAACGTGATGCGCTCAATGAGCTTCCGTTATCCGGACGTCGGAGGCGGCTGAGCGGTAAACCTGCGTACGAATCCCGCAGATCGGACATGGCGCCCAACAGGCGCTATCGGCGCTTTAATTGGGACGGTCAGCCTACCGGCGGGTACCCGTACCCGGCCGCCGGTGCGGGCGCCACCTGGGCCTCGCGGTCGTAGAACGGACGGGAGTTGGCGCGCAGCCACATCCCGACCGGGTCGTACTCGTCGGACATCGCCACGGTCGAGACGGGCAGCCCATCGGGCACGGCGGCGATCGACTGCTGCATCATCGCCCGCACGGAGTCGATGGACTGCTGGCTCGTGTCGTACAGATCGAGACCGATGGCCAGATAGGGCGTGCCGAGCGCGGGCTGCACCCAGACGCGGCGCAGGGAGCGGACCGCGGGCGTGTGGTGGGCGCTCTGGGTGAGCAGCGCGTAGAACTGCGGGATGTCGATGGCCGGTTCGGACAGCCGGAGCGGCCCGGCGGGCATCCGGTCGAGGCCGGTGGCGATCCGGCGCAGATCGGTCCACGGGATGCCGACACCGCCGCCGGGGGCGTGCGGGTTGAGCCAGATGCCCCAGCGGTCCGGGTAGAGGGACCGGGCGAGGTCGCGCCCGGTGACCACTTCGTGCGAACGGTTCCAGCCGGAGACCGCGAGTTCCTGGGCGGAGGTCACGCAGGGGGCGTAGCCGAGGCCTTCGATCTCCATGTTCCCGTACTGGGCGTCGGGTGCTCCTGCCTGGCCGTGCCAGAGCAGCATCCAGACCTGGCTGTCGGCGAGTGCGTGCAGCAGTGCCTCGTAGGCGTCGTACCGCCCGGGGGTCACCTGGCGCAGCATGTGCTCGACCTGCCCGGCCGCCGCCGTGCCCGACGCACTCACTCTGGGTTCCGCCCCTCTTCGATCCGCCTTCCCCCGGCTACCGCCGGGAGGCAACCCCACCGGCCGCCCGCCCACCGGTCATTCCACGCATCCAACCAGCTTAGGCCGGTCCGTGCCCGGTCACCCCCTACGACGCGGACCTGACATAGAAGGGCCTGATCTTCTCCAGCATCCAGTCGGCGACCGGGTCCTGTGCCACGTCCAGCAGGACGAGGTTGACCGGCCAGGGGACCGCGACCCGGCCGAGTGCCCGGCCGAGCGCGTCCATCGGGGCGTTCTGGCCCGCACCGTCCCAGGTCGCGAACTCGACGCCGACGAAGAGGACCGGGTCGCCGCCCTCGATGGAGGCGAGCGCCCGGCGGGCCGAGCGCACCACGCCCGTCTCCTCGAACTCGCCCGCCGCCGCGGAGAGGAAGTCGACGGGCTCCTCCTGCCAGTCCGGTTCGAAGAGCCGCACCCGGCCGCCGGTCGCCGGGCCGTCCAGCGAGGTGTGTCCCGCCCGGCACAGCTCGGCCACGGCGGGCGGCGGCAGCGGCATGCCGACGGCGCCGCCCGGGTTCACCGCGATGCCCGCCTGCGGCGGCAGTCCGCGGGCGAACTCGACCGCCGGAGCCACCGTGAAGGAGAAGTGCGAGCCCATGCACCGGACGAACTGCGCCTCGGAGCTGAAGACCGGGACGTACGCCGCGCCCTCGATGTCGAGCATGGGCAGATCGAGCGAACTGCTGTCGTTCCCACCGCCGTTGGGCAGCGGGACCCAGACGCTGCTGCGCCCCAGCACCTCGATCAGCCGGCCACCCGCTTCGGGGTTGCCGATCGAAGCGGCCAGTACCTCTTCGAGCTCATTGCCCGGCCATGCCATGTCCACCGAGGTATCCCCTTCTCACCGGTCGTCTGCCGGACGACCCTAACGACCCGGTGCGCGAGGTCGTCACTCCGGCCGTCGTTCCGGCCGTCCGCGAACCCGATGCGGCGCAGCACCGCTGCCGCGTCCCGGTCGAGCAGCACCGCGGATCCGCACCCGGCGGGCAGCAGTTCACGCTCCGCGTCCCGGACCAGCGCGGCCACCGCTCTGCGGTGCCTGGCGAAGGCGTACGCCGAGACGCCGCGGCCCCGCTCGGCCTGTCCCGCCCGTGCCACCTCCGGCGCCACGTCGAGCAGCAGCAGGTGCAGGGCGCGCCCGCGCCGTCGGGCCGCGCGGGCCAGCAGTCCGCGCACCCAGGACTGCGTACCGCAGTCGTGCACGACAACGCTGTCACCCGAGCGCAGGGCCCGCCACAGCCCGAGGTAGTGCGCGGTCCGCACCAGCGGCCGGTAGGTCCAGTACGGCAGGGACCGGGGCATCCGGCGCTCCCAGCGCTCCCGCGCGTCCTGCGAGTCGATCCGGTGGGCTACGGCCCGCCGTAACAGGGTGGACTTGCCGCTGCCCGGGAGCCCCGACACGACCACCACGTCCCCGGCGGCGAAGACCAGGCCGTACGGACTGCGGCCGGCCCGCTCGCGCAGATCACGGACCGTGGACACCGGACGGTCGCCCCCGGCCGGACGCGGGCGGGGTCCGGGGCGCACGGGCACCGGCCGCGGTCCGCCGGTCGCGCTGTGGACGTGCTGCCCCTGGCCTTGCCCGTTCATGAGCACTCCCCCTGTCGGGCCCCCCGGCTACCTGCCCACGAAGGGTAAAGAAAGAGTAATGCGATACGGGCGGTCCGCCGCCGGTCCGGGCATGCGATGATGTGCGCGCCAACTCCATACAGGCCGTTCGAATCCGCGCGGGAGAGTCCCCGACCACTGGTCGGGGCGCCGAAGGAGCAAGTCCCTCCCTTGTAATCTCTCAGGCCCCGTACCGCGCGGACGAGGCAGATCTGAAAAGCGGGCCGCCCTGGTGCGGTCCCACCCAAGGTGCAAGCCGCGCCCTCTCGACAGGCGCCGGCGAACCTCTCAGGTTCCGATGACAGATGGGGAGGAATCGTCCTCACCTGTCATGCCCCGGGAGCACCGCATATGAGCAGCACCCCCCGTCTCACCTCACTCGACGCCCTGCACCGTTCGCTGGGCGCGACCATGACCGACTTCGCGGGCTGGGACATGCCGCTGCGCTACGCCAGTGAGCGCGACGAGCACAACGCCGTACGGACCCGTGCCGGGCTCTTCGACCTCTCCCACATGGGCGAGATCACCGTCACCGGCCCGCAGGCCGTGGACCTGCTGAACTACGCGCTGGTCGGCAACATCGGCACCGTGGGCGCCGGCCGCGCCCGCTACACCATGATCTGCCAGGAGGACGGCGGGATCCTGGACGACCTGATCGTGTACCGGCTGGCCGACCAGGAGTACATGGTCGTCGCCAACGCCGGTAACGCCCAGACCGTGCTGGACGCGCTCACCGCCCGCGCCGAGGG
This sequence comes from Streptomyces sp. A 4/2, assembly GCF_940670765.1. Taxonomy (GTDB): domain Bacteria; phylum Actinomycetota; class Actinomycetes; order Streptomycetales; family Streptomycetaceae; genus Streptomyces. Next base: position 86,011 of record NZ_CALNVW010000002.1, read on the forward strand.
CTTCGACGCCGAGGTGCGGGACGACCGGGACGCGTACGCGCTGCTCGCCGTGCAGGGCCCGGAGTCCCCCGGCATCCTGAAGTCGCTGACCGACGCCGATCTGGACGGGCTGAAGTACTACGCGGGCCTGCCCGGCACCGTCGCGGGTGTCCCGGCGCTCATCGCCCGTACCGGTTACACGGGCGAGGACGGCTTCGAGCTGTTCGTGGACCCGTCCGACGCCGAGAAGCTCTGGCAGGCGCTGACCGAGGCCGGCGCGGCCGTGGGCCTGGTGCCGTGCGGGCTCTCCTGCCGCGACACGCTGCGGCTGGAGGCGGGCATGCCGCTGTACGGCCACGAGCTGACCACCGCGCTGACCCCGTTCGACGCCGGTCTCGGCCGGGTCGTCAAGTTCGAGAAGGAGGGGGACTTCGTCGGGCGTACGTCCCTCGAAGCCGCCGCCGAGCGTGCCGCCGCCGCGCCGCCGCGCAAGCTGGTCGGGCTGATCGCCTCGGGCCGCCGGGTCCCCCGTGCGGGCTATCCGGTCGTCGCCGACGGCCAGGTCGTCGGCGAGGTCACCTCCGGCGCACCGTCGCCCACCCTGGGCAAGCCGATCGCCATCGCGTACGTCGACGCGGCGCACGCCGAGCCCGGTACGTCCGGTGTGGCCGTGGACATCCGCGGTACGCATGAGCCGTACGAGGTCGTGGCGCTCCCCTTCTACAAGCGCCAGAAGTGACCCACACCATCTCAGCCCGTAAGACCACCGTTCATCAGCACTCCCCCGCATCCAGGAGAATCAGGTCATGAGCAACCCCCAGCAGCTGCGTTACAGCAAGGAGCACGAGTGGCTGTCGGTCGCCGAGGAAGGCGTCTCGACGGTCGGCATCACGGAGTTCGCGGCCAACGCGCTCGGTGACGTCGTCTACGCCCAGCTCCCTGAGGCCGGCTCCACGGTGACCGCGGGCGAGACCTGCGGCGAGCTGGAGTCGACCAAGTCGGTCAGCGATCTGTACGCCCCGGTCACCGGTGAGATCACCGCGGTCAACCAGGACGTCATCGACGACCCGTCGCTGGTGAACACCGCCCCGTACGAGGGCGGTTGGCTGTTCAAGGTGCGCGTCACCGGTGAGCCGGACGATCTGCTCTCCGCCGACGAGTACGACGCTTTCTCCGCCGGCAACTAGGGACTCCTTCATGTCGCTTCTTGATTCCTCCCTCCACGAGCTCGACCCGGACGTCGCCGCCGCTGTCGACGCCGAGCTGGTACGCCAGCAGTCCACCCTCGAAATGATCGCCTCGGAGAACTTCGCCCCGGTCGCGGTCATGGAGGCCCAGGGCTCGGTTCTCACCAACAAGTACGCCGAGGGCTACCCGGGCCGCCGTTACTACGGTGGCTGCGAGCACGTCGACGTCATCGAGCAGATCGCGATCGACCGGATCAAGGCGCTCTTCGGCGCCGAGCACGCGAACGTACAGCCCCACTCGGGTGCCCAGGCGAACGCCGCCGCGATGTTCGCGCTGATCAAGCCCGGTGACACGATCATGGGTCTGAACCTCGCGCACGGCGGGCACCTGACCCACGGCATGAAGATCAACTTCTCCGGCAAGCTCTACAACGTGGTCGCGTACCACGTCGACGAGAAGACCGGCGAGGTCGACATGGCCGAGGTCGCGCGCCTCGCCAGGGAGTCCCGGCCGAAGCTGATCGTGGCCGGCTGGTCCGCGTACCCGCGCCAGCTGGACTTCGCCGCCTTCCGCAAGATCGCGGACGAGGTCGGCGCGTACCTGATGGTCGACATGGCGCACTTCGCGGGCCTGGTCGCCGCGGGTCTGCACCCGTCGCCCGTCCCGCACGCGCACGTCGTGACGACGACCACCCACAAGACGCTGGGCGGCCCGCGCGGTGGCGTGATCCTCTCGACCGCCGAGCTGGCCAAGAAGATCAACTCCGCGGTCTTCCCCGGTCAGCAGGGTGGCCCGCTGGAGCACGTGATCGCGGCCAAGGCCGTCTCGTTCAAGGTCGCGGCGACGGAGGAGTTCAAGGAGCGCCAGCAGCGCACCCTGGACGGCGCCCGCATCCTGGCCGAGCGCCTGGTGCAGCCCGATGTCACCGAGCACGGCGTCTCGGTCCTCTCCGGCGGCACGGACGTGCACCTGGTCCTCGTCGACCTGCGCGACTCCGAGCTGGACGGCCAGCAGGCCGAGGACCGTCTCCACGAGGTCGGCATCACGGTCAACCGCAACGCGGTCCCGAACGACCCGCGCCCCCCGATGGTCACCTCGGGTCTGCGGATCGGTACGCCCGCGCTGGCCACCCGCGGCTTCCAGGCCGAGGACTTCACCGAGGTCGCGGACATCATCGCGGCTGCGCTGAAGCCCGCATACGACCGGGAGGCGCTGGCCGCCCGGGTCACCGCGCTGGCCGAGAAGCTCCCGCTGTACCCCGGCCTGAAGTAAACGCACCACATCGGTACGTTCACTATCCGTACGCTGTAAACCGTACGTTTTTGTACGAACCACGGGGCACCCGCACACTGAACAGTGAGCGCGGTGCCCCGCACCGTGTACCCCTTCTCTGCACCACCCCGGCAGACAAAGGCGTCTACCAAGATCTAGGAGTCCCCGTGGCCATATCGGTCTTCGACCTGTTCTCGATCGGCATCGGCCCGTCCAGCTCCCACACGGTCGGCCCCATGCGGGCCGCCCGGATGTTCGCGGCCCGCCTCAAGAACGAGGGTCTGCTGGCGCACACGGCCACCGTGCGCGCCGAGCTGTACGGCTCACTGGGCGCGACCGGCCACGGACACGGCACCCCGAAGGCGGTGCTCCTCGGCCTGGAGGGTGAGTCCCCCCGTACGGTCGACGTCGAGCACGCCGACGAGCGCATCGACCAGATCCGCGGCACCGGCCGCATCAACATCCTCGGCGCGCACGAGATCGCCTTCGACTTCGACGCGGACCTGGTCCTGCACCGGCGCAAGGCACTTCCGTACCACGCCAACGGCATGACGGTCCTCGCGTACGACAGCGAAGGCGCCACGCTCCTGGAGAAGACGTACTACTCGGTGGGCGGCGGCTTCGTGGTGGACGAGGACGCCGTCGGCGAGGACCGCATCGTCCTCGACGACACCGTGCTGAAGTACCCCTTCCGCACCGGCGACGAGCTGCTGCGGCTCACCCGCGAGACGGGTCTGTCCATCTCCGCGCTGATGCTGGAGAACGAGAAGGCCTGGCGCACCGAGGCGGAGATCCGCTCCGGGCTCCTCGACATCTGGCACGTCATGCAGGCCTGTGTCGCACGCGGCATGTCCCGCGAGGGCATCCTCCCCGGCGGCCTCAAGGTCCGCCGCCGCGCGGCCAATTCGGCCCGCCAGCTGCGCGCCGAGGGCGATCCGCTGGCCCGCGCGATGGAGTGGATCACCCTCTACGCGATGGCCGTGAACGAGGAGAACGCGGCGGGCGGCCGGGTCGTCACCGCCCCGACGAACGGCGCGGCGGGCATCATCCCGGCCGTTCTGCACTACTACACCAACTTCATCCCCGGCGCCGACGAAGAGGGCATCGTCCGCTTCATGCTCTCCGCGGGCGCCATCGGCATGCTCTTCAAGGAGAACGCCTCCATCTCCGGCGCCGAGGTCGGCTGCCAGGGCGAGGTCGGCTCCGCCTGCTCGATGGCGGCGGGCGCGCTGGCCGAGGTGCTCGGCGGCTCCCCCGAGCAGGTGGAGAACGCGGCCGAGATCGGCATGGAGCACAACCTGGGCCTGACCTGCGACCCGGTCGGCGGTCTGGTGCAGATCCCGTGCATCGAGCGCAACGGGATGGCGGCGGTCAAGGCCGTCACCGCGGCGAAGATGGCCATGCGCGGGGACGGCAGCCACAAGGTCTCCCTGGACAAGGTCATCAAGACGATGAAGGAGACCGGCGCGGACATGTCGGTCAAGTACAAGGAGACCGCGCGCGGCGGGCTCGCGGTGAACATCATCGAGTGTTGAGAGAGCGGGCCCCTGACGCGGTCCCGGCTCCTTCGTGTCCAGCGCCCTCGCGCGGCGGGGCCCGGCCCGGTCGTCAGCAGACGACCGGCATGCTCCGCAGGCCGTAGACGATGTCGTTGAGCCTGAAGTCGGACCGCGTCAACGGCCTCGCCAACCGCAGCCCCGGCACCCGGCGCAGCAGCGTGACGAGCGCGATCCGGAGCTCGATCCGGGCCAGCTGGTGGCCGATGCACTGGTGCGCGCCGAACCCGAACGCCAGGTGGGTGCGGGCCTGCCGGCCGAGATCGACGGTGTCGGGGGCCGGGAAGACACTCTCGTCCCGGTTGCCCGACGGGACCGCGGCGACCAGCCACTCTCCCGCCTTCACCGCGGTGCCGCCGACGGAGAGGTCCTCGGTGGCGTACCGGAGCAGCCCGAACTGGATCACCGAGAGATAGCGCAGCAGCTCCTCCACGGCGGCGCCGACGGTGTCCGGCGCGGCACGCAGCGCAGCCATCCGGCCGGAGTTCTCCAGCAGCACCAACGTGCTCAGTGCGACCATGCTGGCGGTCGTCTCGTGTCCGGCGACCAGCAGCAGCTTGGCGAGCGTGACCAACTCCTGCGTGGTCAGCGGCCGGTCGGTCTCGTTGCCCCGGTCGATCAGCCGGCTGAGCAGGTCGTCCTGCGGCTCGGTGAGCCGCTGCCCGATCACCTCGCCGAGGTAGCCGTCCAGCCGCTGGTCGGCCGCGTCGCGGGTCGCCTCGTCGGAATCGAAGTCCATCAGTACCTGGCTGTCGCGCCGGAACGCCTCGTGGTGGTCGTAGGGCACGCCGAGCATCTTGCAGATCACCAGCAACGGGATCGGCAGGGCGAAGTCCCGCACCAGGTCCGGGGTCGCCCCGGCGAGCATCGCATCGATGTGCTCATCGGTGATCTTCTGGATGTACGGCCGGAGCGCCTCCGCCCGCCGCATGGTGAACTCGCCCATCAGCAGCCGCCGCAACCGCGCGTGCTCCGCGCCGTCCAGCTGGATCATGAAGCCCGGGACCGGGTCTCCTCCGTCGAACGACGGCAGCATGTGATTCGAACCCGCGCCGCGTGAGCTCAGCCGCGGATCCGCGAGTACGTCCTGCACGTCCTTGTACCGACTGACCAGCCAGGCGGTCATCCCGGCCGGGCAGCGGACCAGCGACACGGGCTCCCCGGCGCGCAGCCGGGTGTAGGTCTCGTCGGGGTCGAAGGAACAGGAATCCGGCCTGGTGACCGGGAAGTCGCGGACTTCCGTACGGGAGGTGAGGTGGGCGTCCGTCATGTGGGGCAGCTCCAGACCGATGGGTCACATCATTTCGCTGACGACGCCCCATTCAACGGATTTCCAATATCTTCGCGCTCGAACGTAAATTACCGTTCGACATAATCACCAGGACCACTGTCGAGGGTCGCACCGATACGGTCAAGCTGATTATTCCGATTCACCGGATCGCATGATGCGATCCATGAGCCGGATACGCGAAATACACCCGGCAGCGCGCGGCCCACCCCAGGAACGCCCCAGAAGGATTGGTTCCAGGCGGACTGGGCATTGGATCGCACCATGCGATCGAGTACATCGAAATTATGAGCTTGACCGAATCCACTGGACCGCCGACAGTGGTTCTGAAGATTCCACCGACAAGTGTCGCGCACAGGAATTTTCGAGACAGGAAAGATCCGCGAACGGCTTTCCCCGGTTACACGCTCCGCGTGAAATTACACGCTCCGCGTGAAACAGAGAGCCGTGAACAGGGAGCAATTCATTCGCGGCCGTGCTCCGGCGTTGCGTCGCGTCGACGGAAAGCACGGTGATCCCATTGGGCGGGCAACAGGACGACTCGGTCTGCGCCCGGATGCCGCTCTCCGGCATCACGGTGGTGGACGTCTCCACGCTGTTCGCCGGTCCGTACGCGGCGCAGCTGCTCGCCGACTTCGGTGCCGAGGTGATCAAGGTCGAGCACCCCTCGGGTGACCCCCTGCGCCGCTTCGGCCAGTCCCACGACGGCGTCCCCCTGCTGTGGAAGGTGCTCAACCGCAACAAGAAGTGCGTGACGCTCGACCTGAAGCGGGCCGAGGACAAGGACCGGTTCCTCGCCGTGGTTCGCGACGCCGACATCCTGATCGAGAACTTCCGCCCCGGCACACTGGAACGCTGGGGCCTCGGCCCCGATGTGCTGCGGGAGGCCAATCCCGCGCTGGTGGTCACCCGGGTGACGGCGTTCGGTCAGGACGGTCCGTACGCCGGCCGGCCGGGGTTCGGCACGATCGCGGAGGCGATGAGCGGGCTCGCGTCGATGTCCGGTGAGCCCGACGGCGCTCCGCTGCTGCCACCGTTCCCCCTCGGTGACGCCCTCGCCGGGCTGCATGCGGCGCTGGCCTGCCTGATCGCCCTGCACGCGCGGGGGAGGACCGGCCGTGGCCAGATCGCCGATGTGGCGATCACCGAGGCCGTGATCGGCGCGCTCGGTGCCCAGATCACCGGCTACGACAAGGCGAAGGCCAAGCCGGCCAGGGTCGGCAACGGCTCCACCAACAACGCTCCACGCAACGTCTACCGCTGCGCCGACGGCACCTGGGTGGCGGTGTCGGCGCCCGCGCAGTCCGTCGCGGAACGGGTGATCACTCTTGTCGGCCGGCCTGACCTGGTCGACGAACCGTGGTTCGCCACCGGCACCGGCCGTGTCCGGCACCGGACGCTGATCGACGAACTCGTCGGCGGCTGGATCGCCGACCGTGACCGGGACGAGGTCGTCGCGGCGTTCGACCGTGCCGAGGCGGCCGTCGCCCCGGTCTACGAGGTCGACGACGTGCTGGACGATCCGCACTTCCGGGCCCGGGAGGTCGCGGTCCGCGTCCCTGACGGGGAACTGGGCACGGTACTGATGCAGAACGTGCCGTTCCGGCTGTCGGAGACGCCCGGTCGTGTCCGGTGGGCCGGCCCCCCGTTGGGGGCGCACACCGACGAGTTGCTCGCGCGTCTGTCGGCAGAACAGGGCACGACCAGTGGAACCTGACCCGCGCAGCCGTCCGGTGTTCCGGAGCTGCCTGTACGTACCCGGGCACCAGCCCGACCGGATCGAGCGGGCCTACGCCTCGCAGGCCGATGCGGTGATCCTGGACCTGGAGGACGCCGTGCCGGCGTGGGAGAAGGACCGCGCGCGGGAGATCGTCGCGTGCCGCACGGCTCAGCCGACCGTCAAACCGACCTATGTGCGGGTCAACGGGATCAGCACCGGCCGCTGTCTCGACGACGTGGCCGCCGTCGTCGGCGCCGGACTCGCAGGCGTCCGGATGGCGAAGACGCGCCACCCCGACGATGTCCGCCAAGTGGCGTCGGTGCTGGAGCAGTTGGGCAGCTCGGCGACCATCCATCTGCTGATCGAGTCCGCGCACGCGCTGGAGAACGTCTACGGGCTGGCCACCGCGTCGAAGGCGGTGACCATGCTCGGTCTCGGCGAGTCCGACCTCCGTGCGGACCTGCGCACCGGGCTGGAGGGCCCGACGATGGACGCCGGCAGGGCCCGGGTGATCATCGCGTCCAGGGCGGCCGGCCTGCCCAGCCCGTGCCAGAGCGTGTGGCCGGAGCCCCGCGACCTCGAAGGGCTGCTGCGCTCCAGCGTGCACGGCAAGAACCTCGGCTTCATCGGCCGGATGGCGATCCACCCCGACCAACTGCCGATCATCCACGACGTCTACACGCCCACCACCGGCGAGATCAAGGACGCCCAGGAGATCTGCGAAGCGGCCGACCTCGCCCTCGCGAACAACGCATCGGTCGTGCTCACTCCCCAGGGCAGGCTGGTCGCTCCCCCGATCATCGCCAACGCCAAGCAGACGCTGTCCCTGGCCGACGCACTCAACCTGATGACGGAGGCGTCATGACCGATGCTCTGCTCACCGCTGTCCGAACGGGACTGCGGATCTACGACCTGGCCCAGCCGCTGGCGAACGGGATCCCCTGCTCGCCCAACCATCCCGGCTTCCGGATGTCGCTGGCCCGCCGGCACGGCGACATGGTCCGCCCCGACGGCGGGTCCGCCGCCAACGAGCTCATCGTCACCGGCGGCCACGTCGGCACCCATGTCGACGCGCTGGCCCACGTCTCCCAGGACGGGAAGCTGCACGGCGGCGTCGACTGCGCGGACGCCCTGACCGGCGGCAGGTTCTCCGTGCACGGCGTGGACACGATCACGCCGATGATCGTGCCCGGGGTGCTGCTGGACGTCGCCGCCCTGCACGGCGTGGATTGCCTGCCCGCCCATCACGGCATCACCGCCGACGACCTCGCCGCCGCCGCGAAGCGCGCCGGAGTGGCGCCGTCCGAGGGTGGGGTGTGCCTGGTCAACACCGGGTGGAGCACGTGGTGGTCGGCTCCGGACACCTACCTCGGCACGGCCAGCGGTGTGCCGGGCGTGACCCCGGACGCCGCCGAGTGGCTCGCCTCGCACCGGATCGTCGCGGCCGGCTCCGACACCACGGCCTTCGAGCAGGTGCACCCCGAGGTCGGCCATGCCACCATGCCGGTGCACCGCATCCTGTTGGTGGACAACGGGATCCACATCATCGAGCACATGCGGCTGACGGAGATAGCCGAGCGGGGCGTCGCCGAGTTCACCTTCGTCCTGTCCCCGTTGAAGATCGTCGGTGGCACGGGGTCGCCGGTCCGGCCGCTGGCCGCGGTCAGCGAGGTGTGACGGTGCGTGGACTGGTCGACGTCGTCGGCGAGTACGCCGAGTCCGTGGCGCGCGGCGGTCTGCCGGCCGGCCGGCGCTCCTGCGCGGTGCGGGCGGTGTCGGACACGGTCGGCAACATGATGTTGGCGGCCGGCCGGCCGGTCGCCGATCTGGTGACCGAGGTGGCCGGCCGGTGGGGCAGCGCCGACGTGGCCACCGTGGTGGGCCGGTCGCAGCGGTTTCCCCCGGGCAGCGCCGCCTTCGTGAACGGCACACTGGCGCACTGCATGGACTTCGACGACACCCATCTGCCGTCGGTGCTGCACCCGAGCGCGTCGGTCGTGCCGGCCGCGCTGGCCGTCGCGGAGGAGACCGGTGCCGGTGGGCCCGCACTGCTCGACGCCGTCGCCGTGGGGGTCGAGGTGTGTGTGCGGCTGGGCATGGCCGGCTACGACAGGGAACTCGGCAACTCGATCTTCTTCGAGCGGGGCCAGCACGCGAGTTCCATCTGCGGTGCGATCGGGTCGGCCGTCGCCGCCACGATGCTGTCCGGCGGCGACGCGGGCACCCTCGCCGACGCGGTCGCGATCGCCGCGAGCATGGGATCCGGGGTGCTGGAGGCGAACCGGACCGGCGGCAGTGTCAAGCGGATCCACACCGGGTGGGCGGCGCACTGCGGTGTGTCCGCCGCGCAGCTCGCGACCGCGGGTCTGACCGGTCCGCCGACCGTGCTGGAAGGCCGGTTCGGGTTCTTCCAGGCCTTCTGCGGTGACCGCGCCGTACCGGAGATCGTCACCGCGGGCCTGGGTGCGCACTGGTACTCGGAGTCCTTGCACATCAAGCCCTATCCGTGCAATCACTTCACGCACACCGGGATCGACGCCGCCCTGGAACTGCGGGCACGCGGCGTGACACCGGACGACATCGTCGCGATCGAGGCCGGGGTGGCGCAGCCGGTGCTGCGCACCATCGCCGAACCACCGGCCGTCAAGGCTGTGCCGGAAAGTGGTTACGCGGCCGCGTTCTCCGGTCCGTACACGATCGCTTCCGCACTGGTCGGAGGCGGCGGACTCGGCCTCCACCTGGAGGACTTCACCGACGAGGCCGCCCGCCGGCCCGAGGTACTGGCGCTGGCGGCGAAGGTCAGCTGTCACGCCGACGCCGCGTGCACGGCGGACTTCCCCGACCAGTTCCCGACGGTCCTGACCGCGAGACTGCGCGACGGCCGCACCGAGCGGGTGGCCGTGATGACCAATCGGGGCGGCCCGCACCGGCCGCTGTCCCAGGCCGAGCTGGACCTCAAGTTCGACCTCGGCACCCGGACCCGGTGCGACGGGGCCACCTCGCGCGCCCTGCGCGAGGAGATCCGGAGCCTGACAGGTCCGGCGACCGCGCGCACGGTCCTGCGTCTGATCACCTTGGCAACTACCAGTACGGAGGCCCGCGATGGCCGGTGACGACACCACCGTATGGAAGATCCTCGACCCGGCGGTCGACCCGTGGGATGCCGACGAGTACCTGCGGACCGCGGTCCGCTGGCACTTCGGCGAGGACACCGGCTCGCCGTTCTGGCTGCGCCGGGCCAGGACCCTCGGGTTCGATCCCCTCACCGGGGTCGGCACGTTCGACGATCTGCGCAAGTTCCCCAACGTGGTGGACGAGTTGCGCGACGTCCCGGTCGAGGACCTCGTGCCGCGCGGGTACGGTCCGAACCCGCCGGCTCCGCACGTCTTCGAGACCGGCGGCACCACCGGCGCCCCCAAGCGCATCATCCTGATGCCGGACTGGATCGAGGCGGCCGTCGAGCGGTTGCGCAAGGGCCCGCAGTTCGCGGGCCGCCGCAGGGCGCACATCCTGGTCGCCACCCCCACCGGTCCGCACAAGATCGGCGTGTTCTACGACTTCCTGGTCGAGCGGGAGAACATCGTCAAGTTCAGCATCGACCTGGACCCGCGCTGGGTGAAGAAACTGATCGCCCGTGGGGAGACCGAGCAGGTCGCCGCCTACGTCGAGCACGTCCTGGACCAGATCGAGCACGTCATGGCCACCCAGGACATCGGTCTGCTGGTGATCACCCCGCCGCTGCTGCAGGCGTGCACCCGCCGCCCCGAGCTGACCAAGCTGATCAAGGACAAGGTCGACCTGATCTTCTGGGGCGGCGCGCACATGACCATCGACGAGCGGTTCGAGCTGGAGTACGAGTACTTCCCCGGCGTGCGGATGCTCAGCCGGTACAGCAGCGCCCTGATCCTGGAGGGCACGACGGAACGGGCCGGTCTTTCCCGTGACGAGGACATCGTCTACGACACCCGCAGCCCCGTGGTGACCTTCCGGGTGGTCGACCCCGCGACCGGCGAACAGGTCGAGTACGGCACCCGTGGCCAGGTCGTGATGAGCCATGTCAGCAAGGTCATGTTCCTGCCGAACAACAGGGAGCGCGACACGGCGATCCGGGTGCCGGCGCCGGAGGGACACCTCGGCGACTCGGTGTCCGCGCCCCAGCCGGTCGAGACGTTCGGCGGCGAAGCCGTCATCGAAGGCATCTACTGACCCACCCGCCCCGGCCGGGCGCGGAAGTCACCGGGCCGGCGCGGGAACCCATCGCAATTGCTGTACTGCCGACGACGTGCACCGTGAGGAAGCCATGACCATGCGCAGCAGCTTCGCCGGGATACCGGTCCGCCACACGCCGGAACGGAGCTGAGCCGATGTCCACCGACCTGTGCGTGCCGACCGGTTCCGGCACGGTCAGGGGCTTCTGCGACGACCGGGGCGTGATCCACTGGCGAGGTGTCCCGTTCGGCTTCGTGCCGCAGCGGTTCCGTCCCGCCGAACCGCTCGCGGTCGCTGGTGATCTGGACGCCACGCACTGGGGTCCGGTCAGCTGGCAGGCCCCGCCGTACCTGGAGAAGAAGCTCACCACCCTGCTCCCGGGCGTCGTCGAGGCCGAGCAGTGCCTCAACCTCAACGTCTGGTCCCGCAGTTACGGGGACGGCCGGCCGCGACCGGTGCTGGTGTGGATCCACCCCGGCCGGAACACCTGCGGCGCCGGCGCCCAGCCCAGGATCGACCACTGGACGGTCGCCGCCCAGCACGAGGTCGTCGTGGTCAGCGGCAACTACCGGCTCGGACCGTGGGGCTGGCTGCACCTGGGGCTGCTCGACGACCGGTTCACCGGCACCACCAACCTCGGCGTGCGTGACCAGGTGCTGCTGCTGCGCTGGGTCCGCGAGAACATCGGCGCGTTCGGCGGCGACCCGGACAACGTCACGCTGTTCGGCAACTCGGCCGGTTCCTCCAACGTCAGCACCCTGTTCGGGGTGCCCGAGGCGCGCGGCCTCTTCCACCGGGCGGCCGTCTACAGCGGCAATGCCGAGCAGCCCACCACCGCCGCCGAGGCCGTCGAGTTCGCCGAGGACTTCCTGCGCTCGGCGCCGTCCCTGGCCGGCGGCCCGGCCGGACTCGCCGGCCTGTCCAACGTGGAACTCCGGTACATGCACCGTCAGTTACTGAGAAAGGGGCAGGTCCACTACCGACCGGTGATCGACGGCGAGCTGATCCCGAAGGCGCCGCTGGATTCCGTTCGGGAGGGCCTGATAGCCGACGTGCCGTTGCTGGTGTCCGTGACCTCCAACGAGGCCCGGTGGCACGACCTGGTCTCCGACACCGAGATCGACCGGCTGTACGCGGCGCTGCCCGCCACGGACCCCTCGCTGACCCACGACGAGAAGATCGACGTCGTCTCCCGTCACGTGTTCATCGATCCCGCGCGGCGTCTGCTCGACGCGGCTGCCGTTACCGGTACGTGCTGGGCGCAGGTCTTCGACTACCACGCGACCACGTCACTGACGGCGGCAGACCCCCGTATCAAGGGGCGCGCGATGCACACCTGCGACATCGAGTCGTTGTTCTGCGATCTGGCCTCGGGTACCGACACCGACCGTGCGGTCGCTGCCGTCGAACAAGGCGCGCTGGTGGCCCTCGCCACCGACGGCAGACCGGGCTGGGGTCCGTACGACAGCGAGAAACCCGTCGCGCGCTGGGTCGGCCCCGCGCCGAGGACCGGGGCACTGCCGACACCTTGACCTGAAAGGTCCACCACCGATGGCCGCCACCGCCGTCAACAGCGGGCGCGAACTGAGCCACCGACAGATCCTCCACCTCCTGTCGGGGCTCCTGCTCGGCCTCTTCCTCGCCCTGCTGGACCAGAGCGTGATATCCACCTCGATCCGCACCATCGCCAACGACTTCCACGGCTACGCGCTCCAGGCCTGGGTCACCACGGCGTACCTGGCCACCTCCACGATCACCACCCCGCTGTACGGCAAGCTCTCGGACATCTACGGGCGCAAGCCGCTCTTCATGTTCGCCATCTCCGTGTTCATGCTGGGATCGCTGCTGTGCAGCTTCTCGACGTCGATGTACCAGCTCGCCGCGTTCCGCGCGGTACAGGGAATCGGGGCCGGCGGGCTGGCGTCGCTGACGCTGACCATCCTCGGTGACCTCGTCGCACCCCGGCAACGCGCCCGCTACCAGGGGTACTTCCTCGCCGTGTACACCGGTTCCGGCCTGTTCGGGCCGGTCGTCGGCGGTCTGTTCTCCGGTACTCGCAGCATCGCCGGTATCACCGGCTGGCGCTGGGTGTTCCTGGTCAACGTGCCACTGGGGCTGGTGTCGCTGCTGGTGGTGTGGCGGGTGCTGAGACTGCGATCGGTCCGGCGCGAGGACGTACGGATCGACTGGCCGGGCGGTCTGCTGCTCACGGTGGGCCTGGTGCCCCTGCTCGTCGTCGCCGACCAGGGCCGCACCTGGGGCTGGGGCGCGCCGGACTCCGTGCTCTGTTACTGCACCGGGTCCGGCGGTCTGCTCGTGTTCGTCCTCGTCGAGAAGGCCATGGGGGAGCACGCGTTCGTCCCGCTGCGCATCTTCGGCGACGCGCGGTTCAGCCAGGGCCTGGGGCTGGCCGTGGTACTCGGTGCCACACAGCTCGGGGTGATCACGCTGTTGCCCCAGTACTTCCAGGTCGTGCTCGGTCTGACCCCGACTGTGGCCGGATTGCTGCTCCTGCCGACGCTGCTGGGCACCGTCGTCGGATCCGTGGTGTCCGCGCAGATCGTCTCGCGCACCGGCACGTACCGTACGCACACCATCGTCGGTGCTGTCGTGTTCGTGACCGGCGTCTTCCTGCTGCAATTCCTGCATACCGACTCGGCGTTGCCGGGGACGTCCGTACTGACGCTGTTCGTCGGTCTCGGTCTCGGGGCGTTCAACCAGCCGCTGAACCTGGTGATGCAGAACATCCTGCCGGGCAGCGACATGGGGGTGTCCACGGCCGCCGTCACGTTCTTCCGGCAGATCGGCAGCACCTTGGGCGTGGCGCTGTTCCTGACGCTGCTCTTCTCGTTCGCCGCACCCGACATCGCCGCCGAACTGCGCGTCGCCGGAGGGCAGCACGTGCCGGACGTCGGCAGTCTCGTCGCGGACACCTCGGTGCTGGACCGCCTCCCCGCTGCGACCGCCGGTCCGGTCCGGCACGGCTTCGCCGACTCGATGGACACCGTGTTCCTGTGCATGTCCGCGTTGGCGCTGGTCGGCCTGATCCTCCAACTCTTCTGGAAGCCCGTGTCCCTGGGGGCGCGCGCCGGGCGGCGGGAAGGCTCCACCGGGTGACCGGCCGGGGAGGAACTCCATGTCACCGCACCCCGGGTGCCCGTGCCACCGCACTTCCGACGTGAGACCGAGGGGGCACACCGGCGATCTGCGCGTACGCCACGCACTCCGGCACGTTTCCTCTCCGGCGTCGAGGTGTACGGATGGTCCCCGGTATCCCCCGGTGTTCCCCGCGTCCCCCGGTGTTCCCCGCGTCCCCGGTGTTCCCCGTGTCCCCCGTAGCCGCTCAGGACGCGAAGACGATGACCGCGACGACGAAGCCGACAAGAAGGATCATGGCCAGCGAGAGAACGGGCGGGCTGACGATCCCGCCCAGCGGCTGCCGTTGGCGCATCCGGTCCTGGCGGGTGCGCCACTGGACGTATCCCGCGACCATGACGCCGCTCGACAGGGCGATGAGGTAGCCGGCCAGTGCCAGCCGCAGGGCACGAGGGGTGATGCCGGTGAGCCTCACGACGGCGAAGGAAGCGGCCAGCAACGCCAGTGACGTTCGTGACCAGGCCAGCAGGGTGCGCTCGTTGGCCAGGGTGGCCCGGTAGTCGGGTTCCTCGCCCCGCTGCCACCAGGCCCCGGACCGGGAGGTGTCCGCTTCGTCCTCGGGCATCAGCGGTCACCCCCGCGGGCCGGGCCGGAAGGCGTACCGGCGGGCCGGGTCATCCGGTCAGTCCGCTGATCGCGTCGCCGACGTACTTGGCGCCCAGAACGACCAGCACCGTCGTCATGATGGCCGCGTCGTGCCGGGTCATCCACGTCCGCCACTCGCTCAGCACCGCCTCGGACCGGCTGCCGCCGAGGAGGTACGTCCCCAACGGCAGCAGAGTGCACAGCGACCCGATGAACACCATCAGGACAGCGGCGACGGTCTTCCCGCCCGGACTCGCGCCGGAGGCCGCGATGGAGAGGGCCCCACCCACGGCGAGCACCAGGTTCTTGGGGTTGGCGACGGCCAGCCCCGCGGCCAGCCCGGCGGATTTCCCGGGAGAGAAGCGGTCGATGGCCCGCATCCAGCCCGGCTCCGCGAGACCTCCGGACGCCGCGACCTGACGAGCCCACCCGGGTGAGCGCGGCATCGTGGACCGGTCCCGCCCGGTCACCGGCCGCTCCTTCTGCTGTGTCTGCGGTTGCGGTTGCGGTTGTACACGAGCAGGGCCCCGCACAGGAGGCCGATCACGAACATGATCAGGAGGGCCGCGTAGAGCGGCATCGTGACCACCGGCACCACCAGACGGATCTTCACCTCCCGGGTGTTCTCCGCGATCAGGACGATGGCCAGGGCGGCCAGCACCAGGGCCAGCCAGCGGGTCGGGGTGAGGCTCTCACGCCATCTGGAAGCCCTTGATGTGCTGGGACCGCGTGAGTCGGGGCCCTGCGGGGAGCCGGGGCCGTGCGGGGAGTAGGGGGCTTGTCCGTCGCTCATGGCATCAGGATCAGCCCCGGCGCGCCGGGATCCCTGCCGCCGGCTGCGCCACGAGGGCCGTATCACCCGTCCGGCCGTCCCGGCGACCGGACGTTCCACCGGGCCCCGGAGCCGCCCCAGGAGCCCACGGGCACGGGCTGCCGCTCCTGGAGCGCCGGTCGCGTGGAGCCCGCCGCACCGCCTCGAACGGAGCACGTGCACTCGTGGAACGCGGCTGCCCAACCGAGGGTGGAGCTGGTGCTTCGGCCCTGCCGCCGATCCGGCCAACCGCCAGCAAGGGAGACCACGTTGTCCCAGCACACCGAGCCCAAGCCCGCGCAGCCGACGATCGCCGCCGCCAACAAGGCGCTCACTGCCCGTCTGCCGTTCGACGACACGCAGGACATGGAGGACGCCGAGCGCGGCTTCATGGGCACGGCCGGGAACAACCTGATCACCGACGGCACCGGGCGCACCGTGTGGGACCTCCACGCGTACGGATTCCTGAACAAGGACTGCCCCGACACCGCGAATCCGAGCCTGTGGAGGCAGGGCAAGCTCTGCGCCGACCACGGACTGTTCGAGGTGACCGAGGGCATCTACCAGGTCCGCGGCTTCGACCTGTCGAACATGACGCTCGTCGAGGGCGAGCGCGGCATCCTCGTCATCGACCCCCTGCTGACCACCGAGACCGCCGCCGCCGGCCTCGCCCTGTACCGGGAGCACCGGGGCGACCGCCCGGTGACCGGCGTGCTGTACACCCACAGCCACGTCGACCACTTCGGTGGAGTACGCGGAGTCGTCACCGACCAGGACATCGCCGACGGCGTACCGGTCCTCGCGCCGCTGGGTTTCCTGGAGCACGCGGTCAGCGAGAACGTCTACGCGGGCACCGCCATGAGCCGCCGCTCCGCGTACATGTACGGCGCCGCCCTGCCCAAGGGCGGACGCGGCCAGATCGGCGCGGGTCTGGGCCTCACCGTGTCCACCGGCGCGGTGACCCTGATCCCGCCGACGCTCGACATCACCCGCACCGGGCAGACCGAGACCGTCGACGGCATCCGCATGGTCTTCCAGCTCACCCCCGGCACCGAAGCCCCGGCCGAGCTGAACATCCACTTCCCCGACCGTTCCGCCCTGTGCATGGCCGAGAACGCCACCCACAACCAGCACAACCTGCTCACGCTGCGGGGGGCCGAGGTCCGCGACCCCCGTGTCTGGGCCCGCTACCTCACCGAGGCGATCGACCTGTTCTCCGGAGCGTCGGACGTCGCCTTCGCCTCGCACCACTGGCCGGTGTGGGGCCGGGAGCAGCTGACGCGGTTCCTGTCCGAGCAGCGCGACCTGTACGCCTACCTGCACGACCAGACCGTGCGCATGCTCAACCGGGGAATGACGGCCCTGGAGATCGCCGAAGCCATGCAGATGCCCCCCGCGCTCGAACGCGCCTGGCACACGCACGGCTACTACGGCTCGGTCAGCCACAACACCAAAGCGATCTACCAGCGTTATCTGGGCTGGTTCGACGGCAACCCGGCCCACCTGTGGGAGCACCCGCCGACCGAGGCAGCCCGCCGCTACGTGGACTTCATGGGCGGCGCCGACGAGGTCGTGCGCCGGGCCCGGCAGTCCTTCGCCGACGGCGACTTCCGCTGGACCGCCCAGGTCGTCAACCATGTGCTGTTCGCCGACCCGGGCCACGCCGACGCCCGCGAACTGCAGGCCGACGCCCTGGAGCAGCTCGGTTACGGCAGCGAGAACGGCACCTGGCGCAACTTCTACCTCACCGGCACCCTCGAACTGCGGCAGGGGCCGGTCGGCACCCCCACCGCCACCACCTCCCCCGACATGTTCGCCGCGCTGACGCTGGACCAGCTCTTCGACGCCCTCGCGATCCGGGTGGACGGCCCCGGATCGTGGGACACCGACATCGCCCTGCGATGGAACATCACGGGCCAGGACCCCGTCACCCTCCACCTGCGCAACGGCGTGCTCATCCACACGGCCGGTCGCGGACCCGCCACACCGGACCCGGACGTCGAAGTCACCCTCACCGAGGCTGATCTGCGCTCGCTGCTCCTCGGCACGGTGAGCCCCGACGACCTGGCGGCACGTCCCGGGGTCGAGATCGGCGGCGAGGCGGGCAAGCTGGCCGAACTCCTCGGCCACCTCACGGACCCCGACCCGGACTTCGCCGTCGTCACGCCCTGACCACCCCGAACCCTCACGTGCGTCGGCGCGTGACGGGACGCCTGCCGGACAGCTGACGCCGGGCCCGCTCCCCTCCGGAGCGGGCCCGGCGTCTGTAATGCCCGAGTAACGGCGTCGCTCTAGCGTCCGGGCTCCCCCGTACCGTTCCTGGAGGAGCACCCCGATGCACCTGCCCCAACCGCCCCGGCGCAGACGCGCAGTCCGGGCGGCGGTCGCCTTCACCGCGACCGCTCTGCTGACCGCGCCCCTGCCGATGGCCGCCGCCGCCGAGGCCGGCCCGTCGGCCAAGGTCGACCCCGCACTCTCCGCCGCAGTGGCCAAGGCGGGCGACGCCTCGTTCTTCGTCGTCCTCAAGGACCAGGCGGACCTGTCCGGCGCCCGTGAGAAGCGGACGCACGCGGCGAGGGCCAAGGCCGCCTACGGCGCGCTGACCGCACACGCCAGGTCCAGCCAGAAGTCGATCAATGCCTTTCTCGACAAGGCGAAGGTCGGCCACCAGGACTACTGGATCGCCAACGCGGTCAAGGTGACCGGCGACCAGGATCTGGTCAACCAGCTGGCGAAGCGTTCGGACGTCGCGAGCATCGTCAAGGAGCAGCACTACAAGCTCGACGACATCGAGACGGCCGACAACAAGGTCACGAAGTCGCGCACGGACTCCTCGGCCACCGGTGACAACGACACCCCCGAGTGGGGCGTCGCCGACATCAAGGCCGACCAGGTCTGGAAGCAGTACGACGTCCGCGGCGAGGGCATCGTCATCGCCAACGTCGACTCCGGGGTGCAGTACGACCACCCGGATCTCGTCGGCAACTACCGTGGCAACAACGGCGACGGCACCTTCACGCACGACTACAACTGGTACGACCCGACCGGCCAGTGCGGCACCAGCGGTGTCCCGTGCGACAACAACGGTCACGGCACCCACACCATGGGCACGATGGTCGGCAAGAACGGTATCGGGGTCGCGCCGAACGCGAAGTGGATCGCCGCCAAGGGCTGCGAGACCTCCTCGTGCTCGGACGAGTCGCTGCTCGCGGCCGGCCAGTGGATCCTCGCCCCGACCGACCACAACGGGCAGAACCCGCGCCCGGACATGGCACCGAACATCGTCAACAACTCCTGGGGCGGCGGCAACACGACGTTCTACCAGGACATCGTCGAGGCCTGGAACTCCGCAGGCATCTTCGAGGCGTTCGCGGCCGGCAACGACGGTGACGGCGTGACCTGCTCCACCACGAAGGCCCCCGGCGCGCAGGCCCCGTCCTACGGCGTCGGCGCGTACGACTCCACCGGCAAGATCGCTTCCTTCTCCGGTTTCGGCCCGTCGCTCGTCGACGGCTCGGCGAAGCCGAACATCTCGGCGCCGGGCGTCAACGTCGAGTCGACCTGGCCAGGTTCGTCGTACAACGTCGAGAACGGCACGTCGATGGCCACCCCGCACGTCGCGGGCTCGGTCGCCCTGCTGTGGTCGGCGGCGCCGTCGCTGATCGGCAACATCGACGAGACGCGTGACCTGCTCGACGAGGGCGCGACCGACGTCGATGACACGCACTGCGGCGGCACCGCCGGCATGAACAACGTCTGGGGCGAGGGCAAGCTCGACATCCTCGCGTCCGTCGACAAGGCCCCGCACACCGCGGGCACCGTCACCGGCAAGGTCACCGACAAGGCCACCGGCGCCGCCCTGTCCGGCGTCACCGTCAAGGCGACGAACGCCGCCTCCGGCACCCGTACCGTCACCAGCGGCGCCGACGGCACCTACCGTCTGTCGCTCAACCCGGGCACGTACGACTTCTCGCTCAGCGGCTACGGCTACGGCACGTCCGAGGTCACCGGCGTCGAGATCGCCCAGAACCAGGGGCTGGCCCAGGACGTCGCGCTGTCCGCGGTCCCCTCGCACCAGGTCACCGGCACCGTCCTCGACGTCACCGGCAAGGCCCTGTCCGGCGCGACCGTCGAGGTGACCGGGACCCCAGTCCCCTCGGTCACCACCGATGCCAAGGGCACGTACACGCTGCCGAAGGTCGCCGAGGGTGCCTACACCCTGACGGTGAAGCCGGTCGCGCCGGTCCTGTGCAACGGCATCTACAGCGGCTCGCTCACTGTCACCGCCGACCTCGGCAAGGACGTTCAGGTCCCGGCCCGCACCGACGCCGCCGGCAACAGCTGCGCCCCGGCCACGTACTCCTGGATCGCTGGTACGAAGAAGGTCGCCCTGACCGGTGACGAGGACTCCGCCACGGTCGCGCTGCCCTTCCCGGTCAAGCACTACGGCGTCTCCTACTCCACCGCCTCGGTCACCACCGACGGCCTGGTGAACTTCCTGTCCTCGCGGGTCGGCGACTACAGCAACACCGCGCTGCCCACCACCGGCGCGAACAGCGTGAAGGGCTTCGTCGCCCCGCTCTGGGACGACCTGACGCTCGACAAGAAGTCCTCCGTGCAGACGGCCACCACCGGCACCAGGGGCAGCCGCGAGTTCGCCATCGTCTGGAACAACGCCGCCTATGCGAACGGCACTTCGGGCCGTGCCACCTTCGAGGCCGTCTTCGACGAGGCCACCGGCGCCGTGACCCTCCAGTACAAGTCGCTCGCCGACCGGGGTGCGGGCGCCACCGTCGGCATCGAGAACCAGGCCGGTACCGACGCCCTCCAGTACGCGTACAACCAGCCGGTCGTCACCGACGGTTCGGCCATCCGCTTCACCCAGGGAGCCAAGTGATGAGAACCCACTCCCGGCGGGCTCTCCGGCTCGCCTCCACTCTGGTCGCCGCCGGGCTCTGCCTGAGCGCCGCCCCGCAGGCCCTGGCCGCCGACGACAGCGGCTCGGGCATGAAGCTGAGCAGCGCCGAGGCCAGGACGCTGGCCACCCACGTCACCCTCGATCCGTACGGTGACACCACCGACGCCGAGGACAGCTCGAAGGACGGCTCGAAGACCGACGGTGCGACCAGGTCGCCCGACGGTACGAAGGACACGTCCTCCGGTTCGAAGACGGCGGGCGCCACCACGGACGACGCCACCACCCCGGTCACCTTCACCGCCAAGTCCACGCTGGAAGGCGTACGCGGCATGGGCGTTACGGTGCCCGTCGGCAGGAACGGTGACTACTTCACCGTCCACAGTCTGGGCAACGTGCAGCGCCATGCCGCCGACGGCAGTTCGGTGTGGGAGCGCACCAACACCTCGCTGTACACGGACTGGGGCGTCGAGCCGCAGCGCGTGTGGCAGACCGAGCCGTACCCGGCGCGGATCGTCATGGGCTACAACGCGGTCTCCCCGTTCTCGCCCAACTCCGACTCGGGGTACTCCACCGGCGACCTGACCGGTGACGGTGTCGACGACATCGTCTTCTCGGCGAGTGTCGGCTCGGTGCCCTACCGCCCGTTCACCTCGCCCGGCTCCTCGCTGCCCACCGGCACGTTCGTGACGGTGCTCGACGGCTCGACCGGCAAGACGCTGTGGTCGAAGCTGTACGACTACGCTTCGATGGTGAAGATCGTCGACGGCACGCTGCTCGTCGCCGACGCGCCCCGGATGAACATGAACGCCCCGGCGTCCGACACGGCGAAGCTGTCCGGCATCCGCTTCTCCTACGCGGACGGCGCGTTGACCCCGTCGTCGACGTGGACGTACGACACGAAGGCCGCCGGCCAGGCCAACTGGGGTGACATCCAGGGCCTCGGCAAGGGCAAGGCCGCCGTCTCCTGGGACCTGGCCAAGACCTCGGCCTCCGACGGCCGGGGCCGCACCCTCGTCCTCGACACGGCCGACGGCTCCGTCACCTGGCAGACCGACAGCCTGCTCTACAGCCGTCAGCTGCGTGTGGACGCCGGGCGCAAGCGGCTGGTCGCCGTCGAGGAGACCGACCCGACCGACGAGGTCCGCTACGAGATCGCCGCGTACGACCTCAGGACGGGCCGGCGCTCGACGCTGGACAGCCGTACCAACGTGATCCCGACCGCGCTGACCGTGGGTGATCTCACGGCCAAGGCGGGCGACGAGTACGCCGTCGCCGAGTCCTCCCTGGACGGCGACCTGTACGTGAACGCCAGTACCGTCCGCGCCCTGAACGGCGACGACCCGAGCAAGGTGCTCTGGTCGAACACCGTCAAGCGCGACGCCGACAACGTCTCCGACGGCGCCAGCATCTGGGGGCTGCGGGTGGCCGACGGCACGCTCGTCACCGCCGCGCAGGACGACGAGAAGATCGGCACATCGCAGAACGCGGGCGGCGGACGCCTCGCCACGCTCACCGTGTTCACCGGCAAGGGCACGGTGAAGTGGCAGCAGAAGGGCGTCGGCGCGGCGCCGATGTACCAGGACGTCTTCAGCGACGCCCAGGGCGCCCATCTGCGGGTCGTCGACCAGAGCCAGAACATCCGCACGTTCAAGCTGGGCAACGGCAAACAGCAGGACATCACCCCGCTCCAGGGCGACATCGCCTACGCCAAGGCCACCGACCTCGACAAGGACGGCAAGTCCGACGTGGTCATGGCCGGTTCGTCGAACGGCGTATGGGCCTACTCCGGCCCGTCGCTCGCCGACGGCAAGCCGAAGAAACTGTGGCAGGCCACGGTCCCCGGTGCGGTGCACGACATCGAGACCGGTGACGTGAACGGCGACGGCAAGCCCGAGATCGTCGTCGCCGCCGACAACGCGGTCGTCGTCCTCAACGGCAGGACCGGCAAGACCCTCGCCACCATCGACGGCGGCGGCCAGTTCGTGCACTCCGTGAAGCTCGCCGACCTCGACGGGGACGGCGAACTGGACATCCTGGTCCCGACGAACAAGCTGAACGCCTACTACGGCGACGGCCACCAGATCTGGTCGTACGCATCCAAGTACCTCGGCGGCGACGCCGTCTTCTCCGACCCCTCGGTCCTCGACGGCAAGGTCTACACCTCGTACTCCAAGGTGAACTCGGTCGACCTGGCCGACCCGGCGGCGGACGCGGTCGCGCTGAACGCCCGGACCGGCAAGGCCAAGTGGGACATCGCGCCGAAGGCTCCGGCCGTATCGAGCGACGGCATCATCCACGCCGCCATCACGTTCCACGGGACCTTCGCCTCCAAGGACATCCCGTACGCGGACGGCCACGCGGTCGTCTACCTGTGGGACATCCAGTCGCAGGCCGGCGTCGGTTCCACCGACGCCGACGGCCCGCACCAGTACATGGAGATCCGCGACGGCCGCACCGGTGCGGTCGTGCACGCCACCACCATCGGCGGTCTGTGGACGCACAACAGCTTCTTCACCGACGGCGGGAGCCTGTACCAGGTGGGCACGTCGTCCTTCCGGCGGTTCAGTGGCGAGGGCACGGACGACTTCACGATCTACGCGATCCCCGAGTCCCACGACGCCGCCTTCGCGACCGGCCCCGGCGGGCGCAAGCTCCTGATCGGCGGCGTCGAGGGCGGCCTCGACGCCTGGGACCCGAGCATCTTCAGCTCCACCGACTCCTACGCGTCCAGCGTCGGCAGTGCCACTGTCATCGGCGGCCGCAACTACCTGGCCGCCGACCTCGACGGTGACGGCGTCACCGAGGTGCTCTCGCTCAACGCCGACCGCTACGGACTGGACCGGATCGCCGAGAACCTCGGCGGCCGTTACCTGACCAGCGACAACGGCATCCACCAGGTCGGCACGTTCACGCTCTCCTGAGCCGGTACGGAGCTGACCGCACAGAGCCGGCCGGAGGCCGACGGACCGGGGGGCCGTCGGCTGACCCGGCCGACGGCCCCCCGGGCCTCGCCCGGGGGGCCCTCAGCATGTTCGATTAAAGTGCGCCTCCATGGACGCGCAACGCCCGGACGGCAGCACATCCGCCGCACCGTTGCTGCGCCTGCACCTTTTCGGCGGTTTCAGGGTGACTCGCGACGGCGGCCCCGCGCTCGCCGAGCGGTGGCCCCGGCCCGGGGCCAGGGCCCTGGTGAAGCTCCTCGCCGTCGTCCCCGGGCACCGGCTCCACCGCGAACAGGCCATGGACATCTGCTGGCCCGACGCCGACCCGAAGGCCGCCGCGGGCAGCCTGCGCGTCGCCCTGCACGCCGCCCGCCGCGCCCTGGAACCCGAGTTGGCCCCGCGCGCCACCTCCTCGTACCTGATCTCCGACGGGACACTTCTGCGCCTCGGTCCGGCGACGGTGTGGATCGACGCCGACGACGCCGAGGCGTCGGCCCGGACGGCCCTCGCCGACGGTGGTGTGGAGGAACTGACGAGCGCCCTGGACCGGTTCACCGGCGAGATGCTGCCGGAGGACCGGTACGCGCGCTGGGCCGACGGCCGGCGCGGGCAGCTCACGCTGCTGCGCGAGCAGGTGCTTCTCCGGCTCGCGCAGGAACACGTGGAACGGGGCGCCACCGACGAGGCGGTGGCCGCCGCCGAGCAGGTCCTCGCGGCCAGCCCCGCGGAGGAGCTGGCCCACCGCGTCCTCATCGACGCCTGGCTGCGTCAGGGGCTGCGCCGCCGCGCGGTGCACCAGTACCACGTGTGCCGCGAGATGCTCGACGCGGAACTGGGCGTGCGACCGGGCCCGGAGACGGAGCGGCTGCACAAGGCCGCGCTGGCCGCGGCGCCCGCCCCCGTCCCCACCACCCCGCTGCTCCCGGCCCCGCTGCGGGCCGCCCGCGCCGCACCCCCGCTGCGAGGCCGCGCCGCCGCGCTCGAACGGCTCCTCTCGGCGGACGGGCCGCCGGTCACGCTGCTCAGCGGCGAGGCGGGCGTGGGGAAGACCCGCCTGGTGGGCGAGGTGGCGCGCCGTGCCACCGCGGTCGGCACGGCCGTGCTGTGGGGCGGCAGCCAGGACGCGGAGGGGCACACGCCGTACGGGGCGTTCGCGGAGGCGCTCGACGGCTGGCTCGCCGAACACAGTGCGGACGAGCGCGCGCGAGCCGGCGCCGAGTACCCCGAACTCGCCTCGTTCCTGCCGTCGCTCGGGCAGGTGGGAACGTCCGGCGAGCGCAGCCCGGAGGAGGAGCGGGACCGTCTCTTCCGGGGAAGCACGGCACTGCTCGGCGACCTGGCCGCACTGCGCCCGGTGCTGGTGGTGCTCGACGACCTGCACGCCGCCGACACGGGCTCGTTCCAGCTGCTCAGCCATCTGGCCCGCCGGGCCGTGGAGCGGGGGACGGCTCTGCGGTTCCTGGTGACGTACCGCGAGGAGGAACTCCCCGACGGCGACGCGCGACGCTCGGCCGTGGCGTCGATGCTGCGCCAACGCCTCGCCCTGCGCGAGGAGTTGGGGCGGCTCGACAGGGAGGCCTGCCTGGCGTTGGTGCGTGACGCGGCCACGGAGGTGTCGCGCGACGACCGGATCCACCGCGTGTGGGAACTCTCGCTCGGCAATCCGCTGTTCGCCCTCGAACTCGCCCGCGACCTGACCGACGGGGACACCGGCGGCCTCGCCCCGGAAGGCGTACGGGAACTGGTGGCCGACCGGCTCGTGCGGCTGGACGCGGACGCGCGCCGCATCGTCGAGGCGCTCTCCGTGGCCGGGGGCGACGCCGCGCTGTCCGAACTGCTCGACGTCGCCGAACACGGGCTGCACCCGCCGGTGTCCGGCGCCGCGGCGGCCGACGCCCTGGAGCGGGCCATCGCCGCCTCACTCGTCGAGGAACGGCACGTCGTGGTGGCCGGGCGGCCCGAAGCGGGGGTGGCCTTCCGGCATCCGCTGGTCCGGCTGACCTGCTACGAACAGCTGACCGTGGTCCGCCGCAGGCAGCTGCACGCCGCGTTCGCACAGGCGGTACGGCGGCGCCGCCCCGATGCCGTCGACACCCTGGCCTCCCACTTCGCGCGCGCCGACGACCCGCGCGCGGCCGAGTACCTGCGCCGGGCGGCGGAGCGGGCCGCCGCCCTGTACGCCAACGACACCGCCGACCGCTACTACCAGGACCTGGTGGCCCGACTGGACGTCGACGCGGCCCGCGCCCGGCTCGCGCACGCCCATGTCCTGCGCAGAATGGGCCACTTCGAGCAGGCGGCCGGTACCGTACGGCTCGCCCTGACCGAGTTCGAGCGGCGCGGCGACCACGACCACGCGGTCCTCGCGGCGGCGCTGCTGGCCGAGACGCTCGTCAAGACGAGCGCCTCCGGATCCGGCCGCCGAACACTGCGGGAACACCCGGTGACCGCGGACACCGCGCCGGAACCGGCCGCCAGCCACTACCTCGCCCTGTCCGTCGTCCGCTGCGTCCAGGGGCGGTACGCGGCCGGGGCCGAGGCGGCCCGGCACGCACTGGAGGCGGCACGGCGCATGCCAGGGCTGCGGGGACAGGGGCTGGTGGCTCGCGCCTTCGCCCTGCAGGCCGCCAACCTCGGACTCGCCGGCCTGTTCGACCAGGCACGCGAAGCGGGCGACGAGGCGCTGGCCCCGGCCGAGGCGTACGGAGATCCGACGCTGCTCGGCTCGGTCCTCTCCACGCTGCGCGAGAACGCGCGGCGGGCCGGACGGTTGCGCGAGGCCGTGGAGATCGGGACTCGCGCGCTCGGCCTGGCCGAACAGTCCGGTGATCCGACCGCCGCCGCCTTCGAGCGGGCGAACCTCGCCGAACTGCGGTTGCTGCTCGAAGAACCCGAGCCTGCCCGCGCCCTCGCCGAACAAGCGGTGGCGGGCGCGGAGGCGTACGACGCCTGGTGCCTGACCTACACGCTCGCGACCCTGGCGCGCGTGCGGGTGTTCCTGGGCGAGACGGAGCAGGCCACGGCCCTCCTGGACCGCGCCGGAGGGGTCGCCACCGCGCTCGGGGACCGGCAGGCGGAGCACGAGGTGCGCACGGCCCGTGCCGAACTCGCGTTGTACGCACGCCGACCGGACGACGCGCTGCGCGTCCTGGACGGGCACACCGACGAGGCGCCGGTGCTGGTGGCCTGGGCGGAACTCCTGTCGGGGCGGGCCGAGGCCGCGCTGCGGCTCGCGCGCGCCGAGGTGGCACGGGCGCAGCGCACCGGGGAACGCCTCGCCGAGGTGGAGGCGCGGATCGCCGTCGGGACGTCCCTGTCCCGGCTCCACCGGACGGCGCAGGGCGCGCGGGAGCTGGCACGAGCCGAATCGATGGCCGGAGTTCTGCCGTATCCGGCCGGGGCCCGCCGGGCGGCATGGGCACGGGGTCTGCTCGGCGAGGCGTGACCCCGGTGTGTCACACCGGACTTGTGCCGCGCACGGCCCGCCCGTGCGCCGGGTCGGGGCTGCACAGCCAGCCGTTGACGGCGAAGCGGCTGTCCCCGTGCTGCTTGCCCGGACAGCTCACCGGCCGCACCTCGTGCCAGGAGGTGGGCAGGAAGAACACGATGCTGTCGTGCTCGGGCTGCCAGTCCCGCCAGGTGCGCTCCTGCCACTTTCCCGCGGTCGCGGTGTGCAGCGGCAGGGCGACGTCGAACACGCGCAGCTCGCCCCCGTCGAAGGGCCGGGGTGTGCGGTGCAGGTAGTACACGAAAGTGAGCAGACGCCGGGGGGAGAACTCGGCGCTGGTGTCCTGGTGCGGACGGTAGAAGTCACCGTCGTTGTGCACGTTGAGGCTGTAGTCGGCCTCGGTGTACCGGCAGGAGACGCCCAGGGTGTGCTCGACCGACCCCCGTACCGCTTCGATGGCTGCCAACAGCTCGGGGGCGGCGAACTCCTGGCACGACCGGGACCGGCGGAAGTCGGGGACCACCTCCCGGTCCCGGATCATGGAGGGCCGCAACGTGTCGCCGGTGGAGGCGATGGCACGCTCCAGCAGGGTGTCGGCCGTCCGCTCGCCCAGGAACTGGGTGATGCGGCAGACCGTCACCGGAAGCCGCCAGATCGCGTCCGTACACACCGGTGACCGCTGCTCCACCACCTCGGTGGGGCCCGCCAGGTGGCCCTGTCCCGCCAGGTGGCCCTGTCCCACCAGGTGGCCCTGTCCCACCAGGTTGTCCTGTCCCACCAGGGGTTCCTGTCCCGCCAGGGCGTCCTGCTTCGTCATGGTGTCCTGTCTTCCGGATCGGGACGGGTGTTCCGCGGGGGCCGGCTCCCGTCCGGCCTGGTCACGCCGCCTCGGGCCTGTTCGCGCGCGTGGCTTCGCGCAGCCGGTCCACTTCGGCCGTGAGCTCTTCCACGCGGCGGTTCAGCGCCTGGACGCACACCAGGGCGACGCCGAGGCCGTCCACGACGGGGATGGTGGTGCCGTCCTGGTTGAAACCGAAGGCCGCCTGCCAGTCCTGGGCCATCGGCCCGAGATGGCGTACGTCCTCGGGCTCCCAGAGGTAACGCCAGGTGCTGACGGGCAGCGTGGCCACGGTCTCCAGGACCGCGTACCCGTTGACCGCGCCGACCGGAGCCACCGCACCGGCCTCCCGCGCACCGTTCTCCCGGGCGTCCGTCTCCCGGGCGTCGGTCTCCGGCGCACCGGCCGCACGACGGGCCGGTGCGCCGCGGTCGGCCACCCGGGACCGCCGGCGGAGGATGCGCATCCTCACCGGCTCCAGTCGACCGGGACCACGTCCCGCTTGAGCCCCCGGTCGCTGCAGACGGAGCACGGGGCGCCCGGGACACCCGGGCCCTGATCGGTACCGACGGTGATCGCGCCGTGGCCCCCGGCCGGGGCGTGCACGCCGTCGCCGACCATCGCGGCCTCGTAGCCGCCGAGCAACTCCTGGAGGGTGCCGGGGCCCAGGTTCTCCGGGGCGGTGAGCGCGGCCACCCCGTCGTAGTCGGTGTAGGCCGCCCCCAGCGTCCGGCCGCCGACGGTGGCGAACACGATCCGCGCGCCGCGGATGGGTTCCCCGGTCACCGCGTCGGAGGCCATCGCCTGGATGTTCTCCAATTGCATCTGGCTGACGTTCAGGGAGGCCTGGCTGACCGCGAGCCTGGTCGGCTGCAGGCTGGGGCACTCCGCTCCGCTGCACGGCGCGACCGGTTGGGTGGTCGCGGAAGCGGTGACACTGCTCCCCGCGCCCAGCGACGCCAGCGCCGCGGCCATCACCGCGACGGTCCTACGACCCACTGAACTCATGTGCACTCCCGGGGGAATCGCCCGCACGTGATTCCCTACCGGCGCATGACGGCCGGACGGCCTGGGCGCACGCGGCACACGACGGGTGCCGCCCTCTCGGGGGCGACACGGACGACCGTAGCCACGCCGGTCCGGCACCGACCAGCGGACAAACGGGAGTTCGCGCTATCTGATGAACCACCGGCGGGACGGTGACGAACGCGAGCGACGCGGACAAACCCGTGAGCGACCGCGGCAGCCTGCCGCCGCCCACGGGGCCGGGGGCCGCGTCAGGGGTGGTGCCCGTGCTGCGGCCTGAGCGGCGGCTCCTCCTTGCCCGTGGCCTGCACCGACGCGGCGCCGCCACCGCCGTGGTGCGTCAGCGGCCCGCCCCGGATGTCGTGGACGCCGCTCAGCCGGCCGGACAGCCAGCGGAAGACCTCGGGAAGGAGCGGCTTCCACACCACGTTCAGATGACCGCCGCTGGTCCGCTGCACCCACACCTTGGTGGGCGCCTTCGCGGCCTTGTGGATCGCGAGCGCGTCCTCGTAGCCGTCGCCGGGCTGTCCGGTGAGGAACAGCGAGGTGCGCGGCGGGTGCGCGGCGTGCGTGAGGATCCACAGCGGGTTGGTCTCGCGGCGCAGCAGCTTGTCGTGCGCCGCGATCGAATCGGTCTCGGCGGCCGGGTCGTTGTAGCCGGAGAGTGCGACCCCGGCGCGGTAGCGGTCGGGGTGCTCGATGGCGAGTTTGGCGGCGCAGTGGGCGCCCGCCGAGATCCCCGCGACGGCCCAGCCGTCGGCGCCGGTCTCGGCCCGGAAGTTGTCGGTGACCATCCTGCGCACGTCCACGCTGAGCCAGGTGTCGGCGTTGACGACGCCCGGCACATTGGCGCAGCCGGTGTCCTGCCCGGCCAGCAGCGAGGTGCGCGGCGCGACCAGGATGAACGGCTTGACCTGGCGCTTCTCGATCAGGTGGCGGAGCTGGCCGACCACGTCGAGGTTGGTGAACCAGTCCTTGGCCGATCCGGGGTAGCCGGGCAGCACCTCCACGACGGGGAAGTCCTTGGCCTTGTACGCCGCGTGGGAGTACTGCGGCGGCAGCCAGACGTACACCTCACCCTCCGCGCCGGACACCCGGCCCGTCAGGTGCGTGACCTGGACGCCCGCGCCCATGGCGGGGTCGTCGACCGGCGTGAACGCCTGCTTTATCCGCGGCCCGCCGGCGGTGTTCCGCCCGCCGGTCCCGTCGACGCCGAGGTCGGGGGCGGCGAAGACATGGCTCTCGGTGCCGAGCAGATCACCCCAGTTGTCGTAGAGCCCGTTCGCGTTGTTGACGGCGACGAACACGACGACGACCGCGGCGGCCTGCGCGACGAGCACCATGGCGAGCTGCGCGGCGCCACGCACCACGGCGGGCCCGCGGACCTTGTGCCAGAGGACCAGTGGCACCAGAACGGCGAGCGCGGCCACCAGGATCGCGGTCACGAAGAAGGGGGTTCCGGTCAGGCTCATCACGACAGGCAAGAGTGGCACGAGAGCATCCGGGTTGCCGGTTTTGCCATGGTTTTACACGGGTAAAGCCGTGGCGCCCACCCTCCCCGACCGGGGACACGGCCGGGGACACGGCGCGGCCGGGGAAGTACCGGACAGCCGCCCGCCCCGCCCGCCCGCGCCGCCCGCGCCGCCCGCGCCGCCCGCGCCGCCCGCGCCGCCCGCCGGATCAGAGCACGCGCCGCATCCAGCCGTGCTCGTCCTCCGCGCGGCCGTACTGGATGTCCAGTACGTGCCCCCGCAGGGCCGCCGTCCGCTCGCCGGGCTCTCCGTTGCCGAGGGTGAATTCGTAGCCGTCGCCCTTGAAGCCCACGATCGGTGTGATGACCGCGGCCGTACCGGCGGCGAAGGCCTCGGTGATGCTGCCGTCGGTGGCCCCGGCGCGCAGTTCCTCCAGGCTGACCTGCCGCTCCACCGGGGTCAGGCCGTGGTCGGCGGCCAGGGCGAGGACGGTGGCCCGGGTGACGCCGTCCAGGATGGTCCCGAGCGCGGGTGTGACGAGTTGACCGTCCGAGGTGACCAGGCAGAGGTTCATCGTGCCCGACTCCTCCAGATTGCCCTGACCGGCGCCGTCCAGGTACATCACCTGGTCACAGCCCTGCTCGCGGGCCTCCCGCTGCGCGACGAGGCTCGCCGCGTAGTTGCCGCCGCACTTGGCCGCACCGGTGCCGCCCTCGGCCGCGCGGGTGTACGTACTGCTCACCCACAGCGTGACGCCGGTCATGCCGGAGGCGAAGTACGGGCCCGCGGGGCTCGCGATGACGGAGTAGACGACCTCCGCCGCAGGCCGCACCCCGAGGAACGCCTCGGACGCGAACATGAACGGCCGCAGATAGAGGCTCTCCTCACCGGCCGACGCCGGGACCCACTGCTCGTCGGCGCGGACCAGCGCCTCCACACCGGCCAGGAAGTCCTCCTCCGGCAGCTCCGGCAGCGCCAGCCGCCGGGCCGAGCGGGCGAAGCGCCGGGCGTTGGCCTCCGGGCGGAACAGCCAGACGCTGCCGTCGGCGTGCCGGTACGCCTTGAGGCCCTCGAAGATCTCCTGCCCGTAGTGCAGCACGGCGGAGCTGGGATGCAGCGTGAACGGCTCCAGCGGGCCGACCTTGTGGCCGTGCCAGCCGGCGTCCTCCGTCCACACGGCCGACGCCATGTGATCGGTGAAGTACCGCCCGAATCCTGGCGCGTCGAGTATCGCCCGGCGTTCCTCGTCGGGCAGGGCCTTCGTCGTACGGGTCAGCGGGAAGCCAGCGCTCATGGCCGAATCCTTACGTCAACACGGATGCGGGTGAGAACAGTTGATACCCGCCGGGACACACCCGCCATGTTAACGACCGTTGACCGCACGGGGGTTACCGCGTGCGGTCGGCCCCGAGCACCGGAAAGCGCGGCGATCACTCGATTCCGTGGCCCGCCCCGTACGTGGCGTCGAGGACGAGCGCGAGCAGCCTGCCCGGCTACCCCTCGTCGTGGCCTCCGGCCGGGACACGTCCGACCAGGCATGGCCGCCCGCCACTTCACGGAACCGCCGGCGCCGGAGTGGCCCGACGCCGGGATTCGAAAACCCGTTAGCACGGACCGCCAGGCCGTAAGCGGCTGCTGACTTTCCCTCCCGGCTGGGTAAGTGGAACATCGAGGTCCCCACGAACCACCAGGAGGCGGTGCACATGCTGCACGGCATCGATGTCAGCACGTACCAGTCGTCGTTCAGCACCAGCGGTCTCGACTTCGTGTTCATCAAAGCCACCGAGGGCCATACCTACGTCAACCCCCGGCTGGCATCCCAGACCAAACTCGCACGGGACGCCGGATGCGTCGTCGGCTTCTACCACTTCCTGTGGCCGGGGAACATCACCGCGCAGGCCGAGTACTTCGTGAGCAAAACACCCGAGAAGAGCGGGGATCTGCTCGCGGTGGACTGGGAGACCACCGGCGAGCACACCCGTGCGAGCAACGCGGAGAAGGACAGCTTCATCCGCGCGGTGAAGAAACTGCGGCCCACGTACCGGGTGCTGCTCTACACCAACCGGAACTTCTGGCTGACCGTCGACACCACCTCGTACGCCGGGGACGGACTGTGGATCGCGGACTACACGACTGCGGGAAAGCCCCGGATCAAGGCGAGTTGGACCTTCCACCAGTACACCGACAACCCGCTCGACAAGGACGTGGCCCACTCCAGGTTCGCGAGCAGGAGCGCCCTCAAGGACTGGGCCACGCCGTAGACCTGCCGATCGCAGCCACCCCCACGCCCGCACCCCCGCGCGCGGTTCCCCGGCCGTCCCGGTCCGTCCCGGTCCGGCGCAGGTCAGGCCCGGAACGCCGCCGGGCGCTCGCGCGAGGCCTCGGCGAGCGCCTTGGCGACCCCGTCCGCGTCGGTCGAGAGACCGTAGACAGGGGTGTCGGGCTGCTGGCGCCAGGAGTCGTCGAGCCCGCCCGCGTCGACCGTGTCGAAGCCGATCTCGTCGATCAGGTCCCGTACGACCTGCTTGGCGGCCTCGTCGTCACCGGCGACCGGGAGGGCGAACCGGCCGGCTGCGCCCCGGGGCCGCGCCTCGTCGAGGATGTTGTGGGCGTAGATGCCGTTGAACGCCTTGATCACCGGGTGGCCGATCTGCCGCTCGGTCCAGCGGCTCTCCGTGAGGCCGTCCTCGATGGCGTCGATCCGGCCGTCGCGCTGCTGCGGGTAGTAGTTGCCGGTGTCGATCACCGCGACGCCGTCCGCCGCTCCGTCGAGCAGCCCGGACGGCAGGTTGAGCACGGCGTGGACCGGGATGGCGATCACGAGGACCCGGGCGCCCCGGGCGGCCTCGGCCGCCGTGACGGGGGTCGCGCCGGTCTCCTCGGCGAGCGCGCCCAGCGTCTGCGGTCCGCGTGAGTTGGCCACGGACACGTCGTGCCCGAGGGCCGTGAGCCGCCGGGTGAGATTGCCGCCGATCTGACCTGCGCCGATGATGCCGATCTTCATGACTGACCTCCGGAGTGACGGTGTCGAGCGATGTCGCAGTGCACCAACCCCCGGACCGTCGGGGCTATTCCGGAGTACGGCCGAATGCGTCGCGAAGGACGGAGATTTCCGTCAAGCACCCTTTCCTGTCTTCGAGTTGTGAAGGATAAGAGATAGTGAGAGCGCTCTCAGGCACAGGTCTTGACCTGCCTTCCCGGCTCTCGCAACAGTAGGTCCGTCCACCCCCGAGAGCACCCAGAGCACCCGTCCACCTCCCAGTGCGTCCCTCCACCGCCAAGAGCACCACAGAAGGCGCCTCCACCGCGTGAGCGCCTGCCGCACTCCGCCCCCCACAGACCACAGGAGACCGTGCGTGATTTCCCGCAGACTGTTCCTGACCGGCGCCACCGCCGCCGCCACCGCGCTCACCCGGCCCGCCTGGGCAGGCGCGCCCTCCCCACACGCCTCCGCCGCTGCGGCCACCTGCGAACTGGCCCTGGAGAACACGTCGTTGTCCGGCAGCGTCAACGCGTACGTCACCGGCCACGAACAGGGCACCGGCCAGTGGGTACTGCTGCGCGCCGACGGCAGCGTCTACCATCCGGAGTCCCCCTCGGCCCCGCAGACCCCCCTGCCGGTGGACTGCGCCATCCCGCTCAAGGCCGCGGGAGCCGGTCCCGTCACCCTGACGCTGCCTCAGATGTACGGTGCGCGCGTCTACTTCGTACGCGACGGCAAGCTGGACTTCTTCCTCAACCCGGGGCCCGCCCTGGTCGAACCGGCATTCGCCACCTCCACCGATCCGAACTACGGCCGTACCTGGTCGTTCTGCGAGTTCACCTTCAACCCGGACCAGCTGTACGCGAACATCTCCTACGTCGACCTGGTCACCTCGCTGCCCATCGGGCTCACGCTCGAAGGCGCCACGAAGCACACGGTCGCCCCGCTGCCCGACGGCGCCGTCGACAGGATCGCCGCGGACCTCACCGCGCAGGCCGCCAAGGACGGTCAGCCCTGGGACCAGCTGGTCACCCACGGGTCGGACGGCCGGGTCCTGCGGGTGATCTCGCCGCAGAATCTGATGGCGCCCTTCTTCGACCGGCCGGACCAGATGCCGTTCCGCGATCTGTGGACCGGCTACATCGACCAGGTCTGGGACAAGTACCGCTCCACCGATCTCACCATCGACCTCCAGGGCGGCCGGGGGGTGTTCACCGGGCGGGTCAGTGGCGACACCCTCACGTTCAACGGCGGGCACTCCTTCAGCAAGCCCGACTCGAAGTCCGTGTTCACCTGCAACCACGGCCCCTTCGCCAACAATCCGGGCGACCCCGACGACAAGAAGGGCCTGCTCGCCCGGATCGCCGCCGGATTCAACCGCTCGCTCATGCTCACCCACCCGCAGCAGCCGAACGGCACCACGGCGGCCGACTACTACCAGGGCGATGTGACGAACCACTGGGCGCGGGTGGTGCACGCCAACTCGCCGATCGGATACGCCTTCCCGTACGACGACGTGATCCCCGACGGCCAGCCGGACGTCTCGGGCGCCGCCAACGACGGCAACCCGGTCCGCTTCACGGTGTCCGTCGGATCCTGACCGGCCGGCAGTGGAGTACGGGGTGGGGGTGCGGCGCGAGGGCCCGCATCCCCGGCCCGGATCACCCCGACTCCGTTACGTCCAGCACCAGTTGGCGTTCCACCACGGCCCGCGCCACGTCCGTCAGCTTCAGTCTGTTCGAGCGGGCGTGGCCGCGCAGCACCGCGAAGGCCCCGTCCATGTCCAGCCGCAGCTGTTCCGCGAGCACACCCTTGGCCTGCTCGATGACGATCCGGCTGTCCAGCGCCCGGCTCAGCTGCTCGGCCGTCTCGCGCTGTCTTCGCAGTTCGTCGCCCTGCGTCAGGAGCGCGACGGCCAGATCACCCAGCCACTGGGCGGATTCGACCTCAGTTTCCGACAACTGCCGCTCCTTGCTCAGCAGTTGGAGCACGGCGCAGGGACGGGCGGCGGTGCCGCGCAGCGGCAGCAGGGTCACCGCCGTATGGCCGCCCGCCCGTGCCCGCGCGGTGAACTCCGGCCAGCGCCGGGCTTCTTCCCGCAGGTCGAGGTTGGTCAGCGCGCGGTCGTCGCGGAGGCACTCGGAACCCGGCCCGCCCTCCTGGGAACCGGCCGCCCCTGCCCGTATCACGGCGGCACCCGAGAGGTGCAGCAACTCCACGCAGTAATTGCACAGGTGACGCATGAGCTGAGGCGCACGTGCTTCGTCGGCCGCGACGGCCGCAAGGCCGAAGGCGCTGCGCATCCACTGCTGTTCCTGCTCCATGTCGGGCCAGATTACCCAGCCCGCGGCGTCCTGGGTGCCGTACGCCCGGTAAGCACGAATCGGGTACGGAACCGACGCACGGCTCGGGTACGGAACCGACGGCGGCCGTTCCTGGCCACCGCCGGTCCGCCGCCCCGCTACTTGTCGAGCGAGGCCCAGAACTCGTCGAAGGAGAGCTTTCCGTCGCCGTTGGCGTCCTTGGACCTGATGATGGACTGAGCCACGGTCTCGGTCACGTGGAAGTCACCGAGCTGCGCCATGACGCTCTTGTACTCACTCGCCGTGATCCGGCCGTCGCCGTCCACATCGAGACGCCCGAACGCCTTGCGGGCCTCTTCTATGTCCGCCACTGGGTCCACCCCTTCTTGGTACGTGTCTGACGGAAGTCAGATTAACGGGCAGGGTGCGGGGACTCCGCGGAGGTTCGCCCCTGGCGGGCGGGGACCCGGGCCGGTGCAGGATAGGCGTATGAGAACGGACAGCGCGGCGCCCGCGAGGGGCACACTGGCGGAGATCCTGGCAGCTGCGGCGCGGGGAGTCTTCCCGCCGCCGGACGGCTCCACCACGGTGGTCGCCCAGCCGAACACCCGGGACGCCGGAGTACTGGCCTTCACCGCCCACTCGGTCGTCTTCCTGGACGAGGACCCGGAGTGGATACGGGCCACCCTGGCCGCGACGGACTGCGACCCGCTCGCCGCGACGATGAACCCCGGCTTCCTGGCCGCGCTGATGGCCCGTACCGGACGGCGGATGAACACCATCGACCTGCTGACGGCCGCCCCCGCGCTGCCGGGCCCGCCGCCGCTCGCGCTGCGGGAGATCGAGGACCCGGACCATCCGCGGGTCGTGCGGGCGAGGACGTTCCGGGACGGCGTACGGGTATGGGCGGCGGACGGCGGGGTGCTGATCCTCGGACAGGGCGTCGCGGGGCGCCCGGAGGCCGCTGTCGAGGTGGACGAGGCGGCGCGCGGCCGGGGCCTGGGTCCGCTGCTGGCGGTGGCCGCCCGGCACCTGGTCGACGGCGGGACGGTGTGGGCGCAGCAGTCGCCGGGGAACGCCCGCAGCGTGCGGGCGTTCCGGACGGCGGGGTACCGGCCGGTGGGCTCCGAGGCGCTGCTGGTGGCGGACCGGGCCCGGTAGCGCACTCCGGGGACACGGCCTACCGGAAGATCCCCGTGTGCCCGAGCGAGTACCGCCCCGGCTGCGGATACACCGCGAGTCCGTGCGGGCCGCTGCCCACGGGGATGCGGGCGAGCTGCTTCCCGGTGGTGGTGTCGATCGCGTACACCTCGGCGTTGTAACGGCCGGTCAGCCAGAGCACCTTCCCGTCGGCCGAGACCCCGCCCATGTCGGGGCTGCCGCCGCCGGGCAGGACCCACTTCTTGGTGAGCTTCTTCGCCGGGAAGTCGAAGATCGAGATGGTGCCCTCACCGCGGTTGGAGATGTACATCTCCTTGGAGTCGCGGCTGATGTAGAGACCGTGGCAGCCCTTGCCGGTGTGCAGCAGT
The DNA here is from genome assembly GCF_940670765.1 of Streptomyces sp. A 4/2. GTDB lineage: Bacteria > Actinomycetota > Actinomycetes > Streptomycetales > Streptomycetaceae > Streptomyces. The sequence goes on from NZ_CALNVW010000002.1 coordinate 123,234, forward strand.
TTCGGGGTGGTGAATGTGTCCCCGTCGAGCACCCACATGCCGTCGGCCATCATGTCGGCGATGTAGAAGGTCTTGCCGTCGGGCGAGATCTTGACGTCCTGCGGCATCGCGCCGTGGAAGGGCAGCTTCTGCTGGCCGATGACCTTCATCTTCTCGGTGTCGACCTTGAGCAGTTCGCCGGAGAACTCGCAGGAGACGATGAAGTACCGCCCGTCCGCCGAGAAGTCCGTGTGGTTGACGCCTGAGCAGGTGACGGGGAGGGTCTTGGCGATCTTCATGGTGTGCGGGTCGCGGAAGACCAGCTGGTGGTCCATCGAGGCCATGACGATGGCGTACTTGCCGTTGGGCGTGAAGTAGAGGTTGTACGGGTCGTGGACGCTGACCGGCTTGCCCGGCTTGCCCGTTCGCGGGTCGAGCGGGGTCAGGGTGTTGCCGCGGTCGTTGTTGACCCACAGCGTCTTCAGGTCCCAGGAGGGCACGACGTGCTGGGGCTGCACGCCGACCGGGATGGTCCCGGTGACCTTGTACGTCTTCGGGTCGATCACCGTGACCGTGTTGGAGTTGGTGTTCGGCACGTAGACGCGCGACGGGAAGTCCTTGACGACCGGCGACAGCTTGTTCGGGCGGTCCGCCACGTACAGGTCCTTGGGATCGAGGACCGGCGGCATCCCGGGCAGCCCGGTGGGGTCCGCCTTCTTCGCCGCGACGGCCGGCGGAGCCGCGCCCTCGGTGGTGCCCGTGTGCGGCGAACTCTTCTGTGCGGACGAGGCGCAGCCTGCCACCGCGGCGAGGAGGGCGGCGGTGAGGAGCGTGGCGGTGCGTTGCGTGATCATGAAGTCAGCAGCTCCGTGGTCGTCACCGCGTGCAGGCCGCGGCGGGCGAGTGCGTCGAGGACGGCGGGCAGCGCGGCGACCGTGTCCGCGTAGCCGAAGTGCAGGGACACGACCGATCCGTTGCGGACCGCGTCGGTGACGTTGCGGGTGACCGCCGCGGCACCGGGCGAGGTGTAGTCGCGGGAGTCGGTGTCGTACGAGAGGACGTGCGGATATCCGGCCCGCCCGGCGAGCTTCTGGACGAGCGGGGTCGCGTACGGGGTGCGCGAGGGGCGGAACCAGGTGCCTATGGAGCCGGTGAGCCGGCGCAGCCGGTCCGCGCAGCCGGTGATCTCGGCGAGTGCCTCCTCCTCGCCCATCGACGAGATGGAGGTGTGGTGGAGGGTGTGGTTGCCGAGGTCGTGGCCGCCGTCGAGGATCCGGCGGGCCATCTGCGGATACTCGTCCAGCCAGGTGCCGACGGCGAGGACGGTGACCCGTGCGCCGGCCCGTTCCACCTCGGCGAGCACGGCCTTGGCGACGGCCGGTTCGCCTTGGCCGTGGAAGGTGAGCGCAACGCGGGGGCGGTTGCGGGGGCCGTGCACGATCTGCGCCGGCTGCCCGGAGAAGGCGAGGGGGGCCGGGGCGCGGCGGGGCGCCGGGGAGGCTGCGGCACTGGCCGCGCCGGGCGGCGCGGATCCGGGCGGCGCGGATCCGGACGGCTCGGCTGCGGGTGCGCCGTCGGAACAGCCTGCGGCGAGGGCCCCGGCGACGGCCACGCCCGCTCCTGCGCGCAGTGCGCTGCGGCGGTCTATCTCAGTCACTCGACCAGTTAAAGGCGAAACACGGAGAAGATCCTGATTTGTCACCTCAGAGGCGTGACGACCGTACGACCACAAGGAGTAGCAACCCAGTGACTCGGTCCGCCATCCATGCGGCGCTTCCGGTATTTATTCATCGTTTACCAGGTGGGTGACTCAGTTCACCTACGATTCATTCGCGGAATGTCACAGTGTGGGCGATATACCCGATTGGCGACTTTGGCGGCACGGTCTCCCCTCTGTCATAGTCGGAGACACGATCCCCGTTGACCCGGGCCGGATCGCCGTAAGCCGCCGTGGATTCACCCCCCCTGATCCACGGCGCTCCACAGAAGCCCCCGCAGCGCCGTAACCCGGCTGACCGGGGGCTTCTGCAGTTCAGGACGGCTGACGGTCCGCGACCCGCATCTCGAACCAGGTGGTCTTGCCGCGCGGCAGCAGATCGACGCCCCAGCGGTCGGAGATCTTGTCGACGAGGAAGAGGCCGCGTCCGCTGATGTCCATGGCCTGCACCGGCATCAGACAGGGCAGCCCGCGGGACGGATCGCGGACCTCGATCCGGAGCCAGCCCCGGCGGCGCAGCATCCGCAGCCCGAAGGCGCGGGCGCCCGTGTGGCGCACCGCGTTGCCGACGAGCTCCGACACGAGTAACACCGCGTACTCCGCGGTCTGCGGGGAGAGTCCCCACTGGCGCAGCACCACGCACTGGGTGAGCCGGCGCGCGGTGGCCGCGGACTCGGGGCGGGACGGCAGCCGGACTTCACCCTCCGTGGGATTTCCGAACAACTCCAGCGCTTTCAGGGCCTGTTCGTCCTCGGCCGCAGGCGACCAGCGAACAGCCGTCGCCTCTGCGCGCTGTCGCGGCTGCTCCACACCCTCCAGGCCCGCCATGTCCTCCATCATGGCGGGCCCACGGAGCTTCCGGGGCCGTTCCCGGGGAATCCACAACCAGGAATCCGAGGGGGTGACCCGTCGGATTGGCATATGTCAACGGCATGAAAAGTGTCTCCATACCCCTGTTGACCTGCGAAGACACTCACCTGATGAACGAAAGTCAAGGACGGCGGGGACCGGCGTCAGAGGCCGCCCGCCGTCCCCGTCAATCCACCCAACCGGTGACCTCTCAGCGGAACTTGGCCTTGCCGGGGCCCTCGTCGACGAAGCTGCGCATGCCGATTTCGCGGTCCTCGGTCGCGAACAGACCGGCGAACCAGGTGCGTTCGATGGCGAGACCGGTGTCGATGTCGGTCTCCAGGCCCGCGTCGACGGCCTCCTTGGCGGCGCGCAGTGCGATGGCCGGCCCCTGGGCGAGCCGCGCCGCCCAGGCGTACGCCTGCTCGTACACCTCGGCCGCCGGGACGACCCGGTCGACGAGCCCCAGGGCGAGAGCCTCCGGAGCCTTCACCTGACGGCCGGTGAAGATCAGGTCCTTGGCCTTGGACGGGCCGATCAGCCGGGACAGCCGCTGGGTACCGCCCGCGCCGGGGATCAGCCCGAGCAGGATCTCGGGCTGGCCGAGCTTGGCGTTCTCCCCGGCCACCCGGAAGTCGGCGCAGAGCGCGAGTTCGCAGCCGCCGCCGAGCGCGTAGCCGGTGACCGCGGCGACGACCGGCTTGGGGATGCGGGCCACGGCGGTGAAGGAGTCCTGGAGCGCCCGGGAGCGTACGACCATCGCCGCGTGGTCCATGCCCTGCATCTCTTTGATGTCCGCGCCGGCCGCGAACACCTTCTCGCCGCCGTAGAGCACCACGGCGCGTACGTCGTCGCGCCGGGACGCCTCTTCGGCGAGTTCCCGCAGCCGGTCCTGGATCGCGACGTCCAGGGCGTTCATGGGCGGGCGGTCCAGCCGGATGGTGCCGACGCCTTCGGAGACTTCGAGGGTGACTGTCATGGCAGCAGGTTAGCGCTGGTTAACGGGGTACGGCCCTGGTGCACTTGGTCACAGTGCACCAGGGCCGTACCCCGCAAGCTGCGGCACATTCCGAGCCGGGGTTACTTCTTCCAGTCCGCCCAGGAGAGGTTCCAGCCGTTCAGGCCGTTGTCGGGCTGGATCGTCTTGTCGTGCGAGTTCTTGACGATCAGGACATCGCCGACGATCGACTGGTTGTAGTACCAGGCGGCCGGGGTCTCCTTGCTCCAGCCCCCGCGCACATCGTGCAGGCCGACGCAGCCGTGGCTCGTGTTGGCCGCGCCGAAGATGCTGTTCGCCGCCCAGTAGTTGCCGTGCACGAAGGTGCCCGAGTCGGAGAGGCGCATGGCGTGCGGGACGTCCTTGATGTCGTACTCACCGCCGAAGCCGACCGTGGCACCGTTCATCCGGGTCACCGCGTACTTCTCGCTGATGACCATCTGACCGTTGTACGTGGTGGTCGCCGGGGCGCCCGCGCTGATCGGGATGTTCCTGATCTGCTTGCCGTCCTTGACGACCTTCATGGTGTGCTTCGCGGCGTCCACGGTGGAGACCATGGAGCGTCCGATGGTGAACCGCACGGTCTTGGTCTGCTTGCCGTACACCCCGGGCCGGCCCTCGACCCCGTCGAGCGTCAGCTTCACGGTCACCTTGGTCCCGGCCGCCCAGTACTTCTCGGGGCGGATGTCGAGACGGTCGTTGCCGAACCAGTGGCCCGCGACCGGTACGGCGGGGTCCGCCGTCACCTTGATCGCGTTCGCCACGTCGTCGGGGTGGGTGATGCCACGGGTGAAGTGGATCGAGACCGGCATACCGACGCCGACCGTCGCACCGTCCTCCGGCGTGTACTGGCCGATGAAGGTGTTCTCCGGGACGAGCGTGGTGAACGAGGTGTCCTTCGCGGACTCCCGCCCCTTGGCGTCCTTGGCGACCGCGTGCACCTTGAACCGGGTCGCGGCGGGCAGGTGCTGGAGCGGCTCCCAACTGGCGCCGCCCGCAGCGATGGTGCCCCCGACCTCGTGGCCCTTGGTGTCCTTCACGACGACGGAGGTCAGCTTGCCGTTGTCCGCCGTGACCTTCAGCGCGCCGCTGGTGGCCACGGAGTCCGCGCCGTCCTTCGGTGCGACCGTCACGACGGCCTGGGAGGCGGCGGTGTCGTCGGCAGCCTTGCCGGACCCCAGTTTCGCCTTCCCCTCGCTGCCGCTGTCCGAGCCGCCACCGCAGGCCGTGACCAGCAGCAGCATCGCCCCCAGCAACAGGGCCAGCAGGCCGGGCCCGCCACGCCGCCCACGGCGCGACGGCCGTCTCCCGGTCGATCTGCCGGATATCGGTAGCCCGTTCAAGATGGTGGTCTCCCCTCGCGCACGGCCCGGCCCCGCCGAAGCACGTACCCCCACGCGCTGGTTCCGCGCGTCCGCTAAAGAATAATCACATCCCTGGCGCACGGGGCTCCCCCGTAATGTCACCGTTCCGTCCCAACCGGGCGGCGGCGGTGCAGGTCATACGGGTGGCGGGGCAGAAGCGTCAGCCGAGCGCGGACCCGGCCTTCCACCGGGTCCAGTTGAGGTTCCAGCCGCTGAGTCCGTTGTCCGGGGCGACCTGGCCGTCGTGCGAGTTGACCACCTCGATCACGTCGCCGATGAGCGACCCGTCGAAGAACTGCCCCGCCGGGGAGCGTGCGCTGCCACCGCGTGCGTCCCGCAGGCCGACGCAGCCGTGGCTGGTGTTGACCGCCCCGAACGTGCGGGCCGGGGCCCAGTAGTTGCCGTGCACGAAGGTGCCCGAGTCGGAGAGGCGCATGGCGTGCGGGACGTCCGGGATGTCGTACTCACCGCCGAAGCCGACCGTCCGCCCGTTCATCCGGGTCACGGCGAACTTCTCCATGACGACCATCCTGCCGTTGTACGTCGGGTGGGCGTCGGCGCCCGCGCTGACCGGCAGGGTGGTGACCGGCGCCCCGTCGCGGTGCACGGTGAGGGTGTGCGCCGCCGCGTCCACCACGGACGTCTGGGAGCGGCCCACCGTGAAGCCCACGGTCTTCTGCTGGAACCCGTACACCCCGGGCGCCGCCCGCACCCCGCGCAGCCGCAGCCCGACGGAGACCTGGGTGCCGGGCTTCCAGTACGTGCTCGGGCGGAAGTCGAGGCGGCTGTTGCCGAACCAGTGGCCCGCGACCGGCACCGCGGGCAGGGCGGTGACGTCGATCGCCTGCTCGATCGCCCGGCGGTCCTCGACGGGGCGGCTGAAGCGGAACGACACGATCATTCCGGTGCCGACGGTGGCCCGGTTCTCCGGGGTGAACCAGCCGATGAACCGGTGCTTGGGCACGGCCGTGGTGAAGGTGGTGTGGCGGGCCAGCCGGTGCCCCTGCCCGTCCGAGGCGGTCGCGTCGACCTTGTACGTGGCGGCGGGACCCAGCGGACCGTCCGGTCTCCAGCTCAGCCCGTCGCCCGAAACGCTCCCCGGTACGGCCTCCTCCCGCCCGTCCGCGATCCGCACGACCTTGACCGCTTCGATCCTGCTGCCGCTCGCGACCCGCACCTCGACCTTCTCACCGGCCCCGACGCCCTTCGCCCCGTCGTCGGGCACCACCCGGATCGCCTGTTCGGACGACCCCGCTTTGCCACTGGTTCCGTCGCCCCCGGCGCCGCATCCGGCCAGCCCGGCCATCAGTCCCGCCCATGTCAGCACGGCCATGATGCCCGCACCTGTCCGCTTTGTCAGTTCTCTCACGCCCCGCTCAACGACCACCCCCCTGCGGGGGAAACGTGACATCGACGGTTGTTGCGGGCAGAACAACGAGGAGGACCACGCGAGGGAAGCAACGGCCGGGACGCCGTGCGCCCTCGTGGCGCCGGTCCTGATGAGCCGCGGGAGGCCGACAGGTGTCGAGCGCAGCCGAGCAGGAGACCGTACGGGAAGCCGTGCCGGGAGCGGTGCCCGAGCGGGAGAGCCCTCACCTGCCGAACGGGCACGGGAGCGAGCAGCACAGCGAGCAGGAGGAGGACGCCGCACCACCGCTGACCGTGTGGCCGGGGGCGCCCATGCCGCTGGGGGCGCGCTACCGGGTGGGACCGGACGGGGTCGCGGGCACCAACTTCGCCCTCTGGGCGGGCGGCGCCGAGGCCGTGGAGCTGTGCCTCTTCGACGGGGAGGGCCACGAGGCCCGCTGCGAACTGACCGAGCTGACCCATGAGATCTGGCACGGCTTCCTGCCCGGGGTGCGCCCCGGTCAGCGGTACGGCTACCGCGTCCACGGGCGCTGGGACCCCTGGACGGGCGCCCGCTGGAACGCCTCGAAGCTGCTCCTCGATCCGTACGCGCGCGCCGTGGACGGGGACTTCACGCTGCCGCCCGAGGTGTACGGGCACGTACGCGACTGGCCGCAGCAGGAGATCGCGGACACCGTGCGCGACGAGCGGGACTCGGCGCCGTACGTACCGAAGGGTGTCGTCGTCCACGACGACACCCCCGGCGACGAGTGGGCGGACGACCTCCGGCCCAAGACGCCGTGGGCGGACACCGTGATCTACGAGCTCCATGTGCGCGGCTTCACCCGGCGCCATCCGGGGATCCCGGAGGAGCTGAGGGGCACCTACGCGGGGCTGGCGCATCCCGCGGCGATCGGGCATCTCGTACGGCTGGGCGTGACGGCGGTCGAGCTGCTGCCGGTGCACCAGTTCGCCCACGAGGACCATCTGCTGCGGCGCGGGTTGAAGAACTACTGGGGGTACAACTCCATCGGCTACTTCGCCCCGCACGCCGGCTATGCCGCGTCCGGGACCGGGGGCCAGCAGGTCGGGGAGTTCAAGCGGATGGTGCAGGCGCTGCACGCGGCCGGGATCGAGGTCATCCTGGACGTCGTCTACAACCACACGGCGGAGGCCGGTGAGCTGGGCCCGACGCTGTCGCTGCGCGGTGTCGACAACCGCGGCTACTACCGGCTGCAGGGCGATCCCCGCAGGTACGCGGATTACACGGGCTGCGGCAACACCCTGCACGTGGTGCAGCCGCACGTACTGCGGCTGATCACCGACTCGCTCCGCTACTGGGTCACCGAGATGGGCGTCGACGGGTTCCGCTTCGACCTGGCCGCCGCGCTGGCCCGGTCGTTCCACGACGTCGACATGCTCTCCCCCTTTCTCGCGGTCATCGCCCAGGACCCGGTGCTGCGGCGGGTGAAGCTGATCGCCGAGCCGTGGGACGTGGGCAACGGCGGCTACCAGGTCGGCTCCTTCCCGCCGCTGTGGACGGAGTGGAACGACCGCTACCGGGACGCCGTGCGGGACTTCTGGCGGGGTGCGCTGCCGGACGTACGCGATCTGGGGTACCGGCTCTCCGGTTCGAGCGACCTGTACGCCTGGGGCGGGCGCCGCCCGCAGGCCTCCGTCAACTTCATCACCGCGCACGACGGGCTGACCCTGCGCGACCTGGTCAGTTACGGGCACAAGCACAACGAGGACAACGGCGAGGACAACCGGGACGGCACCGACGACAACCGGTCGTGGAACTGCGGGGCCGAGGGCGAGACGGACGACCCGGACGTCAACGCGCTGCGCCGGCGCCAGCTGCGCTCCCTGCTGACGACGCTGCTGGTGTCGACCGGGGTGCCGATGCTGGTCGCGGGCGACGAGATGGGGCGGACCCAGGGCGGCAACAACAACGCGTACTGCCAGGACAACGAGGTGAGCTGGATCGACTGGTCGCTCCTGGACGAGCCGGGGCCGCGGATGCTGCTCGGTCTCACCTCCCGGCTGCTCGCGCTGCGCCACGCCCACCCGGTGCTGCGCCGCCGCGCCTTCTTCTCCGGGCGGGCACAGGCGACCGACGGGCTGCGGGATCTGGCGTGGTTCACCCCGCACGGCAGCGAGATGACGGAGCAGGACTGGTACGCACCGGCCGCCACGCTCGGTGTCTACCTCTCGGGACGCGACATCCCCGGCCGGGACGCCCGGGGCGCGGCGGTGACCGACGACAGCTTCCTGACGGTGCTCCACTCGGGGGCGCGGCCGGTGAGCTTCCTGCTTCCCGGGGCGCCGTGGGCGGACGGGTACGAACTGCTCGTCGACACCTCACGGGAGGACCAGGGCGCGGCGCCGGGCACCCTGCACCGGGGCGGCACGGCGGTCACCGTGCCCGCGCGGTCGGTGCTGCTGCTGAAGGTGCGGATGTGACGCGGAGCTCAGCCGAGGATCTTGCGGTCGTACGCCACCGCGACCGCGGCTGCCCGGTCCTTCACTTCCAACTTGCCGTAGATGTGGGTGAGATGGGTCTTGACCGTGGCCTCGCTGATGAACAGCTCACGGGCGATCTCCCGGTTGGACGTACCCCTGGCCACCAGCACCAGGACCTCGCGCTCACGGGCGCTCAGCGCGTCGCGGCCCGGCGGGACGGGGGCGCGGACCCGGGAGACCAGCCGGGAGGCGACCGCCGGGGAGAGGACCGTGCGGCCGTCGGCCGCCGCCCGTACCGCGGTGAAGAGTTCGTCGCGCGGGGCGTCCTTGAGCAGGTAGCCGGTGGCGCCCGCCTCGATGGCCGGGAGGGTGTCGGAGTCCGTGTCGTACGTGGTCAGCACCAGCACCTTGGCGCGGCTCCCCCGGCGGGTCAGCTCGGCGATGGCGTCCACACCGTTGCCGCCGGGCATCCGCAGGTCCATCAGGACCACGTCCGGGTCGAGGAGTCCGGCCAGTTCGACCCCGGCGACACCGTCGGCCGCCTCCCCGAGGACCTCGAAGCCGGGGGTGCCGGTGAACATGCCGCGCAGGCCGTCCCGGACGACGGGGTGGTCGTCGACTATCAGCAGGGTGATGACGTCAGATCTCATCGCGGACCAAAGGTACGCGAGCGGAGACCGCGGTCCCGTGTCCCGGTTCGGACTCGACCGTCACCGTGCCCGCGATCCGCTCGGCGCGGGCGCACATCCCGCCGAGTCCGAAGCCCCCGCCGGTGGAGCGCGGCGGAAGGGCGAGCGGGTCGAAGCCCCGGCCGTCGTCGCGTACGTCCAGCGCCATCTCGTCGTCCATGTACGAGAGGGTCACCCCGACCCGGGCGGCCCCGGAATGCCGTGCGGTGTTGGTGAGCGCCTCCTGGGCGATGCGGAGCAGGGTGGCCTCGACCTCGTCGTGCAGCGGCTCGACGGTGCCGGTGACGGTGAACTCGGCCCGTACGCCCGTCGACCGGGACCACTCCCCGACCAGCTTCTCCAGTGCTTCGGGCAGCGAGTCGTCGGCCAGCGCGACCGGGCTGAGGTTCTGCACGGAGCGACGGGCCTCGCCCAGGCTGTGGCGGGCCAGTTGCTGGGCGCGGGCCAGGTGTTCCCGGGCGGTCTCCGGGGTGCCGCCGGTCATGGTGACCACCTGGAGCTGGGTGATGATGCCCGTCAGCCCCTGCGCCAGGGTGTCGTGGATCTCGGCGGCGAGCCGGCGCCGCTCGTCGGCGACGCCCGCTTCCCGTGCCTGGACGAGGAGTTGGGCGTGCAGGGCGGTGTTCTCGTCGAGGGCCTGCTGGAGCCGGATGTTGGTCCGCTCCAGTTCACCGATGGTGACGACCTGGGCCCGCGCCAGCTCCTCCTCCCGGGAGGCGACGCGGCCGAAGACGGTGAGCAGGGTGAGGTTGATCCCGAGTACCACCCCGAAGATGACCCAGCCGACGGAACCGCGGGGCGGCAGCCCACCGGACTGGGATCCGGCGATCGTGACGGCGGAGGCGAACAGACCGGCCCGCAGCAGTCTGCGGGGCAGCACGCGCTCCGCGCCGATGTAGCCGGTGGACGCGTAGAAGGCGAAGAAGGGGTTGATCCAGGTGAGCACGAAGGCGATCGCCCAGCGCAGGAAGTAGTAGAGGGCGCCGAGCGTCCCGGGGCCCTGGCGGCTGGGCAGGGCCCGTCCCCACCAGAGCTGGAGGAGGACAGCGGCGACGATCAGGGTTCCGGCGACGTACAGCTCGCCGGTGGTCGTCCCCAGCGCGCCGATGGTCGCCGAGCCGACCACGGTGGAGAACGCGAGGAGACCGTACGGGCCCCAGCGCTGCAACGTCGCCCAGCGCTGCTCGACCAGCGAGGAGGCTGCCGCCGCCCGGACGGCTGCCTCCCTGACGCGCGCACGGTCCGGGTGAGCGGATACGGCCGGGGCGGTGGAGCCGGTCGGATCGGCCGGGATGACGGTCATCCGACCAGTCTGCCCGGTCCGGTCCGGCTCGGTGCCCGCTCGTGCGGCCATCCCCGTTCCCCTTCCCGCTCTCGTTCCCGCTCTCGTTCCTGCTCTCCTTCCCGCTCCTTTTCCCGCTGCCGCGTCCGCTCCTGTGGTCACTCCCAGCGGAACCAGCGGTTGGCCCCGGCCGACAGCAGGACGGCCCACAGGGCGAGCACACCCAGGTGGGTCCAGCCGGGCCAGTTGCCCGTGGCCGCCTGGCTGAGCGCCTGGGAGGCGGCGCCGAAGGGGGTGAGTTCGACGATGTGGGCGAGGGTGTCCGGCATGGTCTGGACCGGCAGCCAGACGCCCGCGCAGAACATCATCGGGAAGAAGACCGCCGAGCCGATCGCGTTGGCGGCCTTGGAGTTGCGCGACAGCGCGGAGACCAGCGCGCCCAGCGCCAGCGCGGTGAGGATCGCGAGCAGCAGCGCGAGAACGTATCCGAAGGCCTGGCGCGGCAGCGGCACGTCGAAGGCGATCCGGCCGACCGCGAGCGACAGCAGGGTGGAGATCAGCCCGGCAGCACCGTGCAGTCCCATCTGGGCCGCGAGCAGCGCGTGGGGGCGGACCGGGGTGGTGGACATCCGGCGCAGGATGCCGCGCTCCCGGTAGCCGGTGATCACCGGGGGCATGGCCTGGAGGCCGGCCAGGATCATGGCGAGCAGCACGGTGACGGGGACGTACGCGTCGACCAGCCGTCCGCCGCCGAGCGCGTCGGTGGGTTCCCGGAACGAGGGGATGGAGCCGAGGATCACCAGCAGCAGTGTGGGAAACACCATGACCCAGAACAGGGTGGCGGGCTCCCGGCGGAAGAGCCGGGCCTCGGTCCGCAGCACGGTGGCGGAGGCCCCGGCCCGCCGGGTCACCGTCGCGGGCGGGTTCGCGGTCGTGGTGCTCATGCTGCGGCCTCCGTGAGGTCGAGGAACGCGTCGTCCAGCGTGGCGTCGGTGACGCGGAGTTGGTGGGCGGTGATGCGGTTCCTGGCGAGCAGGGTGATGACGGCGTTGACGGTCTCGTCGGTACCGTCGATGACGAGCCCGCCGTCCCGCTCCTGCACGGCCGTGGCGCCGGGCAGACCTTCCAGTTCCCGTACGTCGAGCGGGGACGACGGGGTGAAGGTCATGACCGTCGAGCTGGACGAGCGGCGGATCAGCCCGGCCGGGGTGTCGAGAGCGACGACCCGGCCCTTGTCGATCACGGCGATCCGGTCGCAGAGGCGCTGGGCCTCCTCCATGAAGTGGGTGACGAGCAGAACGGTCACCCCGCTGTCGCGTACGTCCTCGATCAGCTTCCAGGTGTCCCGGCGGGCGCGCGGGTCGAGTCCGGTCGTCAGCTCGTCGAGCACGACCACCCGGGGGTTGCCGATCAGGGCGAGTGCGATGGACAGCCGCTGCTTCTGACCGCCGGAGAGCTTGGCGAAACGGTCGTCGAGCTTGGCTTCGAGGCCGAGGCGCTCGGCGAGCGGGCGCCAGTCGGCGGGGTGCGCGTAGAAGGAGGAGTAGAGCTCCAGTGCCTCACGCACGGTGATCTTCGGCTGGAGTTCGCTCTCCTGGAGCTGGGCGCCGAGGATCTTCGTCACCCGGTCGTGGTCGGCGACCGGATCGAATCCGGCCACCCGGACGGCGCCCGCGTCGGGCACCCTCAGCCCCACGACGCACTCCACCGTCGTGGTCTTGCCCGCGCCGTTCGGTCCCAGGATCCCGAAGATCTCCCCCACCTCGACGGCGAAGGACACCCCGTCCACGGCGGGTTGGGCGCCGTAGGCCTTCCGCAGTCCGTTCACTTCGATGATTGCCATGTTCAGAGGTTCGCCGGAACCGGCGTCCCGCGGCATCCGCCATCACGCTCGAACCGGCATCAGCCGATCGGTTGATACCGGCCTACGACCCGTGGCGGCCTTCCGCGTGAGCGGCCGGGAACGCCGCGAAACTCGGTGGGCACTGTCAGTGGCGAACCGTAGTCTCGCCACTGATGTCCGAACCACATGCAACGCCCCGTCCCCAGTCCGGCGTACGGTCACTCCTGCGGCTCCGGCCGTACGTACGGCCGGTGCGAAGACAGCTGGCCGGGGCGGCGTGCATCGCGATCGTCGCCTCGTGCCTGGGGCTGGTGTTCCCGCTCGTACTGAAGTGGATCGTCGACGGGCCGGTCGCCGGCCGGGACGCCCGCGGGGTCTGGCTCGGCGCTCTGATGCTGTTCGGGCTCGGAGTCGCGGAGGCCGTACTCTTCGGCGTCCGGCGCTGGCTGGTCGCCCGGCCGCTCGCCTCGGTCGAGGCGTCGATGCGGGCCGATCTCTACCGTCATCTGCAGCGGCTCCCGGTGGCCTTCCACGACCGGTGGCCGTCCGGGCAGTTGCTCTCGCGCGGCACGACGGATCTGATGATGGTGCGGATGTTCCTCTCCTTTCCGCTGACGTTCCTGGTGGTCAACGGGGTGACGATCGTGGTCGGGTTCGTCATTCTGCTGGTGCAGCAGTGGACGCTGGGACTGGTGCTGCTGGCCCCGGCGATCCCGCTGATGATCATGTGCAAGGTCTTCGAGACGAAGTACGCGCTGGTCGCCCGGGTCTCCCAGGACCAGGTCGGCGATCTGACGACGGTCGTCGAGGAGAGCGTGCTGGGCATCCGCATCATCAAGGGCTTCGGCAGGCACCGCAGCCAGGCCCTGGCCTTCCGTGAGCTGTCCCAGCGGCTGCGTGCCACGGAACTGGTCAAGGCACGTCTGCTGGCGGCCATCTGGACGCTCATCACCGCGATCCCCGAACTGGCCATCGGAGCCGCCCTGGTGGTCGGAACGGTCCAGGTCGCCGACGGCGGCCTGTCGGCGGGCACCCTGGTCGCGTTCCTCTCCACGGCGCTCGCGCTGCGCTGGCCGGTGGAGTCGATCGGCTTCCTGCTGGCGATCAGCCAGGACGCGGCAACGGCCACCCAGCGCTACTTCGAGGTGCTCGACGTGGCCGAGGAGACGGATGTGGCCGAGGAGGCAGGCCGGGCCGAGGAGGTGGACCGGGTCGAGGAGGTGGACCGGGCGACGTACGCCCCGGACGGCCGTGCCGCCGCCACGGCCGGGGGCGACGGGAGCGGACTGCGCTTCCACGGCGTCGAGTTCCGGTACCCCGACGCAGCCCCGGACGCCCCGCCCGTCCTGGAGCGGATCGATCTGCACATCCGGTCCGGGGAGACCCTGGCCGTCGTCGGCTCCACCGGCTCGGGCAAGACCACGCTCACCTCGCTCGTACCGAGGCTGCACGAGATCACCGGGGGCCGCATCACCCTCGACGGCCGGGACATCACCGCCATGCCGCGGGAGCGGCTGCGGGAGCTGGTCTCGGTGGCCTTCGAGGAGCCGACACTCTTCTCCGCGAGCGTCGGTGAGAACGTCCGGATGGGCCACGCGGAGGCGGACGAGGACGCGCTGCTGCACGCCCTGGACACCGCTCGGGCCGACTTCGTGCACGACCTGCCGCACGGCCCGCGCACCCAGGTCGGCGAGCAGGGCCTGAGCCTCTCCGGCGGGCAGCGCCAACGGCTCGCCCTGGCACGGGCGGTCGTCGGGCAGCCGCGCTTCCTGGTGCTGGACGATCCGCTGTCCGCGCTGGACGTGCACACCGAGGCGCTCGTCGAGGCGGCCCTGCGCCGGGTGCTCGCGGAGACGACGGCGCTCGTCATCGCGCACCGGCCGTCCACCGTGATGCTCGCCGACCGGGTCGCGCTGCTGTCCGAAGGGCGGATCGCGGCCGTCGGCACCCACCACGAACTCCTGCGCAGCAACGCCGAGTACGCCTGGCTGATGTCGGGCGCCGAAGGGGACGAGACCCGATGACCACCAACGTCGACGGCCGACGGGCCGCGGAGCCCGGCGCTGATCCGGACGCGGACGCGGGAACGGCGCCGGGCGCGCCGGAATCACCGGGAGCCGGCGCCGCGCCGCAGAAGGCCGGTGACGACCCGTACGACAAGGACGCGCTGCCCACCCCGCCCGGCGCGACCGGGGCCCTACTGCGCTCGCTCCTCGCACCGCACCGGACGCTCGCGGTGGTCTCCGCGCTGCTGATGCTCGTCCAACAGGCCGCGATCCAGGCGGGCCCGCTGCTCGTCGCGTACGCCATCGACCACGCGGTCCCCGCCTTCCGCGACCACGACCACGGCCCGCTGATCGCCGTCGGTGTCGGCTACCTCGGCTGCGCGCTGCTCTCCGGGGCCCTGCAGTACGCCTTCGTGCTGACGTCCGCGCACGTCAACCAGGGCGCTCTCCTCGATCTCCGCGGGCGGATCTTCCGGCACGCCCAGGCGCTGAGCGTCGACTTCCACGAGCGCTACACCTCGGGGCGTCTGATCGCCCGCTCCACCACCGATGTCGAGTCGCTGCGCGAACTGCTCAGCGACGGCCTCCAGGAGCTCATCGGGGTGGTCCTCTCGGTGGTCTACATCTGCGTGATGCTGCTCTTCCTGGACTGGCAGCTCGGCGCGGTCGCGGTGCTCTCCTTCGTACCGCTGTATCTACTGATCCGTCTCTACCGGCGCCGGGTCTCGGTGGTCTTCGCTCAGCGCTCGACCGCGGTGGCCGCCGTCATCGTGAAGTTCGCGGAGACCATGAACGGCATCCGCCCGGTGCAGGCGTTCCGCCGCGAGCGGGCCAACGACGCGGAGTTCGACGAGCTCAACCGGCGCCACGAGCGGGTCAACGGCGATGCGCTGCTGGAGATGGCCCGCTATGTGGCCGGCTCCCGGCTGATCGCCAACACCGCCGTGGCGGGCATCGTCCTGTGGGGCGCCTACCGGGTCACCGAAGGGGGACTCGCCCTCGGTGTGCTGGCCGCGTCCGTGCTGTACCTGCGCAGGCTGTACGACCCGATCGACCGGCTCGGCATGTTCCTCAACTCCTACCAGTCGGCGGCGGCCTCACTGGAGAAGATCGCGGGCCTGCTGGCCCAGGAGCCGACCGTCCCCGCGCCCCGGACCTCCCGGCCGCTGCCCGCGCTCACCTCCGGACACCCGGGCCGCGAGGTCGTCTTCGACGGCGTCCGCTTCGCCTACCGCACCGGCGGCGAGGTACTGCCCCGCTTCGACCTCACCATCCCGGCGGGCCAGACGGTCGCGGTCGTCGGCTCGACGGGCGCGGGCAAGTCGACGCTCGCCAAACTCCTGGCCCGTTTCTACGATCCGACCGACGGCCGGGTCCGCCTGGACGGGGTCGATCTCGCCGATCTGGACGTGCCCGAACTGCGGCGCGGCGTCGTCATGGTGACGCAGGAGGCGTTCCTCTTCTCCGGCACGATCGCCGAGAACATCGCCATCGGCAGCCCCGGGGCGACGCCCGAGGACATCGAACGGGCCGCGAAGGCCATCGGCGCGCACGACTTCATCGCCTCGCTGCCGGAGGGGTACGACACGGACGTACGCAAGCGTGGCGGCCGGATCTCCGCGGGCCAGCGCCAGTTGGTGTCCTTCGCCCGCGCGTTGCTCGCCGACCCCGCGGTGCTGATCCTCGACGAGGCGACGAGTTCGCTCGACATCCCGGGCGAACGGGCGGTGCAGCGCGCGATGGACACGGTGCTGCGCGGCCGTACGGCGGTGGTCATCGCCCACCGGCTCTCCACCGTGGAGATCGCGGACCGGGTCCTGGTGATGGAGAACGGCAGGATCGTCGAGGACGGGACCCCGGACGAACTCATCGCGGGGACGGGGCGGTTCGCGGGTCTGCACCGGGCGTGGCGGGAGAGCCTGGTGGGGTGAGCGCGGTTGTAGGTTCCGCGATTCGGTGCGCACTGGACCCGTGAAATGCGCACTGAATGCGCAATCCCAAGGAGCTGTGCGCACTGACTCCGCACGGTAACCAACGGCTGAAGGGGTTGGACTATCCGTTGTGTGCTTCGAGCTCGGTCGCCAGCGTCTGTTGGGTGGCCGCCCACGACGCCAGGAGCGCCAAATTGTCAGCGGTCGGTGTGCCCGCGGGTGCGGTGTAGACGTTGAGGCGCAGGCCGGGTTCGGCGGGCAGTTCCAGGGACTCGACGTCCAAATCGAGCCGGCCCACGATCGGATGGCGCACACGCTTGCGGCCGGACCGGTGCAGCCGCACGTCCTGGGATGCCCACCGCTGCCGAAATAGCTCACTGCACGTTGACAGTTCGCCGACCAGGGCGATCAGCTCCTCGTCGTGCGGATTGCGGCCGGCTTCCATGCGTAGCTTCGCGGCCACGTCACCGGCAATTTGGTCGTGGTCGACAAAGAAATCTCCGGCCGCCTCGGGGCTCAGATAGACGAACCGCGCTGTGTTCGCGGGCCGTCGCGGGTCGGCCAGCACCGGTGAATACAGCGCGCGAGCGAGTTGGTTCATGGCGAGCACGTCATAACGGCCGTTACCGATCCAGGCCGGCGCATCGGAGATCGCGCCGAGCACCTGCTGCAGGGTCGAGCGCACCGTCACGGCAGGCCTACGCCGGCGTGGGCCACCGGGCGCCCTGGATTGGCGCGCGAGGTGGAACAGGTGGTCGCGCTCGGCCTCGTCGAGTTGCAAGGCAGAGGCCAACGCGTCGAGCACGCCATCGGAGGCACCGGCGAGGCTGCCGCGCTCCATGCGCACGTAGTAGTCGACGGATACCCCCGCCAGTAGCGCTACCTCCTCGCGGCGCAGACCTTTGACCCGACGGTTGCCGCCGTAAGCGGGCAGGCCCGCCTGCTCCGGTGCGATGCGGGCGCGACGCGAGCTGAGAAACTCCCGTATCTCGGTGCGTGGATCCATCGTGGCCATCCCCTCACCGTAAGCCCGTCCCGCAGCCTAAGGGGTACCCGATGCGGTCGTCGCGATGCCGCCGTCCACCGGGATGATGGTGCCCGTGAGGTAGGACCCGGCCCGGCTGGCGAGAAACACGGCGATACCCGCCATGTCGTCGTCGCGGCCGAGCCGGCGCAGAGGGGCCGCCGCCGCGATCGTGTCGCCGATGGCATCGAGCGTGGACGCCATCATCCGCGACGGGAACACTCCCGGTGCTACCGCGTTCACCGTGACGTGCTGTGGGCCCAGCTCTCTGGCCAGCACTCTGGTGAGTTGATGGAGTGCCGCTTTGCTGCTGGCGTACGAGTAGTTGGGCGACTGGGCGACGTGGATGGCGGCGATACTGCCGATGTTGATGATCCGCGCGGGATCATCGGCGGTGCCTGCCCTGCGAAGTGCGGGGAGCAGCGCCTGCACCAGCCAGAACGGCGACTTGAGGTTGAGGTCGATCACTGTGTCCCAGGCCTCGTCCGGGAACGTCGCCAGCGGCTCGCGCCACATCGCTCCCGCGTTGTTGACAAGGATGTCCAGGCGTTCCGAGTCGGCCTTGACAAGATCAGCGAGGCGCTGGCACTCGTCGTGCCTGGACAGGTCGGCGGGGACTGCTTGAACGTCGCCGAATTCGGACAGTAGACGCTGTGCCTCCGCGCACGCGTCTGCCTTGCGTGAGCTGATGACGACGCGGGCGCCCGCCTGGAGAAGGCCGCGCGCCACCATCATCCCAATTCCCCTGGTGCCGCCAGTGACGAGGGCGTACTTCCCACTCAGATCGAAAAGTTCTGTGTGAGTGGTGAATTGGTTGTCCGCCATTGGTCTCCGTCCCTTCTGCCGTGGAAGAATGCGCCGACACGGTCGCGCATTCGGGGCAGCTGAATTGAACTGATGGGGTAAAGCCGCAGTGCGCGTCCATGGAGCGTTGTCGGCGCTTTCGACTCAACCAGGTTGACAGGCGTTCGGGACGGCTGGGAGACCCTGGTGATACAGGTACTGGGAGAGCCCCCCTTGCCTGGTGCGCTGACTCACCCCGGATCCACCGGCTTGATTCCCGGTTGATCGTTTCGGGGTCGTGCAGGCCGTGTTGGGGCTGAGTTGCGGATTCGGGCATGGGATGGCCGCCGGTCCACCCAGCTCTTCCTTAACTCAGTTTCGCCGCAGGGAAGTCGCCGGTGCCGACCGCCACTGGTCATATGCGCCCAGGGGGTTTTCGTCTTGAACGAGACGGACGGACCGAGCGCCGCTGTCTCGGCGCGGCGTTTCGGAGTCGATCTCGACAGGTAGGCAGGCTACGGCCCGCGAGAAGTCGTCACTGACTGTGACAGGCGGCCTGCCCAGCTGGGCGCCTACTGCGCATGGAGGACCGGCACCCGCAGTGCTCACTTCGCGCGGAATCCGGTATCTCCGCTGGAGTCAGCGCGCACGAGAAGGTGGAACCTACAGCGGTGGGGTGAGCGCGGCCTCAGGTGTCGCCCGGCGCCCGGCAGGTCAGGTCCTCGGCCGGGAGGCTGCCGGTGGTCAGATAGGCCGTGGCGCTCCGGTCCGCGCAGGAGTCGGCCAGGCCGTAGACGCCGTGCCCCTCCCCTCCGGCGACAGTGACCATCCGGGAGCCGTGCAGGGCCCGGTGCAGGCCCCGGGCGCCGGGCAGGGGAGTCTGGGGGTCCCACTCGTTCTGCAGGATCAGTGCGCTGACGTCGTTGTTCACCGTCGTCCCCGGCTCGCTGCCCTGTTTCCAGAAGGCGCACGGCTTGATGGTGGAGGCGATGTCGCCGTACAGCGGGTACCGGGCCTTGTCGCGGATCGCGTCGCGGCGGTACTGCTCGGGGTCGCTCGGCCACGAGGTGCGGGTGTCGGCGCAGACGACGGCCCAGGCGATCGCGGCGTCGTTGTCCGGGGGGACGGTACGGCCGAACGCTGCCGGGGCGGGGCCCGACGCCTGCTCGGGTGTACCGGGCGGTGCGGCCGGCTGCTCGCCCCCGGCCGCCTTCTTCAGCTCGGCGACCCGTTCGGCGGCGGCCCGGACGTGGAAGAAGACGGGGCGCAGTTCGGAGCGGATGCCGTCCCCGGTGAGGAGCGTCCCGCCGGAGTCGACCGGCTCGCGGTCGGCCCGGCCGATCAGGTCCCAGAAGCTCTCGCGGACCTGGGCGGGGGTGTCACCCAGGTGGTACGTGGTGTGCCGCTGGGCGGTCCACTCGGTCCATCGCGTGAAGGCCGCCTCGGCCCCCTTCGCCATCTCCTGGAACGTGGCCCGCCAGATCTGTGCGGGATCGGCCGGGCTGTCCAGCACGAACCGGTCGGTCCGCCGGGGGAACATCTGCGCGTAGACGGCTCCGAGGTAGGTGCCGTACGAGTAGCCCAGGTAGGAGATCTTCTTCTCCCCCAGCACGGCGCGGACGACGTCCATGTCGCGGGCGGTGTTGCGGGTGGTGAGGTGCGGCAGCTCGTCACCCGCCGCGGCCCGGCACTTGTCGGCCACCGTACGGGCCCACGCCACGTCCTTCGTGAACGTACCGGCCTTGTACGGGCGTTCGTCGTTCTCCTCGTCAGCGGTCAGTCCGCAGCCGAGGGGAGAACTCTGCCCGACACCTCTCGGGTCGAACCCGATGAGGTCGTACTGCCTCTTCACCGCCCCGGGGAGGTTCAGCTCCGGTGCGACGGGCAGGTCCAGGCCCGGCCCGCCGGGGCCGCCGGGGTTGAGCAGCAGAACACCGCGGCGTTCCTTCGCGCTGCTCGCCTTCAGCCGGGATATCGCGATGTCGATCTGTTTGCCGCCGGGATCGCCGTAGTCCAGCGGCACCTTGACGGTCGCGCACCGAAACGTGGTGGGGCTCTGCGCGTCGCAGCGCTGCCACCGGAGTTTCTGCTGTGTGTACGGGCGCGGCGAGGCCGTGGCCACGGATGCCCGGGGTGCGGCGAAGGCCGTCGCGGGCGTCAGTGCGGAAACGAGAGTCACCGCGGCTCCGGCGGCCAGAAGAGATGCCGTTCGTCTGTTGCGCGTCATCGTGTTCGTCCTTGCCGGGCAGAGGTGGCCGGTCGGCCCTTCCGCCCTCGGGTGCGTGCGGGGGGGGCGGATCCACCGCTCAGGGGCGGCGGATCCGCGGTGCTGCCGGGCACCGGTCAGTGCCCGCCGAGCTGCTGGTGGACGCAGTGCGTGTACTGCCGGAAACTGTCGGGCCGGTAGCACTCCTGGGTGTGGTCGGCGTACCAGGCGACGGAGACGGCGACCAGGACGGACACCACGATGGCGATCGACGACGTCACCAGACCGGTGACGGCCATGCCACGCCCGACGCCGGTCCGCTTCGTCGTCCTCAGGGCGGCGGCGCCCAGGATCAGGCCGATGACGCCGAGCGGGCCGCCGATCAACACGATCGAGGTGGCCAGACCGGTGACGCCCAGCACCATCGCGGTCACGGTCAGGCCGTTCCGGCCGGCCTCGGGCGGTGTGGCGTGGCCGGTGCCCCGGGGGTGGGGCAGCGTCCTCGTCCCTTGTGTGTTCATCAACCGTCCTCCGGTCAACTGGTCGGGGCACGATCCTGGCTCGCGGGGTCCTGGACGCACATCGCGGGAAAGCGGGAGAAAGCGCTCCCCCGATCGGGGGAGGCCGTCGGTGGGCTCGCCGGTCATACTGGCCGCATCATGATCAGGGGAATCCGGCCGCTGCTGCGCGGCTCCACGTACACGGGTGTGCTGTACGCCTGGTGCGGCGCGTTGGCGAGCATCGCTCTGCTGCCTTTCGTGGCGCTGCCCGCACTGGCATGGCGGTCCGCCCCCTACGGGGTGCAGGTCGTTCTGGACCTGCTGGCGTGGGCGGCGCTGATCGGCGCGGTCGGGCTGGCCCGCACCACACGGCGGGGGCTGATCGTCTCCGCCCGCCGGCTGCTGAGGGTGCCGTTGCCGGATCCGCTGACCGGTCGGCGGCCGGCGGGTTCGCCCGGCACCGGCCGGGCTCCCACCGCGCCGGCGTCCGCTGCCGGCCGTTGGCGGACTCCGGTCTGGCTGCTGCTGCACGTGGCACTGGGGTGGACGGGGGCGCTGGTGAGCGGTGTGCTGATGATCGCGGGCCTGGTCCTGCCGGGGAACTGGCTCGGCGCCGAGGGAGAGCTGAGCCTGTTCGGCCGGTCGGTCCGGCTGGAGGGTGGCTGGGGCAGCTGGGCGGCGGCGCTCGGCTGCGTGCTGCTGGCGGCGGCTGTCTGTGCGGTGGTGACGGGCACTCTGCGGTGGCTGGCGCCACGGCTGTTGGGGCCGTCGTCGGCCGAGCGGCTCGCGCTGGCGGCCGAGCGGGAGCTGCTGATGGCCGAACGGAACCGGCTGGCCCACGAGTTGCACGACTCGATCGGGCACACGCTGACGGCGGCCACGATCCAGGCGGCGGTGGCGGGCGAGGTGCTGTCCGCCGACCCGGTGGCGGCGCGGGCCGCGCTGCGCAGCATCGAGGAGTCGACCCGGGCCGCACTGGAGGACCTGGACTACGTGCTGGGCGTGCTGCGCGAGGAGGAGTCGGGGACAGCCCCGACCCGCACCCTGGCCGACCTGCCCGAACTGCTGGACCGGTTGCGGCACGCGGGGGCGGTGGTGGAGCCGGAGCTGACGGGCGGGCTGGCGCAGGTGCAGGGGACGCTCTCCCGGGCGGCGTACCGGATCCTGCAGGAGGGATTGACCAACGCGTTGCGGCACGGGGCGGGCGGCCCGATCGAGGTCCGGGTGGCAGCCGCGCCGGACGGACTGGAGCTCGGTGTGGTCAACCGGACCGGGCCGCGTACGAGTACGAGTACGGGCGGGGGCCCGGGTGCCTTCCCGACGTCCGGGCACGGCCTGCCCGGACTGGCCGAGCGCGTACGCCTGTTGCACGGTGAGATCGAGGCAGGCCCGGACGGTCCGCAGCACTGGCGGTTGGCGGTCCGGCTGCCGGCCCGGTTGCGCGCGTGACGGGCTCCGACGCGAGCGCAGCCGTCACGGCCGGCGCCGCCGGAACCGGCCCCGTCACCACCAACCCCACCAGCTCCCCCGCCAACTCCCCCGTCACACTCCTGATCGCGGACGACGACGAGGTGACCCGCAGCGGTCTGCGCACCCTGCTCGCGGTGCAGCCGGGGATCACGGTGATCGGCGAGGCCGCCGACGGCGTCGAGGCGGTCGAACAGGCGCGGCGGCTGCGGCCGGACGTGGTGCTGATGGATGTACGGATGCCGCGCCGCAACGGGATAGACGCCACCCGGCAGTTGCTGGCCGGGTCGGCCGCTCCGCCGAAGGTCGTGGTGATCACCACCTTCGAGAACGACGGCTACGTCACCGCCGCGCTCAGCGCGGGGGCCAGTGGCTTCGTACTCAAGCGGCTTCCGGTCCGGCAGATCGCGGAAGCGGTACGGGTGGTGGCGGCGGGAGAGGCGATCCTCTTCCCGGCGGCGCTGCGCCGGATGGTCGCCGCCCGCCCGCTGGACTCCGCCGAGGCGCTGCCGAGGGCGGCACTGACGGGGCGGGAGGAGGAGGTGCTGAGGCTGATGGCCACCGGCCTGTCCAACCCGGAGATCGCGGAGTCGCTCACGGTGAGCCTGGAGACGGTGAAGACCCATGTCGGGAACGTGCTGACCAAACTCGGCGCGCAGAACCGGACCCACGCGGTGGTGATCGCGTACGAGTCCGGTCTGGTGGTGCCGGGGGTCGCGGGCCGACACGCCTGAACGGGCCTCCGGTGCGGGAATTCACCGACGTCGAAGAAGATCCGGTTCTCCACTTCGACACAGCCGGCCGGCCCTTTTCGACCACGGCCGACCGGCCCTTCATCCGCCGGGCCGTAGAACAGATGTGATGCCGCTCATTCTTGAGGGTGAACCCTCCAAGTGATCGCACTTGTTCGCCCGATCGGCCTCATAGCCTTGTGCGGTCGGCCCTCGGCTCGTGATGTCGAGTGGCCGTATCTGTTTCTCCGGCTTGTCATCGAAGGGCGTTCGCAGATGATTCCCGCTCAGCAGAGTGCGTTGCTCGACCGGAAGTTCGACATGTGTTTCGGGCATGCCGATCAGAACAAGGACGGGGTGGTCGACGCCGCCGACATTCTGACCTTCGCCGCGCGGATCATCGCGGCCGTGGGCGAGCCTTTCGGCTCTCCGAAATCCGTAACGATGCTGAACGTCTGCCAGGACTGGTGGCACGGCCTCGTGACCGAACTGGACACCAACGGCGACGGGAAGATCGACCCGACCGAGTACCGGGTCGGGATGCGGAAGCTCGTCGGCTCGGCCGAGAGCTTCAACGCAGCGAGCCGCCCGGTGGCGAACGCCATCTGGAGTCTCTGCGACCGTGACGACGACGGCCGGGTCACCGCCACCGAATTCAGCGCCGTGCAGCTCGCGTTCGGGACCTCGCCCGAGAACGCACGCATCGCGTTCGAGCGGCTCGACCTCAACAGCGACGGGTCACTGTCGGTGGACGAACTGATGGTCGCCTTCCGGGACTTCTACACGAGCACCGACGCCGAGACCAACGGCAACTGGCTCTTCGGAGCCGCCTTCCAGACCGCCGCGGTCTGAACAGTGCGGTCAGGGGTGACCGCCGGCCTGCCGAAGCCGCCCCCGACGGAAATTCCGACGCCCCCCCCTGCCCGCTGGGTACGCCCTGGGTTAGTTCCGCGGGCGGGGTGGGATGCCGTACTGGTCAGCCGCCGAGAAGGTCGAATGAACATCGCCGTTGTGGACGTGGACGGAACGCTCTATCAGGGGACGCTGGGTTTCGCTCTCCTGGACGAGCTGAACTCCGCGGATCTCGTCAGCGCATCAGCTGTGCACCGGGTGCGGAACGCCATGCGACAGCACCGCGGCGCGGGGAAAGCATTCCGTACCACGCTGGAGTCCACCAGCGACTGCTACGCCCGCGCCGTGGAAGGCGTCCCGCAGGAACGTATCCTCGCCGCCTCGCACGCGGCATGGCAGCGTGTTCGGCACCGATTGCTCGACAGCGCGGGCCCGTTGATCGAAATCCTGGAAAAGGGCGGGTTCGTTCCGGTGCTGATATCGGGCAGCCCGCAGGAGATGATCGACCGAATAGCCGACGAGCTGGGCATCAGCCACCGGTTCGGTATGCGGCTCGCCGTCGACAACGGCGTTTGCACACACCGATTCCTGAGCCTCCCGGCAATCCCTGAAGTGAAGGTCGGCCTGCTGCGTGAGCTGGCTTCCCAGCTGAACGCAGATATGACCGAAGCACTGGCGATCGGTAACGGGGCCTCGGACTACGCCCTGTTGCACGCCGTCGGGCATCCCATCGCCTTCGAACCGGACGAAACCCTGCGGTGCATGGCCCGGCACGGAGCCTGGACCGTCGCCGACCGCCGCACCCTCGTTCCGCAGGTATCGGCTCTCGTCTCCCCCTCACGCCCTTCCCGGCGCACAGCCACTGCGCCAGGGGTCGTTGCCGTCTCCACTGTCTCCCCCGTCTCCCCCGTCTCCACCGTCCCCTCGGAGAGGAACCTCGATGCGTACTCCGCATGACCTTGCGTCCCGGCTGATCGAGCGGAAGGTCGACGTGTGTTTCGCCCAAGCCGATCACGACCGTGACGCCCGGATCGAACTCGCCGACGTGTCGCTCCTCTTCGTCCGGATCCTGGTCTACCTGGGTGAGCCCCTGGGCAGCCGTAAGGCGCAGGCCGTCCTCGCCGCGTCACAAGGCTTCTGCGACCACATCGCGGCGGTCACCGGATGGCGGCCCGACCGGGCTATCACTCCGGAGGAATGGCGGGAGGCCATGGCGAAGGCGCTGATCGGCGGCGCCGCCGACTACGACGCCTATTTCAAGCCGGTCGGCGAAGCCGTCTGGTCCGCGGTGGACCGCGACGACGACGGGCAGATCCGGCTGACGGAATTCACCGCCTTCCAGCAGGGCATGGGAACCCCGGCCCCGAACATCGCTCTCGCGGCAGCACGGATGGGTCTGCCCACCGGGACCTCCGAGGTTCCGCTGGGAGACATCCTCCGGACGCACCGCGAGTTCTACACCAGTGACGATCCGGAAGCCGCCGGGAACTGGCTCTACGGGGACGTCTGGGCGGACGAATTCTGGGACGGCACGAAGGCCGGACTGTGAAGGTCCGGGCCGCGGTCCTGCGCCATCCGGCGCTCCCCTTCACGGTCGAGGACGTGAACCTGGCGGAGCCCGGCCCCGACGAGGTGCTCGTCCGCATCGCCGGGGTCGGCTTCTGCCACACCGATCTGCTGCCCCGCACTCCACGGACGGGCATCGCGCTGCCCCTCGTTCCGGGGCACGAGGGCTCCGGGGTCGTGGAAGCGGTCGGACAGCACGTGACCGATGTGGCCCCGGGTGACCGGGTGGTCATGTCGTTCGACTCGTGCGGCAACTGCCGCGCCTGTCTGGGAGGACGGCCGGCCAACTGCGCGACGTTCTTCCCCCGCAATCTCACCGGCCGCCGCCCCGACGGCTCCGGAACGGCCCGCGGTCAGGCAGGCGAGGAGATCTCCGCGCGGTGGTTCGCCCAGTCCTCCTTCGCCACGCACGCCGTGGTCCCGGCCCGCAGCCTCGTCCCGGTTCCGCCGTCCGCACCACGCCTGGAGCTGCTCGGCACACTCGGCTGCGGCTTCCAGACCGGGGCGGGCGCCGTCCTCAACTCCCTTCGCGTCCACGCCGGATCAAGCATCGTGGTGTCCGGAACGGGAGCCGTGGGACTCGCCGCCGTGATGGCCGCGTACGCGGCCGGAGCGACGGTGGTCGTCGCGGTGGATATCCACCCCCTGCGCCGGAAACTGGCCGAGGAGTACGGCGCGACCCACACCCTCGACGGACACAGCCGGGACCTCACCGAGGAGATCAGGGAAATCACCGATGGCGCCGACTACGCCCTCGACACCACCGGCGTGCCCTCGGTCATCACCTCGCTCATCCGCGCCCTGCACAGCCACGGCACCTGCGGCCTCATCGGTGTACAGGACGGGGACCTCACCGTGGACCCGCTGCTCCTCGCCGCCGGCCGGACCGTCAAGGGCATCATCGAGGGTGACGCCGTCCCCCGGCTGTTCGTCCCACAGCTCATCGGCCTGTGGCAGCAGGGCCGCTTCCCCTTCGACCGCCTGATCCGGACGTACCCGCTCGATGCGATCAACCAGGCGGAACGCGACGTGGCGAGCGGCGAAGTCGTCAAGGCCGTCCTCCTGCCCGTCTGACCTCCTGCCTGCCTGTCTGATCTCCTGCCCGTCTGCCCTCCTGCCCGTCTGGCTTCCCTCCCGTCCGAACAACTCACCGATCGGAAGGCTTCACCGTGCCGGCCCGCATCGCACTCGACCCTCACGCAGACATGCAGGAGCAGTCCCGGACACTGCGCGCGCAGGGAACCGTCGTCCCGGCTCAGTGGCCGGGCGGTGTCGACTGCTGGGCCGTCGTGGGCTTCGACGAGTTGGAAGCGGTTCTGACCCGGCCTCTGTACTCCCGCTCGCCCCAGCACTTCAGAGCCCTGCAGAACGGCGAGGTCCCCGCGGACTGGCCGATGATCGACCACCTGAACCGGCAGTGGATGCTGACAGCCGACGGGGCGGACCACACCCGGCTCCGCCGCATCGCCGCCACCGCCTTCACCCCCCGCCGCATCAGGAGCCTCCAGCCCGCGGTCGACCGGACCGTCACTCGTCTCCTCTCCGGCCTCGATCCCGTGCAGCGGCCGGTCGACCTGCGGACGGAGTTCGCCCTCCCGCTGGCCCTCGACGTGCTCTGCTCGCTCCTCGCTGTCCCGGAAGCCGAGCGCCCGCAGGCAACCTCCCTGGTCTTCCGGGCTCTCTCGCGCGCCGCACTCACGCCACAGGAATCCCAGCAGCTGAGCAGCGAGATCCGCACCTACCTCGGCCACCTCCTGGAGCGCCCGGCCGGGCGGGACGAGGACGGCGGTTTCGTCACCGACCTCCAACAGTCCGTCGAGAGCGGCTCCCTGACCCGGCGGGAGGCCCAGGACACTCTCTGGCTCTTCCTGGCCGCCGGCTTCGACACCACCGTGGCAGCCCTCGTCAACGCCGCCCGCGCCCTCCTCGAGAACCCGGCGCAACTGCGACGCGTCCTCGACGGCGAGGTGACCTGGGACCACGTGGTGGAGGAAGCCCTGCGCTACGACTCCAGCGTCTTCGCGCTGCCCTTCGCCTTCCCCCGCGAAGATGTCGTGCTGGGCGGGCAGCACCTCAGCAAGGGCGACGCCCTCCTGCTCTGCTACACCGCGGCCAACCGGGACACCCGGCGCACCTCCGGCGGTCGGTTCGACATCGCCGCCCCCCGGCAGCACCACCTCGCGTTCGGCCGCGGCCCGCATTTCTGCCTCGGCGCTCCACTCGCCCGGCTCCAGCTCCGTACCGCCCTGTCCGGCCTGTTCACCGCACTCCCGCCCTTGCAGCTCACCGGCCCGCCCGGTCCGCCCACCACCTCGCTGACCATCAACAGCGTCAGCGCACTCCTGGTGTCGGGCGCATCCGCACACACCCTGCACACCGAAGCGGCGGGCACCGGGCAGCCCTGAGGGCCATGGGGGAGCGCCCCCCTGTGCGCGCTCCCCCATGGCTCTTCCCCTCAGACCAGCAGCGCGGGCTCGGTGGTCCGTACTGCTGCCGGGCTCGTGCCCCGCAGCAGGACGACCGACAGCACCGCCGCGCCCGCCATGGCCACCGCCGCCCCGATCGCCGCGCAGTCCAGGGCGTGGACGAACGCGTGGTGCGCGGAGGCGAGGAGTTCGCCGTGGGCCACCGCGGTCGCGCCGCCCAGCGTCTCGCGTACGGCATCGGGCGCGCCCGCCATGTCGGCGCGGTACACCGCGGCGCCGACGGAGCCCAGGATGGCCATGCCCAGTGCCCCGCCCAGCTCCTGACCGGATTCCAGGACCGCGGCGGCCGAGCCCGCGCGCTCCGGCGGGGCCGCGCCGAGGGCGAGTTCGTTGGCAAGTGTCATGGCGGCTACCAGACCGCCCGCGTACACCGCGGCGCCGGCCACCGTGACCCAGAGCGCCGAGCCACTGTGCACCCGGCTGAGCCAGAGGAACCCGCACGCGGAGACGGCGAAGCCCGCGCCCATGACGTACGCGCGGTCGAAGCGCTTCGCCGCCAGCGCGGCGGTCGGCGCCAGTACCGCCACTCCCGCCATCGGGGCCAGCGACCAGAGCGCCGCCCTGAGCGCGCTCATGCCCAGCACGGACTGGAGGTACTGGCTGAGGAAGACGGCGAAGCCGACCGTCGCGAACATCGCCAGGAGGTTGGCGAGCAGCGATCCGCCGAAGGCGCGGTGGCGCAGCAGGGACAGGTCGATCATGGGGTGTTCGACGCGCTGCTGACGCAGGACGAAGACGACGCCGACGGCGAGGCCGGCCGTGACGGAGAGAGCGGGCAGCGGGGCGTAGCCGTGCGCCGCCAGTTCCTTGATGCCGTAGATGACCGGGAGCAGGGTGGCGAGCGAGAGCGCCGCGCTGAACAGGTCGAACGTTCCCCTGACGGGCGCCCTGAACTCCGGGAGCAGCAGCGGCCCGAGGATCAGCAGGAGCGCCATCGCGGGCAGGTTGACGAGGAAGACCGAGCCCCACCAGAAGTGTGCGAGGAGCAGTCCGCTGACGACCGGGCCGAGTGAGATGCCGGTGGTCATCACCCCGGTCCACAGGGCGATGGCCCGACCGCGCTGCTTCTCGTCGAGGAAGAGGTTGCGGATGATGGCGAGGGTCGAGGGCATCAGCGCCGCGCCACCGACGCCGAGCAGCGCCCGGACCGCGATGAGCATCTCGGCGCTGTGGGCGTACGCGGCCACGACCGACGCGGCACCGAAGAGCGCGGCCCCGCCGAGCACCATCCTGCGCCGCCCGACGCGGTCACCGAGCGCGCCCATCGTGATCAGCAGCCCGGCGAGCACGAAGCCGTACATGTCGAGGATCCAGAGCTGCTGGGTGGCGCTGGGCTCCAGGTCCTGGCTGATGGACGGGATGGCGAAGTAGAGGATGGAGACGTCCATCGACACGAGCAGCAGGGGCAGCATCAGCACCGCGAGCGCGGTCCATTCGCGGCGGCCCGCGGTGGGTGGTCCGGCGGAGTGTCCGGTGGATTCAGTGGTCATGCCGGGAGCGAAGCAGCCGGTCGCGTACACCGCAAACAGCGGCCTAGTGCACCTCCACAACGACCAGCTCCCAGCAGGCATTTGACGCTCAGGTGCACTAGTACACTCACGGAGTGGACACCGAACCGCCCTACCGACGCATCGCCGCCGAGATCCGCCGCCGGATCGATGCCGGCGAACTTTCGCCGGGCGCGCGCGTCCCGTCGACGAGGGCCATCACCGAGGAGTGGGGCGTGGCGATGGCGACGGCCACCAAGGCGCTGGCCGCACTGCGCCAGGAGGGGCTGGTGCGGGCGGTGCCCGGCGTCGGGACGGTCGTCACCGCACCGGCCGCGCCCGCCCCACCGGGCCGTGGCCCCGCCGGGGCGGGCGCGGGGCTGAGCCGCGACCGCGTCGTGCGTACGGCGGTCGCGCTCGCCGACAGCGAGGGTCTGCCCGCGCTGTCGATGCGGCGGGTGGCGACCGAACTCGGCCTCTCCACCATGGCGCTGTACCGGCACGTCCAGGGCAAGGGCGAGCTGGTGCAGCTGATGGCGGACGCCGTCTGCGCCGAACAGCCGCTGCCCGCACGGCAGCCCGACGACTGGCGCGAGCGCTTCGTGTGCGGCGCCCGGTGGATGTGGGCGGTGTACAACCGGCACCCGTGGATGGTCCACGCCATGGCCTCCCTCACCCGGCCCACGCCCGTCCCGAACGCCATGGCGTACACCGAGTGGATGCTGCGCGCGGGCGCGGACACAGGGCTCTCGAAGAGCCGGCTGATGCACCTCCATCTCACGCTCTTCGCCTACATCCAGGGGCTGGCGATGGCCACCGACCTGGAGGCGCAGGCGCTCCAGGACACCGGACTGTCCACCGACGAGTGGATGGCACGGAACGAGACACAGTTCGAGGTTCTCGCCGCG
The DNA here is from genome assembly GCF_940670765.1 of Streptomyces sp. A 4/2. Lineage (GTDB taxonomy): Bacteria > Actinomycetota > Actinomycetes > Streptomycetales > Streptomycetaceae > Streptomyces. The sequence goes on from NZ_CALNVW010000002.1 coordinate 153,711, forward strand.
ACCGGCGCCTACCCGCATCTGAATTCGCTGGATGAACACGGTGGCTTCGAACTGGACCTCACCACCCTCTTCGAATTCGGGCTGCACCGGATTCTGGACGGCACCGCGGCACTCATCAGCAAAGTTCCCGAATAGCGAACACGACCATGTGGACAACGGACGATTTTCGGCCAACCTTTTGACGCGCTCCTGACAGCGGCACTTCACAGATGACACTCTCTCCCCGTTCTGCGCACTGCTTGCTCTGCCAGGGCGGCTCACCAGGTCGCTCTGTCCCCCTCGCAGAAGGAGATCGCGTGAGACCCACGCACCGTCGTGCCACCGCCACCGGCGCCCTCGTCGCCGCTGCGGCCCTGCTCGCCGTAGGCGTTCAGACCGGCACAGCCTCCGCGTCACCCGAGAACAGCAGCGCTTCCGCCGCTGTCACCGCCAAGGCCCGCCCCGGCGCGGCCCCCGCCGCTCTCTCGCCCGCCCAGCGGGCCGAGTTGATCCGCGAGGCCAACGCCACCAAGGCGGCCACCGCGAAGGACCTCGGTCTCGGGGCACATGAACAGCTCCAGGTCCGCGACGTCACCCAGGACCGGGACGGCACCACGCACACCCGGTACGAGCGCACCTACGACGGACTGCCGGTACTCGGCGGCGACCTGGTCGTCGACCAGTCGAAGGCGGGGCAGACCGAGGGCGTCACCAAGGCGTCCCGCGCAGAACTGAAGAACATCAGCACCGGTGCGACCGTCGCGCCGGCCGCCGCCGAGAAGTCGGCGCTGAAGGCCGCGGCGGTGCAGGGCTCGGCGAAGACCAAGGCCGACAAGGCGCCCCGCAAGGTGATCTGGCTGGCGCAGGGCACGCCGACACTCGCCTACGAGACGGTCGTCGGCGGCTTCCAGGACGACGGCACCCCGAGCGAACTGCACGTCATCACCGACGCCACCACCGGCAAGAAGCTCTTCGAGCGCCAGGCGATCGAGACCGGCGTCGGCAACACCGAGTACAGCGGCCAGGTCACCCTCGGCACGACGCAGTCGGGGTCCACCTACACGCTGAACGACGCGAGCCGCGGTGGCCAGCTGACGTACAACCTGAACCACGGTTCGTCCGGCAAGGGCACCCTGTACTCGAACACCACGGACACCTGGGGCAACGGCCTCGCCTCCAACTCGGAGACGGCCGCCGCCGACGCGCACTACGGCGCCGCCGAGACCTGGGACTTCTACAAGAACGTTTTCGGCCGCAATGGCATCGCGGGTGACGGCGTCGCCGCCTACTCCCGTGTCCACTACGGCAATTCGTATGTGAACGCCTTCTGGGACGACAGCTGCTTCTGCATGACGTACGGCGACGGCTCGGGCAACGCCGCCCCGCTGACCGCCATCGACGTCGCCGGCCACGAGATGTCGCACGGCGTCACCGCCGCCACCGCGGGTCTCAACTACAGCGGTGAGTCCGGCGGCCTCAACGAGGCCACCTCGGACATCTTCGGCACCGCCGTCGAGTTCTACGCCAACAACGCCTCCGACCCGGGCGACTACCTCATCGGCGAGAAGATCGACATCAACGGCGACGGCTCCCCGCTGCGCTACATGGACAAGCCCAGCAAGGACGGCGCTTCGGCCGACAACTGGTCGTCCAGCCTCGGCGGCCTCGACGTCCACTACTCGTCGGGCCCCGCGAACCACTTCTTCTACCTGCTCAGCGAGGGCAGCGGCAAGAAGACCGTCAACGGCGTCAACTACGACTCGCCCACGTCCGACGGCCTGCCGGTCACCGGCATCGGCCGGGACAAGGCCGAGCTGATCTGGTACAAGGCGCTCACCGAGAAGTTCACCTCGACGACCAACTACGCGGCGGCCCGCACCGGGACGCTCGCGGTCGCCAGTGAGCTGTACGGCGCGACCAGCGCCGAATACAAGTCCGTCGCCGACGCGTGGGCCGGCATCAATGTCGGCACGCGCCCCGGCGGTGGCGGTGACCCGGGAACGGGCACCGTCTTCCAGTCCACCACGAAGGTGTCGATCCCGGACGGCGGTGCGGCGATCAACTCGCCGATCGCGGTCACGGGTGTGACGGGCAAGGCTCCGGCCACGCTCAAGGTGGACGTCGACATCAGCCACACGTGGCGGGGTGACCTGGTCATCGACCTGGTCGGCCCGAGTGGCAAGACGTACCGGCTGAAGAACTCCAGCTCGTCCGACTCGGCGGACAACGTGGTGGCCACCTACACGGTCAACGCGTCCAGCGAGACGGCCAACGGCACCTGGAAGCTCAAGGTCCAGGACGTCGCACGGCAGGACACCGGAACGCTCAACAGCTGGAAGCTCACCTTCTGATTCCAGCGCTCCACGGCAGCAACCGCTGCACGCACCAAGGACAGTGCTGCCCGGGGTGACCCCAATCTCCCCCGGGCAGCACCACCACCCGCACGTCACCCGCATATCCCCAACCCCCCACCTCTGAAAGGGAAAATCGAGTGACTTCTCACATATCCCGCTCGCAGCGCATCGCCGGTTCGATCGCCGTCGCGGCGCTTCTGGCCACCGGCCTCACCACCCTCGCCTCCGGCTCCGCGGGCGCCACACCCGCCCCCGCCGCACCCGGAGCGCAGGCGCTCTCCCTCTCCACCACCCAGCACGCCGACCTGCTCCGCGCGGCGAGCGCCGACGCGTCGAGCACGGCCGGGAAGCTCGGCCTGGGCAGCCAGGAGAAGCTCATCGCCCGGGACGTCATCAAGGACGCCGACGGCGCCACGCACACCCGGTACGAGCGCACCTACGCCGGACTTCCGGTCCTCGGCGGCGACCTGGTCGTCCACACCGCGAAGAGCGGCGCGACCAGTGTCACCAAGGCCACCAAGTCGACCATCAAGGTCGCGGGCACCACGGCGACCGTGAAGCCCGCCACCGCGCAGCAGAAGGCGCTCGTCGCGGCCAAGTCCGCAGGCTCCGCCAAGACTTCGGCCGACCAGGCCCCGCGCAAGGTCATCTGGGCGGCCAGCGGCAAGCCGGCCCTCGCCTACGAGACGGTCGTCGGCGGCTTCCAGGACGACGGCACCCCCAGCCAGCTGCACGTCGTCACCGACGCCACCACCGGCAAGAAGCTCGCCGAGTGGCAGGCCGTCAAGACCGGCACCGGAACCAGCGAGTACAGCGGGAAGGTCACCCTCGGCACGACGAAGTCGGGGTCCAACTACACGCTGAATGACGCGGGCCGCGGCGGCCACATGACGTACAACCTGAACCACGGCAGCTCGGGCAAGGGCACGCTGTACTCGAACACCACCGACACCTGGGGCAACGGCCTCGCCTCCAACTCGGAGACGGCGGCGGTCGACGCGCACTACGGCGCCGCCGAGACCTGGGACTTCTACAAGGACGTCCTGAAGCGCAACGGCATCGCGGGCGACGGCGTCGCCTCGTACAGCCGGGTCCACTACGGCCAGAGCTACGTGAACGCGTTCTGGGACGACAGCTGCTTCTGCATGACGTACGGCGACGGCGAGGGCAACGCCGCCCCGCTGACCGCCATCGACGTCGCCGGCCACGAGATGTCGCACGGTCTGACGGCGGCCACCGCCAACCTCGACTACTACGGTGAGTCGGGCGGCCTGAACGAGGCCACCTCGGACATCTTCGGTACGTCCGTCGAGTTCTACGCCAACAACACCTCGGACCCGGGCGACTACCTCATCGGCGAGAAGATCGACATCAACGGCGACGGCTCCCCGCTGCGCTACATGGACAAGCCCAGCAAGGACGGCGGCTCGGCCGACTACTGGTCGTCCAGCCTCGGCAACCTGGACGTCCACTACTCGTCGGGCCCCGCGAACCACTTCTTCTACCTGCTCAGCGAGGGCAGCGGCAAGAAGACCATCAACGGCGTCAACTACGACTCGCCCACCTCGGACGGCTCCACGGTCACCGGCATCGGCCGGGACAAGGCCATCCAGATCTGGTACAAGGCGCTGTCTACGTACATGACGTCCACGACCAACTACTCGGCAGCCCGCGTGGCGACGCTCAAGGCCGCGAGCGACCTGTACGGCGCGACCAGCGCCGAGTACAAGGCGGTCGGCGCCGCCTGGACCGGCATCAACGTGAAGTAACAACACCGCACCACGAAGGCCCCGCCCGCACCGGACCACGGTGCGCGGGCGGGGCCTTCCGCTGTCCGGGGCGCGGGCTGTGCCTGCCGGGCTCTCGTGCGATTCCCGTGCGATTCCGTGAAGTTCTAGGCTGGCCGAATGACCGAACCACGGGTACGTGTCCTGCTCGCCGACGACGAGAAGATGATTCGCGCGGGGATTCGCGCCGTGCTCGGCGCTGCCCCGTCCATCGAGGTCGTCGCGGAGGCGGGGGACGGACGCGAGGCCGTCGAACTGACCCTGAAACACCGCCCGGACGTAGCCCTGCTCGACATCCGCATGCCACGTCTCGACGGCCTGCAGGCAGCGGAGGAGCTGCGGACGGCCGCTCCCGGAACCGCTCTGGTCATGCTCACCACCTTCTCCGAGGACGAGTACATCGTGCGGGCCCTCGGTGCGGGCGTCAGCGGCTTTCTGCTGAAGTCCGGGGACCCGCGCGAGCTGATCGCCGGGGTACAGGCCGTCGCCGAGGGTGCCGCGTTCCTCTCCCCCGAGGTGGCACGGCGCGTCCTCGCCCACCTCGGCACGGCCCGGTTGTCCCGGGCCGCCGACGCGCGCGGCAAGCTGGACCAGCTCACCGGACGGGAGCGCGAGGTGGTGGCGCTGGTCGCTGCGGGGCTCTCCAATGCGGAGATCGCGGCGAAACTGTACGTGGTGGAGGGCACCGTGAAGGCCCATGTGAGCGCCGTCCTGAGTCGGCTGGAACTCAAGAACCGCGTACAACTGGCGATTCTGGCGTACGAGGCGGGTCTGGTGGACGGCACCGTCTGACCCGGGCCCGGTCACCGCAGCCCCGGCAGGACGCCAAGTTCGCTGATCCGCAGCGCACGGGCGAGCAGCAGGAACAGAACGAGCATCGCGGCGCCTCCGGCGACCAGCGCGAGGGCGGCTGCCCCGGTGGGCGAGGCCAGTGCGGTGGAGCAGCGGTCGGCCACGAGCCAGCCGCACGCTCCGGCAACGAGGGCCGCCAGCATCAGCCTTCCGTACGTGCCCAACAGCCTTCTGCCGTCGATCCGGCCTGCTAGGTGGCGTCGCAGCAGCCGCGCCGTGACCAGGAGGCCGACGCCATAGGACAGGGCATAGGCGGCTGCCATTCCGGTGACCGCCCAGCGCGCCGGCATCAGCAGGTGGCAGCCGGTGGCCAGGACGACGTCGACCGCACCGATCCAGACCGCGGCCAGCCACGGGGTCCGCGTGTCGTCGAAGGCATAGAAGCCGCGCAGGAGCACGTACTGCGCGGAGAAGGGGATCAGACCCGGGCCGAACGCCTGGAGCATGTACCCCAGCGGCCGGGTGGAGGCGGAATCGGCAGCGCCGTGGGCGAAGAGCAGTTGTGCCACCTGCGGTCCGAGAGCGAGAAAGAAGAAGGCAGCCGGGACGATGACGACACCGCTGGTCCGCAACGTGTGGGAGAGGTCCTTCCGCATGTCGTCCGGGCGGTTCTCGGCGACGGCCCGGCTCATCCGCGGTAACAGCACGGTCACCAGCGAGACCGTCACGACGGACTGCGGCAGCATCCAGATCGTCTGCGCATAGGTATAGGCGGAGAAGCCCACACCGCCCCGGGGCAGCGCCTTATCGGCGGCGGAGGCATAGCGGGTCACCACCGTGCCGGCCGCCAGATTGGTCGCGACGAACAGAAGTGTCCAGCGAGCAGCGCCGATACTTCTGCGGAGTCCGGTGCCGCGCCAGTCGAAACGCGGGCGGAAGCGGAAGCCGGCGGCCCGGACGAAGGGGATCAGGGCGAGCGCCTGGACAGCGAGGGCGAGCGTCGTGCCGACCCCGAGCAGCGTCACCTGCGTCCGGGTGATGTCCTGTACCCGGTCCGGCGCCGTCATCATGCCGACGTACCCACCGAACACGGCGACGAGGACCACGTTGTTGAGGACCGGGGTCCACATCATCGCGCCGAACTTGTTCCGGGCGTTGAGTACTTGCCCCAGGATGCTGAACAGTCCGTAGAAGAAGACCTGTGGCAGCAGGAACCGGGCGAAGACCACGGTCAGTCGGAACGCTGCGTGGTTCTCCGGCGAATCGGTCTGATAGAGCCCGACGATCCGAGGCGCGGCCCACACCGCCAGCAGAGTGCCGGCTCCGAGCACGGACATCGTGAGAGTGACCAGCCGCTGCTCGAAGGCCCGACCGCCGTCCGGCTGCTCGATACGGGCCCGCACCAGCTGGGGGACCAGCACGGAGTTGAGTGCGCCGCCGATGAGCAGGAAGTACAGACTCGCGGGTACGGCATTGGCCTCGTTGTACGTGGTGGCGAGGAGCCCCGTTCCGAGCGCTCCGGCCTGGAGCACTTGTCTGATCAGTCCAGTCGCACGGGACACCACGGTGCCCACCGCCATCAGCGCGGAGGAGCGGAGCAGTCCACGCTGTGCCGCAACCGGCCTCGCTGCGGCATGCCGCCCGCGGGCGGGCTTCCTCCGTGACCGTGTACCGGCCGTGGGCTCGGTCCCCTCCACCATGTCCCCCTCTGTGCTTCCGCCGGTTCGGTCTCCGCCGGACTCGACGCTAGGGGGAACCGCCGGCCCTTCCACGGGGCGAAAGACAACAGCCGTCCCCCACTTTCGTCAGGGGCCAGGGAGCCTGTGGTCCGGCAAGCTGGGGCCATGCGGAGAGAACGGATCGTCGTCGACCTGGCGCTCTGGGCACTGGTCAGCGCGCCCGTGGTGCTGTGGGCCGTCGTGCGCGACGGCGGCCCGTGGTGGCGGGCGGTGTCCGGCGTCGCTGTCCTCGCGGCCGGTATCGCGCTCTCCCGATTCCTGCCGCTGACCGCTCTCCTGCTCACCGTCGTGCTCGCCCTCACCACCACGCTGGAGTTGTGGACTCCGGCCTACGCGATCGCCTTGGCGACCTTCGGCTGTCTGGCGGGCCGCCGGACCGCACTCGCCCGGCCTGCCCTGCACGCCTTCGCCGGGACGGCGGCGGTCGGACTTCTCCTCACCCGGATCGCTCACCGTGACCTCTGGACCTGGCTCACCCAGCTGACCACCCTGGCCTTCGCGGTCATGGTCCCTTGGCTGGTCGGACGGTACGCCCGGCAGTACGCCCAACTCATCGACACAGGCTGGCTGCTGGCCGATCGTCTGGAGCGCGAGCAGCGCGGCGCGGCCGACCGGGCGAGGCTGCGCGAACGGTCCCGGATCGCGGGCGACATGCACGATTCGCTCGGACACGAACTCTCGCTGATCGCGGTGCGGGCGGCGGCCCTGGAGGTCGATCCCTCGCTCGGAGCGAAGCAGCAGAGCGCCGCGGGCGAACTACGGGCCGCCGCCGGTGACGCGACAGCCCGGCTGCGGGACATCATCGGAGTGCTCCGGGAGAACGACGAGGCTGCTCCCGTCGCACCGACCGGGGAGTCGGTCACCGATCAGGTGAAGCGGGCACAGGAGTCCGGTATGGAAGTGGAGTTGCGTGGCGAAGTACCGGCGGGCGATCTTGCCCCGATGACCCGTCGTGCGGTCCACCGGACCGTCCAGGAGTCGCTCACCAATGCGGCGAAGCACGCGCCGGGGGCACGGGTCACGGTCGTACTCACCCGATCCGACAGCGCACTGAAGGTGACCGTCACCAGTACGGCGCGCTCGGCAGGCCCCGCACCGGACCCGCCGGGCAGCGGCACCGGTCTGGTCGGGCTGGACGAGCGCATTCGCCTGGCCGGTGGGGTCCTCACCCATGGCCCTCTGCCCGCCGGCGGCTTCGAGGTGACCGCGACCCTGCCGCCGGCACCCGGACCGCCTCCGTTGCGCACTCCCGAAACCTCACCCCTGGCAAGGGAGTTGGCGCGGGCGCGGCAACAGGTGCGGCGGCGACTGAAGCAGGCGATCTGGGTTCCGCTCGCGGCGACAGCCGCCATCGGGGCGCTGATCGGCGCCGTCGGCCTCTTCACCCGGTACGAGACGGTCCTCGGCCGCTCGCAGTACGAACTGATCCGGGTGGGCGATGCCAGAGCCGATGTCCGCCCCAGGCTCCCTCCGCACAGCATGGAGAACGCCCCGGACGGCGCTCCGCAGCAGTCGGCCGGTCCGGAGTGTACGTACTACCGCACCAGCATCTTCGCCTCGCTGCCCGCGTACCGGCTGTGCTTCGCCGACGGAAAGCTGGTCTCCAAAGCAGTGGTCGCCGAAACAGTCGTCTCCAGAGCGATTGCCTCCAGAGCGATTGCCTCCTGAGCAGTGGCCTGCGAGAAGGTGATCTCCGATGCGGGCAACCGGGGTGTTTGCCGGGCCGGGCAGCGCCGGCAATCACCCTGCATCCCATTTTCCCTCCGCCGAGACGCCCCGGCTCATCCCCCACGGGCCCGGCACCGAAGCAGGCGCCGGCCCGTGGGGGATGACGTTTCCGTCACCTCAGCAGTACGCCCGCGCCCTCCCCCGTGGCAACCGTCGGCAGGGCGAGCAGCCCCATCTCCGCTCCGGTCGCGAGGAGTTGGTGGGCCGGCAGAATACGGACCGTATAGCCGTAGGGACCCGTGCGGTCGAGGGCCAATGGGCCCTCGTACAGCCAGTGGCCCTCCAGGTCCGGGCCGCCGGCCGGCTTGAGGGCCACGGTCCGTGCCTGGGCGATGCGGTCCTGTGCGTCGACCCGGCCGGACACCGCCTGCACCTCCACGTCGTCCGGCCGCAGGGCCCCGAGTGCCACCTGTACTCGCAGTTCAAGGGTGGAACCGAGCTCGGCGGTGCCGTTGGGCGTGGTCGCTGCGACGGCCTCCACATGGTCGACGTGGACGTCCGGCCAGGCGGCCCGCACCCTCGCCTTCCAGTCCGCCAACTCCCGTGCCGGGCCGGGCCCGAGAGCCCGGTGGGCGAGCGCGGCGGGCGCGTAGAGCCGCTCCACGTACTCACGCACCATCCGCCCCGCCAGCACCTTCGGGCCCAGCGTGGCCAGGGTGGAGCGGACCATTCCCACCCAGCGTTCGGGCAGCCCGGCGGAGTCGCGGTCGTAGAAGCGCGGCACCACCCGGTCCTCGATCAGTTCGTACAGCGCGGCGGACTCCAGCTCGTCGCGCCGGTCCTCGTCCGTCCCGGACCCGTCGGCCGTGGGGATCGCCCAGCCGAAGTCGGGCTCGAACCACTCGTCCCACCAGCCGTCGAGCACCGAGAGGTTGAGGCAGCCGTTGAGTGCCGCCTTCATCCCGGACGTCCCGCACGCCTCCAGCGGGCGGAGCGGGTTGTTCAGCCACACGTCGCAGCCCGGGTAGAGCCGCTCGGCCATCGCCATCCCGTAGTCCGGCAGGAAGACGATGCGGTGGCGCACCCGGGGATCGTCCGCGAAGCGCACCAGCTCCTGCACCAGCCGTTTCCCGCCGTCGTCGGCCGGATGGGCCTTGCCCGCGACAACGATCTGGATCGGCCTGGTGGGGTGCAGCAGCAGCTCCGTCAGCCGTTCGCGGTCGCGCAGCATCAGGGTGAGGCGCTTGTACGAGGGGACACGCCGGGCGAATCCGATGGTCAGGACCGAGGGGTCCAACACGCCCTCGATCCATCCGAGTTCGGCCTCGGAGGCCCCGCGTCCACGCCAGGAGGCGTGCAGCCGGGTCCGTACTTCGCCGACCAACTGCTCACGCAGGGTCCGGCGCAGTTCCCAGACGTCGGCGTCCGTGATCCGGGCGGCATCGTCCCAGGCCTCCGGCCCGTCCAGCGGGCCCGCCTGGCCGATGTCGCCCGCCTGGCCGATGTCGCCAGTGTCACCGGTGTGGCCGGTGTGGCCGGTGTGGCTCACGCCCCGGACCTGTCCGGTCGGTCCGCCGGGCCCGGCAGAGGCCCCGCCGGTTCCGGCAGCGGCCGGCCGGGCGGATCCCAGCCGGGTGACCTCGGGCGCCACCCAGGTCGGGGCGTGCACCCCGTTGGTGATCGAGGTGATCGGCACCTCGTCGGGGTCGAATCCCGGCCACAGTCCGGCGAACATGTCCCGGCTGACGGCGCCGTGCAGGGTGGAGACCCCGTTGGCACGCTGGGCCAGCCGCAGTCCCATCACCGCCATGTTGAAGAGATTCGGTTCGCCGCCCGGGTAGCTCTCCGTGCCGAGTTGCAGGACGCGCACCGGGTCGACGCCCGGCAGTTCGCCGTCGTCCCCGAAGTGCCGGGCGACGAGCTCGCGGTCGAACCGGTCGATTCCGGCCGGTACGGGGGTGTGGGTGGTGAAGACGGTCCCGGCGCGCACGGCTTCCAGTCCCGCGTCGAAGTCCAGTCCCGCACCCGCGAGTTCACGGATGCGCTCCAGACCGAGGAACCCGGCGTGCCCCTCGTTGGTGTGGAACACCTCGGGGTCGGGGTGCCCGGTGAGACGGCAGTACGTGCGCAGCGCCCGCACCCCGCCGATACCCAGCAGCATCTCCTGGAGCAGCCGGTGCTCGCTGCCGCCGCCGTACAGCCGGTCGGTGACACCGCGCTCTCCCGGCTCGTTCTCCTCGACGTCGGAGTCGAGCATCAGCAGCGGGACCCGGCCGACCCGCGCCTGCCAGATGTGCGCCCTGAGCGAGCGTCCGCCGGGAAGCGTGAGGGAGATCTGGCAGGGTGAGCCGTCGCGCTCACGCAGCAGGCTCACCGGCAGTTCGTCCGGGTCGAGCACCGGATAGTGCTCCTGCTGCCAGCCGTCGCGCGAGAGGGACTGGCGGAAGTAGCCGTGCCGGTAGAGCAGACCGACCGCGATGAGTGGTACGCCCAGGTCGCTTGCGGCCTTCAGATGGTCACCGGCGAGGATGCCGAGGCCGCCGGAGTACTGCGGGAGCGCAGCGGTCACACCGAACTCGGGTGAGAAGTAGCCGATGGCAGCGGGCAGCCCGGCGGGCTGTTCCTGGTACCAGCGCGGTCCGTGCAGATAGGTGTCGAGGTCGGCGGCGGCTTCGGTCAGTGCGTGCAGGAAGTCCGGATCGGCGGCCAGTTCGGCGAGCCGTGCGGCGGACACCGATCCGAGCACCTGCACGGGGTCACCACCGGTCGGCAGCCGGCCGTCGGGGTCGACTCTTCTGAACAGGTCCCGGGTCCCGGCATGCCAGGACCAGCGGAGATTGCGGGCGAGCTCACCCAGCGGGAGCAGCGGCTCGGGGAGGACGGGGCGGACGGTGAATCGACGAATGGCCTTCACGTGCTCCACCTTCGCAGGGGATGTGCGCATCCGAGGGGACGCACAGCGGTGTGCGTCCGCGCTTCACCCCCGAAGGTAGCCGCGGTCACCACCCGCAACCACGGCGCGCAGGCGCGGGCGGCGAGCGCCACGCGTGCGCCGGTCTGACCCGCCCACCGGCCGGCCGCCGTTCCCCGGCGGGACGACATGGCCGATTTCACCCCCTCCGGCGGGCTTGTGCGTCTTCGCCCGGCGGAGAAGGCTGCACCGTGACAGGCGTCCCCGCGGCGGGCCCACCCGGTCCTCCGTACTGCCCCGGGCCGCACCGCCGTCCGTGGTACCCGGGCGGCCCGGACCCGCCGCGACGCGCGACAGACCCGGTCCTTGCCCTGCACATTACGCACGAGTACTTAACTCAGGAGCCGGATTGCCCGCCCGCGATGCGGGGGAAGGCTCCACCGGCACCTACCTGAGCACACCCCCAGTGAACGCGGACAGGAGCAGCCATGCCCGCAGCCCGCCGGCCATCATCGGACAAGCCGACCAAGGGAGAACTCCCGAAGGTCCTGAAGCCCCCGAAGCGGCCCCCCACCGATACGCTGATCGGCCGTATCCCGGTACTCGATGTGCAGCCGCGCGTCGAGGGCGGGCGGTGGCCCGCGAAGGCGGTGACCGGTGAGACCTTCCAGGTCACGGCCACCGTCTTCCGCGAGGGCCATGACGCGGTGGCGGCCGGTGTGGTGCTGCGCGGTCCGCGCGGCCGTACGGGTCCGTGGACGCCGATGCGCGAGCTGGCCCCGGGCACCGACCGCTGGGGCGCCGACGTCACGCCGGACGCCGAGGGCCGGTGGACCTACGCCGTCGAGGCGTGGAGCGACCCCGTCGCGACCTGGCTGCACACCGCGCACATCAAGATTCCCGCGGGCATCGACGAGGAACTGGTGCTGGCCGAGGGCGCCGAGCTGTACGCGCGAGCGGCGGCCGGGGTACCGAGGGGCAGGGGGCGCACCGCGGTACTCGCGGTGGCGGCCGCGCTGCGCGACGCCGAGGCGCCCGCCGCGGAACGCCTCGCCGCCGCCGAAGCGCCCGACGCCGTGGCGGCCCTGGCCCGGCATCCGCTGCGTGAGCTGGTCAGCTCCTCGGAGCCGCTGCCGCTGCTCGTCGAGCGGGAACGGGCGCTCTACGGCTCCTGGTACGAGCTGTTCCCGCGCTCCGAGGGCGCCGTGGTCGAGGAGGGGAAGCCCGCGGTCAGCGGTACTTTCCGGACAGCGGCGAAACGTCTCTCCGCGGTGGCGGCCATGGGTTTCGACGTGGTCTATCTGCCGCCCGTCCACCCCATCGGTACCACCCACCGCAAGGGCCCCAACAACGCGCTGACCGCGGGCCCCGACGATGTCGGCGTGCCGTGGGCCATCGGCTCACCGGCGGGTGGCCACGACGCCGTCCACCCGGACCTCGGCACCCTGGAGGACTTCGACGACTTCGTGGGACGCGCCCGTGAGCTGGGGCTGGAGATCGCGCTGGATTTCGCGCTCCAGTGCTCGCCCGACCACCCCTGGGTGCGGCAGCACCCGGAGTGGTTCCACCACCGGGCGGACGGCACCATCGCGTACGCGGAGAACCCGCCGAAGAAGTACCAGGACATCTACCCGATCGCCTTCGACCGGGACATGGACGGCCTGGTGATGGAGACCGTGCGCGTCCTGCGCTTCTGGATGGAGCACGGCGTACGCATCTTCCGGGTGGACAATCCGCACACCAAGCCGGTGGTCTTCTGGGAGCGGGTCATCGCCGCCGTCAACGGCCCGGACCCGGACGTGGTCTTCCTGGCCGAGGCGTTCACCCGGCCCGCGATGATGCGGACCCTGGGCGCCATCGGTTTCCAGCAGTCCTACACGTACTTCACCTGGCGCACCACCAAGCAGGAACTCACCGACTACGTCACCGAGCTGGCCGGGGAGTCCGCCGCGTACATGCGGCCCAACTTCTTCGTGAACACGCCGGACATCCTGCACGGCTACCTCCAGGACGGCGGCCGGCCGGCCTTCGAGGTGCGTGCGGTGCTCGCCGCGACGACGGCTCCGTCCTGGGGTGTGTACGCCGGGTACGAGCTGTGCGAGAACGCCACGGCCAGGCCGGGCAGCGAGGACTACCTCGACTCGGAGAAGTACCAACTGCGGCCCCGCGACTGGGACTCCGCCGAGCGGGAGGGCCGGTCCATCGCCCCCCTGATCACCACGCTCAACGAGGCGCGGCGGCGTCATCCGGCGCTGCGGCAACTGCGCTCGGTGCACTTCCACCACACCGACAACGACGCGGTGCTCGCCTACTCCAAAACGGCCGACGGCGAGACCGGTTCGAACACGATTCTCGTTGTCGTCAACCTTGACCCGCACCACACCCAGGAGGCCACGGTCTCGTTGGACATGCCGGATCTCGGCCTGGAATGGCACGAATCCGTCCCGGTGCGCGACGAGCTCACCGGTGAGACCTATCACTGGGGCAGGGCCAACTATGTGCGTCTGGAGCCGGGCAGCACGCCCGCGCACCTTCTGGTCCTGCGACCGTCCCCGCCGATCGGAGGGTCACCCACATCATGATCGTCAACGATCCCGTCCATGACAAATTCGCGGACACGCCTGCCAAGGACCGCGACCCCGACTGGTTCAAACGCGCGGTCTTCTACGAGGTCCTGGTCCGTTCGTTCCAGGACAGCAACGGAGACGGCGTAGGCGACCTCAAGGGCATCACCGCCAAGCTGGACTATCTCCAATGGCTGGGCGTCGACTGCCTCTGGCTGCCACCGTTCTTCAAGTCACCGCTGCGCGACGGGGGTTACGACGTCGCGGACTACACGTCCGTGCTGCCGGAGTTCGGCGACCTCGCCGACTTCGTCGAGTTCGTGGACGCCGCGCATCAGCGCGGTATGCGCGTGATCATCGACTTCGTGATGAACCACACGAGCGATCAGCACGAGTGGTTCCAGGAGTCGCGCAAGGACCCGGAGGGGCCGTACGGCGACTACTACGTCTGGGCCGACGACGACAAACAGTTCCCGGACGCCCGGATCATCTTCGTCGACACGGAGACGTCCAACTGGACCTTCGACCCGGTGCGCAAGCAGTACTACTGGCACCGGTTCTTCTCCCACCAGCCGGATCTCAACTACGAGAACCCGGTGGTGCAGGAGGAGATCATCTCGGCGCTGCGCTTCTGGCTCGACCTGGGCATCGACGGCTTCCGCCTCGACGCGGTCCCGTACCTCTACCAGGTCGAGGGCACCAACTGCGAGAACCTGCCGCAGACCCACGCGTTCATGAAGCGGGTCCGGGCCGAGATCGACGCCGACTACCCGGACACGGTGCTGCTCGCCGAGGCCAACCAGTGGCCGGAGGACGTCGTCGACTACTTCGGCGACTTCAAGAAGGGCGGCGACGAGTGCCACATGGCATTCCACTTCCCGGTGATGCCGCGCATCTTCATGGCCGTACGGCGGGAGTCCCGCTACCCCGTCTCGGAGATCCTGGCCAAGACCCCGGCCATCCCGGAGAACGCCCAGTGGGGCATCTTCCTGCGCAACCACGACGAGCTGACGCTGGAAATGGTCACGGACGAAGAGCGCGACTACATGTACGCGGAGTACGCCAAGGATCCACGGATGCGGGCCAACATCGGCATCCGGCGGCGGCTCGCGCCGCTGCTGGACAACGACCGCAACCAGATCGAGCTGTTCACCGCGCTGCTGCTCTCGCTGCCGGGCTCCCCGATCCTCTATTACGGGGACGAGATCGGGATGGGCGACAACATCTGGCTCGGTGACCGGGACGCGGTCCGTACGCCCATGCAGTGGACACCGGACCGCAACGCGGGCTTCTCGTCCTGCGACCCCGGGCGGCTCTACCTCCCGACGATCATGGATCCGGTCTACGGCTACCAGGTGACGAACGTCGAGGCCTCGATGGCCTCGCCCGCCTCGCTGCTGCACTGGACCCGCCGGATGATCGAGATCCGCAAGCAGAATCCGGCCTTCGGCCTCGGCTCGTACACCGAGCTGTCCTCGTCCAACCCCGCCGTGCTCGCCTTCCTGCGCGAGTACAAGGACGACCTGGTGCTGTGCGTGCACAACTTCTCGCGGTTCGCGCAGCCGACGGAGCTGGATCTGCACTCCTTCACCGGACGCCGTCCGGTGGAGCTGATCGGTGGTGTGCGCTTCCCCGCCATCGGTGAACTGCCGTATCTGCTCACCCTCGCAGGGCACGGCTTCTACTGGTTCCGGCTGCGCAAGGACGCCCTCCTGAAGTGACGGCCGGCCCGGCGCGGGGCGGTTTCCGCCGTCCCGCGCCGGGCACCCTCCCTCTCACCACCCGGCCCAATCGGCTCGTAGTCCATTTGGACCATCCTCACCCGCACCGTCCCGCACAGCCGGATTCCCGCCCTCCTAGCGTTCAGCATGGGGGGCTGACCCACGCAATCCGGGACACTCTGCGCATAGTGTGGTGTGCCCGGGAAAGGACGCGATGCCATGTCCAAGGCTGCATCCACCCGGAACACCTCGCGCTCCGCCGGGGCGTCCGGCCCGCTCGGCCTCCTCGCCTCGCTCACCCCACTGCTGCACGAGTGGCTGCCCCGGCAGCGCTGGTTCGCGGGCAAGGGCCGTCCTGTCAGCGCCTTCAGCCTGGTCTCCGCCACCGAACTGCTGCCGGTGGGCGCGGCCCCGGGGCTGCTGCACCTGCTCGTCCGGGCCCAGCAGGAGCCGTCCGCCGGCTCCGGGCCCACCGGTGACTGCTACCAGTTACTGCTCGGCGTACGGACCTCGCTGCCGCCCCGGCTCGCCGCCGCGCTGGTCGGCCGCGCCGCCGCCGGACCGCTGGCCGGACTCGTCGTGTACGACGCGCTGCTCGACCCGCGGCTGACCGCGCTGCTGCTGGAGCGGCTGCGCGCGCCCGGCCGCCTCGGGGCGCTGCGCTTCGACCGTGATCCGGCGGTGGTGATCCCCGCCGGACTGGTCGCGCGCCCGCTCGGCGCCGAGCAGTCCAACACCTCTCTGGTCTACGGCGATACGTTCATCCTGAAGGTCTTCCGCCGGGTCCACCCGGGCTCCAACCCGGACCTGGAGCTGCCGCTCGCGCTGGCCCAGGCAGGCTGCGCCCGGGTGCCCGCGCCGGTCGCCTGGTACGAGACCACCGAGCCCGAACCCGCCACGCTCGGGGTGCTCCAGCCGTTCCTGTTCGGCTCCGAGGACGGCTGGCAGCTGGCCCTGCACGCGCTCGCCGACGGGCACGACTTCACCGCGGGCGCCCACGCGCTGGGCCGGGCCACCGCCGAGGTGCACGGCACGCTGGCGTCCGCGCTGCCCACCGCCGTACTGCGCAAGCGGCAGATACAGCACCTCGCCGCCGAGATGACGGAGCGTCTGGAGACGACGGCCCGAGCGGTGCCCGCGCTCGCTCCCTACGCCGCCGGGCTGCGCACCGCCTTCGACGCCCTCGCCGACCTGGGGCACGCGGGCCGCGTCTGGGCCGCCCAGCGGATCCACGGCGATCTGCATCTCGGCCAGAGCCTGCGGGCCAGGGACGGCGAGTGGTCGGTCATCGACTTCGAGGGTGAACCGGCCCGCCCGCTCGCCGAACGCACCCGCCCGCAGCCGGTGGTCCGCGACGTCGCGGGGATGCTCCGCTCGTTCGACTACGCGGCCCGCTCGCACCGCCCCTGGTCCCCGCAGTGGGCCACCGGCTGCCGGGACGCGTACTGCGAGGGGTACGCCGCCGTCTCCGGCGCCGATCCGCGTGCCGAGCCGGAGCTGCTGCGCGCGTACGAGACCGACAAGGCGGTGTACGAGGTCCTCTACGAGGCCAGGAACCGCCCCGACTGGCTGCCCGTCCCGATGGCCGCGATCAAGCGGCTCTCCACCCCCTTCCCCACCCGTGCGCCGAAGCTGCCGAGGAGGCCGCCCCAGTGACCGCCCGTCCCCCGTCCCGCACCCCGTCGCCCGCCGAACCCGAACCCGGCTCCCCCGCTCCCGCCGCCGTCCTGCCCTCCCAGCCGAGCGGCGGGGTGCGTCCCGCCGGGGCGCTGGGCGCCGACGACCGGGAGCGGCTGCTCGGCGGCGGCCACCACGACCCGCACTCCCTGCTCGGCGCCCATCCGGTGGCCGGCGGGATCGCGGTCCGGGTCCTGCGGCCGTACGCGCAGTCCGTGACCGTCCTCGCCAAGGGGCTGCGGGCCGAACTGCACGACGACGGCCAGGGATTCTTCTCCGGTCTGCTGCCGCTGCGGGCCGTCCCCGCGTACTCGCTGCTGCTCACGTACGACAACGACGAGACCGAGGTCCACGACCCCTACCGCTTCCTGCCCACCCTCGGTGAGCTGGATCTGCACCTGATCGGCGAGGGCCGTCACGAGGAGCTGTGGAAGGCGCTCGGCGCCCGGCCGATGACCGTCCAGGGGGTGACGGGCACCCGCTTCACCGTGTGGGCGCCGAACGCACGGGGGGTGCGGGTCAGCGGTGACTTCAACTACTGGGACGGCACGGCGTATCCGATGCGTTCGCTCGGTTCGTCCGGGATCTGGGAGCTGTTCCTGCCCGGCGTGGGCGAGGGCGCGCTGTACAAGTTCGACCTGATGCGCCCGGACGGCAGCCACACCCTGCGCGCCGACCCGATGGCCCGGCGCACCGAGGTGCCGCCCGCCACCGCTTCGATCGTGACGGACGCGCACCATGTCTGGCAGGACGGCGCGTGGATGGCCCACCGCGCGGACCGCCCGGTGCACGCGGCGCCCTTCTCGGTGTACGAGGTCCATCTGCCGTCCTGGCGACCGGGCCTGACGTACCGTCAACTGGCCACGCAGCTTCCGGCGTACGTGCAGGACCTGGGCTTCACCCATGTGGAGCTGATGCCGGTCTCCGAGCATCCGTTCGGCGGCTCCTGGGGATACCAGGTCACCGGTTTCTACGCGCCGACGGCCCGGATGGGCACGCCCGACGACTTCCGGTACCTGGTGGACGCGCTGCACCGGGCGGGCATCGGCGTCCTGATGGACTGGGTCCCCGCGCACTTCCCGAAGGACGACTGGGCGCTGGCGCAGTTCGACGGCCGGCCGCTGTACGAGCACCCGGACCCGGCCCGCGCCGAGCACCCCGACTGGGGCACCCTGGAATTCGACTACGGGCGCACCGAGGTCCGTAACTTCCTTGTCGCCAACGCTACTTACTGGTGCGAGGAGTTCCACATCGACGGGCTGCGGGTGGATGCCGTCGCCTCGATGCTCTACCTCGACTACTCCCGCGAGTACGGCCAGTGGTCGCCGAACGAGCACGGCGGCCGGGAGAACCTGGACGCGGTGGCCTTCCTCCAGGAGATGAACGCGACGGTCTACCGGCGCAACCCCGGTGTCGTCACGGTGGCCGAGGAGTCGACGGCCTGGGACGGCGTCACCCGCGCCACCGACCTGGTCGGCCCGGGGGGCTTCGGCGGGCTCGGCTTCGGGCTGAAGTGGAACATGGGGTGGATGCACGACTCCCTGGAGTACGTCGCCAAGGAGCCGGTGCACCGCAAGTACCACCACAACGAGATGACGTTCTCGATGGTGTACGCGTTCAGCGAGAACTACGTGCTGCCCATCTCGCACGACGAGGTGGTGCACGGCAAACAGGCGCTGGTCTCGAAGATGCCGGGCGACTGGTGGCAGCAGCGGGCCACGCACCGTGCGTACCTGGGCTTCATGTGGGCCCACCCCGGCAAGCAACTCCTCTTCATGGGACAGGAGTTCGCCCAGGGCGCGGAGTGGTCGGAGGCGCACGGGCCGGACTGGTGGCTGCTCGACCCCTCGTACCCGGCGGCGCACGACCACCGCGGGGTACGGGACCTGGTCCGTGATCTGAACGCGGTGTACGCGGCGGCCCCGGCGCTGTGGCAGCGGGACACCGACCCGGGCGGCTTCGACTGGGTGGCGGGTGACGCGGCGGAGGACAACGTCTTCGCCTTCCTGCGCTACGACGCGCACGGCGCCCCGCTGCTCTCCGTCTCCAACTTCTCGCCGGTGGTACGGCACGAGTACCGCCTGGGCGTGCCGGATGCGGTGCCGGAGTGGCAGGAGGTGCTCAATACCGACACCGGGCTGTACGGCGGCGGTGACATCCGCAACACGGACCCGCTGAAGCCCGAGGCGGTGGCCTCCCACGGGCGGGCGTCGAGCATCCAGCTGACGCTGCCGCCGCTGGCGACCGTGTGGTTCAGGCCGGTCTGAACCACCCGCCGGGCCCGCGCGCTCGCACCCTCGGGGGCGGAGCCGCGGGCCCGTTCGCGTCCTACCCGGCCAGCCCTTCGGGCAGGTCGCCGGTGTGCACCAGACCCAGCGCCTGGGTGGCCCGGGTCAGCGCGACGTAGAGGTCGTTGGTGCCGCGCGGAGACCCCGAGACGATCGACTGCGGCTCGACGACGATCACCGTGTCGAACTCCAGGCCCTTCGCCTGGCGTGGCGTGATCAGCACGACCTCGCTGGTCAGATCGGGGGCGAGGCCGTGCCCGGCGCCCGGGAGACGGTCCAGCAGCGCGCCGTGCAGCTCGGCCGGCGCGATGACCGCGAGCCTGCCCTGCGCATGCCGCGCCCCGGCGACCGCCTCGGCGACCGCGTGCGGCAGGTCGTCGGTCCGCCGCGACCACGGGTGCACCCCGGTGGAACGGATCGAGCGAGGAGGCTCGAAGGCGGGGTCGCCGGCCTTCGAGCGCGCGGCGCTCAGGAACGCCGCCGCCCGGTCCATGATCTCTTCGGGGGTGCGGTAGTTGATGCCGAGCCGCACGTGCTCGTAGCGGTCCTCGACGTACGGGGCGAGCATCGCGTCCCAGTCGCCGACGCCACCCGGTTCGGCGGTCTGGGCCGGGTCGCCGACCAGCGTCATCGAGCGGGTCGGGGAGCGGCGCATCAGCAGCCGCCACACCATCGGGGAGAGCTCCTGCGCCTCGTCGACGATGATGTGGCCGAAGGCCCAGGTGCGGTCGGCGGCGGCGCGTTCGGCGGCGCTGCGGTAGTCCGCCTCCTCGTGGCGCTCGGCCATCCGCTCGGCGTCGATGATGTCGTGCGCGGCGAGGAGTTCGGACTCCTCGTCCTCGAACTCGTACGACTCCGAGCCCTGCGAGAGGTCGAGCACTCCCTGGGCGAAGGCGACCTGTTCCTGGCGGGCGGCCTCCGCGGCGGCGCGTGCGGCGGAGTCGTCCTCGCCGAGGAGCTCGGCGGCCTCGTCGAGCAGCGGGACATCCGCGGGTGTCCAGTCGCCGCCCTTGCGGCGGATCACTTCCGCGTCGGCGTCCGGCAGGTGCACCGGGTCGGACAGGAAGTCGGCCAGCAGTTCCTTCGGCGTGAGCTGCGGCCACAACTCGTCGATGGCGGCGTGCACTTCGGGGCTGGCGGCGATGGCCTTGCCGAGCTGGGCGAGGTCGTCGGGGCCCAGGAAGTTGGGCCCGCCGTAGGGGTCGGCGCCGAGCCGGTCGGCCAGTTGGGCGGTCAGCTCGTCGATGATCCGGAACGCGAAGCGCGGGCGGGCCAGGTTGTGCGGCAGCCCGGTGGCGCGGGCCGCCTCGCGCGCCACGTCCGCGATCGTCCAGTCGAGCAGCAGGTCGCCGTCGTCGTGGGCGATGGTGCGGGGCTCGCCGGGCTCCGGCGTGCGCTGGAGGTCCTGTACGAACGCGGCCAGCGCTCCGGCCATCTCCGTACGCCCCTTGACTGCGGCTGCCTCCGGGGTGTCCGTACCGGTGGCGGTCACCCCGGGGAAGAGCTCTCCCGGGGTGGCGAGCAGGACGCCCGTCTCGCCGAGCGAGGGCAGCACCTCGCCGATGTAGCCGAGGAAGGCCGGGTTGGGGCCGACGATCAGGACGGCCCGGCGGGCGAGCTGGTCCCGGTGCGCGTACAGCAGATAGGCGGCACGGTGCAGCGCGACCGCGGTCTTGCCGGTGCCGGGGCCGCCCTCGACGACGAGGACGCCGTGGTGCGGGGCGCGGATGATCTCGTCCTGTTCGGCCTGGATGGTCTGCACGATGTCGTGCATCCGGCCGGTGCGCGCGGAGTCCAGCGCCGCGAGCAGCACGGCGTCGGCGTCGGTCCCCTCGTGGCCGGTCCGCTCGGGGTCGGAAAGGTCGAGGATCTCGTCGTGGAGCGCGGTGACGGTGCGCCCCTGCGTGGTGAGGTGACGGCGGCGGCGCAGGCCCATCGGGGAATGCCCGGTCGCGAGATAGAAGGGGCGCGCGGCCCGCGCCCGCCAGTCGATCACCAGCGGGGTGCGTTCGTCGTTCTCGTCGGCCTCCTCGCGGATTCCGATGCGGCCGATGTGATGGCGGGTGCCGTCGGTGAAATCGATCCGCCCGAAGCAGAGCCCGGATTCCACCGAATTCAGCGCACTGAGCAGCCCGGACTGTTCGGCGACCAGCACATCGCGCTCGACGCGCGCCTGGAGCCCCTTGCCCACCTGGGCGAACGAGCCCTGGACGGCGGCTTCGGCACGCTCACGGAGCGCGTCCAGACGCTCGTAGAGCCGTGAGACGAATTGCTGTTCATGCTGCAATTCCTCGGTTGACAATTCAGCTCCTGACGCGGTACGGTGTCTACATAAGACTTCTTCATGGCTTTGTCATGCGCAAAGACATGAAGTGCTCAATATACGCGCCGCAATACCCCGGACGTCAATTCGTCCGGGGTATTTTTTGCGTTTCTGCCGGTCGGAGCGCCGCGGTCAGAGCACGTCGGCCAGTTCCTGGAGCAGCCGCCGCTTCGGCCGGGCGCCGACCATGGACTTCACCGGTTCGCCGTCCCGGAACACCATCAGGGTCGGCATCGAGAGCACCCCGTACCGGACCGTGACCTCCGGGTTCCTGTCCACGTCCAGCTGGACGATCCTGAGGCGGCCCGCCTCCTCCTCGGCGACGGCGCTCAGTACCGGTGCCAGTTGCCGGCACGGGCCGCACCACTCGGCGGTGAACTCCACCAGCACCGGGAGCCCGCCCCGCAGTACCTCCGTGTCGAAGTCGGCGTCCGTCACGACGTCGACACCCTCCGCATGGATCATCATCCCTCGTCCTCCCAGTCACTGCCGTCGGAAAGTTCACAGCGCGGCTCCGGGCCGCCCGGCAACTCCGCCTCGGCGCGCGCCAGTTCGGCCCCCACCTGGGTGCGGACGTCCTGGAGCCTGCCGATCAGCGCGTCCAGCTCGGAGAGCTTGCGCCGGTACACGTCGAGCGAGGCGGGGCACACGTCCCCGGCCGGGTGCCCGGCGCGCAGGCACTCCACGAACGGCCGCGTCTCCTC
The DNA here is from genome assembly GCF_940670765.1 of Streptomyces sp. A 4/2. Lineage (GTDB taxonomy): Bacteria > Actinomycetota > Actinomycetes > Streptomycetales > Streptomycetaceae > Streptomyces. The sequence goes on from NZ_CALNVW010000002.1 coordinate 176,218, forward strand.
CAGGTCGAACCCGAAGTCCTGAAGGGTCCGGATCTGCTGGAGCAGACGCAGGTCGTCCTCGTCGTACGTGCGGTAGCCGTTCACCGCCCGGCGGGCGGGCAGCAACTCCCGTGACTCGTAATAACGCAGAGCCCGGGTGGTCATGCCCGCACGCTCCGCCAGCTCGCCGATTCGCATGTCCCCGACGGTAATCCTTGACGTCGGCGTCAAGGCAAGGAGGAGATGTCCCGCACCGCACCCCGCCGGCGCCGGGCCGCCGGCCGGTCGGTCGGCCGGGGCGTGCCGGACCGGGTCACACGGAGGTGCTCACCGGCTCCTCGGCCGGTACCGCCTCGGCCTGGCCCTCGGCCCGGTCCGTACGACGGCCGCGTCCCGGTACCAGGAGCGCCACCAGCACCGTGCCCACGCCGAGGACCACCGCGCCGACCAGACTGGTGTGCGCGACCGCGTCCGAGAAGGCGCCGTCGACCGCCTTCACCAGGGCCTGCGCCTGCTCGGGTCCCGCCTGGGCGCCGACCTTCTGCGCCACGGCGAGCCCGGCGCCCACCGAGTCCTGCGCGGTGCTCAGCGCGGCGGCCGGGAGCTTGCCGCCGACCGCGTCCGCGAGGTGCGAGGAGTACGCGCCGGACAGCACCGAGCCGAGTATCGCGATGCCCAGCGAGCCGCCGAGCTCGATCGAGGTGTCGTTGACCGCGCCGCCGACGCCCAGTTCGGACTCCGGGAACGCACCCATGATCGCGTCGGTGCACGGCGACAGGGCGAGCCCGATGGCCAGGCCGAGCAGGACCAGCGGCAGGACGAAGGCCCCGTACCCCGAAGCCGCGTCGATCCGGGTGAGCAGGGCCAGCGACGCGGTGCCGCCGACCATGCCCGCGGTGACCGTGACGCGCATGCCGAGCCGGGGGGTGAGGAATCCGGTCAGCGCCGAGCCGACGAAGACCGCGCCGGCCAGCGGCAGCATCCGTACGCCGGTCTCGAAGGCGTCGTACCCGAGGACGAACTGAAGGTGCTGGGTGAGGAAGTAGAAGGCCCCGAAGACCGCGAGGAAGAACAGCGCGACGGCGAGGTTGGACCCGGCGAATCCCCGGTCGAGGTAGCGCCGCACGTCCAGCACCGGGCGGGGGTGCCGCAGCTCCCACAGGACGAACGCGACGAACCCGACGCCCGCCACGACCGCGGCGGTGACGGCCTTGGCGCCCCAGCCGAAGTGCGGTCCCTCAATGATCATGTAGACGAGGGCGCCGACCGAGATCACCGAGAGCAGCCCGCCCACGTAGTCGATCCGGTCCTTGTGTCCGGCCTTCGACGGCGGCACGAGGACGAAGGCGCCGATGATCGCGAGCACCGCGATCGGCACGTTGATCAGGAACGTCGAGGCCCAGCCGTGGTGTTGCAGGAGTGCGCCCGCGACGAGCGGTCCGGCCGCGATGGCGAGCCCGGCGGTGGCCGTCCACAGGACGATCGCCTTGGCCCGCTCGGCGCGCGGGAAGCTCGCGGCGAGCAGCGAGAGCGTGGCAGGCATGATCATCGCCGCGCCGATGCCCATGACGGCGCGGGCCGCGATGACGCCGGTCGCACTGGCGACGAGGGATCCGGCGACGGCTCCCCCGCCGAAGACGACGAGCCCCAGGACGAGCGCCCCGCGCCGGCTGTACTTGTCGCCGATCGCACCGAGCAGCAGCATCAGGGCTGCGTACGGAACGGTGTAGCCGTCGATGACCCACTGCAGGTCGGAGCTGCTGAGCCCCAGGTCCTTGGTCATGTCGGGGGCGGCGACCGTCAGAGCGGTGTTCGCCATCACGATGATCAGCAGGCTCAGGCACAGCACCAGCAGCGCCCACCAGCGGCGCCGGTACGGCCCGTCCATCTCCGCGACCGGCTGCCTCACGATCAGATTCACAACGCTCCATCCTCTCCGCGACTTGCACACGATTGTGCAATTACACACTGCTGTGCAATTTAGCGCGCATCCCGGCGCGGTGCAAAATGGGACCCGTGACCTCCGGACGAGCAGACGCCAACCGCCGCCGCATCCTGGATGTGGCGCTCACCGAGCTGCTGCACGACCCGGACGCCTCGATGGACCAGATCGCCCGCGCGGCGGGCGTGGTGCGGCGCACGGTCTACGGGCACTTCCCCAGCCGGGAGGCGCTGATCGCCGCGCTCGTCGACAACGCGACGGCCGCCGTCGTCGAGGCGCACACCACCGGCCGCGCCGGAATCAGCGACCCGGCCGAGGCGCTGGCCCGCGCGATACTCGCGGTCTGGGAGATCGCCGACCGCTACCGGCTGCTGGTCGCGATGGCCCAGCGCAGCGTCACGATGGCGGGCATCACCCAGCGGCTGACCCCGGTCCGCGAGGACTGCGCAGCGCTGCTCCAACGCGGCCTGGACGAGGGGATGTTCACCTCACCGCTGCCTGCGGCGGCTCTCGCATACGTCCACGAGCAGGCGCTGTTCGGCCTGATGGAAGCGGTCAACGACGGCGCCCTCCCGGCGGCGGGCGCGGGGATCGCGGCGGCGTCGACGGCCCTGCTCTCGGCGGGCTTCCCCGCCGACCGCGCCGCCGCACTGCTCGCGGCGATCACGGACACCGTCGGGGCGCGCGGCTGAACACCCGCGCCCGGGGGCGGGAAGCGTTCGGGCTCAGCGCCGCGCCATGTAGAGCCCGAAGGCCTTGTGCAGCACCTTGTTGAGGGGGTAGTCCCACTCCCCGACGTACTCGGCGGCCTGACCGCCGGTGCCGACCTTGAACCGCAGCAGGCCGAGCAGATGGTTCCCCTCGTCGAGGGTGTCGGTGATGCCGCGGAAGTCGTAGACCGTGGAACCGAGTTCGTGCGCGTCGCGGATCATCTGCCACTGGATGGCGTTGTTGGGCTGCACCTCGCGCTTGCGGCTGGTGGAAGCACCGTAGGAGTACCAGGTGTGCCGGCCGACCGTGAGCATGGTGGCCGCGGCCAGCACCTCACCGTCGTGCTCGGCGAGGTAGAGACGCATCCGGTCGGGGTGCTCGGCGGACAGCGCCTGCCACATCCGCTGGAAGTACGCGAGCGGGCGCGGGAGGAACTGGTCGCGGGCGGCGGTCTCCGTGTACAGCTCGTAGAAGGCGGCCAGTTCGTCGTAGCCGCCCCGCATCACCTTCACCCCCGCCTTCTCCGCCTTCTTGACGTTGCGGCGCCACAACTGGTTGAAGCCGCGCTGGATCTCGTCGAGCGAACGGCCGCCGAGCTGCAACTGGAAGACATGGCGTGGCTGCCCGGCGGCGAAGCCCTCCTCGCCGCCCGCCCCGGCCTGCTGCCAGCCCATGCCCCGTAGCCGTACGGCGAGTTCGAGCGCTTCCGGGTTCTGATCGGTGGGCTCGACCTCGCTCAGCCGGTGGGCCCCCGGATCGGCGATGGCGTCCTTGACCACGGACGCGTCCCAGCGGCGGGCGACCACGGGCGGCCCCATCTTCACCGAGAAGGCACCCCGCGTCCGCAGATGAGCGAGCAGCGGGCGGAGCCACTCGTCGAGATCGGCGTCGTGCCAGTCGATGACCGGCCCCTCCGGCAGGTACGCCAGGTACCGCTTGATCCTCGGCAGCGGCCGGTAGAGCACCAGCGCCGCACCCACGATCCGGCCGCTTCCGTCCGTCCACCCCACGCTCTCGGCGCGCCAGTCGGGCTTCACGTCACCCCAGGACGGCACCTGCATATGGCTCGCCGAGGGCAGACCGCTGATGAACGCGAGGTGCTCGTCTCGGCCGATCGTCCTCAGTCGGAGGGTCATGCGGATGCTCCTGATCGATGGAGGTGATCCCCGCGCGGTGCCCCGCGCCCGGTCGTGGGGCAGCGTACGCGCGGACCCGCGCCGATCGGCCGAGGCGGGCGACGCGTCAGGCTGTCGGCACCCGTCCGGGCCCGGTGGGGCGGGCGCGGACGGGTGCCGGGGCCGTGCTTCAGGGCCGTACCTCCGGACCGTGCGTCAGGAACGGACGGCCGGCTCCTTGTCGCTCCCGCCCGGGAGCGGTGCCTCCTCGGCGGCGCTGCCGCCCGGTGCGGCACCGGCGTCCGCCGCGGCACCGGTGTCCGGTCCGGCGTCCTCGGCCGCGCCGTCGTCGATGAGGGTCGCCTCGTCGAACGGGATCCGGCCGGACAGCACCTCCGCCGCCCGTTCCTTGTCGATCTCCTTCGTCCAGGTGCCGACCAGGACCGTGGCCACCGCGTTCCCCGCGAAGTTCGTCATCGCGCGGGCCTCGCTCATGAAGCGGTCGATGCCCACGATCAGCCCGACCCCGTCGACCAGTTCGGGGCGGTGCGACTGGAGTCCGCCGGCCAGCGTGGCCAGCCCCGCACCCGTCACCCCCGCGGCACCCTTGGACGCGACGATCATGAAGAGCAGCAGCGAGATCTGCTCGCCGCCGCTGAGCGGCTTGTCCATCGCGTTGGCGACGAACAGCGAAGCCATCGTCAGATAGATCGCCGTGCCGTCGAGGTTGAAGGAGTAGCCGGTCGGGACCGTGATCCCGGCCACCGGCCTGCTCACCCCCAGGTGTTCCATCTTGGCGATCAGCCGTGCCAGCGCCGACTCCGAGGACGACGTGGAGAGGATCAGCAGGAACTCCCGGCCCAGGTACTTGAGCAGCAGGAAGATGTTCATGCCCGCGATCAGCCGCAGCAGCGTGCCGAGGACCAGGAAGACGAAGAGCGCGCAGGTCAGATAGAAACCGATCATGATCACGGCCAGCGACTTGAGCGCTGCCACGCCCGTCTCGCCGACCACGGCCGCCATCGCGCCGAACGCGCCCACCGGGGCCGCCCACATGATCATGGCGAGGATCCGGAACACCAGCCGCTGGATGTGCTCGATCCCGCGCAGCACCGGCCGGCCCGCCGGGCCGATCGCCTGCAGCGCGAAGCCGGTGAGCAGCGCGATCAACAGCGTCTGCAGCACCTCGCCCTGGGTGAAGGCGGAGATCATCGTGGTCGGGATGATCCCGATCAGGAAGTCCGCCGTCGACTCGCCGGCGCCCTGGGCCTGTGCGGCGCCCGCGTGCCGTACCGACTCGGTGAGGTGCAGCCCCGAACCCGGCTCCAGCAGATTGCCGACGAGCAGACCGATGGCGAGCGCCACCGTCGACATCACCAGGAAGTACCCGAGTGCCAGACCGCCGACGGCGCCGACCTTCGCGGCCTTGCGGACCGAGCCGACGCCCAGCACGATCGTGCAGAAGATGATCGGCGAAATCATCATCTTGATGAGATTGACGAACCCCGTGCCCAGCGGCTTGAGCTCGACGGCCACCCCTGGTGCGGCGAAGCCGACCATGATGCCGAGTACCACCGCGGCAATGACCGCGGCATACAGATAGTGCGTACGGTCCCGCTTCATTGCGGACACGCTGCCTCCTCGTCCACTTCCGATCCACGTCCCTGACCATCCCGGTGAATCTCCGCGACTCTCCACGAGCCTGTGATCCGGGTCACGGTTACGTGCATTTCGTTCACGGATTCAGCGGCGTGCAGACTGTCCGCCATGCACATACGCACCCCCCGGCCCCGCAGCCTCGCCGGCCAGCTCTTCGCGATGCAGGTCGTGCTGGTCTCGGTGATCGTCGCCGGGTGCGTGGTCTTCAGTTACGTCTCCGACCAGCGCCAGGCCCAGGCCGCGGCGCGGCGGCAGGCGACCGCGGCGGCGCGGGCGGTGGCGCTTTCCCCGTCGGTGCGGCGGGCCACCGTCGGCGACGATCCGACGGCGGTCCTCCAGCCGTACGCCGAGCAGGTGCGGCGCGCGACCGGGGTGGCCTTCGTGACGATCATGGACACCGACGGCATCCGCTGGACGCACCCCGACCCGGACCGGATCGGTGAGCACTACCTGGGTCACATCGCGGAGGCGCTGCACGGCCGGACGTACACCGAGACCTACACCGGCACGCTCGGCGCCTCGGTCCGGGTCGTCACCCCGGTCCGTGCGTACGGGGGCGGGGACGGAGGCGCGGCCGGGAACGGGGCCGACCGGCGGATCACCGGGCTGGTCAGCGCGGGCATCACCGTGGAGCGGATCGACGCCCAACTGCGGGACCAGGTGAGCGTGCTGCTCTGGTTCGCGGGGGCGGCGCTCGCGCTCGGCGGCATCGGGACGTACGTCATCAACGCGCGGCTGCGCCGCCACACCCACGGGATGAACCCCGCGGAGCTGAGCCGGATGTACGACTACCACCAGGCCACGCTGCACGCCGTACGGGAAGGGCTGCTGATGCTCGACAGCGGGCGGCGTATCGCGCTCATCAACGACGGCGGCCGGGAACTGCTGGGTCTCGACGCGCACGCGGTCGGCCGCAACGCCGCGGAGCTGGGGCTGCCCGCCCCGCTCACCGGCGCGCTGCTCGCCGACGGGCCGCGGGTCGACGAGGTGCATCTGACCGCCGACCGGGTCGTGGTCCTGAACAGCAGGCCGGTGTCCTCCGGGGAGCACCGCGGGACCGTCGTCACCTTGCGCGATCACACGGAACTCCAGGCACTGTCAGGCGAGTTGGACTCCGAGCGCGGGTTCACCCAGGCGCTGCGCGCACAGGCGCACGAGGCGGCGAACCGGCTCCACACGGTCGTCTCGCTGATCGAGCTGGGGCGCGTCGAGGAGGCCGTCGAGTTCGCCACCGGCGAGCTGGAACTGGCCCAGACCCTCACCGACCGGGTGGTGGGCGCCGTGGACGAGCCGGTGCTCGCCGCGCTGCTGCTCGGCAAGGCCGCGCAGGCCAACGAGCGCGGCGTCGAACTGGTGCTGGCCGACGACAGCGTCATCGACGAGGGGCTGCTGCCCGCCCGCGACCTCGTCACGATCCTCGGCAACCTCGTCGACAACGCGGTCGACGCCGCGCAGGGCAGCGAAGGCGCCCGGGTCACGGTCACGGTGCGCGCGGCCGGCGGTGAGCTGCTGATCCGGGTCCGCGACACCGGTCCGGGCCTCGGCACGGCGGAGGCCGAGGACATCTTCCGGCTCGGCTGGTCGACGAAGAGCGCGGGGCGCGGGCTCGGGCTCGCACTGGTCAGGCAGACGGTGCTGCGCGGTGGGGGTACGGTCACGGTCGCGGGCCCACCACGGGAGAGCGCCGCACCGGGGAGCGCCGCACCGGGCGGCGCCCCGTCACGCGGCGCGGAGTTCGTGGTCCGGCTGCCCGTCCGACAGGAGCTGACCACATGATCAAGGTGCTGGTCGTCGAGGACGACCGGGTGGCCGCGGACGCCCATGAGCTGTACGTGGGCCGCGTCCCCGGCTTCGAGGTGACGGGGAAGGCCCACTCCCGGGCGGAGGCCGTGCGCGTCCTGGACCGCACGCCGGTGGATCTGCTCCTGCTCGATCTGCACCTCCCCGACGGCCACGGCCTCCAGCTGGTCCGCTCGCTGCGCACCGCGCGGCACACCGCCGATGTCATCGCCGTCACCTCGGCGCGCGATCTGGCGGTGGTACGGGAAGGTGTCTCGCTCGGCGTCGTGCAGTACGTACTGAAGCCGTTCACCTTCGCCACCCTCCGCGACCGCCTCGTGCGGTACGCCGACTTCCGCGGCGCGGCGGCCGGTGAGGCGAGCGGCCAGGAGGAGGTCGACCGGGCCCTGGCCACCCTGCGCAGCCCCGAACCCGCCGCGCTCCCGAAGGGGTTGAGCGCCCCGACGCTGGAGGCGGTGACCCGTACCCTGCGGGCGGCGGCCGACGGGATCACCGCCACCGCCGCGGGCGAGGCGGTCGGCATCTCGCGGATCACCGCGCGCCGCTATCTGGAGCATCTGGTGGGCACGGGCCGGGCGTTGCGCCGGCCGCAGTACGGGCAGATCGGGCGCCCGGAGCTGCAGTACCGCTGGCTGAGCCGCCCGTAACGGCGCGTACCGGCCCCGATCCGCTCATGCCGACCGGGGCCGCAACAACGTTGTCATGCACGGGGATTGACCTTGGATTTGGGTCCGTCTTACGTTCGCCGGGCAGCCGCTGACCGCGGTCGCACCTGAGGAGGTCGTGCCCGTGCGCCCCACCGCCCCGCTCATCCTCGCCGCCGCAGCCACCGTCCTGGCGGCAGGCACGCTCACTGCTTGCGGCAGTGGTTCCGGCAGCAGTCCCGACACCGTGCGGATCGCGTACGAGCGGTCCACCAGCAACAAGGTCCGCATCATGGACAACTATCTGGAGTCGGTGAAGAAGGAGTTCGAGAAGGCCAACCCGGGCAAGAAGGTCGAGCTCCTGCCCATCCAGGCCGACGAGAACGCCTACTACACCAAGATCCAGCAGATGATGCGCTCCCCCAGGACCGCGCCCGATCTGGTCTACGAGGACACCTTCCTGATCAACTCGGACATCAAGAGCGGATATCTCGCGCCGATCGACACGTACCTGAAGAACTGGCCGAGTTGGCAGCACTTCGTCCCGACGGCCAAGGCCGCCGCGAAGGCGCAGGACGGGAAGACGTACGGCGTTCCCGACGGCACCGACACCCGCGGGATCTGGTTCAACAAGGACATCTTCCGCAAGGCCGGTCTGCCCACGGACTGGCAGCCGAAGAACTGGGCCGACATCCTCGACGCCGCGCGCACCATCAAGCAGAAGGTCCCCGGCACCGTTCCGCTCAACATCTACACCGGCAAGGGACCGGGCGAGGCCGCGGTCATGCAGGGCTTCGAGATGCTGCTGTACGGGACGGGCGCCGACCCGTTGTACGACGCGAAGCAGGGCAAGTGGGTCGCGGGCAGCAAGGGGTTCACGGACTCGCTGGCCTTCGTGAACACCGTCTTCGCGGAGAAGCTCGGGCTCGACAAGTCCGACGCGCTCGACCCGAACGCCATGACCAACGTACAGACCGACTGGGTGCCCAAGTCCAAGCTGGCCATCGACATCGACGGTTCCTTCGCCGGTCAGCAGTGGCTGCCGTCGGGCGGCAGCCCCTGGCCCGCGTGGTCGACGACGATGGGCCAGGCCGCGATGCCCACCCAGTACGGCCAGGCGCCCGGCAAGGTCTCCATGTCCGGCGGCTGGACCTGGTCCATCCCCGCCAAGTCCAAGAACGCGGACCTGGCCTGGAAGATGATCGAGCAGCTGCAGACCAGGAAGAACGCCGTGAAGTACACCATCGAGGGCGCGCAGATCGCGTGCCGCGACGATGTCGCCCAGGACCCGGCGTACCTGAAGTCCAGTCCGGGCGTGAAGTTCTTCACGAGCCTCGTCGAGTACACCCACTACCGGCCGGCGCTGCCCGCCTATCCGCAGGTCTCGTCCGCGATCGGCGAGGCGATGGAGTCCGTCACGACCGGTGACGCCGGTCCGCAGGCAGCGGCGAAGACCTACGACGAGCAGTTGAAGACGGCTGTCGGCGACGCGATCGTCCACCGGCCATGAGTACGCCGGCCACGGGTCCGCAGGCGACGAGTCCGCCGGTGGCGGTCCCGCAGGCGACGAGTCCGCCAGCAGTGGTCCCGCAGGGGTCGGCCGGCACGCTGCACCGGGGTGGCCCGCTGGGCTGGCTGCCGATCACCCCGGCCGTCGCACTGCTGCTCGTCTTCCTCGCGGGCCCCATCGGTTACTGCGTCTACATCGCTTTCACGAACATGCAGCTGACCGGCTCGTCGTCGACCGACTTCGTCGGTCTGGCGAACTTCCGGCGGGCCTTCGCCGACCCGGAGTTCCGCAACGCCGTCTGGCTGACGCTCGTCTTCACGGTCATCTCCTCGATCATCGGCCAGAACAGTCTCGGGCTGGCGCTGGCCACCCTGATGCGCCGCGCCTCCAGGCCCGTGCGCACCGTGACCGGCATCTTCGTGATCGCCGCCTGGGTGCTTCCGGAGATCGTCGCCGCGTTCCTGCTCTACGCCTTCTTCCGCCGCGAGGGCACCCTGAACGCCATCCTGGACCAGCTGCACCTGCCGTCCCAGAACTGGCTCTACAGCCTGCCCATCCTCGCCGTCTCCTTCGCCAACGTCTGGCGCGGCACCGCGTTCTCGATGCTCATCTACTCGGCGGCGCTCAACGAGATCCCGCAGGACATCACCGAGTCCGCCGAGCTGGACGGCGCGGGCGGGCTGCGCCGCTTCTGGCACATCACCCTGCCGATGATCCGCCGTTCCGTCGCCACCAACCTGATGCTCAACACCCTGCAGACACTGTCGGTGTTCGGGCTGATCTGGGCGATGACCCGCGGCGGCCCCGGCAACCGCAGCGAGACGCTGCCGGTCTTCATGTACGACCAGGCGTTCCTCAAGAGCTTCATCGGCTACGGCACCGCCGTCGCCCTGCTCCTGCTGCTGATCAGCTCGCTCTTCTCGGTCGTCTATCTGCGCCTGCTCAAGACGGAGGTGTGAGGTGTCCATGCGCCGCCGTACCACCGAACGCCTCGCCGTGGACGCCGCCCTGCTGGTGGTCGCCGCGGCCTTCGCCGTACCGCTGCTGTGGCTCGTCCTCTCCTCGGTCGACCCGCACGCCGGGCTGCGCGTCCGCCTCCCCGACAACCCCGGCCTGTCGAACTACTCGGACATCCTCACCGAGGACATCACCTTCCGGCCGATGCTCAACAGCCTGATCCTGTGCGGCGGCGCGACCGCGCTGACCGTCGCCTCGGCCGCGCTCGCCGCGTATCCGCTCTCCCGGTACCGCTCCCGGTTCAACCGGCCGTTCCTGCTGACGGTCCTGTTCACCACGTGTCTGCCGATCACCGCGATCATGGTCCCGGTCTACGCCCTGTTCGTGCAGACGGACCTGATCGACACCGTGTACGGCACCGCGCTCTTCCTCGCCACCTCCCAACTCCCCTTCGCCATCTGGCTGATGAAGAACTTCATGGACGGCGTCCCGATGGTCCTGGAGGAGGCGGCCCGGACGGACGGCGCGAGCGGGATGCAGACACTGCGGCGGATCGTGCTGCCGCTGATGGGGCCCGGCGTCATGGTCGTGACGATCTTCAGCTTCATCATGATGTGGGGGAACTTCTTCGTCCCCTTCATGCTGCTGCTCACCCCGGAGCAGCTGCCCGCCTCGGTCTCCGTCTACAACTTCTTCGGCAACCGCGGCGGCCAGGTGGCGTTCGGGGAGCTGGCCGCCTTCTCGATCGTCTACTCGACCCCGGTGGTCCTGCTGTATGTCCTCATCTCGCGCCGTCTCGGCAGTGGTTTCGCCCTGGGGGGTGCGGTCAAGGGCTGACGCGTAGGTTCCGACGAACCGTGGGACTGTGCGAACACACCGTAGGCGTGAGGGCACACCCGCCCCTATGGTGTGCCCGTGCACCAGACCCCGCCCTTCGACGCCCCCGCCGCACGCCGTCTGCGCGAGGCGCTGGGCATGGCGCCCGGCCATGTCGCCCACGGGCTGCGTGCCCAGTACGGCCTCCTCGTCACCCCGGATGTGGTGGCTGCCTGGGAGCGCGGCCTCCAGCACCCCACCTCGCGTGAACTGACCGCGCTGGCAGGCGTGTTGTGGTGTTCCGTCGGGGATCTGCTGGTCTCGGCGACCACACTGCGTGAGCACCGGCTGGCGCGCGGTACGGCGGCGGAGGACCTGGCGCGGCTGATCGGCATGGACACCTCCGCCTATCTCAAGATGGAGGAGTCGGGCCGGTGGCGCGGCAACGAACGCCAGACGGCCGCGCTCGCGGAGACGCTTGCCCTGACCCCGGCGGCCTTTCTGACCGCGACCGGCCGGGACGAGGAACTGGCCGGGCTGCTGCGGAGCGCGGTGACGACGCGCTGGCAGGCGTACGTACGCCCCACGGCCAAGCTCGTACCGCTGTCCCGGGCGCAGCTGGAGCCGGTGCTCGAACAGCTGCATTCCGACTACCAGGCGCAGATGGTGCGGACGCTCAACTGGGGGGCGGCCGGGTCGGGCGGGGACGAGGGGCGGGACTTCCTCGACTCCATCGTCGGGCGGTTCTGGACGCTGACGCCGGGCTGACCGGCGGTTCGCCCGGAACGACCCGGCGCGGGGCCCGGCTTCGGCCCCGCGCGCGGCGTTCTTCCCGGCGGTGTTCTTCCCGGCGCGGCGTTCTTCCCTGTGCGGGTTCTTCCCGGCGCGGCGGGATCAGTGCGCGGCGGGATCAGTGCGCAATCAATCGACGACAGCGGGATCAGAAGACGGACTCGGCCTCGTACATCCGGCTCGCGTCCACCGTCTTCAGATGCGTCACCGCGTCCGCCAGCGGGACCATCGCGATGTCCGTTCCGCGCAGCGCGGTCATGTTGCCGAAGTCGCCGCGGTGCACGGCCTCCACCGCGTGCCAGCCGAAGCGGGTCGCCAGGACGCGGTCGTACGCGGTGGGGGTGCCGCCGCGCTGGACGTGGCCGAGGATGACCGGCCGGGCCTCCTTGCCGAGGCGGCTCTCCAGCTCGATCGCGAGCCGGGTGCCGATACCGGCGAAGCGCTCGTGGCCGAACTTGTCGATGACGCCCTTCTCGTACGGCATCGAGCCCTCGGCCGGGTGCGCGCCCTCGGCGACACAGATGACCGCGAAGCGCTTCCGGCGGGAGAAGCGCTCCTCGACCATCTTCACCAGGTCGTCCACCTCGAAGCGCCGCTCGGGCAGACAGATGCCGTGTGCGCCGCCCGCCATGCCCGACTCCAGGGCGATCCAGCCCGCGTGCCGGCCCATGACCTCGACGACCATCACCCGCTGGTGCGACTCGGCGGTGGTCTTCAGCCGGTCGATCGCCTCGGTCGCGACACCGACGGCCGTGTCGAATCCGAAGGTGCGGTCGGTGCCGGAGATGTCGTTGTCGATGGTCTTCGGGACCCCGACGACCGGCATTCCGGCGTCGGAGAGCATCCGGGCGGCGGTGAGGGTGCCTTCGCCGCCGATGGGGATCAGGGCGTCGATGCCGTAGCGCCGGGTCAGCTCGGCGCAGTTCTCGGCGGCCTCGCGCAGCCGGTCGCGCTCCAGCCGGGCGGAGCCGAGGATCGTACCGCCGCGGGCGAGAATGCCGCTGACCGCGTTGAGGTCGAGGGGCCGGAAGTGACCGTCGAGCAGGCCCTTGAAGCCGTCCTCGAAGCCGATCACTTCGTCGTTGTGCCCGGCCACGGCGCGGTGCACGACCGACCGGATGACGGCGTTGAGGCCGGGACAGTCGCCGCCTGCGGTGAGGACTCCGATGCGCATCGCGCTGTTTCTCCTGCTCCTAGTGGTACCTGCGAGCCGTTCCGATTCTTCCACGGCCCCTCGCCGCGTCGCGCTGTCGGGCTCCTCGCGGTCACGGCCCCGTAGCTGCCGCGGTCCAGCCGCGGACAGGCGACGTAGCCAGGCCCGAGGGTACTGTCAAGAGGGCGCCCCCGGCCCCCCGGGCGACCCGACGACGTGACCCCGGCCCTGATCCGCCGGGCACGCCCGGGGCGCCGACATCCGAGAAAGAGGACGGAGAGCACGCGTGACGCGCAGCGTGTACGTGACCGGGATCGATCGCGGCGACGGCCGCCAGGTCATCGAGCTGGGGGTCATGGAGCTCCTCACCCGGCAGGTCGACCGGGTGGGTGTTTTCCGGCCACTGGTGCACGAAGGCCCCGACCGCATGTTCGAGCTGCTGCGGGCCCGCTACCGGCTGAGCCAGGACCCGGCGTCCGTGTACGGCATGGACTACCACGAGGCGACCGCCCTCCAGGCCGAGCACGGCACCGACGAACTCGTCTCGCGCCTGGTCGGCCGCTTCCACGAGGTGGCGCGGGCGTACGAGGTGGTGCTCGTCCTCGGTACGGACTTCTCCGGGACCCAGCTCCCCGACGAGCTGGCGCTGAACGCGCGGCTCGCGAACGAGTTCGGCGCCTCGGTGATCCCGGTCGTCGGCGGGAAGGGCCAGCCGGCCGAGTCCGTACGGTCGGAGACGCGCAACGCCTACCGGGCGTACGAGGTGCTCGGCTGCGACGTCATCACCATGGCCGTCAACCGGGTCGCCCCGGGTGACCGGGCGGCGCTCGCGGAGCAGCTGGACGCGCAGCTCCCGGTGCCGTGCCCGGTGCTGCCCGACGAACCGGCGCTGGCCGCGCCGACCGTCGCCCAGATCACCCACGCACTCGGCGGGACCGTGCTGCTCGGCGACGAGGCCGGGATGGCCAGGGACGCGCTGGACTTCGTGTTCGGCGGGGCGATGCTGCCGAACTTCCTGAACGCGCTGACCCCCGGCTGCCTGGTGGTGACCCCCGGCGACCGGGCGGACCTGGTGGTCGGCTCGCTCGCCGCGCACAGTGCGGGCACGCCGCCGATAGCCGGTGTCCTGCTCACCCTGGACGAACGTCCGGGAGCCCCGGTCCTCCGGCTCGCCGACCGGCTGGCGCCGGGCACCCCGGTGATCGCGGTGTCAGGCGGCTCGTTCCCGACCGCGGGCGAACTCTTCGCGCTGGAGGGCCGGATGACCGCGGCGACCCCGCGCAAGGCGGAGACCGCACTGGGCCTCTTCGAGCGCCATGTGGACACCGCGGAGCTGCTGAACCGGCTCTCGGTGTCGCGCAGCGGGCGGGTCACCCCGATGATGTTCGAGCACGAACTGCTGGAGCGGGCGCGCGCGGACCGCCGCCGGGTGGTGCTGCCCGAGGGCACGGAGGAGCGGGTGCTGCGCGCCGCCGACATCCTGCTGCGCCGCGGTGTCTGCGACCTGACGCTGCTCGGCGACCCGGACACGGTCCGCAGGAAGGCCGCCGACCTGGGCATCGATCTGACCCGGGCGGATGTCGTCGACCCGGTGACGTCCGAGCTGCGGGACCGGTTCGCCGAGGTGTACGCGAAGGCGCGCGCCCACAAGGGCGTCACCGTCGAGCTGGCGCACGACGTGGTCGCCGACGCCTCGTACTTCGGCACGCTGATGGTCCAGGAGGGACTGGCCGACGGCATGGTGTCGGGTGCGGTGCACTCGACGGCGGCCACCATCCGGCCCGCCTTCGAGATCATCAAGACGAGGGAGGACGCCTCGATCGTCTCGTCGGTGTTCTTCATGTGCCTGGCCGACAAGGTGCTCGTGTACGGCGACTGCGCGGTCAACCCCGACCCGGACGCCGAGCAGCTCGCGGACATCGCCGTCCAGGCGGCGGCCACCGCGGCCCAGTTCGGGGTGGAGCCGCGGATCGCGATGCTCTCGTACTCGACGGGCACCTCGGGGTCGGGCGCGGACGTCGACAAGGTGCGCCGGGCCACCGAGCTGGTGCGGGCGGCGCGGCCGGATCTGCTGATCGAGGGGCCCATCCAGTACGACGCGGCGGTGGAACCGACGGTCGCCGCCACCAAACTGCCGTGCTCGGCGGTCGCGGGGCAGGCCAGCGTGCTGATCTTCCCGGACCTCAACACCGGCAACAACACCTACAAGGCCGTGCAGCGTTCGGCCGGCGCGGTGGCCGTCGGGCCGGTGCTCCAGGGGCTGCGCAAACCGGTCAACGACCTCTCGCGCGGCGCGCTCGTCGAGGACATCGTCAACACCGTCGCGATCACCGCGATCCAGGCCCAGACCCAGACCCAGGTCCAGGAGGGCCCCGCATGACACCGACCGCCACCCGTGTCCTCGTCCTCAACTCCGGCTCCTCGTCGCTGAAGTACCAGCTGCTCGACATGGCGGACGGCGCCCGGCTGGCCGTGGGCCTGGTCGAGCGGATCGGCGAGCAGACGTCCCGGTTCCGGCACACCCGGCTAGGACAGGACCTGGTGGACGGCGCCGACACCCGTGAGCGGACCGGGCCCGTCCCCGACCACGCGGCGGCGCTGAAAGCCGTCGCGGAGGAGCTGGACGCCGACGGTCTCGGCCTGGACTCGCCCGAACTCGCGGCGATCGGCCACCGGGTGGTGCACGGCGGACTGAAGTTCACCGCGCCGACGGTGGTGGACGACGCGGTGCTCAAGGAGATCGAACGGCTGGTGCCGGTCGCCCCGCTGCACAACCCGGCGAACATCATCGGGATCCGTACGGCCCGGCAACTGCGCCCCGATCTCCCCCAGGTCGCCGTCTTCGACACCGCGTTCCACACGACGATGCCGGAGTACGCGGCCCGCTACGCCATCGACACGGAGACCGCGGACGCCCACCGCATCCGCCGCTACGGCTTCCACGGCACCTCGCACGCCTATGTCTCGCGCAGGACGGCGCAGTTGCTGGGCCGCACGCCGGAGGAGGTCAACGTGATCGTGCTGCACCTCGGCAACGGGGCCTCGGCCTCGGCGGTGGCCGGCGGCATCTGCGTGGACACCTCCATGGGGCTGACGCCGCTGGAGGGGCTGGTGATGGGGACCCGGTCCGGTGACCTCGATCCGGCGGTGATCTTCCATCTGTCGCGGGTCGCCGGAATGTCCGTCGACGAGATCGACGTACTGCTCAACCAGAAGAGCGGTCTGGTCGGGCTCTGCGGCGACAACGACATGCGCGAGATCGTGCGGCGCGTCGGCGAGGGCGACGGACGGGCCCGGCTCGCCTTCGAGATATACGTGCAGCGGCTGAAGAAATACCTGGGCGCGTACACGGCGGTCCTGGGCCGGGTGGACGCCGTCGCCTTCACCGCAGGGGTCGGCGAGAACTCGGCGCCGGTGCGCGAGGCCGCCGTCGCGGGCCTGGAAGGGCTGGGACTCGTGGTCGATCCCGAGCTCAACGCCGTACGTTCCGACGAACCCCGGCTGATCTCCCCGGGCACCTCGCGGGTGGCTGTCGCCGTGGTCCCCACGGACGAAGAACGTGAAATTGCACAACAGGTCTACGCCTTGGTGAACGGCTGACACCTGAGCGCCACACCGCCCATTTGTACTTTCCACCAGACGGAATATTCCGTAGCGAAACAAACCGATAGGATCCGCCTCATGCGCCGTTCCAAAATCGTCTGCACACTGGGCCCAGCCGTCGACTCCTATGAGCAGCTGAAAACGCTCATCGAGGCCGGCATGAATGTGGCCCGTCTGAATATGAGCCACGGGTCCCACGCGGAGCACGAGGAGCGGTACCACCGCGTCCGCAAGGCTTCGGAGGCCACCGGCCGCGCCGTGGGCGTGCTCGCCGACCTCCAGGGCCCCAAGATCCGCCTGGAGACCTTCGCCGAGGGCCCCGTCGAGCTGGTGCGTGGTGACGAGTTCACCATCACCGCCGACGACGTCCCCGGCGACAAGACCATCTGCGGCACGACCTACAAGGGTCTGCCGGGCGATGTCACCAAGGGCGACCCGATCCTGATCAACGACGGGAACGTCGAGCTGAAGGTGACCTCCGTGGAGGGCTCCGAGGTCAGGACCATCGTCATCGAGGGCGGTGTCATCTCCGACCACAAGGGCATCAACCTGCCCGGCGCGGCGGTGAACGTCCCGGCCCTGTCCGAGAAGGACATCGACGACCTGCGCTTCGCGCTGCGGATGGGCTGCGACCTGGTCGCGCTCTCCTTCGTGCGCGACGCCGGTGACGTCAACGACGTCCACAAGATCATGGACGAGGAGGGCCGCCGGGTCCCCGTCATCGCCAAGGTCGAGAAGCCGCAGGCCGTCGCCAACATGGAGGGCGTCGTCGCCGCCTTCGACGGCGTCATGGTGGCCCGTGGCGACCTGGCCGTCGAGTACCCGCTCGAAAAGGTCCCGATGGTGCAGAAGCGGCTCATCGAGCTCTGCCGCCGCAACGCCAAGCCGGTGATCGTCGCGACCCAGATGATGGAGTCGATGATCACCAACTCGCGCCCGACGCGCGCCGAGGCGTCCGACGTCGCCAACGCCATCCTGGACGGCGCCGACGCGGTCATGCTCTCCGCCGAGTCGAGTGTGGGCGCGTACCCGATCGAGACCGTCAAGACGATGTCGAAGATCGTGGTCGCGGCCGAGGAGGAGCTGCTCTCCAAGGGCCTCCAGCCGCTGGTGCCCGGCAAGAAGCCGCGCACCCAGGGCGGCTCGGTGGCCCGCGCGGCCTGTGAGATCGCGGACTTCCTGGACGCGAAGGCGCTGGTCGCCTTCACCCAGTCCGGAGACACCGCCCGCCGTCTCTCCCGCTACCGCACCTGCCAGCCGATCCTCGCCTTCACGACGGACGAGTCGACCCGCAGCCAGCTCGCGCTGAGCTGGGGCGTCGAGGCGCACGTGGTGCCGCACGTGGACAACACCGACGCGATGGTCGACCTGGTCGACGCCGAGGTGCTGAAGCTGAAGCGCTACAACGAGGGCGACCGGATGGTCATGACCGCCGGCTCGCCCCCCGGTGTCCCCGGCACCACGAACATGGTCCGGGTGCACCACCTGGGCGGCGAGGACAACCAGGGCTGACCGGACACCGGTCCGCTGACACGGCTGTGGCCCGTACCCCCCTTACGGCGGGTACGGGCCACAGCCGTGTCCGGGCTCACTCCGGGCCGGACGCACCGGCTCGCCGGTAGTACAGGAGGACGACACCGTTCCCGAAGGTCCGGGACTCCACGAGGTCGAGGCCGGCGGTGGCCCCCGCGTCCGGGAAGAGGCGCGTGCCGCCGCCGACGAGTACCGGGTGGACGTAGATGTGGAACTCGTCGATCAGCCCGTGCGCCATGAAGGACGCGGCGAGACGCGCACCGCCGAGGGACAGGTCGCCGCCGGGCCGGGCCTTGAGCGCCCGTACCTCCTCGGGCACCACCTCCCGGACCACCGTGGTGTTCCAGTCGGCCCGCTCCAGGGTTCTGGAGTACACGGTCTTGGGCATCCCGCGCCAGAGAGCGGCGAACTCCTTCACCGGCTCGGGACTCGCCGGGTCGGCGTCCGCGGTCGGCCAGAATCCGGCCATCAGCTCATGGGTCACCCGGCCGTGCAGGAATCCGCCCATCGTCGCGAGGTACGCGTTGATGTGGCGGTGCACCTCGTCGTCGACCCGGTGCCAGCTGATGTCACGGTCCGGCCCCTCGCTGTACCCGTCCAGGGACATCGACATCGTCAGGACGATCTTCCTCATCGCGGTCCTCGCCGAAAGCGTCGGGGCCGGGCTGCTCCGGCCCGTCATGGCGGGGAGGATACGCGGCCGGCCCCTGCTCCGTACGGATCCGCGGCCCCCGACGCGGCGCGGGCCCGGCGTCCCCTCCCCGGGTGGCACGGCCCGCGCAGAGGCCCAGGACGAGCGCCAGCCCCACGGCGATCAGATGCTCGCGGCCCGCGAGGTTCGGCTTGAGCAGCGACTGGACCACGATCAGTCCGCTGGTCGGCACGGCCAGGACCGGAGCGCGCCGGACCACCGCCAGGTACGCGAAGAGCCCGGCCACCGCGGCGGACGGCCCGGTGTCGAGCACATGCGCGGTCTCGGGCGGCAGCCCCAGCGGACCGTGGCCCAGCGCGATCATCGCCCGAGCGCCCAGCGTGCCCGCGAGGGACGTGACGCAGGCGATCACCAGGGTGCGGGTGCGGCCCAGGACCAGTTCGGCGAGCGCGAACGCGAGGAACAGCTTGGGCAGCCCCGCCCACACCGGCAGACCGGGATCGGCGAGCACCAGCGATCCGGGGGTACGCAGCAGCACCAGCGGGAGGGGCAGATCGGCCCGGACGTCGGCCACCAGCCGCACCAGCACCGCGCCGTCGGGCGTCCGTATCAGCTGGTGGACGACGACGACCGCGACCGTGGCGAGCAGCGCCAGGGAGATCCCGGACACCCCGCGGCGCCGCAGCTCCCGGAACGGCCCGACGGCCACCGCCTGCCACTCGGCCCGCAGCATCCGCCCCGGGTACGGGGTGAACCGCCCTGCCGCGGGGGCCTGTTGTACGCGGGGACCGGTGCGGCCGGCCTCGCCGGTGTCACGGCAGCCGTCGACAGCGCCCACTGCTCACTCCCCCACGCTCCACGCCCACCACCGGATCGTGTCCGGATGTACGGCCCCCGGCGATTCTGCCGCACGGCGGTTCGGAGGTCTCGGCCAGGCGGCGGAACCGTGGCCGGCCGGTGCGGTTCACACGGGCGGTGCGGTTCACGCGGGTGGTGCGCCCTGTCGACAGCTGTGGCCCGCACCCCGGTCGGGGGTGCGGGCCACAGCTGTTTCCGCGGCTCCCGGACGTATCTCCGGCGGCGGGTCAGGCGCCGGTGAAGTAGTTCTGGAGTCCGGGCACATGGAGCGTGCCGCCGAACTGGCCTGCCTGCTTCACGGTGACCTTCGTGAAGAACGCGAAGGGCACATTGATCGGCGGCGGGCTGTCGGGGCTGAACGTGATCGGGATGAGGCCGAAGAGGTTGCCCTTCAGCGACTCCGTGTACATCGTGACCTGGCCGTCACGGATGGTCGACGTCGAGCCCGTTGCCGCCTTGACGTGGCCGGTGGCCCCGTTGGGGGCGACGGTCGTCTGGTGCAGGTCCTTGATGTCCAGCGACGAAGCGGTGAACTTCAGCACCTTCTTGATCTTCCCGCTGCCGGTCCTGACCTCGACGATGCCCTTGTAGTCGAGCCCGTTGAGCGTGAGCATCGAACTGTTCAGCGTCCACGGGTCGTCGGGGAGGGCGGGGATGCCCTGCTCCAGATCGGCCGCGGCGAGCGCCTTGGGATCGGCGGTCGGGCACGGGTAGGACGGCTTGGCGCCGTCTGGGATGGCCGTGTCCTTCTTCGGGTCCAGGCCCTTGGCGTCCGCGGGCAGGTCCTTGACCGGCTTTCCGGCCTCGGCCGCCGCCTCGCGGATCTTCTCGGCGGTCTTGTCGGCCTCGGTCTTCGCGGCTGCCGTGGCCTCGTCGGCCTTCTTGGAGTCGGCGGTCTTCTTCTCGGCCGCCTTCTTGTCAGCGGCCTTCTTCTCGGCTGCCTTCTTCTCCGCCGCGGTCTGCCCGGAGGTCTTGGACGACGCGGAGGACGACGGGTCCGGGGACGGGCTCGCCGTGTCCTTGTCCGGGTTGAACAGCTTCTTGAGCGCGTCCCCCACACCCAGCGGGTCCAGCGGGTTCGTCGACTTCGTCGCGGTCGGCGACGGGCTCGACGAGGCAGCCGCCCGGTCCGAGGCGGCGGACGGTGAATCCGACGTCTTCTTCTCGGACTTCACGGAGTCGGTCGCGTCCGCCGCCGGGGTGGCCGACGGGGACGGCTGGGCCGACACGTCCGCGCTCTTGCCGTCCTTCTTGGCCTTGTCACCGGCCGTGTCGCCCGACGCACTGGCCGAGGGGCTCGGGGAGTCGGACGGCTTCGGGGAGTCCGACGGCTTCGCCGACTCGCTCGGCTCGTCGGAGCGGGAGACGCACGGACCGGCCGCGAACGGGATGTCGCCGTGGTCGTCGGCCATCGCCAGCTTGGGGGTGAGGCCCATCCCGACGAACACCGCGGTCGGCATCGCAGCCAGGGCTATCGCCTTGCTCGCGGGAATGTGCAGCTTCGTCAGCAACGATCTCCTGGGGGCCGCGTGACGGCCGCCTCTGCGCTCTCCGAGGTCATTGCGTTCGGTGGTACCCGGCTGCGCTTCGTCACCCCGCACGGTGCCTCCCACCGTTGGCATCCACTGTCGTGTTCTTGTCAGGTTCAACCGTCTGCTGCTCCGGGACGACGGCCTCCCGGTCGAAAGCGAACTCCCCTGCGGGAGCCGCGACTCCGGGTGCCGCTCCGTACGGCGTCCCGTCCGCGGAGCCGCCCTGGGCGGGCAGCGCCGGGTCGCCCTGCGGCCCCGCGGGAGCCCAGGAGAGCGAGAGGGCCCCACCGATCATCGACAGCAGGAAGCCGATGACGAAGCCGCCGATGTTCGCCACCGGGAGGGAGATCAGCGCCAGCAGGATCGCCGCTATCCCCGCGAACACCCTGACGATCCCGTGGAACCACATCGTCAGGCCGAGGGTGACCAGCAGCACCCCGATGATCAGTGATCCGGCTCCCGCGGTGGTGGACATCGCCAGCGTCATATTGCCGAGGTGCATATTGGCGTACGGGAAGTAGGCGATCGGCAGGCCACCCACCATCGTGAACAGGCCCGCCCAGAAGGGTCGGTTGCCCCGCCACGCGCGGAAGCGAAGCCGCCAGTAGGTGAAGTCGCGGGAACCCGAGGACTCGGCGCTCATGGAAAACAGCTCCCTGGTACCGGTGTTGCTCTGAGAAGTGGAGAGGTTCGGGCAGCCGGGGACCATGCGTCCCCGGCCACCCCGGGTGTGCTTAGTAGCACTCCGCCTTGCCGGACGTCAGGCCCAGCTTCAGGTTGCTGAGCTTGAACGTGCCGGCGGTGGTCGCCCACGCCTCCTGCTTCACGTTGGTCAGCGTCGCGCTCTTGGCGCGCTGCGCGAAGCCGTCCGGATCGACCTTCTTTTCCGTGCCGGGCTGGATGCCCGCTTCCTGCGCGGCCACACCGATGTCGAGGTGGTCGAAGGTCGCGTCGGCCTGGAGGCTCGCGATGTCGAGGTAGAGGTTGGTCGCCTCGACCGGCTTCTTGGGGTTCGTTCCGGCGGTCAGCCGGAGCGTGACGGTGCCGAGGCCGAACGGCAGGTTCGGCGTGACCACCGACTGGCACATGTTGGTGATCGTCGCACTGCTGAAGCCCGACACGGCCACCGCGTGAGCGTCGCCGCCCTTGCCGTCCGGGTTCCTGCCCGTCGCGACACTGCCGTACTGGACGAAGTCATGACCGACCAGACTGTCGGCGTGGACCTTGAACGACTGGCCGGACACGCTGAACGAAGCGGCGAGCGCACCCTGCGCGAGGCCTACGCCCACCGCAGCGGTGGCGACCACGCTCGGGACCATGACGATCGCGAACCGCTTCCATCTGGTTCCGCCACGTACCTGGGAACTCACTTAGTTTCCTCCTTCTCGGACGTACATCTCCGGACCGGGTTCGAAGCCCGTCCTGGGATGGGAGAAGTGCTACGTCCTCGGGAAGGAGAGCGCCCGTTTCACAAACGCGAACCGCGTCCGAAGCACCGGCGATCACCCCCGAGCGACAACCACTGGCCACGCGTTCGCGCAACCGCTGGACAGGCCCCGCCGGGTGGCGGGAACCCCCCTGTCCGCAGCCGGCGCCACTGTCGCCGACCGGCTCGGTGGGGACCCAAGTGGCCACGACGCGACCGGATGCCGCGCTGGTGCGCTATTGGACCGAGCGTGGCCGATCGTGGTGCATTCGCGGCTGTGACACAAGGGGTTCATTACCGGCTAGTAACGGCGGGATAACCGAACCGCGACCGGCCGATATCGCACAGGCACACAGGGTGGAGCCGACCCAGCCGCTACATGGGGCGGTAGACGCCCATAATCGGGCAGAAGGATGCACTGCATTTACTCCGAGTAACAGGCGGCCGCAATTGCCAAGTTTTGGCAAAGTGCGGCCGTCCGTTATCTCCGTGTCGCCAAATCGTCAGCCGGAACTCGCCCGCACCGCGCGCTTAGTGACTGTTCAGAGCAGCGTGGCTGTTCAGAACCGTGTGACCGTTCAAAACCGGGTGACCGTTCAGAACAGCACCCGCGCCAGCGCGGTACGCGCGGCCGTCACCCGCGGGTCGTCGGACCCGATCACCTCGAAGAGCTGGAGCAGATGGACACGCGCGGCCTCCCGGTCGTCACCCACCGTGCACCGCACGGCCGCGACCAACCGCCCGAAGGCGTCCTCGACATGACCGCCCACCAGATCCAGGTCGGCCGCGGCGATCTGCGCCGGCACATCGGCGGGCTTCTCCGCCGCCTCCGCGCGGACCTGCTGCGGGTCGAGCTTCTGCACCCGCGCGAGCAGTTCGGCCTGGGCGAGGCCGAGCGCGGCCTCCTCGTTGCCCGGGTCGTCCGAGAGGACGTTCTTGTACGCCTGGACGGCGCCGCCGAAGTCGTTCGCGTCCAGCGCCTGTACGGCGGCTTCGAGCAGCGCGTCGTAGGGGCCGGCCGGCACCTCCGCCGGTTCGGCGTCGGCCCCGGCGGGCGCGGCGTCGGGGTCGACGACGATCCCGGTGAGCCCGAAGCGCTCCTCGCCGACCTTGATCAACTGGTCGAGGGTCTCCCGGATCTGGGCCTCGGGGGCCGCGCCCTGGAAGAGCGGCAGCGCCTGACCGGCGACCACCGCGAAGACGGCCGGAATCCCCTGGATCCCGAACTGCTGCATCAGCATCTGGTTGGCGTCGACGTCGACCTTGGCGAGCAGGAAGCGGCCGTTGTACGCGACAGCCAGACGTTCGAGCAACGGGCCGAGCTGCTTGCACGGCTCGCACCACTCGGCCCAGAAGTCGATGACGACCGGGACCTCGGAGGAGCGCTGGATGACGTCGCGCTCGAAACCGGCTTCGTCGACGTCGATCACCAGCGAGGCGGGCGACACACCGGCGCTGCCGCCCTGCCTGGCGGTCTCGGCGCGCGCCTGTTCCGCTTTCTGCCGGGCCTCGCCGGCGGCCTTCACTGCGGCGAGGTCGACGACGCCGCTCATGGACATGTTCCTAGGCTGCATGCGTACATCCTCCCCCCTCCGCCGCCCGTTCAGGAAAGCTGTTGGCGTAATCCACCGTCGTACCGGCCGGGCCCGCCCGTACACCCCCCGCCGGATGCGGGGCGTACGGACAGACGCGGCCGTTCGGCCCGAGGAGGGGCCTGGGACAGGCGCAGGGTCCCCACCCTGGCGCCAGTGGCTTGTCACGTGGCTGTCGCTCTTTACGCTACGAGCCGTAGCGTAACTGGTCGGCGGCGATCAACGGGCGGGATTTCGCCGCCAGTTTCTCGTGATCTGACTCACGGCGCCGGAGCTACTGACCGGTATGGTCGCGGTCATGCCGATCAGCAAACCCACCCGAACGGGTCGCCCCCGCAGCACGGAAGCCGATGCCGCGATCCTCGTGGCGACGAGGGCCGCGCTGGTCGACCTCGGCTGGTCGAAGCTGACCATGGGCGATGTGGCCACCCGTGCCGGAGTGGCGAAGACGACGCTGTACCGGCGCTGGGCGAACAAGAACGAACTCGTCGTGGACGCGGTGGCGGTCCTCTTCGACGAGCTCGAACTGCCCGACCGGGGCAGCCTGACGGCCGATATCGAGGGCGTGGTGCTGCAGTTCGCGGCGCTCCTCGCCCGGCCCGAGACCAAGACCGCGCTGATGGCGGTGGTGGCCGAGTCGATCAGCGACGAGGCGCTGCGCGCCCGGATCCGCTCGGCGATCGTCGACCGGCAGAAACGGCTGGTGACGGTCGGCCGCGAGCGCGCCCAGGCGCGCGGTGAACTCCCCTACGAGGCCGACCCCGAGGCCTCGGCCCGGCACACCGACCTGATCTTCGACGTGGTCGCGGGCGCGGTGGTGCACCGGGCGCTGGTCAGCGCGGAGCCGGTGGACGGGGCGTGGGCACGCGAGTTCACCCTGCTGCTGTGCGTCGGGCTGAGCGCGACGCCCACGGCCCCGTAGGGCCCGTTCTGCGTGAGTTCCCCACTCAGACCTGGTAGCGGTCGGCCGCGAAGAGGTGAAGGTGCTCCGCGACCCACTCCGATGTCCGCTTCAGCCCCTCGGTCAGGGAGACTTCGGGCTGCCAGCCCGCCCAGGCGCGGGCGCGGGAGTTGTCCGAGAGCAGCCGCAGGACCTCGCTGCCGGACGGGCGCAGCCGGGCCGGGTCGACGACGACCTCGGCCGGTCGTCCGGAGGCCTCGATCAGGGCGTTCGCCAGGTCGCCGATCGATATCTCCTGCCCCGTACCCAGATTGACGCTCTCCCCCAGCGCGCGGTCGCAGCCGGCCAGTGCGAGGAAGCCTCGCGCCGTGTCCGTGACGTAGGTGAAGTCACGGGTCGGCGCGAGGGAGCCCAGCCTGATCTCACGTGCCCCGGAGTGCAGTTGGGCGAGGATCGTCGGGATCACGGCGCGCGCGGACTGGCGGGGGCCGTAGGTGTTGAAGGGACGCACCACGGTCACCGGGAGCTCGAACGCGTGCCAGTGCGAGAGCGCCATCATGTCCGCTCCGATCTTGGACGCGGAGTACGGGGACTGGGGCTGGAGCGGGTGCTGCTCGCTGATGGGGGCGGTGCGGGCGGTGCCGTACACCTCGCTCGTGGAGGTGTGGACGAGACGGCGCACGGAGTGGCGGCGGCAGGCCTCGGCGATGTTCTCGGTACCGACGACATTGGTCGCGACATACGCGCCAGGGGCGTCGTAGCTGTACGGAATGCCGATCAGCGCGGCCAGATGGAAGACGGTGTCACAGCCCGCGACGGCGTCGTCGACCCGCCCGGCGTCGCGGACGTCACCGGCCACCATCTCCACCTGCGGGGAGCCGAGGTGGTGGGCGAGGTTCCCCTTCTCGCCGTACGGCTTGTAGTGGACGAAGGCACGGACCTTCGCCCCCTGCTCCACCAGGAGATCGACAAGGGCCGAACCGATGAATCCCTCGGCGCCGGTGACGAGGACGGTGCGGTTCTGCCAGTTCACGCCCCCGGCCGGGTGGCTCCGGCTGCTGGGGTTCGTGCCGGTGGGGTTCATGCTGCTGCCGTTCGCGCTGCTGGGGTTCGTGTTCATGCGGGACGCTCCGTGTACGAGAGGACGGTGGCGGCCAGCAGGTCGGCCGCCCGTGCGTGGGTGGAGGGGTCGGCCGCGCCGCTCATCGCGGCGAGCCGGGCCGGGTCGGCGAGGAGCGGGCCCGCCAGCTCCGCGAGCCGTTCGGCGGTCGTCGCCGCGTCGGTGAGCAGCAGTCCGGCCCCGGCGTCGCAGAGGACGCGTGCGTTGTGGGTCTGGTGGTCGCCGGGTGCGTGCGGATACGGGACGAGGATCGCGGGCACCCCGGTGCTGGCCAGTTCGGCGACGGTCGCCGATCCGGCACGGCAGACGACCAGGTCGGCGGCGGCGTACGCGAGGTCCATCCGGTCGAGGTAGGGGACGGCGCGCGCGACCCGGTCGCCGCCCTCGTCGGCCAGCCGCGCCGTGGCGTCCGCCAGGGCGGCGGGCCCGGTCTTGATCAGCAGGTGGACGTCGGTACGGCTCTGCCACCGGGCCGCGAGGCCGACGGCCGCAGCGGTGAGCCGGGCCGCTCCGAGACTGCCGCCGTTCACCAGCAGCAGCCGCGCCCCGGCGGGGACGCCCAGCTCACGCCGGGCCTCGCCCCGCAGGGCCGCGCGGTCGAGGGTGGCGATCGGTGCGGCGATGGGCATGCCGACGGTCAGCGCGTTCTCGCCCCCGGCGAGACGGGCGCGGCTGCGGTCGAAGGCGACGGTGAGGTGCGGGGTGAGGCGGGCGGCGAACTGGTTGGCGCGGCCGGGCACCGCGTTGGACTCGTGGATCACGCTGGGCAGTCCGGCCATCCGCGCGCCGAGGACGACCGGCGCGCTGGGGTAGCCGCCCATCCCGACGGCGACCTGGGCGCGCTGCTCACGCAGGATGGTCCGGCACTGCATGCCGGACCTCAGCAGGGCGGCGGGCAGCAGATAGCGCCTGGCGCCCAGCGCGGGGTCGAACGGGATCATGTCGACGGTGTGGAGCCGGTACCCGGCGCCGGGTATGAGCGAGGTCTCGAGTCCGCGTTCGGTGCCGACGAACGAGATCACCGCGTCGGGTGCGGCGCGGCGCAGGGCGTCGGCCAGGGCGAGCCCGGGGTAGATGTGGCCGCCGGTGCCGCCCGCGCCGATCACGACGGAAGGTGGTGTGCGCATGGGGAGCACACTCGCGCCGCGGGGTAAGAAGGTTCTAAGAGCCGGGTTTGGCAGGCTTTGCTCCATGAACCCGCACCCGCACACGCATTCCGTGAGCACCCAGCAGCGAAAGATCCTGGTCGTCGACGACCAGCCCGAGGTGCGCGCGGCGGTCGAGGACGGCCTCGCGGTCGAGGGGTACGAGGTGCGGGGCGCGGCCGACGGCCTGGCAGCGCTCTCCACCGTCTCTTCCTGGCAGCCGGACGCGATCGTGCTGGACGTGATGATGCCGGTGCTCGACGGGCTCGGGGTCTGCCGTCAGCTGCGGGCCGTGGGCGACCGTACGCCCGTCCTGGTGCTGACCGCGCTGGACTCGGTGAGCGAGCGGGTGGACGGCCTGGAGGCAGGCGCGGACGACTATCTCGTGAAGCCCTTCGCCCTCGACGAACTCGTCGCCCGGGTGCGGGCGCTGCTGCGGCGGGCGGCCCCGGCGGAGGAGGACCGGGCCACGCTGTCGTACGCGGATCTCACCGTCGACCCGCAGACCCGCACCGGCCGCCGCTCCGAGCGCCCGATCGAATTCAGCCGGACCGAATTCGCCCTGCTCGAACTCCTGCTGCGCCACCCGGGGCAGGTCCTCACCCGCGAGCTGATCCTGGAGCGGGTCTGGGGGCAGGACTTCGGCCCGGACTCCAACTCCCTCGCGGTGTACGTCGGTTACCTCCGCCGCAAGCTGGAGGCGGCGGGCGAGCCCCGCCTGGTCCACACCGTGCACGGCGTCGGCTACCGGCTGGATCTGGCGTGAGCGCGCAGGACGCGGAACCGGTGGGAGGGCGCACCCCGCGCACCGCCCCCTCCCACCGGCTCGGCGCCCGCTGGCGCCGCCGCCGGCCGCTGCGCACCCGGCTGGCCCTGACCGCGTCCGCCGCGGTGGCCCTGGTGGCGCTCGGCATGTGTGCGGCGGCCTTCTTCGTGCAGCGGTACGAGCTCTACCACCAGCTGGACCTCAATCTGATCCAGTCGGCGGCCCTGGTCAGCGGCGGGCACACCGGTGGGCCGCCGGGTGTCGTGGCGGGCGAATGCCGCTACCTGGCCTCCCCGGCCTGTTCGCAGATCGTGCCGGCCGATCCGGCCGGTGACCCGTCGAAGCCGTACCTCCTGCCGGTCGCGCGGCCGGTGCGGGAGGTCGCCGCGGGCCGACGCGCTCCGTACTTCAGCAACATCACGCTGCAGGGGCGCCCCACCCGGATGCTCACCACCACCTTCGGCCACCGCGAGGCGGTGCAGGTCGCGCTCCGTTCCGACCCGGTGGAGCGGAGCGTACGGCGGACGGCCTGGCTGCTCGCCGCCGCCGGCGGGGTCGGTGTGCTCTTCGCCGCCGCCCTCGGCTACTGGGTGTCACGCACCGGCCTGGCACCGGTCGCGCGGCTCACCCGGGCCGCCGAGCGGATCGCGGCCACCCGCGATCCGCGCCACCGCATCGAGCTGCCCCCGGGGCCGGTGACACGGGAGGACGAGGTCACCCGGCTGGCCGCCACGTTCAACGCCATGCTGGGTGAGCTGGAACAGTCGGTCACCGCCCAGCGCCGACTGGTGGCGGACGCCTCCCACGAGCTGCGTACCCCGCTCACCGCGCTCCGCACGAACGCCGAACTCCTGTCCCGGGCGGACCGGTTGACCGACGCCCAGCGTGACAGGGCCGCCGCGGCCCTCGGGCGGCAGATCCATGAGGTCACGACGTTGGTGAACGATCTGATCGAGCTGGCCCGCGACGAGGAACCCGTCCCGCTCCTGGAGGCCGTCCGGCTGGCTCCGCTGGTCGAGCACGCCGCCACGGCGGCACGCGGCCACTGGCCCGGGGTCGCCTTCACGGTACGGATCCTGGCCGACCCGGTCGTTCCCGGTGTCCAGGCCCGGCTCTCCCGGCTGTTCGCCAACCTTCTCTCCAACGCGGCCAAGTTCTCCGAGCCGGGGGGCGAGGTCGAGCTGGTGCTCACGGCGGAGGAGCTGACCGTCCGCGATCACGGACCCGGGATCGCGGACGGAGACCTCCCGTACGTCTTCGACCGCTTCTACCGGGCGGAGGCGGCCCGCGCGCTCCCCGGATCGGGCCTGGGGCTGGCGATGGCCCGGCA
The DNA here is from genome assembly GCF_940670765.1 of Streptomyces sp. A 4/2. GTDB lineage: Bacteria > Actinomycetota > Actinomycetes > Streptomycetales > Streptomycetaceae > Streptomyces. The sequence goes on from NZ_CALNVW010000002.1 coordinate 205,754, forward strand.
GATCGCCCGCGCGCACGGGGCCGAACTCACGGCGGAGCGGGCGCCGGGCGGCGGGGCGCTGTTCCGGCTGGTGCTGCCCTGAGGCCGGCGGCCGAGGCGCGAACCCTCCGTGGCCGGTGTCAGGCGCGTCTACGGCGTGGTCACCGGGCGAGCCGCCCCAGCAGTGCCGAGGACACCAGGATGCTCACCAGCGCGGCCCCGGCCAACACGCCGAAGTCGAGACCCAGGTGCGAGGGTGTGCCCAGCAACAGACCTCTCAGGGCGTCGACCTGATAGCTCAGTGGATTGAACTTGCTCACCGCCTGGAGCCAGCCCGGCATGATCGCGACCGGGTAGAGGGCGTTGGAGGCGAAGAACAACGGCATCGTGATGGCCTGTCCGATACCCATCAGCCGGTCACGGGTCAGCACGATCCCGGCGATGGCCACCGACAGACAGGAGAAGAAGGCCGCACCCATGATCACCACGACCGCCACGCCCAGGAGCCGCAGCGGGTTCCAGGTGAGTCCGACGCCGAGCAGCGCGGCGATGACGATCACCACGACCGCCTGGATCAGCGCCTTCACCCCGGCGGCGAACGCCTTACCGGTGGTCAGCGCGGATCTCGGGGTCGGCGTGACCAGGAGTTTGGTGAGAATCCCGGCGTCCCGCTCCCAGATGATCTGAATGCCGTAGAAGATCGCGATGAACATCGCGGACTGGGCGATGATGCCCGGCGCGAGATAGTCGATGTACGGAATGCCGCCGGTCGGAATGGCCTTGATCCGGGTGAAGGTCTCACCGAAGATCAGCAGCCACAGGGCCGGCTGGATGGCCCTGGTGTACAGCTCGGTGCGGTCGTGGCGCAGTTTCTGCAGCTCGACCAGGCACATCGCGGCGACCCTGGCCGGGACCATCCGCCAGCCGGTGCGGGCCTTGGGCGGGACCAGGAGCAGTCCCGGCTCGCCCACCGGGGTGGGGTCAGCCGACCCGGGTGGCGGTGCGGCGCGTGGTGCGGACATCACGGAATTCGCCTCCCTGCTCGTCGAGACCGCTGCCTGCGACGTCCCGGAAGACGTCCTCCAGCGTCGGCGGACGGTCGCTGCCGCCCTCGGCGCGATTGCGCTCGCGAAGGGCGGACCTGAGCTCGTCGGGCGTACCGACGGCCCGTACCCGCCCGAGGTGCATCAGCGCGAGCCGGTCGCAGTACTGGTCGGCCTCGTCCATGTAGTGGGTGGTCACCAGCACGGTCATGCCGGTGGCTTTCCGTACGGCGTCGATGTGCTCCCACACGCTGGTCCTGGCGATCGGGTCGAGACCGATGGTCGGTTCGTCCAGAATCAGCAGCCGGGGAGCGCTGACCAGCGCCTGGGCGAGTTCGAGACGGCGGATCATGCCGCCGGAGTAGGTCTTGGCGAGCCGGTCGGCCGCGTCGGTCAGCCCGACGGCGGCCAGCACCTGCGCGACGCGCTCGGCCCGTTCCTTGCGGGAGACGTCGAAGACCCGGGCGAACAGGGTCACGTTCTCCCGCCCGGTGAGACCGGCGTCGGCGGAGAGCTGCTGCGGTACGTAACCGAGCAGCCGCCGGACCGCCATCCGCTCCTTCGCCGCGTCGCGCCCGAAGACCCGCACGCGGCCCGCCGGGACCGGCAGCAGGGTGGTGATGCAGCGGATCACGGTGGTCTTGCCCGCTCCGTTCGGCCCGAGCAGGCCGAAGACCTCACCGGCCTCGACCGACAGATCCACGTCGTCGACGGCTTTCGCCTCGCCGAAGCTGTACTCCAGACCGTTGCAGGCGACCGCGATGCCGTCGGCTGCCGGGTCGGTGTACTCCGTAGCACTCATGAGCCCTCCACCTCCTCGCGCAGGTTCCGGGTGAGGCTGCGCAGCGCCGGAAGCGCCGCGGCCAGTGCCGCCCGGTCCTCCTCGGACAGCCGGGCCACCTGGGCACGGACCAGTTCGCTGCGCCGCTCCTGCCAGTCACGCAGCCGTTCGCGGGCCGCGGGGGTCAGCAGCAGCCGCACCGAGCGGCGGTCGTCCGGGTCCCTCTCGCGGCGCAGGTACCCGACGTGGGTGAGCTGGTTCACCAGCGTGGAGACCGAATTCCCGGCCAGACACAGCTCCTTGGCCGCGGCCGAGACCCGGATACCGGGGCTGCCGGCGACCAGCCGCAGAAGCTCGGCCTGTGCGCCGCGCAGCGGCGGGGCACGCAGCTCCCGGCGCAACCGCCGCCGGATCAGCCGGTGAACACCGGCCAGGGCGTCGGCGAGCGAGTCGGGGAACTCTCCCGTGGCCATGAGCCCAATTTTAGCTCTGCCTCCGAGGTATTGCCCGGCGCGCCCGGTACCGCGTCCAGGACCCGGGCCCGGCGCCCGGGATCCAGACCGCTCAGAACCCGGGCGGCTCCGTGTACACCCCCCACTCGTCCCGCAGCACCCCGCAGATCTCGCCGAGCGTCGCCTCCACCCGGACCGCGGCCAGCATCGGCTCGATCATGTTCGAGCCGTCCCGGGCCGCTGCCAGCATGGCGTCCAGCGCGGACCGCACGCGGGTCTCGTCCCGGGCCGCCTTGCGGCCTGTCAGGTCCTCGACCTGGTCGCGTTCCACCTCGTGGCTGACCCGCAGGATCTCCAGGTCGCCCGTCACCGAGCCGTGCAGGCAGTTGACGCCGACGACCCGCTTGTCGCCCTTCTCCACCGAGCGCTGGTACTGGAAGGCCGACTCGGCGATCTCCCCGGTGAACCAGCCGTCCTCGATGCCGCGCAGGATCCCCGAGGTGACCGGCCCGATCGGGTGCTGCCCGTCGGGGTGCGCGCGCAGGCCGCGCTCCTTGATCTGCTCGAAGATCTTCTCGGCGTCGGCCTCGATGCGGTCGGTGAGCTGCTCGATGTACCAGGAACCGCCGAGCGGGTCGGCCACATTGGCGACGCCCGTCTCCTCCATCAGCACCTGCTGCGTGCGCAGGGCGATCTCCGCCGCCTGCTCGCTCGGCAGCGCGAGGGTCTCGTCCAGGGCGTTGGTGTGCAGGGAGTTGGTGCCGCCGAGGACCGCGGCCAGCGCCTCGACCGCGGTCCGTACGACGTTGTTGTACGGCTGCTGCGCGGTCAGCGACACACCGGCCGTCTGGGTGTGGAAACGGAGCCACTGCGCCTTGTCGGTCCGGGCGCCGTACACGTCCTTCATCCAGCGCGCCCAGATCCTGCGCGCCGCACGGAACTTGGCGATCTCCTCGAAGAAGTCGACGTGCGCGTCGAAGAAGAAGCTGAGGCCGGGCGCGAAGACGTCCACGTCCATGCCGCGGGAGAGGCCGAGCTCCACGTAGCCGAAGCCGTCGGCCAGGGTGTACGCCAGCTCCTGCGCGGCCGTCGCGCCCGCCTCGCGGATGTGGTAGCCGGAGACCGAGAGCGGCTTGTACGCGGGGATGGAGGCGGCGCAGTGCTCCATCAGGTCACCGATCAGGCGCAGATGCGGCTCGGGCTGGAAGAGCCACTCCTTCTGCGCGATGTACTCCTTGAAGATGTCCGTCTGGAGCGTGCCGTTGAGCACGGCCGGGTCGATGCCCTGGCGCTCGGCGGCGACCAGGTACATGCAGAAGACCGGGACGGCCGGGCCGCTGATCGTCATCGACGTGGTGACGTCGCCGAGCGGGATGTCCTGGAAGAGGACCTCCATGTCGGCGGCCGAGTCGATGGCGACCCCGCAGTGGCCGACCTCGCCGAGCGCCTTCGGCTCGTCGGAGTCTCGGCCCATCAGGGTCGGCATGTCGAAGGCGACCGAGAGGCCGCCGCCGCCGTTGGCGAGGATCGTCTTGTACCGCTCGTTGGTCTGCCGGGCGTTGCCGAAACCGGCGAACTGCCTGATGGTCCAGGTACGGCCGCGGTATCCGGTGGCGTGCAGACCCCGGGTGTAGGGGTACTCGCCCGGCCAGCCGATCCGCTCGAACCCCTCGTACGTGTCCCCGGGCCGGGGTCCGTACACCGGGTCCACCTGGTCACCGGAGAGCGTGGTGAAATCGGCGTCCCGCTTGCGGGCCTTGTCGTACCGGGCCTGCCAGCGGCGGCGGCCTTCTTCAACGGCGTGAGCGTCCATGCACTCGAATTTACTAGGACGTCCAAGTAAATGTCGACGGCAAACCGCCCGCGCATCGCACGGGCGGTGGGGGTTACGCCTTGGCCGCAGCCGGGACCGGCTCCCTGACCTGCGGTTCCAGCTCCTTGGAGATCTTGCGCTCGACAAAGAAAGCCGCGGTCGGAATCGTTCCCGCCAGCAGCACCCAGAGCTGCTTCGTCACCGGCCACTTGGCCTTGGAGCCCAGGTCGAAGGCGAAGACGAGGTACACGACGTACAGCCAGCCGTGCGCGATGCCGACGATGCTGACAAAGCCGGTCGCCCCGTCGATGTCCAGCAGGTACTTGGCGATGACGCCGAGGGTGAGCAGGACCAGCAGCACACCGGTGACATAGGCCATCACGCGGTAGCGGGTCAGCACGCTTCGTTTCATGGAGTCGAGCGTATCCGGACAGGGCGGGCGATCTTCGGCGGGGTTGCCGATCCCCCGACGGCCGCTCCCACCTGCCAGAACACGGCTCAGGAGTCCTCGAAATCCTCCGCGGCCACCCGCAGCGGCCTGAGCATCGCGAAGATCTCCGCGCACTCCTCCGCGTCGTAGGCGCGCAGCCCGAAGTCCATCTTCATCAGATCCGCGCTGGCCTCCTCGACGACCTCGCGGCCCTTGTCGGTGATGGAGGCCAGCGTGCCCCGCCCGTCGTTCGGGTTGGGGCGCTTGTCGACCAGGCCCGACTTCACCAGCCGGTCGACGGTGTTCGTCACCGAGGTGGGATGCACCATCAGCCGCTCACCGATCTTGGACATCGGCAGCTCTCCGGCCTTGGAGAAGGTGAGCAGGACGAGCGCCTCGTAGCGCGCGAAGGTCAGCCCGTACGGCTTGACGACCGCGTCGACCTCCGCGAGCAGGATCTGGTGCGCACGCATGATGGAGGTGATCGCGGCCATCGAGGGCACGGGTCCCCAGCGCTGCTGCCAGAGTTCGTCGGCGCGCGCGATGGGATCGAAGGCAAGACTGAGCGGCTTCGGCACGGCATCGACCCTACCGGCCGGTCATATGCCGGTCAGCCCTGTCTCGCCTTTCGGTCCGATCCGGAGGTAGGGACTAATCGGCGAGATGCCGCTCCACGGTTTCGACCTTGGAGGTCAGACCGTCCGTGACGCCCGGCCGGATGTCGGCCTTCAGTACGAGCGAGACCCGCGGCGCACGCGCCTCGACCGCGGCGACGGCGCGCTTCACGACGTCCATGACCTCGTCCCACTCGCCCTCGATCGAGGTGAACATCGCGTCCGTGCGGTTGGGGAGCCCCGACTCGCGTACGACGCGGACGGCGTCGGCGACGTACTCACCGACGTCCTCGCCCACACCCAGCGGGGAGACCGAGAAGGCGACGATCATGACGCCTCCACCACGCCTTCGCGGCGCGCGCGGGAGGCGATGATCGCGTTCTCGGCCTCGCGGCGCAGCTTGCGCTCGGCGAAGAAGCCGCCGGTCGGCAGCACCGAGAGGACGAAGTAGAGGGCGGCGGTCTTCGCGGGCCACTTGGTGCGGTTCCAGGCGTCCGCCCAGAAGATCACGTAGAGCACGAAGAGGATGCCGTGCACCATGCCCATCACCGGCACCGCGTTGAAGTCCGTCGTCCGCTTGAGCACGGAGCAGACGAGCAGCAGCAGGAAGGAGACGCCTTCGGGGGCGGATACCAGGCGGAGGCGGCGGATTGCGGATGCGGTCTTGATGTCCACGGAGGAAACCTTCAGCAGCGGGCGACGGGGGGCGTGATCACACGTACGCGTGATCTTGTGAAAGCACGCACAAACTCGGAACCATTGTGGCAGCCCCACATATCAGGGCTCTTTCAGGGTGCGTCCACACCCTGGGGACCCTGTTCGCCCTTGCCCCGGGCCGATACCGTCGTTCCTGTGGCTCAGTTCCGACTCCAAGGCAGCAGGATGCTCGCCGTCGACATGACAGGCGACGCCGTCAAAGCGAAGAACGGCTCGATGGTCGCCTACGACGGCCAGATGACCTTCAAGAAGATGACCGGCGGCGGTGAGGGCCTCCGCGGGATGGTGACCCGGCGGCTGACCGGTGAGCAGATGACCGTGATGGAGGTGCGTGGCAAGGGCACGTGCTACTTCGCGGACCGTGCCACCGAGATCAATCTCGTCGCGCTGCACGGCGAGAAGCTCCATGTCGAGGCGAGCAACCTCCTCTGCACGGACGCCGGGCTGCGCACCGGGACGACCTTCACCGGCCTGCGCGGCGCCTCCCAGGGCAACGGTCTGTTCACCACCACCGTCGAGGGGACCGGGCAGGCCGCGATCCTGTCGGACGGTCCGGCGGTCGTGCTGCGGGTGAGCCCCCAGTACCCGCTCCAGGTCGACCCCGGCGCGTACATCGCGCACACCGGCAGTCTCCGGCAGCACTTCCAGACGGGTGTCGGCTTCCGCACGTTCATGGGCGAGGGGTCCGGCGAGTCCTTCCAGATCCGCTTCGAGGGCGAGGGCCTGGTGTACGTGCAGCCCAGCGAGCGTTCCACCATCGGGGGCGACGTCTGATGCCGTTCGGTGAGATCAACTCGAAGATGGTCGAGGCGACGGTGGTCCCCGGCCAGAAGCTGTACTGCCAGCGCGGCGCGATGCTCGCGTACAAGGGCGACGTGACCTTCACCCCGAACATCCAGGGCGGGCAGGGCGGGGTGCTGTCCATGATCGGGCGGCGGGTGGCGAACGAGGCGACCCCGCTGATGACGGTCGAGGGGAACGGCACGGTGATGTTCGGTCACGGCGGCCACCACATCCAGCTGATCACCCTGGCCGGCGACACCCTGTACGTGGAGGCGGACCGGCTGCTGGCGTTCGACGGGTCGCTCAAGCAGGGCACGATGTTCATGGGCTCGCAGGGCGGGGTCATGGGGATGGTGCGCGGCCAGGTGGCCGGCCAGGGGCTCTTCACCACGACGCTGAAGGGCCACGGCGCGGTGGCGGTGATGGCACACGGCGGGGTCGTGGAGCTGCCGATCACGCCGCAGCGGCCGGTGCACGTCGATCCACAGGCGTACGTCGCCCACCACGGGGACGTACGCAACAAGCTCTCCGCGGCGCTCGGCTGGCGGGAGATGGTCGGCCGGGGCTCGGGCGAGGCGTTCCAGCTGGAGCTGTCGGGCAACGGCTCGGTGTACGTACAGGCCTCGGAGGAGAAGCTGTGACGGGACCCGTGGTCCACGACCCGTTGACGTTGCCCGCCAACGACAACGTCAACAACTACACCTTCTGCGTGGAGCTCAAGAGCAGTCAGTGGTTCCTGCAGAAGGGCAAGATGATCGCCTACTACGGGCGCATCGACTACAGCGGATTCGGTAACGGCCGCCTCGACCATCTGCTGCGCAGCAGCTTCCACTCGCCGATCCACGCCGCGGACTGGGTGGTGGCGGAGGGCTCGGGGAAGATGCTGCTCGCCGACCGGGCCTTCGATGTGAATTCGTACGACCTGGAGGACGGCAACCTCACGATCCGCTCGGGGAACCTGCTGGCCTTCGAGCCCTCGCTGGCCCTGAAGCAGTCGATCGTGCCGGGCTTCCTCACGCTGCTCGGCACGGGCACGTTCGTGGCCGCCTCGAACGGTCCCGTCGTCTTCATGGAGCCGCCGATCCGGGTGGACCCGCAGGCGCTGGTCGGCTGGGCGGACTGTCCGTCGCCGTGCCACCACTACGACCACGCCTACATGACAGGGGTGCTGGGCGGGATCAGATCGCTCACCGGTCTCGGCGGTACGTCCGGCGAGGAGCACCAGTTCGAGTTCGTGGGGGCCGGGACCGTGCTGCTCCAGTCGACCGAGGCGCTGCTGCCGGAGCAGCCGACCGGGCCGGTGCCGGACGAGCCCGGAATTCCTGGTGGACAAGGACCGCGTTCCGGCCAAAACAGCGCAGGATCGCGGTTTCCCGGCCAGGTCGGAGATCTTCAGCGCCGCTTCGGGCTGTGAGCGATAGTCTGCGGAGGGTGACGTCGAACACCTGAACCCCGACGCGTGTCATGCGTCACCCCCTCCCAGAATTGTCCAATATTCAACTTCTTAGGTAGAATTCTCATCATGGAGACCGAGACAGCCACCCCTTGGCTGAGCGATGCCGAGCAGTGCGCCTGGCGCACCTACCTGGACGTCAACAGGCTGCTGACGTATCAGCTGGAGAAGGACCTCCAGCCGTTCGGGCTGACCATGAACGACTACGAGATCCTGGTCAATCTCTCGGAGGCGGAGGACAAGCGGATGCGGATGAGCGATCTCGCCGCCGCCACCCTCCAGTCCAAGAGCCGCCTCTCGCACCAGATCACCCGCATGGAGAAGGCCGAACTGGTCCGCAGGGAGCACTGCGAGTCCGACCGGCGCGGGCTGTTCGCCGTCCTCACCGACCTCGGCGGCGAGACCATGCAGAAGGTCGCACCGCACCATGTCGCGTCGGTGCGCAACCACTTCGTCGGCCTGCTGACCCCCGAGGCGCTGGCCGACCTGCGTGAGTCGCTGACGCCGGTCGCGGATCAGCTCCGGGGACTCCGCAAGGCCTGAGCCGTCCGGACCGGGCCTATGCCGACGCGGGGAGCCGCAGCACGAAAGCGGCGCCGTCGCCGACCGTGAGCGTGCCACCGTGCCGGTGGGCCACGTCGCGGGCGATGGCAAGGCCGAGACCGGCACCACCGTCGTCCCGGGTCCGCGCGTCGTCGAGCCGTACGAACCGCTCGAAGATCCGCTCGCGCTCCGCGGCGGGCACCCCCGGGCCGTCGTCGGCCACCTCCGTGACGACATAGCCGGCCTCCGCACGCAGGGACACCGTGACCGCGGTACGGGCGTGCCGCTGCGCGTTGTCCAGCAGATTGCCGATCACCCGCGCCAACTGCCCGCGCGAGCCCGCCACTTCGAGTCCGTCAGGGGCGTGGACCGTCACCGGGACCCGCCCCGTGCGCCGCTGGGACACCTCCTCGCACACCAGCGCCCGCAGGTCGATCCTGCCCTCCCCCGGCCGTTCTCCCGCGTCCAGCCGCGCGAGCAGCAGCAGGTCGGCGGCGAGTTGCTGCAGCCGTACGGTGTCCGCGACCGCGCCGTCCACATCGAGCAACTCCGGGTGCGCGGAGCCGACTTCCAGCTGGGTGCGCAGACTCGCGATCGGGCTGCGCAGTTCGTGCGAGGCGTCCGCGACGAAGCGCCGCTGGCGGTCGACGGACGTCTCCAGTGCGGCGAGGGTCTCGTTGGTCGTACGGGCCAGCCGGGCGATCTCGTCGTGCGAACGGGGCTCGGGCACCCGGCGGGTCAGGTCCTCGGAGGCGGTGACCGCCGCCATCTCGCGCCGGATCCCCTCGACCGGGCGCAGCGCACGGCGGGTGACCAGCCAGGTGACGCCGGCGACGACGAGCAACAGGACCGGCAGGCCGACGAGCATCGCGTCGCGGACCGTGGTGACGGCGCTCTGCTCGGTGGCCAGGGGCGCGCCCGCGTACACCACGAGGGTCTCGTCACTGCCGTTGGTCACCTCCACCGCGGCGAAGCGGTAGTCGGCGGTGTCACCGTCGACGGTCGCCGTGCCGGAGCCGAAGTGCGTCCTGTCGCGGGAGACTTCGCCGCGGGGCGGGTCGTCGCTGCCGTGTCCGCTGTCGTGGTCGTCGTCGTGGTCGCCATCGTCGTCGTCCGCGGACGGCGCCCGCGGCCGTACCTCGGTGGTGGCCGTCCCGGTCACGGCGTCCAGATCGTCGCTGACCGCACGCACCCGGCCGTGCTCGGTCACCACCTGTACCGGGTTCTCGTCGGAGTCGGGCAGGTGGAGCTTGCCGTACGGAACGTCGAGGGCGACCTGCGAGGCGACGCCCTGGGCGGCCACCTCGGCCCGCAGATCGGTCTGTTCGGTGAGGTGGGAGCGCAGGACCAGCAGGACGGACAGCCCGGCGGCGACCAGTGCGACGGCGACGACGGCCGTCGCGCCGAGCGCGGCCTTCGCCCGTACCGAGCCGAAGAGCCGCCGCACCGGGTTGCGGGTCATCGGGGTGCGGGTCACCGGATCGCTGGTCACCGGATCGCGGGTCACCGGGACACCAGCCGGTACCCGGCGCCGCGTACCGTCTCGATGCGCCCGGCACCCAGCTTGCGGCGCAGCGCGCTGACGTACACCTCGACGATGTTCGGGTCGCCCTCGTAGGCGAAGTCCCAGACGTGCTCCAGGATCTCCGGCTTGCCGACCACTTCGCCCGCGCGCACGGCGAGCTGTTCCAGTACGGCGAACTCCTTGGCGGTGAGGGCGACTTCGTCGTCACCGCAGTGCACCCGGCGGGTGGCGGTGTCGATGCTCAGCTCCCCCGCGGTCAGCACGGGCGACGGGCGCCCGGCGGACCGGCGCCGGATCAGGGCCCTGATCCGGGCGACGAGGACGAGGTAGGAGAACGGCTTGGTGAGGTAGTCGTCGGCGCCGGTGTCCAGGCCCTCGGCCTCGTCGTACTCGCCGTCCTTGGCGGTGAGCATCAGGATGGGTACGTCGTTGCCCGCGGCCCGGAGCGCCGCGCAGACCCGGTAGCCGTTCATGCCGGGCAGCATGATGTCGAGAACGACCAGGTCGTACGGGATCTCACCGGCCCGGTACAGCCCTTCGAGCCCGTCGTGCACGACGTCCACGGCGAAGCCCTCGGCGGTGAGTCCCGCGGCCAGGGACCTCGCGAGCCGCTTCTCGTCCTCCACGATCAAAAGGCGCATGGGGACACCCTCGCAAATCCGACCTGAAGACTTCTTCAGGGGGCTTCAGGCTGCGTTCAGCCCCCTCCCGGCAGGTTGGTGACCGTCCGGCACCCGGACCGGGCCCACGTCGAGCACCGGACCGGGCCCACGTCGAGCACCACGTCGAGCACCAGGAGGAACCCTCATGAAGCGCAATATCGTCATCGCCGGAATCGCGGCGGCAGCGCTGGTCGCGGGCGGCACGGCCACGGCGGTCGCTCTGACCGGCGGCAGCGGTGGTTCTCCGGCGGCGGGCGCGGCCCCGTCCGTGACCGCGCCGGCGTCGGGCATCGCGCTGCGGTCCGGGTCCGGTTCCGGTTCCACGGGGCCGGTCTCCGTGGAACAGGTGATCCGGGCGGCACAGGCGCGCACCCCCGGCACGGTGACCTCCGCCGAACTGGACCACGGCCGCTGGGAGGTGGACCTGTACGGCAAGGACGGCACCTGGCACGAACTCCGCCTCGACCCGCGCTCCGGCAAGGTCACCTCCTCGCGCACCGACGACGGCGACCAGGACGACCGCAAGGGCGCCCCCGTCACCGCCGCCCGCGCGGCAGCGGCTGCCCGCGGAGCCGTAGCGGGCACGGTGACCTCCGTCGAGCTCGACAACGGCCGCTGGGAGGCCGAGGTGACGGCCACCGGCGGCGCGCGGCACGAGGTCTACGTCGACCTGGACACCGGCAAGGTCACGGCCGAGCACCTGCACCGGCACGAGCACGACGGCCACGAGGACGACCACCAGGACCGGGACGACGACTGATCCGCGACCGGCTCCACAGGGCCGGCCCGGCGGAGAGCAGTGCGGGGGCCGCCGCGAGCGCGAAGCAGAGCGCGAGCGGCAGCCTTCCGATCAGCATGCCGGCGGCGGCCGTGCCGCCCGAAGAGCCCGCGTTCACCGCGGTGTTGACCCAGGCGCCCGCCCGGGTCCGGGCGTTCGGGGCGGCGGTCTCGTCGGCGATCAGGTACGCGGTGGTCAGCGCGGGGGCGACGAACAGCCCGGCCAGGGCGACGGCCCCGCCCAGTACGTACAGATTCGGCGCCCATCCGGCCCCGGCCAGGGAGAGCCCCAGGGCCGCGGCGATGAGCGGGAGCCGCGTCCCGGCCGGGGACCGCCAGGTGACCGCCCCGTTGACCAGCCCGCCGACGGCGCTGCCCGCGGAGAGCGCGGCCAGCACCCAGGCGACAGCCCCGGGGCGGTCCTGGTGCCCGGCGAAGGCCACCACCAGCAGCTCCAGCCCGCCGAGCCCGAGGCCGACCGCGAGGGCCACCACGACCGGCTGTCCGGGCAGGCCCGCCCGGACGCGTACGGCGGGAGCCGCGTCGTCCGCACGCGGGGCGGGCGGGACGTGTGCGACCGGTGACGAGACGAGTGCGAGGGTCCCCGTCAGCACCAGCACGGCGCTGACGGCCACCCCGGCCGCCGCCGACGCGTACGCCACCAGAACCCCGACGAGCACCGGTCCGGTGACGAAGAGCAGCTCCTCGGCCACGCCGTCCAGGCTGTACGCGCGCTGCAACAGCTCACGTTCGGGAAGGAGTTGACGCCACAGGGTCCGCATCGTCGGTCCGAGCGGCGGCGTACCGGCTCCGGCGGTCGCGGTCAGCGCCACGATCACCGGTGTGGGCGTACCGGGGTGGCGGGTCACCGCGGCGAGTACGAGCAGCAGTGCCGCGTAACCGCAGGCCATGGGGGTGAGGGCACGGCGCGGCCCGTACCGGTCGATGAGGGCTGCGCGGGCGGGCGAGAGGAGGACGCTGGTCGCTCCGAAGAGCGCCATGGCGGTACCGGCGGCGCCGAAGGAGCCGGAGGCGCTCTTCACGGCGAGCAGCAGGGAGAGGGGGGCCGTCCCGTACGAGAGACGGCCGATCAGGGCGGCGCCGAAGGTACGGCGGGCGTGCGGGGCACGCAGGACAGCGGCGTAGGACAGCACGGGAGTTCCTCGGAGAGCGGGCACGACAGGGACCTGGGTCGGGTCGTCGCGGCCTACGCACGGGGGAGGAACATCCGGCCAAGGTAGCAGGGGCCGGGCGGCAACCGCGCGGCCCCGCCCGGGTCCCCGGACCTCAGCGCCCCGCCGTCACGCCCTCCACCAGCGCGTCCGCCGCCGCGTACGGGTCCAGTTCGCCCGCCACGATCCGCTCGGCCAGCGCGTCCAGCCGCCGGTCCCCCCGCAGGTCCCCGATCCGCTCACGGAGCGCCGTGACCGCGATCGTCTCGACCTCGTGCGCCGCCCGCGTACGCCTGCGGTCCTTGAGTACGCCGCGCTCCTCCATCCACGCCCGGTGCTTCTCCAGCGCCTCGACGACCTCGTCGATGCCCTCGCCCCGTGCGGCGACCGTCTTCACGATCGGCGGGCGCCAGTCGCCCGCGCCCCGGGACTCGCCCAGGCCCAGCATGTGGTTGAGCTCCCGGGCCGTGGCGTCCGCGCCGTCCCGGTCCGCCTTGTTGACCACGTACACGTCGCCGATCTCCAGGATCCCGGCCTTCGCCGCCTGGATCCCGTCGCCCATGCCGGGGGCCAGCAGCACCACGGAGGTGTCGGCCTGCGAGGCGATCTCCACCTCGGACTGGCCGACCCCGACCGTCTCCACGAGCACCACGTCGCACCCCGCCGCGTCCAGCACCCGGATCGCCTGCGGGGCCGACCAGGCGAGGCCGCCCAGGTGGCCGCGGGTGGCCATCGAGCGGATGTAGACGCCGGGGTCCGAAGCGTGCTCGGACATCCGGACGCGGTCGCCGAGCAGCGCGCCCCCGGAGAAGGGGGACGACGGGTCGACGGCGAGCACGCCGACCCGCTTGCCGGCCCGCCGGTACGCGGCGACCAGCGCCGACGTCGAAGTCGACTTGCCGACACCGGGCGATCCGGTGAGCCCGACCACGTACGCACCGCCGGTCAGCGGAGCGAGCCGGGCCATCACCTCGCGCAGCTGCGGGGACGCCCCCTCGACGAGGGAGATCAGCCGGGCCACGGCCCGGGGCCTGCCCGCTCGGGCCTGCTCGACCAGGGTGGGGACGTCCACGTCCACGTTCACAGCTCCGCTCAGTCGATTCCGTACCTGCCGCGTCCGGGAACTACTTGCCCGGTACGCGGACGATCAGGGCGTCGCCCTGCCCGCCGCCGCCGCACAGCGCCGCCGCACCGACCCCGCCGCCGCGCCGCTTCAGTTCCAGCGCGAGGTGCAGGACGACCCGGGCCCCGGACATCCCGATCGGGTGACCGAGGGCGATCGCGCCGCCGTTGACATTCACCCTTTCCGGGGAAACACCGAGGTCCTTCATCGACTGCACGGCGACCGCGGCGAACGCCTCGTTGATCTCGATGAGATCGAGGTCGCCGACCGTCAGGCCCTCCTTCTCCAGGGCGTGCTCGATGGCGTGGGACGGCTGGGACTGGAGCGAGTTGTCGGGACCCGCCACATTGCCGTGCGCGCCGATCTCGGCGATCCAGTCGAGACCCAGCTCCTCGGCCTTCGCCCGGCTCATCACCACGACCGCCGCCGCACCGTCGGAGATCTGCGAGGAGGTGCCCGCCGTGATGGTGCCGTCCTTGGTGAAGGCGGGGCGCAGCTTGGCCAGCGACTCCGCCGTGGTCTCCGCCCTGATGCCCTCGTCCTCGGCGAAGAGGACCGGGTCGCCCTTGCGCTGCGGGATCTCGACCGGCGTGATCTCCGCCGCGAAGATGCCGTTCTTCTGCGCGGCGGCGGCCCGCTGGTGGGAGGCCGCGGCGAACTCGTCCTGCGGGGCGCGGGCGATGCCCAGGCGGGTGTTGTGCTTCTCGGTGGACTCGCCCATGGGGATGGACTCGAAGGAGTCGGTGAGGCCGTCGTGGGCCATGGAGTCGAGCATCTCGATCGCACCGTACTTGTGGCCCTCACGGGACTTGGGAAGCAGGTGCGGCGCGTTCGTCATGGACTCCTGGCCGCCCGCCACGACCACGTCGAACTCTCCGGCGCGGATCAGCTGGTCGGCCAGCGCGATGGCGTCGAGCCCGGAGAGGCAGACCTTGTTGACGGTCAGCGCGGGGACGTTCATGGGGATGCCCGCCTTGACGGCGGCCTGGCGTGCCGGGATCTGCCCCGCCCCGGCCTGGAGCACCTGCCCCATGATCACGTACTGCACCTGGTCGCCGCCGATGCCGGCCCGTTCCAGGGCCGCCTTGATGGCGAATGCGCCCAGGTCGGCGCCCGAGAAGGACTTCAGCGAACCCAGGAGCCGGCCCATCGGGGTCCTGGCTCCGGCGACGATCACGGAGGTGTTGCTGTTCGTTCCAGACATGAGGCTCGGCCCCTTGGAAGAGAGAGTGAGGGTGAGTGAACGACGGTTTACTCGAATGTACTGAGCGGTCCCCCGCTCGTCACCGCTCTGCGGATGTGATCGCGCGCACGTTGCGTAACCATGTGTCGGCGCGCTGCACTGGGGGCATGCTGACGCGAATCGACCACATCGGGATCGCCTGTTTCGACCTCGACACGACTGTCGAGTTCTACCGGGCGACATACGGCTTCGAGGTGTTCCACACCGAGGTCAACGAGGAGCAGGGCGTCCGGGAAGCCATGCTCAAGATCAACGGTACGTCGGACGGCGGCGCTTCGTACCTCCAGCTCCTGGAGTCCGTGCGCGAGGACTCCGCGGTGGGCAAGTGGCTGGCGAAGAACGGCGAGGGCGTGCATCACATCGCCTTCGGCACCGCGGACGTGGACGGTGACTCCGAAGCCGTACGCGACAAGGGCGTCCGGGTCCTCTACGACGAGCCGCGGATCGGCTCGATGGGGTCCCGGATCACGTTCCTGCACCCCAAGGACTGTCATGGTGTGCTGACGGAACTGGTCACGTCCGCCGGGGCGGGCGGGCCGGATTCACCAGCTCCGAAGGAGCACTGACCTCCGGATACCCGGGCCGGTAGAGTGGGCGACTCCGGTCCGGGGCCGGATCGGGGCCTGTGACCCATGCCTCGTCGTTGATCTGACACCATTCCCCCGGGGGGCCGTCATGCACGGCGACGCGCTCGCGTACGGAAGAAGTGTTGCGATCAGGAGTGGGGTCTCCCCTGCTCGAACGAAGTTGAGAGCTTGGGGAAGGACGGGACCGCGCAGTGCGGGGCTACGAACGCCAGGAGAGCCACCGGGCTGAAGACGACCATCTCTCGCGGTTCGAGGCCGAGATGGACCGGCTGAAGACCGAGCGGGAGAAGGCCGTCCAGCACGCCGAGGACCTCGGTTACCAGGTCGAGGTCTTGCGCGCCAAGCTCCACGAGGCGCGCCGCAATCTGGCGTCCCGTCCTGCCTACGACCAGGCCGACATCGGTTACCAGGCCGACCAGTTGCTGCGGAACGCGCAGGTGCAGGCCGATCAACTGCGTACCGACGCCGAGCGCGAACTGCGCGACGCCCGCGCCCAGACGCAGCGCATCCTCCAGGAGCACGCCGAGCACCAGGCCAGGCTCCAGGCCGAGCTGCACAGCGAGGCGGTGACCCGCCGCCAGCGCCTCGACCAGGAGCTCGCCGAGCGCCGGCAGACCGTCGAGTCGCACGTCAACGAGAACGTGGCGTGGGCCGAGCAGTTGCGCGCCCGGACCGAGGCGCAGGCCCGCAGGCTCATGGACGAGTCGCGCGCCGAGGCCGAGCAGGCCCTGTCCGCCGCGCGTGCCGAGGCGACCCGGCTGGCCGACGAGGCCCGTCAGCGGCTGGGCTCCGAGGCGGAGTCGGCCCGCAGCGAGGCCGACACGATCCTGCGCCGGGCCCGCGCCGAGGCGGAGCGGCTGCTCAACGCCGCGTCCAGCCAGGCGCAGGAGGCCACCTCCCACGCCGAGCAGCTGCGTACGGCCACGACCGCCGAGTCCGACCAGGCCCGGCAGCAGGCCGCCGAGCTCAGCCGTGGCGCCGAGCAGCAGGTACAGGAGGCGGAGCGCGCGCTGCGCGAGGCGCGGACCGAGGCCGAGAAGGTGCTCACGGAGGCGAAGGAGTCCGCCGCCAAGCAGCTCACCTCCGCCGAATCGGTCAACGAGCAGCGCACCCGTACCGCGAAGGCCGAGATCGCCCGGCTGGTCGGTGAGGCCACCAAGGACGCCGAGGCGCTGAAGGCCGAGGCCGAACAGGCCCTGGAGGACGCCCGCGGCAAGGCCGAGCGGATGGTCGCCGAGGCCGGTGACAAGGCCCGTACGGCCGCCGCCGAGGACACCGCTGCCCAGCTGGCCAAGGCCGCCCGTACCGCCGAGGAGGTCCTCACCAAGGCCTCCGAGGACGCCCGGTCGACCACCAGGGCGGCGGCCGAGGAGGCCGAGCGGATCCGCCACGAGGCGGAGGCGGAGGCCGCGCGGCTCAGCGACGAGGCCGCCGAGTCCGCCGAGCAGCTCAAGGGTGCGGCCAAGGACGACACCAAGGAGTACCGCGCCAAGACCGTCGAGCTCCAGGAGGAGGCGCGCAGGCTGCGCGGCGAGGCCGAACAGCTGCGGTCCGACGCGGTCGCCGAGGGCGAGCGGATCCGCGGCGAGGCCCGCCGGGAGGCCGTCCAGCAGATCGAGGAGGCGGCCAGGACCGCCGAGGAGCTGCTGACCAAGGCGCAGGCCGACGCCGACGAGGTCCGGACCGGAGCCGACACCGAGTCCGAGCGGGTACGGACCGAGGCCGTCGAGCGCGCCACGACCCTGCGCAAGCAGGCCGAGGAGACGCTGGAGCGCGCCCGCGCCGAGGCCGAGCGGATGCGTACGGAGGCCGAGGAGCAGGCCGAGGAGAGCCGCGCCCGGTCCGAGGAGGCCGCCCGCGAACTCCGCGAGGAGAACGAACGCGGCATAGAGGCCCGCAGGGCCGACGCCGCCGATGAGCTGACCCGGCTGCACAGCGAGGCCGAGGAGCGGCTGAGCGGCGCCGGGGAGACGCTGACCGAGGCCCGCGCCGAGGCGGAGCGGCTCCGCAAGGAGACCACCGAGGAGGCCGACCGGCTGCGTACGGAGGCCGCCGAGCGGGTCCGCACGCTCCAGGCCCAGGCCGAGCAGGAGGCCGAGCGGCTGCGGGACGAGGCCGCGGCGGACGCCTCGCAGGCGCGCGCCGAGGGCGAGAACATCGCCGTACGGCTGCGCGGCGAGGCCACCGCGGAGGCCGAGCGCCTCAAGTCCGAGGCGCAGGACAGCGCCGACCGGGTGAGGGCCGAGGCAGCGGCAGCGGCCGAGCGGGTCGCCACCGAGGCGCAGGAGGCGCTCGCCGCCGCCCAGGATGAGGCCAACCGGCGTCGCCGGGAGGCCGACGAGACCCTGTCGAACGCCCGGAGCGAGGCGGAGCAGGAGCGGGTCCAGGCCCGCGGCCAGAGCGAGGAGCTGCTGGCTTCCGCCCGGAAGCGGGTGGAGGAGGCGCAGGCCGAGGCCACCCGGCTGGTCGAGGAGGCGGACCGCAGGGCGAGCGAGCTGGTGTCGGCCGCCGAGCAGACCGCTCAGCAGGTACGGGAGTCCGTCGCCGGGCTCCAGGACCAGGCCGAGCAGGAGATCGCCGGGCTGCGTTCGGCCGCCGAGCACGCGGCGGAGCGTACGCGGACGGAGGCGCAGGAGGAGGCGGACCGGGTCCGTTCCGACGCGTACGCCGAGCGGGAGCGCGCGTCCGAGGACGCCGCCCGGATCCGCGGCGTCGCCCAGGAGGAGTCCGAGGCCGCCAAGTCGCTTGCCGAGCGCACCGTCTCGGATGCGATCGCCGAGTCCGACAAGCTGCGTTCCGACACCGCCGAGTACGCCCAGCGGATGCGCACCGAGGCTTCGGACGCGGTGGCGTCCGCCGAGCAGGACGCGGCCCGTTCCCGTGCCGAGGCGCGCGAGGACGCCAACCGCATCCGCTCGGAAGCCGCGGCCCAGGCGGACCGTCTGATCGGCGAGGCTTCGGGCGAGTCGGAGCGGATGCGGGCCGAGGCGGCCGAGACGGTCGGCTCCGCCCAGCAGACCGCCGAGCGGATCAGGGCCGAGGCCGAGCGGGTCGGGGCCGAGGCTGCGGCAGCGGCCGAACAGCTGCGCGCCGAGGCCCAGTCGGAGTCCGACCGGGTGCTCGACGAGGCCCGCGAGACGGCGTCCAAGCGCCGGGCCGACGCGGCTTCGCAGGCCGACCAGTTGATGGCGAAGGCGCAGGAGGAGGCGCTGCGTACCGCCACCGAGGCCGAGGCCCAGGCCGACACGATGGTGGGTGCGGCCCGCCAGGAGGCCGACCGGATCACCGCCGAGGCGACGATCGAGGGCAACAGCCTGGTGGAGCGGTCCCGTACGGACGCCGATGAACTGCTCGTCGGCGCACGCCGGGACGCGACCGCCATAAGGGAACGTTCCGAGGAGCTGCGCGACCGCGTCACGGCCGAGATCGAGGAGCTGCACGAGCGGGCCCGCCGGGAGACCTCCGAGCAGATGAAGTCCGCGGGCGAGCGCGTCGACAATCTGCTGAAGGCCGCCGCCGATCAGCAGTCCGAGGCCGAGGAGAAGGCCAAGGAGCTGGTCGCGGACGCCGAGTCCGAGGCGGCCAAGGTCCGTATCGCGGCCGTCAAGCGCGCCGAGTCGCTCCTCAAGGAGGCCGAGCAGAAGAAGGCCGGCCTGATACGGGAGGCGGAGCAGATCAAGGCGGACGCCACCGCCGAGTCGGACCAGCTCGTCGAGGAAGCCACCCGCGAGCACGATGTGCTGATGCGCCGTCGGGCGGACATCCAGACGGAGATCTCCCGTGTGCAGGACGTACTCGAAGCGCTGGAGTCCTTCGAGGCGCCGACCGGGGGTGGCAAAGCAGCAGGCAGCGGCACCGGAGCGAGCGGTGTCAAGGCAGGTGCGGCAGCAGGCGGAACTCGTTCCGGTGGCAAGCCTTCTGATGGCTAGCCACTCAAAAGGCTGGACATTCTCCAGATCAAACAGGCATCTGCTCGATGACACGCCGCTCAGGCCCCTAGGATTCCCTCTATCACCTCACCGGTCTCATTCGACAGGAACCCCATGAGCGACACTTCCTCCCCATTCGGCTTCGAGCTCGTGCGGCGTGGTTACGACCGCGGTCAGGTGGATGACCGCATTACCAAGCTCGTCGCCGACCGTGACAGCGCTCTGGCACGGATCACCTCTCTGGAAAAGCGCATCGAGGAACTCCACCTCGAGACGCAGAACGCCCAGGCCCAGGTCAGCGACGCGGAGCCGTCGTACGCCGGTCTCGGCGCCCGCGTCGAGAAGATTCTCCGGCTGGCCGAGGAGGAGGCGAAGGACCTCCGTGAGGAGGCCCGTCGCGCGGCCGAGCAGCACCGCGAGCTCGCCGAGTCGGCCGCCCAGCAGGTGCGCAACGACGCCGAGTCGTTCGCCGCCGAGCGGAAGGCCAAGGCCGAGGACGAGGGCGTCCGGATCGTCGAGAAGGCGAAGAACGACGCCTCCACGCTGCGTTCCGAGGCGCAGAAGGACGCGCAGTCCAAGCGCGAGGAGGCCGACGCGCTCTTCGAGGAGACCCGCGCCAAGGCCGCCCAGGCCGCCGCGGACTTCGAGACGAACCTGGCCAAGCGCCGCGAGCAGTCGGAGCGGGACCTGGCGTCGCGTCAGGCCAAGGCCGAGAAGCGTCTGGCCGAGATCGAGCACCGCGCCGAGCAGCTCCGTCTGGAGGCGGAGAAGCTGCGTACGGACGCCGAGCGCCGCGCCCGTCAGACGGTGGAGACCGCTCAGCGCCAGGCCGAGGACATCGTGGCCGACGCGAACGCCAAGGCCGACCGGATCCGCAGCGAATCGGAGCGCGAGCTGGCGGCGCTCACCAACCGCCGCGACTCGATCAACGCCCAGCTGACCAACGTCCGCGAGATGCTGGCCACGCTGACCGGTGCCGCGGTGGCCGCGGCCGGTACGCCGGCCGACGACGAGCCGATCTCCCGTGGGGTCCCGGCTCAGCAGACCCGCTGACCGCGTCCGTACGTCGCCTCTCCCCCGGGGCTGCGTCCGTGCACGTCTGAGGGAATCCGTACACATGGCAAGCCCCCCGTCATTCCGGTGGCGGGGGGCTTGTCGTGCGCCTAGCGTGACCCTCATGCTGGCCCGGCCGGGGCCGCAGGGGCGGCCGGGGGTGACCTTCCCGACACGACGAGGCGGAACGCAGTGATCGAGCTCTCGGGGCTGACCAAACGCTACGGCGAGAAGACGGCCGTCGACCAACTGTCCTTCACGGTGCGGCCGGGCATCGTCACCGGCTTCCTCGGACCGAACGGCGCGGGCAAGTCCACCACGATGCGGATGGTCCTCGGCCTGGACAACCCGACGGCGGGGGACGTCCGGATCGACGGGAAGCACTACGCGGAGCTCAAGGACCCACTGAAGTACATCGGCGCCTTGCTCGACGCCAAGGCCATGCACGGCGGGCGCACCGCGTACAACCATCTGCTCTGTCTCGCGCAGAGCAACGGCATCCCGACGTCCCGCGTCGGCGAAGTGCTGGAGACCGTCGGCCTCGCCGCGGTGGCGAGGAAGCGCGCCAAGGGCTTCTCGCTCGGCATGGGCCAGCGGCTCGGCATCGCGGGGGCGCTGCTCGGGGATCCCGAGATCCTGATGTTCGACGAGCCGGTGAACGGCCTCGACCCCGAGGGCATCCACTGGATCCGCAATCTGATGAAGTCGCTCGCCGCGCAGGGCCGCACGATCTTCGTCTCCTCCCACCTGATGAGCGAGATGGCCCTCACCGCGGACCATCTGGTCGTCATCGGCCAGGGGCGGCTGATGGCCGACACCTCCATGGCCGACTTCATCGCGGAGAACTCCCGGTCGTACGTACGGCTGCGCTCCCCGCAGCAGGAACGGCTGCTGGACGTCCTGCACGACGCCGGGCACACGGCGGTCACGGCGGGCAACGGCTCCGTGGAAGTGGACGGAGCCACCGCGGCCGAGATCGGTGAACTGGCCGCGCGACACCAGCTCGTCCTGCACGAACTGAGTCCCCAGCAGGCTTCACTCGAAGAGGCGTTCATGCAGCTCACCGCGGAATCGGTGGAGTACCACGCACACGACGGCATGACTCCGGATCAGTCGCAGCAGTCGTCGCAGCAACCACCGGCACCGCAGGGGCCCCAGTGGGGCGACCAGCAGAGGGGGGCCTGACCATGGCAGCCGCCCAGGTGGTGAAGTCGGAGTGGACCAAGATCCGGTCCGTGCAGTCGACGGTGTGGACCCTGGCACTCGCGCTGGTGGTGACCGTCGCGTTCGGGGCGCTGATCAGCCTGGTGTCCAAGAACGAGTTCAGCAAGATGAACCAAGGGGACCAGCTGACCTTCGACCCGACGGCCGTGAGTTTCGTCGGCATCGGGCTGGGACAGCTGGCGCTGATCGTCTTCGGGGTGCTCGTGGTGTCCAACGAGTACAGCACCGGAATGATCAGGACCTCGCTGGCGGCCGTTCCGCAGCGCGGCACCTTCTACTTCAGCAAGCTCGCCGTGGCCACGGCGCTCGCCTTCGTCATCGCTCTGCTGACGAGTTTCGCCTCCTACTTCCTCGGCCAGGCGCTGCTCGGCGATCACCGTTCGCACATCGGTGACCCGGGTGTCCTGCGCGCGGTGATCGGCGCGGCGCTCTACATGACGCTGATCGCGCTCTTCTCGATGGGCGCCGCGTCGATGCTGCGCAGCCCGATGCTGTCGCTCGGCATCCTGATGCCGTTCTTCTTCCTGGTCTCCAACATCCTGGGGAGCGTCTCCGCCACCAAGAAGTACGGTCAGTACCTTCCTGACCAGGCAGGACGCAAGATCACGCAGGTGGTGTTCACCAATAACGACGCCTCGTACGGTCCCTGGGCCGGGCTCGGGATCATGGCCCTGTGGGTGATCGCCGCGGTGATCGGCGGCTACGCGCTGCTCAAGAAGCGGGACGCCTAGACCGGGACGCCTGGACCGTGTTCTGAAAGCCCCGCGGGCGGCTGCGAAAGATCACGCTTGGCCGGAACCGTCAAGGCCTGGATATCCTCCTCACTCATACGGGGGCGTTTGGCCGGAGACGGCCAGGCCCCGACGCCACGAGGACGTCGATGGGGCTGGAGAATGATCGAGGCAGTCGGCCTGACGAAGCGCTACGGTGCCAAGACAGCCGTGTACAACCTTTCCTTCCAGGTACGGCCGGGTACCGTGACGGGCTTCCTGGGGCCCAACGGATCCGGCAAGTCGACGACCATGCGCATGATCCTGGGGCTCGACCAGCCCACCTCCGGCCATGTCACGATCGGCGGCCACCCCTTCCGTGAACTGCCGAACGCCCCCCGGCAGGTCGGTGCGCTGCTCGACGCCAAGGCCGTGCACGGCGGGCGCAGCGCCCGCAGTCATCTGCTCTCGCTGGCGCAGCTCTCCGGGATCCCGGCGAGCCGGGTCGACGAGGTCCTGGGGGTGGTCGGCCTCCAGGATGTGGCCCGAAAGCGCTCCAAGGGCTTCTCGCTCGGCATGGGCCAGCGGCTCGGCATCGCCGCCGCGCTGCTCGGCGACCCGCAGGTGCTGCTCTTCGACGAGCCGGTCAACGGGCTCGACCCCGAGGGCATCCTGTGGGTCCGCAACCTCATGAAGTCCCTTGCGGCAGAGGGCCGTACGGTCTTCGTCTCGTCCCACCTGATGAGCGAGATGGCCCTCACCGCGGACCATCTGATCGTGATCGGCCGGGGGCAGCTGCTCTCGGACATGAGCGTCACGGACTTCATCTCGCACAACTCGGCGGACTTCGCCCGGGTGCGTACGCCCGAGGTCCCGCAGCGCGAGAAGCTGACCGCCGCGCTCACCGAGGCCGGCGGGCAGGTCATGCCGGAGCAGGACGGCGCGCTGCGGGTGACCGGGCTGCCGCTGCCGCGGATCAGCGACCTGGCGCACGACGCGGACGTACGGCTGTGGGAACTCTCCCCGCACCAGGCCTCGCTGGAGGAGGCGTACATGCGGATGACGCAGGGCGCCGTCGACTACCGCTCCACCGCGGACCAGCTCTCCGGTTTCCAGCAGCCCGGACACCCGGCGGCCGGACCGCCGGAGATGCCGCAGCAGGGCTGGTACGCCCCGCCGCCGCCCGGTCAGAACCCGTACGCCGCTCCCCCGGCCCCGGCGGCGCCCGCGGCGCCGCCCACAGCGCCCCCTGCCGCGGCTCCCGCGCCCGCTCCGGCCCCGAAGGACCTCCGATGACGATCCCCGCCCCCGCGCCGTACCAGCAGCCGCAGCAGGCCGGGCACTACGTCTCCCCCATCCCGGTGACCGACGCGCATCTCGGTCATGCCGTCGCGTCCGAGTGGACGAAGATCAGGTCGGTGCGCTCCACGATGTGGACGCTCGGCGTGATGTTCGTGCTGGTCTTCGGCATCGGGCTGCTGGCCGCGGTCGCCGTCCGGTCGAGCAGTGCCCCGATGAACAACACCCCGGTGCTCAGCATGGGCTTCTTCGGAGTCCTGCTCGGCTCCATGTGCGTGATCACGCTCGGGGTCCTGACGGTGGCCTCCGAGTACGGCACCGGAATGATCCGTACGACCCTGACCGCCTGCCCGAGCCGGGGGCGGGTGCTCACCGCGAAGGGCATCGTCTTCTTCCTGCTGTCCTTCGTGATCCTGCTGGTGACGACCACGCTGGTCGCGGTGATCCAGTACGCGCTGCTGAACGGGACGAGCAACTCGGCGCCGAGCGGCGGCGACTGGTTCCGCGCCACCGTGGGCGTCAGCCTCTACGTCGCACTGCTCGGGCTGCTGGCACTCGCTGTCGGCTCGCTGATCCGCCACTCCGCCGGCGCGATCACGGTCATGCTGGGACTGCTGCTGCTCCCGCTGGTACTGGCGCTGTTCATGTTCTCGGATTCCCTGGCGACCCTGCGCGAGAAGCTCTTCGAGTACTCGATCCCCAACCAGCTCAGCGCGTTCTACGACACCTCGGTCGCAAACTCGGGTCCTTCGGGCTGGGAGCCGCTGTGGATCCTGCTCGGGGTGACGGCTGTCGTGTACGGGGCGGCGCTCGCCGTGCTCAACCAGCGCGACGTCTGACCGCGGCCCGGAACGTCCGGCCGCCGGGCCGGTCAGTACCTGGGAGCGTTACGGGACCGCTGCACCCGCGAGGTGCGGCGGTCCTTCGCGTTCCAGCAGGCCTTGTGCCAGTGTCTGCGGTCCTCGACCCCGCCGTACTCGGGCCAGGCCACCACGTGCGGCACCCCGGAGGGGATCTCCTGGTCGCAGCCGGGGCAGCGGTAGCGCTTGCCCTGCGCGCTCGCGCCACTGACCATGCGGACCGACCACTCCTCGCCCTGCCAGGACTCGGTGGACTGCAGCCCGAAGCGGTCGGATCCCCCACCCCCGCTCACGGGCTCGCTCGGCTTCTCGCCCCCACGGGGACGGTTGCGGCGCGGGGACACGTAACACCTCACGGGGCAGACCGGACAGTTTCTCGGTTCTCCAGCCTACGGGCAGCGGAAAGGGACACCGGTCGTCCTCACCGTGAGAACGTGAAACCCCTGGGCCAGTGCTTACCGGAAAATCACAACAACTTTGCGAGCGGCCGTGCCTTTGGCACGTGTCAGGCGTTGTTGCCGGGTAAGGGGAGAGTCGCGTCGGCCGCAAGGAGGCAGAAGGCGATGCGTGTTGGGGCATTTGTACTGGCAGCCCAGTTTCCGGGGCAGGGCCAGGAAGAGGCACTGCACCGCGCGGTGCGATCCGCGGAGGTCGCCGAGGAATCCGGGCTCGATTCGGTCTGGCTGGCCGAACACCACTTCGTGCCGTACGGGGTGTGTCCGTCGGCGGTGACGCTGGCCGCACTGGTCCTCGGCCGCACCCGGCGGATCCGGGTGGGTACGGCGGTGAGCGTGCTGCCGACCACCCATCCCGTCGCACTCGGCGAACAGGCGGCACTGCTGCACGTCGCCTCCGGGGGCCGGTTCAGCCTCGGCGTGGGGCGCGGCGGGCCGTGGGTCGACCTGGAGGTGTTCGGCGCGGGCCTGGAGGCGTACGAGAGCGGCTTCCCGGAGTCGCTGGATCTGCTGCTGCGGTGGCTGCGCGAGGCCCGGGTCTCGGCGGACGGAAGCCGCTTCCGCTTCCGTGAAGTCCCGGTCGTACCAAGGCCGGATGAGCTGAGCTGCGGTGAGGTGCCGGGGCCGGAGGTCATCGTGGCCTGCACCTCACCGGCCAGTGTCCGGCTCGCCGCGGAGCGCGGGCTGCCGATGCTCCTCGGGATGCACTCGGACGACGAGCAGAAGGCCGAAATGATCGCGCTGTGGCGCAGCCACGCACGGGCGGCCGGGCTGTCGCCCGAGGTGATCGCGGACGCCGGACATGTGGCGGCCGGGGTGGCGCAGATCGCGGACCGCCGGGCCGAGGCCACCGAGACGCTGGTCAAGGCGATGCCGGGCTGGCTCAAGCAGGGGCTGGACGCGCATGTGACCGTCGACGGCAGGCACCGGGTCATGCGGGACCCCGTCGCGTACACGGAGATGCTCTGCGGCATCCACCCGGTGGGCCCTCCCCGCCTGGCTGCCGACCGGCTCGCGGCCACTGCGGAGAGGACCGGCATCACACGGTTCGCGATGCTGGTGGAGGGTTCGGGCGATGTCGCGGCCACCGAGGAGAACGTACGGCTCATCGGGGCCGAAGTCCTGCCGCAGCTCTGTTAGTTCGGCCGGCTCGGGGAATCGGGGCGCTGCCCCTCCGCATCCGTGGAACGGTCCGGATGCGGAGCGGCAGCACAAAGGTGTCAGCAGTCCCGAAGCTCGGGAGACTGGTTGAGCAGCTGGCCCCGGACCGAGGTGAAGCGGCTGAGCCGCTCGTCGACCGAGGAATCCAGCGGGAAGACCGCCACGCGATGGCAGTTCTGGAATGCCAGACGCACTCCGAAATGCCGCTGCAGCGACCCTCGAATGGCATCACTTGCGAGTGCGCGCAGCAGTTGGCCGCGTGCCTGCTCATTGGGGGGAGGCGTCTGGTTGTCGGCGAACTCGCCGCCGTCGACCTTCAGCTGGGCCACCAGAGAGCTGATCATCTCCCATGCGTAGGGCAGGGAGGTCCGGACGCAGTCGATGAAGTCGGCTTCATCGACCTCGCCTCGCTCGGCCTGTTCGAGTAGGGCCGGTGAGACGTCGAGCGACATGGGTTCTCCTCTCGCGACCCCGGCGGGCGGGGTCTTACGGGCAGGGAAAGGAGGACGGCGACGCAGAGTACACGCGCGACGACCTCCTGCATCCACGGTATGCGCGCCACCCCGCCCGCACCAGAAGAATGGGCACACAACCGGCCAATAACGAAGGGGGTTGTTCAGGGCGAATCGCGTACAACCACTGATGTCGAGTAGCGTTGCCGACCATGCGTCTCGTCATCGCCCGCTGCTCCGTCGACTACGCGGGCCGCCTCACCGCCCATCTGCCCTCAGCTCCGCGCCTGATCCTGGTCAAGGCCGACGGAAGCGTCTCGATCCATGCGGACGACCGGGCGTACAAGCCCCTCAACTGGATGTCCCCGCCCTGCACGGTGAAGGAGGGTGCGGGGGACGACGCCGGTGTGTGGACGGTCGTGAACAAGGCGGGCGAGAAGCTCATCATCACGATGGAGGAAGTCCTCCACGACTCCTCGCACGAGCTCGGGGTCGACCCCGGGCTCATCAAGGACGGGGTGGAGGCGCACCTCCAGGAACTCCTCGCGGACCGCATCGAAATCCTCGGCGAGGGCTACACGCTGATTCGGCGTGAATACATGACGGCGATCGGCCCCGTGGACATCCTCTGCCGCGACGCGGACGGCGCGACGGTGGCCGTCGAGCTCAAGAGGCGCGGCGACATCGACGGGGTGGAGCAGCTCACCCGTTACCTGGAACTGCTGAACCGGGACCCCCATCTGGCCCCGGTGAAGGGCGTGTTCGCGGCGCAGGAGATCAAGCCGCAGGCACGGGTGCTGGCCACGGACCGCGGGATCGGCTGTGTGGTGCTCGACTACGACGCGATGCGGGGCATCGAGGACGACAAACTCCGGCTGTTCTAGAGGCTGCCGGAGGCCGTCCTCCAGGGGCCGTCGAGAAAGTAGCGCGGTACGGGGAAGGGGCCCCGGTTCCGCAGGACGTCGGAGTCCTGCGGAACCGGGGCCCCTTTTGCTTCTGCTCCTGCTTTTGCTTCTGCTTCTGCTTCTGCTTCTGCTTCTGCTTCTGCTTCCGCTGCGTTCTGCCGCGGTGCGGTCAGCTCGACGCGGAGTCGCCCGGGACCGGACCCGTGGAGGTGGCGGCGAGGTCGGCCACCGGGGCGCTGTTGCTGTTCCCGGCCGTCCCGCCCTGTGACGCACCCGTCGACCCGCCGTCGGACGACGTGCCGCCGGTGTCGGTCGGATCGCCGCTCGGGCTGCCCGAGGTGCCACCGGTGTCGGTCGGGTCGCCGCTCGGGCTGCCGGACGTACCGCCGGTGCTCGTCGGACCGCCGCTCGGTGACGAGGGCTTGCCCCCGCCGGGGGTGGAGGGCTTCCCGCCGCCCGGCGTCGACGGCTTGCCGCCCGGTGTGGACGGCCCGTCCCCGGGTGAGGACGGGGTGTCCCCCGGCGACGACGCGCCGTCGGACGGGGTGGCGCTCGTACTGGGCTGTGCGCTGCCGCTGGCGCTGGGAGAGCCCGGGGCCGAGGGGGTGTCCGTCCCGCCGCCGGATGCCGGGGAGCCGCCCGTGGTGGTGTCCGTGGGCTCGTCGGCGGCCGTTCCGTCCTTGCCGGAGTCCTCGTCGACGGACTGTCCAGGCCGGGTGGTGCCGTTGTCCGGGTCGCTGTGGCCCGTCGCGCCCAGCGTCACCACGGTGCCGAGCACCCCGGCGAGCAGGACGCCCGCCCCGGCCGCGACCAGGTTGCGCCGGGCACCGCGCACGACCGTACGGCGCTTCCCGGGCGGGGTGGCTCCGGCGAGCTTCACCTGCGGGGTGATCAACGTGGCGTTCTCGTCCGCCGGTCCGGACGGCGACACCAGCGTGCCCTCCGCAGGGGTACCGCCGGTCGGCAGGTACGGCCTGGCGTATCCGGCTGCCGGGGTCTCCTCGCCGGCCGGAGCGCCGCCGGGCAGCCCCTGCGCCCCGGACCCACCGGACACTCCGGACACGCCGGGTACGAAGCCGCCGAGCGACGCGGCTCCGGTGCGGTCGGCGATCAGCGCGAGTGCCCTGCGCCCGGCGACCGTGCCCGCCTTGTCGGCCAGCGCACCGCGCATCGCGATGGACGCCTCCAGCTCGGCGCGAGCCCGGTCCACCTGCCCCGTGCAGAGCGCGAGAACGCCCAACTCATGGTGGAAATAGGCCTCTTCGGCGACCTCGCCGGAGAGCCTGGCCGCCTCCTGGCCGGTCCGCAGGGCGCGCTCCCAGGCACTCCAGTGCAGTCCGGCGGCGAACGCGGGCGCGGCGCTGCGGGCCAGCAGCACGGCGGCGCTGGGGTGTCCGGCCTCCGAGCCCGGTACGAGCGCGCTCATCGCCGCGAGTACGGCGTCGGCCTCCGCGACGGCCCGCTCGGGCCCCACCGAAGGGTGTCCGGCCCACCAGGCGTAGTGCTGGGCGACGGTCTGCGCCTGCCCCGCGCTCTCGTCGCCGTACCCCCCGGCCTCCAGCTGCTGTACGACACCGGCGGCCAGCCGGTAGTGCGATCCGGCCGGGGAGAGCAGACCGGACCGGGCCAGCTCGCCCAGGGCCGCGTCGGCGTGGGTGTCGCCCACCAGCGCCGGAAGGTGCGCCTGGTGCGGTACCTCACCGCCGAGCGCCACGGCGAAGCCCAGGGTGACACGCGCCGATTCGCTCAGCCCGTCGGCGAGCAGGGTCGCGGGAGCCGCACCCTCGCCGAGGGTGGGCAGGGGTATCTCCGGGGTGTCGTCCGGCCGGACACCGGCCGGGGCCGTGTCGGACGGCCGCCCCGGGAAGGAGCCGTACCCGTCGAGGGCTTCGAGGCCCTCGGGGTCCGCGCGCAGCAGATCACGCCGGCGCAGCAGCGCCCCCGCCTGTACGAAGCGCAGCGGCAGCCCCTCCGACTCGAACCACAGGTCGCCCGCCCAGTTGGCCTCCTCGTCGGTGAGCGGCCGTCCCACGGCGCGCCCCAGGAGGTCGAGCGAGGCACTGCGGCCGAGGCCGCCGAGGAGGACCTCCTCGACGTGCGACTCGACGAGCGGGCCGGGCACATCGGGGGTCGCCGCGAGCAGGAAGGCGCACTCGGGGGTGGCGTCGAGAAGTTCCTCCAGCGCGGCCCCGCCGAACTCCAGGTCGTCGAGGACGACGATCGCGCCGATCCCCCGGACCAGTGCGAGCAGTTCGGTGCGGTCGGGCCGGTGCAGCGGGGCGTGGTGAACGGCGGCGAAGAGGCTGTAGAGCAGGTCGGCCGGGGTGCGGTGGTAGCCGGAGAGCCGGATCACCCCGTCGGGCGCGAATCCGGTGCACTCGCGGGCGACGGCGTCGAGCAGCGACGTACGGCCCGAACCGGCGGTCCCTGTGAGGCGTACGGAACGTCCGCGGGCCAGCAGCCCTACCAGCTGCTCCTGTTCCTCCTGCCGCTCCAGCAGCGGAAGTTCGGGGCCGGCGGGTCCCGGCGGTACGGGCGGTCCCGCGGCCCGCGCGAGGTCGGCGCACTCCTCGGCGGTGCGCCGTCGCGGAGCGTCGGGGTGCTCCCCCGGCGGGCAGTGTTCGATCTCACTGCCGTCGACGGGGTTCACGGTGACCAGGAAGTCACCGGTGACGAGCTGGACGGTGCGCGCACGGGCAGGCGCCTGCGTGAGGTCCGGGACCGACCCGTCCCGCGGCGGCCGTGCCGCGCCGGGGCCGCCGCCCCGCGTACCGTAACGGTCGGATTCCTGGCCGTACTCTTCCGGTCCCCGGTTCATCGGGTCCATGGTGAAAGCCCCCCAGATGGCGTCGTGCGCGGTTGCCCTCCCGGCCTCGCACGCCACGCTGTCGCTTCTGGTCCGGTGCCTACCGCACGGGTTCGTCAATCAGCAGGCGACCGAACCCTAGACCGTGGGCCAGTATCCCTGACCACTCGGGGTGCCGGGCCGCCCCGGACGTCCCGGCTTCGTGAGGATTGCGCGAGGGAGTCCCCTTCACGCACTCGCCCCACCTTCGTCACACGCGCGGCAGCGATTCCGCGGCGATTCCACCCTCGATGGCCAGAATGCGGTGCAGCCGGGTCGCGACGAGGAGGCGCTGCATCTGCGGAGGCACCCCCCGGAGCACCAGCCGCCTGCCGCATCTGCCGGCCCGCCGGTGGGCGCCCATGATCACGCCCAGTCCGGTGGCGTCCCAGGAATCGAGCTCGGTCAGGTCCAGCACCAGATCGCCGACTCCGTCGTCGACCGCCGCGTGCAGGACCGTACGGGCGTCCGCCGCGCTGCGGACGTCGAGGCGGCCCCCGACGACCAGCTCGGCGTGGTCGCCCCTGATATGCATATGTGCTCCCCGAGAGTTCTCGGACTTCGTCACGTCTTTCACGTCTGTCACTGAACTGACTGCCCCGTCGGCACAGAAGTTGCCGTCCGTAAGCGAACCGATACCGAATTCACCCATGCGGGCGATCACCGAACAGTCTGTGCGGTTCAGTGCTTGTAGAACCCCTGCCCGCTCTTCCGCCCGATGTCACCCGCGTCGACCATTCGGCGCATCAGCTCGGGCGGTGCGAACTTCTCGTCCTGGGATTCCGTGTAGATATTGCTCGTCGCGTGCAGCAGGATGTCGACGCCCGTGAGATCCGCGGTGGCCAGGGGCCCCATGGCGTGCCCGAACCCCAGCTTGCAGGCGACGTCGATGTCCTCGGCGCTGGCCACGCCCGACTCGTACAGTTTGGCAGCCTCGACCACGAGGGCCGAGATGAGCCGGGTGGTGACGAAGCCCGCCACATCGCGGTTGACGACAATACAGGTCTTGCCGACCGACTCGGCGAACTCCCGTGCGGTGGCGAGGGTTTCGTCGCTCGTCTTGTAGCCGCGGACCAGTTCGCACAGCTGCATCATGGGAACCGGCGAGAAGAAGTGCGTACCGACGACCCGCTCCGGACGCTCCGTCACCGCCGCGATCTTGGTGATCGGGATGGCGGAGGTGTTGGAGGCGAGAACGGTGTCCTCCCGTACGAGCTTGTCCAGCGCCCGGAAGATCTCGTGCTTGACTTCGAGCTTCTCGAAGACCGCCTCGACGACGACATCCGCGTCGGCGACCGCGTCCAGATCGGTCGTCGTGGTGATGCGCGCGAGAGCCGCGTCGGCGTCGGCCTCCTCCAGCTTCCCCTTGGCGACGAATCGTGCGTACGAAGCCTTGATGGAATCGGTCCCCCGAGTCACCGCCGCATCGGTGACATCACGCAGAACGACGTCCCAACCCGCCTGGGCCGAGACCTGCGCAATTCCGGAACCCATGAGTCCGGCTCCGACGACAGCGAGCTTCCTGGCCAATTGGCACCCCTTAGACGGCTTCATACGAACGGCTCTGGGGCGGAGGCTATAGGCCCTGGGGCCCCTTGTGGTGGCGAAGAGATGCGCGTCACGTCTCAAATGACGGACATCACACCGCGGCGGCCCATCAGGCCTCACGCACCGCATAGTTGAGCACTTTTTCGCTCAGCAGTTCCTCCATCTCGTCGAGGAGGCCGAGCGCCTCACGTGACACCTCGTCGAGGCTCCGGCCCGCGATCGCCTCACGGCTGATGAAGCCGATCGCGCTGGGGCCGGCCTGGCTGAACGTCCTCTCCCACTTCGTCCCGTTCCGGTACCTCGTCGACGCGGTACGCAGTGCCTACCTCGGTCACTACGCGACAGAGCAGATGCGGTACGGAGTCCTGGTCGCCCTCGGTTTCGCGGCGCTCTCGGTGACAGTCGGCACACGTGTCTTCCGCAGGGCCGGAGCATAACTACGCTGGACCCATGGTCAATCTGACGCGCATCTACACCCGCACCGGCGACAAGGGCAGCACCGCGCTCGGCGACATGAGCCGCACCGCCAAGACCGATCTGCGGATCTCCGCGTACGCCGACGCCAACGAGGCGAACGCGGCCATCGGTACCGCCATCGCGCTCGGGCAGCTGTCCGAGGAGATCGTGAAGGTCCTCGTCCGCGTCCAGAACGATCTGTTCGACGTGGGCGCGGACCTCTGCACGCCGGTGGTCGAGAATCCGGAGTATCCGCCGCTGCGGGTGGAGCAGAGTTACGTCGACAAACTGGAGGCCGACTGCGACCGCTTCCTCGAAGACCTGGAGAAGCTGCGGAGCTTCATCCTCCCGGGCGGTACGCCGGGGGCGGCGCTGCTGCACCAGGCCTGCACCGTGGTGCGCCGGGCGGAGCGGTCCACGTGGGCGGCGCTGGAGGTGCACGGGGAGGTGATGAACCCGCTCACCGCGACCTATCTGAACCGGCTGTCGGATCTGCTCTTCATCCTGGCGCGCAGCGCGAACAAGGAGGTCGGGGACATCCTCTGGGTACCGGGCGGCGAGCGTTAGGGCCTACGGACCGGGAACCCCGGCGGGCGTGTTGGAATCACGCCATGTTGACTCGCCCCCCCGGACTCCGACCGGGGGGACCCCCGACCAACGAGCCTCTTCAATCACGCAACGTTGACTCGTTGACCGGGAGGCGCCGCCTCCAGCCAGGCGAGGAAGCCGGTCAGCGCGTCCTCGCTCATCGCCAGTTCCAGGCGCGTCCCCAGGTGCGAGCAGCGCAGCACGATCGCATCGGAGAGGAGCGCCAGCTCCTCCTCGCCCTCCGGCGTACGCCGGGAGACGACCTCGATGGCCTGGCGCTCCAGGATCCGGCGCGGGCGCGGGGCGTACGAGAACACGCGGAACCACATGATGCGGTCGCCGCTGTAGCGGGCCACCCCGTACACCCAGCCTTTGCCGGAGACATCCGGTTTCTCCGGGAGGTCCCAGCGCACACTGCAGTCGAAGGTGCCCCCGGACCGCTGGATCAGCCGCCGGCGCAGGCCGAAGACGAAGAGTCCCACCGCTACCAGTACGACGACCAGGCCACACACAAGCAGAGCGAGGATCATCTACACCGACCTCCTCGCCTCATGCCGTAACGGAACTGGTTATGCATCGCCTCAGCCGCGACCCGGTCCGGATCACTCCGGACGGGCCGCGGCTGAGGTCACATCTTTGGTGGGAGGCGTCAGTTCCCCGTCACCGCGCGCAGTCGGACGTCGGCGCGCCGCTCAGCGGCGGCGTCCTCCTCCGACTTCGCACTCTCCAGCGCACGCTCGGCGCGCTGGACATCGATTTCGTCCGCCAGCTCAGCGATCTCGGCCAGCAGCGAAAGCTTGTTGTCGGCGAACGAGATGAAACCGCCGTGCACAGCGGCAACGACCGTCCCACCCTCGCTCGTACGGATGGTCACCGGGCCAGATTCCAGCACACCGAGCAGCGGCTGGTGACCGGGCATGACGCCGATGTCGCCGGACGTGGTGCGCGCGACAACCAGTGTCGCCTCGCCGGACCAGACACTACGGTCCGCCGCGACCAGCTCGACGTGCAGCTCAGCAGCCAAGGGTGGCTCCTCGGGTCACCACCCGGCACTGCTGCCGGGTGTTGGGTCAAAGTCTAATGGGCGTGAGGAGAGGGACGGGACATGCCCGCCCCTCTCACACAAGTCGGATGACTCACACGAGTCGGACGACTCAGGAGACGCCGAGCTCCTTGGCGTTGGCCTTCAGGTCCTCGATGCCACCGCACATGAAGAACGCCTGCTCGGGGAAGTGGTCGTAGTCCCCGTCGCAGATCGCGTTGAACGCGGTGATCGACTCGTCGAGCGGAACGTCCGAACCGTCCACGCCGGTGAACTGCTTGGCGACGTGGGTGTTCTGCGACAGGAAGCGCTCGACGCGACGGGCACGGTGGACAACGAGCTTGTCCTCCTCGCCCAGCTCGTCGATACCGAGGATCGCGATGATGTCCTGGAGGTCCTTGTACTTCTGAAGGATTCCCTTGACGCGCATACCGGCGTCGTAGTGGTCCTTCGCGATGTAACGCGGGTCCAGGATCCGGGACGACGAGTCCAGCGGGTCGACCGCCGGGTAGATGCCCTTCTCCGAGATCGGACGCGACAGCACGGTCACCGCGTCCAGGTGGGCGAAGGTGGCCGCCGGCGCCGGGTCGGTGAGGTCGTCCGCGGGGATGTAGATCGCCTGCATCGACGTGATCGAGTGACCACGCGTCGAGGTGATGCGCTCCTGCAGCAGACCCATCTCGTCGGCCAGGTTCGGCTGGTAACCCACCGCGGACGGCATACGGCCGAGCAGCGTGGAGACCTCGGAACCGGCCTGGGTGTAACGGAAGATGTTGTCGATGAAGAAGAGCACGTCCTGCTTCTGCACATCGCGGAAGTACTCCGCCATGGTCAGACCGGCAAGCGCGACGCGGAGACGGGTGCCCGGGGGCTCGTCCATCTGACCGAAGACAAGCGCCGTCTTGTCGATGACGCCGGACTCGGCCATCTCCTCGATGAGGTCGTTGCCCTCACGGGTACGCTCACCGACGCCCGCGAACACCGACACACCGTCGTGGTTGTTGGCCACGCGGTAGATCATTTCCTGGATCAGAACGGTCTTGCCGACACCGGCACCGCCCATCAGGCCGATCTTTCCACCCTTGACGTACGGGGTGAGAAGGTCGATGACCTTGACGCCGGTCTCGAACATCTCGGTCTTCGACTCGAGCTGGTCGAAGGCCGGGGCCTTGCGGTGGATCGCCCAGCGCTCGGTGATCTCCGACTCGGCCTCGGGCTTGTTCAGGATCTCGCCGAGGGTGTTGAACACCTTGCCCTTGGTGACATCGCCGACCGGCACCGTGATGCCGTCGCCGGTGTCGGTGACCGGGGCCTGGCGGACCAGACCGTCGGTGGGCTGCATCGAGATCGCGCGGACCACGCCGTCACCCAGGTGCTGGGCGACTTCGAGGGTCAGCTTCTTGAGCTTGCCGTCCTCGGCCGGGTCAGCGACCTGGACGGTGAGGGCGTTGTAGATCTCCGGCATCGCGTCGACGGGGAATTCCACGTCGACGACCGGGCCGATGACCCGGGAGACACGCCCCGTGGCGGCGGCCGTCGCGGCGCTTTCGGTAGTCGTCGTCATTTACCTGTCACTCCCCGCGGTCGCGTCGGCCAGAGCGCTGGCGCCACCGACGATCTCGCTGATTTCCTGGGTGATTTCGGCCTGGCGGGCCGCGTTGGCAAGCCGGGTGAGGCTCTTGATGAGATCCCCGGCGTTGTCGGTCGCCGACTTCATCGCGCGGCGACGGGCGGCGTGCTCGGAAGCGGCCGACTGAAGCAGTGCGTTGTAGATACGGCTCTCGACGTAGCGCGGCAGCAGGGCGTCGAGGACGTCCTCCGCCGACGGCTCGAAGTCGAACAGCGGAAGGATCTCGTCCTTCGTGCCGCCCGTGGGTGTCTCGCCCTCAGCGGCCTTCTCCAGCGAGAGAGGCAGCATCCGGCTGTCGACCGCGTTCTGCGCGATCATCGACACGAATTCCGTGAAGACGATGTGCAGTTCGTCGACGCCACCCTCGGCCGTTTCCTTCTCGATGGACTCGATCAGGGGGGCCGCAACCCGCTTGGCGTCCGCGTAGGTCGGGCTGTCGGTGAACCCGGTCCACGACTCCGCGACCTTGCGCTCGCGGAAGCCGTAGTACGAGACACCCTTGCGGCCGACGATGTACGCGTCGACCTCCTTGCCCTCGCCGCGCAGCTGCTCGGTGAGCCGCTCCGCCGCCTTGATGGCGTTGGAGGAGTAGCCGCCGGCCAGACCGCGGTCGCTCGTGATGAGCAGAACCGCGGCGCGGACCGGGGACTCGGCCTCGGTGGTGAGCGGGTGCTTGGTCGTCGAGCCGGTCGCGACCGCGGTCACCGCACGGGTGAGCTCGGTCGCGTACGGCATCGATGCCGCCACCTTGCGCTGCGCCTTGACGATGCGCGAGGCGGCGATCATCTCCATCGCCTTGGTGATCTTCTTGGTCGCGGTGACGGATCGGATGCGACGCTTGTAGACCCGGAGCTGCGCTCCCATGAGTCAGGTCCCTTCCGTCGTCACTTGGAGACGTTGACGGCCGGCGCGTCCTCGCCCAGGAGCTTGCCGTCCGAGGTCTCGAACTGGCGCTTGAAGGCGGTGATCGCATCGGCGATCGAGGTCAGCGTGTCGTCCGACATCTTGGCGCCCTCGGCGATCGAGGTGAGGAGTTCCTTGCGCTCGCGGCGCAGGTACTCCAGCAGCTCGGACTCGAAGCGGCGGATGTCCTCGACCGGGACGTCGTCCATCTTGCCGGTGGTACCGGCGTAGATGGAGACGACCTGCTCCTCGACGGGAATCGGCTGGTACTGGCCCTGCTTCAGCAGCTCGACCATGCGCTTACCGCGCTCCAGGGAAGCCTTGGAAGCGGCGTCCAGGTCGGAACCGAAGGCGGCGAACGCCTCCAGCTCGCGGTACTGGGCGAGGTCGACACGGAGTCGGCCGGAGACCTGTCGCATGGCTTTGTGCTGCGCGGAGCCACCGACACGGGAGACCGAGATACCGACGTTCAGCGCGGGCCGCTGGCCGGCGTTGAACAGGTCGGACTCCAGGAAGCACTGACCGTCGGTGATGGAGATGACGTTGGTCGGGATGAACGCCGACACGTCGTTCGCCTTGGTCTCGACGATCGGGAGGCCGGTCATCGAACCCGCACCCATGTCGTCGGAGAGCTTGGCGCAGCGCTCCAGCAGACGCGAGTGGAGGTAGAAGACGTCGCCCGGGTAGGCCTCACGGCCCGGCGGACGGCGCAGCAGCAGCGAAACGGCGCGGTAGGCGTCGGCCTGCTTCGAGAGGTCGTCGAAGATGATCAGGACGTGCTTACCGGCGTACATCCAGTGCTGGCCGATGGCCGAACCGGTGTACGGCGCCAGGTACTTGAAGCCGGCCGGGTCGGAAGCCGGAGCAGCGACGATCGTCGTGTACTCCAGGGCGCCCGCCTCCTCCAGCGCACCGCGCACGGACGCGATGGTGGAGCCCTTCTGGCCGATGGCGACGTAGATGCAGCGGACCTGCTTCGACGGGTCGCCGGTGCGCCAGTTGTCGCGCTGGTTGATGATCGTGTCAACGGCCAGCGCGGTCTTGCCGGTCTGCCGGTCGCCGATGATCAGCTGACGCTGGCCACGGCCGATCGGCACCATCGCGTCGACGGCCTTGTAGCCGGTCTGCATCGGCTCGTGCACCGACTTGCGCACCATGACGCCGGGAGCCTGCAGCTCCAGCGCACGGCGGCCTTCGGTCTCGATGTCGCCGAGGCCGTCGATCGGGTTGCCGAGCGGGTCGACGACGCGGCCGAGGTAGCCCTCGCCGACACCGACCGCGAGCACCTCACCGGTGCGCTGCACCGGCTGGCCCTCCTCGATCCCGCTGAACTCGCCGAGAACGATCGCGCCGATCTCGCGCTCTTCAAGGTTCAGCGCAAGACCGAGCGTGCCGTCCTCGAACTTCAGCAGCTCGTTCGCCATGGCCGAGGGAAGACCCTCGACCTTCGCGATACCGTCGCCGGCCACGCTGACCGTACCGACCTCCTCGCGCGAGGCCGCGTCCGGCTTGTACGACTGGACAAACGTGTCCAGCGCGTCCCGGATCTCCTCCGGCCGGATCGTGAGCTCCGCCATCTGGGTTCCCTGCTCTCCTTGTTGGGCCCGAATCAATTACTTGTCGGCCCAACTCGGGCCGTTATCAATACTGTTGAGTTGGTAGCTGGCGCAGCCGGCTCAGCCGGCCATCCGCCGTGTCGCTTCGTCGAGGCGGTCCGCGATGGAGCCGTTGATGACTTCACCGCCGACCAGCACCTGGATTCCGCCGAGGACCGCGGGGTCCACGTCGAGGTTGAGGTGCATGCTGCGGCCGTACAGCCTGGCCAGTACATCGCCGAGGCGCTGCTTCTGACCGTCGCTGAGCGGCACCGCCGAGGTGATGACGGCGACCATGCGGTCCCTGCGCTCCGCGGCGAGCTGGGAGAGGGACTCCAGTCCCGCTTCCAGGCTACGTCCGCGCGGCTGGGACACCAGGCGCACGACCAGTCGCTCGGTGACCGCGTCGGCCTTGCCCCCGAGCAGGCTGCGGAGCAGCTCGCTCTTGGCGGCGGTGGAGGCCGTACGGTCGGTGAGTGCGGCGCGCAGTCCGGTGTTCGAGGCGACGATCCGGCCGAACCGGAACAGCTCGTCCTCCACACCGTCCAGCGTGCCCGCCCGCTGAGCCGCGGTGAGGTCGGCGGTGGCCGAGAGTTCCTCGACCGTGTCGACCAGGTCACGCGAGGAGGACCAGCGGGAACGGACCAGGCCGGCCACCAGGTCCGCGGTCTCGCCGCCCACCTGACCGCTCAGCAGCCGTCCGGCCAGCTGGGCCTTGGCCTCGGCGGGCTGTGACGGGTCGGTCAGGACCCGGCGCAGCGAGACCTCGCGGTCGAGCAGCGCGGTGACGGCAGCCAGCTCGGCGGCGAGCTTCGCCGCGTCGACGGACGTGTTGTCCGTCAGCGCGTCGAGACGCTCACGTGCTGCGGCCAGCGCCTCGCGGCTCGCGCCGTTCATCGAGCCGCCTCGGCCTTCGAAGCAGCCTCGTCGAGGCCGTCGAGGAACCGGTCGATCGTGCGGCTCTGCCGGGCGTGGTCCTCGAGGGACTCGCCGACGAGCTTGCCGGCCAGGTCGGTGGCGAGCTTGCCCACGTCCTGACGCAGCGACTGCGCGGCCTGCTTGCGGTCGGCCGCGAGCTGGGCGTGACCGGCAGCGATGATGTCCTCACGCTGACGCTGGCCCTCCGCACGCATCTCAACGATGAGTGCGGCACCCTGCTCCTGCGCCTCCTGGCGCAGCCGCGCGGCTTCGTGCCGGGCCTCGGCGAGCTGAGCCTTGTACTGCTCAAGCACGCTCTCGGCTTCGAGCTTGGCGGCATCGGCCTTTTCCATACCGCCTTCGATGGCCTCGCGGCGCTCGTCCAGAACCTTGTTGATGTTCGGGAGGAGCTTCTTGGCGAGGAAACCGAAGACGATGACAAAGGCGATGAAGCCGATGATGAGCTCAGGGATCGGCGGAATGAGCGGGTTTTCCGTCTCCGCCGCGAGCTGAACCAGAGGGTTCACGTCAGTGCCTTCCGTCTAATGGGCTGTTCGTGCCGAGGTCAGGCGCTCGGGTAGACGAACGGCATGACCAGACCGATCAGGGCGAGCGCCTCACAGAAGGCGAAGCCGAGGATCTGGTTCTGGCGGATCAGGCCGGCAGCCTCGGGCTGACGGGCGAGGGCCTGAGTACCGTTACCGAAGATGATGCCGACGCCGACGCCGGGGCCGATGGCTGCAAGGCCGTAACCGATGGAGCCGAGGTTGCCCTTGATTTCGACGCCAGCGGCGAGGGTCTGGAGAACAGACATGCCGGTTCTTCCTTCTCTTTCATGGACCGGTGGGGGATGGCCACCGGATGATTCATGGAGGTGGGGTACTCAGTGCTGCTCGGCAAGAGCGCCCTGGATGTAGCTGCAGGTCAGCAGGACGAACACATAGGCCTGGACAGCTTGGATGAAGAGCTCGAAAGCCGTCATCACGATGGTCATCACGAACGACACGCCTGCGTAGGCGATGCCGATCCCGTTCAGCAGGTACCAGCTGGCAATGGTGAACAGGAGCAGCAGCGTGTGGCCCGCGAACATGTTGGCGAACAGTCGGACCGCGTGCGTGAACGGCCGGACGAGCAGGTTCGAGAACAGCTCGATGGTCATCGACAGCGGCAGAACTCCGCCGAGGCTCTTGTCGTAGCCGGTGAAGTTCTTGAAGGCGCCGACAAATCCGTGCCTCTTGAACGTCAGGCTGACCCACAGCACGTAGACGATCGCGGCGAGCGCGGCCGGGTACGAGATGATCGCCGTCACGGGGAACTGCGCGAGCGGGATGATCGACCAGAGGTTCATCACCCAGACGAAGAAGAACAGCGAGACGATCAGCGGAACGTACTTCTCGCCCTCGCGCTTGCCGATGGTCTCGTACACGATTCCGCGGCGCACGAAGTCGTAGCCCGCCTCGGCCACCATCTGCAGCTTCCCGGGAACCACCTTCGGCTTACGGAAGGCGGCCCAGAAGAAGGCAACGATGACGAGCGTGCCGATCAGCGCCAACAGCATCGTCTTGTTGAAGTACAAGTTGCTGTCCCCGTCGCCCCAGATGGGCTTGAACAGGAACGAGTGCAGGCCGGGAGCCGGGAATCCACAACCGTCAAAGATGTGGCAGTCGGTCTCGAAGGCGAGCACCTGCGTCGGGTCAGCACTCACCGCGGGCTCCTTCAACATGGCGCATAGGTACGGCAACCTCGTTGTGTCGGCGCGGCGCACAGCCGCGGTTCGGCACTGGACTGGTGTTACGGATGTGGGGGCGGCAGGCTGGTTGTGAGCCTCGCGATGGTGCAGGCGTCAGCTCGGATGCCCGCGAGCGCAGTGCCGCAGTTGGAACCGGACGATAGCAGGATCCACAACGCCCGCTTATCCCGCCCCTACCCTTCACTTCGAGGACCCCGTCTTTTCGGGCTTGTGCCCGTCCGTGGAGTCCGGTTCGACGTAGAGGATCTTGGCCTTCATATGCGCGCGCGCCTGGGCAGCGATCCAGACAACGGTGGCGACAACCAGCGTGATGGCAAATGACTTCGGGTTGAACAACGTGGTGTTCTTGAACACCGCGACAAAGATGAAGAGCAGCAACAGCTGTGCGGTGTAGAGCATCAGCCCCATCGCCTGGAACAGATGCGGCAGGGACTTCGCGGTGCGATTCAGGACGACGAGTCCGATCCCCATGAAGAGCATCACGATCACCGTCGCAACGAGCGCACCGATCGCCCCCTTACCGCCCGCGACCACGCCGCTGACGACCGCGGCGATGACGCCGGCGGCAGCGGTGGGTACGGCGGTCTGGAGGAGTGTTCGGGCGTCATTGGACGGCATGGCGGCAGCTCCGCTTCGGGTGGGGGCAGGGTGTCGTCATGGACGAGCGTAGGCCCGGGTCCGAGAGTGGATCTCGGGCCAAAGGACCGTCGCACTACGGCCCTTCGGCTTCGTCGCCGGGTTTCGTGAACGGTATCACAAACTATTTGATGAGGTCTTTACCATGGGAGTGTGCTGCCCGTCACACATGAGAGTGACTCCGCGCGCCTGTGCAACACGATCGCCACTTTGCCTGGTATTGGCGCCTGTTGAGCGAAATGCTCAACGCGCCTCGGCGTCAGGTCCTGGCTTCACTGCGATCGGGAAGATGCACACGGTGGCCAATTGCTGTCGCCCCGTTGACGCCTGCCGGAACGGGCGCACTTCCGACCCCGTCGGCGAATCCGTCGGCATCGTCAATTCCGCCCGAAATGCCCGAATCCTGCGAGAGTTCGGCGTGCGCGGTCTCCGGTTCGGCCGCACCCTGACGCAGCCGTCGTAGCCGGTAACGCGGCGGTACGAAGCGCTGGGCCCACTGCGGAGCGCGCGGCGTGAAGCGGGGCAGCAGGAGCAACACCAGGCCCACCGCGCTCAGTCCCACGATCACCAGCAGGATCCAGGTGGACGCGGAACGCACCGAGTAGGCGACGGCGCCGAAGGCGAACAGGGCCGACCAGAAGTACATGATCAGCACTGCCCTGCTGTGCGAGTGGCCGATCTCCAGGAGCCGGTGGTGCAGGTGACCGCGGTCGGCGGCGAACGGCGACTGGCCGTTCCAGGTACGCCGGACGATCGCCATCACCAGGTCGGCGAACGGCACCGCGATGATCGTCAGGGGCATCAGCAGCGGGATGAAGACCGGGAGCATCGCATGGGTCGCCTCGCGCCCTCCGCCGAGGTTCAGGCTCATCGCGTCCGGGTCGACCTGACCGGTCACCGAGATCGCGCCGGCGGCCAGCACCAGCCCGATCATCATCGAGCCCGAGTCGCCCATGAAGATCCGGGCGGGGTGCATGTTGTGCGGCAGGAAGCCCAGGCACATCCCCATCAGCACGGCGGCGAAGAGGGTCGCCGGGGCGGCGGCCTCGATCCCGTACCCGTACCAGATCCGGTACGTGTACATGAAGAAGGCGGCGGCGGCGATGCAGACCATGCCGGCGGCCAGGCCGTCCAGGCCGTCCACGAAGTTCACCGCGTTGATGGTGATGACCACGAGCGCGACGGTCAGCAGCGTGCCCTGCCAGGAGGTCAGCCCGACCGTTCCGACGCCGGGAATCGGCAGCCACAGGATCGTCAGGCCCTGCATCACCATGACACCCGCGGCGATCATCTGGCCGCCGAGCTTGATCAGGGCGTCGATCTCGAACTTGTCGTCCAGGACGCCGATGAGCCAGATCAGGCCCGCGCCGGAGAGCAGCGCGCGTGGTTCGTTCGACAAGGTGAAGACGCTGCTGAGGTTCGTCAGATGGTCCGCGACGAGCAGACCCGCGCACAGACCGCCGAACATGGCGATGCCGCCGAGCCGCGGCGTCGGTTCCCGGTGCACGTCACGGGCACGGATCTCCGGCATCGCCCCGGCCATGATGGCGAACTTCCGCACCGGCCCGGTCAGGAGATACGTCACCGCGGCCGTGACGCAGAGCGTCAGCAGGTATTCACGCACGGGCTGCCCCACAGATATCGCTAGCCATCTCAGCCCCACACCTTAGCTTCGGCATGCATAGGGTTAAGGACACACGGGTACCAACGATGGTTGCACGGGTGCCTGTCTATCCCGAATTCGACGGAAACCTCCTGGCCAGTTCTCGGACTTCTTCACGGGTTCCCTGCTCTTCGCGCAACGCCTTCATGAACAGCGCCGCGATGTCGGCCATCTCCGGCGCCCCCATGCCCTGCGTGGTGACGGCGGCGGTGCCCAGCCGGATGCCCCGCCCATCACCGTAAGGCAGTGCGCAGGTGTCCAGGACCAGGCCCGCGGCTGCCAGGAGGCTGCGGGCCTGCTGCCCGCCGATGCCGAGCGGGGCCGGATCCGCCGTGATCAGGTGGGTGTCGGTCCCGCCGGTGGTGACCGCGAAGCCCTCCGCCGCGAGTCCGGCCGCGAGCACGCGCGCGTTCGCCACCACCTGGTGGGCGTAGGAGGCGAAGGCCGGCGTCGCTGCCTCGCCGAAGGCCACGGCCTTGGCCGCGATCGTGTGCATCTGCGCGCCGCCCTGGGTGAACGGGAAGACGGCCCGGTCGATCCGGTCGGCCAGGTCCGGGCCGCAGAGGATCATCCCGCCGCGCGGACCGCGCAGCACCTTGTGGGTGGTGGCGCAGACGACATCGGCGTACGGAACGGGACTGGGCGCCGCTCCCCCGGCGATCAGGCCCATCGGGTGGGCCGCGTCCGCGATCAGATAGGCGCCCGCCTCGTCGGCGATGGCGCGGAACGCCGCGTAGTCGGGGTGGCGCGGATACGAGATGGACCCGCAGACGATGGCCCGCGGCCGGTGCTGCTCGGCGAGGGCCCGCACCTGGTCGTAGTCGATCAGTCCGCTCTCGGCGTCCACCCCGTACCCGACGAAGTCGAACCAGCGGCCGGAGAAATTGGCGGGCGAACCGTGCGTGAGGTGCCCGCCGTGCGCCAGACCCATGGCGAGGACCGTGTCACCGGGGCGCAGAAGGGCCGCGTACGCCGCCAGGACGGCCGAGGACCCGGAGTGCGGCTGTACGTTCGCGTGTTCGGCTCCGAAGAGCGCTGTGGCCCGCTCACAGGCGATCCGCTCGGCGATGTCGACCATTTCGCAGCCGCCGTGGTGGCGGGCGCCCGGATAGCCCTCCGCGTACTTGTTGGACAGCGCGGAGCCGAGAGCCGCGAGGACGGCGGGTGAACTGAAGTTCTCCGCGGCGATCAGCTGGAGCGAGCCGGTCTGCCGCTCGGTCTCGCCGCTGATGACGTCGGCCATCTCCGGGTCCTGCGCGCGCAGGGCGTCGAAACCGGCGGAGTGGCGGGCTGTGGCGGTGACCGGCATCTTGGGGCTCCTCGGCGTCCCACCCAATGTAGGCCGGGCCGTACCGGGGCGCCCGCCGGACGGGGTCCGGCTCGTCCGGGCGTGCGCGGGCGGACCCGACGGGCCGCACCGCGGGGTCAGTGGGTCGCGGCCACACCCGTCAGCGCGGTCACCACCGGATCCAGCGCCTGGTTGATCTCGTCACCGATCGACCGGAAGAAGGTGATCGGCGCCCCGTACGGATCGTTGACCTCGTCCGCCTCGACCGTCGGCGCGAGCAGCCACCCGCGCAGCGCCGCGGCGGCCCGCACCAGGGCCCGCGCGCGCTCCACCACGCCCTCGTCGAGCGGGTCCGGCAGCGTCGCCGGGTCTATGGCCCGGACGAGACGG
Source organism: Streptomyces sp. A 4/2 (assembly GCF_940670765.1). Lineage (GTDB taxonomy): Bacteria > Actinomycetota > Actinomycetes > Streptomycetales > Streptomycetaceae > Streptomyces. The sequence goes on from NZ_CALNVW010000002.1 coordinate 250,751, forward strand.
GTGAACTCCTTCAGGGTGAAGGTGCGCAGCCCCGCCGAGTGGCCCATCGAGATGACCTGGGCCCGGTGGTCACGGGTCGCGGTGAGCACCAGGTCGGCGCGGATCACGTGGTCGTCGAGCAGCTCGCGGCCGAGGAAGCCGTCGGCGTCCGCGCCGTAGTCCGACAGGACGGTCGCCGCGTTGGCCTCCATCGGGGCCCCCTCGTGGCCCCAGGTGCCCGCGCTCTCCACGATCAGGCCGCCGGTCAGCCGGGCGCCCAGCCGGTCGGCCAGGGCATGGCGGGTCAGCCGCTCGGTGATCGGCGAGCGGCAGACGTTGCCGGTGCTGACGTGGAGGATCCTGAACGTGCCGCCGGGGGCGACCGCGCCTATGCCACGCCCCTCAGGGGCTGTCAATTGGCCACCTCAAGGTCAGGTACCACCTTGCGGAGCTCCTCGGCGGAGAGTGCGCCCGCGCGCAGCAGGACCGGGATCCTGCCGGTGACGTCGACGATCGACGAGGGGATGTTGCCGGGGGTCGGGCCGCCGTCCAGGTACACGGAGACCGAGTCTCCGAGCATCTCCTGGGCCGCGTCGCAGTCCTCCGGCGCCGGGTGGCCGGTGAGGTTGGCGCTGGAGACGGCCATCGGGCCGACCTCCGTGAGCAGTTCGATGGCGACCGGGTGCAGCGGCATCCGTACGGCCACGGTGCCCCGAGTGTCGCCCAGGTCCCACTGGAGGGACGGCTGGTGCTTGGCGACGAGCGTGAGCGCGCCCGGCCAGAAGGCGTCGACGAGCTCCCAGGCCTGCTCGGAGAAGTCCGTGACGAGCCCGTGCAGGGTGTTCGGGGAGCCGATGAGGACAGGGGTGGGCATGTTGCGCCCGCGCCCCTTGGCGTCCAGCAGGTCCACCACGCCCTCGGAGCTGAAGGCGTCCGCCCCGATGCCGTACACGGTGTCCGTCGGGAGTACGACGAGCTCGCCCCGGCGGACGGCGGACGCTGCTTCACGCAGACCTGTGGTGCGGTCGGTCGCGTCGTTGGTGTCGTATCGCCGTGCCATTTAGCGAGCCTCCTCGTGCAAAGCCTGAAAAATCTGCTGTGGAACTGACCCGGCGGCCGTCACGGCAGGGCCTTGCGGGCTGTCGCGAAACGGGGCCGGTTGTTCAGGTCGGGGTGGTCGGCCGCGTCGGCCCAGCCCCGCTCCTCGGTGAAGATCCACGGGACCTGGCCGCCCTGGGTGTCGGCGTGCTCGATGACGACGACGCCGCCGGGCACGAGGAGACGGTGGGCGGTGCGCTCGATTCCGCGGATCGTGTCGAGGCCGTCCTCGCCGGAGAAGAGAGCCATCTCCGGGTCGTGGTCACGGGCCTCGGGGGCGACGTACTCCCACTCGGTGAGCGGGATGTACGGCGGGTTGGAGATGACCAGGTCCACCTGGCCGTCGAGCTCGGGGAGCGCGCTCAGGGCGTCGCCCTGGTGGACGGTGACCCTGGACCCCTCGGCGTTCTTCCGGGTCCAGTGCAGCGCGTCGTCGGACAGTTCCACGGCGTGCACCCGGGAGCGGGGCACCTCCTGGGCCATGGCCAGCGCGATGGCTCCGGAGCCCGTGCACAGGTCGACGATCAGCGGTTCGACCACGTCCATGGCGCGCACCGCGTCTATGGCCCACCCGACGACCGACTCGGTCTCCGGCCGGGGCACGAAGACACCGGGCCCGACCTGGAGTTCCAGGTAACGGAAGAAGGCGCGGCCGGTGATGTGCTGGAGCGGTTCCCGGGCCTCACGGCGGGCGATGGTCTCCCAGTAGCGGGCGTCGAAGTCCTCGTCCTTGACGTGGTGGAGCTCGCCCCGCTTGACGCCGTGCACGAAGGCGGCGAGCTCCTCGGCGTCGAAGCGCGGGGAGGGCACGCCGGCGTCGGCCAGCCGCTGGGTGGCCTGGGCCACCTCGGCAAGCAGCAGGTTCATGCGGTTCTCCAGTACGGGCCGGCTACTACTGGGCGGCGGCGAGCTTGGCCGCGGAGTCCGCGTCCACGCACGCCTGGATCACTGCGTCCAGGTCGCCGTCGAGCACCTGGTCCAAGTTGTACGCCTTGAAGCCGACACGGTGGTCGGAGATCCGGTTTTCCGGGAAGTTGTACGTCCGGATCTTCTCGGACCTGTCGACGGTGCGGACCTGGCTGCGCCGTACGTCGGAGGCTTCCCGTTCGGCGGCCTCCTGGGCCGCGGCGAGCAGCCTGGAACGCAGGATACGCATCGCCTGCTCCTTGTTCTGGAGCTGGCTCTTCTCGTTCTGGCAGGAGGCGACGACGCCGGTCGGCAGGTGCGTGATGCGGACCGCGGAGTCCGTGGTGTTGACCGACTGTCCGCCGGGCCCTGACGAGCGGTACACGTCGATGCGGAGGTCGTTGGGGTGGACCTCGACCTCGACCTCCTCGGCCTCGGGGGTGACGAGCACCCCGGCCGCCGAGGTGTGGATGCGGCCCTGCGACTCGGTGGAGGGCACCCGCTGCACGCGGTGCACGCCGCCCTCGTACTTCAGCCGCGCCCAGACGCCCTGGCCGGGCTCGGTCGCGCCGTTGCCGCCCTTGGTCTTCACCGCGACCTGGACGTCCTTGTAGCCGCCCAGTTCGGACTCGGTGGCGTCGATGATCTCGGTCTTCCAGCCGGCCCGCTCGGCGTAGCGCAGGTACATCCGCAGCAGGTCACCGGCGAACAGGGCCGACTCGTCGCCGCCCGCGCCCGCCTTGACCTCCAGGAGAACGTCCTTGTCGTCGCTGGGGTCGCGCGGCACCAGGAGCAGCCGGAGCTTCTCGGTGAGCGCCTCGCGCTGCTTGTCCAGCACCTTGACCTCGGCGGCGAACTCCGGGTCGTCGTAGGACAGTTCACGGGCCGTCTCGATGTCGTCCCCGGTCTGCTTCCAGGAACGGTACGTGGCGACGATCGGGGTCAGCTCGGCGTAGCGCTTGTTGAGCCTGCGCGCGTTGGCCTGGTCGGCGTGGACCGACGGGTCGGCGAGCTGTTCCTCAAGACCGGCGTGCTCGCCGATCAGTTCCTCGACCGCCTCGAACATCGGGGGTTTCCTGCTTTCGTACGTCAAAAAGGGCTGCGGCTGCTCCGGACGGCAAAAGCGCCGGTCCGGTCGCTCCGCGAAGGAGCGACCGAGGACCGGCGCAGTGGCTCGCTACTTGGCGTCGGAGCCGGCGGCCTTCTTGCCGAAGCGGGCCTCGAAGCGGGCCACACGGCCACCGGTGTCGAGGATCTTCTGCTTGCCCGTGTAGAACGGGTGGCACTCGGAGCAGACCTCGGCACGGATGGTGCCTTCGGCGAGGGTGCTGTGGGTGGTGAACGAGGCACCGCAGGTGCAGCTGACCTGGGTCTCGTGGTACTCGGGGTGGATGTCGCGCTTCAAGGTGGCTCCTAGTTTCGGGAGGGCGCCGGGTCGTGCGGACGGAATTGTCCGAACGTGAACCGGGGCCGACGTACCAGTCTGCCAGGACTGGCCCGTCCTTCAAAATTCCGGACAGTTGGCCAACCCCGGGCGGGCCGGATCTATTCCGGGGTGGGCCTCTACGAGCTGGTCACGACCTTGCCCGCCTCGCCCTGGTCGCCCGCGGAGCCCTTGGTCGCGGCGGCCGGAATGGGCCGGTCCTGCTTCAGCGCGGTCCACACCTGCTGCGCCTTCGCCTCCAGCGGGATCACCCGGTTGGGATCCGCCGGGTCGTACTCGACGGGCATCGTGACCATCTTCATGTCGCCCGCGCCGATGCCCTTGAGCCCGTTCGCGAAGCTCACCAGACTCTTGACGGAGTTGATGTCGGAGTCGGTGGTGACCGTCTTGGTGGCGGTGTCCGCGAGGTTGTAGAGCTTCGTGGGGCTGGTGAATACCCCGACGTGCTTGATCTGGTTGATCAGCGCCTTGATGAAGGCCTGCTGGAGCTGTATGCGGCCGAGGTCGCTGCCGTCGCCGACGCCGTGCCTGGTGCGTACGAGGCCGAGCGCGTCCTCGCCGTTGAGCGTGTGGGTGCCCGCCGCGAGGTGCAGGTGGCTCTTGTCGTCGTTGATCGCCTTGGTGGTGGTGACGGGCACACCGCCCAGGTCGTCGATGAGCTTCTGGAAGCCGGAGAAGTCGACCTCCAGATAGTGGTCCATCCGGATCCCGGACATCTTCTCGACGGTCTTCACCGCGCAGGCCGGACCCCCGCTCTCGTACGCCGTGTTGAACATGGCGTGCTGCGCGCCCGCGACCGTGCCGCCCTTGGAGTCGGTGCAGTCGGGCCGGTCCACGAGGGTGTCGCGGGGGATCGACACGACACTGGCCTTCTTGTGGCCCTGGTAGACGTGGACGACCATCGCGGTGTCCGAGCGGGCGCCGCCCTCGTCCTTGCCGTACTTGGAGTTCGCCCCCGCGCGGGAGTCGGAGCCGAGCACCAGGATGTCCATGGAGCCGTTGTCGACCTTGGCGGGGCGGTCGGTGCCGAGCTGGGCGTTGATGTCGACGCTCTTGAGGTTGCCGTCGAGCTTGAAGTAGAGGAAGCCCAGTCCGCCGCCGCCGAGTACGACGACTCCGGCGGCCACCCATGCCGTGATGGTCAGCGTCCTGCGCCGGGTGGATGCCCTCCTGCGGCGTTTGCCGCTGCCCCGTATTCGGCCCGCCTTCTGTGACTCGCCCATGTCCCCTCCAGCTTCTCGGTGGTCGCGCTACCCCCTGCCCCGAAGTTCAGGCAACGGTGTGTCATCACTTGGGAGACGACGTATCTCGCGAAAGCGTTGCACAACACCCTGTGACCTCAGCGTGCGCGGAAGTGACAGGGCGTAGTCGGGCAACTGCCGCAAAGCGGCCCTCACCTGGGGTTTTCGGCAGTACGGGGCGAACCCGGGACGACCGGCCCCGGTGCGCGGGCTGTGGCGAACGTCTCGGAGGCCGCCGATGCGGCCCGACGGGGCGGCGGAGCGGTGCCGGAGACGCGGCGGGGGAACGGAAAAGGGGTGTGAAAGCCGGACACCACTCCCACACACAACTGGCCCGCCCCGTCACTTCCGTGACGGGGCGGGCCAGTTGACAATCCGTGACGGAACGTCAGTCGTTGCCGCTCCCGGGCGTGGTCTTCGCGATCTGCATCAGGAACTCGGCGTTCGACTTGGTCTTCTTCATCTTGTCGAGCAGCAGCTCGATCGCCTGCTGCGAGTCGAGCGCGTGGAGCACCCGGCGCAGCTTCCAGACGATGGCGAGCTCCTCCGCGTTCAGGAGGATCTCTTCCTTACGCGTACCGGACGGGTCGACGTCCACCGCGGGGAAGATGCGCTTGTCGGCGAGCTTCCGGTCGAGCTTGAGCTCCATGTTGCCGGTGCCCTTGAACTCCTCGAAGATCACCTCGTCCATGCGCGAGCCGGTCTCGACCAGCGCGGTGGCGAGGATGGTCAGCGAGCCGCCGTCCTCGATGTTCCGCGCGGCACCGAAGAAGCGCTTCGGCGGGTAGAGGGCGGTCGAGTCGACACCACCGGAGAGGATGCGCCCGGAGGCCGGGGCCGCCAGGTTGTACGCACGGCCCAGGCGGGTGATCGAGTCGAGCAGCACGACCACGTCGTGACCCAGCTCCACGAGGCGCTTGGCGCGCTCGATGGCCAGCTCGGCGACGGTGGTGTGGTCCTCGGCCGGACGGTCGAAGGTCGAGGAGATGACCTCGCCCTTCACCGACCGCTGCATGTCGGTGACCTCTTCCGGACGCTCGTCGACGAGGACGACCATCAGGTGGCACTCGGGGTTGTTGACCGTGATCGCGTTGGCGATGGCCTGCATGATCATGGTCTTACCGGTCTTCGGCGGGGCCACGATCAGACCGCGCTGGCCCTTGCCGATCGGCGCGACGAGGTCGATGATCCGGGTCGTCAGCACACCCGGGTCGGTCTCCAGGCGGAGCCGGTCCTGCGGGTACAGCGGAGTCAGCTTCTGGAACTCCGGGCGCCCGCGGCCGGATTCGGCCGCCATGCCGTTCGCCGAGTCGAGGCGGACGAGCGCGTTGAACTTCTCGCGGCGCTCGCCGTCCTTGGGCTGGCGGACGGCGCCGGTGACGTGGTCACCCTTGCGCAGGCCGTTCTTACGGACCTGGGCGAGCGAGACGTACACGTCGTTCGGGCCCGGCAGGTAGCCGGAGGTCCGGATGAACGCGTAGTTGTCCAGGATGTCCAGGATGCCCGCGACGGGGATCAGGACGTCGTCGTCGGCGACCTGGGGCGCGTCACCGAACTCCTGGCGCTCGCCACGACGGCCGCGGCGGTCACGGTAGCGGCCACGGCGACCACGGCGGCCTCCGTCGAAGTCGTCGTCGTTCTCGTCGGCGCGCGGGCCGCTGCTCTGGTTGCCCTGGCGCTGCTGGCGCTGGCTGCCCTGCTGGTCGTCGCCCTTGCCACCGCGGTCGCGGCGGTCGCGCTGGCTGCCGCGCTCACCGCGCTCCTGACGGTCACCGCGGTCGCCGCGCTCCTGTCGGTCCCCGCGGTCCTGGCGGTCGCCGCGCTCCCGGCGGTCACCGCGCTGGCCACGGTCACGACGGCCTTCGGCGCTGTCGGTGGCGGCCTCGGCCGGAGCCTCGGTCTTCACGTCGGTGCCGGCGGAGTGCGTCTCCGCGGTGGCGTCCGTCTTCGGGGCCTTGGCCTCGGCGGCGGACGTCGTGGTCTCGGGGCTGCCCGCCTGGGCGGTGGCCCGACGGCGACGGCGCTCGCCGGCCGGCTGGTCGTCGCTGGCAGGCTGACCGGGGATGTCGATCTGCTGCTGGGCCGCGGACTTCTCGGCCGCCGCGGACTCGTCACCCGTACGGGACTTGGAGGTGGCACGGCGCTTCGGCTTGGTCTCGGCCGTCGACGCGCTGTCCGCGCTCTTGGCGGGCTTGGCGGCCTGGGCGCTCTTGGGCGCGGACGAACCGGCCTGCGCCTCCTTGATGACCTCGATCAGCTGGCTCTTGCGCATCCGTGCGGTGCCTTTGATACCGAGGCCGGACGCGACCTGCTGCAGCTCGGCCAGGACCATGCCGTCGAGGCCGGTGCCGGAGCGGCGGCGCCGTGCGGTGCTGCCGGTAGCAGCACCGGCGGCGGACGCGGCGTCGACATTGTTGTCGGCAGTCACGCCCATCAGATCGGTGGTGTCGCTCACGAAGGGTCCTTCCCTGGAGCGGGCGTCGGCCTGTCTGGCTCGGCGACCGGTTGTGCTGTCCGACTGCGGTTCTGGATCTTGACTGATCGCGAACCGACGCCGGGGCGGTGGTCCGCCGGGGTACGGCGGAGGGCAAGACGTGCTTGGGGTCCGGCAGAGGCCGGTTCCGGAGCGTGCTCGAAACTGCTCAGGCAGGCTGCTCAGGCAGTTGGGGAGGCTCCCGGAGGAAAAGGCGGTCCCTGATGGGGACACTGAGCACCGCGCCACAAAGGCGTCGAGTGCAGACTTGAGGTTAACACTACCGGATCCAACAAATATTCCCCCTCTCGTTCACCGGCAACCGGGCGCTCCTACGTACCCAGCGGTAGAACGCTCGCACCCGAGGCGTCGAGCGGCAGCCGGTTGGCCGCCCACCCTTCGCCCGCCAGCCGTGCGACCTTTTCGGCCGCACCGTTCTCGACCAGCGCGAGCACCGTGGGGCCCGCGCCGGAGATGACCGCGGGGACGCCGTCCGCCCGCAGTCGGTTGACCAGGGCCACGCTCTCGGGCATCGCCGGAGCACGGTACTCCTGGTGCAGTCGGTCCTCGGTCGCCGCGAACAGCAGCTCGGGGCGCCTGGTCAGCGCCTCCACGAGCAGAGCCGCGCGACCCGCGTTGGCAGCCGCGTCCACATGGGGGACGGCCCGCGGGAGGAGGCCCCGCGCGGTCTCGGTGAGCACCGGCCTGCTGGGGACGAAAACCACCGGAACGATGGAATCCGCAGGATCCATCCTGATGGCCCGCGCCGCTCCCCCGTCGGTCCAGGCGAGGGTGAAGCCGCCGAGCAGGCAGGCGGCCACGTTGTCGGGGTGGCCCTCGATCTCGGTGGCCAGTTCGAGCAGGGCCTCGTCGTCGAGCTTCTCGGCCCCGCCTATGGTCACGGCGCGGGCGGCGACGATGCCCGCGCAGATGGCGGCGGACGAGGAGCCGAGGCCGCGGCCGTGCGGGATGCGGTTGGCGCAGACGACCTCCAGGCCGCGCGGCTGCCCGCCGAGCAGGTCGAAGGCCGTACGCAGGGAGCGTACGAGCAGGTGGTTCTCGTCGCGCGGGAGCGTCTCGGCGCCCTCACCCGCGATGTCGACGTGCAGCCCGGTGTCGGCGACCCGGACGACCACGTCGTCGTACAGCCCCAGCGACAGGCCGAAGGCGTCGAAGCCCGGCCCGAGGTTGGCGCTGGTGGCGGGGGTGCGCACCCGGACGGCGGCGGCACGGAACGCGGGACCGGCCATCGCTCTGACGACTCTCCTTGTGAGACCGCGGCTCTGCTGTCGACCGCGAGGTTTTTACGGTGAATTCGGCTGTGTTTCCCGGGAGAACGCTCCCCCGGCGGCCCCTGGCCGGACGACCCTACGAGCACTGCGGGCATCACGACAACAACACCGCGGCACATTGCGGCGGGGTGGGTTGAGTACAGCTTATCGAAGGAAGGTTCTGTCGCGACATAGGGCGCACAGGAGGCGCACGATGCGTGTCGTATGCCTCCTATGCGCTCTCGGTTCCGAAAGGGCCGGAGAGAGACCGGAGATGAGCCTGTGAGAGCCCGGGGCACGAGCCCCGGAGCGCTACGGCACGAGGTCCGGGCACTCCGGGCGCAAGCACCGGAGCGCTACTGGACGAGGCCCAGGCGCTCGGCGGCCACCACGGCGTCCACCGGGACGGTGAACGGCTGCGGGGCTCCCGCGACCGCCCAGTCCGGGTCCTTCAGGCCGTTGCCGGTGACCGTGCAGACGATTTTCTGGCCGGGGTCGACCTTGCCCTCTTCGGCGGCCTTCAGCAGGCCCGCGACCGAGGCGGCCGACGCGGGTTCCACGAAGACGCCTTCCTGGGAGGCCAACAGCCGGTAGGCCGACAGGATCTGACGGTCGGTGACCTCGTCGATGAAACCGCCCGACTCGTCACGGGCGTCGAGGGCGAACTGCCAGGAGGCCGGGTTGCCGATCCGGATCGCCGTGGCGATGGTGGACGGGTCCTTGACGATCTCGCCGCGCACGATGGGCGCGGAGCCGGAGGCCTGGAAACCCCACATCCGGGGGGTGCGGGTGGCCGGCCCGTCCGCCGCGTACTCCCCGTAGCCCTTCCAGTACGCCGTGATGTTGCCGGCGTTGCCGACGGGCAGCACATGGATGTCCGGGGCGTCACCGAGGGCGTCGACGATCTCGAACGCGCCGGTCTTCTGCCCCTCGATACGGGACGGATTGACCGAATTGACCAGCGCCACCGGGTAGTTGTCGGAGAGCGAGCGGGCCAGCGTGAGGCAGTCGTCGAAGTTGCCGTCGACCTGGAGGATCCTGGCGCCGTGGACCAGCGCCTGACCCATCTTGCCGAGGGCGATCTTGCCCTGCGGCACCAGGACCGCACAGACCATTCCGGCCCGTACGGCGTAGGCGGCGGCCGAGGCCGAGGTGTTGCCGGTGGAGGCGCAGATGACGGCCTGCGCGCCCTGCTCCTTGGCGTGGGTGATCGCCATGGTCATACCGCGGTCCTTGAAGGACCCCGTGGGGTTGGCGCCCTCGACCTTGAGGTGCACCTCGCAGCCCGTGCGCTCGGAAAGAACCTGCGCGGGGACGAGCGGCGTACCGCCCTCACGGAGCGTGACGACGGGCGTCGTGCTCGTGACCGGGAGCCGGTCCCGGTACTCCTCGATGATGCCGCGCCACTGGTGGGTGCCCTTGGTGGTCATGGGTCCTTACTCCCCTTCAACACGCATGATGCTGGCGACACCGAGCACGGTGTCGAGCTTGCGCAGCGCCTCGACGGTCCCGGAGAGGGCGGCGTCGGGCGCGCGGTGGGTGACGACGACGAGGGACGCCTCGCCGCCTCCGCCCGCCCGTCGCCCGTCGGTACCCTGCTCGATGGCGACCTCGTCACCGCTGCCTGAATTCCGGCTCTGCTGGCGGACCGTGTCGATCGATACGCCCTGTTCGGCGAAGACCGTGGCGACCTGGGCGAGAACACCCGGTTTGTCGGCCACGTCGAGGCTCATGTGGTACCGCGTGACGACGTCGCCCATGGGGCTGACGGGCAGCCGGGTGTACGCGGATTCGCCGGGCCCGGTGGCCCCGTTGAGCTTGTTCCGGCAGACCGCCACGAGGTCGCCGAGGACCGCTGACGCGGTGGGCGAGCCGCCGGCGCCGGGACCGTAGAACATGAGCTGTCCGGCCGCCTCCGCCTCGACGAAGACCGCGTTGTACGCCTCACGGACGGAGGCCAGCGGGTGGCTGAGCGGGATCATCGCCGGGTGGACTCGGGCCGTGACGGACTTGCCGTCGGCGGCCCGCTCGCAGATGGCGAGGAGCTTGACGGTGCAGCCCATGCGCTTGGCGGACGCGATGTCGGCGGCGGTGACCTCGGTGAGGCCCTCGCGGTGCACGTCGTCCAGGCGCACCCGGGTGTGGAAGGCGATACCGGCGAGGATGGCGGCCTTGGCGGCGGCGTCGAAGCCCTCGACGTCGGCGGTGGGGTCGGCCTCGGCGTACCCGAGGGCCGTGGCCTCGTCGAGCGCCTCGGAGTACCCGGCGCCGGTGCTGTCCATCTTGTCGAGGATGAAGTTCGTGGTGCCGTTGACGATGCCGAGGACCCGGTTCACCTTGTCGCCCGCGAGCGATTCGCGCAGGGGGCGCACCAGCGGGATCGCACCGGCGACGGCGGCCTCGTAGTAGAGGTCCCGGCCGTGCTCCTGGGCCACCGCGTGCAGAGCGGCGCCGTCCTTGGCGAGCAGCGCCTTGTTGGCGGAGACGACGCTCGCGCCGTGCTCGAAGGCGGTGGTGATCAGCGCGCGGGCGGGCTCGATACCGCCGATGACCTCGATGACGACGTCGATGTCGCCCCGTTTGACCAGGGCCATCGCATCGGTGGTGATGAGGGAGGGGTCGACCCCCTCACGGACCTTGGAGGGGCGGCGGACCGCCACACCGGCGAGCTCGACGGGGGCACCGATGCGTGCCGCGAGGTCGTCGGCGTGCGTCGTCATGATGCGCGCCACCTCTGAGCCGACGACTCCACAGCCCAGCAGCGCCACCTTCAGCGGACGCGTACGCATCATCCGACCTCACTTCTCATACTTCTACGGTGTGGACCAGTCTCACTCACCGGACGGGAGTTTCTATCCCCCGTCCGGATCGTGAGACGACTATTTCACTACCCGACATCGAGGCGCAGGAGATCTTCCTCCGTCTCACGCCGGACGATCACCCGGGCCTCGCCGTCCCTGACGGCGACGACGGGCGGGCGCAGCGCGTGGTTGTAGTTGCTCGCCATGGAACGGCAGTACGCCCCGGTGGCGGGAACGGCGAGGAGGTCACCCGGCGCGAGGTCCGCGGGCAGGAACGCGTCCTTGACCAGGATGTCGCCGCTCTCGCAGTGCTTGCCGACCACGCGGACGAGCATCGGCTCGGCGGTCGACGTACGGGAGACGAGGGCGACGCTGTACTCGGCGTCGTAGAGGGCCGTACGGATGTTGTCGGACATGCCGCCGTCGACACTGACGTAGGTACGCAGCCCCTCCAGCGGCTTGATGGTGCCGACCTCGTACAGCGTGAAGGCGGTGGGTCCGACGATGGCGCGTCCCGGCTCGACCGAGATGCGCGGCGTGGTCAGTCCCGCCGACTCGCACTCCCGGGTGACGATCTCGCCGAGCGCCTTGGCGATCTCGTGCGGCTCGCGCGGGTCGTCCTCCGAGGTGTACGCGATGCCGAGGCCGCCGCCGAGGTCGATCTCGGGGAGCTCGACGCCGTGTTCGTCGCGCACCTCGGCGAGGAGCTGCACCACCCGGCGTGCGGAGACCTCGAAGCCCGCCATGTCGAAGATCTGCGACCCGATGTGCGAGTGGATACCGATGAGTTCGAGCCCGTCGAGCTTGAGCGCCCTGCGGACGGCCTCGGCGGCCTGCCCGTCGGCGAGCGCGATCCCGAACTTCTGGTCCTCGTGGGCGGTGGCGATGAACTCGTGGGTGTGCGCCTCGACGCCGACCGTCACCCGGATCTGTACCCGCTGGCGCTTGCCGCGGCTCTGCGCGATGTGCGCGACGCGGACGATCTCCTGGAAGGAGTCGAGCACGATGCGTCCGACGCCGGCGTCGACGGCCCGCTCGATCTCCTCGGTGGTCTTGTTGTTGCCGTGGAAGGCGATCCGCGCGGCGGGCATCCCGGCGGCCAGCGCGGTGGTCAGCTCGCCACCGGAGCAGACGTCGAGGTTCAGCCCCTCTTCCTGGAGCCACTTCACGACGGCGCGCGAGAGGAACGCCTTGCCCGCGTAGAAGACGTCCGCGTCCCGCCCGAAGGCGTCCGCCCAGGCCCGGCACCTGGCGCGGAAGTCGGCCTCGTCGAGGAAGTAGGCGGGGGTGCCGAACTCCTCGGCCAGCCGGGTCACTTCGATCCCGCCGACAGTGACGACGCCGTCCGCGTCGCGGCCGACCGTACGCGACCACACCTTCTCGTCCAGGGAGTTGAGGTCCTCGGCGGGGGCCGAGTAGTGCCCCTCGGTGTAGACGTCGGCGTGCCGGGGCCCGGCGGGGTGTGCGGAACGGCTCATCTCTTCGCTCTTTCAGATGTGTTCGGGTGCGCTGATGCCGAGCAGGGACAGGCCGCCTGCCAGCACCGTCCCGGCGGCTTCGGCGAGAGCGAGCCGGGATCGGTGGGCGGCCGAGGGTTTCTCGTCACCGACGGGCAGCACGCTGATGTGGAACTCCAGGAACGCGTCGGCGACCGTCACCAGATGCCGGGCGAGCCGGTGCGGCGCCCCGGCCTCGACCACGGCGGGGTAATCGGCCAGGGCCCCGAGGAGAGCGGACCGGCCGGGGGGCGGCGCGGTCGCGCACGCGGTTCCGGTCCCCGTCCCGCTGCCCTGTTCGCACGTGGGCGCGGGGCCGCCGTCCTGCGCGTACGCGGGCGCGAAACCGTCCTCCTCGTACGCGGGCTCCTCGTACGCGGGCTCCTCGTACGCGGGCTCCTCGTACGCGGGCGCGAAGCCGAGGTCGCGGGCGTTGCGCAGCAGCGCGCGGCTGCGGGCGTGCGCGTACTGCACCCGGAAGAGGGGGTTGCTCCCGCGCCGGACCAGCAGTCCGTCGCCACCGCCGACCAGGGCGTCCCAGCGGCCGGCGTCGGCCCCGAGGCGGGGGTCTGCGGGCGCGGCGCTCCGGAAGGCGGTGGGCGAGCCGCCGCCGTACCGCAGGCCCTGCTCCCGCACGGTCCGTACGACGGTGTCCGAGGTGTCGGGCGCCAGCGTGAAGTTCAGGAATCCCGGGCCGGTGATCTCGACGCACGCGATCCCGCGCGTACCGGCGATCCGCCCGCGCAGAGCCTCGGCGACCGCCCGGGGCGGCATCCCGGCCGGACCGGCCAGTTGGAGGGCCGCGCTGGTGGCGTAGTCCCCGCGCCCGCCGGGCCGGGGCCGTTCGATCTTGACCCGCTCGGGAACAACCACGCTCAGGGCACCCTCGTCCACCGCGCGGCGCACGGCGTGCGCGACGGTACGGGAGAGCTCTGCGGGAGTCACAGGACAAGCGTATGGGAGAAGGGGGGGCTCTCCGCGAACCGGTTTCGCCATCCGGTCAGCCGAGCGCGCTCCCGGCCCTTCCGGCAGGCCGGGATGCGCCCTGGGGACCGGCGCCGACCGGCCCGCGCGCCGGGGACCCGTCCCGCCGGATCCGCATCAGCTGCCCCACGAGCTGGATCAGCTCGGCGGGCTCGAACGGCTTGGACAGAAAGGCGTCGACCCCGGACGCGAGCCCGTTCTCCACCTCGTGGTTCGTGCACGCGCTGATGATCGCGAGCGGCAGCAGGCTCGTCCGCGGGTCGGAGCGCAGCCGGGCGGCGGTACTCAGCCCGTCCAGGCGCGGCATGACGACGTCCAGGGTGATCACGTCGGGGGCGACCCGGTGCACGATGTCCAGACATTCGACACCATCGGCCGCGGTCACGACCTCGAAGCCCTCCAGCTCGAGGTTGACCCTGATCAACTGGCGGATGACCTTGTTGTCATCGACAACAAGCACCCGGCCGTACGTGCCAGACACACCCCTGAGCGTAGAACCGCCGGCACCACCACGTCCGGGTTTTGCCCACTTCCGCCCGGCACGGGCAACCGGTGGCAGACCGGCGCGAGACCGGCGCGAGACCGGCGGGAGATCAACGGTCGTCCCGCCCGCGGAAATGCTGTTCATGGACACCCCCGCTGAGCTGGTAGGGTTCTACCCGTCGCCGCTCACAGCGGCGGTTCGCCCCCGTAGCTCAGGGGATAGAGCATCGGCCTCCGGAGCCGGGTGCGCAGGTTCGAATCCTGCCGGGGGCACCTTGCAAAAGGTGCCGAACAGGCCCTCTGATCAGGCATTACGCCAGATCGGGGGGTCTGTTGTCATGTGTGCGGCCGGATATCTCCGGAGCACCCCCAGGGACACCCGACAGGCCTCACGGGACAGATCCGGTATCACCTTCACCGAACCGGACCGATCGTCATGTACCGGCAGATATCGCCCCCTTGGGCGACGACACGGCGCCGCACGCACAGGCGTGGAGCTCCACCCGCACGGTATCGACTATCATTTTCAATAAGCGTTGAGGGGTCGACCCCGACCCCGGCACCGCCCATCCCTCCCGTCCCGCCCACCCGTCCGGCCTTCTCCGCACCCCCCGGTACAGGAAGGAACACACCATGCCGCGCGTCCTGTTGAAGATGCGCAAGGGCGCCCACGCGGTGATCCTCGCCCTCTCGAAACCCGCCCCCTGACCACACGGCACTTCTCACGTACGCACCGCAGCCCCATACGGTGGGCACCATCAACTCCCGCGTGCAGAGGAAGTGTTCGTCCCGGTGACACCACGCACAGATCCCGTCCGGCCCCTGCCCGAGCTGCTCCGGGAGCATGCCCGGCTCCGCGGCTCCACGATCGCCTTCCAGGATTCCTGTTCCCGGGTGACCTACGCGGAGTTGGAGCTGCGGACCGGGCGGCTGGCCGGGCATCTGGCCGGGCTCGGTCTGCGGCACGGTGAGCGGGCGGCGGTCCTTCTCGGTAACCGGGTCGAAGCCGTCGAGAGCCTGCTCGCGGTCACCAGGGCCGGCGCGGTGGGTGTACCGATGGACGCGCGGAGCACCGGGGCGGAACTGGCTCATCTGCTGGACGACAGCGGCGCCCGGGTGGTCTTCACCGACCGGGCCGGACTGGGCCTGCTGCGGCTGCTGTTACCTGAGCGCCCGCAGTTGACCATGGTGCTCGTCCAGGACACCGGGACGCCCGGCGGCGTACGGGACGAGGCCGGGGCGGCGGGTGACGGCGGCAGCGCGGCGGACACCGACGGCACGCTCCCGTACGAGTCCATGGCCACCACCGAACCGTCCGTTCCCGCTCCGGACGACCTCGGGCTCGACGAGGTGGCGTGGCTGCTCTACACCTCCGGTTCGACGGGCGCCCCCAAGGGCGTGCTGTCCACCCAGCGCAGCCGCCTGTCGTCGGTGGTGTCCGGCTTCGTCGGCGTCCTCGGCCTGTCCGCCGACGACCGCCTGCTGTGGCCGCTGCCCCTCCACCACGCCATGGGCCAGATCCTGTGCGTCATCGGGGTGACCGCGACCGGGGCCGGCGCTGTGCTCCTGCCGCGGTTCTCCGTGACGGACGTCCTGGGTGAACTGCGCCGGACGGACGCCCCGGTCACGTTGCTGGCCGGTGTGCCGACGACGTACGGAAAGCTCCTGGAAGCCGTACGCGGCGAAGGGCTGAAGGCGCCCGCACTGCGTGGCTGCGTCAGTGGCGGCGTGGCCGCACCGCCCGGTTTCCAGCGGGAGTTCGAGGAGATCTGCCGGGTGCCGTTCCTCGAGCACTACGGGAGCACCGAGGCGGGGCCCGTCACCATGACCGCAGCGGGTGTCGACCGGGCGGCCGGTTCGTGCGGGCAGGTACTGCCGGGCATGCGGGCGCGGATCGGCGACGGCAGCAACGACGGCGGAAGCGGGTTCGGCGGAGACAACGGCGGCGAGGCCCTGGGCGAAGGGGAGTTGTGGGTCAGCGGGCCCGGTGTCATGGCCGGGTACCACGGTCGGCCCGAGGACACCGACGAGGTCCTGCGCGACGGCTGGTACCGCACGGGTGACCTGGCCCGGATCGATGCCCGGGGCGATGTCACCATCACCGGCCGGGTCGACGAGCTGATCATCCGGGCCGGGGAGAACATCCACCCCTCCGAGGTGGAGGCGGTGCTGCTGGCGCAGCCTGGGGTCAAGGACGCCGCCGTGTCCGGCCGCCCGGACGGCGTGCTCGGTGAGGTGCCGGTCGCCCATCTCGTCCCGGAGAGACCCGGCGCGCTCGACAGGAGGGCGGTCCTCGCCGCCTGCCGGGAACACCTGTCGCCGTTCAAGGTCCCGGCCGCCCTGTACGAGGTGGACGTGATCCCGCGCACCGCCTCGGGGAAGGCCAAGCGGTACGCGCTCGCGGACCGGCCCGCGCGGCTCCTGGAGGCCGGGGTCTCCCCGGCGGCGGGGGCCGGTTCGGTGGATCTGGCCGCGCTGGTACGGACCGAGGTCGCCGCTGTACTGGGCTGCGCCGTCGACGAGGTGGAGCCGGGGACCGCGTTCCGCGACCTGGGGCTGGACTCGTTGACGTCGACGCTGCTGCGTGACCGCCTGGCGTCGGCGACCGGGCTCCCCCTGTCCGAGGCCGCCGCCTTCGACTTCCCCACCACGACGGAACTGGCCGCTCACCTCCGGGCACGGCTCTCCGGCGTGCCCGCGGACGCCGCGGCCACCCGCCCGGAGGGCGCGGACCCGGCCGACGACCCGGTGGTGATCGTCGGGATGGCCTGCCGCTTCCCGGGCGGTGTGGAGTCCCCGGAGGATCTGTGGCGGCTGGTCGACGAGGGCGTCGACGCCATCACCCCGTTCCCCGCCGACCGGGGGTGGGACCTGGACGGGCTGTACGACCCGGATCCCGGGCGGACGGGGCGGACATACGTACGCGAGGGCGGCTTCCTGTCCGGCGTGGACCGGTTCGATCCGGCCTTCTTCGGTATCTCGCCCCGCGAGGCCCTGGCGATGGATCCGCAGCACCGGCTGCTGCTCGAAGTCGCCTGGGAGGCCTTCGAGCACGCCGGGATCGATCCCGGCACGGTGCGCGGGACGCCCACCGGTGTGTACGCGGGGCTCATGTACAGCGACTACGCCAGCCGTTTCGTCCGCACACCGGAGCGGGTGGAGGGCTATCTCGCCATCGGCAGCGCGGGCAGCGTCGCGTCCGGCCGTATCGCCTACGCCCTGGGCCTGGAAGGGCCCGCGATGACCGTGGACACGGCGTGCTCGTCGTCGTTGGTGGCCCTGCACCTGGCGGTCCAGGCGCTGCGCAGGGGCGAGTGCTCGCTCGCGCTGGCCGGTGGCGTCACGGTGATGTCGGCGCCGCACTCCTTCGTCGAGTTCAGCAGGCAGCGCGCGCTGGCCCCCGACGGCCGCTGCAAGGCGTTCGGTGCGTCGGCGGACGGCACCGCGTGGGCCGAAGGCGCGGGAATGCTCCTGGTCACCCGGCTGTCGGAGGCGCGGCGGGCGGGCTACCGGGTGCTGGCCGTGGTCCGCGGCTCCGCGGTGAATCAGGACGGAGCGAGCAACGGCCTGACGGCGCCGCACGGACCGGCTCAGCAACGGGTGATCCGCCAGGCCCTGGCCGACGCGCGGCTGGCCCCCGCGGAGATCGACGCGGTGGAGGCGCACGGCACGGGTACCCGGCTCGGTGACGTCATCGAGGCGGAGGCGTTCCTCGCGGCCTACGGGCAGGACACGCGGGAGAACCCCCTGTGGCTGGGGTCGGTCAAGTCCAACTTCGGGCACACGCAGGCCGCGGCGGGGATGGCCGGGGTGATGAAGATGGTCCAGGCGATGGCGCACGGGGTGCTGCCCCGGACGCTGCACGCCGACGAGCCGACACCGCGGGTGGACTGGTCGTCGGGCACGCTGTCGCTGCTGACCCGGCCGATGCCGTGGCCCCGGACGGGCAGGCCACGGCGGGCAGGGGTGTCGTCCTTCGGGATCAGTGGGACCAACGCACACCTGGTACTTGAGCAGGCGCCTGCGGTACCCGACCAGTTCTCTCCGGTACTCGACCAGGCGTCTGCGGTACCTGCGCAGGCCGCGACGGTACGTGAGCGGGCCGCTGCGGCAGATCCGGGTGCCTCCGTTGCCTCGGGTGATCCGGACGCCCCGGACGTCCCGGGCACCCCGGACGTCCCGGACATCGGCTCCCCGGCCGCGCGGGAGGGAGCGGGAACAGCGGTGCCGTTCCCGGTGTCGGCGAGGAGCGCCCCGGGCCTCCTCGCTCAGGCCCGGCGGCTGCGCGCCGATGTGGCCGCGCGCCCCGGGACGAGCCTGCTGGACTTCGGGTTCTCCCTGGCCACGGCCCGCGCCGCCTTCGAGCACCGTGCGGTGGTGGTGGCCGCCGACCGCGACGAACTGCTCGCCTCCCTCGACGCGGTGGCCGAAGGACGGCACCGGCCGGGCGTGAGCACGAGCGGCCCGCGCCCGGCGGGCCAGGTGGTCTTCCTCTTCACCGGCCAGGGCAGTCAGCGCCTCGGCATGGGCCGGGAGCTGTACGGGGCCCATCCCGTCTTCGCCCGCTCCTTCGACGAGACCTGTGCACTGCTGGATCCGCTCCTGCCGAAGCCGCTGCGGGACCTGGTGTTCACCGAGGGAACAAGCAGTTCGGACGGACCGGACGGACCGGACGGACCGGACGGACCGGACGGACCGGAGAGGGGCGGGCTGCTCGATACGACGCTGTTCGCGCAGCCCGCGCTGTTCGCCCTGGAGGTGGCCCTGTTCCGGCTGCTGGAGTCCTGGGGTGTACGCCCCGACCTGGTGGCGGGGCACTCCGTCGGCGAGGTGGCGGCGGCCCACGCCGCCGGGATGCTGTCCCTGGCGGACGCCTGCACCCTGGTGGCGGCCCGCGGCCGTCTGATGGACGCGCTGCCCGCGGGTGGGGCGATGGCCGCGGTACGGGCCGACGAGGGCGAGATCGCCGCGCTCCTGGCGGGCCGGGAGCGGGAGGTGGAGATCGCGGCCGTGAACGGCCGCTCGGTGGTCGTCTCCGGTGACGAGCCGGCGGTACTGGACGTCCTCGCGCACTGGCGCGAACAGGGCCGCGAGACCAGGCGACTTCAGGTGAGCCATGCCTTCCACTCGGCGCGCATGGAGCCCATGCTCGACGCGTTCGCCGCGGTGGCGCGGGACATCACCTACTCGCGGCCGGGGATTCCGCTGGTGACCGCGGTGGCGGACCGGCTCGCCACGGACGGGGAACTGTGCGCGCCCGGCTACTGGGTGGACCACGTACGCCGCCCGGTCCGCTTCGCCGACACGGTGCGGTATCTGCGGGAGAAGGGCGCGACGCACTTCGTCGAACTCGGCCCGGACGGCGTGCTCACGGGCCTGGCACGCGACTGCCTCTCCGATACGCGCACCCCCGCGCACGGCCCCGCGCCCCTGGTCGTCCCGACGCTGCGCGGGTCCCGGCCGGAGGCCGAGGCGCTGCTCGCCACGGTGGCCGCGCTGCACGCGCACGGCGTGGATGTGGACTGGCGCGCGGTCTTCGCCGGACGCGGGGCGCAGCGTACGGCGTTGCCGCTGTACGCGTTCCAGCGCGGGCGCTACTGGCTCGACGCCGACCGGCCGGACGCCGCCACGGCGGAGCCGGAAGCCGCACCTCACCCGTTCCTGCGGTCCGCCACGGCGACGGCGGACGACGACGGGCTGCTGCTGAACGGCCTGCTGTCCCTGCGGGACCAGCCCTGGCTGGCCGACCACACGGTGCTGGACAGCGTGCTCCTGCCGGCAACAGCGTTCGTCGACATGGCGGTTCACGCAGGTGACCGGGTGGGAACCCCGGTGCTGGAGGAACTCACCCTGACGGCACCGCTGTCGCTGCCCGCCGACGAGACGGTCGAACTGCAGGTGAAGGTGGCGCGACCGGACGCGGGCGGGCGACGGGCGGTGGTGTTCCACGCACGGCCGCGCACGACCTCGTACGACGGGACGTGGAGCCGCCACGCCTCCGGGATCCTCGCGTCCGAGGACCCGCAGGAGCTGCCGGAGCCAGTGGCCACGCCGTCCGTGTGGCCGCCTGCGGGCGCCGTCCCGCTGCCGCTCGACGACGGATCCGGGACCGAGTCCAGGACCGGGTCCGGGTCCGGGTCCGGGTCCGAGTCCCGATCCGGGTCCGGGTCGCGGTCCGGCGTCGGACTCTACGACCGGTTCGCGCGCGGCGGGCTGCACTACGGACCGGCTTTCCAGGGCCTGCGGGCCGCCTGGCGGCTGGGCGCCGACATCCTCGCCGAGGTCTCGCTCCCGGAGGAGGAGCACGTCAACGCCGGTCTGTTCACCCTGCATCCGGCCCTGCTGGACGCGGCACTGCACGCCATGACACTCGACGGATCCGCACCGGGCGACGGCGACAGCGGCAGCGGCAGCGGCAGCAGCAGCGGCAGCAGCAGCGACAGCACGGCGGTGTCGCTGCCGTTCGCCTGGAGCGGTGTCCGGCTCCACGCGTCCGGTGCCCGCCGACTGCGGGTACGGGTGTCGCCGGGCGCGGAGAACGGAGCACGGCTGGAGCTGACCGACGGGACCGGTGCGCCCGTGGCCACCGTGCGGTCACTGGTCCTGCGACCGCTCCCCCGCGAACAGATGAGCGGCGTAGGCACGCCTCGTGACTGCCTGTTCCGCCTGGACTGGACGCGCCTGCCGGATTCCCCCGCCCCCGCGCCGGACGGACCGCCCGGGTGGGGTGTTCTGGGCGAGCCCGGCCCGTGGCTGCGCGACGCGTTCCTGCCGGCGGGCGTCCGGCCGACGGCGTACGCGGATCCCGCCTCGGCGGGCGCCGACGCACCGGCTGTCGTCGTCGCCTGTCCGCCGCTCACCGAGGCGGACGGGCAGGACCGGGCGTCGGCCGCGCACCGTACGGCCGGATGGGCGCTGCGGCTCGTGCAGGACTGGCTCGCCGAGGAGCGACTGGCGAACTCCCGTCTGGTGGTGCTCACTTCGGGCGCTCTCCACACAGGAGCGGAGGCAGACAGCGTCAACGGCTGCGCCAGCAGCGGCAGAGGCAGCGGTGCGGAGGATGCTGCTCTCACCTGTGCGCCGGTATGGGGACTGCTCCGCTCGGCGCAGACGGAGAACCCCGGCCGCTTCGCCCTGGTCGACATCGACGACCACCCGGCCTCCTCGGGGGTGTTGGCCCGGGTCCTGGCGAGCCCGGAGCCACAGTTGGCCGTGCGAGCCGGGGTCGCGTACGTACCGAGGCTGGTCCGTGCGTCCGGCATGGCGGAGGCCGACGAAGGTTCACGGCCCAGGCCCCGGCTGAACCCTGCGGGCACCGTCCTGATCACCGGGGGCTCCGGCTCCCTCGGCATGTCGTTCGCCCGCCATCTCGCGGTCGCACACGGCGTGCGTCACCTGCTGCTCGTCGGACGGCGCGGAGCGGATACGCCCGGCACCGGTGAACTTCGCGCGGAGCTGGCCGAGTTGGGTGTCGAGGTGACGGTAGCGGCGTGCGATGTCGCCGACCGCACGGCGCTCGCCGCGCTCCTCGCGGACGTACCGGAGGCGCACCCGCTGACCGGTGTGGTGCACACCGCGGGCGTGCTGGACGACGGGGTGATCCCGGCGCTCACCCCGGAGCGTCTGGACCGGGTGCTGCGGCCGAAGGTGGACGCGGCGCTGGCCCTGCACGAGTTGACCCGGGACAGCGACCTGGCCGTCTTCGCGCTGTTCTCCTCGGTGGCCGGGGTGTTCGGCTCCGGCGGCCAGGGCAACTACGCGGCGGCGAACGCGTACCTGGACGCGCTGGCACAGCACCGCAGGGATCTCGGCCTGCCCGCTGTCTCTCTCGCCTGGGGGCCGTGGCAGCAGAGCGGCGGTATGACCGCTGCCCTGCGCGACGCGGATCTGCGCCGGATGACCCGTTCCGGTTTCGTCCCGCTGCGGACCGAGGAGGGCCTCGCGCTCTTCGACGCCGCCGTCGACGGCCGGGACGCGGTCCTGGTGGCAGCCCGCATGAACCCGGAGGCCTCCGGGTCGGCCGGGGCGCCGCTGCGCGTGCCGGGTCGTGGGCCCGCCCGGCGGATCGCCGCGGCCGGCACGGAGTCCGCGCCCGCCGGAGGTGAATCCCTGCGGCAACGGCTGGCCGCCACGCCTGCGGGCGAACGCGGCGCACTGCTCCTGGCGGAGGTACGCACGGAAGCCGCCACGGCGCTCGGCCACGGCGCGGACCCGTCGGCAGTCGAACCGGACCGCCCGCTGGCCGAGTTGGGGCTCGACTCGCTGGCCGCCGTCGAG
The DNA here is from genome assembly GCF_940670765.1 of Streptomyces sp. A 4/2. Lineage (GTDB taxonomy): Bacteria > Actinomycetota > Actinomycetes > Streptomycetales > Streptomycetaceae > Streptomyces. Next base: position 273,204 of record NZ_CALNVW010000002.1, read on the forward strand.
CTGCGCAACCGGCTCGCGACGGTGACGGGGCTCGCCCTGCCGGCCACGCTCCTCTTCGACTACCCCACGCCCCGTGAGGTCGCCGCCCACCTGGAGGAGCGCTGGTCCCGGACCACCCCGGAAACACCGGACGCCCCGGACCGGCCGTCCTCCGCCGCCTCCGCCGCCTCCAACACCTCCGCCACCGACTCGCTGTCCGCTCTCTTCCGTACGGCGTGCGCCCGTGGCAAGGCGTGGGAAGGCATCGCGCTGCTGACGATCGCCTCCCGGTTCCGTGCGGTGTTCGACAGCGCCGAAGCCCTCGGCGCGCCGCCCGCCCCCCTCACCGTCGCGACCGGCGGCGTCGGGCCACGTCTGATCTGCTTCCCGGCGCTCAGCGCGCTCTCCGGCCCGCACGAGTACATCCGCTTCGGGCGGGACCTCCAGGGCCTGCGGCCCGTTTCGGTGCTGCCGAATCCGGGGTTCCTGCCGGGTGAGGCGCTGCCCGGCACGCTGGACGCCTTCGTGGCGGTGCAGGCCGCCGCCGTACTCGCCTCCGCGGGCGACGAGCCGTTCGCCCTGCTGGGGCGCTCGGCCGGTGGATGGGTGGCACACGCGGTCGCCGAACGCCTGGAACACGCGGGCGTCCACCCGTCCGCCGTCGTCCTGGTCGACACCTTCCCGGGCGACAACCCCCGTGGCGGCCGGAGCGGCAGCGGCAGCCGTCACGGTGACGGTCCCGCACTCTCCCCGATGACCGTGCACATGCTCGACAAGGCCGCACGGTTCGCCCCGGCGGAGACCGACCGGCTCACCGCGATGGCCGGGTACCTGGACCTCTTCTCCGACTGGGAACCGAAGGCGCTCTCGGCCCCCACCCTCTTCGTCCGGGCCGGGGACGGTCTGCCCGGCGTCGAAGCGGCCGGGGCGTGGCGTCTGCCGCACGCCGAAGTCACGGTGCCCGGCGACCACTTCACCGTACTGGAGGACCACGCCCGTACAACCGCTCTCGCCGTCCACGACTGGCTCTCCGCCCGCCGCTGACCGCGCCGGGGGGCCTGTCACCGCCCGGGGGCCGGCAGCGGGTCAGCCCCGCTGCCACAGGGCCGGTACGTACGGCGGCTCCCAGCCCGGCATCGCCGTGTGGGCCCGGACGCAGCGGTACGTCACCGTGTCGTAGATGACCTGGTCGCCCGCCACGTAGGCAGTACCGGACGTCCAGGTGTCGGTGCCGCCGGGCGGAGGGCTGGTGGGGGGTGTGGTCGGCGGGGTGGTGGAGCCGTCGACGTAGCAGCCCAGCCATTGATGCGGCCCGGCTGGGCTGTCGTGCCGGTCAGGTGCTGCGGTCAGAGACGTCCGCACAACCCTCGGTGATAGCGGAGGTACTTCTGCTCGATGACGTGGTCGGCATGCCGCTTGAGTTGATAGTCGACGGCTCCTGTGGCGTTCCGCCTCACCGCCCAGTCCTCGTCGATGTAGATGGCGAGTCTGTCGAATTCGACGTGGTGATTGGGACAGAGGCACAGCAGGTTGGACAGTTGGTCGGGCCCGTTGTGGGGCCTCCCCAGCCCCCGGATGTGGGCCGCCTCGCTGTAGTGGCTGTACCTGGTCTCCACCCGGGATCCGCATACCTGGCATGCATGCTCGTACATCACCTTGATTTTTTCGACGAGGCGGGAATCCCTGTCGAGCTGCGTCGAGGTGCCCGAGCGACGGCGCACCGTCCCGTCGCCACGTCCTCCGTCAGGGAGTTCACCGCTGGCGCTCGCGTATCCGGCGAGCCCCACCCGCTCCAGCACTTCCTCCCGGTCGACATCACCGAGGTACTTGGAGCAGATCAGACCGACGGCATCGGCACGCGCCAACGAGCGGCGCAGGACCTTGGCCGCGTCCTTGTGGAGGCCGGCGCTCGCACGTGCTGCGGTCAGCTCGGACGGCGTTGGGGTGGCGTTCTGATCCTCCATCCCCTGGACATCCCACAGCCCACTGGAGCGCAGGTGCCAGAACGGGTACTCAGGGGTGACCCTCGACTCCGGGAGGCCGAAGTCACGTAGTAGCGGCCCCACTTCGTCGTGGAACGTCTGCCACTCGACCATGCGGTCCTGCTCCACGGCCAGCCGCCCTATGGCCCACAGCAGAGTGATCGGCTTGTGACGTGAAGGACGCCGGTCCTTGGTATGGGTCTTCAAGCTCGAGAGCGCATGGAACACGTCGTCCCGGCGCAGTGCCGTACCTCTGCCAGGAGACGGGGCGTTCCGCCCCGGACTTACCGGCGCCGACGGGTCGACCAAGTGCAGGAAGCGGGCCCGGTTCTCGGCGCTCACCAGGGTCAGTGAGCGCAGGACATCACCCAGCCCGAGCCCTTCAAAAAGGGGTTGTGCCGGTACGTCGAACTCGACTACATCCCCCAGCGCCATGATGTGTTCCCAGGTGCACTGCTTCTCGTCCACACCCCAAATGGCCTCCGCAAGGGCCTGGTTGTGGAAGAGACCGAGAATCCTCGCCCTGGCGACGAACTTCCGATCCGCGTAGAACAGCACCTCGTCGCCGACCCGGCGCCCGGCCACTGCGGTGGCTTTCTCGCTTTTCTTGGGTGCGGGAGGGGTAGCTCCCCAGAGCCGCGCCGGGCCTGCCGGGAAGAGCTCCTTCAGCGCTCGGGCGTCAGCGCCCAGAAAACGCTCGTAGTCCGTGAGTCGGATGCCTTTGCGTACGGAGTGGTCGAAGTGTTTCGGACCTCGCACGCGAGGCGTGCCTCTCGGCTGAAGCACCCACTGGACTCTTGTCGAGTCGTGGAGGGCGGCATCAGTGATGCCCGCTCCGTTCGATCCTTCGTCACCCGTATCGGAGACTCGCACATCGGTTCCTTTATTCACGACTGCCAGGGTAACCAAGGGGACTGACAACGGGTTTTGCAGAGCCGCTTCGGAGTCGGCCGTGTAGCTCCGGAACGGCCCAGCTCTGCTTCCATGACCTGCGCAGCCCCTCGCTCTGACACTGCCTCAGTCCGGCAACCGCAGTCGCACCCGTCGCTCGTTCCGCACACCCGGCACCGATCAGTTCAGTGCTTGGGACGCAGCCAGGCCTGTTTGCCCTGTGGAATCACCTGTGCCGCGTCCGTGTACCAAAGCCTGTTGTCGCCGTCGAACCTGGCTCTCACCAGGCGCTTCGCCTCGTCCTTCTCCTGGTAGGAAACGTTCAGGTAGAGCCGCCCCCAGACCGTGGCCCCCACCTCGACGCCTTCGGACGCCTCTGGATTGCCCTTCTTCGCATTGCCCGAATCCTGGTGCCGGGGCCCTCCGCCCTCGCCTCTGTATACGGGCCTTTCCCTGCGTGCCTGGTCCATGACACGTCGCGCCTGCGCACATGATTCGGCGTCCTCCAACCGCATCATGAGGTCGGTGGGCCCCAGGTTGCCCAGCAGGTTCAGCGACCCGTGCCAGAGGACGGTCTCGTCCACGATGAACACTTTTTCGTGCATGCGTTCGCGATACTCAACCGTGCAGCCCGCCAACCTGAGTTGATCCACCAGTCCGCGGTGACGCTCAACCACGGACTCCTCCCGCTGTTCCTCGGGCGACCGGGTGTGAATCACCACGCTCACACCGGCGGCCGCCTTCTCCGCCAGGAGCGCAAGCCATTTCTTCACTCGGGGCGCTGCCAGCAGGAACGTATAGATGTCGATGCTCTTCCTGGCACGTTCGATGTCCCAGCGCACCGCGCGATCGACCTGTTCGGCGGGGAAGAACGCAGGCCGGATAAGCTCCTCGTCCGGAAGTGCCGCGAGTTCGGCCGCACTTCTGATGGGGATGAGCTGGTCGACGGAGATGGCCTGAGCTCGCGACTCCAGGTGGTCGAGCATCGTCCGTGCCTCGCTCCGCTGCGGGAGTTTCTTGCGGAGAAATGCCACGTCAGCAAGGACGACGAGATGGTCTTGGGCCCGGCTCAGGGCGACGTTCAGCAAGCGGCACGTCTCGGAGCCCAGGCCGGTTCCCCGGTAGAAATGACCGGGATAGTCACCGGCTCCGGCCACGGTGTCGAGGATCACGACCGGTCGTTGGCTGCCCTGGAACCGGTGCACAGATTCCACCAGGCCGTCGTAGTCGGCGCCGAGCCGCTCGGTCAGGACCCGTTTGAGGCCGTTGACCTGGTCCTTGTACGGAGCGATAACTGCCAGGCGGTCGGTTGCTCGCCCGCCCGGCGGAACGTTCTCCGCCTTCCTCGGCGGCAGTACTTCGTCGTACTGGAGACCGCGCACGAGTTCGTGAACCGCGGCCTGATGGACGGGATTTGTCCTGTGGTTGGGGCCGGGAACGCAGTGCCCCGACGTGTCGATCAGGATGACCGGGGCATTGACGAGCGGGCTGAAGGGGATGCGGCTCGTGTTGTCCCGGCCGGTACGCAAGGGTGCGTCCGGGTAGGCCACGGCGTTGACGAGAGCGCAGATCGGCTCACGCATGCGGTACTGAGTACTGAGAGCGACGAGTCTCGGGTCCTGACGCACGGTTCCAGCGGTGGTGACCAGGCCAGCCGCACGGAAGGCGTCCGTGGCCGACCATCGGCGCGCGTGCGCCTTGTCCTCTTCGCTCGCGCCCCGGTCATCAGCAGCTTTGTTCACGGCCGGCAGCTGTCGGAAGTCGCCTGCCACCACCACGCGCTTCCCCGCCAGACCGGCCACGTACCAGGCCATCGGCAAATTGATCATGCCTGCCTCGTCGATCACCACGACATCTGTGCGTTCCAGCAAGGAGCGGGACTGAGCAGCTTTCGCGACGGTGGCTCCGAGTACCCGGCAGTTCGCTCGCACCGCGTCGGAGATACGCCGCAGTTCCTTCTCCGCCGCGTTGATCTGCTTCTGGAGGTCGTCGGTCCGTTCGGTGAGACCTCGCAGTGGCTCGACACCGTCGAGCTTCGCGGTCTGATCAGTGATGCCTGCTCCGATGCGGGCGATGTCCCGCGCGGCCTTGTCCTGTGCTGTCGTTGCCGCGTCCCTATTCTCACTGGCCTCGGCCGTCATCTGGTTGGCGGTCCGAAGATGAGTGAGTGCCGCATCGAGTTTGGCCTGTTTCTGGTCTGCGAAGAAGCCCGACGGCGTACCGATGCGGCGAATGCGCGACCCCATCGTGTTCGCGATCTCCTGGGCATCTCGCCATGCCTGGTCGGCCTTCTGTCGGGTCGTGCCCGCAGTTCCGTACGCTGTTCGGGCGGTGGCCAGGTCTTCCTGCAGGCTTCGCAGTCGCTCGTGGAGCGCGATGTCCGCACGCACCGTCGTCAAGGTGGAGGTGAGCTGAGTGAGCGTGCTCTGCAGATGGGCGGAGAGCCTGACTGCCACTTGTTCGGGGTCCACGTACGTGCCGTACCGCTCCCGGAGCGACTCGACATCGATGCCGCCCGCCCGCTGCACCAGACCGGTGTCGAAACCCTGCTCGCCGGAGAGCAGGTCGCAGATCCGTTCCAGCGCCTGATCGACAGCGACCTTGGTCGGCGCGAGGAAGAGCACGTTGAGCCCCTGGCGGCTGCACCCTTCCACAATGTGCGCGACCACATCCGTCTTTCCTGTTCCGGGCGGTCCCCACAGGAAGGTGATCTCACTGGCGAGGGCCTGTTCCACCGCCTGGCGCTGCCGCGGGTTGAGACGGAGCGAAGGCCAGTCGGCAACCCAGCGTCCCGGGTCGGCTTCACGCGCCACCTTCGGGCTCCCCTGGCCGGTGATCCATCCGGCGCTCTGCGGCCGTACCGGATGGTCGGCCTCGCCGACAGACGCGAGACGCTCCGCCAGCACCTGCCAGGTCTGGGAATCGTCCGCGCGCAGCTGTACCTGACCCGGCGTATGCCCCAGGTCCGCCTCGGTGACGAAACGAACCTTGTTGTCAGGGAGACGGGTGACCTCGGCCGGTGCCCAGGAACCTTTCGACCGGGAGTGCCGCACCAGCAGGGGCAGACCGTTCAGAGCCTCGGGCCAGCGCTTGAAGCTGAATTCGTACTCGTGCTGCAGCCCGGATACGGACAACCGGCGCCCCTCGCGCAGGGAGGCCTTCGGTTTGTTTCCCCCGTCGCTGCGCAGTTCCGCCGCGATCTCCAGCTGTGCAGCCCTCAGAAGTTCATCCACCGGCTTCGGACGCCCGGACCCTGCCATATCTGCTCCCCCGTACTCTCGCTGTCCCGCCATGGTCACCAAGGCCCGGACGGAGAGCATCATTTCCGGCCCCACCGAGTCCGGCCCCACCGAGTCCGGCTCCTCCGCGACGCAGTGGACCCCTCGTTTTCACTCGCCTCGGGACTCTACGATCGCGAATTACGGGAGGGCAATGAGTTCCCTCACCAGCTCACGGGCACCCGTGGAGAACCCGGTCACCCGCCAGGCAGTAAATGATCTTGATCGATTCCCTCCAGCCACCCCGAACCGATACGATCCAGGGGGAATTTCGACATTCAAATCGAACACGTGTCGGAATGTATGTAAGTCGGTTCGGGAGCAAAGTGGGGACGGCGTATGCGGGAGGGCCGCTGGGAAACGGTCACGGATTCCGAGTTCCCGCATGAGCGTCGTGGCCTCGAAGCCATCCGCACCGAGCTTCCGGACAACGATCCGTGGCGGGCCTGGTCGAACTTCACGTTCACCGCGAACTCCGGTCATGTCCGGGAGGTGGACCTACTGGTGGTCTCTCCCGGCGGCGTCTTCCTGATCGAGCTGAAGGACTGGCACGGTTCCCTGGAGTCCCGCAACGGTACGTGGCTGCAGACGCAGCCCAGGGGGCGGCAGGTCACGCACGGCAACCCTCTGCACCTGGCGAACAAGAAGGCGAAGGAGCTGGCCGGGCTGCTGGAGCCCGAGCTGAACGGTGAGCGGGTGTGGGTCTCGGAGGCGGTCTGTTTCACCGATTCCTCGCTGAAGGTCCGGCTCCCCCACCACGACCAGCACGGCGTCCACACCGTTCACCAGCTCATCGGGGCGCTGAAGGAGCCCCCGCAGTTCGAGCAGCGGCGGATCGACGCCCCACGGTCGCGGCGGATCGCGGCGGCGCTGGGCCGGGTCGGCATCGCGCGCAGTGACGCGGAGTACAAGGTCGGCCCGTATCTGCTGCACCGGAAGTCGTTCGACTCCGGGCCCACCTGGGCGGACTATCTGGCCCGGCACAGCGAGCTGCCCGAGGCTGCCAGGATTCGTGTCTATCTGCGCGAGCGCGGCTCGGATGCCGGGCTGCGGGCCTCCGTGGAGCACGCGGCCCGGCGTGAGGCCGCGGTGTTGCGGCACTTCCGCCACCCCGGTGTGGTGCAGCTCAAGCAGTACGACCCGTCGGGGCATTCCGCCGGCCCCGCGTTGATCTTCGACTACGACCCGAGAACGCTGCGGCTGGACGAGTACGTGGCGCAGTACGGGGAGAAGCTGGACATTCTCGGCCGGATGGCGCTCGTGCGTCAGCTGGCGGAGACGGTGCGTTCGGCGCACGGCAGGCGTATCTACCACCGGACCCTGGCCGCGCGTGCGATTCATCTGATGCCGCGCGGCCGTGGCGGAACAGCGGGTTCGGACAGTGAGGACGCGGGCTGGCTCAGCCCGTACGTGCAGATCTCCGACTGGCAGGTCGCCGTCCAGCGCGGTTCCGAGCACGGTGGCCGGAATGCCGGGGACAGGCTTGCCCCGACGTCGTTCTCGCGGGCCGGTGCGCACATCGCCGAGGGCGCGGACCCGTACCTCGCTCCCGAACTGACCGCGCTCAAGGCCGATCCGGTCGCCCTGGACGTGTACGGCCTCGGTGTACTGACCTACTTGCTGGCCACCGGTAAGGCACCCGCGGCCAGTCAGGCCGAACTGCTGGCCCGGTTCGAGGCGGGCGAGGGGCTGCGGCCGAGCGCGGTGGTCGACGGTCTTTCGGAGTACATCGATGAGCTGGTGCAGGCGGCGACCGCGTACAGCGTCTCCGACCGGCTGTCCTCGGTGGACGACTTCCTGGAAATGCTGGAGGTCGTCGAGGAGGAACTGACCGAACCGGCACCCGCCGAGCCGGCACCGGTGCCCGTCCCCGAGAAGAATCCGCTGGACGCGGTCGCGGGCGATGTCCTGGCAGGCCGCTGGGAGGTGAAGCGCCGGCTGGGTACGGGGTCGACGAGCCGTGCGTACCTGGTACAGGACCTGTCGGCCGGGCCGGAGGTCCGCTTCGCGAAGTCGCTCGCGGTGCTGAAGGTGGCGCTCTCCGGCAGCAGGGACGCGGTGCTGGCCCGCGAGGCCGAGGTCATGGGCCGGCTGCGGCCCGATTCGCGCATCATCCGGCTGGTCGAACCCACGCCGCAGCGCATCGGGGGCCGCACGGTCCTGGTCATGGAGTACGTGGGTGACGAGCGCGCGGCCGACGTCGGGCCCGCGGCCCCTGGTTCGACGAAGAACCGGCGGCGCGAGGAGACCGTGGCCCGTCAACTGCGCGAGTTCGGGCGTCTGTCGGTGGACCAGCTGGAGGCGTACGGGGACTACCTGTTCGGCGCGGTGGACTTCCTGGAGGGCGAGGGTGTCTGGCATCGCGACATCAAGCCGGACAACATCGCGATCCGTATCCGCCCGAACCGCACCCGTGAACTGGTGCTGATCGACTTCTCGCTCGCCGGATACCCGGTGCAGGAGACCGGGGCGGGCACGGACGGCTATCTGGACCCCTTCATCGGTACGCTCACGGACCGTTCGGTGTACGACGGGCACGCCGAGCGGTACGCCGTGGCGGCGACGCTCCATGAGATGGCCTCGCGCGAGTTGCCGGTGTGGGGTGACGGTCGGGTGTCGGCGCGCCAGACCGACCCGGTGCAGGAGCCGTATCCGAAGATCGCGGTGGATGCGTTCGATCCAGCGGTGAAGGACGGTCTGCTCGCCTTCTTCCGCAAGGCCCTGCACCGGGACGCGTCGCAGCGCTTCCGCGATCTCAAGCCGATGCGCGACGCCTGGAAGAAGATCTTCCTGGCGATGGACGAGGCAAAGCCTTCCTCGCGCCGCTCGCGCCACGCGGTCACGGCCGAGGTGGAAGCCGCGGCCCCGGCGGCGGATGCCACGATCGCGGATGCCGAGGAGGAGACCGCCGAACAGCAGCGCGACCGGCAGGCCGCCCAGGCGGACCGCTCGACCCCGGTGTCGGCCTCGGGGCTGAGCCCGGCGGCGGAGTCGTTCGTCTACGGGCTGCGCGTCAATACGGTCGGGGAGCTGCTCGACTACAGCCAGCGCCAGCTCGTGAACGCTCCGGGCCTCGGTGCGAAGACGCGCAAGGAGGTCCTGGGCCGGATCAAGGAGTGGCGCCAGCGGCTCGCCGAGCGCCCGGCCGCACCCCTCACCCCTGAGGGCCGCAAGGAGGCGAAGGCCGAACTCTCCGCCGCCGAGGCCGCGGTGGCGGGCGCGATGGCCGAGGCCGGTGGCGGGGGTTCGCTGCCGGAGCGTGCGCTGCGCAGCGTCAGCCTGGACGCCCTGGCCACCGTCTTCGTACCGGAGCTGAAGAAGGACGGGACGAACCGCAACGAGTGCGAGATGGTCCGGCTGCTGCTGCGCCTGCCCAACGACCACGGCGAGCTGCCCACCGAGGTCGGTGTCTGGCCGAAGCAGAAGGACGTCGCGGACGCGCTGGGCCTGTCGGCGGGCCGGATTCCGCAGATGCTGAAGACGCAGCGCACCCGCTGGAAGAAGCATCCGACGGTACGGGTACTGCGCGCCGAGATCCTGGAGCTGCTGCGCTCCCTGGGCCGCCTCGCGTCGGCCGCGGAGATCGCGGACGCCCTCGCGGTACGCCGCGGCACCCAGCTCCAGGAGCCCGAACAGCGCCGGGCGCTGGCCCTGGCCGCGGTCCGCGCGGTGGTGGAGGTCGAGCAACTCGTTCCGCAGGAGGGCGAATTCCGGCACATGCCGAACCGGGACGCGGCCGACGAGGGTATGAGTGCGGGACTGCTGGCTCTGGAGGTCGGCGAGGACGACGCCCCGCAGACTCCGTCCGCACCGGGTCTGCTGGACTACGCGCAGCGGCTGGGCCGGGTCGCGGACCGGTTGGCGAAGCTGGACACGCTGCCCACCGCGGCCACGGTTCTGACGGAACTCTCAGCGATCCCCACGCCGAGTGCGGTCGTGGAGTGGGACGAGCGCCGACTGGTGGAGGTCGCGGCGGCGGCGGCGCGGAACGCGGCGGCGACACCCCGGCTGGAGATCTACCCCCGGAACCTTCCGCTGGTCCGGGCCCTGCGGCTGACCCAGGCCGGGCTGGTCCGCATGATTCCCGGTGTGGCGGAGGCCGACCAGCCGGGGCTGACGGCCGCCGATGTGCACGAGCGGGTACGGGCCCGCTTCCCCGAACTGCTGAACAAGCAGGGCGGGCATGCGCTCCCGGTCAACGGCCCGCTGACGAAGGCGTTGCAGAAGGCCGGATTCGACCTGATCGAATCCACTCGCCGGCGCCCTCGCATCCTGCGGTACCTGCCGCGGCGGACGAACCTCGCGTCGAGTTTCCTCTCCTCGAACGGCAAACGGCAGGCGACCGGCACGATCGCCGCGCGCCGCTACTCCGACGATCCGCAGCTCGCGGGCGCGGTCGCGGCGGAGGAACGTCTGCTGTCCTCGGCCCGGCGGGACGGATTCCGGGTCCTGACGGTACGGACGGGTCTGGCCCACCATGCGGAACGGGAGTTGACGGGGGACCGCTTCGACGCCGGACCGGTGTCGGTGACCGAACTCTTCCTGGACGCCCTCCATCAGCTGGTCGACGCCCGGCCGAAGCCGACCTGGGAGACGATCCTGCGGGCGGATGTGGCACCAGCGGGCTCCAAGGGCGCGATGAAGTTCGCCGAGTACGCGCGCACGGCGTGGAGTTCGGTGGAACCTCGGGTGGGCAAGCTGCTGTCGGCTCCCGGGCCCCGGGCCCCGGTGCTTCTCACGGACGCCGGGGTGCTGGCCCGCTACGACGCGATGGGCATCCTGGAACGGCTGGCCGAACGGGCAAAGAACGGCGGACGGGGGCTGTGGCTGCTGTGCCCGCAGAGCGACCCGGCGCGCCCACCGCGGTTGGGTGCGACGACTGTGCCGTATCAGGCGGGGCTGGGTGAGTGGGTGGCCCTGCCGGACGCGTGGGCGTCGAACATCCACCGGGCCGACGAACTGGGCCTGGCGGGCGGGCGGAACGTGCTGACGACGATGAATGCGACTAGGGGAGAAAACCAGAAGTGATCGACCGCACGGCGTTGAAGACGGACCTGATCAAGCAGGTCAAGGCGGTCGAGGTGGACCTCGGCAAGCAGGTCGCGGACGGCGAGAAGCTGCTCAAGCCGCTGCGCACCGAGCACGGCAAGGCGAGCAAGGCGGTCCTTCCGCCGGACAAGGCCCCGAAGTGGGGGGCCTGGCTGGAGGACCGGCTGACCGAGCTTTCCGCGGATCGCGCCGACGCTGTTCGGGGGGCGGAGGCGGTCGCGGGCCGGTTGCGGGCGGAGTACGACGAGGCGCGGGGCCTGGGACGTACGGCAGCGACGTGGAACGCCTGGCTGGACGAGCGCGTCACGCAGGTCGCGGTGGCGTGGGTGCTGGGCACGGTGTTCGTCCGGTTCTGCGAGGACAACCGGCTGATCCCCGAGCCGTATCTCACGGGCGCGGAAGCCGAACGGCGCGACCTGGCGGAGGCGCGGTACGCCCAGTACGTGGAGGAGACCGAGGACCCGACGTACCGGGGCTGGCTGCTGCGTGCGTTCGAGGAACTCGGCGCGGGCCAAGCGGGCAAACTGCTGTTCCGCGAGGACCGCAATCCGCTGTACCAGATCCCGCTGTCGCACGACGGGGCTCGGGCGCTGGTGGAGTTCTGGCGGGAGCGGCGGGAGGGTGTTGTTGGCGAGGACGGTGCGGGTGGCGAGGCGGGTACGGACGGTGCAGACCGTACTGGCGGTGCGCCGGTCCTGGTCCACGACTTCACGGATCCGCTGAACGCGGACGGTACGGAGGGGTGGGACACCCGGTTCCTGGGCGACCTGTACCAGGACCTGTCGGAGGCGGCGCGGAAGACGTACGCGCTGCTCCAGACCCCGGAGTTCGTGGAGGAGTTCATCCTCGACCGGACGATGGACCCGGTGGTCCGCGAGATGGGCGGCCGGTTCAGCGAGTTGAAGATGATCGACCCGACGTGCGGGTCGGGGCACTTCGTGCTGGGCGCGTTCAGGAGGCTGGTACGGCTTTCGGCGGAACGCCACCCGGACCGCGACCTGCACGAGCGCGTGCGGGACGCGCTGAACTCGGTGCACGGCGTGGACATCAACCCGTTCGCGGTGGCCATCGCGCGGTTCCGGTTGCTGCTGGCGGCGATGGCTGCGGCGAATGTACGGACGCTGGCGGCGACACGGAGATATGACTGGCCGGTGCATTTGGCTGTGGGCGACTCACTGATTAAGAACCGTCAGCTCGAACTTGAGCTCGCCAAAGAAGATTCCGGGGACCCACTTGTGGAGTTTTCATACGCAACGGAGGACGTGCAGGAATATCCGAGGATTCTCGAACCCGGCCGGTATGACGTAGTGGTCGGAAATCCGCCCTACATCACGATCAAAGACAAAGAACTCAAGAAGGTCTACAAGGAACTCTATAAATCATCCACAAGACAATACCAACTAACCGTACCATTCGCCGAACGCTTCTTCGAGCTATCGAAAACCGGAACGAAAGATGGTCAAGGATACGGCAAAGTAGGACAGATTAGCTCCAATGGATTCATGAAGCGAGAATTCGGGAAGAAGCTAATTGAAGAATTTTTCGCACACAAAGTTGAGCTAGCAGAGATCATTGATACATCTGGTGCTTACATCCCCGGCCATGGGACGCCTACCGTCATCCTGATTGGCCAGAAGAATTCCTACTCCAAGTCGCCCACAGTTCGAACCGTGCTAGGCGTTCGCGGCGAGCCCGGAGTCCCAGAAGACCCCGCCTCAGGGTTCGTCTGGAGAGCGATCGTTGATCAAATTGATCGCCCAGATTCAGAAAGCACATGGGTATCCAGCACCGATACACCGCGAAGCAAACTATCGAAACACCCTTGGAGTATGTCTGGCGGCGGGGCTGCCGAACTTCGCGACCAGATCGAAAACTCAGAGAATTCTCGCCCCCTGAAGAGCGCGATCGCCGACTGGGGCAACATGCTCAACACACGCGAGGATGACGCCTACATCACAAGAGGGGCAGGGCAAAGAGGCGGGTTGCCTCAGCTCCTGACACGCCGCCTAGTCGAGGGATCCGAGATTCGCGACTGGGCCCCACAGAGAACCACCGAAACAATTTTCCCATACAATAATTCGGGAGGTCACCGCGAACTTTCAGAAGAGGAACTCAAGATTCTCTGGCAGTCGAAGAAGCTTCTGGATATCAGGAAGTCACTCTCCGGAACCCAACAGGAACGCGGACTCCCCTGGCACGAGTACTCCTCATTCACTCCAAAGCGCTACACTGCGAAAGAATCAATTGTCTTTACTCTGGTGTCAACCCATCCACATTTCCTGATTCGCCGCTCCAATGAAATTTACTCTCAAGCCGCTACCGTAATAAACCTTGACACTGAAGCAGGAATTAAACCACAGGATCTTCTCGGAGTATTGAATAGCTCCACTGCCTGTTTTTGGCTCAAGATGGTGAGCCACAGCAAGGGAACAGAAGGGCACCAGTCCGGTATCAAGACTGAACTCTGGGAACAGTTCTACGAGTTCACTGGAACCAAGCTTCAGCAGTTTCCCCTTCCCTCGGACTATCCTGCCGCACTTGGTACTGCACTGAACGCGCTTGCTCACGACCTCACACTCGTAAGTCCCTCAGCCCTGACAGCCTCAAGCAATAGCATCCCTGCTGCTGTGCCTCTCCGCGAGGCTCGTACCAAGTGGCACTCCACCCGTGCCCAGATGATCGCCCTTCAAGAGGAGCTGGACTGGCAGGTCTACTCCCTCTACAAGCTGCACGCTGAAGACCTTCTCACCCCCGAATCCGACGTCCCCGAACTTGCTCTCGGCGAGCGGGCCTTCGAGATTGTGCTGGCGCGACGAGTAGAGAAGGGTGAGGCATCCGGCGAGTGGTTCAAGCGGCACGGCTCCACTCCCATCACCGAGATTCCCGACCACTGGTCCGACGCCTACAAGGCCGTCGTCCAGAAGCGCATCGACGTCATCGAGACGTCCCGGGCCATCGGCATGGTGGAGCGCCCCGAGTACAAGCGCCGCTGGGCGACCGAGGGTTGGGACGTGCTCCAGGAGTGCGCCCTCAAGTCCTGGTTGCTCGACCGCATCGAGAACCGTGAGCTCTGGTTCCAGGACGGGCAGCCCACCCTCCTCACACGTACCCAGCTCACCAGCGCCCTCGCGCTCGACGAAGACTTCGCTTCCGTCGCCGATCTCTACGCCCCCCGCAAGGAGCTGGCGGCCGTCGTCGCCGAACTCCTCGCGGGTGAGCACGTGCCGTTCCTCCCCGTCCTCCGTTACAAGCCCACCGGGTTGAAGAAGCGCGCCGACTGGGAGCACGTCTGGGACCTTCAGCGGAAGGAGGACGCCGCTCCGGACGAACCGGCCAAGCGGAAGATCCGGGACGCCATCCCCGTACCGCCGAAGTACACCTCGGCCGACTTCCTCAAGCCGTCCTACTGGCGGGCACGCGGCAAGCTCGACGTGCCGAAGGAGCGGTTCATCTCCTACGCGACCGGCGCGATCTCCGGCGTCCCCGACCTGTTCGGCTGGGCCGGATGGGATCACCGGGAGCAGGCGCAGGCGCTGACCACGTACTTCACCAACGATGACAGCCTGTCCGCCGAGGAATTGGTGCCTCTCCTCGCGGGCCTCCTCGAACTCCAGCCCTGGCTCGGCCAGTGGCACAACGAGTTCGATCCGCTGTACAGCGGTACGCCCGCCGCCTTCTTCGCCGGTTACCGTTCCGCCCAGCAGGGCGAGCACGGGCTCACCGACGACGATCTGCGCGCCTGGCGCCCCGCCCCGGCTTCCCGTCGCGGTCGGCGCCCGGCAGGCGGCTGAGGAACTGGGTCTCCGCACAGACGGCGTGCGGGTCAGGTCAGCATGACCTGCACGTCGTACTGCGGAATCCAGTGGTTCCGGGTGACCAGCACCATCTCTTCGGCCTGTGCCTGCGCTATGAGTATCCGGTCGAAGAAGTCGGTATGGGCTATCTGCAGTCGGCCTGCCCGCACTCCGTGCGCGGCCGTGACGGGCAGGCCCCTGAACCGGAGATCACGCACCTGCTCGGCCAGGTCTCCGGGGCCCTCGAACCTGCCGAGGGACTGCTTGACGATGATCTCCCAGGGTGACACCGCGCTGACGTACACGGCAGGCTCGGTGTCCAGCAAGTCCTTGAGCGATGGGGTGAGTTGAGGCGAGTCGTCGAGCCACAACAGCACCACATGCGTATCGAGGAGAAGCCGCATCAGCGCATCCCGAAAGTGTCAGCCATCGAGATGTGCGGGGCGTCGAAGTCCACGGGGATACGGATGCGCCCCTGGAGCGAACCTCGTCCGGGCCGCTGCACCTTCGGTCGTGTGGACAGCGTCCTCACTACCGGCTCGCCGGCCCTGCTGATCACGACCACTTCACCGCCGACCATCTGCATCAGCGTCCCCAGGAATCGCGGCCCGGTGTGGTGGGCGCAGCGCCGACGGAACCTCTTCCACAGAGCCTTCACGACGGAATCACCGGACCGGCCGTGGGTTGAACCCGCTCCCCCGCGACCGTCGTTGCCCGTACGGTCATCGGCTCCGCAGCGGGCACGCGCAAGGCCGGGCCGCCGCTGTCCAGGACGATGACGACACTGAGCCCTCCCAGCGCATACCGTTCGCTCCGGACCGCGCGGATCGTGTGCCAGGCGCCCCAGGCGCGTACGCGCTGACCGGGCCGGGCATTTACTGCCGCGATCTCCACCACTGCGGGTGCAGGTTCGATACCGGGCGCCAGCAACTCCGCCCATACGGTCTTGCCGATATCGGCCCGGCGTTCGTCGACACCCCAGCGATGGGCCAGGGCCTCGACGAGCAGGAGTCCGCGCCCGCCCTTGTCCAGCTCACCCGGCTGCCGCACCTCCGGCCAGCCGGCCCCCGCGTCACTTACCTCCAGCCGCAGCAGCTCGCCCCTCCCCCTGCACTCGATGCGTACGCCGACCATGCGGTCGCCGGGCACGGGCACCCGTACCGCATTGGTCACCAGCTCCGAGAGCACCAACTCCGCTTCGTCTGCGGCGGCTTGACCGGCCCGCCACTCCCCGAGCTTGGCTCGTAGCACTGCCCGCGCCCTGGGAACGCTGCCGTGGCAGCGAGGAAGCCTGAACTTCGTTTCGTACGGTTCACCCATCTCAGCACCAGCCGATTCCGCGAGCAGACTGCGCCCCAACGTGGGAGTCAGTGCTCGCTCGTCAGTCATCGCACGCATTCCGTGCTTCTGAACGGACGCGACCACTCTCGGTTTTCACGTGAGTGCGGTACGTCACAGAAGCTAAAATGACCTCTCTGCCCGGCATCGTCAAGTCACCTGCCTGTCAATTGACAACGCAGATATCAATTGATCGAAAACAGCTCACTTCAGCCCATGGATGCCAACAACTGAACGGTCTGACCGGCCCGTTCGCAGCTCCAGAGGAAGCCATGTCCGGAAACAGCAGCACCTTGCTCATGTCCCGCGTCACCTTCGGCCGCACCCTGCGTCGCCTCCGTAACGAGGCGGGCCAGCTCACGCTCGCGGAGGTCGCCACGTCGCTCGCTTGCGATCTCTCGTTGATCAGCCGCATCGAGAACGGCAAACGAGTCTGTTCCCAGGCGCACTTCGCGCAGCTCATGGACCTTTACAAGGTGCCTGCCGCTCAGCGAGACGAACTCGCCGAACTGCACGCGGCCACACGAGAGCGGCGTCCGCCCTGGTGGTCCCCGTACAGCGACGCCATCAGCGCGCAGTACGAACGGTTCCTCGGATTCGAGGCAGCGGCATCAACCGTTCACGAATTTCAAGTCGGCATCCTGCCGGGCCTGTTGCAGACAGAGGCCTACGCACAGGCGGTGACCGGCGTGGGCTTCACCTCGCTCGGACCGGATCAGATCGAGGCACTTGTCGAGGTACGTGGTCTACGGCAACGGCACTGCCTGCTGGAAGCGGCGACACCGCTGGAGTGCCGCTATGTCATCACGCAAGCCGCCCTGGACTTCCAGGTAGGGGGCGAGCGCACACATCAGGAGCAGCTGGACTACCTGCTGGAGATCTCCACGCACGAGAACGTCGAACTCCGTGTCGTTCCCTACACGAAGGGCGAAGAGGCCGCTCAGATCGGCGCGTTCAGGATCCTGCAGTTCTCGGACGAGGACGTGCCCGACGTAGCCTTCGGCGAGTCGGTCGCTGGTAGTTTGACGATGGACGATCCCCGAGACCTGCGGCGCCTGCACCGCCTCTTCCGCAGCCTCATGGATGCGGCGCTCTCTCCGGACGAGAGCCGCGACATCATCGCACTCACCAGACACAAGGATGACTGAACTCATGGAGAAGGCAGACCTCTACTCGATCGACCCCTCCACACTCCCCTGGCAGAAGAGCAGCTTCACGGCCAACAACGGCGAATGCTTCGAGCTGGCACCCCTCCCCGGCGGTGGCGTCGCCGTCCGCGACTCGAAGAACCCGTCCGGCCCGCACCTCTGCTTCACCCCCGGCGAATGGCGCGCCTTCAAGTCGGGCATGACCG
This sequence comes from Streptomyces sp. A 4/2, assembly GCF_940670765.1. Classification (GTDB taxonomy): domain Bacteria; phylum Actinomycetota; class Actinomycetes; order Streptomycetales; family Streptomycetaceae; genus Streptomyces. The sequence goes on from NZ_CALNVW010000002.1 coordinate 290,869, forward strand.
CCGGAGACTTCGACAACCTGTAGGCAGTGGTCTCTCGCCAGGGGCACCATGAACAGCGCACGCACCAGCACGTCGCTGAACCTCTCGGACCCGAGGCAGTGCACCAGCGCGTGCACGTAGACGCAGGCCAGGGCGAGTGCACCGAGGTGGCCACCGCATCCCCCTCCCTCGCCCCGACCGCCTGACGCACATTGACCGGCGAGCTGGGCTGAGCCGCCCGCGCCAGCAGTCCCGAGGCCGGGCGGGGGCTCGTGGCAGCGGCCTCCGGACAGTCCCTCGTACCATGCATGTCCGAGGGAAAGACGGATGGAACGGAAGCAGCAGACCTCATGGCCCCGAATGTGACCCACGCACCGCTCCTCCGCGACGTCATCGACATCAAGACGTCGATCTCCACCTCCGACTTCGTTCTGAAGCTCGCCGAGGCGGTCACCGAAGAAGGCGCGGCTCTCGCTCTGCGCGACTATGTCGTCACCGAGCGGCTGCTGGAGAACTTCGACGAGGCGCTCGGCCTGATCAAGGCGGCACTCGACGGGCACACCTCGAAGGCCGCGTATCTGCACGGTTCGTTCGGTTCCGGTAAGTCGCACTTCATGGCCGTGCTGCACGCTCTCCTGCGGGGGGACCCGGCGGCACGGAGCCGCAAGGACTTCGACTCCGTGCTCGGCAAGCACGGGTGGCTGGGCGGGGAGCGCAAGCGGTTCCTGCTGGTGCCGTACCACATGCTCGGGGCGAAGTCGCTGGAGCAGCGGGTGCTCGGCGGGTACGTCAGCCATGTCAGGAAACTGCATCCCGAGGCGACGACACCGCAGGTGTACCGGACCGACGCGCTCTTCGAGGACATCCGCTCGCACCGGCAGCGGATGGGCGACGAGAAGTTCATCGAGGGGCTCGCGGGTGCGGACACCGACAGCGTTTCCGCGGGCGACGATGACGACGACTGGGGCGATGCGTTCGCCTGGACGCCGGAGCTGCTGTCCACGGCGCTCGACGCCGAGGAGCTGGACGGCGGCGAGGTCGCGCTGGACCTGGTGAACCCGAGCACACCGGCCGAGCTGCGGGCCAAGCTGGTGCATGACGCGAGCAGCACCTGGTTCCCCGGATTCGCCCGGAACGCGGCCGAGGACGAACACGGTTTCATCTCGCTGGACGCCGGTCTCGCGGTCATCGCCGAACATGCGAAGTCGCTCGGCTACCACGGGCTGATCCTCTTCATGGACGAGCTGATCCTGTGGCTCGCCAACCGTGTGCACGACCAGAAGTTCGTCTCCCGCGAAGCGGACAAGATCACGAATTTCGTCGAGGGGGCCGACTCGCGGCGGGCCGTACCGATCGTGTCGTTCATCGCACGCCAGCGTGACCTGCGCGAACTGGTCGGTGAGGAGATCTCCGGGGCCGCCGAGGCCGCGATCCAGGACAGCCTGCGGCTCGCCTCCGGCCGTTTCGACACGATCACACTGGAGGACCGCAACCTTCCGCAGATCGCCCACGCGCGTCTTCTCAGGCCCAAGGACACCGAGGCCGCCGCGAAGCTGGACGCCGCCTTCACCAAGATCAAGCGGGTCGGGCCGCAGGTGTGGGACGTACTGCTGGGGTCGGACGAGGGGACGACGGGCGCGGACGAGGATTCGTTCCGGCTGACCTATCCGTTCACGCCCGCGTTCATGGACACCCTGGTGCACATTTCCTCTGCGCTCCAGCGTTCCCGGACCGGTCTGAAGCTCATGGGCCAGCTGCTGGCCACCCACCGCGACGACGCGACGCTGGAGAACCTGATCCCTCTCGGCGATCTGTACCCGGTGATCGCGGACGGCGGCGACAAGCCGTTCGTGGACAGCCTGAAGGTGGAGTTCCAGACCGCGGACAAGCTGTACCGCGCCAAACTGCGGCCGCATCTGCTGGCCACGTACGAGATCACCGAAGAGGACATCGAGCGCTACCGGCACCGGCGCGACTCGGTCACCGATCCGCAGCTCGCCGACCGGTGCAAGGGCTTCATCGCTGACGACCGGCTCATGTGCACCCTGTTGCTGTCCGCCCTGGCCCCGAGCGTGCCCGCGCTCCGGGACCTCACGATCCGGCGGCTCGGGGCGCTCAACCACGGTTCGGTGGTATCGCCGATCCCCGGGGCCGAGGTCGGTGTCATCAAGGCGAAGGTCGACGAGTGGGCGACGCGCTTCGCCGAGATCAAGGCGACCGGCACCGGTACCAACGCCGGTGTACGGCTCGAACTGGCCGGTGTGGACGTCGACTCCGTGATCGCCAACGCCGACGTCAACAACAGCGCGTCCAACCGCCGTGCCCTCGCCAAGCGCATGGTCGCCGAGGAGCTGGGGCTGTCGCTCCAGGAGCGGCTGGGCGCGGACGAGCTGCCGTTCGTCTGGCGCGGCTCGAACCGCACGGTGGAGATCGTCTTCGGCAATATCGCCGACACCGACCAGCTGGCCGACCACGAGTTCTCGCCCGGCCAGAACGGGCTGTGGCGGCTGGTCATCGACCTGCCCTACGACGAGGGTGTGCAGGGTCCCGTCGAAGACGCCAACCGGATGCGCGCACTGCGCGCACTGCCCGGTGTACCCCCTCGTACCGTCGCCTGGATTCCGACGCATCTGTCGGCCGCCCGGTTCAAGGACTTCCAGCGGCTGGTCGTCATCGAGTACACGCTCGCCGACCAGCACCGCTTCGACACCCTGTACGCCCGGCATCTCAACGCCGACAACCGGGCCCGCGCCAAGGTGCTCCTAGAAGGGCAGCGCGAGGCGCTCAAGAAGACGGTCAAGGCCGCGTTCAAGCAGGCGTACGGCTGCGCGGAGAAGAAGCCCGCCGATGTCGACGTGTCCTTCGAGGACCACTTCGAGCCGCTGCCCCACGTGAGCGAGGTGCGGGTGTCCGTCGGGATGACCCTGCATGCCGGGATCCGGCACATCGCGGACAAGCTGCTGGCGCACCAGTTCCCCGCCCATCCCGAACTGGACCCGCAGAACACCGGTACCGCCGTCCGCCCGGCCGAGGTCCGGACCGTCTTCGGACACATCAGGGCGGCCGCGGAAGCCGGGGACCGGCAGCCCGAGATCCCGGCCAAGGACCGTGCGGTGATGCAGCGCATCGCGGCTCCGCTCGGGCTCGGCCGGCAGAAGGAGGCGTACTTCAGGCTGTCCAGCCAGTGGGTGGACCACTTCAGGCTCCAGGCCAGCAACGAGGGCGGGCCCGGAGACCTGAGCGTCGTCCAGCTCACCGAGTGGCTGGACCGGCCCGAGCCGATGGGGCTCGATCCCCTCCTGGCCAACCTGGTCATCGCCTCCTACGCGGAGATGGACGACCGGGTGTGGGTGCAGGGCGGGGCGCTGCTGGACCCGGCGCCCGAGCCGTCGGCCGTCAAGCCGCAGTACGCGCTGCGCTCACAGCCGCTGCCGGACGAGGACGTCTGGCAGGAGGCCCTGCGGCGGTACTGGGACATGTTCGCGGAGCCGGCGCCGCCGACGCTCCGCCGTGGACGGATGGTCGGCCTCTTCGCGCGGCTGATCAGCCGCCAGGCCCATGCCCATCAGCCGCTCGTGGGCGCTCTCGTGCAGGAGCTGGAGAAGCGCTCCACCGCACTCGGTCTCGACGGGACGGACGAGAGCGGCAGGCTCGCGATCACCCGGCGCGCACGCGATCTGCTCGACGAACTGGTCGCTCTGGACCGTACGGCCGCGAGTGGTTCGGCCGGTGCCAAGCAGATCATCACGGCGTTCGCGGCGTTCGACCTCGGGGAGGTGTCGGCCACCCGGTACGGCGCCTGCGTCAAGCAGGCCAAGACCGTCACGACGGCGTTGGTCGGAGCGGCCTGGGACATGTTCAAACTCGCCCCGAAGTACGGGGCGCCGGGCCGGGCGGTGCTGGAGACGCTGCGGGGTCACGCACAGGCGGACCAGCACACCAGCAAGCTGGAAGAGGCGCTCCAGGACGCGCGGGACTCCATCGTGGCCGTCATCGACCGGAGCGACACGGAGCACACCCCGTCGCCGACACCGGCCGTCACGCCCGCGGTCGACCCGTTCAGCACGCCCGACGACGTCGACCTGAACACCGATGCGGACCGGCCCCCCGTGCCGACCACTCATCCGGCGTCGGACCGTGCCCCGAAGCGTTCGGGCGGTGGACGCACAACAGCTGCGCGGGCGATCGCCGAGCTCCAGGCGGAACTGGCCGGCCTGTCGGCAGCCGAGCCCGACGCGACGATCGAGATCAGCTGGCGAGTCGTGGAATGAGGCGTGTGAAGTGAGTACGGCGACGAGCGCGACCCCGGCCACGGCCGCCGCTACGAGCGCGGTGCGGCTCAACAGCGCCACGGTGAAGCAGTATCTGGCGTCGCAGTCCGGTCTCCAGTCGGGCAAGCGGCGGGTGGTGCTGCTGCGGGCCGAGCCGGTGTGGCACGGGCCTGCCGAACTGAGCTGGGGTGAGCCCTGGCGTGCGGTCGTCAGGAGCGCGCCGTCCCCGCTGGCCGTGCACGAACTGATCCTGGCGCATCAGAACGGGTCGGCCACGGCCCCCGAGGTGCTGGTGGTGCTGACCGACCGGGAAGAGGCGGAGCTCGGCCCCGATCTGCTGGCCAAGGTGCACAAGCAGCGCGTGAACGCGGTCAACACCTGGGACGTGGTCCGCGAGGCGTTCGGTGCGGTGGACACCGACAGCAGGCTCGACAAGGAGAACTGGGCCGCCGAGTCGCTCCTCGACGCCACACCGCCCGGCGGTTGGCCGCAGCTGTCCGGCGGCATACTGACACGGCGTAAATCCCTCACCGCTCTCGCCCTGCGCAGGCTGGGTATCGGCAGATACGACCCGGACCGCGACGCGCACCTCGCCTCCCCGGATTCCGCGGCCGGACCGGGCGGGGACACGGGCGGCGAGCCGGGGAGCTTCGTCACGGGTCCTGCCGGGAGCGGGGACGGACTCGACGTGCACACACTGCTGCGGTGGTCCATGGCGCCCGGCGGCCCGGACCGGCTGCTCGCCCTGCGTCCGGCCGAGCGGAACGGGCTGACGCGTTTCCTCGGCGAGGAGGACCAGACCGGGCTCGCCGGACAGGCGCTGCTCGCGCTGGTCGGCGCCGAGCACGGGCCCGACGCCGTGGCGTTCGGCCTCGTCTGCGCCGCTCTGTGGGGGCACGCCGATGCGACGGCGGACGCGGAGGACTACCGGGCCAGGGGGCGGGCCGAGCGCTGGTTCGGGGACGAGCCACCCGCGCGGGACAGGGCCCTGGATGCTCTTGCGGCCGCCTTCGGCCGGAGCTGCGAAAGCTTCGTCTCCGGGCTTCTGCTGACCGGGCGGACAGGGCAGGACGAGACGGCCGCAGCCGCGCGCCGGCACAGCGGCGCCGCGCTGGACCGGGCCGCGTCCCTCGTCCGGCAGTTCGGTGCGGAACGGGCAGCCAGGACAAGCCCCGTACTGATGGAGGGACTTGAGGCGAGGTTCGGCGACGTCGGGCGAGCGTTGACCGCGGGGAACGCCGGGGCGACAGCACGGGCCGTGAGCGCGCTCGGCGAGCATGGGCAAGCCGCGGATCCCGATGCCCGGACACGTATCTCGCGGGCGAAAATGGCTCAGCGGCTCAGTCAATGGCTTACGGACGGGCCTGGGGCGGACTGCGAGAACGTCGCGTCGGGCGTCAGCCGTCATGTCACCGAGACCGGCTGGGTCGATCTGGCCCTGGAGCACATCGAGGCGGGGGGCGACCCGGATGCCTCCCTGCGGGCCGCCTACGACACGCTGTGCACCTCGGTACGTGCCGAGCGCCGCGAGATCGACCGGCACTTCGCCCTGGCCCTCGCCACCTGGACGGCGAACGGCACGGATCCCGGCTCGATGCTCACGGTCGAGACCTTCCTGCCCACCGTGGTCGCACCCGTCGTGAAGGCCGGAGGACGGCGCGTCCTGCTGCTCGTCCTGGACGGTATGAGTGCGTCGATCGCCGCCGAACTGGGCGAGGAGCTGCGTGAGCACTGGGTCGAGTACGACCCGGTGCCCAAGGCCAAGGACGCCCCCCGACGCCGCGGCATGGCCGCTGCGTTGCCCACCGTCACCTCGGTGTCCCGGACCTCGCTCTTCGCCGCCCGGCTGATGGCAGGCACGCAGGCGGACGAGAAGCGGCTCTTCCCCGGCCACCGGTTCTGGGGCGGAGAGACCGTGGCGGTGTTCCACAAGGACGATCTGCGCGGCGAGAGCAGCGGCGACACCGTCGGCCCGGAGCTGCACGACGCGCTGGTCGGTGACCGTACGCATGTCGCGGTCGTGCTCAATACCATCGACGACCGTCTCGCCAAGGAGCAGAAGCTCGGGGACGGTGCCTGGAGGCTCGGTGAGATAGGGCGACTGCGTCAGCTGCTCCGCCTCGGCGCCGAACAGGGGCGTGCGGTGATCCTGGTCAGCGATCACGGCCATGTCATCGACCGGCACGGGGTGCGGATCGAGGCGTCGGGTGTGCAGTCGGCCCGGCACCGGAGCGCAGGGGAGGCCACCCTCCAGGAAACGGAGATCACGCTCTCGGGTCCGCGGGTCGTCGCACCGGAGTCCGGTGACAAGATCGTCGCTCTGTGGGACGCCGACTCGCGGTACACCGCTCAGAAGGCCGGGTACCACGGCGGGGCGGCTCTGGCCGAGTTCACCATTCCGGTGCTGGCCTTCCTGCCCTTCGGTGCCGAACCACCGCACGGCTGGCGGGAGCTGGGCAGCCAGCAGCCGCCGTGGTGGTCGCTCACTCCCCGGCAGGCAGAGCCGGTGCGCCCGGCCGCATCCGGCGGCGCCGCACCGAAGAAACCGTCCGGGCGGGCGAAGTCCGACGCCGTATTCGCCCGGAGCGACGAATCGCTCTTCGATGTGGTGCTGACACCCGCTGCCGAGGAACCCCGGGCGGACAGTGCGATGGTCTCCATCGAACTGCGATTGCCGGACGACGCCCTGGTCACCGCGCTGTTCACGTCCGAACTCTTCGAGACGCAGGTGACGGTGCTCGGCCGCAAACCGAATCTGGCACAGGTGGAGAAGGCCGTCCGGGCGCTGCTGGACGCGGGGGGCACACTGCCCGTGACCGCGCTCGCGCAGCGTGCGGGAGTACGCGCGAGTGGTGCGGACGGCTTCGGAGCGGTACTGCGGCAACTACTCAACTACGACAGCGCGCAGGTACTGGAGAACCTGCCTGACGGCCGGACGCTTCGGCTGGACAGGGAACTGCTGCGGGAACAGTTCGAGCTGGGATAGGCGCCGTGGGCCGGACTGCTGCCGTTCGACAGCAGTCCGGCCCACAGGGTGGCCTCAGGTGATCTGGCGCAACAGCCCGACGAATTCGCGCAGTTCACCGGACCGTTTCGCGCCCAGCGGCTCCGCCTCGAAGTGGGCGATGCTGTTGCGGATTTCACGCACCCGGTCGAGCTGGCGCACGAACTGCCCCCGGTCGACGCCCGGCCAGCCGAGCGCTGTCCAGTTGTCGTCCGAGAGGGCACGAAGCGCCGGATTCTGCTGATCACCGTCCAGCAGCTTCACATACCCGTTGAACATGAGATCAGTGATCAGGCCGGTCTTCATCCTTGCCGACGGCCCCTGTACGGCGCGGATGGCATCCTCGTCGAGCTTCGCGCCGAGGCACTTGCGGAGGCGTGACTCGATCTCCCCCACGACGAAGAACGGCCAGGCCGTCGTGCCGAACCGGTCGGTGATGTCGGCGGCTGTCACGATTCCGCACAACGTGCCGTTGTTGGCCCGCACCAGCAGAAAGTCGTCGTCACTGACGCGCGGCAGCAGGGAGAAGAAGTCGTGGCGCACATCGACGACCGGTACGTCGTCGACCATGGCCTCCGCCAGGACGGCGGCGGACGTGGTTTCGTACACCTTCGCCACCGAGCTCCAGGTGACGACGCCGTGCAGGGTCGACCCGCCTTCGATGACCGGGATCTGTGAGTACTTCTTCGTCCGCATGAGCCACGTCACCTCCGTGAGTGGCGTGTCCGGCGTCACGGAGAACAGGCCGCCCACCGCTGAAGGGATGTCCCCGATCCGCAGAGGCCGCGCCGGCAGCCCGCCCGAGGGCAGACCTTCGGCGTCCTCGGCTGTCTCGTCACCGGAGTCCTCGGCCGGCTCCTCGGAAGCGGCTTGCTGATACGGCACTATGTGGACGTCGGCGCCGTTGTTGCAGTTGCCGAAGTACGGCAGCGTGGCGAGGCCGACGTCCTTGAGTGCCTGTTCGACGCGCGGCACCGTCAGCTCGTTGCGCAGGCGCGTGCCGAAGAGCGCGAGCAGCTCAAGGACGGGAATCTGCCGACCCTTGAGCGCGAGGAGCTGCTCTTCCGTGGGATTCTGCGACATGGTCCCGCTCACCACTTCGACTCGTCGCGGAACACGGTCCGCTTGCCCATGGCTGCCCTGACCAGGTCACGGAGCTGCTTCGCCCGGTTCTCGTAGAAACGGACGAAGTCACCCTCCTGCAAAGCGTTCACGTCCACGAGGTGCGTGGCCACGACGTCCTCGAACCATTCGGCCCGCATGCCCGATTCCAGCGACAGCGTCTTGAGATAGGCGCCCGGCGCACCGGACATGCTCTTGCTGGCCCGGAGTGACATCGGGGTCTTGTTGACGATCGAGGTGGCGTACCGGGCCCAGGTGGGCTCGTTCCTGGCGATCCACGCCTTGGGGAAGATCAGCCGTACGTCAACCGCGTGCTCCACCAACTGCGCCGTTGTGAGTGGGCTGTCGGTGAAGTACCAGTCCACGGCACCCTGTTTGATCAGGAGTGCGTAGATCCCCTTGTAGGCGGCGCTGTTACGGGTCGTCAGCGTGTCCAGCCGGTCATCGAGGAAGGCCGCTTCGCTGACGGTGTCGGGCGCCGCTTCGTCCCCATCACCGACCCAGCCGATCAGCTGCTCGACGTCCCTGGTGAACCGGGTCTCCAGTGAACCGCCGTACATCTCACCGAGGACACCGCACCAGTACCACTGAGTGATCCGCTCGTCGGCAACCGGGGTGTCCGTCTCCGGGCCGATGAGCGCGCGCACAGCGGCCAGCGGAACCAACTGCGTGCGATAGGGCAGGTCTCCGGTCCGGACAATGGACTGACGCTCCAGGAACCCGCCCACCCACGCGAACGCGGCCGCGACCCGGGGCGCCAGCCTCCGGAAATCCGCGAGCGGAAGGTTGAGGAGATCCCGGCGCTTGCAGGACACGGACGTCCCCGCTCCTGCCCGCTTGGCTTCCCAGGTGCGGACCAGGGAGACTGCCTGGAGGAAGTCGCTGCTGCTCAGACCGTCCTCCGGACCGTCCTCCGGGCGGCCGAAGACCGGGTAGGCGGAGGTCAGTTCCTTCTTGATCCGCTGCCACTCGTCCGGCAGCCGGTAGTAGTCCCCGTGCTCCTTGACGTGTTCCTGGTTCCCCGCGTAGGTGGCGGTGAGCAGCTCGAAGACGTTCAGCGGCACACCGCCGGTGTTCACCCGCTCGAACACCGCACACACGGCATCGGTGGTCGTGGTGGCCGCGAGTTTGATCATCGGTACGTCGAACGACAGCATGTTGTGCAGGACCTGCGCCTGGAACTCGCCCCACAGTGGCCAGTTCTCGGGCCGGTCCCGCACGAACTCCTGCTGCCACTCGCTCACCCGATGGGTGTCGAAGACGAAATGGAGCGGGAAGTATCCGGCATCGCACTCCCCCTCGACGGTACTCAGGTCCAGCACGACTTTGCGGGCGAAGTCCCGCTTCAGCTTGCGGTCCTCGGGCACGGAGACAATCGCGTCGTCCCGGTCGGCGGGGGCACCGACAGCCTTGGCGATGTCGACGTAGTACCAGCACTTCAGGTCATTGCCGCGGGAATCGACTGTTTCGACGGGAGCATCGTGATGCAGTGCCTGGAAGAGCGAGGTCATCCGCTGCTGTCCGTCGAGCAGCAGCAGGCCCGGCATCTGTCCCTCGGCGGACTCGGCGCCCTTGAGCGTCCGCGATTTGAACTGGGAGGTGCCACCGGTATGCAGTGACATGACCACACCGAGCGGGTACTTCAGCGTCACTGTCGCGATCAGCGCCCTGATGCGCTCGTCGTCCCACTTCCACTCCCGCTGGAAGTCGGGCAATTGGAGGGCGCCGGACGCGACCTCCGTGAGTACGTCCTTCAGATTCGGATTGTCGAGCGCCACGCCGCTTCTTCCCCCACTCTGACCAGAACTGTGCACTGTGCATTTGACCGGCGGGTCGCCCAGGTGTCAATCAACGCCGGCACGACAGGGTCCGTAAGGGCATAATCCGGCCGATCCGCAGGAACTCCCCCTGGATGGGAGACTGAACGGGTGAGTACCGACAGACCCGAACGCATCGGCCCCGTCAGCGCAGCCCGGCGTCGCGATGTGATCGACGCCCTTCGGCGCGGCGCCGTTCCCGAGAGCGGCCTCGATCTGCTCGCGACCGGTCTGGCCCGATTCGAGCCGGCGCTGGACGCCGAACTCGACGCCGTGGCCTCCGGCGCCTCCGTGTTCAAGGCGGTACGGGGCGAGTACGGGTCCGGCAAGACCTTCTTCACCAGGTGGCTCGGCGAGCGCGCCAAGCGGCGCAACTTCGCTGTCGCCGAGATTCAGGTCTCGGAGACGGAGACCCCGCTGCACAAGCTGGAGACCGTCTACAGGCGCCTCACCGAGCGGCTGACCACCTCCGGCTTCCCCCCGAGCGCGCTGCGTCCGGTCGTGGACGCGTGGTTCTACGCGCTGGAGGAGGACTCGCTCGCCGCGGGCGCAGCGGAGGAGGACCTGACGGACGCCGTCGAGCGGCTCATGGCAGCCCGGCTCAGCGATGTGTCCCGGCACGCCCCCTCCTTCGCGACGGCCCTTCGGGGCTACCGGACCGCGCTCGCCTCGGGGGACGAAGCGACCGCCTCGGCGGTGATGGCCTGGCTGGGAGGTCAGCCCCATGTCGCTGCCGCGGCGCGCAGAACCGCCGGGGTCCGGGGCGACCTCGACCACTTCGGCGCGTTCGGCTTCCTTCAGGGGCTGTTGACGGTACTGCGCGACTCCGGACACAAGGGTCTCTTCGTCGTGCTGGACGAGGTGGAGACTCTCCAGCGGGTCCGTTCCGACGCACGCGACAAGGCGCTGAACGCACTGCGGCAGCTCATCGACGAGGTGCACTCAGGGCGCTTCCCCGGCCTGTATCTGCTGATCACAGGCACTCCGGCATTCTACGAAGGCCAGCAGGGTGTCCAGCGTCTCGCTCCCTTGGCGCAGCGTCTCGCCACCGACTTCACTACCGATCCGCGCTTCGACAACCCGCGCGCCGTGCAAGTCCGGCTGCCCGGGTTCACCCAGGACTCATTGGTGGGTCTGGGGATGACGATCCGCGATCTGTACGCGGACGGGGTCCGTGATCCCGGGCGCATCAGGAAGGTGGTGGACGACGCCTACATCGCCGAGTTGGCGGCTGCCGTCGGCGGGGCGCTCGGTGGCCGGGCGGGTGTCGCACCGCGGCTGTTCCTGAAGAAACTCGTCGGCGACGTGCTGGACCGGGTCGACCAGTTCGACGACTTCGATCCGCGTCAGCACTACGCACTCACGGTCAAGGCGGCGGAGATGAGCGAGGTCGAACGCAATGCGGCGGCCATCAGCCCTGACGAGATCGAACTGGACCTTCCATGACCGCGGCCCCCGATCCGGTGGATCTGCTGCACCCGGGGATCGTCCATCACGTCGTGAACACCCTGGGATGGCCAGGACTGCGTCCGCTCCAGGAGGAGGCCGTCACGCCGCTCACCGGCGGCTCGGACGCGCTGCTGCTGGCCCCCACTGCCGGAGGGAAGACCGAGGCCGCGTGCTTCGCCCTGCTCTCACGCATGGCCCACGAGAACTGGACCGGCACCTCTGTCCTCTATGTCTGCCCTCTCAAGGCCCTGCTGAACAACCTGCTGCCGCGGCTGGAGACGTACACCTCATGGCTCGGACGTACGGCAGCGCTGTGGCACGGAGACGTACCGCAGACCCGCCGCAAGCGCATCCTGCGGGAACGCCCGGACGTGCTGCTGACCACTCCGGAGTCGCTGGAGGCCATGCTGGTCAGCGCCAATGTCGACCACAAGGCATTCTTCTCCGGTCTGCGCACCATCGTCGTGGACGAGGTACACGCCTTCGCCGGGGACGACCGGGGATGGCACCTGCTCGCCGTACTGGAACGGCTGGAGCGCGTGGCCGGGCGGCCGGTCCAGCGGGTGGGCCTCTCGGCGACCGTGGGGAACCCGGAGCAGTTGCTCACCTGGCTGCGGGGGGCACGGGGCGGCTCGGCAGAGGGCAACCCGCGCGTGGTCGCTCCGCATCTGCGTACCCAGGCATTGCCGGCACCGCAGTCCCCTCCGCAGTCCTCTCTACAGTCCCCTTTGCAGTCCTCTCCGCAGGGAGACGTGCAGCTCGACTACGTGGGCTCGCTGGCCAATGCGGCCACGGTGGTCGCGGCCCTGCACAGAGGCGAGAAGCGTCTGGTGTTCTGCGAATCGCGCAAGCAGGTCGAAGAGCTCGGTGAGGCGCTACGCGCGAAGGGTGTCACAGCGTTCCTGTCCCACGCGTCGCTCTCGGCGGACGAGCGCCGACGCTCGGAGGAAGCCTTCGCGGAAGCGCGCGACTGCGTGATCGTTTCGACGAGCACCCTGGAACTCGGCATCGACGTGGGCGATCTCGACCGGGTCATCCAGATCGATGCCCCGGGGACCGTGGCTTCGTTCCTCCAGCGTCTCGGACGCACAGGACGGCGTCCGGGGTCGACGCGCAACTGTCTGTTCCTGGCACTTGACGATGCCGGTCTGTTGTCGGCTGCCGCTCTGCTGTTGCTCTGGTCACGCGGCTGGGTCGAGCCGGTCGTCCCGCCGCCCGAACCGCGGCACATCGTCGCTCAGCAGGTACTCGCGCTCTGCCTTCAGGAACACCGTGTCGGGGACCAGATGTGGCAGGACTGGTGGGGCGGGCTCGGACCGTTCGGCCCGTCCGCCGAGCCGCTCGTGCGCCATCTGATCGCGGAGGGCTATCTGAACCGGGACAGCGGGATGCTGTTCATCGGCCCGGAGGCCGAACGGCGTTTCGGTTACCGGCACTTCATGGATCTGACGGCCGTGTTCACCGCAGCCCCCGAGTTCACCGTCCTGTCGGGCCGAACCGAGATCGGTACAACTGATCCCGCACTGCTGACGGAGGAAATCGCCGGGCCACGGCGGCTGCTGCTCGCCGGACGCAGCTGGCAGGTCACCTACATCGACTGGTCGCGGCGACGCTGCTTCGTCGAGCCGGTGGACGGGGGAGGAAAGGCCCGATGGGGCGGGCTGGGACTGTCCCGTTCCGGCTCCCACGCGTTGACACGCGCCGCACGGGAGGTTCTCCTCGGCGAGACTCCTCCGGTCGGCTTCACCCGACGTGCGGACAGCGCCCTCGATCAGATCCGGGAGAAGGGGGCCGAACTGGTGCACCGTGACGCGTCGGTGATCCTTCGTGGTAGACGGGACACCAATGTGCGGTGGTGGACGTGGGCCGGGTACAAGGCCAATGCAACTCTGGCGGCGTCGCTCGGTTCTGTCGCCGATCCTCTGCAGCGCCCCGCGGACGCATACGTCCGACTCCGTGAGGACCTCACGCTTCAGGAGTGGAAGCGGGCCAGGTCCGATGCGGCGGAGCGACTGTGCCTTCCCTCGGTGGACCCCCGCGCACTCCATGGTCTGAAGTTCGGCGCGGCCCTGCCCTCCCGGATCGCCGAGGCAACACTCGCCTCGCGGCTGGCCGACCTCAGCGGTGCGTCCGAGGCGATTCACCACGCTGTCCGTTTCACTTTCGGCGGGCCGGAGTAGAGCGCGGCCCGTTCATCTCCTGGGCTTTGAAGGCCTCATGTCCCTGTGCGGCTGCCTCCCGTCGGCAGGCTGGTGAGGGCGTGCCCTACGCCGTCGGCCGCGCCATGACGATGCGGGTGATCTCCACCCGCGACTTGGCCCCGAGTTTGCGGTACGCGCGGGTGAGCGCCGCCTCCACGGTCTTCACGCTGAGGACGAGTCCGGCGGCGACCTCCCGGTTGGTGGCGCCCTGGGCGACGCGGGCGACCACGCTGCGCTCGGTCGACGTGAGCCGTTCCGTCCAGGCGCCCTCGGGGAGGAGGACCGCGCCGTTCTCCGCCCGGTCGCGCTCGGCGCGGGCCAGTGAGACCCACGCCCTGGCGTCCGCCCTGGTGAAGATCCGCAGGGCTTCCGCGAAGGCGGCGTGCGCTGCCGCGTCGTCTCCGGTACGGCGCAGGACCCGGCCCAGCGCCAGCCGGGTGCGGGCCTCCTCCAGGGGGTAGCGGGCGGCTCGGAGGCGTGCCGCCGCGTCCTCGAATCCGGCGGCGGCCAGGGCGAGTTCGCCGCGCGCCTCGTTGACGGCCGCGGCCGACCTGTCGAGCGTGGCGACGACCCCGGGCCGCCCGAGCCGCACGGCCTGGGCGCGGGCCCGGGTGATGACCGCCGTCGCCTCGTCCGTCGCACCACTGCGCGCCAGGGCTTCCGCGAGGTCGGCGTGCCAGCGCCGGGTCGCCGGGTCCTGCTGCCCCTGCGCCGTCTCCATCTCCCCCGTACGCCGGAGCAGTTCGGCCGCTCGGGCACTCTCGCCGCCGAACAGCAGGATCCGGCCCTCGGCGTGCAGGGCCCGGGGGAGGAAGAGCCGGTCGTCGTCGTCCTCGCTGTGCTGCCGGGCGGTCTCGGCCGCGGCGAGCGCCCGGCCGAGGGTTCCGCCCGCCGTCTCCGCGAGCGACACCGCATACCAGGCGGGCCCCTGGCTCAGCCCGGCCTGTTCGGCGATGCGCAGGCTCTGGCGGGCTACGGTCAGCGCCTGGCGGCAGCGACCGCGTTCGATCTCGACCTGGGCGAGGCCGATCAGGCACTGGCTCAGGCTCTCCGCCGAACCGCGCTGCCGCAGCGTGTACACCAGGGTGCGGAGTTCGGTTCTGGCCTCGTCCAACCGGTCGTGCACCAGGTGGAACCGGTGCTTGAGGTAGATCGGCCCGTTGTGGTGGGCCATGGCGTGCACGTCGTGGGGTGCGGTGAGCGCGGTGGCGAGGGTGGTCTCCGCCTCGGGCAGTCCCAGGAAGAGTTCGAGGGCCGCCTGCTGGGTCAGCGCGAGGAGTTCGGTCCGCCGGTCCCCCGCCTGTCCGGCGAGCCCGGCGGCGCGGACCGCGTAACCGTGCGCGCGGGCCGCCGAACCTCCGACCATCCACTCGCGCCAGCTCATCCGGTAGTGCAGCTGGGCCAGCAGCGCGGGGTCCCGGCCCGCGTCGTGCACCGCCGCGGGGAAGACGTCCGCGATCTCGGCCATCGCCTGACCGCAGGAGTCGACGACCACGTTCCAGGCGCGTACCCGGTCGGCGGGCCGGTCGGCGTCGCCCAGCACCTCGTAGGCGAGCTGCCGGGCGAAGTCGAAGTCCCCTGCCTCCAGCCCGTCCTCCGCGGCGGTGAGCCGCCGGTCGGTGTCGACGTGCGTCTCGTCGGTCGGGGTGCACCGCGCGGCCAGGCGGCCGAGCCGCGCCGCGGTTCCCGGCGCGCCCCGACGGCGCGCGGCGGTGGCGGCGTCGACGAGCCGGGCCGCCACCGCGGAGTCCGGGCCCGCCGTGAGCCGGCCGAGGTGGTGGGCGCGTTCGACCGGGTCGTCGGTCGCTTCGGCGAGGGCCCGGTGGGCGTCCGCCCGGAGTCCGTACGGGGTCTCCGCCTGCAGCACCATCGGTGTCAGCGGGTCCGGGAAGCTGATGAGGCCGTGGTCCGACGCCTGGAGGAGGCCGTGCCGTACGCAGGTGTCGATGTCGGCCGGGGCCTGCCGGCCGCCCGCGCGCATCAGCAGCTCCACGGTGGGGCGGGCGGCGGCGCTCGCGGTGACCAGCGTCTGCCGGGCGCTCGGCGGCAGGGCGGCGATCCGGTCGAGGACCGGTCGGCGCAGGGAGTCGGGGACGGGGAGCGGTTCGGTGGAGTCGGGCAGCGCTCCCCCGGCGAGCCTGACCCGCTCGGTGAGGGCGGAGCTGAGTTCCAGTACCGTACGGGGATTTCCGCCGCCGGCCTGGTGCAGGCGGGTGAGGAGCGGCTTCGGCCAGGGCGGTTCGTCGTGCCCGTCGAGCAGTTCGGCGACCTCGCGGGCGGTCATGGGCGGCATCGGCACCCTGCGCACCGGCTGCGGGCACCACTCCTGCGGGGCGTCGGCCTCGTACCGCTCCGCTGCGTCGTGTGCCGCGTACGCCTGGTACCCCTCGTACGACGGGGGTCCCGTCCGGGGTCCCGTACGCAGCGCGACCAGTACGGCCGGTCCGGGGCCGCCGCGTCCGGCGCCTGCTGCACATCCCGTACGTCCTGCATGTCCTGCACGTCCGGCGAGGAAGCCCAGGGTCTGCGCGGTAGGGGTATCGAGCCACTGTGCGTCGTCGACGGCCAGCAGGAGCGGGCGCTCGCCGCCCAGCAGCGTGAGGAGCTTGCGGACGGCGATGCGCAGGACGAGTGCGTCACGTCCGCTGGTCGGATCGATCCCTTCGGGCGGTGTGCGCCGTAACAGGGCCCCTTCGAGCACGGCCCTTTCGTGACTGCCGAGTTCGGCGAGTGTGCTGTCCGGGACACCGGCCAGCAGATCGATGAGGCCGAGGTAGGGGCTGTCCCGTTCGGACGGGGACGGCGAGCAGCTCAGTACCTGGTACCCGCAGGCGCTCAGCTCCGCCGAGAGCCGGGACACCACCGTCGTCCTGCCGATGCCCGCGGGCCCGGTGAGGAGAACGCCACCGCCACCGGCGAGGTGGGACCGGACGGCGTCGCAGAGGGCGTCCCGCCCGACGGCGGGACGGCGGCGGGGGGCGGTGCGGGGGGCGGTGCGGGGGCCCGCCGGGGCGCTGGGCCATGTGGTGGGTGATGCGGTGGGCGATGCGGTGGTCGGCTCGGTCGTCACAAGCCCCTCCGGACACAGCCTCGTTCACACGTCGACGCGGATCCTGAAGGCGTTCCCGATGGCCGACCGCCTGTCGACCGCCGCCTGCCATCCGTAACGCCGCGCTGAATCTAGGACCGCTCCGGACACAGGTCAATACCTTTGAAAATATTGGGAGTTGGGACCAGATATGCGTACCGGGCCGGTGGCGGGGAGGCCACCGGCCCGGCATCCGGTCATCCGGCGCCCGGTCACCCGGCATCCGGCATCCGGCATCCGGCATCCGGATATCTGCGTCAGCAGGCTCCCTGATCGCTCCAGACGGCCCAGGACCCCGGAGCGCCCGGTTCGGCGCCCGTCGAGTACCACTGCGAGGACCAGGTGTGGCCGTTGTACGAGACCTGGTCGCCAGGCGTGTAGCCGGTGGTCGCGTTCCAGGCGGGCAGGTTGCCGCAGCCGCCCGGCGGGGTGCCGCCGCCGCTGACGGTCCAGGTGAAGGCGGCCGAGCCGGTGGCGTTGTCGGTGTTCTTCGCCGTGACGGTCACGGACGCGGTGCCCGCGGTGGTCGGCGTACCGGTGATGCGGCCGGTGGTGGCGTCGATCGACAGCCCCGCGGGCAGGCCGGTCGCGCTGTAGGTGAGGGTCTCACCGCCGGGGTCGCTCGCCTGGATCTGCAGGGAGGCGGCGGTGCCCACGGTCCCGGTCTGGTTGCCCGGGTTGGTCACCGAGGGCGCGCCCGGCTGGCTGTTGCAGGTGCCGGGGACCGGGTCGGCGCCGGTGACGCTGACCGCGGCCCAGGCAGCGGCGATGGTGTTGTACTCGGTGCAGTGGGCGCCGTAGAGGTCGGCCGCCGCCTTCAGCGAGTCGATGCGGGCCTGGTGGTAGTTCTCGGCGCTGTTGGCGTAGGAGGCCAGCGCCTTGTACCAGATCTTGCCCGCCTTGTCGTTGCCGATGCCGGTGACCGTGGAGTTGTTGCAGGTCGGGCTGTTGCCGTAACCGTGATTGCCACTGCCGACGGCGGCGAGGAAGAACCAGTGGTTGAGCGGACCCATCGAATAGTGCGGGTCGAGGCTGCCGTTGCTGCTGTTCCAGCAGTCGGGCGACGAGCCGTCGAGCGAGGGCTGGTTCATCCAGCGCAGGGGCTGGTTGTCGCCGTTGATGTTGATGAGTTCACCCATGGTGTAATCGGGCGTGTCCACCGGGTTGTTGGCGTAGAACTCGACCAGGGTGCCGAAGATGTCGCTGGTGCCCTCGTTCATGCCGCCGGTCTCGCCGGTCTCGTCCCAGCCGGTGAGCGCGCCGCTCACGCCGTGGCTCATCTCGTGCCCTGCGACGTCGAGTTCGACCAGCGGGCGGGCGTTGCCCTGGCCGTCGCCGTACGTCATCTGGGTGCCGTCCCAGAAGGCGTTCACGTACGCGTTGCCGTAGTGGGTCTGCGAGGGGACGCCCCGGCCGTCACCGAAGATCCCGTTGCGGCCCTGGACGTTCTTGTAGTAGTCGAACGTCTTCGCCGCCCCGTAGTGGGCGTCGGTACCGGCGGAGGCAGGATCGCTGTTGGACCCGTTGCCGAAACTGCCGCTCGCACTGGTGAAGATGGAGCCGGTGCCGCCGGTCGCGTGGTTGAGGTTGGTCGTGTAGCCGTTGCCGTGCGACGGGTCCTGCATCGCGTAGCCGCTGCCGGACTGCGTGAGGTCGAGGGAGACCCGGCCGCTGTAGATCGACTGTCCGGTGCCCGCGACGGCGGGCCCGGCGGCGACCTTCGGAGCGGCGGTGGCCCTGGGGACGGCGGTGGCCGAGCGAACGGAGGCCGCCTCCCCCGGCGCCGCGAAGGTGTCCACCTCGTCACTGCTCCGTACGACCTTGCCGGACCGGGCGTCCACCAGGACGTGCAGCCGGCTCGGTGTCTGGTCCGGGCGGACGCCGCTGACGACGGTCTCCCAGACCAGGGTGGCGGCGCTGCCCTTCATCTGTACGGCGAGGTGCGGTGCGGAGACCGACGCGATACGGCCGTGGAAGGCGGCCTTCGACAGCTCGGCGGCGCGGGGTGCGGCCAGCCGGGGCGTGGTGGACACCGCGCCGGACGTCTGCGATCCGGCTGTCAGCGACTCGTACGTCCCGTCCTTCTTCAGGTGCACGATGACGTCGCCGCCGTAGGCCGGGAGCCCCTTGTACGTCCGGTCGAAACGGACGGCGGCGGAACCGTCGTGGTCGACCATCAGGTTCCGGACGGTGAAGACGTCCCCACCGGCCTTGTGCGCGGCCCCCGCGTGGGCCGTCAGCGCCTTCTTCGCGTCGTCCACGACACGGCTGCGAACGGCGGGCGACGGGTCGGCGGTGTACGGCGCCGCGGCGAAGGCCTTGGGCCCGGCCGACGACGGATGCGGGTGGGACACCGGGGCGGCCGTCGCGGCCGTCGCCGCGGGGAGGGCGATGGCGGAGGCGGACAGACAGGCCAGAGCGGCCGTCAGGAGTCTCGTGGTTCTTCGTATGTACATGGACCTGGGGTTCCTTTCACCTGGTGCAGGGGGCGCCGCTGAATCGCGGGGCGGTGAGGGAGGAGCGGGCACGTGCGGTCGTGCGGTCGACGCCGCTCGTGGGTGGAGCGGCGTCGACGCAGAGCATGGGGAACGGACGGGCACGGCCGGCAGGCACTGGGCGAATGGAGAGGGGTTTCCCTATCCCGGCAACCCGGCATCCCCGTATCCCGGCAACCTCGCATCCCGGCACCCTGGGTGTCCGGGCAACCTCATGTCCCGGCATCCCGGCAACCCTCGCTCCGACGGGCCGCACCGGGGGCTAGCCCTACCTGGAGCTGGGCGGTAGCAGGATCGTCCCGGGTAGCCGTATCCGGACATGCTTGGGCCCGGCGCATACCGCTGATGTCCCAACGATTCCACCGGAGTTCATTCGTGCATGAGCAGACATGGCAGAAGTCCCGTTCTCCCAAGGGGCGGGGCGGTCGGCTCGGAGCTGTGTCAGCCGCGGTGGCGGTGGCCGTCGGCGCCATGACGATGGCCGCCCTGGCGCCACCCGCGGCGGTTGCCGCCGCCCGGCCGGACAGCGTCCAGGTGGGCCTGAACGCGCTGGTGCACTCTGATGACCTGCCGGCCGCGCTGGCCAGTGTCAAGGACCGCGACGGCCGAACCCGTACCTACACCGCAGGGGTCGGCGACCTGGCCACCGGCGCGAAGGTGCCCAGGGACGGTCAGGTGCGGATCGGCAGCAACACCAAGACGTTCACCTCGGTGGTCGTGCTCCAACTGGTCGGTGAAGGGAAGATCCGCCTCGACGCCCCGGTCGACACCTATCTGCCCGGCCTCGTACGCGGGGAGGGGATCGACGGACGCCACATCACCGTCCGTCAGCTCCTGCAGCAGACCAGCGGACTTCCCAACTACTCCAACTACCTCGGGGAGGAGGTCCGTTACTTCGAACCCCGCGAGCTCCTCGACATCGCCCTCCAGCACAAGGCCGACTTCGCCCCCGGGGCGAAATGGGAGTACAGCAACACGAACTACGTGCTGGTCGGCCTGATCATCCAGAAGGTCACCGGCCACCCCCTCGCCGATAAGATGGACCAGCGCGTCATCAAGCGCATCGGGCTGCGCCACACCTACTTCCCGGCCCCCGGTGACGCGACCATCCGAGAGCCCCATCCCAAGGGCTACTACCAGGATTCAGCAGGCGCGCCACTGCTCGACGGCACCGAAATGGACCCCTCCTGGGCCTGGGCGGCCGGCCAGCTGATCTCCACCAACTCCGACCTCAACCGGTTCTTCACCGCGCTCCTGGCCGGCCGCCTCCTCCCGGCGGCCCAGCTCGCCCAGATGCGTACCACCGTCCCCGCCGGATACCCCTTTGCCTCCGGCGCCCGCTACGGGCTGGGGCTCGTGAGCACGCCACTGTCATGCGGCGGTGTCTACTGGGGCCACGGCGGTAGCACCACTGGATACGAGACCCGGGGCGGCGTCACCGGCGACGGCCGCGCCGCCAACGTCGCGGTGACCATCCAACCGACCGACGAGACAGTCATGAAGCGGGTCGAGAGCGTCGTGGACACGGCCCTGTGCCGCTGAACCGCACAACTGGTCGCCGCAGGAAAGTGAGAGGCCACCACCGTCTTTGCCCGGCCCTCCTGCGCCGGGCCGCCTCGGGGCACAGCGCGTGGATCAGACCGACATGACCTCTACGTCGTACTGCCGGATCCGGCGATCACGGGTGACCAGCACCATCCCTTCGGCCTGCGCCTGAGCGATCAGCATCCGGTCGAAGGGATCGGTGTGCACCAACGGCAGCCGCCCCGCCCGCACCCCGTGCTCAGCGGTGAGGGGCAGGCTCCCGAACGGGAGGTCGCGCACCTGCTCGGCCAGATCCACGGGGCCCACCAGACTGCCGAGCAACTGCTTGACGGTGATCTCCCACAGCGACGCGACGCTCACGTACACAGCAGGCTCACTGTCCACCAACTCCACCACTTCGGCGGACAATTCAGGTGAGTCACCCAGCCACCACAGCACCACCCGCGTGTCGAGCAACAGGCGCATCAGCGCATCCCGAGCGCGGCGGTCACCGAGGCGGCCGGCTCGTCGAAATCCGCAGAGATACGGATACACCCCTGCAGCGAGCCACGCCCCGCCCGCCGCACCTTCGGCCCCGGCGGCAGCGTCCGTACCACCGGCTTGCCTCCCTCGCTGATCAGCACCAGTTCGCCGCCGACGATCCGGTAGAGAACACCCGAGAAGTACGGCCGGGTGCGGCGCGGGCAGCGTCGGCGGAACCTCGTCCACAGCGCCTTCACGACGGGGTCACCGCCGCGATCTTCACGCCTACGGACGCGGGGTCGACGCCGGCCGCCAGCAGCTCCGCCCACACGGTCTTCCCGATCCCGGCCGGGCGCTCGTCCACACCCCACCGATGCGCCAGGCTCTCGACGAGCAGCAGCCCCCGCCCGCCCTTGTCCAGCTCACCGGGCTGCCGCACCTCAGGCCGCCCGGCTCCCGCATCGCTGACCTCCAGCCGCAGCAACTCGCCACTCCCCCGGCATTCGATGCGTACGCCGACCATCCGGTCGCCGGGCGCGGGGACGCGCAGGGCGTTGGTCACCAGCTCGGAGAGCACCAACTCGCCGTCCTCAACGGGAGCCTGGCTGGCCCGCCACTCGCCGAGTTTGGCGCGGAGGGCTGCGCGCGCTCGGGGCACGCTCTCGCGGCTGCGATCCAGCCTGTACCTGAATTCACGAACGTAGGAGTGCTCTGCCATGTCGCTCCCTACTGGCTGCCGACTCGATAGCAAGTCCCGGACGTCCACGTGACGTTGGGGAGTCCTTGCATCACTCAGCGTGCACGTACACTTCTCATTCGCGCAACGTTGAATGGATACTCGGCGTTCAATTCACCCGTTCGTGTCTCCTGAGGGCGGCGTCCGTCCGAGGCTGGTAGGGAGTGACGTATGCCATCTGTAAAGCCGTCCACTGTTCTGGGTCGCCAACTCGGCGACGAATTGCGACGCTTCCGCGATCGCGCAGGCCTCTCGACAGCCCAGGCAGCCGAAATCCTGGACTGCACCAAGGGAAAGATCAGCCGTATCGAGAACGGCCACGTCCCCGTCCGGACACCGGACCTGGTCGCCCTCATAGGGGCATACAACGTGGCAGAGCCAGAGGCCCGCGAGCGTCTGGCATCCCTGGCTCGCAGGGCCAACCGCCGCCGCCGTGAGGGCTGGTGGCATCAGTACGGTTCCGTACTCGCGGACACATATCGCGACTACATCGAGATGGAAACGATCTGCGACAGCATCAGGACGTTCCAAGTACAGCTGATCCCTGGACTTCTCCAGACGCCTGAGTACGGAAGAGCCGTGACCGTCGCTTCCCGTGCATGGCAGACGGCAGAGGAAGTCGACCAGTTCGTGAAGGTGCGACTGGCCCGCCAGGAGCGTCTGACCGGTGACGATCGTCTGGAGTTCTGGGCCGTGCTTGCGGAGGGCCTGCTCCACCAGCACGTCGGCGAGGGGACCGTGATGCATGATCAGTTGCAGCACTTGGCCGACGTCGCCGAGCAGCCCAACATCACTGTCCAAGTACTGCCGTTCTCACGTGGGGCGCACCCAGGTATGTTCGGTCCGTACCTACTGCTGAGCTTTCCGCGAGTGTCGGCGCTCGACCTCGTGCTGACCGAGACGCCAACCGGCAACATCTGGATGGAACGGGAGTCCGAAGTCGCCCGCTATCGCGAACTCTTCGACGACGCTCGCACGTCGGCGTTGCCGCCAACGGAGTCACTCAGCCTGATCCGACGCATCGCCAAGGAGCACAGACCATGAATCGGGATCGCCTCCCCCTGCCGGATCTCGCCGGGACTGCGTGGCATGTGAGCAGTTACAGCGGAGGGCAGGGAGAGTGCGTCGAGGTGGGCCACAACACTCCCCACCTCGTCCCGGTCCGCGACAGCAAGCGCCCCACCGGTCCCGTACTCACCTTCAGCCACGACGCCTGGCGCAGCTTCATCCACAGTCAGTCTTCCTGAGCCGACTGCCGCCGGATGCGGCCCCAGCCCTGGTCCCCCCGTCACCGTGGAGACGACGGCCGGGCCGCAGGGCGCCACGCGACCGGCCAGACAACGTCTCGCGCAACGGCCCCTGACACGCCGAGGCTGGCCCGAGCGCGTTCGACGAAGCGGCTCCGCGCATCCCGGAACTCCAGGTACGCCTGGTCCCAGTTCTGCTCCGTCTCCGTGGCAATGTCCCGAGCCAGGCATTCCAACCGCCACACGCAGTGGTCCAGCGTCTTGGACGCGGTGTTGGCCTCCGTGTCACCGAGCAGCCCGAGCGTCTCCGACAGCGCGGACCGGCGCGACTCCAACTCACGCAGTTCCAGCAGCACTTCGGGCGTAGGCTCCAGCGGTATGGGCCCGGACACCAGGCCACGGGCGGCGGCGATCATCTGATAGCGAGCCGCCAGCTCCTTGACGGCGTGAGCGTACTCGGCGTAGGCCGACAGGCGCTGCTCGTCCCACCGCACGGCCTGCTGTCTGCGCCACCTCGTCCGCTCGTTGACGCTGGTCACCAGGAACGACGTAGCAGCTCCCAGGGTGACACCCACTAGCGGAAGTATCTGGCCGGTCAGACTCATCACGGACCCCGATCACGTAGCGCGGAAACTACCCAGTGCCTTCCACGGCAACCGGGCAGCGCACACATGCCAGGGCGCGACCCCTGATGCGGAGTCCGCCGACAAGGAAAAATGGGCGCCGTGAATGACACAGTCGCGGTTGCCCTGATCACGTCCCTGTCCACGCTGAGCGCTGCGGGGCTGGCAGGTGTCGCCTCGGCATGGGTGGCCGGCAGGCAGTTACGGCACCAGAGTGCCCTGGCCCGTGAGGAACGGGCCGAGCGGCGAGCGGTCGACCATCGGGAGATGCGCCGTGACGTGTACGAGAAATTCTTGTCCCAGGCTGATGCGGCCTACCGTGTCCTGGACAACGGATGGTTCGCACTGCCGTTCACGGAGTTGCGCCGCTGGGAAGCGGGATTCGCTGCGCGCAGGGCGCTGGACGAGGCGTACATCCGGGTTCAGCTGGTGGGACCGGACGATGTCGCGGAGCGGGGCGCTGAAGTTCTCCGCAGCATAGGTGACGAGTTCCGGCTTCACGCGCGCATCGTGGACGGCAGCCCGGACGCGGCCGGCAACGCCGCCGACCTCGAACCTTCAGCTCGCTCAGGGGCGCTCCGCGCCCGGGTCGCCAGCAGCACGGAGTTCGTTACCGTGGCCCGGCGGGCGCTGGGAGGCGAGTTGTCGGCCACAAGGACTGAGCCGTCTACCGCCCCGGCTCACACCTCCTCGACCGAGGCCCCGGGGGTGTGGCCGTGAGCAGTTCGATGTCCTTCAGCCCCGCGCTCCGCAGCAGCGCAGCGGCAGATCGCGTGAGAGACCGAGTGACCCGGCTCCACCCGCGACCCGCACACCTCAGCCGTCATCACCAGTGCGGCGGCGCTTCAGCCGCGAGCCGAGGAGAAAGAGGCCTCCACCTGCGGCAAGGACGCCCGCGGCCAGCAGCATCACGTTCTTGGTGTCCTGGCCGGTGTTCGCGGTGGTGCCCCCTACCGTGCCGTTGTCGGACGTCGGTAGAGCTGACGTCCCGGTGGAGGACGTCCCGGTGGAGGACGAGCCGGTTGCGGTACCCGCGCCCGAAGTGCCGGGGGTGGGCGAACCGGGCGCCTTCCCGGTTCCCGTTCCCGACCCGGTTCCCGTTCCCGACCCGGTTCCCGTACCCGACCCGGACCCCGTCCCCGACCCGGACCCCGTCCCCGTACCCGTACCCGTAATCAGGAACGACGCCACGACGGACTGCTGGTGGGCATCGAGTTTGCACGTCGCTTCGACCGGGCCCAGGGGTTCGCCGTTCGCCTTCCGCCCGACGAGTTTCATGGTGAGGTCACCGACGGAGATCTTCACCTTGCCCGGCTTGTGGAACGTGCGGGAGGGGCTGGTGCCCTTCGCCGTGATGGCAAAGGCCCGGTTGGATTCGGGAAGGGAGACCTTGTTGATGCCGAAGTGCACGGGGACCTTGAAGTCGCCGTCCCGCGAGTGCAGTTCCGTCTTCGCGTCCACCGTGCCCTCAATGGACTTCAGGTCCCCGATGGCGAAGTGGATCAGGCGTGTCTCCTCCTTGGTCACCGTCGTCGTCGCGTCGAGGGTGAATACCGGGCTGGGCTTGCCGACCGCGACCGAATCCGGGATATCCGAGTGGATCTTCATCGGAACGGGCTGGTGGATCGGACCGTTCGAACATGTGTAGTCCAGTGTGAGTGAAACCGGGTGCGCGAAAGCGGTTCCGGCTCCGGATACTCCCACGATCCCGGCAACGAATCCCGCCGCCGTCGCTACCCCGAGCACCATCCTCGCTTTTGACCTTGCCGTGTGACGCCTGTGATTCATGAACTGTCCCCCAATCAATTGATCAGCGATGATTCTCATCGGTCAGCGCCTGCCGCATCTCCGTATTCAAGGCGACGCGCTTTCGGTTACCAACGGTTCCCGCTCGGCCGCGATCGGTGAATCCGACCGGCGGGAGGTACGACGCTCCTGGAAAGTGCGAGCCAGGTGGACTTCGAGTTGGGCGTGGCGGAATTGATAGACCGCACCGGCCTTGCGCAACACCCCTCGCTCGTGGGCGTCGTCCAGAAAGGCGACCACCGCCCAGGGCAGCCGCCCGGTCAGTGGCAACCACATGCGCGACAGAGCCACCCACTGCCCCCAAGCCGTGAAACTCAGCCCGTATCCGAGGCCGCCCCCGAACGCACCCTCGATTCCGAAGGTGAGCCCGGCCAGGAGCCCCACCACGGGTCCGGGCGCGAACTCGCCCACGGGCCCGGGCGAGCACCCGATAGCGATCCCGGCCGGAATCCCGAGCACCAGCAACCACACGAGCATGTAGACGAACGCGTTCTTGCGGTTCGTCCTCAACAGGTCCGAAGCGCTGATCGCGGATGACGTGTCTATAGGGGTTTCCAGCCAGGCCATGATCGCAAGCGCGAATCCGGCGCCGAATCCGAGTTCCGCCGGGAAAAGCAACGCACCCCGGAGCCCGCCGCTGAATCCGTCGTCGAACCCCAACGGCCCGATGACGAACCTGTCCAAGAGTTCCAGCACAACCGCAGACGGCACCCCGAACCCGAACCCCAGCACGAACCTGCGGACGATCTCGGAAGTATCCTGCCGGACCCCGCCGAAGAGCTGGATCCGCAGCGTCGACGGCTTGGACGCCGGACCCCTGGGCAGGAACCCGTAAACGAATCCGAAGACCAACCCGGCCACCAGTCCGTGCAGGAGCCAGACCAGGAGCCCCCGCTCGATCGCGAATCCGGGCCGGTGCTTCGTCCCGATCAGGTCCACGGGCAGGTTCCCGATTCCGGTCGATGCTCCCAGAGCCGTTCCGGCCAGGAACCCGACCACGAGCATGCGCGTCGAACGGCGTACAGCGGTGCCCAGTTGCCACCACGCGAGGTCATGGGTCTTGAGTTCAGCCAGGTGCGTGGCGAGGTAGCCGAGCCAGTACTGGGCACGTTCGGGGGTCCAGTGACGACGGCGGTGACGGGTACGCGTACGGCGGGAACCGTCCGCGTCGCTGTCGTCCGTCGGCTCGAGTTGGTAAGCGGCGGGGACGAACGCGGCCAGGAGATGATCCTGCAGGTCTTCGGGCGTTCGGAATTCCAGCAGTTTCCCGGGATCCTGTCCGGGAACGTCGCTGTAGATGGTGCGGGCCAGGGAGACCATCAACGGGGTACGGAGAACCTCGGCCAGGTTCGCCGTGCACGGGGAGGACGGCCGTTCGCGTAATCGCGCCAGGACGGCGTCCCATACGGTGCTGTCCGCGCCGCCTCCCCTGACCGGCCGACTGGCTCGGGTCAGGTAGTCGGCGTAGTCCTCGACGGTGAGACCCTCCAGTTCGACGACTGCGGCGGCGGTCAGCACATCAGACCGTTCGGGGCCGCTGACAGCCCTGTTGTATTCGTCGGGGCGGCTGGTGAGCAGCAGCGGCATGGTGGTGGCCTTGTTGAGCGCTTCGAGCGCCTTGCCGTGCAGGCCGTTGGGGATTTCGTCGAAACCGTCGAGAACGGGAAGGATCCTGTCCGTGTCGACCAGGACGCGGGCCAGGCTGCCTCCGTGCTCAGCCCGAGCCGCGAGGAAGGGGTGGTCGCGGATCAGCTGGGCGCACATCCAACCGCGCAGTGAAGTGACGGCCGGATCCCAGGAACCCAGGCTGAAGATCACCGGCACCCGGTCGCCGGGGGCGCGGGCGTCGAGCCAGTCGACGAGGAAGCGCAGGGTGAGGATCGACTTGCCCGCCCCGGCCTCACCCAGCACCACCAGTCGACAGGACGGAACGGAGAGGTACGCCTCGACGATCTGGTCGAGTTCGCCGTCCAGTGGGAGGGGCTGTGCAACCGCCCCGCGCGGGAGCTTGCGGATGCTGGCCCAGTGATCGAAGACATCCCGGTCTGTGCACCGGAAACGCAGGGGGAGCGGGAACGGGTCGTGCACCCGCCGTTGCTCCTCCTCCCTGCGCCATTGCCTGGACACCTCTCGGGCGAGGGCCTCGGCCGGGTCGTCATCAGCCGGCGGTGCCTGTACGGGTGGCGGTGGGAGCCGCGTGAGGTGGGCGGCACGGGTCGGCAGGCCGATCAGCTCGCTCAGTTCATCGATCTGAGCTCGGCTGAGGCGTCTGTACCAGCGTTGCACCCGGCTTGCCGTGAGCCTGCCCGGACCGTCGGTGGCGTGATGCAGGCTGACCACTCCGATCAGGTACCCGCTGCTCCACACCGCGGCTCCCGACATCCCTTCCCAGGGGGAGCGGCCCTCCGGATCGGACCCCGGAGCGCTTACGGAGATCTCCAGGGTGCCCTTGCGCAGGTCCGCCCACGGGGTGGTACTGCCCAGTGCATGGTGGGAATCCCGGTACTGCGTGATCCTGTTGAGCTCCGACGATCCGATTTCGAGACGGAGTTTGAATTTGGGAAATCCCAGCGATTCGCAATCCACGGGCTGGGTGATTCGGCCGAATCGCACCGGCGGGACCTCGGCGGCGTACAGCTCTCCGCTGCCCACGTCCCTTGCCATCCTGAGCACCGCGATATCGACTTCGGAGTCCTCCCACACCGGATCCGCTTCGGCGGACAACTCCGTCACGTCACCGTCCTCGGTGAGGAATCGCAGCGTGACCGAGACCGCGTCCCGCACGACATGGGCGGCCGTGAGCACCGTATCCCCGCTCACGCGGTAGCCCGATCCGCGCCACCCCTCGCCTCCGCGCCCGACGATGATGACCTGTACCACTCGCCGTACATCGAACCCGTCCGGCTCGTGCGCCCCGGTTGCGCCGCCGCCTGTGGCGCTCATTGCTCGTTCTCGTCGGCGCGGCCGGAGACGAACGGCGGGCTGTGCGACCCGGCGAGGGTGGGCTGCAGCGCCAGTTTGATCAGCTGCGTCGAGGTGCGGCTCGCCGTCGTGTCCGCACCGGATTCCACCACCCAGAACCGCACCTTCGCCTCCGCGTGACCGGCCCGCTCCACAGCGACCGACAATTCCAGCTCGATCGTCCCCAATTCGAAGCGCAGCGCCTCATCTTTCCCGGCGACGACCGCCTGTTCCAACTCCTCCCGCAGATCTCTGATCACACGCGCCAACTCGATCATCCATGCCCCCTACGCCGGTGCGCCGGTCGGTCACTGAAGAAAACTCTAGCCGCGCGGAGAGCCTGAACACATCCCTTCAGAAGGGTGGTTGACGGAAAAGGGATTACCGACCGGCGCGTTTTCCTGCTGTTGTTTCTGCTGTTGCCAGTGAGGCCTACTCGATGATCCGAATGCAGGGGCACATGCATTCGGCAGATGACTGGACTCCACGAGCGTTGCTGGACACCCCCGTCGACGCAGCCATGGATCGACTCAGCGCCGGGACGTGAGAGAGCCGGACCCGTATCGTCGGGTCCGGCTCTCTCACGCCAACTACCGCCGCTCGGACACCCGGTTGCCGGCCATCAGTTTTCCGGCCATCAGTTGGCGGCGATGAACTGCTTGGCAAGCGCCTCGCCGCTGGTCACCGCCGCGCTGTGGCTCTCGATCGGGCTGGCCTTGGAGTTCTTGAACAAGATGTACGTGACGCCCGAGTCGGCGCCGCCCGTCTCCGGGTCGGGGTCGATGCCGAGACCCTTGGCGGCGCTGTACGAGGCCTCGCCGATGATCTTGTTGGGGCCGGTGTCGCCCACGACCGCGTACTCGACCTGGTTGTTGTAGATGACGGCCACGACGCCGCCCCCCCTTGATGCCGTTCGCCGAGTAGTCCCAGATGCTGCTGGAGCTGGGCACGACGACGTACGGAAGCGCCGCCGCGTTCAGCGCCTTGCCGTCGGACTGGTGGAACGCCGTGTCGTCCTGGAACCACGGGTCGGTGTCGGCGCTGCACTGCGAGGTGATCTGGCCGTCGCAGTCGACATCCATGTCGGCCTTCCAGAAGACCGCGCCGTTCTTGCCGCAGACCGGCACGGTCGCGGAAGTCTCCTCATCGGTGCGGTACTTGCCGTTGGATATCTGCGAACAGCTGGTCACCTTG
Organism: Streptomyces sp. A 4/2; assembly: GCF_940670765.1. Classification (GTDB taxonomy): domain Bacteria; phylum Actinomycetota; class Actinomycetes; order Streptomycetales; family Streptomycetaceae; genus Streptomyces. The sequence goes on from NZ_CALNVW010000002.1 coordinate 320,869, forward strand.
GCCAGCAGATCCGCGGCACTCACCGAACCCTCCTGGAGCTTCGCGGAGGAGGCAGCGGCCGTGTGGGGACTCGCGGCTGCGGGGAGGGCGGCGGCGAGCGGGGCCGCTGCGGTGACGAGGAGCGCGGCGAGAAGACGACGACGCATGGGGGGGGCTCCCTCTGTCAGGAAAGTTTCCTTACTGGGACATGACAAAGGTGCCGACCGCTCAGCGCCCCGTCAACCCCTCGTGCACCAGCAGGGCGCGAGCTCACTCGGGACAGCCCCTAGGCTGCAGGTCATGAACCCGGCCAGGACAAACGGTGTGACCGCCGAGCCGACCATCCTTGATGCCGTCGAGCTGGCTTCCGACCCGGAGCTGGCAGCCCGGTTCGCGGAGTCGGCCCACCGGATCCTGGCTGACCTGGTGCGCGGAGGGGCCGCGCTGGGCTGGGTGGACCCTCCGTCGCCCGCTGAGGTGGCAGAACTTCTCGCCGGTGTCGCCTCCACGGCACAGGTCGGGGACGCGGCTCTGCGCGCTGCTTACCTCGACCGCCGGCTTGTCGGGTTGGGGTACTGGCTCCGCTACGCCCGACCGACCCATCGGCCGCACGCAGATGTGGAGAAGATCGCGGTGGATGCCGCCGCTCATGGTCATGGCATCGGCCGGGCGCTGACCGCCGCCTTGATCTCCGACGCCCGGGAGGCGGGCATCGAGGTCCTCACCCTGGACGCCCGGGGTGACAACGTCCCGGCCCAACGCCTTTACCAGTCACTCGGCTTCACCGAATACGGCCGCCTTCCCGACTTCGTCGCCGTCGGCGAATCCCGCTTCGACAAGGTCTTCTACATGCTGGACTTCCGCCTGCAAGGCTGACGACTCCCAGGGCCCGGCGGCCACTCTTCGAGCCTGCCGTGAAGGTCTCTTCACGGCAGGCCTGCGACAGCGATCAGCCTGCTGACCGGTGACCGTCGAATCGCCGGACAGGTCCTACTGGGCCCCGGGCCGCTCCCCGCCCCGTCCCGCCGAAGTCGCTCCGTGTCCCCGACCAGGCGGGTGAGGCGCTTCGCCGTCCGGGGTGACCGGTTCGCTCAGGCCCAGGCCCGCGCCGCCGGAGACTCCGGCCAGTTCCGAGCCCAGTGACTCGGCCGGGGGCACCCGGTGCTTGCGGCCGACGTGGCCGGTCAGGAGGGAGGAGAGCGCCGCCACCAGGCAGGCCGCCACCGCGAACCAGAACGCGATGACCAGGCCCTGGTGGAACGGCCCGGAGATCAGGTGCGGGAAGAACTCCTTGCTGGTGAGGTGTTTCCCGCCGTCGGGTAGCTTCGTCAGATGGTCGCCGAGCAGCTGCTGGAGCGGGTTGTACCCCAGGAACGCGGCGAACAGCACGGCGATCGGCGGCAGTTGGGAGACCTGCGTGGCCTCGGAGTTGGGCACACCCTGGGACACCAGGCCGTCGTGCATCACGCTCGGCAGGGTGTCCGAGAGGCCCGCGATCATCAGGCTGAAGAAGATGCCGATGGAGAGCACCATGGCGGAGTTCTGGAAGGTCGCCGTCATTCCGGAGCCGACGCCCCGTGACTGCGCCGGGACCGCGTTCATGATCTCGGCCCGGTTGGGCGAGGCGAACAGGCCGGAACCCAGGCCGTTGACCAGGATGAGCAGCGCGAAGATCCAGTAGTGGAAGTCGGTCGGCAGGGTCATCAGGGCCAGGAAGCTCGCAGCGGTCAGCAGTGCGCCGCCGACGGTGAAGGGGCGGGCGCCCAGCCGGTCCGAGAGCCAGCCGGAGAGCGGCGCCGAGAGAAGGAAGCCGACAGTCAGCGGGATCATGTAGATCCCCGCCCACAGGGGGGTCTTCTCGAAGCTGTAGCCGTGCAGGGGCAGCCAGATGCCCTGGAGCCAGATGATCAGCATGAACTGGAGGCCGCCCCGGCCCAGCGCGGTCAGCAGGCTGGCGATGTTGCCGGCGGTGAAGGCCCGTACCCGGAAGAGGGAGAGCCGGAACAGCGGCTCGGCCACCTTCATCTCGATCCAGACGAACGCCCCGAGCACCACCGCGCCGCCGATCAGCGCGGTCAGCACCCAGGGGTTGGACCAGCCCATGGTGCTGGTGCCGTAGGGCTGGATGCCGTACGTGATGCCGACCAGCACCGAGATCAGGCCGAGGGCGAAGGTGATGTTGCCCCACCAGTCCATCCGCGCCCTGGCCCGCACGCCGGTGTCGTGCAGCTTGACGTAGGCCCAGATGGTACCGAAGACGCCGAAGGGCACCGATACGAGGAAGATCATCTTCCAGTTGACCGGGGCCAGCACCCCGCCGAGGATCAGCCCGAGGAACGAACCGGCAATGGCGGCAATGGAGTTGATGCCGAGCGCCGTGCCGCGCTGGTTGGCGGGGAACGCGTCGGTCAGGATCGCCGTCGAGTTGGCGAAGAGCAGTGCGCCGCCGACCCCCTGGGCGATACGCCAGCCGATCAGCCACAGCGCGCCCGCACTGCCCTGCAGCCAGGTCACCGAGAGCATGATCGAGCAGACGGTGAAGACCGCGAAGCCGAGGTTGTACATCCTGACCCGGCCGAACATGTCGCCGAGCCTGCCGAACGCCACCACGAGTACCGCGGTGACCACCATGAAGCCCATGAGCATCCACAGCAGATAGCTGGTGTTCGCGGAGTCGAGCGGGTCCAGATGGATTCCGCGGAAGATGTCCGGCAGCGCGATCAGCACGATCGACTGATTGATCATCACCATCAGTACACCGAGTGTGGTGTTGGACAGTGCGATCCATTTGTAGTGGTCCCCCGGCCCGTCGGAGGGGGGCGTCGTCTTCTCGGTTATTCGGCCGCTCCTGCCCACCATGCACGTTCCCCTCTGCATGCAGCCCGGCCCACTGACGCCGTCGGGCACGGGTCGTTAGTTGACGCAAGCAATCTAACTCTTGTAGGTGGCATCCACATTTCCCGCAGGCAGGATCACCGGCCAAGAGCGGGAGTGACCCGCACCAACGGCCCCTCCCGTCACCGGAGTCTCACGCCGCGGTGCGCCGGGGTCGTCGTGAACGCTCTACCGAAGCCGCACGTCAGGCGGCGCGGCATGTGGCGCGGCCCGAAAGCGGCCGGGGCGCGCGAACGGGGCGTACGAACACTCTGGCCCTAATACACACGTACGGATTGTGACTCACCTCACACGTGAGCGTTACTCCGTACCGCGTCACGCGGAGGCCCGCTTCTTCGCGGGCGTCCGCTTCGCGGCCGATTTCTTCGCGGTCGTCTTCTTCGCGGCCGTCTTCTTGGCCGCGCCACCGCCGCCGGTCGCCCGGCCCGAGGACGCCTTCTTCGCGGCAGGCTTCTTCGCCGCGGCCTTCCTCCCGGCAGCCTTCTTCCCGCCGGCTTTCTTCCTCCCTGCCGACCCCGTCGACCCGGACGACCCCGCCGACCCGGACGACCCCGCCGACCGCAGCTCCGTCACCTGCGCGTCCGCCCCGGAGTCCCCCTCCTCGCCGCGCGAGGACTTCGCCGCCCGCACGCTCTTCTCCAGCGCCGACATCAGATCGAGCACCTTGCCGACACCAGCCTCCGCGGTGGGCTGCGCGGACGCCTCCCCGCCGGACGTCTTCGAGGCGATCAGCTCCTCCACCGCCTCCCGGTAGTCGTCGTGCAGGGACTCCATCTCCACGTCGCCGAGGGTGTCCATCAGGGTGTCCGCCAGGTCGAGTTCGGCGTCCCGCACCGTGACCGACGCCTCCGGGGCGGCCCCTTCGTGCGAACGGATCTCGTCCGGCCAGAGCAGACCGTGCATCGCGATGGCGTCACCGACGACCCGCAGCATCCCCAGCCGCTCCCGCCCGCGCAGCGCGAACTTCGCGAGGGCGACCCGGCGGCTGCGCTTGAGCGCCTCGCGCAGCAGGATGTACGGCTTCGCCGCGGGTACGCCGTTCGCGACCAGGTAGTACGCCGCGTCCATCTGTAGCGGGTCGATCGAGTCCAGCGGCACGAACGCCACGATCTCGATCGTCTTCGCGGTCGGCAGCGGCAGCGCCGCGAGGTCCTCGTCGGTGATCGGGATGATCGAGCCGTCGGCGTCCTCGTACCCCTTGCCGATGTCGGCGGAGGTCAGCTCCTCCTCGTCCAGCTCGCAGACCTTGCGGTAGCGGATCCGGCCCCCGTCAGCCGTGTGGATCTGCCGGAACGAGACCGCGTGGTTCTCGGTGGCGTTCACCAGCTTGATCGGAATGCTGACCAGGCCGAAGGAGATGGCCCCGTTCCATATGGATCGCACGATGTCTCCCATTCGAGCGGTGGAGCAGCGGACCGGCGAGGGATTCGAACGTTTGCACGTTCATGAATCCGTTTTGTCATGCTTTGTGGGACTCTCATCGTATGTCCCCGATCACCGAGGTGGAGGGGCGACGGCTTCCGCTGACCCGCCTCGACAAGGTCCTGTACCCGTCCACGGGCACCACGAAGGGCGAGGTCCTGCACTACTGCGCGAGTACCGCGGGCGCCCTGCTCGCGCATCTGCACAACCGGCCGGTGTCGTTCCTGCGCTACCCGGACGGCCCCGACGGCCAGCTGTTCTTCACCAAGAACGTGCCGCCCGGAACACCCGGCTGGGTGCGGACCGCGGAGGTGCCGCGCTCCCGGTCCAGGGATGCGGAGCAGGTCCTCGTACAGGATCTGTCGAGCCTGATGTGGGCGGCGAATCTGGTGGTGGAATTCCATACCCCGCAGTGGCAGGCCGATTCCCCGGCCCGCGCCGACCGGCTGGTCCTCGATCTGGACCCCGGGCCCCCGGCCACCGCGATCGAGTGCTGCGCGGTGGCGCTGTGGCTGCGCGAGCGGGTGGCGGCCGACGGGCTGTCCCTGTACGCGAAGACCTCGGGCTCCAAGGGCCTGCATCTGCTCGCTCCGCTGGAGCCGACCCCGTCCGACGAGGTCTCGGCGTACGCCAAGGGGCTGGCCGTCGAGGCCGAGGCCGCGCTGCCCGGTCTGGCGCTCCACCGGATGACGCGGGCGCTGCGGCCCGGCAAGGTCTTCGTGGACCACAGTCAGAACGCGGCGGCGAAGACCACGGCGGCCCCCTACACCCTGCGGGCCCGGTCGCGGCCGACCGTCTCCGCTCCGGTGACCTGGGAGGAGGTCGAGGGGGCCGCGGACCCCGCCGACCTGGTCTTCCTGATCGGCGACATCGGCCCCCGGCTCCAGCGGTACGGGGATCTGCTCGGCCCGCTGATCAATCTCAACCGGGCCCGGCCCCTGCCCCGCCCGTAGGGCGTTTCGCCCGGATCGGACCGGGATGCGGCAGGCGCGTCCGGCCACCGGACATCGGGGGCGCCGGAGGGGCGGGAACCCGGCTACGGTGTACCGCAATTACCGACCAGGAGGGGACCAAACATGATCATTTTCGGTACCAGAGGCTATCTCTACCAGTTGGCGATAATGACGCTGGTGTGCGGACAGTGCGGCAATCCGTCGGCCCACACGCTCCGCAGGCGCGTCACCAAGTTCACGCTGTTCTTCGTCCCGCTGTTCCCCATCTCCAGCAAGTTCGCCACCCAGTGCACCTTCTGCGGTGTGGAGAACCGGGTGACCAAGGAGCAGGCCGACCAGCTGCTGGCCCAGACCCAGGGTCAGCCGCAGGGCCCGCAGCAGGGTTACAGCCAGCCCGCGCCGCAGCAGCAGGGGCAGAACCCTTACCAGCAGTGAGCCGAACTCCCCGTCACCGCGGGCGGCCCTGGCGCACCGTCACGCCGGGGCCGTCGGCGCCGCGCCCGCGCGCACGGGGAACCGGGCGCCGTCTGCACACCAGTGCCGGAGTTCACGGCGCCGCGCCCGCGCGCACGAAGAACCGAGACACGGGATGCGCACCGAGGCGCATGAGGTGCGCACCACGGCAGCGGATGCACCGCACCATAAGGCGCACTGTGACATTAGCGGACATAGCGTCAACGGCTTGCTACGTTTCCTGGCATGACCGCATCGACGGTGGACGCTCCCCCGCCGGAACTACGCCTGCCGAAGCGGCGGGGCGTCGAGCTCGTGCTGCTGATCGGCGCCGTCCTGATCTCCGTGTACGGATACATCGCCGTCGGGCTCGCCAAGCACGACGCGGTACCGGCCGATGCCGCGAACTACGGCGCGGGTCTCGGCCTGCTGGCCCTCGTCGCCCACCTCACCGTGCGTTTCCGGGCGCCGTACGCCGACCCGTTGCTGCTGCCGATCGCCGTTCTGCTCAACGGCATCGGCCTGGTCCTGATCTACCGCCTCGACCTGGAGACCCCCGGCGACGCCGCCGCACCCACCCAGCTGATCTGGTCCACGCTCGGGGTGGCGCTCTTCATCGCCTTCGTGTTCTTCCTGCGGGACCACCGGATCCTCCAGCGGTACGCGTACCTGTCGGTGGCCGTCGCGCTGGTGCTGATGATCATCCCGATCCTGTTCCCCGCGGTGAACGGCGCGAAGATCTGGATCCGGGTCGGCGGATTCTCCATCCAGCCGGGCGAGTTCGCGAAGATCCTGCTCGCGGTGTTCTTCGCCGCGTACCTCGCCGCGAACCGCAACGCCCTCTCGTACACCGGACGTAAGATCTGGAAGCTCCAGCTGCCCACCATGCGGGTGTTCGCGCCGATCCTCGCCATCTGGCTGATCAGCGTCGGGGTCCTCGTCCTGGAGCGCGACCTCGGTACCTCGCTGCTCTTCTTCGGGCTGTTCGTGATCATGCTGTACGTGGCGACCGGCCGGGGCAGCTGGATCGCCATCGGCATGGTGCTGGCCGCCTTCGGCGCGTTCGTCGTCGGCAATCTCGAACCCCACATCCGCAGCCGGGTCACCGACTGGCTGCACCCCTTCGCCTCGATCGACGCGGGCCACGGCGCCAATCAGCTCGCCCAGTCGCTGTTCTCCTTCGCGGCCGGCGGCATCCTCGGGACCGGGCTGGGCCTCGGCCACTCCATCCTCATCGGCTTCGCGGTCAAGTCGGACTTCATCCTGGCGACCGCGGGCGAGGAACTCGGCCTGGCCGGGCTCTCCGCGATCTTCCTGCTGTACGCGCTGGTGGTGGCCCGCGGCTACCGGGCGGGCCTCGCCCTGCGCGACACCTTCGGGCGGCTGCTCGCGATCGGTCTCTCCTCGATCCTGGCGATCCAGGTCTTCGTGATCGCGGGCGGGGTGATGGGGCTGATCCCGCTGACCGGTATGGCGATGCCCTTCCTCGCACAGGGCGGTTCGTCGCTGGTCACCAACTGGATCATCGTGGCGCTGCTCATCCGGATCAGCGACTCCGCACGCAGACCGCACCTCGACTACGTGGAGACCGGGCTCATCGCGCCGATCGTGGAGGACGAGTCATGATCCGCTACATCCGGCGGGCAGCCGCCTGCTGTCTGCTGCTCCTGGTGGCCCTGCTGGTCAACGCGGCCCGGGTGCAGGTCTTCCAGGCCGACTCGCTGGACAACAACCCGGCCAACCGCCGCCTGACCATTGCCCGTTACCAACAGCCGCGCGGCAACATCCTGGTCGGCGGCTCGTCCGTCACCGGGTCGAAGGACACCGGCCAGCAGCTGCGGTACGAGCGGACGTACCGGCAGGGCCCGCTGTACGCGCCGGTCACCGGCTACGCCTCGCAGACGTACGGCACGACCCTGATCGAGAACGCCGAGGACGGCATCCTCTCCGGCACCGACTCGATGCTCGCCCCCTTCCCGCTCTGGAACGAACTGACGCGCGCCCAGCAGCCGGGCGGCAACGTGGCCACCACCATCAAGGCCTCGATGCAGGAGGCCGCGTACAACGGGCTCGGCGGCAGGCGGGGTGCGGTCGCCGCCATCGAGCCCTCGACCGGCAAGATCCTGGCACTGGTCAGCAGCCCCTCGTACGATCCGGGGCTGCTGTCCGGCACCGGCCCGGCGGTCGCCGGCACCTGGTCCCGGCTGAACGGCCTCACCTCGCAGCCGATGCTCAACCGGGCCATCCGGCAGACGTATCCGCCCGGTTCGACCTTCAAGATCGTGACGGCCGCCGCGGCGCTCGACTCGGGCGTGGTCAGCGACATGAACGCGGACACCGACACCCCCGACCCGTACACCCTGCCCAACACCACGACGGTCCTCCCCAACGAGGCGAGCGGCTGCGGGAACGCGTCACTCGCGTACGCCATCGAGGTCTCCTGCAACACGGTGATGGCCAACCTCGGGGTGGAGGTCGGGCTGCACGGCATGGACGACGCGGTGGGCAACTTCGGCTTCAACGACAGCGGTGTGAAGATCCCCTCCGGGGTCGCCAGGAGCAACTTCGACACGGACATGAGCCGTGACCAGCTGGCGCTGTCCTCGATCGGGCAGTTCAACACCACGGCGACACCGTTGCAGATGGCGATGGTCTCCGCCGCGGTGGCGAACGGGGGGACCCTGATGTACCCGCACCTGGTGGACGAGACCCGGACCAAGGGCGGCCGGGTGGTCAGCCGTACCGGCCAGAAGTCCTACCGCCAGGCGATGAAGGCGTCCACGGCCGTCCAGTTGCAGCAGATGATGGTCGACGTGGTGACGCAGGGCACCGGATCCAACGCGGCGATCCAGGGCGCGACGGTCGGCGGCAAGACCGGCACCGCGCAGAACGGTGTCAACAACGCCGGTACGCCGTACGCCTGGTTCATCTCCTGGGCGAAGGCGGACGGCGCGAGCCGCCCCGCGGTGGCGGTGGCCGTGGTGGTCGAGGACGCCTCGGCCAATCGCGCGGACATCTCGGGCGGCGGGTTCGCCGCACCGATCGCACGGGCGGTCATGCAGGCGGCGCTGGGGCGTTGAGCGTACGGCGCGCCCCTTTTCGTCACGCGGGAAGCAGGACACAGGAAGCGGGACACGCCCTACGCCCCGGCCTTTTGGCGAAGCCGACATCGGACCGGTCCGCGCAGGCGACGAGGTAGAGCAGGACCAGGAACGGCATGAGCCGCCAGGTCACCGCCTTCATCGTGGTGCGTTCCACGGCGGTCTCCATGGGGCGTTCCTCATGGTTGTGACGATCCTCATTGATCCTGGTCCGCGCCTTGCAGGCACAGGCTGGACCGTATCGTGCTTTGATAGCACCATTAAAGAGCTGGCGGGAATTTCAGAAACGGTCACAGCCCGCCGACCACGGCTACCGCATCGAAGGGTTCACCTCATGGCACCGCAGCTGCGCAGTCGCGCCTGGTTCGGGGACGGCGGGAAGAACGGGTTCATCGCCCGCCACCATCTGCGGGCCATGGGACGCGGCGGCCACAACTTCGACGGCCGGCCGGTCGTCGGCATCTGCAACACCTTCTCCGAGCTGACGCCCTGCAACGGCCACCTCCAGATCATCGCCGACGCGGTGAAGCGCGGGGTGCTCCAGGCCGGCGGCTTCCCGCTGGAGTTCCCGGCGATGTCACTGGGCGAGCCGTTCCTGCGGCCGACGTCGATGCTCTACCGCAATCTCGCCGCGATGGAGATCGAGGAGCAGATCCGGGCCAACCCGCTCGACGCCGTCGTCCTGCTGACCGGCTGCGACAAGACGACCCCGGCCGCCCTCATGGGCGCGGCCAGCGCCGGAGTGCCCGCGATGGTCTTCACCGGCGGCCCGATGCTCAACGGCCGCTTCCAGGGCCGCGATGTCGGCTCGGGCACGGACATCTGGCGGATGACCGAGGAACTGCGGGCGGGGACGATCAGCCAGGAGGAGTTCACCGAGTTCGAGTCCTCGCTGAACCGGTCGGCCGGTCACTGCATGACCATGGGCACCGCCTCCACCATGGCCTGCCTCACCGAGGCCCTCGGCATGATGGTGCCCGGCGGCTCCGGACTGCCCGCGGTCGACGCCCGGCGCGGCACGCTCGCCGAGGAGACCGGCGCCCGCGCCGTGGAGCTGGCCACCAGCGATCTCACACCGCGACGGATCATGACCCGGGAGGCGTTCGAGAACGCCATCCGCATCAACGCGGCCATCGGCGGCTCGACCAACGCCGTGGTCCATCTGCTCGCCGTCGCGGGACGGCTGGGCGTGCCGCTCGCCCTCGACGACTTCGACCGGCTCGGCGCCGAACTGCCCCTGCTGGTCGACCTGATGCCCTCGGGCCGCTTCCTGATGGAGGAGTTCGCGTACGCGGGCGGGCTGCCCGCACTCGTCAACGATCTGCGCGAGTACCTCCACCGCGACACCGTCACCGTCACCGGCCGCTCGCTCCTGGAGAACTGCGCGGGTGTGGCGGTGTACGACCGCGAGGTCATCCGCCCCTTCGACAACCCGGTGCTGCCCGCGGGCAGCGGTACCGCCGTGCTCCGCGGCAACCTGGCTCCCGACGGAGCCGTCATCAAACAGTCCGCGGCAGCACCGCAGTTGCTCAGCCACACCGGGCCCGCGCTGGTCTTCGACTCCCTGGAGGAGTACCTCGCCGTCGCCGAGGACCCGGACCTCGACGTCACCGCCGAGACCGTCCTGGTGGTACGGAACACCGGCCCCCGCGGCTATCCCGGCATGCCCGAGGTGGGCAACCTCGCGCTTCCGAAGAAGCTGCTCGACGCGGGGGTGCGGGACATGGTCCGCATCTCCGACGCGCGGATGTCCGGGACCGCATTCGGTACCTGTGTGCTGCATGTGGCGCCCGAGGCGGCTGTCGGCGGGCCGCTCGCCCTCGTACGGACCGGGGACCAGGTCTGTCTCGACGTCCCCGGCCGTCGCCTGGACGTCCTGGTGGACGATGCCGAGCTGGAGCTGCGCCGGAGCGGCTGGACGGCGCCCGAGCCGCCTGTGGAGCGTGGCTGGACCTACCTGTACACCCAGCACGTGACGCAGGCCGACACCGGCGTCGACCTGGACTTCCTGGTCGGCTCGACCGATTCCACCCCGCCGCGCCAGGCCTTCTGAGGAGTCCGCCATGACCGACGTACCCACGACCGACCGGACCGGGCTGACCGGGCTGACCGGGCTGACCGGCAGGACTTACGCCGACCGCACCGAGACGCTGGTGCGCGGCGTCTCGCCCGTTCTCGAAGTGCCCTTCCACGACAACGGCGATCTCGACCCCGCGGGCTTCACCACCGTCGTCGACCGGGTGCTCGCCACCGGCGTCAGCTCGGTGATGTTCCCCGGATTCGCCGGTGAGTTCCACAAACTCGACGGCGCGGAGCGGGAGTTGCTCACCGGTCTGCTGCTCGACCGCACCCGGGAGCGGTCCGACGTCGCCGCTATCGTGTCGGTGCCCGACCACGCGACCCGGCACGCCGTGGCCCAGGCCCGGTCGGCGGCCGAGCGGGGCGCCGACGTGATCAACGTGCTGCCGCCGCACTTCCTCGGCCCGTCGCGCGACGCCGTACTGGCCCACGTACGGGCGGTGCTCGCCGCTGTCCATCCGCTGCCGGTCGTCGTGCAGTACGCCCCCGCGCAGACCGGTACCGCACTGGACGCCCCGACCCTGCGCCTGCTCGCCGCCGAACACCCCAATCTGCGCTGGGTCAAGGTCGAGTCGTCGCCGCCCGGCCGACTGATCGCCGCCCTCGCGGAGGGCGACCGGCCGCTGCCCGCGCTCGTCGGCCTCGCCGGGCTCCAACTGCCCGACGCCCTGCGGCGCGGCGCGGTCGGGGTCCAGCCGGGGTGTTCCTTCACCGAGCTGTACGTCGAGCTGTGGCGCCGCTGGGAATCGGGGGACGAGGACGGGGCTCTCGCGCTGCACACCCGGATGCTTCCCTACCTGTCGTACTGGATGCAGGGCGTGGAGCTGATCGTCGCCGCGGAGAAGGAGATCTCGGTACGCCGTGGCTGGTTCGGTTCGGCGCACTGCCGTGCGCCCGGTCACCGTCTCGACCACGAGGAACTGCGTCTGATCGACCGGTTCTGCGCCGAATTCACCGATCTGATACCGGAGTTGACGCGATGAACGGCCCGGACTGCCCCGGCGGTGCGGGCGGCCCCGACGGCGTGGGCGGCGTGGGCGGCCCCGCTCTCGTCACCTGTGGCGAGGCCATGTTGCTGATGCTGGCGGAGCCCGGCATTCCGCTGGAGCGGGCCACCGCCTTCCGCCGTTCGATCGCGGGCGCGGAGTCCAATGTCGCGGCGGGTCTCGCCAGGCTGGGACACCCGGTCCGCTGGCTCGGCCGGGTCGGCGACGATCCGGCCGGGCGGGCCGTGCTGGCCCAGCTGCGCGCTGACGGCGTGGACACCTCGTACGCGACGACCGATCCGGCCGCGCCCACCGGACTGCTGCTGCGCGACAGCCATCCGGCCCGAGCGATCGATGTGCAGTACCACCGGACGGGCTCCGCCGCCTCGCTGCTCACGCCGGACGAGCTGACACCGGAGATGCTCGGCGGCGCCGGGACCGTCCACCTCACCGGCATCACCCCGATGCTGTCGGACTCCGCCCACCACGCCACCCTGCGGCTGTTCGAGCTGGCGCACGAGGCGGGGGCCGCGGTCTCCTTCGACCCGAACGTGCGCCTGAAGCTCGGCACTCCCGCCCGGTGGCGCGAGGTCGTCGGCCCGCTCCTGGAACGGGCCGATCTGGTGCTGGCCGGCGAGGACGAGCTGGAGCTGCTCGGTGTGCCGGGTCCACCGCGGCTGCTCGCGGCCGGGGCGCGCACCGTGGTGGTCAAGCACCGGGACAAATCGGCCTCCTGCCATACGCGGGAGGCGAGTTGGCGGCAACCGCCCTTCCGGGTGCCGGTGACCGACCCGGTGGGCGCGGGGGACGCGTTCGCCGCGGGGTTCCTCTCCGGGGTGCTCCGCGCGGAGCCGTACGAGGTCTGTCTGCGCGAGGCGGCGGCCGTCGCCGCACTGGTCGTGCAGTGCGCCACGGACACCGACGGGCTCCCCGACCGGGCGGGGCTGGACCGGGCGCTCGCCGCGTTCACCGGCGGCGCCGAGACCGTCCACCGCTGACCACCCCACCCCGCCCCCTTCCTCCGAGGAGAGCAACGTCATGGACCACATGTACCGCTGGGAGACCGTCCGGGCCGTCACGGCTCAGCGCGTCTTCGGCATCGTCCGCACCCCCGGCCCCGAGAAGGCCGTCGTCGCGGCCGGCGCCGTACTGGACGCCGGGCTGCGGGCCGTGGAGATCGCCCTCACCACCCCGCGCGCACTGCGGGCGGTGGCGCAGCTGACCGAGCAGCGCCCCGGCGCACTGGTCGGAGCGGGCACCGTGCTCGACGGGGCCGCCGCGCGGGCGGCCGTGGAGGCGGGCGCCCGCTTCCTGGTCTCGCCGAGCCTCCACCCGGAGGTGATCCGTACCGGACACCGCTACGGCGTCCCCGTCTTCCCCGGTGTGAGCACCCCGACCGAAATGGTGCGGGCCCTGGAGGAGGGGGCCGACGCGCTGAAGCTCTTCCCCGCGTCGGCCGTGCCGCCGTCCTGGCTGCGCGATGTGCGGGCCGCCCTGCCCCAGGCTCCCGTGATACCCACGGGAGGTGTGACAATCGAGAACGCACCGGAGTGGATCGCGGCCGGCGCCGTCGCCTGCGGCATGGGCTCGGCGCTGACCTCGGGGGGCGCAGAGGCGGCGGGTGAGCGGGTGACCGCCCTGCTGGGCCGCCTCGCCGCAGCCCGCTGACCACGCCGGACCGGACGCATCGGCAGTCGCATCGGCAGACGGGGAACGACGTGGAGCTTCAGGGCCTGCACGGGCAGGTGGTCGACCGGATCGGCCAGTCGCTCGCGGCGGACGAGATCCGTGCGGGTGAGGTGCTGCGCCTGGAGGACGTACAGGAGCGGTACGGCGTCTCCCGCACCGTGGCCCGCGAGGCCGTACGGGTCCTGGAGTCGAAGCGGGTCGTCACCAGCCGCCCCCGCGTCGGCATCACCGTCCGGCCGCTGGCCGACTGGAACCTGTACGACCCCCAGGTCATCCGCTGGCGTCTGGCGTCCCCGCGCCGCGCGACACAACTGCGCGAACTGGCCGAACTGCGGGCCGCGGTGGAGCCCTCGGCTGCCGCGCTGGCCGCAACGGGCGCCGACGACGCGGCCAGGCGGGCCCTGAACGCGCACGCCCAGGCCATGGCGGGCGCGGCCCGCGCCGGGGACAGCCGGGCATTCATCGCCGCCGACGCGGCGTTCCACCGGGAACTGCTCACCGCGTCGGGCAACGGCATGTTCGCCCAGCTCTCCGAGGTCACCGAGGAGTTGCTGGTGGCCCGGCGCGATCTGCTGCTGATGCCCGACCAGGTGGACCTGGCGGCCGTGCGCAGGCACCAGGAAGTGGCCGACGCGATCGCCGAGGGACGCGCCGCCGACGCGGCCCTCGCCGTGGGCACGGTCGTGGACGCCGCCCGCAGCGAGGTCGAGAAGCTCCTGCACGGCAGCTCGGCCTGCGCCCTGGGCGGCTGACGGACGGGACGGGCGGGACGGGCGGGACCGGCGGCCCGGACGGGCCCTACGACCGCACCCGTTTCCTGCGGCTGCGCCCCTTTCTCGTGGCTGCACCTTTCCCGTGCCTGCACCTTTCCTACGACTGCGCGCCCTCCGCGATGGCTGACGTCACCTCCGCCACCCGTTCCGTCTCCTCCTGGGCGAACCGCTCCTGGTCGAGCCGCTCCGCTATCTCCTCGTCCTGGGTCATCAGCAGGTCCAGGTTGGAGTCGCCCATCTCGAAGACGCCCATGTCGAGATACGCCTTCTGCAGGCGCTCGCCCCACAGACCGATGTCCTTGACGCACGGCACTATCCGGCTGAACAGCAGCTGACGGAAGAGGTGCAGGAACTCGGACTGCTCGGAGAGCTCCTCGGCCTCCTTCTTCGGTATGCCGAAGTTCTCCAGGACCTCCACGCCGCGCAGCCGGTCGCGCATCAAGTAGCAGCCCTCGATGACGAATTCCTCGCGTTCGCGCAGCTCGGCGTCGGTCAGCTGCTTGTAGTAGTCGCGCAGGGCCATCCGCCCGAAGGCCACGTGCCGGGCCTCGTCCTGCATGACGTACGCCAGGATCTGCTTGGGCAGCGGCTTGTCCGTGGTGTCGCGGATCATGCCGAACGCGGCGAGCGCGAGGCCCTCGATGAGGACCTGCATGCCCAGGTACGGCATGTCCCAGCGGGAGTCGCGCAGGGTGTCGCCGAGCAGGGCCTGGAGGTTGTCGTTGACCGGGTAGAGCATCCCGAGCTTCTCGTGCAGGAAGCGGCCGTATATCTCGGCGTGCCGGGCCTCGTCCATGGTCTGGGTGGCCGAGTAGAACTTCGCGTCCAGGTCGGGCGCGGACTCCACGATCCGGGCGGCGCACACCATCGCGCCCTGTTCACCGTGCAGGAACTGGCTGAACTGCCAGGACGTGTAGTGCTTGCGCAGCTCGCCCCGGTCGCGGTCGGTCATCTTCGCCCAGTGCGGCGTGCCGTACAGCGTCAGCGCCTCGTCGGGGGTGCCGAGCGGATCGTAGGGGTCCACTTCCAGGGACCAGTCGATCCGCTTCGCGCCGTCCCACTGTTTGTCCTTGCCCTTCTGGTAGAGGGCGAGCAGGCGGTCGCGGCCGTCGTCGTACTCCCAGCTGAAGCGGGCCGAACCGGACGCGGGTATCTGCCAGTTGGGTTCGACGGGGCCGTTGGTGTAGAGCTCATGCGTCGACATACTTGGCAGGCTCACACGTTGGTAGACGCCGGGTCAACAAGTCGCGCACAAGGGATTGACTCACCTTACTGACAAGCCGTCTCATAAGAGATGACCACCGGTAACCCCAAGCGCGAGGTGCCCTCAGAGATGACCACAGCGACCGAACGCGAAGTGCTCCGCGACGCCCTCGGCCTGCTCAGGGACCGTGAACAGGTCGCCGAGCGGCTCCTCGAATCGTCCGCGAAGCACTCCTTCGACCCCGACAAGGAACTGGACTGGGAGGCACCGGTCGAGGACGGCAAGTGGTTCTGGCCGCCGGAGCTGGTCTCGCTCTACGACACCCCGCTCTGGCGCCGGATGTCCGAGGACCAGCGGATGGACCTCGCCCGGCACGAGGCGGCCTCGCTGGCCTCACTAGGCATCTGGTTCGAGATCATCCTGATGCAGCTGCTGGTCCGGCACATCTACGACAAGTCGGTGACCAGCAACCACGTCCGCTACGCGCTCACCGAGATAGCCGACGAGTGCCGGCACTCCATGATGTTCGCCCGGATGATCCAGAAGGGCGGCGCACCCTCGTACCCGGTCCCGCGGATGTACCACAACCTGGCGCGGGTCCTCAAGACCGTGTCCACCACGCCGGGTTCCTTCGCCGCGACCCTGCTGGGCGAGGAGATCCTCGACTACATGCAGCGACTCACCTTCCCCGACGAGCGGGTACAGACCCTGGTGCGCGGCGTGACCCGCATCCATGTGGTCGAGGAGGCGCGCCATGTCCGGTACGCCCGCGAGGAGTTGCGCCGCCAGATGGTCACGGCCCCGCGCTGGGAACAGCACTTCACCCGGGTCAGCTGCGGCGAGGCGGCCCGGGTCTTCTCCACCTGCTTCATCAACCCGCAGGTGTACACGAACGTCGGCCTGGACCGCCGCGAGGCCGTCACCCAGGTCAAGGCCAGCGGCCACCGCGCCGAGGTGATGCAGAGCGGCGCGAAGCGGCTGACCGACTTCCTGGACGACATCGGCGTACTCCAGGGGGTGGGCCGCAGGCTGTGGGTGAGTTCGGGGCTGCTGGCGGGGTAGGGGGCGCTGGGTACCGCTGACGTGAGGTCAATTTTCGGCCAATCTCATCCAGGATCCCACATCTTTTTCACAGGTCCCACACAGGTAATCCCCAGTGTCTGCCCCGGAGTTACGCGTCCTCGGAGATCTATCGGTTCGCTGACGCGTTCGAGTCAGCACCATGGTTGCCTCTTGTAGCACCCCGTTGGCCTGTGTCTATGGTGCGTGCCGCCCCTCGGCGGGGATCGCGACCACACCCCGCCGGTGGCGTTGACCGGACTGGCATGCCCGGGTGCCGCACAGCACCTACCGGCCCGCTGATTGCTCAGCGGGCCGTTCTGCTTCCCTTCGGCGTGCCCTTCGCCTTCAGAAGGGATCCTCCGATGCACCCAAGGCCACGGTTCCGCATGCCCGGATTTCGAAGATCCGGCATCCTGACCCCCGTCATCACGTCCGTGGCCGCCCTGGCCGTTCTCGGCGGGCCGGCCGTCCGGCCCGAGTTGACGGATCTCGGACGGGATGCCGCGTCGGCGAGTGACTCGTACGACTGGTACGAGGACACGGCTGCCGAGCAGTTGCGCCAGGACGAGTGCCTGATGGGCGATGTGCTGCGGCTGGGCGGGCCCTCCATGGCCCAGACCGCGCAGGGTGGCCTCAACCAGCCTGCGGACGCGCTCCATGCTCTGGCCAACCGGGAGTACTGGGAGAAGACCCCGCTTGCGGACGCGTACGCGGCGGACCGGGACGCGGCGAGCAAGGAGATGGACGCTCTCAGCGCTCTCCAGGATGGCTGGCAGAAGCCACTTTCAGGGCTGGAGAATCCGGCCGGCTTCACCAACGCCGACTTCCACTGGC
Organism: Streptomyces sp. A 4/2; assembly: GCF_940670765.1. Classification (GTDB taxonomy): domain Bacteria; phylum Actinomycetota; class Actinomycetes; order Streptomycetales; family Streptomycetaceae; genus Streptomyces. Next base: position 338,299 of record NZ_CALNVW010000002.1, read on the forward strand.
CCCCGGGGTCGCCGGGTGACGGGAAGCAGGACTTCTACGATCAGACCGGTCTGGGCCAGTGGGTCGCCGACCGCTTCTGGAAGGACGAGGACGGCTTCTACGAGGACTCCACCCCTGCGGCTGACGGAAAGACCCTCAAGGCCGTTGACGCCGTGGGCACTCCGCTCTACGGGAAGAACCCCGACCCCACCGGTCTGTCACCGGACGAGTGGAACCGTGCCGTTGCCGAACATGACGCTTTCAAGTGGTTGCACGGATTCACGTCCGAGAACGCGGGTGCGGACAACGCTCGTATCTTTCTTGCGTCCGGCGGCTTCCCGCGCACGGCTCCGCAGCCGGGCACCGCGGAGTACCGGATCGCGGTCGAGGACCTGAAGACCCGGTTCGCCGGGTGCGCGTGGCGTGACCCGATCGATCCGGACAAGGTCCTCGGCGGCATCACGGCCACCGCAGCCACGGAGTGGCAGCAGGAGATCGCCTCCCAGCAGGTGCAGCGCAACCAGATCCTGGACGCGAACACCGGCGCCACAAAGGCTCTTGCTTCCGGGGCGAAGGCGCTGGGCGAGCTGCTGGGACACTCGTGGGCCGCCGACCATCTTGCCCGCTGGCAGGACTACTGGTCGCCGGGAGGTGCCGGTGGATCGGTGACGCGCCGGCAGTGATCGAGGTACACGCGGCCAAGGGCATGTGCCTGGACGTGCAGAGCGCCGCGAAGGCCGATGGCACCCCGGTCCAGGTGTACACGTGCAACGGGTCGGCAGCGCAGGAGTGGCAGGTCTACGGGGACGACCTGGGATTTCACCTGCGGAACGTGAACTCCATGAAGTGCCTCGACGTGAACGGAAACGCCGCGGTCAATGGCACGAAGATCCAGATCTGGGGCTGCCACAGCAATCCGGCGCAGACGTGGGAGTACAACCTTCGGGCCACCACGAGTCTGAAGAACGTGGGCACCGGCAAGTGCCTCGATCTGCACACGTTCGACAAGGGCCTCGACGCGCAGCTGTACACGTGCAACAACACCGCTGCGCAGCAGTTCGACATCAAGCCGTCCGGACACACCGGTGAGGTTCTGCCGAAGGCTCAGTTCGACAAGGCGGCGAAGGGCGTCGCGGACACCCAGGCAGGGGCGAAGAAGCAGCTCGCTCTCCTCAAGGAGCAGGCAGCGGCAGCGAAGAAGGCCGCCACCGACTCGGACGCCGCCGAGCAGGCGGCCTACGCCGTCGCCGACGCCAACGGCGCTCCTCGGGGCCGTGGTCTGCTGGTGGGCCAGCAGAAAGCGCAGGTCACCCAAGGGGCGTCTGCCGCCCTGGACGCGATGGTGAAGGCGGGCGAGACGGCCGAGGCCGCCACCCGCGCATCCGGTGGGGACAGTGAGACCGTCGCGCAGCGCGCGCTGGCTCAGGCCGCGCAGGTGAAGACGGAGTTCCGCAAGGAAGCGGCGCACAGCGCCGAGTTGCAGGCGAAGGCCGCAGCAGATGCGGCGAAGGTCCACCGCGACAACGCGAAGAAGGACAAGGAGGAGGCCGAGGCCAAGCTCGCCGAGTCCCTGAAGGCGGAGAGCGACGCCAAGACGGCTGCCGCTGACGCGCACGCGAAGCGGCTGGCCGCCGAGGCCGAGGAGCAGACGGCCAAGGCGGAGAAGGAGACGGCCGCCGCCAAGCAGGCCGAGGCCGCACAGCACAAGAAGAACGCCGAGGGCGAGGCGACCAAGGCGAAGGACGCCAAGGACAAGGCCGAAGCCTCCGAAGCCACTGCCGTCGCGAAGAAGAACGACGCGGTCGAAGCCCGCGACAATGCCAAGGCCAAGCGTGATGACGCGTGGGAGGCCGAGCAGAAGGCCGACGCGGTCCGCGCGAAGGCGGACGCGAAGGACGCCTACGCCGATTCTCTGGACTCGGGCGAGGCAGCAGATGCTGCCCGCAGTGCTGCCGATGACGCGGACAAGCACGCGGACGACGCCGAAGCAGCCGCAGGAAGGGCTCGTTCCGAGGCCGACGCCGCAACCACGGCAGCTGCGGACGCGGACGCCGCGGCCACCCGCGCCGAGGCGGCAGCCAAGCGTTCCCGCGCCGACGCGGACGGAGCGCAAGCGGCGAAGGTGAAGGCCGACGCCGCGGTCAAGACCGCGACCAGCGCCGCGGCCGACGCGATCGAGGCCGCCAAGCACGCCGCCTCCGAGGCGAAGACGGCAGTCGAACTCGCAGACGCCGCCGAAGCACAGGCCAAGACCGCCAAGTCCCATGCGGACACAGCGAACAAGGAGGCAGGCAAGGCGCTGGCGGCAGCGGCGAAAGCCGCCGGTTTCGCGCATGTCACCGCCCAGGCAGCCGAAGACGCCGGGAACGCAGCCGCGCAGGTCGCCGAACCCGCGAACGATGCCATCCAGCTCGGCTCCCCCTACATCACCACCGACTCGGCGGCAGGCCTGGTCGTACTGACCGGGCAGGCTTCCAAGACGATCGCCGAGCAGCAGAAGGCCGTCGCCGACGCCCACGCCAAGAACGCACAGGAGGCAGCGGCCACCGCCAAGGCCCTCGCCGACCAGGCGCAGGGTGACACCAAGGCCGCCTACCAGTCCGCCGCCAACGCCGCCGGGTATGCCGCTGACGCCCGCACGTATGCGAAGGATGCCCTCGGCTACGCCGCCGACGCCGCCAACGCCGCCGCCAAGGCCAGCGCGTCACTGGCCCGCACGGTCACCTACGACAACCAGGCCACCGCCGACGCAGCAGCGGCCGACAAGGCAGCAGGAGGCGCCGAAGGCTACGCCAAGGACGCCCGCGATTCCGCCGACGCCGCCGAACTCGACGCGTCCGCCGCGCGCTCCGCCGCCGCCCAGGCCGAACAGGATGCCAAGGACGCGCGTGCAGCGGCCGACCGAGCCGACACCGCAGCGACCGAAGCCGAACAGGCCGCGAAGGACGCCGACAAGTACGCCAAGGATGCGCAGGAATCAGCCGACCGGGCCGAAAAGGCCGAGAAGGCCAAGCAGATCGACACGGGCACCATCCCCGATACAGACGGCGGCTCCATCGGTAACACGTTCTACGTCATCGACCACATCGAGAAGGTCGGAGATCCGGAGGTCGTCAAGAAGACAGCCAGCTGCGACAACATTATCGACAAGCTCTTCTACAAGGGCGACTGCACGATCACCGCGAATATCCGGTACAAGGCGATACTCGATCTTTACCTGTGCACCGCACAGGACTTGGACGCGCAGAAGTTCACGTGCCCTTCCGGAGAGACGATCTATCTGGATCAGTTCCCGACCAAGGAACAGTCCCAGACGGTCACGCACACCATCACGATCGCGGAATACCAGGAGAACATCGACCCGGTCGACATCCTCTTCGGCAGCTGGATCAAGTGCGCCCAGCTCTTGCCCGGCGGTGCGAGCGGCAGTTGGAGCGGCTGCGCCTGGGCTTCTCTCGACGTCGCTTCGCTGTTCGCGGGCAAGATCCTCCGGCCCATCGCGGACGCAATCAGGGCGGCCGATGCCGCCGCCAGGACCGGCATCGGCTTCGCCGACGCCTACAACGGGCTACGCGCCCTCGGCCTGCCGAAAGACGCCATCGCAGGCGTCAGCAGGTCGGTGTTCCAGAGGCTGCGTTCCGCCTGTATGAAGGACAGCTTCCCCGCTGGAACGCGTGTGATGCTGGCCGGTGGAGCATCCAAGCCGATCGACATGATCAACCCCGGCGACCGTGTGCTCGCCACGGATCCGAACACCGGCATCACAGGCTCGGCGTCGGTCACGGCGACATTTTCTCATCCGGCAGACCGGCTCCTTCAGATCACGCTTGCCGATGGCGAACAGATCCTGACCACTCCGGGGCACCGGATGTATGTGCCGGGACACAATTGGGTCAAGGCATCCGGCCTGCACGCGGGCGACTTTCTGCGTACTACCTCCGGCGCCGGGGACGAGGTCACCGGAATTCGCCCGATAACCACACCGCAGACTGTGTGGGACTTGAGCGTCGCCGACCTGCATACCTTCTACGTACTCGCGGACAAGACCCCCGTACTCGTTCACAATATCAACTGCACAGATTACGCAAATATAGCGCCGAGCGGATTCGGAATCCTCGCCAGCATCGACGAAGAAGGATACGTATCAATGGCCGTCAACAAGGGGCCAGGCACACCGAGCGGAGGTGAAATGTTCAACGCCGCCCTCGCACATTTCGGCGACAAGGTGAAGGGTTTCAAGGCATACTGGCAGGACGGCGGAGCCCTCAGCGACAACCTGAACTCCTTCAATAAGGCAATTCAGGAGGGTGCATCGCTCGAAGAGGCGGCACTTCGAAATACTTTCTCAGGGAAGATGTGCCAGAAAGCAGGCTTCACCAATGTGGAAATCACTGAACTACGGGGAATGCCGGGTCATTACACCAGCGTAGGCGTGAAATTCCACTAGCGAACCAGCTCGCGCGTACGAGATGGTGTACGCACAGCGGGACAAGACAGACCAGAACGAAAATACAGGTGCGAAATGGACCAGCTAGAGAAAATTTCAGACGAACTGAAGGCAGCTCATGCCGAAGGGAAGAACCCTATAGAACTAGCACTACTTTCCAGAGGCAGGCTGGGTTCAGCGTTCGGCACCATCTCCTTCATTGCCTGCTTCCGGAGGGCTTTCGGCATTCCGCTGCCAGTCCTTCAGCGGGCGCAGGCATGGGAGCGGTTCGGGTGGGGTGAAGTGCACATTACTGACGAAGAATTCTCCGCGCTCCTCTCACCTTGGCTCACCGAACAGTGAGCTTTTTCAACCTTGCCGTACAACGCCCCCAGCGGAAGCGGGAGTCTAAATTCCCAGAATTAGGCTCCCCCTTTTTCGTGACGAGCACGCAAGTCACCTGGTCGGCCCCTTATTATCCCGGCATCGAGATTACGTCGAGGGGATTTTTGGAAAGTGCGCCAAGAAGGCCAGCCGGAGCATTTCCCCGCCCCCTGACATGCCAACAACAGGAAGAGAAGTAAAGGACGCATGACCGAGCACGGATTCGATCTGCCGCCGAAAGCTCCGCCGGATGTCATCGCCCAGCGCAACGCACTGGGCGAAGAAGCGTGCCGCACACTAGCCCAAGCCGGAATTCCTGTTTACCGGGGTGGCCACGAAGACGGGTCCGAAGAAAACGCTGGGGCGACGGTTCATGTGGATCCTTTCGTCACCGGCGGCGTGCTGGTGGAATGGCACACGGATACAGAACTGACAACTGCCGCTGTGAACTTTTTGGCGTGCGGAGTCGATCCTTCAGATCTGCCTTACGCGATTCGCCATTACGAAACCATGCGTGCATGCAGGACGCTCTTCTGGGAATCCTTACTTCGGCTGAATTCCAGGCTGAGAAGGCAGACAGGCACACCTACGGGACTGCGGTTTTCATAAAGAACTCCCGGCCCTGACCCAATTTGTCATGCCTCGCCGCGCGCCGTACTGGTAGCGGCGAGGCATGACGCGGTCACCGCCCGTCCTCCTCGCCCATGTACAGCCCGGCGAACGCCCTGGCGGCGGGCCCGGACTCCAGGAGCCGCCTGAGCCTGGCCCGTGCGGTGCCCGCCCGGAACCTGTCCCCGGACGACGCCCCGTGCAGCACCTCCGAGAGCCACTGTGAGAACTCCTGGTACTGCCAGACGCGCCGCAGGCACGCCTGCGAGTACCCCGCGACCCCGCTGTCACCGCCGCCCTCGCCGCCGCCGCTCCGGTCGCCGTCCCCCTGGTCTCCGCCCTCGCGCCCGCCGCCCCGGCCGTCCGCGATCAGCGCGTCCGCGAGCAGCAGTGCGTCGTGGATCGCGAGGTTCATGCCCTTCGCCGCGATCGGTGCGATCAGGTGCGCCGCATCGCCCGCGAGGTGGAGTCGGCCGTAGGACATCGGCTCCACCACGTAGTTGTGCATGTCCAGAACCACCTTCTCGACGAGCGGTCCCTCGGTGAGCGGCGGAGCCCCGGCCGCGCCGAGCCGGATGCGCAGCTCGTGCCAGACGCGCTCGTGCGGCCAGTCCTCCGGGGTGTCACCGGACGGCACCTGGAGGTAGTAGCGGGTGACTTCGGGGCCGCGGGCCATGTGGGCGCCGAACCCGCGCTCGTGGATGCCGAAGACCACACCGTCCGCCGAGGGCGGCGCCTGGGCCAGCAGTGCCAGCCAGGCGACCCCGTCGTCACGGCGGCTGACCGTGACTCCGCCCTCGGGTATCGCCGCCCGCGCGACCCCCCGCGCACCGTCGCAGCCCGCGACGTGGTCGCACGCGATTCGGTGCCGGGAGCCGGTCAGCGGATCGGTGTACGAGACCACCGGCCGGTCACCGCCGATGCCGTCCAGCCGCACATCACGGACGCCGAAGCGAGCGTCCCCCGCCCCCTTGTCCACGTACGAGGCGAGCAGATCAGTCACCAACTGCGGTTGCGGATAGACGAAATGGCGCCGCCCGGACAGCTCGGCCGTCCGCACGGCGTGCCGCTCCCCGTCGAACCGGAACTCGAACTCGCCCTGGGTAGTGGCATGTTCGAGTACTCGGTCGGCGAGGCCGTGCTCGGCGAGTGCCCGTACCGCCCACTCCTCCATGAACCCGGCGCGCGGACGGCGTTCGATGAACTCCCTGCTCTCCGCTTCCAGGAGCACACAGGCGACACCGCTGTCGCGCAGCCGGTTCGCCACCACGAGCCCGGCGGGCCCGGCTCCGATGACGACGACGGAGGTGTGGGTGAGAGCGGGGGGAGCCGTGGACACGTAGAGGGTTCCGTTCGGGTTCGGGGCGGAAGAGCGCCCGGGGGACACGGGAGGGCACGGGGGCTGAACTGCTGGTGATCATCCGCAGTATGGCGGCGGCCCGGCGGGCGCCGGCGCAGGGGCCCACGTTCGTTCCGCCAGGGAATGAGCCCCGATCGTTCGCGGGGGTCGGCAAGTTGCTCACTTCCCCAGCTGCCGGTCAGTCCCCTGGTGGCCGTGCCGGTGTCCCTGGATGCCACGACCGGAGCGGCGCCTCGGATACCTGAAAACCCCGGATGCTTGAAATGCCTCCTTCGAACTGCGAAGTCGACGGCATGTAAGCCTTTCGAAGCCACGGCATTCCGTTATCACTGGATGTGGGACAGATTCGCTCGTTCGGCAGACCCGTCGCGTCTTCCATCCGGTTGATGTGTGACTTTTTCTGTCTGCCGACCACTTGCTCACCAAGTCGGCGACTGCCTGGGCGCGTGTCCCCAGAAGAGAATGTTGCTGCTCGTGGCGTTGTGCGCTGTCCGGGTGAGCCCACCGTGCTTGTTCCCTGATTTACGTACCCGTGACGCCTAGGTTGTGACGCGGCGGAGTGCCTCAGGCACTCTCCGCCGCTATCCGTTCTCCGTCGCTATCCATTCTCCGTCGCTATTCACTCTCCGTGAAGGAGCGTCTCCGTGTCCAAGCACCCCTGCTGCGGCGTCCTGCGAGGTATCGCGATGCTCTTCACGGCATTCAGCAGCCACACCTTCACCTGACGTTCAAATAACCACCTGGGCGCTTCTCGCGGCCGCCCCCACTCCGTTCTGCGGTCACCCTTCAGGACACGGATTTCTGAACCGGACCCTCACTCGCCGCACCCGGCGCATTCCGACCCGCTTCGCAGAAAGGCATCAACGCGTGAACCTCGCTCCGAGAGAGATCGACAAGCTGCTCGTATACGTCGTCGCCAACCTGGCACACAAGCGCCAGGACCGCGGGCTGAAGCTCAACTACAGCGAAACCGTCGCCATCATCAGTGAAGCGGTGCTGGAGGCGGCGCGTGACGGGAAGACCGTTGCCGACTGCATGGAGCTGAGCAGGCACGTGCTCGGCGAGGACCAGGTCATGGACGGCGTGCGGGAGATGCTGCCGCTGCTGCAGATCGAGGCGACCTTCGATGACGGCAACAAGCTCGTCTCGTGCCACGATCCCGTCGGCGGCTGAGACGATGACGAAGCAGCACACGATCGCTGTCGTCGGTCACGAGAGCGACGACGGGCGCGGTCTGCGCGCGCTCCTCGTGCCGTCCGTGAGCACGGCAACCCCCGGCAGGGAGTTGTACCAGCGCGTCGCCGAGGCGCGCGGGCGCGGCGAGCAGGTGTGCGTGGTCCCCATGACGCTGGGGCGTGACCCCGAACTGGTCGCCGACGCGGCACGTACCTTGCGGTCCCTCTGCCCGGAAGACCGGAAAGCGACCGTTCTCGCCTCGTCCTTCGGTACGACCGGACATCTCATCGGCTGGCTCCGCGCCTCCGCCACGAAGGTGGCAACGGACACGGCACTGCTGGTCGTCGCGCCCACGGGCGACCCCTTCTCGGACGCTGAACTCTTCCGCGTGGCACGCCTCGTACGGCAGTACGCCAGGCACCGCACGGTGGAGGTCGCGCTGATCGGCGGCGATCCCGACCCGCGCGAGGGGCGGGCGCGCTGCGTGGCACTGGGCGCCGACGAGGTCGCGGTTCTCCTCGCCGGCTGGCCGGCCGTGCCCCCGGTCGACGACGCGCTGCCGCTGCTGACCCCCATCGCGCTCGCGGGAGTGCTCGCCAGTCGTGTCCACGAGGCCTGGCACCGTTTCGATCACGGCGACGACGGCGTCGAGCGCGGGCTGGCAGAGGCGCACGGCCACGGCTACGCCCACAGCCACGGCCCGGGTGACGACCACGACCATGGCGCGGGTGACGCCCACAGCCACGGTCCGGGAGAGCCCCATTCCCACGGTGCCGGGGTGTTTCGCTCCCCCAGTGCAGGAGAACCCCACTCCCACGGCGTGAGGCAGGCCCTTACCCACGGGCAGTCCCCCGGCACCGCGTTTCATGCCCATTCCCCGAGCGAGCGAACGAGCGAGTCCGCTCAGGCCCTGGCGCGCTGACTCGCTCGCCGCCTCTCCCTCTCCGGTCCCTCTTCGGGTCGGCGAGTCGCGCCGCTTGCCCCCATCCCAGTTCCCCACACTCCTAGGAGTCTGCGATGCCTCTTCCCGAGCGCTATATGTACGGCGAGGGAAAAATCGAGATCAACGCCGGCCGCCGCACCCTCAAGATGAGGGTGAGCAACACCGGTGACCGTGCCGTCCAGGTCGGTTCCCACTACCACTTCTTCGAGGTGAACTCGGCTCTCGACTTCGACCGGGACGCCACTCTCGGCATGCACCTCAACATCGCGGCCGGCACCTCCGTGCGCTTCGAGCCGGGCGGTACGCACGAGGTGGAGCTGTGCACCTTCGCGGGCACCGGACGCCTCACCGGTTTCAGCGGTCTGCTCAACGGCAGCGTCACCTCACATCCCGCCCGCGTTGCCGCCGTCGCCCGTGCCATGCAGCGCGGCTTCCGCGGAGCCGGCGAGGAATCGGCGAAGTCCAGCAAGAAGGGAAAAAACTGATATGCCCACGCTTTCCCGTAAGCAGTATGCGGAGCTCTTCGGTCCCACGGTCGGAGACCGGTTCCGCCTCGCGGACACCAATCTCGTGGTGGAGGTGGAGAAGGACTTCCGCGAGGGCATGTACGGCGACGAGATCGTCTACGGGGGCGGCAAGACGGCGCGCGACGGCATGGGAGCCAGTGCGCAGGCGACCGCGGCCCAGGGCGCGCTCGACCTCGTCATCACCAACGCCGTCGTGATGGACCCGATCCTCGGTGTGGTCAAGTGCGACATCGGTATCAAGGACGGCTTCATCGCCGGTATCGGCAGGGCGGGCAACCCGCAGACGCAGAAGAACGTGGACCCGCGGCTCGTCGTCGGTGCCGGCACCGAGGTCATCGCCGGCGAGCACCTGATCGCCACGGCCGGGGCGATGGACGCGCACGTCCACCTCATCTCCCCGCAGCAGTGCGAGCAGGCGCTCAGCAACGGCATCACGACCCTCTTCGGTGGCGGGACCGGGCCGACGGACGGCACCAACGGGACCACCTGCACACCGGGGCCCTTCCAGATCGCCCGGTTCCTGGAGGCCGCCGAGGGCCTGCCCGTCAACCTCGGCATCATGGGCAAGGGCAACGGCAGTCTCCCCGACGCTCTCGATGAGCAGATCGTGGCGGGTGCCGCTGCCCTCAAGGTCCACGAGGACTGGGGCGCCACCCCGGCTGTCATCGACAACGCCCTGACCGTCGCCGACCGGCACGACATCCAGGTCGCCATTCACACCGACACGCTCAACGAAGGTGGCTTCTTCGAGGACACCCGCTCCGCGTTCGACGGCCGCACCATCCATACCTTCCACAGTGAGGGCGCGGGTGGCGGCCACGCCCCCGACATCCTCCGGGTCACGGGCGAACCGAACATCCTGCCGTCCTCCACCAACCCGACGCTGCCGTACTGCAAGAACTCGGTGGACGAGTTGCTGGACATGGTCATGGTCTGTCACCACCTCAGCCACGGGATCCCGGAGGACGTCGCGTTCGCCGACAGCCGGGTCAGGGCGGAGACCATCGCGGCGGAGACCTTCCTGCACGACCAGGGCGTCATCAGCATGGTCTCCTCCGACTCCCAGGCGATGGGCCGTGTCGGCGAATCGGTCACCCGGACCTTCCAGATCGCGCACCTGTGCAAGGAGAAGCTGGGCGTTCTGGCCGAGGACACCGAGCGGAACGACAACCAGCGTGTGTTGCGCTATCTGGCCAAGGTCACCATCAACCCGGCCATCGCGTGCGGCATCTCCGACTACGTGGGCTCGCTCGAGACGGGCAAGCTCGCGGACATCGTGCTCTGGCCGATGCACTCCTTCGGAGCCAAGCCGAAGATGGTCATCAAGGGCGGCATCATCTCCTGGAGCCTGATGGGCGATCCCAACGCCTCGCTCCCGACCCCCCAACCGGTGTACTACCGGCCGATGTTCGGCCAGTCCGGGCGTGCCATGCAGTCCACGCACGTCACCTTCATGTCGCAGGCGGGTATCGCCGCCGGCGTCCCGGAGAAGCTCGGTCTGCAGCGACGCGTCCTGCCTGTGAGCAAGACACGCACCATCGGCAAGCACAACATGGTGCGCAACGATGTCGTGCCCGAGATCAAGGTGGATCCGGAAACGTACAAGGTGACCATGAACGGCCGGGTCGCCACCATCGATCCCGCCGAGAAGCTGCCGCTCAACAAGCTGTTCTTCCTGGCCTGATCCCATGTACAGCGAAGAGCAGAGCGCCGAGCAGCACCCCCTCCCGACGATCACCGAACACGCCCCGGACCTCGACCGATTGCTCGTCAGCCTCCAACTGACGGACTCGGCCTTCCCCAGCGGCTTCTACACGCTGTCGCACAGCCTGGAAGGTTTCGCACAGGCCGGACTCGTGACACCGGAGACCGTGGGGGCACTGCTGCACGACCTTCTGCGCAACGGCGTCGGTCCCTCCGACGCCACCGCGCTGGCCCTCGCCCACCGCGCGGCGCGGGCCGGCGCGTGGGAGGAGGTGAGCGCCGTGGACATGCGCCTCCATGCGACGAAACTCAACCGCGAGATGCGGCAGGCAGCGCAGCGCACGGGCCGTCAGCTCCTGGATCTCGCGGCCGAGATCTTCGGGGAACCCGGGATCGCTCAGTACCAGAAGACGGTGAGCGCGCGGCATGCGCCGGGGAACCAGGCCGTGGCGGCGGGAGTGGTGTACGCCTGCATCGGGGTGCCGGTGGGCCAGGCCGTCACCTCCGACCTCTTCGCCTTCTGCGCCAGTTTCGCGGGCGCGGCCCTGCGTCTGCGGCTCACCGACCACCGGCGTGCCCAGGTCCTGCTCCGCGACACGGCCCGCGTCATCCAGGAAGTGACCGAAGAGGCGCTGCGCCGTGAGCTGGCCGACCTCGGGGCGACCACCTTCCTCGCGGACGTCATGTCGGCCCGGCACGAACGCGCCGAGGCCCGTCTGTTCGCCACCTGATCCCTGTATCCGAACACCACCGAAGAGAGACAGCATGAGAGACAACGTTCTGCGCGTCGGTGTCGGAGGCCCGGTCGGCTCGGGCAAGACGGCCCTCATCGAAGCGCTCGTGCCGGTCCTGATTGCGCAGGGCCGGCAGCCGGCCGTGATCACGAACGACATCTACACCCAGGAGGACGCCGAACACGTCCGCCGTACTCTCGCGGGAGTACTGGACGCGGACCGGATCATCGGCGTGGAAACCGGTGCCTGCCCGCACACCGCGGTGCGCGACGACCCGACGATGAACCTTGCCGCCGGTGCGGAACTCCTGGAGCGGTTCCCCGACGTCGACGTCCTGTTCTACGAGAGCGGCGGCGACAACCTGACCCTCACGTTCAGCCCCGTGCTCGTCGACCTCTTCATCTTCGTCCTCGACACCGCCGAGGGCGAGAAGATGCCGCGCAAGCGAGGGCCGGGCATTACGGAGTCCGACCTGCTGGTCATCAACAAGATGGACATCGCCCAGTACGTACGTACCGATCTCACCGTCATGGAGTCGGACGCCCACCGGGTGCGGGGTGAGGGTCCCGTCGTCCTCACCGACTGCCTCACCGGCAAGGGCGTCGACGAGGTCGCGGCCTTCATCGACTCGCGCCGCGTCGCGCTGGTCTGAGATGAGGGCCACCGTGGACAGACTCAGTCCCGCGCACTACGAGCTGCCCAGGCTGCCGATGCCGTACCGAACGCTCTTCTCCGCGCCGGTGACCCTCGGGGCGGGGGCACCGGCGAAGGTCGGCATCCTCGACCTCGCCTTCGCGAGGCGGGGCGAGCGCACGGAGCTGGTACAGCGCTACCAGAAAGCGCCGCTGGAGATCATGCGACCGCTGTACGTGGACCCCGCCCTGCCGGGCATGGCCTTCACGTACGTGATGGCGACAGGCGGCGGGATCGCCCAGGCCGACCGCTACCGCCAGGACTTCCACTGCGGACCGGACACGCAGGCGCACTTCACCACGCAGGCGGCCACGAAGGTCTACCGCATGGAGGACAACTACGCGACGCAGGTCACCCATCTCAGCGCGGCCGACGGGGCGTACGTGGAGTACCTGCCCGACCCGATCATTCCCTTCCGCGGCGCACGCTTCCACCAGACGACGAGGCTGGAGGTGGCCGAACGGGCCACTGTCCTTTTCTCGGAGTCGATGGCGGCCGGCAGGCTCGCCCGGGGCGAGCGACACGCCTATACCGTCCTCTCCAGCGATCTGGAGATCCGGCGGCCGGACGGTACCCTGCTCGCCGTCGACACCCTGCGGCTCACACCGGGGGAAGGGGGCGGCGTCACCGGCCCTGCTGTCTTCAGCGGCCTCGATCACCTCTCGTCCCTCTTCGTGATCAGTGATCGCTGTCCGGCCCAGGAAATCGCCGACGTCCTCGACGCCGCCGTCGCCGGACTGCCCCACGGGGCGAGTGTGCTGCCGGGTGACTGCGGTGCCTGGCTCCGTATGCTCGGCAGCGATCAGCCGGAGATCACCCAGGCACTCCGCGCCGCCTGGGACGCCGTCCGCCGGCTGCTCACCGGGCACCCGGCACCTGACCTCCGCAAACCCTGAATTCCTCGCTGTGCGGAGGAGTCCCGCTCCTCGCTGTGTGGAGGAGTCCCGCCACCACGAGCCCGGCGGGTCCGGCTCCGGGGCACTTCGAAGGGTCGTGTGCGCAGTAGGGGCTACCCGCGTTCGGCGAACACGCTGATCAGCCGTTGAACATGGTGACCACACCGTGGGGTGCGTCGTCGCCGAAGAGCAGCTCGTGGAGGTCGTCGCCGTCGGCGGCGGCCTCGGCGCTGCGGGGGAAGAGGGCCTGCTCGTACGCGGTGAGCGCGGCCTCGACGTCATCGGGGTGCGCGGCGAGGGCCTTGCCGAGTTCGGCGCCGTCGTACATGGCCAGGTTGGCGCCTTCACCGTTCGGGGCCGCGAGGTGGGCGGCGTCGCCGAGCAGGGTCACCCCCGGCACCCGGTCCCACCGGTGGTCGTTGGGCAGGGCGTTGAGGATGCGCAGGACCGGTGCGGTCTCGCCGTCGGTGATCAGCGCGGTGAGCTCCGGCGCCCAGCCGTCGAACTCCTCCGCGATCCGCGCGGCAGCCGCCGCGGAATCAGTGAAATCGATACCGGCGAACCAGTCCTGCGGCCTGGAGAGCGCCACGTAGGTATGGAGGGTCCCACCGCTCTCCCGGTGGGCCTGGATCCCCTTGCCCGGCGCGAGCGCGAGCATCGCCCCGCCGCCGACCGCTTTCGCGGCGGCCGGGTGCCGGGTGTCGCTGTCGAACAGGTAGGTCTCGATGAACGACCTGCCGATGTACTCGGGGGTCGCGCCGGAGAGCAGCGGCCGGACCCGCGACCACGCGCCGTCCGCGCCGACCAGCAGGCTCGTGACGACAGTGGTGCCGTCGGCGAAGGTCACCTCGTGGCGGCTGCCGCCGAGAGCACGGACGCCGCTGACCTTGTGACCCCACCGGACAGTGCCGGCCGGGAGCGATTCGAGCAGGATCCGTCGCAGCTCGCCACGCAGCACCTCGGGGCGCCCACGCTCGCTGTCGTCGTCGAACAGAACCGTCCCGTCCGAGGCGAGGACCCGAGTCGCCTCGCGGCCCTCCAGCACGAGGCCGCGGAACTCGTCCGTCAAGCCTGCCGCCTGCAGAGCCGGCTGGCCGTTGTCCTCGTGGATGTCGAGCATCCCGCCCTGGGAGCGGGCGGTCGGAGAGACCTCCGCCTCGTAGACCGTCGCCGGGATGCCGTGGACGTGCAGGACGCGGGCCAGTACGAGTCCGCCGAGTCCGGCGCCGATGATCGTGACGTCAGTGGTCATGGTGGGTTCCTTGCCTGTCGTACGCCTGCCGGGCGGGCACCCGGCAGGCCCTCTCTGGAATGCCGTTCCAATACCAGCCTGGAACGGCATTCCAGAGATGTCAAGCTGGAACGGGGTTCCAGACATGTGTCAGGATGCGTACATGGCAACGAGGACGCGTCGCACGGAGCGACGGGAGGAACCGCTCTCCCGGGAGCGCATCGTCGAGGCCGCGATCGAGCTGCTCGACACGGCAGGCGAGGGCGGACTCACGTTCCGCGCACTGGCCGAGCGCCTCGCCACCGGCCCCGGTGCGATCTACTGGCACGTCACGGGCAAGACGGAACTCCTCAACGCCGCCACCGACGCCGCCATCGCAGGCACCGCGACCGCCGACACCGCCGACGCGACGCCACAGGAAGCGATCCGCGCCCTCGCGCTCGGCGTGTTCGACGCGATCGACGCCCACCCGTGGATCGGCACGCAGCTCGCCGGCGCCCCGTCGCAGGCACCGATGCTGCGGGTCTTCGAACACCTCGGACGCCAGGTCCAGGCGCTCGGAGTACCTCACACCGCCCAGTTCACCGCCGCGTCCGCGCTGCTGAGCTACATCCTCGGAGTGGGCGGACAGAACGCGGCCAACGCCCGCGGCTGCCCTCCGGACACGAACCGGACCGAGTTCCTCAACACCGTCTCGGCCGCCTGGGCAGACCTCGACCCCGACGAGTACGCGTTCACCCGGAACGTCGCGGACCAACTGCGCGATCACGACGACCGGGCGGAGTTCCTCGCCGGTATCGACCTCATCCTCACCGGAATCATCTCCCACCAGAGGCCGACCGGTCCGGCGCCGTCGTAGCCGGCCTCACGCAGCCTCGCCGGGCCCGCGTGAGGTTGTGATCAGTGTTCGCGTTCTGCCTTCCGGTCTCCCACGCTTGGAACGGCGGCTCGACCTGGCAAGTCGGGTCACAACAGCTTTGCCAAGATCTTTTGAAGTCAGCGTCCGGGCCATGGAACTCGTCCACGTCTTCGGTGTCATGCCGAGCTCAAGTGGGGTGGCCTGTTTCCCGTGCCGCAAAGGGCCGATTCCGTGCGTGTGACACAAGGTGATGAAGGAGATCCCTAGAGTGATCGACTTCGCACAGGGCGGAGTCATGACGAGGGAGTTCTCATGCGTATCGCTTCCACCGCACGACGGTTCCTGCTGGCAGGTGCGGGCGCGGCAGCAGCCCTCGCTCTGACCGCGGCGGCCCCGGCGTCCAGCGCCCCCAAGGAAAGTGGTCCTGACGACTGTTACTCGGGATGGGTGTGCTTCTGGCCGGAGGCCAACTTCGGCGGGCAGATGGAGGCGTACCAGAATCCGCAGATCCACTCCTGCGACAGCGTCCCCTCGGGCACGGTGCGCTCGATCGTGAACAGGGACAACCAGGACTGGACAGTCAGTCAGAGCTGGATCTGCAACGGCTACAGCAAGAAGGTCGCCTCCGGCGAGGTCAACCCCGATCTGGGTGACAGCTACGGCTACTGGAAGTAAGTAGTTCCGTGCCCAGCTCCGGCTGGGCACGGACGCCTGCCGTCCGTAGCTGATGATCTGCCGACTTTGTCGGTGGCGGGTTCGGCATGGTTACGGCAGCGGGATCAGCTCGCGGACGCGTACGCGACGAAATCCGCCCACGCGTCAGAGGCGAAGCCGAGCTGCGGCCCCGGCACGTTCTTGGAGTCGCGGACGTGGACCGCGCCGGGTGCGGAGGCGACCTCGACGCAGTCGTTGCCGTCGCCACTGCTGCTGTAGCTGCTCTTGACCCACATCAGCCCGGAAGCTCTTCCGGCTGAGGGCTTGACACTCATCTCTCTCCCAGCAGTTTCTCGATGAAGACTCGCGACAACCGAGGCGAGAGCGACTGGGCCCGGATCAAGCCGTACCGCATCTCAAGGATCTGGACCTCCTTGGGATCGGTGATCAGCCGACTGGTGAACTGAACCTCGTTGTGTCCCACAGCCGTTCCGTCGTTCAGCTTAAGCACTTGGTGCGAACCGCCCAGCCCCGCATGCTCCTCCGTCTCCGTCGGCATGACCTGGATCTCGACGTGCCGTAACGCGCTCAGTTCCAGCAGGTGTTCGAGCTGGCGCTCCAACACCATCTTGCCTCCGGTCGGACGCCGCAGCGTCGCCTCCTCCTGAACAAATGTCAGCAGAGGGGCCGGCCGTCGCTCGGAGATCGCCTGCCGGGCCATCCGCGCGGCAACCAGGCGTTCAACCTGTTCCTCGGAGAAGGCCGGACGTCGCTCCCCGTACAACGCGCGGGCGTACTCCTCGGTTTGCAGAAGGCCGTGCACAACGATGCCGGCGTACGCGCCCATTTCGGCCGTGTCACGGCCTTGGGGACCAACGGAACAGCCAGCATCGGTGAGATTGATCATGGTCGACCTGTCGTGATCCACTAGCACAAGCGATCCGTTTCGTGCGGGTGTTCGGGGAAAGATCCACGACTGCTCGTGGCCGGGTGGTTACGTCCGCCTCATGCCGGTGGAATTCTTGACTGACGAGCAGGCTGTTATCTGGACCTCTTGCGTTCGATAGGAGGCATGAGCTGGTCTTTTATGTGGCTGACAGTGTCATTCACCTCTCCGTAGAGTTGCAGCGCCACCGGAGCTGATCCAGCTGGCACCGCAGGAAAGGGAGGACCCGCCTACATGACCACCCCGCCGTCCGAGCGCACCCTCATCTACGCCGAAGACCTCAGGCCCGAGGACGTCCGCGCCTTGGAGACGTTCCTCAACGTCCAGTTGGGGCGGGTGTACGAGGAGGTCGGGGAGACCGGTGAGACGTCCTTCGCGATGCGGTCTCTGCTCATCCTGGTCTGCGACTCGGCCGAGCTCCTGTACACGCTCCTCGCGGTGGAGCGGCCACAGATGTGGCAGCGGGCCGCGATCGTGCGGGAGTGGCAGCGGCTACGCAGTACGGCCCATGAGTTCAACCACTGCGAGGGCTACGACCATGACCGTTGGTGGAACCAGGTACAGCACTTCGACGCCTCCGACGAGACCGCCGAACAGGACCGGATCCGCCGGTTCGCCGATGTCGGGCCGTACCCCGAGACCGGACATTAAACGCGTGGAGCGGGGATGCCTCGGCGAAGGTCGCGGAGCTGTCCGAGGGCCACGGCGAGTTCGTTGCGGAGCCGCTCGTTCTCCTCGTTCAGTTTCTGGTTCGCCTCCCGCAGTGCTCGCACCACTGTCTCGTGGGACTTGGTGGTGATGCGCTGGTGGTCGGGCAGGGCCGGTCGTCCCGTGGCGGGCTGCTTGATCGCGAGTTCTCGTAGCTTGGCCAGCAGTGGGGCCTGGGCGTCGTCATAGAGGAAGGTTCGGGAGACCCCGGCCCGTGCGGCGACGCCAGCGACGGTCACCGCTCCGCCGTCGCGTTCCAGGGCCCCCAGGACGGCTTGGACACGCTCGATGCAGTCCAAGCGGCGCTGCTGTGCGGCCTCGGCCAGGTGGGACGAGTTGTCAGCCCGCATCTGCTTCCCCCTTCGTCTCGACTGGGCCGCCGCGAAGGTCGTCTGGCGCCGGGGCGACTCCGTCGTTCTCCTGGTCGGTAATGCGCATGATGAGATGCTCGACTGCGGTGGCCAGCCGTGCGTTGACGTCGGCCGCGCGGGAACGGCCGCTGGCTGCGGCGTCAGCTTGCAGTTCGCGGGTGCGGGCGAGGGTGTCGCGGTGGATGGGCAGGAACTGCCGGTCGCTTTGGAAGTCGTCACAGAAGTAGCAGCCATCAGCTGCGGTCTTGGGGCAGGGGCGGGAGATGTGCCGTCCGCACCAGCCGCCGGCGACCGCGTGGAGGCGGCGGCCGATCTTCTCGGCGAGCCACTCGACGCCGGACAGGTCGCTGTCGCGGTGGATCTTGACGGCCTCGCCCTTGAGGTTGAAGCGGACCTCGTACTTCTCCTCGTACTCGCGGCGAAGCGTGTCGTCCGCGATGCGCGAGTAGTGCTCCTGCATCTGCCAGGAGGTGTGGCCCAGGACCTCGCGGATGGTACGCCCGGACACGCCCGCGTTCGCCATTCTGGTGCCCAGCGTGTGCCGGAACTGATGCCAGCTGACGGTGGCGGCGTCGCCGTTGGAGTCGATGAGGCGGATCCGCTTCAGCCAGGCGTCGAATCGGGTGTCCACGGTGCCGTAGGGCATCGGATATTTGCCGTCCGGGTTGCCGCTGACCTTGGGGAACAGCCACTGACAGGAGCCGCCGAACCGTTCCCGGACCCGGCCGTGCTGTTCCCGGATTGCGTCCACCACGACGCGGGAGGCGGGGATGGCCCGGAAGCTCTTGTCCTTGCTCTTGTAGTGGACCAGGGCCCAGCGGCCGGAGGGGGTCTTCTTCAGGCAGTCGGTCTTCAGGGTGAGTGCTTCGCTGATGCGCAGGCCCTCGTCGCGGCAGATCAGTACGAGTGCGCGTGTCTCGGGGTCGAGCAGGGCCAGGTTCTCCTCGGACTCGATCTGCTCCATCAGGTGCTCGTCGATGAAGTTGGCCTTCAGCCCGCGCGGCCGCGGGTATTCATCCCGGTGGATCCGGGCGTCGGCAGGCAGCGCGGGCTGCCAGTCGTAGCGGCGCCACGTTTCGAGCATGGTGGAAACCGTCGACAGCAAGCGGCTGCGACTGCCCGGGGACACGGGCTGGCCGAAGTACGGCCCCTTCTGCTCCACCGTCCTTCGGCCGACCCAGCCGATATAGGACTCCAGCAGCGGCCGGTCCACCACCGCAGGGTCGTTCTGCCGGTCGGGGCGGGCCTCCGCGATGAACCGGGAGAAGAGGACGAAGTCGTGGAGGTTGCGCGCGGCCGACCGCAGTTCCGTGCGCGCGAGCCGCAGCCGCAGGTAACGCTTGACCGTCTGCCTCAGCCAGGGCTGGGTGATGCCGGTGAAGTCCAGCGGAGCGACGCGCTGCCGCTCCTCGATGCTGTAGCCGAGCCG
Source organism: Streptomyces sp. A 4/2 (assembly GCF_940670765.1). GTDB lineage: Bacteria > Actinomycetota > Actinomycetes > Streptomycetales > Streptomycetaceae > Streptomyces. The sequence goes on from NZ_CALNVW010000002.1 coordinate 357,928, forward strand.
GTCCGGGCGCCACACGTCTCTGTCCCACTCCTCGGCGGGTCCATCGAGGTCACCGAGGGCCTCCAGCAGGTCGGTGAAGAGCTGCGGGACGGTGGTGTAGTTCAGCGACAGGCAACGCCAGTGTTGGGCCGGACGGTCCCGCACCGAGGAGACGCCTTCGTCGATGACGGTGTTGACCGCGCGGACCCAGGAGCTGAGGACCACCTTGGAGCGTCGCTGGTCGGTGCGGAGCTGGAGCAGGTACTGGAACTCCAGCGCAGCTAAAAGCGGCAGGCCCGCGACGGCGAAGCTGGGGACGTTGCGGAGCATCAACTCAGCGGGCAGCGTGGCCAGCGGAGGCCGCCCGACCTTCGTCCAGCGGTAGTGGTGCCCGTCGCACAAGCCGCTGCGGCTGATCTCGTAACCGCAGTCCGGGAAGCCGCACCTGCCAGCCGCCGGACGGGAGATTTCCGGCGCCGCGGCGGCGTACTCGCGGTCGCTGATCCGCCGACCCCGCGAATGCAGGCCGTTCAAGTCGGCCAGGTGCAGGTCACACAGGCCCGACAGGCCGCCGGAGTACCGGCATTCGCTGACCTGGCACGAGGCCACGTCCAGGCTCAGCCCGGCCGGCCAGTTCGCCGGCTCCGCGATCCACGCCTTTCGCTCGGGACGCCCGGCCTTCCGCCAGGCCGCGTCGTGCGCGGCGCACAACCCGCGCGAGGCGTTCTTCCGCAAGCAGGTGGTGATCACGCACGGGGTCGGGGCCAGGAAGTGCCCGGCGGGCGGCACGAAGTGCTCGACCCGGAACTCCGGCCGCACCACGCAAAGCAGAGCCGCGACCCGAGGATCCCCGGGGAACGGGACGACGGCGGCCAGGCGGCCGTCGGCGCTCACCACGCGCCCCTGAAGCCCACCCGGTCCAGCTCGTCGGCCAGGTCATCCGCGTCCAGGTGCCCGTAGGTGTCCGCCGTGGTGTGTACCGAGCGGTGCGTGAGCAACTCACTCGCCACCTCCAGCCGCACGCCCGCCCGCAGAAGTGCGGTCGCGTGAGTATGCCGGAACAGATGGGGGTGAAAGTCGACACCGGTGCGCCGCCGCAGCCGCTTGACCAGGCTCATCGCCGCCCAGTACCCCATCGGCGTTCCCACGGCGCCGTTCCACAGGTTCACGAACACGTGGTCGCAGTCCAGCTCGCCGTACTCGGCGAACAGGTAGTCCGTGTAGAGGTCGAGCAGTGTCTGCCGGACGGGGATCTCCTTCGGGTCTTGGCTCTTGCCGCGGGCCCGGTTGGCGTTGTCCTCCCGAGGCCGCAGCGTCAGCGTCCGCCGGTCCGTGTTGATGTCCTCGTGCCGCAGGCCCAGCGCCTGCCCGATCCGGCAGCCCGTTTCGAACATCAACGCCATCAGCAGCCGGTCCCTCAGCCGCTCGCACGCGTCGAGGATGCTCTGGACGTCGGTGTCCGTCAGCGTGGCCGGCCGCCGCTTGACCTGCTTCAGCCGCGTCGGCCGACCGGTGACCTGCCGCTCCGCAATACCGGCGAGGAACCCACCGTGGTCGCCGATCGACGTCGCCCGACGATGGGTCAGCTGCGCTCCCATGCCAATGCCACGGCGCGCGAGGAACTCGTAAAGCATGTAGACGCTGTTCAGCGCGCGATTCACCGTTGACGGCTCCCGGGCCGGGCCGTCAGCGTCCGCCGGTCGCAGCCGTCCCGGCTGGACCGGGCGCCGCAGCCACCCGGCGAATTGGTCCACCTGCTCCGGGGTCGCGGCCAGCGGATCGATGTCCAGAAGCCGGAGGAAGACCAGCCACGCCTTCAGGTCGAAGGCACGGGCCCGGAGCGTGTTCGGTGAGTGCTCCCGGTCGGTGCACAGCGCGAGGTAGTCGTCCACCGTCTCGACCACCCGTCCCTCGCCGTCCACGACGGTGTACGTCTCGCGGCGCATCCCGGACCCCACGACCCGTCGCACGTACATCCCGGCCCCTCCCCATCCACGGGCATCACGAATGGAGCAACGAGCGTCACGGACAACGGTCACGACACGGTGTCAGCCACAGGCGCAAGCACCCTGCCGGACGCCACGTCCCGTACGTCGCTGACGCTTCCGGACCGCGTACAGATAAAGGCTGAGGCGTACGGGAAGTTCGCCGAGGAGCCGACGAAGCCCGAGCTGGAACGCTTTTTCTTCCTGGATGACGTGGACCGGGATCTGATTGCGCTGCGGCGTACGCAGCATCACCAGCTCGGGTTCGCGCTGCAGATGTGCACGGTGCGGTACGTGGGCCTGTTCCTGGGCGAGGACCCGCTGGATGTGCCGTGGCCGGTGGTGGAGCACCTGGCCGAGCAGCTGGGGATCGAGGACGCGTCGTGTGTGAAGCGGTACACGGACCGGCGTCAGACGGTGTATGACCACGCGTGGGAGATACGTGAGGCGTACGGCTACCAACTGTACGAGGACCGCGCTCAGGGCCGGAAGTTCCGATCCTTTCTGCACGGGCGGGCGTGGACGGCGCACGCTGAGGGGCCGAAGGCCCTGTTCGATCATTCGGTGGGCTGGCTGCGACGCAACCGGGTGCTGCTGCCTGGGGTGAGCGTGCTGGCCCGGGAGGTCGCCGAGGTCCGCAGACTCGCGGAGGAACGGTTGCACGCCACGGTCGCCAAGGAGGTCCGGCGGGTGGACGCGGCGCTGCCCGGGGACCTGGTGGCCACGCTGAAGACGCCGGAGGGCAAGCGGTATTCGGAGCTGGAGCGGATGCGCCGGCCGCCGACGCGGACCACGGGCACCGCGATGAAGGGCGCGTTGCAGCGGGTCGAGGACATCGCCTCCTTCCAGCTGGGGCGGGTGAAGCTGGACAAGATCCCGCCGAACCGGCTCTCCGCGCTGGCGCGGTACGGACTGGGCACCAAGGCCCCGAAGCTGGAGCGGACCCCGGAGCCCAAGCGCACGGCGATGCTCACCGCGGTGATGCGCTACCTGGAGGCCAAGGCGATCGACGACGCCCTGGACCTGTTCGAGATCCTGATGGCGACGAGGCTGATCAGTACGGCGAAGCGGTCCAGCGAGAAGCAGCGCCTGTCGACCCTGCCGCAGTTGGAGAGTGCATCGCGGCTGGTGGCGAGGGCGGCGGCGGTGTTCATCGAGGAGCTGGAGCTCATCGAGCAGACCGGCTGCGATGTCGACGTGAGCGCGCTGTGGCGGGCCTTGGAGGAGGTCGCACCCCGGGCCGCGCTGTCCAGCGCGGCCACCGTGGTGGTGAGCCTGGTGCCTGAGGACGACAACACGGCGGAGACCGCGCTGCGGAGCGCGCTGGCGCTGCGCTACAACACCGTCAAGCCGTTCCTGTCCTTGCTGGGCGAGTCGAAGGCGATGGACGCTGCGCCCGGCGGCAGGCGGATTCTCACCGGAGTGCAGCGGCTCCCGGCGCTCTCGCGGAGAAAGGTGGTCGAGAAGCCGCTGCTGCCGCGCGAGGTCGACGACAAGCTGGTGCCGTCGCACTGGCGCAAGGCGGTGTACGCGAACGCGGACCTGCCGGAAGGGGCGGTGGACCGCGACGCGTACGTGGTCTGCGTGCTGGAACAGCTCTTCGGAGCCCTCAAGCGCCGCGACATCTTCGCTTCCCCCTCGCACCGCTGGTCCGACCCGCGCGCCCGCCTGCTCCAGGGCAAGGGGTGGGAGGCGGTGCGCGAGGACGTCCTGGCGGGCCTGAGCCTGGACGAGGACGCGGAGCAGCACCTTCGGGAACTGGTCGACGTGCTGGACGCTACGTGGAAGCAGATGGCTGAGCGGCTGGAGGAGGCCGGCGACGACGCGAAAATCAGCATCGAGGTGCAGCCCAACGGGCGGGCGAAGCTGAACGTGGAGAAGCTTCACGCGCTCGGTGAGCCGAAGTCGCTGAAGTGGCTGCGCGAGCGCGTCGAGAAGATGCTCCCGAAGATCGACTTGCCAGACCTGCTCTTTGAGGTGCACGCCTGGACCGGGTTCCTGGACGCCTTCGTGCACCTGGGCGACGGCAAGACCCGCATGAAGGACCTGCCGACCTCGATGGTCGCGCTGCTGGTCTCGGAGGCGTGCAACATCGGCATGACGCCGGTCATCAACCCGGGCTACGAGGCACTGACCCGGTCCCGGCTGGTCCACGTCGACCAGTACTACCTGCGCGCGGACACCATCGCCGCGGCGAACGCCGCCCTGATCGCAGCCCAGGCCTGGGTGCCGATCGTGCAGTTCTGGGGCAAGGGCCTGCTCGCCTCCGTCGACGGCCTGCGCTTCGTCGTCCCCACGCGGAGCATCAACGCCGCGCCCTCGCCGAAGTACTTCGCGAAGAAGAAGGGCATCACCTGGCTGAATGCGATCAATGACCAGGTGATCGGCATCGGGCAGATGGTGGTGCCCGGCACCCCGCGTGACTCCCTATTCATCCTGGACGCCCTGCTGAACCTGGACGGCGGGGTGAAGCCGGAGATGGTCGCCACCGACAACGCTTCTTACAGCGACATGGTGTTCGGCATCTTCAAGATGCTCGGCTACCGCTTCTCCCCGCGCTTCAAGGACCTGGAGGACCAGCGGTTCTGGAAGGCCCAGATGCCCGGCGCCGAGAACGCCGGTGGGTACGGGCCGCTGGAGGCCATCGCCCGCAACAAGGTGAACGTGAAGAAGGTGATCACGCACTGGCCGGACATGCTGCGGGTGGCCGGCTCCCTGGTCACCAACCAGGTGAGGGCCTACGACCTGCTGCGGATGTTCGGCCGCGAGGGCCACCCGGCCCCGCTCGGGCAGGCGTTCGCCGAGTACGGGCGGATCGCCAAGACCCTGCACCTGCTCGCCGTCGTCGACCCCATGGACGACACGTACCGGCGCCAGATGCACAAGCAGCTCACTGTCCAGGAGTCCCGCCACAACCTCGCCCGGAACATCTGCCACGGCAAGAAGGGCACCATCCACCAGGCGTACCGAGACGGGATGGAGGATCAGTTGGGCTCGCTGGGTCTTGTTTTGAACGCCGTGGTGCTCTGGACCACCAGGTACATCGACGCCGCCGTCGCCCAACTCCGCGCCGAGGGGCATGAGATCCGTGACGAGGACGTGGCCCGGCTATCCCCACTCAAGCACCGCAACCTCAACGTCCTGGGCCGCTACAGCTTCACCGCCTCCGTCCCGCGCGACGGGCTGCGGCCGCTGCGCGACCCGGATGCCGTCGATCTCGATGACGATGACGACGGCAACGACGAGTAACCCACGGCCGCCGCGCCTGCCGTGCTCGGCGGCCGTGCCTACAAGCTGGGCGGCGGCTGTCGTTGAGCACGGCATGGCTATGTGCGGTTCGAGGAAATCCACCAGTTATATGACGCACGAGCGGGCGATGGAGGCCCTGCACCTGCTTTCCGTCAGGGGGCAGCTGCACCTGGATGTGGAGCCCGGCCGAGCGACGGCCGGGCTGATCGAGATGTGTGACCTCCTCCACGGGCACCTACGAGGTCTGCGCGGGTCAGCGTGACTTGGGGAAGGCGGCGCGCAGTGCAGAGCCACGGATGATGAACGCGACTTGGATGATGGGCAGCATGCAGACGACCTGCATCACCGCGTACCACGGCGGGCAGACACCCGGGATCAGGTCGACACCGATGATCGCGATCGGCATGATCACGGCGAGGGCGCTCACGCGCTCGAAGGCCCGTCGGGATCCCCGGGAAGCGGAGACGGTCATCCTGTAGATCAGCACAGCGACTACAGGCAGCAGGACTGCCCGGACCCACATGAACGTGTTCACCATATGACCGCTGCTCGACACCACGATGACCGCCAGGAGGGCGACGGCGCTGAGCGCGCCGTAAACCTTGATGCTGCTCTTCGCCGTGTCGAAGGCTCGTCGGGTGTGGGGATGGTCGTGGTGGGCGGCCGAGGGCGGGGTGTGGATGTTGGATTCCATGCTCACCGACGCTACGAAGCGCTCGGTCGACGCGGTATCCGTCTGGACGCACGGGTAGGTGGGGATAGCCCTACTCCCCGGCTGGCCAGGGCGGTAGCGGGCTCCGCGCGGTGCACAGTGGAAGCATCGAACGGAAAGCGAAGGAAGAAACATGAGACAGCTGGGTTCGTGGCTGGCGCGCGCTGGCGTGGGGTTCGTACGGGCGTGCGTCGTGGCGGCCATCAGCATGCTGGTCCCGGCCTTGTGGGCAGCCGCCGTGGCGCTGGGGATCTGGTGGGGGGCGGGAAACCCGTGGTCGTGGGTCGCGCCGGTCGCGTTGGTGTGCGGGGGCACGCTCCCCCTGTCCCGCCCGGTCTGCCGGATGGTCCGCTTCCTCGTCACGAAGTGGACGGCCACCGTCATCCCCGCCGGATACCGGGAGGCCGGGCCGGTGACGCGGATGTCCACCGGGTACTGGTGGAACGGCTTCAGTTACGAGCGCACCCGCCGCGACGCCCTCTTGGATCAGAAGTGGCGGGTCCGGTGGAGGGATCCCGCCAACTGGCGCGATCTGAGGTTCACGGCGATTGCGCCGCTCACTGCGGGCGTGGTCGCGTCCCTTCCGCCGGCCGGGGTGGCCGTGGCGGTCCTCGGGCTCGGCCAGCCGGAGTCCGCCGCGCGCGTCGTCGGGGCGCTCGGCCTGGTTGTGGCCTTCGCTAGTGCCCCGTATGCCTGGCGGTGTGTCGAGCCAGTGGCCGTCCGCTTCCTACGCCCGTCACCCGCTATGGCGTTGGCGGACCGTGTGGACGAACTGAGCGCCCAGCGCGCGGATGCGACGGTCGCTCAGGCCGCCGAGATCCGCCGGATTGAGCGGGACTTGCACGACGGGGCGCAGGCCCGCCTGGTCGGGCTCGGGCTTTCTTTGGCGACTGCGGAGAAGCTGATGGAAACCGACCCTGACCAGGCCAGGACGCTGATGCGGGAAGCGCGGGCTGGTGCCACGGCGTCACTGACCGAGCTGCGCGAACTGGTTCAGGGAATCAACCCGCCCGTGCTGAACGACCGCGGGCTCGTCGATGCCGTTCGCGCTCTTGCCCTGGACAGCCCGCTCGAAGCGGCTGTCAGCGCCGACCTTCAGCTCCGCCTGGACCCACCGATCGAGTCTGCCCTGTACTTCGCCATCGCCGAACTGCTGACCAACGCGGTCAAGCACGCCCGTGCGACCCTGGCCCGGATCTCCATCACCCAGGACGACACCGGCATCGTCATCGATGTCGAAGACGACGGCCGCGGCGGAGTTGGCGTGCGAGCCGACGGCGGACTTGCGGGGCTGCGTCGCCGGCTCGCGGTCTTCGACGGCACCCTGGAGATCACCAGCCCGGCAGGCGGCCCGACCCGGGTGAGGATGATGGTGCCATGCGAATCGTAGTAGCCGAAGACCTCTACCTCCTGCGTGACGGAATGGTCCGCCTTATGGAGGCGTGCGGGCACCAGGTGGTGGCGACGGCAGCGACCGGACCCGAGACGCTTGAGGCACTGCTGACGTGGCGGCCGGACGTTGCCGTCATCGACGTCCGCATGCCGCCGACCCAGTCGGATGAGGGCCTGCGCGCTGCTCTTGCCGCCCGCAGCGAACTGCCCGGACTGCCGGTCCTCATCCTTTCCCAGTACGTCGAGCAGCTGTACGCCCGCGAACTCCTGGCCGACGGCGCCGGTGGCATTGGCTATTTCCTCAAAGAGAGCGTCTTCGACGCCGATCAGTTCATCGATGCCCTGGAACGCGTCGCCGGTGGCGGGACCGCCATGGATCCAGCCGTCATCGCCAAGTTGCTGTCCAGCGGGTCCTCGAACCGGCGACTCGAACGGCTCACCGAACGCGAACACTCCGTGCTCGGCCTCATGGCCGAGGGATTGTCCAATCAGGCCATCGGCCAGCGGCTCTTCCTCAGCGAAAGCGCCATCAGCAAATACACGACCTCCATGTTCGGCAAACTCGGCATCTCCGATGACGACACCAACAACCGCCGCGTCCTCGCCGTCCTCACCTACCTGAATAACCCCTGACGCCCCTCGGCTCCACCGCAGTCGGCGTTTCATAAGTGGTCCCCGTTTCAACACCGGACGCTGACGGCATCGCCGCAGGCCGGTTCGTTTCACGGGTCGTTTCCTTCCTCTTGACCTGTGAAACGTACTCCTGAAACGATCTCGGCGTGATCACCGATCCGTACCGGCTCGTCGAGTCGCACGCCTGCCCGATGTCCACCTGCCAGGCCCCGGCGGGCTCGCCCTGCCGCACCACCGCCGGCAAGGTCGCACTCAAGTACCACACCGCTCGCTTCCAGCTCGTCCCCGCCCTGCGGTCCGAACTGCACGTCGCCACCCCCGCCGTACGCCATCCCGGTTCCATCTGGACGGCCCTGCCGGTGCAGAAGCTCGCGGCGCCGACCGTGCCGATGGAGGTCCGCCTCGCGTACGCGCGGGTTTCCAGCCGGTCGCAGGAGATCCAGTCCCAGATCGACGTCCTCGAAGCCTCCGGCGTGCACCGGCTGTTCCAGGAGCAGATCAGCACTCGGGTCCGGGAGCGTCCCGAGATGAAGGCGGCCCTTGCGGCGGCCCGCGAGTACCGCTCACTGGGCGCGAAGGTCACGCTCGTGGTGCACGAGATGAAGCGGCTGGGCCGCGGAGCCCTGGAACTGCTGAAGGCCGCCGAGGAACTGCGGGACGCCGAGATCGAGCTGGAGTTCCTCACCGGCCCCCTCGCCGGGAGGCACGACCCGGCCGGCCACGGCGCCGCTCTGTTCGCCTTCTTCGCCGCCATGGCAGAGTCCGAGCGCGACTACATCCGCGATAAGACCCTCGAAGGCCAGGAGACCGCCCGCACGAAAGGCAAGGCCATCGGCGGTGTCAAGGTCTCCGACGAGGACATGCTCGCCACCGCTCTACGCCTTCGCGACGAGGAGTTGAGCCTGCGCGAGATCGCTTCCCGGCTGGTGATCCGCACCGGCAAGAAACGCGGGCAGCACCCTGCCCCGGCCACCGTCATGCGCATGCTGCGCGAGCACGACGAGCAGAAGGCCGCCGCCGCGCAGGGCGCGTGACTGGCCCCCCAGCCACCATGATCGTTCTCACCGATACTGACTGTTCTGTTGGTCCCCATGGCCGTGTCAGCCTCCAACTTCGCCAGGTCTCGAACCTTCTTCGGGTAGCGCGCCTCCACCAAGTCCTTCTTCATCGCTGCGAGTTTCCCGCCCGCCCGCAGCACCTCATCGGCCCGGTCCAGGAATTCCGGCTTGGGGATGCGCTTCCCGGCCTCCACCTTGTAGATCTGGTTCTCCCCGTACCCGATTGCTGTCCCCAACTCCGCCGCGCGCAGCCCCGCCGCCTCCCGCCAGAGCCGGATCTGCCGGCCGACTGCCGCGATCACCGCCCCCGATTCGTCCTCCAGGTCGACATCCTGATCGGCCCCGTCCCCCACGCACTCCCTGATGCTGTCCTCAGCCATACGCAACCCGCCTCCACCCGTACCAACGCCACTCGACTCCGTACCGGATGGACAGGCGCAGACAACCGCTGGACAGTCACTATCCGTACACGCGTCATTACTGTTCAGCGTAGACATGAACGGCCACGCTGAGTGACATGACGCAAGAACTCACCCGAACCGAACCCTCCGCTTCCACCCGGCAGTTCACCGTGCTGCTCTCCCCCACCCGCCGGGGCGCGCGGCTCGCGCGGCTGCTCGCCGCCGCGCATCTGGGGGCCTGGGGGCTGCCTTCGGAGTCGGCCGCGCACATCGTTGCCGAGCTGGCCACCAACGCCGCCGTCCATGGCCGAGTGCGGGGCAGGGACTTCCAGTTGAGCCTCGCCGTGCACGGCGACTCGCTGCTGCGGATCGAGCTGACCGACACCCGGGGCGACCGCCTCCCACCCACCGTGCCCGGCAGTACGGCCCGCCCCGCCGACGACGCCGAGTCCGGGCGGGGGCTGCTGATCGTCGAAGCGCTCGCCGACCGCTGGGGTGTGACCCCGGGCCCCGTGCCCCGCAAGGTGATCTGGGCGGAGATCGACCTCGCACGGTGACCGCCGCCACCGCGTCGCGGTCGTCCACGACCCGGTCAACCGCGACGCGGCGACGCGCGACATCAAAGACTCAAAGAAACGGGGAAATTACCTTCCCCACCCTGCCCGTCACCACTCTCACCCGCCGTCACTCACACGGGTGAATTTCGCCAATTCCGCTGGGTTTGGGACCGGTTGGCGGGCATATGCTCGCGGCGACCACCACCCAGACATGCGACGGCCCCCGGCCGGGACTGGCATCCCGAACGAGGGCCTGACCACCGAGGAAGCGGACCTTCCCGATGGATACCCAGCAGATTAGCGCTCCCCCGCGCACCCCGTCCCCCGTTCGCGGGCGTGCCACACCGGCATCCGGTGTCGTGCACATCAACTCCCACCACACCAGCCGCTACACGGTCGTCGGCAACCACCTCGCCCAGCACCGCGAGCTCTCGCTGCTGGCGATCGGGCTGGCCGTACACATCCAGTCGCTGCCCGCCGGAGCCAAGATCGGCATCAAGGCCCTGGCCGACCGCTACCCGGAGAGCGAGACCCGGATCGCCGCCGCGTTACGCGAACTTGAGGCACACGGTTACCTGGAACGCACCCGGGAACGCCTGCCGAGCGGGCGGGTCATCACCCGTACGGTTTCGTACAATCAGCCGGGCGCCGTCGCGCTCCCTCCGGTGGCGCCCAGCACGCGGCCCGCGCCCGGCCGCGCGGCCCGCCCGCAGGCGCCCATGCCCTCCGCCGCGCCGGAACCCGTACCGCCGCCGGAACCCCTGTCGCAGCCGGACCGAACCCCCGTGCCACGCAACCCCGTTCCCGCTCGCCCGTCGCTCCCCCAGCCACAGGCCCACGACCTGGAGCGCCATCGTGCGGCCATCGACCTGCTGGCCGGTCTGCGCCGCCACGACCCACGGCTGTTGCTCTCCGCGCACGACGTGCGCCGCCTCGCCCCGGCCGTCGCGGCCTGGCTGGAACGCGGCGTCGGGTCCGAGACCGTCAGCCATGCCCTCAGCACCGGCCTGCCCGACCCGCTGACCCGCCCAGCCGGACTTCTGGCCCACCGCCTCACCGAGCTTCTCCCACCACCGCTCCCTGCGGCCCCGGACTCCGTACAGCGCCCGGACCCGCTCCAGAACTGCGACCGCTGCGACCGCGCCTTCCGGGCCCCGGAGCCAGGCACGTGCCGCAGCTGTCGAACCGACGTGCGGCAATCCGCCGCATGAACCACGACCACCCGCACACACATGAACGGAACTACATGGTCAGCTCGCCCCATGAGGCAATGCACCGGGTCTTCCAGGAGTACCCGGGCCTCTTCTCCCGTGTCTCGGAGGTGTTAGGAGCCACCTTCCCGCCGCCCGTCTCCGCCACGGTCCTGCCCAACGACCTCACCGAAACCAACCCGCTCGAACGCCGGGTCGACACCCTTCTGCGTATCGAGACGGAGGAGGACGGGCCGTTCCTCCTCGCCGTCGAGGCCCAGGGCAAGAAGGACGTCGACAAGCCCGCCAGCTGGGCGTACTACTTCTCCTACCTGCTCAACAAGTACCGGCTGCCGACCACGCTGCTGGTCGTCTGCCAGGACCGTGCCACCGCCGAATGGGCCGCACGCCCGGTGCCCCTCGGCGCGCCCCAATGGCCCGTGCTCACGCTGCATCCACTCGTCGCGGGACCGCACAACATCCCGGTCATCACCGATGTCGCCGAGGCCCGCAAGGACCTGGCACTCGCTGTCCTCTCCGTCATCACACACGCCGGTGATCCGGACGTCGGTGCCATACTGAAATCGCTCTCCGGCGCGCTGCGGGACACCCCGGAGGCAATCGCCGCCCCCATCGTCGAACTCACCACACAAGGCCTGGGCAACCGTCCGGTCGCACAACAATGGAGGAACCTGGTGGCCGTGGACCTCTCTTTCTACACGTCATCCATCTCGGAAGAAATCCGGGACGAAGGCCGAGTCGAAGGCCGAGTCGAAGGCCTCCTGCTCATCCTGGAGGTGCGCGGCATCGCCGTCACCGACGAGATCCGCGAGAAGATCACCGGCTGCGGCGACCCCGAGCTCCTGCACCAGTGGCTCAACCGGGCCGCTACCGCAGCCACCGCAGAGGAGATCTTCACCGAGGACTAAGGGCTGGCCGGTCCGGTCGGCCGGTCCGCTGAGACCAGCCATGATGTGCTGATCAGTCGGACCGTGCCGTCCGCCGCCTCCTGGGCGCGCAGATGGTCCGTCAGGGCGCGGCGGGCGCGTGATCGCGTAGCCGCGTCGGCCTGCTCCATCAGGTGGCGGCCGGGGCCGGTGCCCAGGAGGAACTCCGCCGCATCCCCGGCGCCGTGTCCCCAAACTCCGTACGCCTGCGCCTGGTTGATGCGCACGTCGGTGAATCCGGCTGCGGCGAGCACCGCCCGGATACGGTCCGGGGCTGCCAGGGAGAACATGCCTGGCAGCCCCGGCCGTCCGAAGTCCCCGGTGGGCAGGATGTCGCGCAGCGACGCCATCGCCGTGACCCAGCCGTTGAGCGCGGCATCGGCCGGGCAGACGAACGTCAGGCGCCCGCCGGGCCGTAGTGCCCGGCCGACATTTCCGAAGGCCGCCTCGGGGTCGGCGAAGAACATCACCCCGTAGCGGCTGACCGCCGCGTCGAACGAGCCCTCCTCGAAGGGGTGCACCTGGGTGTCCCCCTGCACGAAGGATGCGTTCGTGATGCCCTCCAACTCCGCGCGGGCCCGCGCCTCGGCCAGCATCGGACCGGACAGGTCGAGGCCGAGCGCGTGGCCCCGGGGCACTCTGAGCGCCGCCAGGCGCGTGGTCTGCCCGGAGCCGCAGCCGAGGTCGAGGACCCGGTGGTCCCCGGTGATCCCGGCAGCATCGAGCAGCGGCTCGTCGAAGCCCTCGTTCACCGCGTTCCAGCGGTCCTGGTTACGGGCCCAGTGGGAGCCTTCCTGACCGTTCCATGCCTGCGCCTGCTCGGTGTTGACAACGTCCGACACGGGGTTCCCCTGGGGTGAATGACAGATAATGGGCGTGCGCCCAAACAGTATGGGCACATGCCCAAACGAGCAACCTCCTTGGCCAGTGCAGGGGTTGACGCAATCGACGGCAGCGGCATCGGAACGGAAGAGAGACCCCTATGTCCCCACGCGGAGTGACGACCCCGGACGTACGCGAGCGGCTGTTCGCTGCGGCCGAGCGTGTCGTGGAGCGGGACGGGCCAGGCGCACTCACCAGCCGGGCCGTCACCACCGAGGCCGACTGCGCCAAGGGGCTGTTGCATACGCACTTCGCGGGGCTCGACGCGTTCGTGGCCGAGCTCTGCCTCGACCGGTTCGCACGGACAGCCGCGAAGGCGCAAGCACTGTCGCAGCTCGCCGGGCAGGGCACGGTGGCGCGGAACCTCGACACCGTCGTCCTCGCGCTGTTCGACTCCGCCGGCCCGGCTCTCTCCGGCCTGGCCATGAGCCGAACCGTCACCGCGCGGCTGATCCGAGAGGCCCTGAAAGGCGGGGCGCCCGGCCTCACCGCGATCGAGGAGGCCATCACGTCGTATCTCGCGACCGAACAGAAGCTCGGCCGAGTCGCCGGGACCGTCGACCCGAACACCGTGGCCCTCGCCGTCGTCGGCACCGCCCACCATCTCCTGATGACCAGCTGGCCGGGCAGGCCCGACCCGCAGCCCCTCATGACGCGCCTGGTGGCCACGCTGGTGGACGGCCAAGGACTGTCGGGGTGATCCTCGACGGAGCCGCCACCGGACAGCGGCGGGGGCAGCTGCGGGGACGGCGGCGCCAGTATGGACAGCGCCCGCTCGTGGTGCCCGTGCCGGTCCGGGCGGCGATTACGCTGCGGGCATGACCCCCGCAGCGATCCCCGCGTACCGACGTCTCAGCGTCGAGGAGCGCCGAATACAGCTCCTCGACGCGGCCCTCTCGCTGTTCGCGCAGCGCGCGCCGGACGAGGTGTCGCTCGATGACGTGGCCGAGGCGGCCGGGGTCTCCCGGCCGCTGGTCTACCGGTACTTCCCCGGCGGCAAGCAGCAGTTGTACGAGAAGGCGTTGCGCTCCGCGGCGGACGAGCTGGAACTGTGTTTCGCCGAACCGCAGACCGGGCCGCTGACCGTACGGCTGGCCCGGGTGCTCGACCGCTATCTCACCTTCGTCGATCAGCACGATGCCGGGTTCTCCGCGCTGTTGCAGGGCGGGACCGTCGCCGAGACCTCCCGGACCGGGGCGATCGTGGACGAGGTGCGGCGGGCCGCGGCCGAACAGATCCTGGTCCACCTCGGGGTCACGGCGCCCGGTCCGCGGCTGCGCATGATGGTGCGGACCTGGATCGCCGCTGTCGAGGCCGCTTCGCTGATCTGGCTCGACGAGGAGAAACGGCCGCCGCTCGCCGAACTCCGCGGCTGGCTGATCGACCATCTCATCGCGCTGCTCGCCGCGACCGCGGCGACGGACCGCCAGACCGCGGAGGCCGTGCGGACGGCGCTGGCGGCGGAGAGACCCGACGGCGCGGCCGGGGTGCTGGCCCGTCGGCTGCTGCCCGTCGTGGGCGAGACCGCCCATCTGCTGACCGGGCCGACCGGCGGGGAGTCTGCCGCGTCCTGACGGCCCGGTATGCGTCGTCAGTCAGACTGGCCCGGTGAAGAGCGAAGAAACCCTGTTCGTGGGCGGCCCGCTGGACGGGCGCGTACTGCCGATCCTGCTGGGGCCGACCGGTCAGCCGCCGAAGGTGTACGAGGTCCCCGTCCCTGACGCGGCGGGCGGCCCGCCGACCGTGCTGGTCTACGTACGCACTCCGGCCGGGCACACCAAGCGGCTGGGGATCCAGCGCGGCTGGCGGTACGAGTACGCGCCCGAGGGGCGGCCCCGCACGCTGAAGTGGCCTTGGTCGAAACCACAGCCGAAGCCGCAGCCGCAGTCGCAGTCGCAGCAAGAGCCGGAGGCTGGGTCGAAGGGGCCGGCGGGGCCGGAACCGGAGCCCGGCACGAAACCTGACGCATAGCCAGGAACCGCGCCGGGGCTCCCCTGTCCGGGTGACCGTATTGCGCCGGGTCGACCACCTGTGAGGCGACAGCAGCCGCTTCGCCACATGCTCGTTCCGGGGCGGACGGACCGCCCCGGAAGCAGAGGTGATGTGGTGTCAGGCAGGCTGCTCCGATTCATCTGCACGACGGCGCTGGTCACGGTGATCGTCTCCGGGTCGTCGCCCGCGCTCGCCGACCCCGACGTGACCCGCGGCCCGCTGCCCGCGCCCCCGCCCCGGCCCGTAGCGGCCGACCCGGTCGGCACGGCCCGTCCCGCCGCCTCGGCCAGCCCCGACGCCTCCACCGCAGATCCGGCCACGGACCCGGTCGCAGATCCCGCCGCAGACCCCGCCGCAGATCCGGGCGCGCACCCCGCCGCGAACCCCGGTTCCCCCGACGGAGCCCCGCTCGCCCCCGGCGCCCCCGCCGATGCCGTACTGGGGCGGCTTCGCCGTCTCTACCAGCAGTCCGAGGCGGCCGGGCAGAAGTACCGGGCCACCGTGGACGCGCTCAAGCGCCAGCGGTCCGCCACCGTGAACGTCACCGCCGGTCTGGCGAAGGCACGGATCGAGCTCGCGCAGAGCCGCAACGCCGCGGGCCAACTGGCGCGAGAGCAGTACCAGGGCAGGTCCGGGCTCTCCCCGTACCTGAGTCTGCTGCTCGGCAACGACCCCCAGCAGGCACTCGACGAGAGTCACCAGCTGCAGCAGGCGTCCGCCGATCTGCTGGCGAAGGCGAAACGGCTCACGAGCGCCGAACACCACGCGGACACCCTCACCACCGCCTCACGCGCCGCACTGAACCGCCAACAGGCTCTCGCCGCCCGGCAGAAGAAGGAGTACGCCACGGCCGAGGCCCGGCTCCGGCAGGCGGAGGCGCTGCTCGCCACGCTCACCCCGGGCGAGGCCTCCGACGTGAAGGCACTGGACCAGGCGGACACCAGCGCGGCCCAGGACCAGTTGCTCACGTCGGGCGCGCTGAGCGGACCGCAGGCGGCGGCGTCGCAGCGGGGGCTGAAGGCGGTGCGGTACGCGCTCACCCAGGTCGGCAAGCCGTACCTCTGGGGTTCCACGGGCCCGGACTCCTTCGACTGTTCCGGGCTCACCTCGCAGGCCTGGGCCCACGCGGGCCACACCATCCCCCGCACCAGCCAGGAGCAGTGGCGGCAGCTGCGCAAGGTATCGCTGCGGGCCCTGCGCCCCGGCGACCTGATCGTCTACTTCCCGGGGGCCACCCATGTCGCGCTGTACATCGGCCACGGGCAGGTGGTCCAGGCGCCGCGCCCCGGCGCCGAGGTGAAGGTCTCGCCCCTCGCGTCGAATCCGGTACTGGGCGCGGTCCGCCCGGACGCCGGAGGTGATCCGGAGTCCGGGCGGCATGCCGGAACCGACGGTGGAGCCGGTACGGGAAGTGGGGCCGGTGCCGGTGCCGAAGGCCAGGCCGGGACCAGCGATCAGGCCGGGACCGGGAATCAGGCTCCGGAG
Source organism: Streptomyces sp. A 4/2 (assembly GCF_940670765.1). Classification (GTDB taxonomy): domain Bacteria; phylum Actinomycetota; class Actinomycetes; order Streptomycetales; family Streptomycetaceae; genus Streptomyces. The sequence continues at coordinate 374,390 of NZ_CALNVW010000002.1, forward strand.
ACCTCGGCCAGGTAGGCGTTCGTCTTCTCCGGCTCGAAGAAGAAGTTCTCGAAGTCCGCGGGGTTGTTGAAGCCGTTCGCGAAGCGGTCGGCCACCGGCTGGAGCTGGCCCGCCGCGCCGATCAGGTTCAGTACGTGCTCCGGGGGGACGCCCAGCATGGCGTTCGTCCACTTGGTGACGTGCTTCGCCGTCTCCCAGTACTGGTCGAAGGTCTGCTGCATCCACGCCTCGTCGAAGGGCTGGTCGCCCCGGTCGACGATGGAGCCCAGGTAGGAAGCAGCGCACTTCGAGGCCGAGTTGGAGCCCTGGCCGGTGATCGGGTCGTTGGCGACGACCACGTCGGCGACGCCCAGGACCAGACCGCCGCCGGGCAGCCGGCCGATCGGGTTGCGGACGGTGGGGGCGTAACGGCCGGAGAGGGTGGCGCCCGCGTCGGTCAGTTCCACGCCGGTGGCGCGCGCGTACTCCCACGGCGTGAACTTCTGCATGAGCTCCAGCGTCAGCGCCAGGTGCTCGGAAGGGTCCTTGATGCCCTGGAAGGCGTCCAGCGGGCCGCCGGGTATGCCCTCCCAGAACAGGATGTCCGCGCGGCCGGAGTTGGTGAGGGTCGGCATCACGAACAGCTCGCCGACGCCCGGGACCAGGTTGCAGCGGACCGCGTCGAAGTCGGGGTGCTCGGGGCGGACGCCCATGCCGTGCACGTACGCCACCGCCAGCGCACGCTGCGGCGCGGTGAACGGCGAACGCGAGGCGTCCCGGCCGAACATCGAGACCAGCTCGCCCTTGCCCGCCGAGACCATCACCAGGTCGTACGTCCGGGCGAAGAAGTCCAGGTCGGAGACTGCCGCACCGTGGATCACCAACTGTCCACCGCGCTGCGCGAACGTCTCCATCCAGCCGGCCATCTTCACCCGCTGGTCGACCGACTGGGCGTAGCCGTCGAGCTTGCCCACCCAGTCGATGGCGCGGGAGGAGTCCGGGGCGGCCACGGAGACGCCGAGCCCTTCGATCTTCGGGGCCTGGGACTCCCAGAAGTTGAGCTGAAGGTCCCGCTCGTGCTGGAGCGCGGTATGGAACATGCACTGCGTGGACATGACCCGGCCGGAGCGGATCTCATCGGCGGTGCGGTTCGACATGAGAGTGACCTCGTAGCCCTGTGACTGAAGTCCGAGGGCCAGCTGGAGTCCGGACTGGCCGGCTCCCACGATGAGTATCTTCCGCATGGCGGGTTGTTCTCCTATTCGGGGGTGGTGTCGAGTGCGTGGCCCACCAGGGCCAGCAGAGACTCGACCACCGTATTCCTCTTCCGTGCGTCCATGATCAGCACGGGCACGTGCCGGGGAATCGTCAGCGCCTCGCGGACGTCCTGGGCCTCGAAGTCCGGTGTGCCCTCGAAGTGGTTGACCGACACGATGTACGGCAGCCCGCAGCTCTCGAAGTAGTCGAGAGCGGGGAAGCAGTCGGCGAGGCGGCGGGTGTCCGCCAGGACTATCGCGCCGATCGCGCCGCGCACCAGGTCGTCCCACATGAACCAGAAGCGCTGCTGGCCCGGGGTGCCGAAGACGTACAGCACGAGGTCGTCGTCGAGGGTCAGCCTGCCGAAGTCCATGGCGACCGTGGTGGTCGTCTTGTCCGGCGTGGCGCTGAGGTCGTCGGTCTCCTCGCTCGCCTGCGTCATCAGGGCTTCGGTCTGGAGCGGAGTGATCTCCGAGACCGCGGTCACGAAGGTCGTCTTGCCGACACCGAAGCCGCCCGCCACCACGATCTTGGTGGAGATGGGCGCCCGGGTGCGGTTGTTCTGCCAGGCCTGGACAGCCTCGTCGGCCTCGGCGGGGATCAGCGTCTCAGAGACGGCGGAGTCCACTCAGCACCCTTTCGAGCAAAGCGCGGTCGGGCTGGCCTTCGCCGTGCCCGGTTCCGTACACACGGATCTTTCCCTGGTCTGCGAGGTCGCTGAGCAGCACGCGCACGACCCCCAGCGGCATCTTCAGCAGTGCGGAGATCTCGGCGACGGTACGCATCCGCCGGCAGATCTCGACAATGGCCCGCATCTCCGGCATCAGACGCAGCGGGCCGTTGGCCAGCTCCGGACGCTCCGGGGGTGCTTCGATCGCGGCGACGAAGGTCTCCACGAAGAGGATGTGGCCGAATTTGGTACGGCCGCCGGTGAGCGAGTACGGGCGTACCCGCGCTGGGCGGCGGTCCGGGTTGCGGACCGGCAGTGCCGGGGTCACTGGGCGCTCTCCATCGATTTGCGCAGCTCGCTGCGGAGTTCGGGGGTGAGGACATGACCGGCGCGGCCGACGAAGAGTGCCATGTGGTAGGCCACGACGCTCATGTCGCAGTCCGGCGTGGCGTGCACTCCGAGGAGTGAGCCGTCGCTGACCGACATCACGAAGACGCTGCCCTCCTCCATGGCGACCATCGTCTGCTTGACGTTCCCGCCGTCCATCAGCTTCGCCGCACCGATGGTGAGGCTGCCGATGCCGGAGACGATGGTGGCGAGGTCGGCGGCGGATCCCTTGGGCCCGCTCTGCGTGACCTGTTCGGCCTTGACCGGGGTCTCCGGGTCCGAGGAGAGCAGGAGCAGTCCGTCGGACGAGACGACGGCGACGGAACGGAGCCCTGGCACCTCCTCGACGAGATTCTTCAACAGCCAGTGCAGGTTCCGGGCTTCACTGCTCAGTCCGAATGTGCTGGGCGCAGTCAACTACGTGCCTCCTCGACACTGTCCCCCGCGGCATCGGTACGTACAACGTCCGATCTCTGTTCCGAGATCTCGGTCTCGACGTCTTTGCGGCCGTTCTTCGCTCCTTGGTGGAAGCCGCCGAGCCTACTGCGCAGCGCTTCCGCGTCCACACCGCCGACACGTGGCCGGGGCGCGGTCGCCGCGGGCTTGGTGATCTTGGGGGTGCGCTTGGGCAGTCCCTTGTCGGTGATGCGTTCGGCGCCCTGCTCCGGGATACGGCCGGTCGCGGCGGGGTCCGGGGCGGGAGCCGGGGCGGGAGCCGGGTCCGGCTGCCGTACGGGCTCGGGCTGTTGTACGGGCGCGGGCTGCTGTACGGGCTCCGGCTCCGGTACGGGGTCGGGGCGCCGCATCGTGAAGGTCGGCTCGTCCACCGCGTCGGCCGTGCGCTCGTGCGCGTCGGCTCCTATGGCGTAACGCGACTTGGCCGGGATCGTGTTGGAGTTGGCCTCGGCGACCGAGCCCGGCTGGTGCAGCGCGGGCGTCGTCCCGGCGTTCGGCACGAACTGCGCCGGTGCGGTGGGAGGTTCGTCGGGCAGCAGCGCGCACGGCAGTACGACGACCGCGGCGACCCCGCCCTGCTTCTGCTCGCGCAGCTCGACCCGGACGCCGTGGCGCGCGGCCAGCAGGGAGGCCACCTGGAGGCCGAGTCCGGACTGCTCGTCGGCGGGCCTGCCGGGGCGCGGCGCGTCGGGGTCGGCGAGGAGCACGTTGAGTTCGTCGCGGCGGCCGGGCGACATGCCGATGCCCTCGTCCTGCACGGTGAGCATCACCTCGCCGTTCTCCAGGAGATAGCCGGAGAGCTGGACATGGGCCTCCGGCGGCGAGAACGCCGTGGCGTTCTCCAGGAGTTCGGCGACGAGGTGGCTGATGTCGTCGGCGGCGAAGCCCGCGACCTGGGAGTGCGGCGGCAGGGACCTGAACTCGACCCGTTCGTACCGCTCGATCTCACTGACCGCGGCGCGCAGCACGTCCACCAGCGGTACGGGACCGCCACCGTGGCCGTGGCTGTGCTCGGTGCCCGCGAGCACCAGCAGGTTCTCGGTGTGCCGGCGCAGCACGGTCGCCATGTGGTCGAGTTTGAAGAGGGTGGCGAGGGCCTCGGGGTCCTGCTCGCGTTCCTCCAGGCTCTCGATGACGGTGAGCTGACGCTCGACGAGTCCGAGGCTGCGCAGCGAGAGGTTGACGAAGGTCGACTGGACGGTGTGCCGCAGCCGGTCGAGCCGGGCGCTCACTTCGGCCGTCCGGGCCTCCAGCACGGCGCGCTCGGACTCGAACCGTTCCTGTCCGCCCAGCAGGTCGCGCTGGTCTCCGACGAGCCGTTCGGCGCGGGCGCCCGCAGTCAGCACCCTGCCGTGCAGGGCGTTGATGGACCGGACGACCTGGGCGAACTCGTCGTTGCGGCCGGTGAACCGGATCGGTTCCTCCGACTCGGGCGCTCCGGCGAGCCGCGCGGCGCCGATCCGCAGCACGGCGAGCGGCCGGGTGAGCGTACGGGCCACGGCGGCGCCGACCCCGATGGCGATCAGCAGGAGCACCCCGGCGAGGGCGATCCGGATCTCCAGTGCGGTCACCGCGTCGTCCCGCAGTGCGGCGAGGCGCTTGGCCTGCCGGTTGCCGAGCGAGGACTCGACGCCGCGCATCTGGTCGATGCGCGCGGTGAGCGCGGCACCGGCCTTGGCCGGATTGGTCTTGAGGTCGGACTCGGAGAGCTGCGGCTGGGCGGTGAGGCGCGTCAGATAGCCCTCGGCGGTGGTGACCTCGGAGCCGGAGACCGTACTGGCGAGCGTGTCGCGGGCGGCCGGGTCGGCGGCCTGGTCGAAGTCGGAGAGCGCGGCGAGTTCCCGGACCCTGGACTGCTGGGCGGCGGCGCTCAGGCCGTTGCGGGTACGGGCCTCTTCGCTGTCGGGAGCCGCGGGCTGCGGTACGTACTGGCCGCTCACCGGGTCGTACCTGGTGGTCCGTTCGCCCTGCGGGACGGCCAGCGCGGCGAGCAGCAGCCCGCGGGTCTGGCTCGCCTGCTCGACGGCGTGGCCGAGTTCGACCGGTGCCCGGGTGGCCGCTGCGGCCTCCGGCGGGGTCTGGTCGGCCAGTTGGTCGGAGATGTCCTGGAGTTTGTCGATCAGGTCGGTGTACGCCTTGTCGGCGTCCAGCGCGCTGCCCTTGCCGTTCAGCACGGTCCGGCGGAGGGAGGGGAGAGTGGCGAGGTCACGCCGGAGCGTGGCGGGGGCCGCCGCGCCGATCTCCTCGATCTCGTTGTCGACGCGGGTGGCCCGGTCGGCAGCGAGCTTGTCCTTCTTGGCCCGGCCGCCCGCGATGTAGACCGTGACGTCGTCGCGCTCGTCCGCCAGGGCGTGCCCCAGGGAGACCGTCTGTTGTTCCAGGTCGGCGAGGGTGACCAGGTGCTGGGCGTCCGTCAGTTCGGTCGACGCGGTGTACACAGCGGGGGCGCCGGCCGCCAGGACGGTGAGGCCGACCACGGCCACGCCCCCGAAAAGACGCCTGCGTACCCGGACCGTGCGCTCGACAGGCACGCCTTTGTTGCCCCGAAGCCGCTTGTTCTGCACCGGTGCTCGCAATCTTGACTCGTCCACGCATGAAGCCGAGGTGACGGCTGATCACCAGCATGCGCTTCCACCACTGGTACGGCTTCTGACCATTCCAGTGGATTTGGGAGGGGAGTGCGCATCGCCGGGTCGGCCACCCGAACGAGTGAACATCACCAGCGAGTTGGCGAACAACTCTGCGAGCGGTACGTACCGGTGGCATACGGAGTGCCGGTTGGAACTTCCGCACGGGCTTTGGCAGGATGCCCGCCCGCAGAGTCGCGGAGCCACACATTCCACCCCAAGCCCCCCGGAGACCCCCGTCCGGCGTGGCGGTCCGGGCCGGGAGGGCCGTCATTGTGCGGCTGTCGTGAAGGGCTCGGGCAGACTGCCGGTATGCGCATCGAACTCACTTCCACCGGGGGAAGCCCCGAACGCCCCAACGAGGACTGGACCGGTGTGGCCCTGCCTGCTTCGGGACAGGGCGGTGCGATCGTCCTGCTGGACGGAGTGACACCACCGGAGGGCGACGACGGATGTGTGCACGGCGTGCCCTGGTTCACGGCCCGGCTCGGCGGCGCACTGGTCGAACTGTCCGGTTCGCGGGGGGATATGAACCTGCGTGAGGTACTGGCGGAGGCGATCGTCCGTACCTCCGACGCCCATCGTCAAACCTGTGATCTTTCTCACGTTCGCACACCTCAGGCGACGGTCGTCCTGGCGCGCTGGTCCGCGGACACCGTGGAGCACCTGGTGCTCTCCGACTCGATCCTGCTGGTGGAGGACGTGAACGGCGCGGTGCGGGCGGTGCTGGACGACCGTCTCGACCGGCTGCCGCGCGAGGTCCTGGCGACCCATGCGACGGCCGACGCGGTACGGAACCAGGAGGGCGGCTTCTTCACCGCGGCGGCCGACCCCGCGGTGGTGGCGCGCGCGGTGACCGGCCGTACGCCGCTGGCGGAGGTACGGGCGCTGGCCGCGCTCAGTGACGGCGCGAGCCGCTGGGTGGAGGTCTTCGGGGAGGGCGACTGGAGCGACTGCTTCGGCGTCCTGCGCAAGGAGGGGCCGCAGGGACTCATCGACCGGGTGCGGGCACTGGAGTCCGCGGACGCCACGGACCGCACCTTCCTGAGGAACGGCAAGACCCATGACGACGCGTCCGCGCTGCTGCTGGAGCTCTGAGCGGCGAACTCCCGGGGAACGGGGGGCGTTCGGGAGATCCCGGCCACCCTCCCGCACCTCGCGGTGGGTACTTCACTCCTCCGAGCGGGCGTTGAAGTGACGGAGCAGCCGGGCCAGTTCGGCGACCTCCGCGCGGTCCCAGCCGTCCAGCTTGCGGACGTATTCGGCCCGGCGGGCGTCCCGGACCTGCCGGAGCCGGTCGCCCCCCTCGTCGGTGAGGCGGACCAGGAACGCCCGCCCGTCGTGGGGATCCTGCTCACGGGTGACCAGGCCCAGGTCTTCCAGGGCCCGGAGTTGACGGCTCATGGTCGCCCGGCCGACGCCGATGTAGGCGGCAAGATCGGTGGCGCGCTGCCCGCCCCATTCGTCCAGGCAGACCAGCAGCCCGTACGCGGCGGCCTCCAGATCGGGGTGGACTTCGCGCGACATCTCGCCGGACGCGGCCCTCGCGCGGCGCAGGAAGACGGTCAACTCCCGTTCCAGGGACAGGAATTCATGGTCCACACCATTCCCGGTGGAGACAGGGCGTTCACTTTCAGTACCGCTGTCGTGCACGTCAGCACCCCTCGCGAGCTTTCCCGTTCCTGAAACTTTCTTTCAGCGCCTGCCATTGCCGCAGCTCGGCCAGTATTTCGCAGGAGTAGACCAACGGCAGCACCCAGGCCCCCTTTCGCCGTGCGGGTCTACGTGCGTAGCGTCGTTGCTGACATGTTCACACCACGGCATGTCGGAAGAGTTCCCAGTTCCCCCCACCGAGCCTTTCGGAGGCACGAACATGCCCGTGCTCAGATCCGGGACGGCCCGACGCGGACGCATCGCCGCAGTCGGGATTCTTCTCACCTTCCTCACCTCGCTCGTCGCGCTGCCCGGTACGGCGTCCGCCGCGGCCATCCCCGCCCGCGGCACCGCCACCATGGGAATGGGTGTCGTCGACCACGACGGCCGGGGCGGCACTCCGCGCGCATCCCTCACCGCCACCCAGACCGAAGGCGTCGACGTCTCCGGGTACCAGGGCAACGTCGACTGGGCGACCCTGTGGAACAGCGGTGTGAGGTGGGCCTATACCAAGGCCACCGAGGGCAACTACTACACGAACCCCTCCTTCACCCAGCAGTACAACGGCTCGTACAACGTGGGGATGATCCGCGGCTCGTACCACTTCGCGACCCCCAACGACTCCAGCGGCGCCAACCAGGCGAACTACTTCGTCAGCCACGGCGGCGGCTGGTCCCGCGACGGCAAGACCCTGCCCGGCGTGCTGGACATCGAGTGGAATCCGTACGGCGACGCCTGCTACGGCCTGAGCGCGGCATCGATGGTCGCCTGGATCCACGACTTCGCCAACACCTACAAGTCGCTCACCGGGCGCGACGCGGTGATCTACACCGCCACCAGCTGGTGGACCCAGTGCACGGGCAACTCCGCGGCCTTCGGGTCCACGAACCCGCTGTGGATCGCCCGCTACGACTCCGCGCCGGGCACCCTGCCGGCGGGCTGGGGCTTCCAGACCATGTGGCAGTACACCTCCACCGGCCCGACGGTCGGTGACCACGACAAGTTCAACGGCGCGCTGGACCGGGTGCAGGCACTCGCCAACGGCTGACGTACGGAACGACGGACCCCCGGCGCGACACGGCGCCGGGGGTTGCGCGGGTCCGCCGCACGGGATTCCCTGCGGTCCCGCCCGTACGGGAGTCCGGACGGTCCGCCGTACGGGAGTTCCTACGCCCCGCCGTACGGGAGTCCCGGGCCCTACGGAAGCACCGAGTCCACGTAACCGCCGTCGACCCTGATCGCGCCGCCGGTGGTGGCCGAGGCGAGGGGTGAGCTGAGGTAGACGGCCATGTGCGCGACCTCCTCCGGCTCGATCAGCCGCTGGATGAGCGACTGCGGACGGTAGGTGCGCATGAACTCGCGCTGCGCCTCGTCCCACGGCAGTTCGGTACCGACCAGGTCGTGGATCAGGTCCTCGACACCACCGGTGTGGGTGGGGCCCACGATCACGGAGTTCACCGTCACGCCGGTGCCCGCCGCCTCCTTGGCGAAACCGCGGGAGACCGCCAGGAGCGCCGTCTTCGACATGCCGTAATGGATCATCTCGGCGGGAATGACGAGGGCGGAGTCGCTCGCGACGTTCAGGATCCGCCCCCAGGAGCGTTCCTTCATACCGGGCAGGTACGCGCGGATCATCCGCACCGCCGAGAGCACGTTCACCTCGAAGTACTCCCGCCATTCGGCGTCGCTGATGTCGAGAGCGGGGCGCGCGCCGAAGACGCCCAGGTTGTTGATGAGGATGTCCGTACGTGGCAGGGCCTCCAGGATCTGCCGGGTGCCCTCGTCCGTGGAGACGTCCCCCGGCGCCGCCATGAAGGCGGCGCCGGGGGCCCGGACGCTCAGCTGGGCCACGGCCTCACCGACCGACTCCCTGGTGCGGCCGTTGACGGCGACCCGCGCCCCGGCCCGTGCGAGCCCGGTCGCGACGGCCGCTCCGATGCCCCGGGTCGAGCCCGTGACCAGGGCGCTCTTCCCCTTGAGGTCAATCAGCACGGTGATCGTCCTTCCTGCGGCGGATCGTCCCGGTGGGGCCCCGGTGGAGGCCCCGGTGGAAGCTCATCCCAGTAGAGCACCGGGGCCGTCAGGCAGCAGCCGGAAGCCTCACCTCGGCCGGGGAGAGGGCGATCTCCAGGACCTGGCGGACATCCGTCACCGGGTGCACGTCCAGCCGGTCGAGCACCTCGGCCGGGACGTCGTCCAGATCCGCCTCGTTCCGCTTGGGGATCACCACGGTCGTGACGCCCGCCCGGTGCGCGGCCAGCAGCTTCTGCTTCAGACCGCCGATGGGCAGCACCCGGCCGGTCAGGGACACCTCGCCGGTCATGGCCACGTCCGTACGGACCTGCCTGCCGGAGAGCAGCGACGCGAGCGCCGTGGTCATCGTGATGCCCGCGCTCGGCCCGTCCTTGGGGACCGCGCCGGCCGGGAAGTGGATGTGCACCCCGCGGTCCTTCAGGTCCGCGACGGGCAGTTCCAGTTCCGCGCCGTGCGAGCGCAGGAAGGAGAGCGCGATCTGCGCCGACTCCTTCATGACGTCGCCGAGCTGACCGGTCAGGGTCAGCCCCGCCGCGCCCGTCTCCGGGTCGGCCAGCGACGCCTCGACGAAGAGCACGTCGCCGCCCGCGCCGGTGACGGCGAGACCGGTGGCCACGCCGGGCACCGCGGTACGCCGCTCGGCCGGGTCCTGGGCGGACTCGGGCACATGGTGCGGGCGTCCGATCAGGCGCCGCAGCTGCGCGTCGGTGACGGTGAGGGGCAGTTCCTGCTCGCCCGTCTCGTGCCGGGCCGCCACCTTCCGCAGCAGCCTCGCCACGGCCCGCTCCAGGTTCCGTACGCCCGCCTCCCGGGTGTACTCCCCCGCCAGCTTGCGCAGCGCCGAGTCGTCGAGGGTGACCTCGCCGGGCTCCAGGCCCGCGCGTTCCAGCTGCCGGGGCAGCAGGTGGTCACGGGCGATGACGACCTTCTCGTCCTCGGTGTACCCGTCCAGCGTGACCAGTTCCATCCGGTCGAGCAGCGCCTCGGGGATGGCCTCCAGGACATTCGCGGTGGCGAGGAAGACCACGTCGGAGAGGTCCAGCTCGACCTCCAGGTAGTGGTCGCGGAAGGTGTGGTTCTGCGCCGGGTCGAGGACTTCGAGCAGCGCCGCCGCCGGATCGCCGCGGAAGTCCGAGCCGACCTTGTCGATCTCGTCGAGCAGGACGACCGGGTTCATCGAACCGGCTTCCTTGATGGCGCGGACGACGCGTCCGGGCAGGGCGCCGACGTACGTACGCCGGTGTCCGCGGATCTCCGCCTCGTCCCGGACACCGCCGAGCGCGACCCGGACGAACTTCCGGCCCATCGCGTGCGCGACGCTCTCGCCGAGCGAGGTCTTCCCGACCCCCGGCGGGCCGACCAGGGCCAGTACCGCGCCACCGCGACGGCCGCCCACGACGCCCAGTCCCCGGTCGGCGCGGCGCTTGCGCACCGCCAGGTACTCGGTGATCCGTTCCTTCACGTCGTCCAGGCCGGAGTGTTCGGCGTCCAGGATCTGCCGGGCGCCGCTGATGTCGTAGGCGTCCTCGGTGCGCTCGTTCCAGGGCAGTTCGAGGACGGTGTCCAGCCAGGTCCGGATCCAGGAACCCTCGGGGCTCTGGTCGGAGGAGCGCTCCAGCTTCTCGACCTCCTTGAGCGCGGCCTCCCTGACGTGGCCGGGGAGGTCGGCGGCCTCGACACGGGTCCGGTAGTCGTCGGACTCGTCCTCGGCGTCGCCGTTCAGCTCGGAGAGCTCCTTGCGTACGGCTTCCAGCTGGCGCCGCAGCAGGAACTCGCGCTGCTGCTTGTCCACGCCCTCCTGGACGTCCTTGGCGATGGACTCGGCGACATCCTGCTCGGCGAGGTGCTCGCCGAGCCAGGTGACAGCGAGCTTCAGGCGGGCCACCGGGTCGGCGGTCTCCAGGAGCTCGATCTTCTGTTCCAGACTGAGGAAGGGTGAGTAGCCGGAGTTGTCGGCGAGGGCCGAGACGCCCTCGATCTGCTGGACCCGGTCCACCACCTGCCAGGCGCCGCGCTTCTTCAGCCAGCTGGTGGCGAGGGCCTTGTACTCCTTGATCAGCTCGGTGGCGGAGCCGGGCAGCGGATCGGGGTCGCTCTCGTCGGTCCGGATCCCCTCGACCCAGAGCGCGGCCCCGGGGCCGGTCGTCCCCGCACCGATCTGCACCCGGTCCCGGCCGCGGACCAGGGCGCCGGGGTCTCCGTCGGAGAGCCTGCCCACCTGTTCGACGGTGCCGAGGACGCCGGTGCTCGCGTACGTACCTTCGATCCGCGGAACGAGAAGGACCAGCGGCTTGTTGCCACCGGAGCGGGCGGGCGAAGCCTGTGCGGCTTCCACCGCGGCGCGTACGTCGGGGTCGGAAAGATCCAGCGGCACAACCATTCCGGGCAGCACGACCTCGTCGTCGAGCGGCAGCACGGGCAGGGTGAGCGGTGCGTACGTGGACTCAGTAGCCATGATCTCCCCTTAGGCAGTGAAGTTGAGCTATGCAGACTCAATGCCGTGGAGGGCGCTGGTGTTCCCCAGCGGCTGTTCGCTCTCAGCGATCGGGCCGGCGGGGCCGGGTGAACCAGCAGATGCGGCAGGGGTGCCGGGAGTGCCGGCAGACGCGACAGGGGTGCTGGGAGTGCCGGGTGGCGCCGTCCCGGCAGCCTCCGCGCCGGACACCTCTGTTCCGGCCGACCCGGCCCCGGCCGCCCTGATCCTGGCCGCCCGCCAGCGGCGCACCAGGGGCCAGGAGGCCACCCCGAAACAGAGCGCGAGCGGGTGGCCCCACGCGGTCAGCGGGTCGACGAAGGCCAGCAGCGCCTGGCCGAGCGTGAAGGCGACCACCGTCAGCAGGGACCAGCGCACCGCGGGGGCGAGCAGCCCGGCCAGCGCCCCCACGCTGGCCATCAGGCCGAAGCTGATGCCGTAGTCGAACCGGTGCAGCGAGGTGGCGGGCAGATGCCCGGCGGCCACCGATATGCCCACCGGGAGTTCCGTGGCCAGCGTGGTCAGGACGTGACCCGCCAGGAAGACGGCACCGGTACGCAGCGGGCCGATGCGGCGCTCCAGGGCCGTGAGCACGAAGAGGAAGCCGATCGCGGAGGTCGACAGCACCCCGCCGGCCACCCACAGCGCGCTGGTCACCAGGGAGAGCAGCGGGGTCCTGGCCAGATGTGCCATGTCGGTGCTGGAGCCGCGCAGCAGGGCGTCGACCGTGGCCGGGGGCGCGTACGCGGCGAAGAGCGAGGTGGCGAGCAGGACCAGGACGTAGCCGAAGGTGAACGGCGTCCCGGTGGGGGTGGGCAGCAGGCGCAGCAGACCGCGGGCCGTGACACCGGCCGTCGGTTCTGCCTGCCGTGTGTGGTGCACTGCTGTCTGTCCTGTCGGCCGTCGGTCCGTCCGTTCGCGCCCACTTGTCCCAACGCTGGGTCCCGGGAACAGTCTCCGGTCCCGGCTATGACCTGCGCCACACGAAGCAACCCCGGCACCACCCGCGGCGTCGGGGGCCCGACCCAGGAGGGGATCACCATCGAAGACGTACGCACTCTTGACCGGCGCGAGGGCCCGTACGGCGAAGTCGTCCTGCGGGAACGCGGTGAGCACTTCGAGATCATCGCCAACGGCTGTTTCCTGATGGACACCTCGGACGGCCGCTCGGAGCGGCTGCTGATCGATGCGGCACTGGATGCCCTGCCCGCCGGCCGCGCCAACCCCGCGCTGCTCATCGGCGGTCTCGGCGTGGGTTTCTCGCTCGCCCATGCCGCGGCCGACCCCCGGTGGGGACCGATCACCGTCGTCGAGCGCGAACAGGCCATCATCGACTGGCACGACCGTCATCTCGAAGGCCCCCTCACCCGGATCTCCGGCGCCGCACTGGCCGATCCGCGCACTGTGATCCTGCCCACCGATCTGGTCGCCCACATGCGCGAATCCGCGGCGGCATATGACGCCTTGTGTCTGGACATCGACAATGGCCCGGACTGGACGGTCACCGAGGACAACGAGGGGCTGTACACACCGAGCGGACTCGCGGCCTGCATGAACCGGCTCAAACCAGAAGGAATCCTTGCGGTCTGGTCCGCCCAGCCCTCGGCGAAATTCGAGGATGCCTTGTGGAATGCCGGATTCAGTGGGGTAAGAACCGAAGAGATCGCAGTTGCCCGGGGCGTGCCTGACGTGGTCCATCTCGCTGTTCGCCCTGCGTAGCCGGGATGGCGTCCGTGCATCTAGTCTGCTCACCGACACAGAGATGTGGACGCCGTATCTAAGAACGCCGTATCAGAACGCCGTATCAGAACGCAGACCAAGAGCGCACTTCCAGGGGCGGGCGATGGAGCAGACACACACCACCCACAACGGCGTCGCGGCTACCCCCGGCGCCCAGCGCCGGGTGCTGGTCGTCGAGGACGACCCGACAATCGTCGACGCCATTGCCGCCCGGCTGCGAGCCGAGGGTTTCCAGGTGCAGACGGCCACGGACGGCCCGGCCGCCGTGGACGCGGCACAGGGCTGGCAGCCGGATCTGATGGTCCTCGACGTGATGCTGCCGGGCTTCGACGGCCTTGAGGTCTGCCGTCGCGTCCAGGCGCAGCGGCCGGTGCCCGTACTGATGCTGACCGCGCGGGACGACGAGACCGACATGCTGGTCGGCCTCGGTGTCGGCGCCGACGACTACATGACCAAGCCGTTCTCGATGCGTGAGCTGGCGGCGCGGGTGCACGTCCTGCTGCGCCGGGTCGAGCGGGCGACGATCGCCGCCTCGACGCCGCGCAGCGGGATCCTCCGCCTCGGCGAGCTGGAGATCGACCACGCCCAGCGCCGGGTGCGGGTGCGCAACGACGACGTGCACCTGACGCCCACCGAGTTCGACCTGCTGGTCTGCCTGGCGAACACACCGCGCGCGGTCCTCTCCCGGGAGCAGCTGCTCGCCGAGGTGTGGGACTGGGCCGACGCGTCGGGCACCCGTACCGTCGACAGCCACATCAAGGCGCTGCGCCGGAAGATCGGCGCGGAGCGCATCCGTACGGTCCACGGCGTCGGCTACGCGCTGGAGACCCCGGCGCCATGAGCCGGACGCGGTTCCGCTGGGCCTGGAACCGGCAGCGGCCCCTCCCCGTATCGATCAAGGCCAAGCTCGGCACGCTCGTGGTGGTCTCGGTCTTCATCACCACCGGGCTGCTGCTGGTGGCCCTGCGCACCAAGACCGAGCTGCGTTTCATCACCGTCTTCTCGGTGATCGCCTCGATGCTGATCACCCAGTTCGTGGCGCACAGCCTGACCTCGCCGCTGGACGAGATGAACACGGTCGCGCGGTCGATCTCGCACGGCGACTACACGCGGCGGGTCAGCGGCGCGGACCGCAGGGACGAGCTGGGTGACCTGGCGTCGACCATCAACCGCATGGCCGAGGACCTGGAGGCCGTGGACCGGCACCGCAAGGAGCTGGTGGCGAATGTCTCCCATGAGCTGCGGACGCCGATCGCGGCGCTGCGGGCCGTGCTGGAGAACGTCGTGGACGGGGTCTCGGCCGCGGATCCCGAGACGATGCGTACCGCACTGAAACAGACCGAGCGGCTGGGCCGCCTCGTGGAGACGCTGCTCGACCTGTCCCGCCTGGACAACGGTGTCGTACCGCTGAAGGCGAGCCGCTTCGAGGTGTGGCCGTACCTCTCGGGCGTACTGAAGGAGGCGAACCTCGCCTCCGCGCACCGCAGGGGCACCTCGGGCTCCGGGGGCCAGCACAGCCGTACGGACGTCCATCTCCACCTGGACGTCTCGCCGCCCGAGCTGACCGCGCACGCGGACGCGGAGCGGCTGCACCAGGTGGTCGCCAACCTGATCGACAACGCGGTGAAGCACTCCCCGCCGCACGGCCGGGTCACGGTCCGCGCACGGCGCGGCCGGCAGCCGGAGTCGCTGGACCTGGAGGTCGTGGACGAGGGTCCCGGCATCCCCGAGCAGGAGCGGCACCGGGTGTTCGAGCGCTTCAACCGGGGTCGGGCGCCGTCCCCGCACGGTCCCGGCAGCGACGGCGGCACCGGACTGGGCCTGGCCATCGCGCGGTGGGCGGTGGATCTTCACGGCGGGCGGATCGGGGTGGCCGAATCATCCCGTGGTTGCCGAATTCGCGTCACTCTTCCGGGCGTATCCCGGACATCAGCTTGACGTAAGGTTCGAAGCGGAAGCGCGCGTTCTGTGAAGAAGCCGCGCGTGAGCAGGTCAGGGACTGCTGCCCAAGGGGCAGTGGCCGTGGAGCGTCGTACCCGAATGGCGCGGAACCACGCATGTTTCCCGCCAATTCCCTCCCCGAAACCAGCTTTCGAGTGTGACTTACGCGACGATGGCCCGCCCGGCCTGCACCTCCAGGCCAGGGAGGCGTAGCCTTTATTTCCGCTGTCCATCACCTTGTGAAGCGGAAGAGGGCGGTTGCCGCCGTGTCGTCTCAGTCCCCCAGTAACTCGAGCATCTCGACCGACCAAGAGGGGCAGGGTAAGAGCCCTGCTGACGCTTTTGGTCCCAATGAGTGGCTTGTCGACGAGATCTACCAGCAGTACCTCCAGGATCCGAATTCGGTTGACCGAGCCTGGTGGGACTTCTTCGCCGACTACAAGCCCGGCTCTGCCGGTGCTCCCACCGCGGGTGCGGAGCCGGTGAGCGCGAGCGCTCCCCATCAGTCCAGTGCGAACGGCCAGAGCGTCGCGCAGGGTGGCGCAGCCGCGGGGGCTGCGGCCACCAACGCCGCACCGGCCCCTGCCGCCGTCCAGGCGCCCGCCGCACAGCCCGTGGCTCCGGCCGCTCCGGCCGCTCAGCCCGCGCCTGTCGTCGCGAAGCCCGCAGCCACCGCTGCCGCGCCCGCCGTCCCGGCGGCGAAGCCCGCAGCCGCGAAGGCTCCCGCCGAGGCCGAGCCGGCCGTCGAGGCCCCCGCGGGCCCCGAGCTGGTGACGCTGCGTGGCCCGTCGGCCGCCGTGGCGAAGAACATGAACGCCTCGCTGGAGCTGCCGACGGCCACGTCCGTCCGCGCCGTCCCGGTGAAGCTGCTGTTCGACAACCGCATCGTCATCAACAACCACCTGAAGCGCGCGCGGGGCGGGAAGATCTCCTTCACCCACCTCATCGGCTTCGCGATGGTGCAGGCCCTCAAGGCCATGCCGTCGATGAACCACTCCTTCGCGGTGAAGGACGGCAAGCCGACGCTGGTCAAGCCGGCGCACGTGAACCTCGGCCTCGCCATCGACCTGGTGAAGCCGAACGGTGACCGCCAGCTCGTCGTCGCGGCGATCAAGAAGGCCGAGACCCTCGACTTCTTCGAGTTCTGGCAGGCGTACGAGGACATCGTCCGCCGCGCCCGCGCGAACAAGCTGACGATGGACGACTTCACCGGCGTCACCGCGTCGCTGACGAACCCCGGCGGCATCGGCACCGTCCACTCGGTGCCCCGCCTGATGCCCGGACAGGGCCTCATCATGGGCGTCGGCGCGATGGACTACCCGGCCGAGTTCCAGGGCACCTCGCAGGACACCCTGAACAAGCTGGGCATCTCGAAGGTCATGACGCTGACCTCGACGTACGACCACCGGGTCATCCAGGGCGCCGCCTCCGGTGAGTTCCTGCGGATCCTCGCCAACCTGCTGCTCGGCGAGAACGGCTTCTACGACGACCTCTTCGAGGCGCTGCGCATCCCGTACGAGCCGGTCCGCTGGCTCAAGGACATCGACGTCTCGCACGACAACGACGTCACGAAGGCCGCCCGTGTCTTCGAGCTGATCCACGCCTACCGGGTCCGCGGCCACGTCATGGCCGACACCGACCCGCTGGAGTACAAGCAGCGCAAGCACCCCGACCTCGACATCATCGAGCACGGCCTGACGCTCTGGGACCTGGAGCGGGAGTTCGCCGTCGGCGGGTTCGCGGGCAAGTCGATGATGAAGCTGCGCGACATCCTCGGTGTGCTGCGCGACTCGTACTGCCGCACCACGGGCGTCGAGTTCATGCACATCCAGGACCCGAAGCAGCGCAAGTGGATCCAGGACCGCATCGAGCGCGGCGCGCACGCCAAGCCCGAGCGCGAGGAGCAGCTGCGCATCCTGCGCCGGCTGAACTCCGCCGAGGCGTTCGAGACCTTCCTGCAGACCAAGTACGTCGGCCAGAAGCGCTTCTCGCTCGAAGGCGGCGAGTCCGTCATCCCGCTGCTCGACGCGGTCATCGACTCGGCTGCCGAGTCGCGCCTGGACGAGGTCGTCATCGGGATGGCCCACCGCGGCCGTCTCAACGTGCTGGCCAACATCGTCGGCAAGTCGTACGCGCAGATCTTCCGCGAGTTCGAGGGCAACCTCGACCCGAAGTCGATGCACGGCTCCGGCGACGTGAAGTACCACCTCGGTTCCGAGGGCACCTTCACCGGGCTCGACGGCGAGCAGATCAAGGTCTCGCTGGCCGCCAACCCCTCGCACCTGGAGACCGTCGACCCGGTCGTCGAGGGCATCGCGCGCGCCAAGCAGGACATCATCAACAAGGGCGGCACGGACTTCACCGTGCTGCCGGTGGCGCTGCACGGCGACGCGGCCTTCGCGGGCCAGGGCGTCGTCGCCGAGACGCTCAACATGTCGCAGCTGCGCGGCTACCGCACCGGCGGCACCGTGCACATCGTGATCAACAACCAGGTCGGCTTCACCGCCGCCCCGGAGTCGTCCCGCTCGTCGATGTACGCCACCGACGTGGCCCGCATGATCGAGGCGCCGATCTTCCACGTGAACGGCGACGACCCGGAGGCCGTGGTGCGCGTCGCGCGCCTCGCCTTCGAGTTCCGTCAGGCGTTCAACAAGGACGTCGTCATCGACCTCATCTGCTACCGCCGCCGCGGTCACAACGAGGCCGACAACCCCTCGTTCACGCAGCCGCTGATGTACGACCTGATCGACAAGAAGCGCTCGGTGCGCAAGCTCTACACCGAGTCCCTCATCGGTCGCGGCGACATCACGCTGGAAGAGGCCGAGCAGGCGCTGCAGGACTTCCAGGGCCAGCTGGAGAAGGTCTTCGCGGAGGTCCGCGAGGCCACCTCCGAGCCCGCCGAGGTCTCGGTTCCCGTCCCGCAGGCCGAGTTCCCGGTCGCCGTGGACACCGCGATCTCCCAGGAGGTCGTGAAGCGGATCGCCGAGTCCCAGGTCAACATCCCGGACCGGATCACCGTGCACCCGCGGCTGCTGCCGCAGGTGCAGCGCCGGGCCGCGATGATCGACGACGGAACGATCGACTGGGCGATGGGCGAGACCCTCGCCATCGGCTCGCTGCTCCTGGAGGGCACGCCGGTCCGGCTCTCCGGCCAGGACTCGCGCCGTGGCACCTTCGGCCAGCGGCACGCGGTCCTCATCGACCGCAAGACCGGCGAGGACTTCACCCCGCTGCTCTACCTCTCCGACGACCAGGCGCGTTACAACGTCTACGACTCGCTGCTCAGCGAGTACGCGGTGATGGGCTTCGAGTACGGCTACTCGCTGGCCCGCCCGGAGTCGCTGGTCATGTGGGAAGCGCAGTTCGGTGACTTCGTCAACGGCGCGCAGACGGTGGTGGACGAGTACATCTCGGCCGCCGAGCAGAAGTGGGGCCAGACGTCCGGCGTCACCCTGCTCCTCCCGCACGGCTACGAGGGCCAGGGCCCGGACCACTCGTCCGCCCGCCCGGAGCGCTTCCTCCAGCTGTGCGCGCAGAACAACATGACGGTCGCCATGCCGACGCTCCCGTCGAACTACTTCCACCTCCTGCGGTGGCAGGTGCACAACCCGCACCACAAGCCGCTGGTCGTCTTCACCCCGAAGTCGATGCTCCGCCTCAAGGCGGCGGCGTCGAAGGCGGAGGAGTTCACCACGGGCGGCTTCCGTCCGGTCATCGGGGACGAC
Source organism: Streptomyces sp. A 4/2 (assembly GCF_940670765.1). GTDB lineage: Bacteria > Actinomycetota > Actinomycetes > Streptomycetales > Streptomycetaceae > Streptomyces. The sequence goes on from NZ_CALNVW010000002.1 coordinate 393,332, forward strand.
AGCGTCGACCCGAGCGCCGTGCGCAAGGTCGTCTTCACGGCCGGCAAGGTCTACTACGACCTGGACGCCGAGCGCACCAAGCGCGGCGTCACGGACACCGCGATCATCCGGCTGGAGCGCCTGTACCCGCTGCCGGGTGCCGAACTCCAGGCGGAGATCGCCAAGTTCCCGAACGCCGAGAAGTACCTCTGGGCGCAGGAGGAGCCGGCGAACCAGGGTGCGTGGCCGTTCATCGCGCTCAACCTGATCGACCACCTGGACCTGGCGGTCGGCGCCGACGTCCCGCACGGTGAGCGCCTGCGTCGCATCTCGCGACCGCACGGCTCGTCCCCCGCGGTCGGCTCCGCCAAGCGCCACCAGGCGGAGCAGGCCCAGCTGGTCGCCGAGGTCTTCGAGGCGTAGTCAGCAGGGACAGCGCAGTACGGAGGGCCCGGCCGCAGATGATGCGGCCGGGCCCTCCGGCGTTTCCTGCTCCGGGGCAGCCGCCCCGCGTGGTCAGAGCAGCTGGGGCTCGAAGTCCCAGTAGCGCTGCATCCCGTGCCGGATGCTCCGTACGTGCTGGTGGTCGCGGCCCAGCAGCGCGGTGATCCGCACCAGCGCGTCCGCCTGGAGCGCGTCGGCGCGCGCCTCGTCGCCGGTGGCCCGCAGATCCTGGGCCAGCGCCGCCGCGATCGTGCTGGTCAGCGGGTGCTGGGCGCCGAGCGTGCGGGTGGACCGCCGGAGCAGGTCCTCACCGAGCCGTACGGCGCCCTCGTCGTCCCCGATCCGGTGCCTGGCCGTCGCGGTGTTGAAGGCGACGCCCAGGGTCCACGGGTGGTCGGCGCCCACGGCCTCGGTCATGCGCTGGAGGGTCTGCTCGGCGAGCGCACCGGCCCCCTCGTGCTCGCCCGCGTCGCTGAGCAGCAGCACCAGATTGGCCCGGGTGCCCACCGCGTAGGGGTGGTCCTCCCCCAGCTGCACCGCGTACAGCGCGGCGGTGTCGTCGGCGAGGTCGTAGGCCGCGCGGATGTCACCGGTCTCGCGCAGCAGCATCGCGTAGTCCGCGCCCGCCCGCAGGGTGTCCGGGTGGCGGCGGCCCCGGCGGGCCGTCCGGCGTTTGCGGACGCTGAGCATCAGCTGCCTGGCCTGGAGGAGCTTGCCCTCGCGGCGCAGGCACAGGGCGAGGTTGTGGTCCGCGTTGAGGGTCTGGCCGTGGTTGCGGTCCAACTCCTGCCCGTGCAGCAGCGAGTTGTGCTCCTGGATCTCCAGGGCCTCCCGGTAGCGGCCGAGCAGCCGGAGCGTCCAGGCGGTGCGCAGCGCGGAGTGCAGGGTGAGCGGATTGCGTCCGCCGAGGAGCTCGACCCGGGCTGCCAGGATCTCCCGGTGCAGGTGCAGGGACTCCTCGTAGTGCCCCTGGAGCCCCATCACCTCGGCGAGGTTGTTCCGTACGGAGAGGGTGCGCGGCACCCAGGCGCTGCCCAGTGCCGTGGTGGCCTCGGCCGCGGCCTGTTCGAGGAGGGCGCGGGCCTCGTCGTAGCGGCCGAGTGCCATCAGCGTGCCGCCGAGGCCGTCCCTGGCCCGGATCACCTCGATCGGCTCGGCGTCCCCGTTGTCGGCGAGGCGGTCGAGCACCGCGCGTCCCACCGACTCGGCTTCGGTGTAACGCCCCAGCCTGCGCAGCATGTTGGCCTTCTGGTGGACGGCGACCAGGACGGACCTGCTGGTGGGTCCGGAGACCGGCTGCCAGTGCGCTATCGCCTCGTGGCTGAGGGAACGCCCGTCCTCGTACTCGCCGCGCATCCGCAGGTACTCGATGCAGTTGAGGACGAGGGTGCGGACGTCCTCGTCGGCGGATTCCAGGGCGCCGGATATCCGCAGGTGCGGGATCAGTTCGGCGTACCGGGCCCAGTTGCGGGACGACGTGGGGTCGCGCGGGTCGGCGGACACCAGGACCCGCAGGGCCGCTGCCGACAGCTCCGCGCGCTCGTCGGGGCCCTGGGTGTGCCGTACGAAGGAGTGGAAGAGCCGGTGCATCCGCAGGGTACCGACGGTGACGGCGTCCATCCGGGGCGACGAGTCGTACTCCAGCCGCATGGAGGTGACTTCGGAGAGCCGGCGCAGTGCCGAGTTCCAGCTGCTGGGTTCCGGGACGACGCGGTCCAGCGGCTTGGGCAGGTCGGCCGCGCGGGCCGCCTGCAGCAGCCGTACGGGCACGACGCCCGGGGAGAAGCAGGCGAGCAGGTTGAGCAGCTTCCACGCGCCGACGTCCTGGTCGTGCAGGCTGTTCAGGGTCTTGGCCCAGGCGACCTGGAAGGACTCGGGGTATTCCTTGGACGCCAGCAGGCCGAAGCGGTCGGGGTCGCCCTTCTTCAACTCCCGGATGTACTCCAGGACATCGACGGTCGGGTTGATGCCGAGCCAGGCCGCGGTCTGGTCGAGCAGCAGCGGCAGATCCTCCACGGCTTCGGCGAGCAGCCCGGCCTCGGACTCGGACAGCCGCCCGGAGCGGCGGCCCGCGAAGGTGATCGACTCCTCGCGCTCAAAGCGGTTCACCTGGACCAGTTCGGCCTCGGCGGACCATTCCTGTTGGCTGGTGGTGACCAGGACATGGCCGGGACCGTCCGGCAGCAGTGCCTGCACTTTGGCCGGATCTCCCGCACCGTCGAGCACGATCAGCCAGCTGTCGGCGGTGGCGCGGAGCCGTTCGACGGCTGCCGCGATGGACCGGTCGAGGTTGGCGCCGGTGGGGACCCCGAGGGCGTCGGCGAGTGCGCCGAACTGTTCGCGGGCGGTGCCCCGGCCGGTCGCGTCCACCCACCAGACGATGTCGTACTCGCCCTTGAACCGGTGGACGTACTCCAGCGCGATCTGGGTCTTGCCGATGCCGCCGGGTCCGCACAGGGCGAGGACGCCGCCCTCGGTCCGGCTCGCGGCGAGGTGGTCGTGCACCCGGTCGAGGATTTCGCCCCGGCCGGTGAAGCGGCGGTTGCGGCGCGGCACGTTCTGCACGCGCGGCGGGTTGTCGGGGAAGCGCGGCGGGCGGTCCAGGCTGACGGCCTGCGGGGCGACCGCGGTGATGCCCGCCGCCTCCAGGACCCGCCGCCGGGCGGCCTCGGCGCGGAGTCCGCGCAGCGCCACCGGGCCCAGGGCGATCAGGGCGTCGGGCAGCGGCCGGGTCGTGACACTGACCGCGGCGATGCGGTCGGGGTGGCGGCCGTGCACCTGACGGAGCGCGTCGCCCCAGGCCTCGTACCGCACCTCGGCGAACTTCTCGAACCAGTCGTCGATGACGAGCAGTATCCGGCCGGGGGCTTCCAGCAGCCCGGTGAGCGCGTCCTGCGACGGGCCCTGCCGGGCGGGGCTCCAGCGCACCGGGGCGGCGGCGCAGCCCGCTGCGTTGATCTGTCCCACGATCCAGTTGGCCCAGGGCTCGCTCTGCCCTGCGAAGACCACCGTGACGTGGGGAATGTGCTCCGCCATCGCCGTCCTCTCAGCCGATTGCGTCACTGCCGCGACACGTCCCACTCAAGTGTGGTCCGAAGTCGCCGTGTTGACGGCCAGTTGGCGCCACGATACGTCACGTGACGACATGTCTCAGCCGGTGGCCGATATGCCGGATGAGTCGTTCCAGATCGGGACAGTAGACACTGGGATGACGGAACCCGCTCCCGTCGGCGTACCGGTGGATGTAATTCCCGCCACCGCAGACCCGGAGCACCGGACAGCTCAGACAGTCCGCGGCCAGCGCGCCCGCGCCGAGTTGCCGGGCCACGATGCCCGGGTGGTCGAGGGCCGCGTCGAGGGGGTGGCTGAAGACGTCGAGACCGGTCGCGGGGGCGCCCTCGTAGGCGGACTTGAGCGCGTCGACCTGTTCGATCGCCCCGTCGGTGTCGATGACGACGACCGCCAGCGGGGCGAGCCCGACGGCCTCGGCGGCGGCGGGTTCGCCGAGCAGCAGGGCGATGATCGTGTGGAAGAGCCGGATGCGCGGCTGGCCGGGGCCGCCGTCCCACCAGCGGTCGAAGGCGGTGGCGAGCCAGTCGCCGTACGGGGTCGGCCCCGGCCGGTGCCGACCTGGGACGGCGGCCTGCTTCCCCGGCGCCTGCCTTCCCGGCGTCTGCGCGCCCGGCGTCTGCCTTCCCTGCGCCTGCGTACCCGGCGTCTGCTTGCCCGGTGGCGGCGCCGACCAATTGCCGTGCGGCAGCAGCAGATCGAGCCCCGGGGGCCGCAGCGCGCGCAGACTGTCGTAGACGGCCACCGGGTCGGCCGTGACATCGATGGTGCAGAGGATCCCGGCGTACGTGCCGGGGTGCGGGCACGCGGCGAGCAGCCGGGCCGCCCGGTGCGCGGCGGGCCAGGAGGGGCGGCCCGCGTGGTCGGCGCGGCGGGCGTTCTGTGCGGCGGTGCCGCCGTCCAGGGAGAGACCGACGCGGATCCGGGCGGCGGCCAGCGTGTTCAGGACGTCCGCGGTGAGCAGGGTGCCGTTCGTCTGGACGGTGGCGGTGACCTCGCAGTCGGCGGGCACCGCGTTCCGTACCGCGTCGGCGTACGCGACGACCGGTCCGGGGCCCGCGAGCAGGGGCTCACCGCCGTGCAGTTCGATCCGGATGTGCTTCAGGCCGTGCGTGCGGACGTGTTCGCCGATGCGGTCGGCGGTCCGCCGCACGGTGGCGTCGGCGGCGCGCTGCGGGCGCTCGCGCCAACTGCTGTCCTGGCCGCGGTAGATGTAGCAGTACGTGCAGGCGAGGTTGCACCGGCTGTGCACCTTGAGGACGAACTGCCGGAAGGGCACGGCCCGGTGGCCGGCGCCGCGGTCCCGGACGGCGCCGGTCGTGGCACATCCGGTCATGGCGCGTCCTCGTAGTAGGCGATCAGCGGCTCGTGCGGGTCGCGGCCCGCGATCTCGGCGAGTACGGCGGCCAGCACCGGATGGGCGCAGTCCGGTGGAACGGTCAGCGAGGGCAGTGGCGCCTCGGTGTCGGTGTCCCCGGTCACTGATCGCCCACCTCGGCCCACAGCCGGTCGACGGCGTCCCGGGCCCTGACCCAGAGCTCCCGGGCGGCAGTGTCGCCCGCGATCTCCGACGGCTCGGCCGCGTCCATCACATGGAGGGCGGTCTCGTACTCGCGGAGTGCCTCCACGGGACCGGCGAGTTCCTCCAGTACCGAGGCCCGCGCCAGCCGCGCCGCACCGGCCAGCGGCACGTCGTCCACCTCGGCGGCGTGCGCGTAGTGGTTGGCGGCCTGCTGGAGGTGGTCGGCGGTCCCGGTGTGCCGGGCGAGCTCGGCGGCGATGTCCCCCCGGTGCCGCCAGGCGCGGGAGGCGACGAGCGGATCGGTGGCGCCGCGGGCCGCCGCTCCGTAGGCCCATTCCGCTTCGTAGAGGTCGGCGAGCCGCCCCGACCTGGCATAGCGCGCCCCGTACGCCGAGCCGAGCAGCATCCGTCGGGCCGGCAGTTCCGCGTCGCCGTCGGGCGTCTCGTCGGCGGCCTCGCGGAGCCGGCGTACCGCGTCGTCGAAGTCGGCCGCCGCGCCGTCCCGTTCGGCCCGCTGCAACAGGGCTCTGCCGAGGCGGGTGAGCAGGGTGGCCGGTTCCGCCGGGCGCCCGACGGTCAGGGCGTCCCGCCAGTTCTCGATGGCGCCGTCCAGATGCCCCGGCTGCCCGGTGTCCGTGAAGCTCCGCCAGTACCGGTCGCCGAGGCGGCGGTGGCAGTCGTACCGGGTGGCGTCGTCGTCGGCCGCCCACAGGGCCGCGGTCAGCGCGTCGAGCACGGTCCGCCGCGGCACACCGTCTCCTTCCCGCTGCGCCTGCGGTCCTGTCCCCGCGGTCAGCTCGGCGAGTTCCAGTGCTCCGGCGGTCTTCAGCAGGATGTCGACGAGTTGGGCCCGGTCGTGGGCCGCCAGCTCCGCTCGCTGTAGGACCTGGCGGGCCCGTTCGGCGTGGTCGCGCACCGCGTCGTCGCCCTCGACGTGCCGGGCGAGGTCCAGCTCCAGGGTGCCGTGCAGCAGCCAGGTCTCGACGCCGGGCTCCGCCGCGGCCAGCCGTTCGGCGACCACCGCGGCCTCCCGCAGCAGGCCGGTCTCCACGGCCGTCGGGGTACGGGAGAGGCGGCGCAGCACCTCGATGTAGAGCCGGGCGACTGACGACCGGTCCCGCTGCGGGCCCTGTTCGGTGAGCCGCTGGAGGTGACGGCCCGCCAGGGACAGCAGCGCTCTCTCCGCCGTCCGGGCGTCGAAGTCCCGGGGGCCCTGCTCCGGGACCCGCTCCGGGTCCTCGCCCAGTACCTCCCGTGCCAGTGCGGGGTCCAGGGTGCCTTCGGCGGCGGCGAGTGCCATCGCGTACAGCACCGTGGGGAGCGCCAGCGCATCGGAGAACTCCACGGCCTGCCACGCGCTGCTGAGGTCCTCGTCCATCCGGCGCAGCTGCCAGCGGGCCAGGTACGCCGTCGCCTGTTCCTCCCGCAGCCCCCGCAGCCGGTCCGGGCGTCCCTCGCCGTGCACGGCCTCGGCCAGCAGCTCGATCGCGGCGTCCAGCTTGCGCCCGTCGCCGCCCGATGTGTACTGGCTCAGCAACTCCGTTGCCTGTCCTGCCAGTTGGTCCACGCCGGCGTGGGCGTCGAGCAACGGCGACCGGATCCCGGCGCTGCGGCGCCGCACGGTGTCGGCGGCGACCTCCGCGAAGACCCGCAGTCCCACCGGGATCTGCCCGCCGCCGACCGGCAGGGCCGCGCCCTCGCCGAGGGCGGCGGCGGCCACCGCGGGGAAGTTGCGGGCGCTGCGGCCGAAGCGCCGCTCGACGTAGCGCGAACTGTGCCGCAGCACCAGGCGCTCCTCGCCCCGGTCCAGGCGGGCCGCGAGCTCCACCCGTACCCCGTCGAAGAATTCGTAGTACGGCTCGTCCGACAGCTCGATGTCGGCCCGTTCGGCCCGGCGGACGATCCCGCCGAGCAGGACCTCGGCCAGCGCTTCGGGGCCGGTGCCCGCCAGCATGGTGTGCTGCACGAGCCGCATCACCGGCAGGACCAGGGGTACCGCCGTCAGATATTCGGCCAGCCGCTGGGCGTGCGGCGAGGCGGTGCGCCGGAAGGCCCTGACCCGTTCCTCGCCGCTGAGCCGGGCCGCCGCGCGTACCGGCGCCGCGGAGGGGCTGTGGTCACGGCGCACCCAGCCGGCCGCCGTCAGCAGGGAATGGCCCGTCGCGCCCGACGCCAGCCGGGCCCAGCCCTCCACCGAGTTTCGCCGCAGCGCGAGCACCGGTACCGGGCGCCCCGCACGGGCCGTGGCGGCAGCCGGTCCGCTGCTGAACTCCAGCCGCCCGAGCGGCCCTTCGTGCCGCTTCAGCACCCCGCCGTACGCGGGCAGATGGGTCCGGCGCCACAACCGCTGCGGCAGCGGCTGGACGACCGCCACCGGGGTGGACGCCGACCAGCGGTAGAGCAGGCGCTGGATGGCGCCGGAGCGCCACATGGGGCCCGCGCAGTCCGAGAGCAGCAGGATGATCCGGCGCCCGGTGGGGTCGCCGAGCTGGGCGGCGGCGCGCAGCGGGCCGCCGGGGTCGGGTCCTGCCGCGTAGCCGGTGCTGCCGTCGGGGCCCTGGTGCAGGTAGCGGACCTGGACGTCCTGGAACACCCCCGCGCCGGCGCAGGTCACGTTCAGCTCCTCCAGAGCGGTCTGCCAGGCGACGGTGGAGGTGGACACGTCCATCAGGAGCAGCAGCCGGGCCTTCTGCCGCCGGGCCGCGCGCAGCACCGGGATGATCAGGCCGGTGTCGGCGGCCCGGCCCGCGGTGGCCTCCTCGTCCAGCTGCCGCCGGGGCGGGCGGCCCGGCGACCGGTAGCGGCGCAGCGGGCGCAACGCCCGCTGGAGGGACTGCGGGTCGGGCAGCGCGGGCGCGGCGGGCGCCAGGACCGGCGTGGTCTCCAGGGTGGCGGGCGCGCCCTCCGGGTCCGGCATGGTCAGCAGCGTGGGCGGCGGCGCATCGGCGTACCGCGCCTCCAGGGGACCGGGGACGACAGGGTCCGGTCCGCGGACCGGGGTCTTCCGCGCGGGCTCCGGTGGCCGGGGCTGCTCCACGGGGGCGGGTCGGCCGGTGCGGGCCGCGAGCCAGAGGGCGTCGGCGAGTTCACGGGCGTCGCAGTCGAGACCGGTTGCCCGCAGCCCGGCGATCAGTGCGCCGAGCCGTGCGGTCCGGCCGTTCTCGTCTCCCCCCGCGGACACCACTGCTCACCTGGGCCCGTTGTCGAGAGGGCGCATCAGGAGGTCGGCGACGGACTCCTGGCCGGTGGTCTGCCGGACGAGATAGATCGCGTTGAGCAACTGGTCGGTGGGGCGCACCCCGCCGTCCGCCTCGGTTCTGACGAACTGGTCGACCAGGGCGATGTGTTCGTCGTACGCCCCGGCGCCGAAGTGTGCCTGCACCATGGCGGCGAGCCGCTCGTCCCGGGGTGCCTCCAGGTCGAGGTGGATACAGCGGCGCAGCAGCGGTGCGGGGAAGTCCCGTTCGCGGTTGCTGGTCATGACGACGACGGGAAAGGCCCGGCAGCGCACCCGGCCGCCGGTGACCGGCACGCGCAGCCCGTCGTCGGTCAGCACCTGGACGGTCTCCTGCCCGGGGCGGTCGGCGACCCGCTCCAGCTCGGGCAGGGTGAACTCGCCCTCCTCCAGCACGTTGAGCAGGTCGTTGGGGAGGTCGATGTCGCTCTTGTCCAGCTCGTCGATGAGCAGCACGCGGGGCCGGTCGGCGGCGAGCAGCGCGGTGCCGAGCGGGCCGAGCCGGAGGTAGCGGCCGATGTCTCCGGTCCCGGCAGCGCTTCCGTCCCCGCTTTCCCGGCCTTCGTGGCCTCCGAGGCTTTCCGGCCGGGCGATGCGGGACAGCTGGGCGTCCTGGAGGCGGCCGATCGCGTCGTAGGAGTAGAGGCCGTCGCGGAGTTCGGTACGGCTGACGACCGGCCACTGGAGGACCCGGCCGAGCCCGAGTTCGAACGCGAGGTCGTGGGCGAGCGTGCTCTTGCCCGAGCCGGGCTCGCCCGTGATCAGCAGCGGACGGCGCAGGTAGAGCGCGGCGTTGATGAGCCGCAGCGCCTCACTGCCCGGTACGGCGAGCGGCACGACCCGGTGGCCCAGCCGCCGCTGCGTCGCGGAGTCGGCCGGCGGTACGGCGTACGGGACGGGCGGGGCGTCGAAGGCCCGCCACGGCGGCGGCTCCGGCCGCCGGTCGATACGGGTCGGATCGGGGGCCCCTGTGCCGCGGTAGATGAACCAATCGCTCATCGGTGGTTCGCTCCTCATCGGCGACAGGCGTTCCGGAATATGTACCCGCCCGGCGGGCAATCAACTTCATTTTCCGGCCATTGGCAGGTCTTGATTCGGCAGGTCTTCATGGCGAGTCCAGGGTTTCCTCGTCGTCGGCGGGCAGCGAGCGCCCGGGATCGTCGTACAGCAGCACCAGCGATTCGGGCCAGTGGGTCTCCGGCCTCCGGGGGTCGATGTCCTCCCTCAGATGACGTATCCGGTCCGGGAGTTCGCAGGCCCGGTCCGTACGGTCGAGGAGCCCCTGCACCCGGCCGCGCAGTTCGGTGCAGCGTTCTTCGCAGCCGCGTCCGGTGTGCCCGTCGATGTCCCAGAGGGCGATGCCGTGACCGGCCCGCAGTGTCAGTTCCATCGCGGTGGCCCCCACCCCCCGGCTCGCGGGGCGGCAGAGCACCGGCACCGCGCCGGGGGTCAACCCCTCGTAGTATGCGGCTCGTTGGGTGGTGCCGGGTTCCGGGATCCGGGCCACCGTCAGGCGCTCCGCCCCGGCCACGGCCTGCCAGCGGATGTCCCGTTCGGCCTCCTCGCTCCACCGGCCGCGGCGCCCGAGGTCGCGCAGCACGAGGCGGCGCTGGGCGCCGAGGTGCGCGAGCTTGTTCAGACGGGCGGCGTCTTCGAGCTGCCAGCGGTGCACCGGGGTGTCGAAGCCGCCGAGCGGCAGGGCGATCTCCACGGGCAGCGGGTGGTCCGGATCGGGGTCGTGGGCGTGCAGCACCTCGTGGAGCGTGCGCCGGAGTGACTGGTGGTTGTGCCAGGCGGCGTCGACTCCCGGCGCCGCCTCCTCGTAGGCGCCGATCTGTTCGCTGCCGCCGTCCCCGGTGAAGAGGTGGATCGTCCAGTCGACGAGGGAGGCGTCGTCGTGCAGCGGGTCCATGACGACGGTGATGACCGGCCCTTCGCCGGGGCCCGGGTACGGCAGGACGGTGCGGCCCGGCTGTCCGGCGTCGGGCCACAGCTGCTCGGGCAGCCGCACCTCGGTGACCAGTTCGTGCTGGAACGGGTGGGCCACCTCCTCCAGCCTGTCGGTGATCCACTCGGACAGCTGTCCCGACTTGCCGCCGTACGCGTGCACGTACCGGGCCACGAGCTGGAGGTAGCGCAGGAAGACCAGGGCGCCGAGCGGCTCGTCGCCGTCGTAGAGCAGGCCGTAGCCGTCGCGCCAGCTCAGCAGCGCGTTCTTGGCCGGGGCCAGTTCGTTGCGGGCGGCCTTGTGGGCGACGGCGGCGATGGGGGCGCCGGTGGCGGGGGCGGGCAGCTCGGCGAGCAGGCCCAGCGCCTTGCGCCGGTCCCGCGGGGTCCAGCTCCCGGGCCCGAAGCCGGTCCCGGTGTCCCGCCGCCCGGTGCTCTCGCCGGACGACCACTGCCGGGAGATCCAGGTCTGGTGCCCCTTCCGGGCCGCGTGCCAGCTGTCGTGTCCGGCCATCACCTGCTGGTAGAGGCCGCCGAAGCCGCGCAGCGCGGCGGCGGCGATGGCGAGCCCGCCCTCCCGGTCCTTCCGGCGGGACTTGATCACCCCGACGACCTCGTTGGTGAGCGGATCGACCAGTGGCCCTCCGGAGACGCCCTTGGGGTACTCGGCTCCGGGGGCGATCACCAGTCCGTAGCCGCCGTCGTGCACGTTGATCTCGCCCTTGGCCTGGAAGGAGACGGCCCTGGTCCCGGTCCCGTCCGGGTCGCCCGGCCGGTAGCCGTGGACCAGGACGGTGCGCATCACCCGGGTGGCACGGTCGGTGAACCAGACGCATTCGTGCTCGATGTCCGGGTCGAGCAGCCGGACCAGCGCGAGGTCCCGCTCGACGGGGATCACCCGCCCCTCCCGCTCCATGAGCCGCCAGTCCGCGAGCTCCGCGTGGACGGAGATCCCGTCGTTGAAGCCGTCACCGCGGACATCCAGCTGCCCGCCGGGGCCTGCGGGCAGGTGACTGCGGACCACATGGGCGCAGGTCACCACCCAGCCGGGCGCGACGAAGAAGCCGCTGCCCCAGAAGTCCTTGCTCTCGCCGCCCACGGGCAGCAGCTGGACGGTCGCCGCCGCGGCGAGAGAGCTCACCACATGATCGGGGTCACTCATCGGCGGGATCCGCCGGGGGCTGGCCGTTCCGGGTCGTACCGCCCGGGGTCACGCCGCTCGGGGCCGTACCAGTCGGGTTCGCAGTGCTCTGCTCGGCCAGCTTCCAGGTGAGGGAGACCTGGAGCGACGCCTTCGCCTCCGCCCCCGCGAGGACCGAGATGACCTTGCCCTCCTTGACGCTGAACTCCAGGCCGAAGGTGACGGTGGCCTCGTCGGGCCGGGCGGCCCGCGCCGCGGCCAGCACCGAGTCACCGACTCCGCCGATCACCCGCTGGAGGTCGTCCACCCGGTTCTGCAGGATCTCCGCGACCCCGACGTCCTCGTACCCGTCGTCGTGCGCGCCGGACGGCGTCAGACGGGCGTGCACGACCGCACCTCCCGGAAGCACGATCTCCTGCACCTCGGCTGCCACAGCTCCCCCGTATCCCGGTGTACCCGCATCCCCGTGTACCCGTATCACCGTTCAAGTCGCCCTTGGACCGGGCCACTTGGATCACGACGAGGTTAATGGTCCGTACGGTTGCAGGCGACCCCGCGACCCGCCGCGAACCGGCCCGCGCGACTGCACATAATCTGGACACAGGACACCCGGCACCCCATCAGGAGCACCCCATGTACTTCACCGACCGCGGCATCGAGGAACTGGAGAAGCGGCGCGGCGAGGAGGAAGTCACCTTCGAGTGGCTGGCCGAGCAGCTGCGTACGTTCGTCGACCTCAACCCCGACTTCGAGGTGCCGGTCGAGCGGCTGGCGACCTGGCTGGCCCGGCTGGACGACGAGGACGACGAGGACGACGAGGACGCGTAGCGACGCGTAGCCCTGGACCGGCCGGTTCTTCCCCGGCCGGTACCGACCGCAGGCCCACATCCAAGGCTTCGGCCGGTGTCAGCCGCAGGCCCGTATCCGGGGCTTCGCCCCGTGTCAGCCGCGGGCCCGCATCCGGTCGTACGCGAGGCCCAGCGCGCCGTGCGCGAGCAGCAGCGCAGCCGCCGCCGTCCAGCCGCCGCTGCGGCGGCCGAGGCCCCACAGCGCCAGCGGGACACCCGCCGCGAGCTGGGCGGCACCGAGCGCGCGGGCCCTCGGGCCGCGGAGCCAGGGGCCGAGGGAACTCTCCTCGAAGACATCCAGTTCGGCCCGTACGGCGTCGCGCCAGCCCGACGACTCGATCGGCTCGGTGGCCGGGTGGATCCGGGCCACCGAACGCAGCCGGTCCACCGGGTCGCCGGGGGTGAGCCCGGTGGGCAGCACCAGCCCGGCCCGGCCCAGGACCGCCGTCAGACCGAGCAGTCGGGAGCGGGAGTCCGCCACCGCGTCCGGGAGAGTCAGTTCGGTCAGCGCCTGGAGGTCCAGTACGGGGTCGAGCCCGAGCCGTGCGCCGAACGTGCGCATCGCGTCGCTCTCACCCCCCGGCGTGCCGTCCGTGAGCCATACGTATCCGACGGGCCGCCGGAACCCGGACGCCAGGGTGAAGCCCGCCCGGTCGCCGTCCCACCACAGGGCGAGCACCGGCCAGCTGGAGGCGACCGCCAGTGCGGTGGCCCAGCCACCGGCCACCCGGTCGACGGGTTCCTGCCCGTGCAGCCAGGGCTTCCCCTCGGGGACGAGCACGCTCCACACCTCGCCCGCGGGGGCGAGGAGCAGGCGCTCGCGCAGCAGATGAGCCGCGGGACGTACGGCGGCGGGGTCGGCGCGGCAGAGCAGCAGGGCACCTGTGGCGTTCTCTGACATGGCCCCACGCTAGGACAGATCCACACGTTCCACCCGCGCGCTTGACTTCGAGAATCCGCGATATATCGTGTCTAGCAGAAGACGCGATATGTTGCGTCGTAGCCGACCCGGGAGGTCAGTTCCATGTCCGAGAGGTCAGTGGCAGAGCCGCAGAAGCTCACCTTCGACAGTCCCGTGACGGCACTGAACGTGCGCATCGTCAGTGGAACGGTCAACGTGGTGGGCACCGACGAGGCCGTACTGAACGAGCAGGGCGGTGCCCGCCTCGAAGTGTCCGAGATCGACGGCCCGCCGCTGATCGTGACGCAGGAGAACGGCACGCTGACCGTGGCCTACGAGGACCTGCCCTGGAAGAACTTCCTCAAGTGGCTCGACCGCAGAGGCTGGCACCGCAGCGCCGTCGTCTCGCTCACCGTCCCGTCGACGGCGAAGGTGGAGGTGGGCGTGGTCGGCGCGGGCGCCGTGGTCTCCGGGATCCAGGGGCGTACGGAAATCCGGGGCGTCACCGGCGACACCACCCTCGTCGGCCTCTCCGGCGCTGTCCGGGCCGAGACCGTCTCGGGGAACCTCGAAGCCCAGTCCGTCAGCGGCGAGCTGCGTTTCCACTCGGTCTCGGGGGACCTCACGGTGGTCGAGGGGACGGGTTCCTCCGTACGGGCGGACTCGGTCAGCGGGGACATGGTCATCGACCTCGACACGACCGGCAGGCCGACGGACATCAGCCTCAACACGGTCTCGGGCGAGGTCGCCGTCCGGCTGACCCACCCGACGGACGCGCAGGTCGACGCGAACACCACCAGTGGCGCCGTGTCGAGCGCCTTCGAAGACCTGCGGGTGAGCGGCCAGTGGGGCGCCAAGAAGATCACCGGCACTCTGGGCCGGGGAACCGGCAGACTCAGGGCGACCACGGTTTCCGGTGCCATCGCACTGCTGCGCAAGCCCGCCCCGGACGACGTCAACGAGAAGGTGCTCTGACATGGCCCCCGTCTTCGCCCACGGCCGACTCCGCCTCTACCTGCTGAAACTGCTGGACGAGGCGCCGCGCCACGGCTACGAGGTGATCCGGCTGCTGGAGGAACGGTTCCAGGGGCTGTACGCACCGAGCGCGGGCACCGTGTACCCGCGGCTCGCCAAGCTGGAGGCCGAGGGCCTGGTGACCCATGCCTCGGAGGGCGGCCGGAAGGTGTACTCGATCACCGACGCCGGCCGCGCCGAACTGGCGGGCCGCAGCGGTGAACTGGCCGACCTGGAGCTGGAGATCCGCGAGTCGGTCGCCGAACTCGCCGCGGAGATCCGCGCCGACGTCAGCGGCTCGGCGAGCGATCTGCGGCGGGAGATCCGGCAGGCCGCGCAGGAGGCGCGCGGGACGTCCGGCAAGGGCGGCGCGAAGGCCGGAGCCGGTGGCGGAGCCGGAGCCCGGCCCGGTAAGGCGTTCCCCGGCTTCCCCGAGGCGTCCGACTTCTTCGACGGCACCTGGGGCGACAAGGACGGCTGGCGCCAGGCCAAGGAGGAGTTCAAGCGCGCCAAGCAGGACTGGAAGGACCAGGCACGCCGGGCGAAGGACGAGTCCCGGCGCGCCCGCGAGGACGCCCAGCAGGCACGGCGCCAGGCCACGGAGGCCCAGGAGAAGGCGCGCGACCAGATGCAGCGGGTCGCCCAGCAGGTGCAGGAGCACTTCGCGCGGGGCGACTGGCCCGCCGGGGTCCGCGAGGGGCTCGCCGAGTTCACCAGGGAGATGAGCCGTTTCGGGCGGGGCGCCGAAGCGGGTACGGGCCCCGCGGACGAGCCGTCGGACGTCACCGTCGAGCGCGTGGACCTCGGCAAGGAGGACGCCGCGACGCCGCCCGAGCCCGAGTGGGCCCACGAGGAGCCTTCCGGAAATCCGGCCCGCGACCTGGACAGGCTGCTGGACCGCTTCCGCGACGACATCCGGGACGCGGCGCGCGATCACGGAGTGACGGACGATCAACTACGGGACGCACGAAGGCACTTGTCGTCGGCGGCGGCCCGCATCGGGGCGACCCTGCGAGCCCCGGAGAAGTAGGGCGACCCGCCGAAATCGAGCCCGGCCGGCGCTTGAGGCCACCGCGACACCAAGCACCGCACCACCC
Organism: Streptomyces sp. A 4/2; assembly: GCF_940670765.1. Taxonomy (GTDB): domain Bacteria; phylum Actinomycetota; class Actinomycetes; order Streptomycetales; family Streptomycetaceae; genus Streptomyces. The sequence continues at coordinate 408,529 of NZ_CALNVW010000002.1, forward strand.
TGACGGGGCACTCACGCGGAGGCCGGTTCAAGCCCGGCCGGCGCTTGAGGTCACCCCCTGGCGCCGGGAGGGACCGCTCACCCCGTGACGGCCACCCCTCGGCGCCGGGAGGGACCGCTCACCCCGCAGTCGGGAGGGGCCGCTCACCCCGAGGGCACCTCCCCCAGCACCCGCTCCACCGCCCCGTACGACACCCCGCACCCGGCCAGCGCCTCCGCGACCGCCCCGCGCCGCCCCGTCAGCGCCAGTAGCAGGTGCTCGTCACCGAGCCGCCGGTCCCCGCGCCCCGCCGCGATCCGCAGGGCCGACCGCAGCACCTCGCGCGCCCCGGGTTCGAGCGGGCGGCGCAACGGCCTGGTCCGAGTGGCCCCGGCCGCCAACGCGCCCTCGCCGTGAGCCTCTTCGACACGTGCGACGATCGCGTCCACATCGACACCGAGCCCGGCCAGCGCCTCCAGATCGGCCTGCGACACCCCACCCCGCCGCCGGGTCTCCGCCAGTGCGCCCGACAGCTCGTCACGCCACCCCGCGGCGCCGAGGGACGTCAGCACGAAGGACCCCTTCGTGCCGCGCGCGTCGAGCAGCGCCATCAGCAGGTGCTCCTCGGTGATGGCGGACTCGCCCGCGCCGTCCGCGTACCCCACCGCACCGGTGACCACGTCCCGGGCGCCCTGCGTGAAGCGTTCGAACATCACTGCCTCCCGTGCTTCTTGTGGACCGCCTGCCTGCTGACACCCAGCTCGGTGGCAATCTCCTGCCACGACCAGCCCTGATTGCGGGCGCTGCGCACCTGAACGGATTCGAGCCGCTCCAGCAGCCGCCGCAGCGCGGCCACCGCCCGCAGCCCGACCCTCGGATCACTGTCGCTCGCCCGCTCGGCGAGATCCGTTGCATCGGTCATGGTGTCAACATAGGTTGACACCGGGAATCTGTCAACCATCGTTGACACGGCGCGTAGGAACACAGGGCTGCCCCGTCGCCACGCACAGGTCGGCACGGTCTTCCGAAGTGCTTCCGAGGCGGGCTCCGAGCCGCCTCTAGGATTGCGCGGTGAACGTCAACAGCATGCCGACCGCCGAGGTGCAGATCTCCCCGCGACTCGTGCGTCAGCTGCTGGCCGACCAGCACCCCGATCTCGCCGGGCACGACATCGAGGTGCTGGCCAACGGCTGGGACAACACGGTCTGCCGGCTCGGCGACGCCTACCTGGTGCGCCTCCCCCGGCGCGCGGCGTCCGCCGGACTCGCCCTGAACGAACAGCGCTGGCTGCCGGACCTGGCCGGGCACCTGCCGCTTCCCGTTCCCGCACCGGTACACATCGGGGTGCCGGGCCGCGGATATCCGTGGGCCTGGAGCGTAGTGCCGTTCCTGCCCGGGGAAGTCGCGGCCCGTACGCAGCCGGCCGATCCGGGGGCAGCGGCAGTCGCTCTGGGTGAATTCCTGGCGGCCCTGCACCTGCCGGCACCGGCGGATGCCCCCACCAACCCTTCGCGCGGGATCCCGCTCGCCGGCCGTACAGCCGGAGTGATGTCCCAACTGCCGCACCTGGACGACCCGTCGGAACGAGCCACCGCGATGCGCGTATGGGAGAGCGCCACCGCCACGCCCGCGTGGGGCGGCCCCCCGGTGTGGCTGCACGGCGACCTGCACCCCGCGAACATCCTGGTCGACCGCGGCCGGGTCGGGGCCGTGATCGACTTCGGCGACGTCACTGCGGGGGACCCCGCCACCGACCTGGCCGTGGCCTGGATGCTGCTGCCCACGCCGCAGCGCGCGGAGTTCCGGCGGGTGTACGGACGTGCCGACGACGGCACTTGGGCGCGGGCACGGGGGTGGGCGCTGGCCCTGGCCCTGGTCTTCCTGACCCACTCCGCCGACAACCCGCTGATGGCCGGAATCGGCCGCCGAGCCTTGGACGCGGTACTGGAAGAGGGCCGGGTATCACGGTGAGGCGTTGAGAGTTCCCAGTCCTCCCGGACGGCCCCAGGGCCTGCGCATCGTGAACGACCCGGTCCAGTACGAGGGAAGGGGACCAGCTCATCGTGGGCCGGGACGCGATGGCCGGACGCGGGTCGCCAGAGCGAGAACCGGACCTCCAAGTCGACCCGGGAACTAGGCTCTGGGCCATGTCCGAGCCATCCCCTGACCCTCGCCTTCGTGCCTTGGCCGACCAGCTTCAGCCAGGCCCCGTGAGGACGGTGGAAGTCGTCGGGTTCGACGGAGCGGATGTCCTGGTGAGCCTCACGGCCCCCGAAGGGGCGAACTCCGAGATCGGACGGATCCCCTCGCACGAGGTGTCGCTGCGCCGAGTGGAACACCCGTCAGCGATCTTCCAGGTGGGCCAGGAGATCGACGCCGAAGAGATCGGGCGTTGGGGCGGGGGCCAGCTCCTTCTCTCCGCCAGGGCATGCGAGATCCCGGCCTTGCGCTCCTTTCTGCTCTCGATCGAAGGGGGCCAGGTAGTCACCGGGACTGTTGCAGGGGTCCACAACTTCGGGGTCTTCGTACACGTCGATGGTGAGCCTGACGGGTTGTGCACCGGCTTCATCCGCCTGCCGGAGCTGACCTGGTCCCGGATCGACCACCCCTCGGAGGCCGTCGGGACAGGCCAACGGATCACCGCCGAGGTGATCATGCCTGAGACACGCTCAGGACAGGTCACGCTGTCACTGAAGGCCCTGCAGGAGGACCCGCTCGTTCGGCTTGCCGATCACGTCGGCCGACTCGTCACGGGGCCGATCACCAAGATCGTTTCCTTCGGTGTGTTCGTGGAACTTGCTCCAGACGTCGAGGGTTTCCTTCACCTCTCAGAACTCACCAATGAGCCGGTGGAGACGCCTGCCCACGTTGTCGGCGAAGGCGAACTGATCACGGTCGAGATCGCCGAGGTCGACCTTCGGCGTCACCGCGTGCGGCTGTGCGCCGCTGAAGGCCGGGGAACGTAGCCGCCTCCGGCGCCAGGACGAGGGCAGGCCGTCATCCCGCTGACGGCGCGCGGTGCGGCCCGCGGGATCGCGTTCGACCGCGACAGCAAGGGCCTGCCCAGCTGCTCCTCCCTACCAGCGCTCCATGGACTTTCACTGGTCCCGGTCGAACGGCGGCATCTCGATCCGCGCGATCGGCAACCCCAACTCCTCGAGCCGCTCAACGGCCCATGCCACGGCCTCCTCCAGATGAGACGCGGGCACCACGCACGGGAACCGAACGCCGCGCCGGTCCTCCTCCCAGCCGACCTGGCCACCGGCAAGGGCCTCCGCATGGTCGAAACGGTCGGACTGCTCTTGCGTCGGCACCTCCTGGGGATACAGAACGAACGGCCACTCACGCACAGTTGCTGTGCCGACTGGTGAATTCATTGATCTTCTTGCCCTCCGTGCCTGCATTCGCAGGTGTGCTCCACACCTTGGTACTGGCAGAGCACGGACAGCAGAGTACGTATCCCCACCGGTGCCCATTCTGGTCGCGCCTGACCTTCAGGCCAGCCTTCTCCGCCCGCCGCAACGCCGCTTCAACATCCGGCTTCGGATGCCGATCGCCCTTCATACGGTCATCACCACCATGGCTTCGCAACGAACGACAGGGCGATCGGACACGAACGCGAGGAGCAGTTATCGCAGAGCAGGCGATCTTCGAGGACTTATGCGCCTCTGGGCAGGGTCGGTGCATCGGCCAGGAGAGGCGTTGGATGACAAGCGAGATTGTGATCGCGCAGACCACCATCGACAACGAGAACCAGGCAAAGGCACTGGCCCGCAGCGCGGTTGAGCGCCGACTGGCGGCCTGCGCCCTTTCTCGCAGCGAGGCAGCCAGGCGGTGATCGGCGCCATGGGGCACAGCCCCGCAAGGGCCACTCGCTCCCCACTCACCGAGAACAAGCCGGTCCGCCCCCGCGTCACGGGCAGGTCAGCACGATCTTGCCGAACTGCTCGCCGGACGCCAGCTTCTCGAAGCCCTCGCGGGCCCGGTCCAGCGGCAGCACCTCGTCGATGACGGGCCGTACGCCGGTGGCCGCGCAGAAGGCGAGCAGGTCCTCCAACTCGTCCTTGGAGCCCATCGTCGAACCGACGACCCTGAGCTCCAGGAAGAAGATCCGGGTCAGTTCGGCGGAGGCCGGGTCCGAGCCGCTGGTGGCGCCCGAGATCACCAGGGTTCCGCCCGGTTTGAGCGACTTGACGGAGTGGGACCAGGTCGCGGCGCCGACCGTCTCGATGACGGCGTCCACCCGCTCCGGCAGCCGGGCACCGGGCTCGAAAGCGTCCACCGCGCCCAGTTCCACGGCCCGTTCGCGCCTGGCCGCGTCCCGGCTGGTGGCGTACACCCGCAGGCCCGCGGCCTTCCCGAGGACGACGGCCGCGGTCGCCACGCCACCGCCCGCTCCCTGCACGAGTACGGAGTCGCCGGGCCGCACCCCGGCGTTGGTGAAGAGCATGCGGTACGCCGTGAGCCAGGCGGTGGGCAGGCAGGCGGCCTGTTCGAAGGTCAGCTCCTTCGGCTTGCGGAGCACGTTCCACTCAGGGACGGTGACCTGTTCGGCGAAGGTCCCCTGGTACTTCTCGGTCAGGATGGACCGCTTCTCACCGGCTCCCACCCCGTACCCCGTCTGCCCCACGACGGAGTGCAGCACGACCTCGTTGCCGTCCTGGTCGATCCCGGCGGCGTCGCAGCCGAGGATCATCGGCAGCTTGTCCTCGGCGAGTCCCACCCCGCGCAGCGACCAGAGGTCGTGGTGGTTCAGGGAGGCGGCCCGGACGTCGACCGTCGTCCAGCCGGGGCGGGCCACGGGGGCCGGACGCTCCCCCAGCTCCAGGCCGTTGAGCGGGTGGGCACGGTCGATGCGGGCTGCGTAGGCGGCGAACATGGACCCGACCTTAGGGTCCGCCCGACCCCGGCGGAACCGGCCACGCGTGTGACCCGCGCCGCGTCCGACGGAGAAACGGCCCCCGCCCTGGGGCGGGAGGGCGGCGGGTGCGACGTGCGCCGCACCCGCCGGAGAGACCGGGGCCCGCGAACGGGCCCCGGATCCGTCAGCGCCTCGCCACACCCTCCGCGCGCGCCGCCGCGGCCACCGCGGCGGTGACCGCCGGGGCGACCCGCTCGTCGAACGGCGACGGAATCACGCACTCCGGGGTCAGCTCGTCGGCCACCACGGCGGCCAGCGCCTCGGCCGCGGCGAGCTTCATGCCCTCCGTGATCCGGGAGGCCCGCACCTGCAGCGCCCCGGCGAAGATGCCGGGGAACGCCAGCACGTTGTTGATCTGGTTCGGGAAGTCACTGCGCCCGGTGGCGACGACCGCCGCGTACTTGCTCGCGACCGTGGGATGGATCTCCGGGTTCGGGTTGGCCATCGCGAAGATGAACGCACCCTCGGCCATCGAGGCGACGGCCGGCTCGGGGACCGTACCGCCCGAGACCCCGATGAACACGTCCGCACCGGACATCGCCGTCTCCAGCGGGCCCGCCAGACCGGCCTTGTTCGTGAAGCCCGCGACCTCACGCTTGATGTCGGTCAGGTCCTCGCGGTCCGCCGAGACGATGCCTCTGCGGTCGCACACCGCGACATCGCCGATGCCCGCCTCGACGAGGATCCTCGCGATCGCGACACCCGCCGCGCCCGCGCCCGAGATGACCGCGCGCAGCTGGCCCAGCGAACGCCCGGTGAGCGTCGCCGCGTTGCGCAGGGCGGCCAGGGTGACGACGGCGGTGCCGTGCTGGTCGTCGTGGAAGACCGGAATGTCCAGCTGTTCCTGGAGCCTGCGTTCGATCTCGAAGCAGCGCGGCGCGGAGATGTCCTCCAGGTTGACGCCCCCGAAGGAGGGCGCGAGGCGCACCACGGTCTCGATGATCTCGTCGGTGTCGGTGGTCGCCAGCGCGATCGGAACGGCGTCGACACCGCCGAACTGCTTGAACAGGATGGCCTTCCCCTCCATCACGGGAAGGGACGCCTCCGGGCCGATGTCGCCGAGCCCCAGCACCGCGGTGCCGTCCGTCACGACCGCCACGACCTGCGACTTCCAGGTGTACTCGTGGACGAGTTCCGGGTTCTCGGCGATGGCGCTGCACACCTTCGCCACGCCGGGCGTGTACGCGAGGGACAGGTCGTCCCGGTCGCGCACCGGCACCGTGGCCTGAACGGCCATCTTGCCGCCGCGATGCAGCGCGAAGGCCGGATCGAAGGGCTCCTCGTCGTGCGAGGAAGAGGTGTAGCTGTCGCTGCGAGGATTGATGATCTCCGCTGCCATTGGTTGTGACCCCTTAAGTCTTCATCAGTTGAGGGTGGCCACTCCTGGTTGAGGAGGGGTGGGCGGGCACCGCGTACGTGCCCCGCGCCGGCCGGTTGGCCCGCCGGGCGGGGGGAGGTACATACGCGCGGGCGCGCCGCACACGCGCCCTGAGCCCCGGATGAGGGGTGTAACCGTCTGTTCTACCGGATGGACCGCACCACGGACGAGTCCAAATCGACTCGGTGACGTGACTCATAGCGGGATATTCGGGCCCGTCGTCCGGGTGCCACGAACGGGGTCCACGCGTCGGCGCGGCCGGAGATTCTCCGGCGGAAGGTGCGCGTTCCAGCAGATGGTCCGGTGCTGTCGTACCGGCCAATGAGGGAACGGGGGTGACCCGTTACCCGATTTTGACATGCCCAGCCACCTGAACGGACCAGTTGGGCTGGCAAGATGCCGTAACCACATGGTCGCGACTCCCCGTCAACGTGGGGTCGCGGCTCCTGCATCGGTATCCACGATCCGCCGGAGGACCCTCGCCATGACCGCACGCTCCACGCGCCGCACGACCGCAATGAAGTCCCGGACGGCCGCGGTCGGCGCCATCGCGGTCGCCGGCGCCCTGCTGCTGACCGGCTGCGGCGACCAGACCAAGAACGACGCGCCCAAGGGCTCGGAGACGGTCAAGGGCGGCGGCGCGCCGCTCGGCCAGCTGCTGCCGCAGGACATCAAGGCGAAGGGCGTCGTCAAGGTCGGCTCCGACATCGCTTACGCACCCGTCGAGTTCAAGGACAGCTCGGGCAAGGTCGCGGGCATCGACCCGGACCTGGGCGCGGCGCTCGGCAAGCAGCTCGGGGTGAAGTTCGAGTTCGAGAACGGCACGTTCGACACGCTGGTGACCGGTCTGCGCGCCAAGCGCTACGACGTCGCGATGTCCGCGATGACCGACACCAAGGACCGGCAGAACGGCATCTCGGACGGCAAGAAGGTCGGTGAGGGCGTCGACTTCGTCGACTACTACTCCGCCGGTGTCTCGATCTACACGCAGAAGGGCAAGGACGAGGGCATCAAGTCCTGGGCGGACCTCTGCGGCAAGACGATCGTCATGGAGCGCGGCACGGTCTCCCACGATCTCGCCAAGGCCCAGGCGAAGAAGTGTCCGGCCGGCAAGAAGCTGACCATCCAGCCGTTCGACGACGACCAGCAGGCCCAGACCCGGCTGCGCTCGGGCGGCGCCGACGCCGGTTCCGCCGACTCCCCCATCGCCGCGTACGCGGTGAAGACCTCGGGCGGCGGCAAGGACTTCCAGATCGTCGGCCCCACGGTCCAGGCCGCTCCGTACGGCATCGCCGTCGCCAAGGGCAACGACCAGCTCACCAAGGCGATCCAGCAGGCGATGGACGCCATCATCAAGAGCGGTGAGTACGACAAGATCCTGGCCAAGTGGGGTGCCGAGCAGGGCGCGGTCACCTCTGCCAAGATCAACGGCGGATCCTGACCGGACACCGGCGCTGAGAGGTATCACCCATGACTGCTGACATGGAAAAGGTGGGCCCCGTCGACGCGCGGCCCGCCGGACCCCCGGAGGCCATCAGGGCCATCCCGGTCCGGCACTACGGGAGGTACGTCGCCGCGGTCGTCGCCATCGCCGTGCTCGTGGCGATCGTCTACGCGTTCTCCCAGGGAAAGATCAACTGGTCGGCGATCCCCGACTTCTTCTTCGACCACCGGATCATCCACGGTGTCGGCCAGACCCTGCTGCTCACCGTGCTCTCCATGGCGATCGGCATCGTCGGCGGCATCGTGCTGGCCGTGATGCGGCTGTCCAAGAACCCGGTGACCTCGTCGATCTCGTGGTTCTACATCTGGTTCTTCCGGGGCACCCCGGTCCTCGTCCAGCTGATGGTCTGGTTCAACCTGGGCCTGGTCTTCGAGTACATCAACCTCGGCCCGATCTACAAGGACTACTGGTCGAGCTTCATGACGCCGCTGCTGACGGCGCTGCTCGGGCTGGGGCTGAACGAGGCCGCGTACATGGCGGAGATCTGCCGGGCGGGCCTGCTCGCGGTCGACGAGGGCCAGACCGAGGCGGCGCACGCACTCGGCATGAGCCACGCCAGGACGCTGCGCCGGATCGTCGTCCCGCAGGCGATGCGCGTCATCGTGCCGCCGACGGGCAACGAGGTCATCAACATGCTGAAGACCACCTCGCTGGTCGCGGCGGTGCAGTTCTACGAACTGCTGCGCACCGCCCAGGACATCGGGCAGACGTCCGGGGCCGCGGTCGAGATGCTGTTCCTGGCCGCCGCCTGGTACCTGGTGCTGACGACGGTGTTCTCCATCGGTCAGTTCTATCTGGAGCGGTACTACGCACGCGGCTCCAGCCGCAGCCTGCCACTGACCCCGTTGCAGCGGATCAAGGCGAATCTGGGGTCGTTCAGCAACCGCTCGGGGGTGTCCGCATGACGGCGATGGTGAAGGCCGAAGGCGTCCACAAGTCCTTCGGAGCCGCGCACATCCTCAAGGGGATCGACCTGGAGGTCGCCCCGCGGGAGGTCTTCTGTCTGATCGGCCCGTCCGGTTCGGGGAAGTCGACGTTCCTGCGGTGCATCAACCACCTGGAGAAGGTCAACGCCGGGCGGCTGTACGTCGACGGGGACCTGGTGGGCTACCGCCAGAAGGGCGGGAAACTCTACGAGTTGAAGGACAGCGAGGTCGCCCTGAAGCGCCGGGACATCGGCATGGTCTTCCAGCGCTTCAACCTCTTCCCGCACATGACGGCCATCGAGAACGTCATGGAGGCACCGGTCCAGGTGCGCGGTGAGGCGAAGGCGGTGGCGCGGGCCCGTGCGGAGCGGCTGCTCGACCGGGTCGGGCTGTCCGACAAGGCGGCGAGCTATCCGACCCAGCTCTCCGGCGGCCAGCAGCAGCGGGTGGCGATCGCCCGCGCGCTGGCGATGGAGCCGAAGCTGATGCTCTTCGACGAGCCGACGTCGGCGCTCGACCCGGAGCTGGTGGGTGACGTCCTGGACGTCATGCGCGGACTGGCCGAGGACGGCATGACGATGATCGTCGTGACGCACGAGATGGGCTTCGCCCGCGAGGTGGGTGACGCGCTGGTCTTCATGGACGACGGCGTGGTCGTCGAGTCGGGCCACCCACGGGACGTCCTGACCAACCCCCAGCACGACCGGACGAAGTCGTTCCTGTCGAAGGTGCTGTAGCCGCGGTCACGGGGAGGGGCGGTACGGCCCGTACCGCCCCTCCCCGTGCCGCCCGGCTACTCCGGCGCGAGCTCCTTCCGCGCGAGCTCCTTCCGCAGGAGCTACTTCCGCGCGAGCTATTTCAGCGCGAGCAGCAGCGTGTCCGAGGGCGAGGCCCAGACGGGCCGCGCCTCGCCGAACCCGGCCTCGCGCAGGGTCCGCGCGTGCCACCGCGCCGACGGCTGGTCGCCGTCCGCGTGCTCGCCGTAGATCTCGAACCGTTCCGCGGTCGGCCCGGCGAGGGCCGGGTCCTCGGCCGCGAGCGCCCACCAGGCGGCCCAGTCGACCGCGCCGGACGCCTTGGCACGTTCCATGGCCACATGGCGCCGGGACCGTTCGGCCTCGTTGATCCGCGGGGTCTCGTCGTCGATCATGTGGTCGGCGTTCATGAAGACCCCGCCGTCCCTGACCAGGCCGCCGAGCTGCCCGTACAGCGCGGCGAGCGGCTCGCTGTGCAGCCAGTGCAGCGCGGTGGCCGTCAGCACCGCGTCGTAACTCCGGTGCGGCAGCCGGTCCACCCAGCCGGGGTCCTTCAGATCGGCGGTGACGAACGTGACGCGCGCGTCACCGGCGAAGTACCCCTCGGCGATCGTGAGCAGGGCCGGGTCGAGATCGACGCCGGTACTGGTCGCTCCCGGGAACCGCTTGAGCAGCCGGTCCGTGATACTTCCCGTACCGCATGCCAGATCGAGTACGCGCGGTTCGGGGCCCACCAGGGCCTCGACCATGTCCAGCATGACCCTGAACCGTTCCTCGCGGTCCGGCATGTACCACTCCTGCTGACGGTCCCAGCTCGCCTGCCAGGACCGCCAGTCCGTACCCGTCACGTCCGTCGTCATGTCCGTCACCGTCTCCGTCACTCTCCCCGGCATCGTCATCGCCGTCGTTTCCGCCGTCGTTTCCGCCAGCGCCTTCCACCTGGTCCGCGCCAGAGGGAAAGCACCCGTACGTAATACCCTCGAAGTCGTAGCAGTCATTACGTCAGCTGCGCTCGACCTTAGACCGCCCCCGTAAGGACTACAAGTGGAACTGGCCTATTACTCGGACTACGCCGTGCGCCTGGTCAACAGCGAGGAGCCGGCCCGGAACAAGGACTCCCTCACCACGGTCGACGCGGTGCGCGAGCTGTTCGGCGCGAACGGGTCGGCGGCCCGCCGCGCCACGGACGCCGACGTCACACGCTTCCGCTCGGTACGCGGCCGACTGCGCGCCGTGTTCGAGGCGGCGGACGCCGGGGACGAGACCCTGGCCGTGGACCTCCTCAACTCACTGCTGATGGAGTTCCCGGTCTCCCCGCAGGTCTCCGGCCACGACCACCGCGACGAGGACGGCAGGCCGCTCTGGCACATGCACCTCGCCGACCACCCCTCCAACGCGACGTCCGGCTACGCGGCCATCGCCTCGATGGGGCTCGCCTTCCACCTCACCGAGTACGGCGTGGACCGACTCGGCCTGTGCGAGGCAGCGCCGTGCCGCAACGCCTACCTCGACACCTCGACCAACCGCTCACGCCGCTACTGCTCGGACCGCTGCGCGACCCGCGCCAATGTGGCCGCCTACCGCGCGCGCAAGCGCCTGGAGACGTCCCGGTCGGCCGCTACCGGCCGCACCGCCGACAGCAGCCAGGAGAGCAGCACCCCGGCCGAGCGCTGACGGCCCGGCATGAGCGGCCGGTACCTGGCCCGCACCCGCCCCAGCAGCAGCTCGTCGGGGACCGTGCCGAACGCCCGGCTGTCCATCGCCTCGGCCGCCGAACTGTCCCCGAGCACCCACCACCCGCCCTCACGGCGCTCGATCAGCCGCTTCACGATCAGCAGATCCTGCTGCAACGGGTGGCAGAGCACGGCCACATCACCCGCCCGCAGCACCGCGCCGTAATGCACCAACAGCTGGTCCCCCTGCAGCAGAGTGGGCACCATGGACGGGCCCGTCACCTCGGCCACACCCAATGGGCGCCGCTTGTCCCGCCCCTGATCCGTCATCCGACATCTCCCGGTCCGATCGTCCACCAGTCCCATACTGGCCCTGGACTTTTGTCCTAAGCCCCTGGGGGCACTCGCGAATTCGGGCCTCTCACGGAGTAATGTCCCACCAGAGAAGACGATCACGAGGAAGGACAGCTCCATGCTTTCCCGCCTGTTTGCCCCCAAGGTGAAGGTCAGCGCCCACTGCGACCTCCCCTGCGGTGTGTACGACCCGGCCCAGGCCCGCATCGAGGCCGAGTCGGTCAAGGCCGTTCAGGAGAAGTACCAGGCCAACGAGGACCCGCACTTCCGGGCCCGCGCCACGGTCATCAAGGAAGAGCGGGCCGAGCTCGCCAAGCACCACGTCTCGGTGCTCTGGAGCGACTACTTCAAGCCCCCGCACTTCGAGAAGTACCCCGAGCTGCACCAGCTCGTCAACGACGCCCTGAAGGCGCTGTCGGCGGCGAAGGGCTCGACGGACCCGGCCACGGGCCAGAAGGCGCTGGACTACATCGCCCAGATCGACAAGATCTTCTGGGAGACCAAGAAGGCTTGATGTCATGCCGTTCGGTTTCCGACCGGACAGCAGGTCAGAGCGCCAACGAGAAGGACCCGACTGCTCGAAGCGGTCGGGTCCTTCTCCGCTCTCCCGCCGGTCCGCAGCCCCCCGGCGCGGCCCTTCGGGGTGCTCACAGAACCGCACGAGACCTCGCAGCACGAGCACATCGCTTGCGTGCTCGACGCGCAGCAAGGCGCGCGATCAGGCGTCGTCACCTTCGTAGGCCGTCAGCGCGGCCTGGCGCATCTCGAACAGGCGGCGGAGGCATTCTTGATCCGGCTGCTCCTGCGTCAACGCCACCGTGGCCTCGCCCTCCAGGGCGGCCCACGCCTTTCGAGCGCGTTTGTGGCCTATTCGTCTCGTGTCGCTGCGCAGGAACCCCGCCCCTGCCGACAGCCCCGCAGATGCCAGTGCCAGCAGCGCCGCAGGGGTGCGTGCATCCGGCGTGGTCAGCCCCGTCGCGCCGGACACCGCGGCGAGAAGTGCGGCAGGGAAGCCCAGGGAGATATCGGCGACCGCCCAGAACGAGGCTCGCCGGTCGGCGAGCTTCGTCTTCTGCCGTGCTTCTTTGCGCAACCGCTCGACCTCGGCGAGCAGACGAACCGTCGGGTCACGAGAAAGATCGCTCGCCGAAGCTACCCCGGTCCCCTCATAAGCATCGTTCATGGTCCAGAGTCCACCACAAGTCGGCCTCATTCCACCTGACTTGGGCCTGCACCAGCTTCAACGACTTCGAAAGGGGCGCATGGTCGGGGACTCCCGAAGAGCCCGCTGCTCGTGAGATCAGGCCGTCGTCCGGCCGGGCGGGGATTCGCCGTCGGCAGCCGCATACCCGTCCAGGCGGTGGGCCAGCGCGCGTACGAGATCGCGCAGGGCCACCGGGTGCTCGATGACGAACGGGCGGTCCAGGGCGGCGAGTACGGGCGGAATCCAGTCCAGCCGCTCGGCCCGGATCCGGACGCGGACCCATCCGGTACTTTCGTCGGCCGTCCCGGAGGCACCCGAACTGCCGGGACGTACCCTGCCGGTGTCGGTCCCGTCCGCTTCGGCCGGTGCGGCCCGTACAGCCGGTGCGGCCTCATCGGTCGGTGCGGCCGAGATCGGGGACAGAGTGGCGATCCCGGCCGGGAGGTGGCCGCGGATGTGCGGGGCGTCGGCGCGGATCCGCAGCGACACCTCGTGGGTCCAGGGCGCGTCCGCGAGGCCGCTCAGCACGGTGGCTGCCGGGTCGAATCCGGCCGGGACGTCGAACGAGCCGGGCTGCACGGCCAGGGCGCCGATCCGCTCCAGCCGGAGGGTGCGTATCCCCCCGTCGGCCGGATCGACACCCGTCAGGTACCACCGCCCGGAATGTGCCACGAGTCCGTAGGGCAGGACGGTGCGGTCGGTGCTGCGGCCCTTCCGGTCGGTGTACGTGATCGCCACCGGCCGCCGATCGCGTGCGGCCTCGGCGAGTTCGAGCAGCACCTCTGTTTCCGGTGGGGTGGCGGGACCCGGCCGGGTGGTGAAGTCGGCCGTCTCCAGCAGCGCGTCCAGCCGTCGGCTCAGGGCCCTGGGCAGGACCCGCAGCAGCTTCGCCGTGGCACTGCCGCTCGCTGTGGCGGACGCCGTGACCGGACCGGATCTCCGGCCCGCCAGGAGACCGAGCAGAACGGCCAGCGCCTCGTCGTCGGTGAGCATCAGCGGGGGCATCCGGTAGCCGGGGGCGAGCCGGTAGCCGCCGTACCGACCGCGCACCGAGTCGACGGGCACGCCGAGTTCCAGCAGGTGGCCGACGTAGCGGCGGACGGTGCGTTCGTCGACGCCGAGGCGCACGGCCAGGTCCGGGACCGTGCGGATGCCGCCGCCCTGAAGGATCTCCAGCAGAGCGAGCACCCGGGCGGTCGACGATGTGGTCACCCCGGAAAGTCTGCCGCACATACCGGGCGGATTCTGTCCGGTATCGGTTCTAGCGTTCGGGACGCCACTTCATCCCTTCGTCCGAGACCACTCCTGGCAGGAAGCCGCTCATGAACTTCGTCAACTTCGTCTCGATCCGCGTGATCACCCACGATGTCGCTCGACTCGTCGGGTTCTACGAACAGGTCACCGGCATCCCGGCCACGTGGTCGACCCCCGAGTTCGCCGAACTCGTCACGCCGTCCTGCACGCTGGCCGTCGCGGGCAGCCGCACCGTGGCACTGTTCGGCGCCGACTCTGCCCGACCGGCCGCCAACCACACGGTGATCACCGAATTCCGCGTCGCCGACGTCGACGCGGAGTACCGGCGCCTGGCGCCCCTCGGCTTCGAGTGCGTCCAGCAGCCGACGACGATGCCGTGGGGCAACCGCTCCCTCCTCTTCCGGGACCCCGACGGCAATCTGATCAACTTCTTCACGCCCGTCACCCCCGAGGCCCGGCACAGGCAGGACCGTTGAGAGGCGTCCGCGAGGCGGGGCCCGCACCGGGGACGGTCCGTTGCCCGCGTGGCCCGGGTCAGGCACCTGAGGCCCGGCCCGCCGTTCGTGACACGCCTTCTCTCCGCCGCCCGGCATAGCGGGAGGCACCCGCACGCGTCAGTACGGGCAGGGAAGGGCGATCGGCCCGTCGCGAAGAGAACGGCAAGAGAAGGTGACGATGGATGCCACAGATCAGGAGAGCTTCCGGAAGTTCGTGGCGAACAGATCGACCGCGCTGCTGAGGACCGCCGTGCTGCTCAGTGGCGGCGACCGCCACGCGGGCGAGGATCTGCTGCAGAACGCGCTGGTCAAGGCGGCGGGCCGCTGGCACCGGATCGACGAGCCCGAGGCGTACGTCCGGCAGATCCTCTACCGGCAGCAGGTAAGCCGCTGGCGGTTGAAGGGGCGGCGCAAGGAGCTCACCGTCGCCGAACCCCCGGACCGCGACGGCAGCGCCGACGCTGCCGGAGCCGCCGAACTGCGGCTCGTGATGCGCGACGCGCTCGCCCGGCTGACCGCCCGTCAGCGCACCGTCCTGGTGCTGCGGTACTTCGAGGACCTGCCCGAGGCGGACGTGGCGCGCCTCCTCGGGTGCACCGTCGGCACGGTCCGCTCCACCGCCCACCGTTCGCTCGCCAAGCTGCGCACGCTCGCGCCCGAACTCTCGGCGCTCGGCAGTCCCGAAGCCGTACAGCCGCGCTCCCGCGACTTCGCACCCGTGGAGGTACGACCGTGAACACCGAGGAACTCGTCCGTGCTTCCCTGCGGGAGCAGGCCGCCGCCACACCGGCCGCGCCTTCCGGTCTCGCCGACCGGGTCCTCGCCGTCCGACGCCGCCGCAGGGGCCGGGGGGTGGCCGGGGCCGCAGCCGCGACCGTGCTGGTGCTGGCCGCCGCAGTGGGCGTGCCCGCCCTGCTCGGCTCCTCCGACTCCGACTCCGACCAGGGCCAGGGCCCCCGGCTGGCCAGTTCGGTCGGGCACGGCGACATCCTCCGCCATGCCGACCAGTCCCCGCCGCGCGAGCTGATCGCGGTCGGTGACCAGGCCGTCGCCGCGTACTACACGTCCAAGAAGGCCGAGCAGCCGAACCACGACGAGATCACCACCCGTACCTACTCCGTACTGGACCAGAAGACCGGCCGGTACGTGGTGGACGCGCGCTGGTCGTATCTGGCCGCCGCCCCCGGGATGCGCACCGCCGCTGTCCTGGAGCGCGAACTGCCCGCGCGGCGGATCGGGTTGCTCGATCTGCTCACCGGCCGGGTGACCCGCTGGATCCCGGTTCCGCAGGGCGTCGGCGCGGTCTCCTTCTCGCCCGACGGAAGCAAGCTGGTCGCCACCACGTTCGCCAAGAACCCGGACCGCTCGTACTGGTCCCTGAAGATCCCGGTCAACAACACGGAGCAGCCGCAACCTACGCCCTGCCGCACCGGGTTCGCCGTCGTCGACCTCGCGAAGAACACCGTCGACTGGCACGCCCTGCCCTCCTTCACCGGTCCGGGTGGCAGGAACTTCGGCTCGGGCGAGGACCTGCTGTTCAACACCGACGGCACCCTGCTGTACGAGCCCGTCAACATGGAACCGGGCGTCTACTACCGGGATCTGCGCGGCAGGAAGGTGGACGTACCCGCGCGGGAGAAGGCGATCGACCTCTTCTCCGCGCCGGCGGGTCTCTCCCCGGACGGCAGGCTCGTCGCGGGCGGCTTCGCGGGGGGCGTCAGGAGCACCGCGACCCAGGTGCTGGACCCGCGCACGGGGAAGCGAACCGCCAAGCTGCGCGGGCAGGAACTCCTCGCCTGGGCCGACAGCAAGCGGCTGATCGCCTGGGACATCGTGCCCGGCGGCGGCGAGTACGACACCCGGCTCGTCCTGGTCACCCTCGGCAGCGACAAGGAAGTCGTCCTCAGCGGTGCCCGCACGCCGAAGGACTTCTCGGGGGGGCGCTGGGAGCCGGTCTTCGCGAGGCGCTGAGCCCACTCGCAGAGGGAACAGAAGCCGAAGAAGAAGCAGGAGAAGCAGGAGAGTTCTTCCGGAAGAACTCTCCTGCTTCTATGGTGTGCCGACGGCCGAACGCCGCTCCACGACCGCCGGGCAGGACTTCCGGGACGGCCTGCGCTACCTGCGGGCCGACCGGCATCTCATCCGGCTGGTGCTTGTCATCGGGCTCGGTGAGATGTGCTTCAGCGGGCCCGTCGGCACCGGGCTGCTGCTGCTCACGGACGAGCACGGCTGGGGCGCGGGTGCGCTGGGCTGGATCCTGGCCGCGTTCTCCGTCGGCGGCGCGGTGTCCGGTCTGCTGCTGGCCGCCGTGAAGCGGGTCCCGTACGCCCGTGGTGTCCTGTCCGGCGCCCTGCTGCTCACCACGGTCCTGGTCGTCGCCCTGGGCCGGGCGCCGGGGCCGGGTACCGCCGTCGCGCTGGGCGCGTTCCTCGGTGCGGCGAGCGGCGCGGCCGTGGTGGTGAGCAACGGGCTGCTCCAGGAGCGCGCCGAGATCCGTTACCTGGGGCGTGTCACAGCGGTGACGAGCCTGTGCACGGTGGGGCTCAGCCCGCTGCTCTACCCGCTGGCCGGGCTGATCACCGCCGCCTGGGGCACCGGGGTGTTCTTCATGGGGTGCGGCGCGGTCTGTCTGCTCGCAACGGGCATCAGTCTCTCGGTACGGCCGTCGGGTTCCGGCGCCTCCGCCTGATCTCGGTAATCTCTGCCGAAGGGGGGCGATTTCAGGAAAGCCGCTCCGAGACGTTCGCTCTGTGGAGAGCCAGTTGTGTGGGGAGCCAGTTCATGAACGACCTTGCGGTGGCGAACAGTTCGGCGGAGAGACCCGATGAGGAGAACGGCTTGGCCGGGAACAGCCCCGTACGGCCGGACCAGTTGATCGGTGCGGGCCGGACGGCGGACGTGTTCGCCATCGACGAGGAGTGGGTGCTGCGCCGCTACCGGCACCAGGGTGCGGACACCGCCGAAGAGGCCGCCGTGATGGCCCACTTGGCGCGGTGGGGATACCCGGTACCCGAGATACGGCCGGACTCGAAGGGTCCGGACCTGGTGATGCGGCGGCTGGACGGTCCCACGCTGGTGGAGGCCGCGTTGGCCGGCCAGGTCACCGCGGTGCAGGCCGGTGCGATGCTGGCGGGGCTGCTCGACCGACTGCACGAGGCCCCGGCGCGGCTCGCGGCCGACCCCGGGGACCGGATCCTGCATCTCGATCTGCACCCGGAGAACGTGATGGTGACGGCCGCGGGGCCGATGGTCATCGACTGGTCGAACACCGTGGAGGGCCCACCGGAGCTGGACTGGGCGATGTCGGCGCTGATCCTGGCGCAGGTCGCTCTCGACGCGCCTGCGGAGCTGGTGCAGCCGGTCCGCTCGCTGCTGTCCGCGCTGCTCCACGGCCGTGCCGACGTGGCCTCCTGGCCGCTGGAGCGGGCCGGGGACATGCGCGCCGCCAACCCGACGATGAGCCCGCACGAGATCGGGCTCATCGGCGAGGCCGTCGCTCTGGTGAGGGCGTCGGCGGAGCGCTGAACCCCGGCCGGTAGCGCGCCCGGTGACGGGCGCCGATACGGCCAGGAGTCCATGTCAGGCGCGGGCGGCCGGGCTCACCGGTCGGTCTTCTTCTCCTCGGTGAGCAGCCCGTTCTCGGCGAACACCTTCTTCGCGACGGCGGTGGCGTTGAGCGCCTTCGGCATCCCGCAGTAGACCGCGGAGTGCATCAGCGCCTCGACGATCTCCTCGGTGCTGAGACCGACGTTGAGTGCCGCGTTGATGTGGACGTCGAGTTGCGGCTCGCAGCCGCCCAGCGCGGTGAGCATGCCGAGCGTCACCAACTGGCGGTCCCTGAGCGCGAGTCCGGGACGGCTGTATATGTCGCCGAAGGCCCAGGCGACGATGTGGTGGCCCAGGTCGGGCGAGATGTCGGCCAGCGACTCGATGACCTGCCGGCCACCCTCGCCGACGACCTGGTCGAGCATGACCATGCCCCGTTGTAAACGGTCCTGCCGGGTCTCGGCGACGGCGTCCGAGGTGAGATCCGGTGCGGTGCGCGGGAGGGCAGGATCGGTCGGGGTGTTCATAGCTGCTCCGTTCCGGGCTCCTCGTCAGGAGGTCGAGGAGCCGTGCAAGACGGTTGAACGTTCGCCTGTTGTAGGGAGAAGTAGATGTGCGGCCTTGTGCCAGGTCAAGGGGGTGACAGCGGTCCGTCCTGCCCGCATCAGCCGCCCAGTACCTTCGCCTCGGTCTCCGGGTCCGGGCCGACCGCGGGGAGGTCCCGCCGGAGCGGGCCCCGGCCACCGCGCGGACGGGCCGTGCGGAAGCCTCGCACGCCCTCGGTGTGAACTGCGTAGGCTGCGCGGAATGAGCAGACGGTGGTGGGCGTCCGGGGCCGCGGTACTGACCGTCGTCGCAGGTCTCGGAGTACGCGCCTGGTCGGACGGCGCGTTCGCCAAGTGCGCGGGTGACAGCCTCTACACGGTCCTGGTGTACCTGGTGGTGGTGCTGCTCGCGCCCCGGCTGCGCGCGGTGACCACGGCCGGGATCGCACTCGCTTTCAGCTGGGCCGTCGAGTTCCTCCAGATCGCCGGGATCCCGTCCGTGCTAAGGCCGTTGCTCGGCTCCACCTTCCACCCGCCGGACCTGCTCTGGTACACCGTCGGCGCCGCTCTCTGCTGGGCGGTGGCGGCGGTGGCGGGGCACACGGCCGAGGGTCGCAGGGAGCCGGAAGGCCCGCCCGGCACGGCGCACGGCTCCGGCGGACGCCCCGGCGGACTCACCGGAACGGGCGACCCCGTTCACTGATCAACTCCCCCTCGATCGGGTATTTTCGGCGCCATGGACGCGCCGTACACCCGCCTGCTGGTCGACCGCTTCGCGGAGACCTTCCGCTTCTACCGGGACGTGCTCCCCGGACTCACCGGGGCCGTGCTGGCGGGTGGCGACGAGTCGGCCGGGTATGCCAGCTGGGACCAGGACGGCCGTACGGTCTTCGCCCTCTTCGAGAGGCGCTTCATGTCCGGCGCGCTGGGCACCGACGGGCTCCCGCAGGGGGAGAAGGCGCAGGATCTCTTCTCCCTCGTCGTGCACCTGGCCGACCGGGACGCGCTGGACGCGGCGGTCACCCGGTGCACGGAAGCGGGCGCCGTGGTGGTGGCCGCGGCGCAGGACCGTCCGCAGTGGGGTCCGGCCCTGCGGGCAGCGCATCTGCGGGACCCCGACGGGCATCTGCTGGAGCTCCAGACCTACTGAGCCGGGTGGGCACCCGGGCACGGTGCGGCCGGGCAACCGGCTTACTCCCGTGGCCTGTTACGGGCCCCTCACCTCAGAGCGCGTCGCGGACCAGCGTCAGCACCTCCTCGTCGGAGAGGCCCAGCTCCCGGGCCTCCACAGCGAGTTCCCGTACCCGCGCCAGCAGCCGCGCCCGCCCCTGCGCGGCGCCGCCCACCACGACCGCGCCGCGGCCCCGGCGCAGTTCGATCAGGCCCTCCTCGCGCAGCCGCTGGTAACCGCGGAGCACGGTATGGACGTTGACCCCCAGGGAGTCGGCGAGCATGCGCGCGGCCGGGAGCCGTTCGCCCGCGGCCACCGCGCCGTCGGCGACCGCGCCGCGGACACAGGCCGCGATCTGGTCCCCCAGCGGGACCGCGGAGGACGGATCGATCCGGAAGAGCATCAGCGGCTGCCCTGCCGGTCGGCCAAGGTGTTGAGCAGGGCCGCGGCATCGGCGGAGCCGTCGACGGTGACCGCGAAGTCGCGGCCGTTCGTGCGTCGGATCACGATGGCCTCGCCGGAGCGGAGGATGAGGCCGGAACGGCCCGCCCGAACGCGGTAACCCCAGCCTCCGAACTCCTTCAGGGCGTCGACCTCACGGCTCGTGGCCCGCTCGACCTCGTTCAGCGGCACCCGGAGACGCGGCCAGGGCAGCCATCCGGTGGAGACGGTCAGGCCCCGGCGGTCCACGGTGACGCAGGGCCGGGCGAAGAGCAGGAGTACCAGGCCCAGCAGCAGGGGCGGTACGGCAGGCTGCCATCCGGCGGTGAGCAGGACGACGAGCGCGGTGCCGATCGCGGCCAGCAGCAGGATCCACATCAGCTGGGTGCCCGCGTACCGGGCCCAGCCCAGGGTCTCGCCGTCCGCGTGGTCGAGCCGCTCGACGGGTCCGTCCTCCGCCGGGGGGAGCTCGGACCGGAGGGACCGGCTCAGCCCCCGGCCGACGGCTGCCGACACCGCGGCCACACCGGCGGCCACCGCGATCTGCCAGAGCGGGAGTTCGGGAGAGGTGCGCAGGTTGGCGTACAGGGTCGCCGCCATCAGATAGCAGCAGAACCCGGCGACCGCCCAGCCGGTCACTATCAGGCCCCGTACTCCCCGCGACACGAGGACCCAGACCAGGCCCAGGCCGAGCGTGAGCGCCGTGAGGACGATGAAGAAGTTCAGCTGCCCGGAGGTGCCGTTGGCCTGACCGGTGCCGGTGAAGTGAGTGGCCAGCCGGTGTGGCAGCCGGTCCCGCAGCCGGACGAAGAGTACGAGGTCGACGACGTAGGCGAGCAGGAAGGGCAGCCCCGTGACTGCCACACGTCGGATGCGGTCAGGCCCCATGGAAACCTCCATTGTTTGCATCCAAGTAGAACAATGAAGGGAGGGGTCGTCAAGCGAACCCACCCAGCTGCACCCGTACAGATGAACGCAGCGGTCCCGCACCGGAGTACCGGTGCGGGACCGCTGACTGGATCTGTCCGCTGGGGAGGGGGCGTCGGCTACACGGCGGCGGTGAAGGGTGCCTGGAGTGTGGCACCGGGCGGGAGTTGCTCCTGGATGAGGGCGAGCGCCGCCCCGAAGTCCCCCTGGTCGTTGCCCGAGACATAGCTCGTGCCGCCGTAGTGCAGCGTGACGCCGAGGTCGGTGGCCGGACGCCGCAGGGCCAGCAGGCAGCTGAGCGTGGCCTGCTGGGCCGTGCTGTCCTCGGCGACCACCGGGAGCGGCATGTCCCACTCCAGCACGCAGTCGCTCAGTGGCCCGCCACCCTCCGGCCGCGCACCGTCGACCGGTGCGAACGAGTCGAACGAAGTACCCGCATAGTCGACTCCCCTGATCCGGGTGCGGAGTTGACGCTCTACGGCGCTGATCACAAGGGCATCTGATCCATGGCTGTCCCGGTACCAGCCGGCCCATGACTGTGGTGTCATGAGCGCGACTGTAGCGGTGTGACCAGCCCGGCGTCACCAAGAGTGATCAAGTCCGGACTTACCGGTGCGTGGTGGGGTTTTGCGGCGGGCGTCCCGTTTCCGGGGGCGGCGGACGGTACCTCAGCCCCGGGGCTCGCGCCACATCGGCCACATCTGCGGGCCGTCCGGCAACTGAACGGCAGTGCCCATGAATGCGAATCCCAGCCGCTCGTACAGCGCGCGGCTGCGCGTGCTGCTCGCCTCCAGATAGGCGGCGACGCCCTCACGGTCGCAGCGCTCCAGTACGGGCGCCATCAGCGCGGTGCCCAGCCCCTCGCCCTGGCGCTCCGGGGCCACCCCGATCATCAGCAGGTAAGCGTGTGCCCGGTCGTGCGGGTGGACCTCGCCCGTCAGCCGGCCCACCAGCTCGCAGCGTTCGTTGTCCGGGTCCGCGATCTCCCGCATCCGGGCCGGGGTGTCGTCCTCCTCCGGGACGCCCGCGGGGACATCGAGCCACAGGGCCATCGCCGAGCCGTCCTCCGCGAGGTCGACGCGGCCCTCCGCGAGGGTGACGTCGATGAAGACACCCAGGAACTTTCCGTGCACCGCCCTTCGGTGTGCTTCGTCGGGGAAGACCCAACTGCTCACCGGGTCGTGCATGAAGGACTCGTTCAGCAGCCGCACGAGCGTCTCCCGGTCGGCCTCGCCCGCCTGTCGTATCGCCACGCCCATGGTCCGGTTCCTCACATCTCTCGCCGTTCGCATCGTCCTGCACCGCGCCGCAGCCGGCCGAAGCCCACCGCAGCGCACCGCAACTGACCACAACTCACTGACGAGATCTTAGAGTTGACCCGGACCACGGGCGCCACGACTCAGCGGCTGCGCCGCGTCACGTACTCGGCGAGGGAGAGCAGACCGCCCGCCGCCGCGAGGTCGGGGACGGCCCGGGAGAGATGGCCGACGGCCCTGGCCATCCGGTCGGCGGCCTCCGTCTGCGCCCAGTCCCGCCCGCCGGCCCGGTCGACCGCGTCGGCCGCCCGCCGGATGCCGTCCGCGTCCAGAGGACCGCGGTACAGCTCCGCGAGCTCCGCCGCCGCCTCGGTGCCCGAGCCCAGGGCAGCCACCACCGGCAGTGACTTCTTGTGGGCGGCGAGATCGGCCCCGGCCGGTTTTCCGGTGTGGTCAGGCTCCCCCCAGATGCCGATCAGATCGTCGATCAGCTGGAAGGCGAGCCCGGCCTCCCGGCCGAACGCGTCCATGGCCGCCGCCACTTCGGGCCCGGCGCCCGCGTACAGCGCGCCCATCGCACAGGCACAGCCGAGCAGCGCGCCGGTCTTGGCCTCGGCCATGACCAGGCACTCGTCCAGCGACACATCGGCACGGGACTCGAAGGCGCAGTCCGCCTGCTGGCCCGCGCAGAGCTCGATCACACAGGTCGCCAGCCGCCCCGCCGCCGGTTTGGCCGCGGGGTGGGGATCATCGGTGAGGAGCCGAAGGGCGAGCGCCTGCATCGCGTCCCCGGTGATGATCGCGTCGGGTATGCCGAACACGGTCCAGGCGGTCGCCCGATGTCTGCGGGTCACGTCCCGGTCGATGACGTCGTCGTGCAGCAGCGTGAAGTTGTGCACCAGCTCCACCGCGGTGGCCGCCCGTACGGCCTGGCGGACCTCCCCGTTCAGCGCCTGGACCGCGGCGAGGACGAGCGCGGGTCTGATCGCCTTCCCCGTCTGTCCCGCGGCCGGGGATCCGTCGGAGTGCTCCCAGCCGAAGTGGTACATCCCGATCCGGCGCATCGCACCGGGAAGGGTTTCCAGCGTGGAGCGGAGCTCCGGGTCCACAGCGGCGCGGGTGCGTTCCAGGAGCGCTGCGGCCTCATGTCCTGTGGGCGCGGCGTCCGTTCGGGTCGTGGTCACGGTCTCTTCCTCTCCAGCCGGAGTACGGCACGGTCGGCCCGGACGCACCGGGCCCGGCAGCACTGCCGGGCCGGTCCGGGCCGGTCCCTCGGGACCGTCACCTTCACTGCCGGCGGCTGACTTCGACGTTCTCCAGAACGCCGAGGGCGTCCGGCACCAGCACGGCCGCCGAGTAGTACGCCGTCACCAGGTACGAGATGATCGCCTTCTCGTCGATGCCCATGAACCGCACGGAGAGACTCGGCTCGATCTCGTCGGGGATGCCGCTCTGCTGGAGTCCGACGACGCCCTGGTCGTCCTCGCCGGTCCTCATGCAGATGATCGACGTGGTGCGGGCGTCACTGACCTGGATCTTGTTGGACGGGAAGATCGGCACCCCGCGCCAGGCGGGCACATGGTGGCCGCCGACCTCCACGCTCTCCGGGACCAGCCCGCGCTTGTTGCACTCGCGGCCGAACGCGGCGATGGCCTTGGGGTGGGCGAGGAAGAGCTTGGACCCACGTCGGCGGGACAGCAGTTCGTCCATGTCGTCGGGGCTCGGGACGCCGTCGTGCGGCTGGATCCGCTGCCCGTAGTCGCAGTTGTGGAGCAGGCCGAACTCGCGGTTGTTGATCAGCTCGTGCTCCTGGCGCTCACGCAGCGCCTCGACCGTGAGCCGCAACTGGTGCTCGGTCTGGTTCATCGGCTGGTTGTACAGGTCGGCGACCCGGCTGTGGACCTTCAGCACGGTCTGCGCGACGCTCAGTTCGTACTCACGGGGCGCGCCCTCGTAGTCGACGAACGTGTTCGGGACGAGCGCCTCACCGGTGTGGCCGGCCGAGAGGTCGATGGCCGCTTCGCCGTAGTGGTTCGTGCGCTGCGCCGGCAGGGCCAGCAGGCCTGCGAGATGGTCGCGCAACGACTCCGCGCGCTCCGCCAGGTTCAGCACGTCCGCCCTGGTCAGCTCCAGTGCGACACACGCGGTGTCGGCGCGGGCCGTGTACTCCCAGGTGGCGCCCTCCTCGATCAGGGCCTGGTCGCCGAAGTACGACCCGTCGGCGAACGAGCCGAGCACCGTGGCGTCCCCGTAGGGGCCCGTACCGATCTTCTGGACCCGCCCGTGCGCCAGCAGGAACACCCGGTCCGCGGGGTCGCCCTCCGAGGCGAGCACCTCGCCCGGCCCGAACTCCCGCTGTGTGCACCGCTGGGCCAGCTCGGCCAGCGCCGCCTCGTCCTCGTAGTCCCGCAGTGCGGGCAGTTCGCCGAGCTCGGCGGGAATGACCTGGACACGCTCACCGGTCTGTACGAATGTCACGCGACCGTCTCCGACCGCATAGGTCAGCCGGCGGTTCACCCGGTACGTACCACCCTGTACCTGGACCCACGGCAGCATCTTCAGCAGCCACCGTGAGGTGATCTCCTGCATCTGCGGCGCGGACTTGGTGGTCGTTGCGAGGTTCCGCGCAGCCGCCGTGCCCAGACTCTGCTGCGGCGCTTCCTGCGTGTCGCGAACCTCTTCACCAACGGACATCTGAACGGTCCTCTCGATCTTGGACTGGCCTGCTGCAGAAGCCTTTCAGCGGAGGGGGGCGCGCGCTATTACACAAAAGAGTGCGACTAACAGTGCTTCGAGCTGGGCACGGTGTCCGCCGATGATCAGAAGGTTCTTAAGTTGCATCTCCTTGCAACTTATTCAGCCCGCTGCGTACCGCCAACCGGCCGCGCACCGCTCCGCACCCTCGGGCGACAATGGACGCATGCCTCCTGGAGCTCCCGGCCCCGACCGGCTGCACCCGGCGCTCCCGTCCCCGCTGCAGCCGGTCGACGACGACCGCTTCGCCCGCCACGGCGTCCAGCTGCTGCTCAAGCGCGACGACCTGATCCACCCGGAGCTGCCGGGCAACAAGTGGCGCAAGCTCGCCCCCAATCTGACGGCCGCCGCGGGCCGTACCGTGCTGACCTTCGGCGGCGCGTACTCCAACCACCTGCGGGCCACCGCGGCCGCGGGCCGGCTGCTGGGCTTCGCCACGATCGGTGTCGTACGCGGCGACGAGCTGGCCCACCGCCCGCTCAACCCCTCGCTGGCGCGGTGCGCGGCGGACGGCATGCGGCTGCACTTCGTGGACCGTACGGCCTACCGCGCCAAGACCGTCCCCGCCGGGATCACGGCCGGCGCCGACCAGCTGTACGTCGTCCCCGAGGGCGGCAGCAACACCCCGGCCGTGCACGGCTGCGCCGCACTCGGCCGGGAGCTGCGCGGCCTCGCCGACACCGTCGCGATGGCCGTCGGCACCGGTGGCACACTCGCCGGTCTGGCCGCCGGTCTGGCACCCGGCGAGCGGGCCCTCGGCTTCCCCGTACTGAAGGGCGGCTTCCTCGGCGCCGAGGTCGCGCGGCTCCAGCAGGCCGCCTTCGGCTCCCCGGCCGGTGACTGGCGGCTCGACGACCGCTTCCACTGCGGGGGCTACGCCCGCACCACCCCGGAACTCGACGCCTTCGCCGACGACTTCGAGGACCGGCACGGGCTGCCCGTGGAACGGATCTACGTCGCCAAGATGCTGTACGGGCTGACGGCCCTGGCCGCGGAGGGCGCCTTCCCGGCGGGGACCCGGATCGCCGCCGTCGTCACCGGTCAGCCCGTCTCCTCGCGGTAGGCCGCGGCCTCCTCCAGGTCCAGCCGCCGCAGCAGCGTCCTGAGCAGTTCGTCGTCGATCCGCCGCCGGTCGCGCAGCTCCACGAAGACCGCACGCTCGGCCTCGATCATCTCCCGGGCGAGACGGCGGTACGTGTCGTCGGCGGTCTCCCCGGTCTTCTCGTTGACCGTACCGAGGCGTTCCCAGACCGCGTTGCGGCGCCGTTCCAGCACCGTGCGCAGCCGGTCGGTGAGTGGCGGCGGCAGCTCGTTTTCCTCGTCGGTGAGCAGCCTGTCGAGCAGTTCCTCAGCGGCCCGCGACGCCTCGCTCTGCGCCTGGGCCTCGGCGAGCGTCTCGGCGTGCGCGTCACGGCCGGGGATCTTCAGCAGCCTGATCAGTGACGGCAGGGAGAGCCCCTGGACGACCAGGGTCGCGATGACCGTCGTGAAGGCCAGGAAGAGCACCAGATTCCGCGCGGGAAAACCGGCGCCGTGCGCGGTCAGCGGAATCGAGAAGGCAATGGCGAGCGAGACCACCCCACGCATTCCCGCCCAGCCGACGACGACCGGCGACGTCCAGTCCGTATCGGGTTCGCGTTCCCGGACGCGGCGGGACAGCATGCGTGGCAGAAAGGTGGCGGGGAACACCCAGACGAATCGCACCGCCACGACCACGACGAACACCACCAGCGCGTACCAGGCGGCCTCCCACCCGCCGTACGCGCCAAGGCCCCGGAGCACAAAGGGCAATTGCAGTCCGATCAGTGCGAACACCGTGGATTCGAGAATGAAGGAGACCATTCTCCAGACCGCCCCCTCCTGGAGCCGGGTCGCGAAATCGACCTGCCAGGAACGGTGTCCCAGATAGAGCGCGACGACCACCACGGCGAGCACCCCCGAGGCGTGCACCCGCTCGGCCGCCGCGTACGCGACGAACGGGATCAGCAGCGAGAGGGTGTTCTGCAGCAGTGCCTCCTTGAGGTGCGTGCGCAGCCAGTGCAGCGGCACCATCAGGAGCAGACCGACCCCGATTCCACCCACCGACGCCAGTGCGAATTCCGCGAGCCCACCGGCCCACGAGATCCCGGCGCCGACGGCGGCGGCCAGCGCCACCTTGTAGGCGGTGATCGCGGTCGCGTCGTTGAACAGCGACTCGCCCTGGAGGACCGTGGTCATCCGGGAGGGCAGCCCCAGCCGCCGGGCGATGGCGGTGGCGGCCACCGCGTCCGGCGGCGCGATCACCGCGCCGAGCACCAGCGCGGAGGTCAGCGGCAGATCCGGCACGATCAGATACGCCAGCCAGCCCACCACCAGCGTCGCGAACAGCACGTACCCGACGGAGAGCAGCGCCACGGGCCGCAGATTCGCCCGCAGGTCGAGGTACGAGGAGTCCACCGCGGCCGTGTAGAGCAGCGGCGGCAGCACCAGCGGGAGGACGACCCCCGGGTCCAGGGTGTAGTCCGGCACTCCGGGTACGTACGCCGCGACCAGCCCGACCGCGACCAGCAGCAGCGGCGCGGCCACCGGCGTCCGGCGCGCGACGCCCGCGACCGCCGCGCTGCCCGCCACCAGTGCCACCAGGGGCAATGCGTCCATCGGTCTGCCCACCCTCGTTCCAGGTCCGCCGTGAGGTCGTAACCTGGCAATCATGAGCGAGTGCCCGCACCTTGCAGAACTGCCGCGCCCCGAGCCGGCCCCGCTGAGCGACACCTGCCCGGAGTGCCTGGCCATCGGCAGCCATCCCGTACAACTGCGCCTCTGTCTGGAATGCGGGCACGTGGGCTGCTGCGACTCCTCCCCGTACCGGCACGCGAACGGGCACTTCGAAGCGACCGGACACCCGCTGATGCGGAGCTTCGAGCCCGGGGAGAGCTGGCGGTGGTGTTTTGTCGACGGTTCGATCGTCTGATCACTGGGTACGTCAACCGTCCGCTGTGTCTTTCCAGTTGGCCGCGCCGTCCGGTGGGACGGCGGGACGGGCGGAAATCCACAGCCCCGCAATTGAGCGTGCACACCCCCACCCACGATACGTACGCATGGAGTTACCATGAGTGACGGATCCGGATGGGGGTCCTGGCGACAGGGGGCCTTGGATCGCGATAGCGTCACGGCGTCA
The DNA here is from genome assembly GCF_940670765.1 of Streptomyces sp. A 4/2. Taxonomy (GTDB): domain Bacteria; phylum Actinomycetota; class Actinomycetes; order Streptomycetales; family Streptomycetaceae; genus Streptomyces. Next base: position 436,771 of record NZ_CALNVW010000002.1, read on the forward strand.
GGAAGCGACCATGTCACGCACGGTTGCGGGAGCAGTATTTCCCCGACCATGAACGAGCTTGTGCCACCTTGGAGGTGAGGGTGTCCCAGATCGCAGGCGAGCCCGGGACCCAGGACTTCGTGGAAGTCCGGCTGCCCGCTGCGGGTGCCTACCTGTCCGTGCTGCGTACGGCCACGGCCGGCCTCGCAGCACGCTTGGACTTCACTCTCGACGAGATCGAGGATCTCCGCATCGCGGTCGACGAGGCCTGCGCGATCCTGCTCCAGCAGGCCGTGCCCGGCTCCGTACTGAGCTGCGTGTTCCGGCTCATCGAGGACTCCCTCGAAGTGACGGTGTCGGCGCCCACCACGGACGGCCGCGCACCGGAGCGCGACACCTTCGCCTGGACGGTGCTCTCCGCACTCGCCGGCAAGGTCGAATCGACGGTCGCCGACGACCGTACGGTCAGCATCAGCCTGTACAAACAGCGCGGCGCGGGACCTGGACCGGCGTGAACGGGGACGGACCGGTGCGGGACGACGAGCGCAGCGCGCGGGCGCTGAGCACGGGGAACATCCCGGAGCAGCAGGCCCGGCCGCATCCGGTGGAAGGCCTTTTGGAGTCGGCGGAGCAGGCGGGCCTCATGAGCGAGCAGGACGAGCACCACCAGGAGCACAACCCCCGCGACCGCAGCGGGGCGAGGGCTCTCTTCATCGAGTTGCGCGAGCTCCCGGACGGCTCGCCCGAGAAGGCCGAACTGCGCAACAGGCTGGTGCGCATGCACCTGCCGCTGGTCGAGCATCTGGCCCGCCGCTTCCGCAATCGCGGGGAGCCGCTGGACGATCTGACCCAGGTCGCCACGATCGGCCTGATCAAGTCGGTCGACCGGTTCGACCCGGACCGCGGCGTGGAGTTCTCCACCTACGCGACACCCACGGTGGTCGGCGAGATCAAGCGGCACTTCCGTGACAAGGGCTGGGCGGTCCGGGTGCCGCGCCGCCTGCAGGAGCTGCGGCTGTCGCTGACGACGGCCACGGCCGAGCTGTCCCAGCAGCACGGCCGTGCCCCCACGGTCCATGAGCTGGCGGAGCGGCTCGGCATCTCGGAGGAAGAGGTCCTGGAGGGCCTGGAATCCGCGAACGCCTACTCGACGCTCTCGCTGGACGTCCCCGACACGGACGACGAGTCCCCCGCGGTCGCGGACACCCTGGGTTCGGAGGACGAGGCGCTGGAGGGCGTCGAGTACCGGGAGTCGCTCAAGCCGCTCCTGGAGGATCTGCCGCCCCGGGAGAAGCGGATCCTGCTGCTGCGGTTCTTCGGGAACATGACGCAGTCGCAGATCGCGCAGGAGGTGGGCATCTCACAGATGCATGTCTCACGGCTGCTGGCCCGGACGCTGGCGCAGCTGCGTGAGCGGCTGCTGGTGGAGGAGTAGACGGGACGCGCGGGGAAGAAGGCCCGTACCGGCCTCCGTCACGCTGCCGGAGCCCCTACGCCCCGCGCGGGCCCCTGATCCCCAGCGCCTCGGCCGTCGTCGGGTTCACCAGCAGGACCAGCGCGGCCACCGCCACCACGGCCAGGACGGCTCCCGCCGCGATCAGCCCTCCCGACGCCGACAGCAGCGTCCAGGCCACCGGCAGGGCGAGGATCTGGGTGATGACCGCCGGGCCGCGGCTCCAGCTGCGCCGCAGCAGCAGACCGCGCGCCGCGAGGAGCGGGATGAGGGCCAGCACGATCAGCATCAGCCCGGCCATCACCGGCTGACCGGGGCTGCCGCTGCCGAGAATCCCCCTGCCGATCGCGTACAGACCTCCGACGGCCAGCGCCGCACCTTCCAGCGCGGACAGTGCCGCGGCGGCGGTCAGACGGGCGGGGCGGGGGTCGCCGGACGGCTCTGCGGTCTGCTCGGTACTCACCCCTGCAGGGTAGCGGTCGGCCCCGGGGCCCGATCGAGGCCGGGGCTCGGCCAGGTACCAAGCGGTAGGTAATCTTCTGCCCATGCGCGCACTCCTCGTGGTCAATCCGGCAGCAACCACCACCAGTGCCCGCACCCGCGACGTACTCATCCACGCACTGGCCAGCGAGATGAAGCTGGAGGCCGTCACCACCGAGTACCGCGGTCATGCGCGTGACCTCGGCAGGCGGGCCGCGGAGAGCAACGACATCGATCTGGTGGTCGCGCTCGGCGGCGACGGCACGGTCAACGAGGTCGTCAACGGTCTGCTGCACCACGGCCCGGACCCCGACGGCCTGCCCGGCCTCGCGGTCGTCCCCGGCGGCTCCACCAATGTGTTCGCCCGCGCGCTCGGTCTGCCGAACGACGCCGTGGAGGCGACCGGCGCGATCCTGGACGCGCTGCGTGAGCGCCGGGAGCGCACCGTGGGGCTCGGACTGGCGGCCGGCACGCCCGGCACGGCGGACGAGGGCGTTCCGTCGCGCTGGTTCACGTTCTGTGCGGGGCTCGGATTCGACGCGGGAGTGGTCGGCCGGGTCGAACAGCAGCGGGAGCGCGGGAAGCGGTCGACGCACGCGCTCTACGTGCGCCAGGTGGTCCGCCAGTTCCTCGACGAGCCCAACCGCCGGCAGCGCGCGATCACCCTGGAGCAGCCCGGTGAGGACCCCGTCGAGGATCTCGTGCTGGCCATAGTGTGCAACACGTCTCCCTATACCTACCTGGGCAATCGCCCGATGTACGCCTCTCCGGCGGCCTCCTTCGACACCGCACTGGACGTGCTCGGACTGTCGAAATTGTCACCCGCTCATGTGGCACGTTTCGCTACTCAATTGCTCACTTCGACGCCCGAACGGGGTCCGCACGGAAAGCACGCGGTATCGCTCCACGACCTGACGGACTTCTCCTTGCATTCCAAGGTTCGACTGCCCTTCCAGATGGACGGTGACCACCTGGGACTGCGTACGAGCGTGACGTTCACAGGCGTACGCCGTGCACTGCGTGTGATTGTGTGAGTGGAAGGGCCCAAAGTCCTTTAACTCGAACGTTTGGGCTGGGATCCACCCCATGGAAGTACGGCTGTGACCTAGCCGACACCGAGGAATCAAAAAAAACTTTCCAGAAGGGGTTGTATCCGCAGCCGAGGTTTGCGAATCTCTACATGGCGCTCGGGACGGCCCGCAAGACCGGCCTCCCTGAAAGCCAGAACCCCTCCTCACATCAGGACCACAACCAGTTCGCCTGGAAGTCGGCCCTTCACCTGTGGGGGGATTCGTGAAAGCGTTCACATTCACAAGCAACCTGCACGTAACACCTAAGAGAGGTAGCAGCCATGGACTGGCGTCACAACGCCGTTTGTCGTGAGGAAGACCCGGAGCTGTTCTTCCCCATCGGCAACACCGGTCCCGCGCTGCTGCAGATCGAGGAAGCCAAGGCCGTCTGCCGCCGCTGCCCCGTCATGGAGCAGTGCCTGCAGTGGGCGCTCGAGTCCGGCCAGGACTCCGGCGTCTGGGGTGGCCTCAGCGAGGACGAGCGCCGCGCAATGAAGCGCCGTGCCGCTCGCAACCGGGCGCGTAACGCGACCGCCTGATCACCCCTGGTACGAGCTTGAGCCCGGCGGCGCGCGTACAGCGAGTACGCACCACCGTCGCCCCCGAAACGCAGCGCGCAGTACCCCCGATGCGCACGCAGTACTGATCGGCCGGAGAGGAATTGCTCTCCCCGACGCACAGCACAGCAGTGAGCCCCGGACCGAATCACCTTTTCGGTCCGGGGCTCACTGCTGTGCCCGTTCGGTTACGTGTCCCACCGGCCCGCTACTTGTCGGCGGGCACCGGAATGTCGAGCACCACCTGGGTGCCGCGCTCCGGGGCCGGGACCATGTCGAAGGAGCCGCCCAACTCGCCTTCGACCAGCGTCCGGACGATTTGCAGGCCCAGATTTCCCGCGGTCTTCGCGTCGAATCCCTCGGGCAGTCCGCGCCCGTCGTCCTGGACCGTGATCAGCAGCCGGGCGTCGTCGCGCATTCCGCCGCGGACCGCGGAGACCTCGACCGTTCCCAGATCGCCCGGGGCGAAGGCGTGTTCAAGAGCGTTCTGCAGGACCTCGGTCAGCACCATCGAGAGCGGGGTCGCGACCTCGGCGTCGAGAATGCCGAAGCGGCCCGTGCGACGGCAGTTCACCTTGCCGGGAGAAATCTCGGCGACCATCGCGATGACGCGGTCGGCGATCTCGTCGAACTCGACGCGCTCGTCCAGATTCTGCGAAAGCGTCTCGTGGACGATCGCGATGGAACCGACGCGCCGCACCGCCTCGTTGAGCGCTTCCTTGCCCTGGTCCGAATCCATCCTCCGCGCCTGGAGACGCAACAGGGCCGCCACCGTCTGGAGGTTGTTCTTCACCCGGTGGTGGATCTCCCGGATGGTGGCGTCCTTGGTGATCAACTCACGTTCACGGCGGCGCAGTTCCGTGACGTCCCGGAGCAGGACGAGCGAGCCGATCCGGGTGCCCTTCGGGGAGAGCGGAATCGCCCGGAGCTGGATCACCCCGTCGTTGCCCTCGACCTCGGTCTCACGCGGTGCGTAACCGCTGGCCAGTTTGACCATGGCCTCGTCGACCGGTCCCCTGGCCGGGGCGAGGTCGGTGGTGAGTTGGCCCAGGTGCTGGCCCACCAGGTCGGACGCCAGGCCGAGTCGGTGGTAGGCGGAGAGCGCGTTCGGGCTGGCGTACTGGACCACGCCGTCCGCGTCGAGGCGGATCATCCCGTCGCCCACGCGGGGGGACGCGTCCATGTCGACCTGCTGGCCGGGGAACGGGAAGGACCCGGCGGCGATCATCTGGGCCAGGTCGGAGGCCGACTGGAGGTAGGTGAGTTCGAGGCGGGAGGGGGTGCGGACCGTGAGCAAGTTCGTGTTGCGGGCGATCACGCCCAGCACCCGCCCCTCGCGGCGTACCGGGATGGACTCGACCCGCACCGGCACCTCCTCGCGCCACTCCGGGTCGCCCTCGCGGACGATCCGGCCCTCGTCGAGGGCGGCGTCGAGCAACGGGCGCCGGCCACGTGGAACGAGATGGCCGACCATGTCGTCCTGGTAGGAGGTGGGGCCGGTGTTCGGCCGCATCTGCGCCACCGAGACGTAGCGGGTGCCGTCGCGGGTGGGAACCCACAGCACGAGGTCGGCGAAGGACAGGTCGGAGAGCAGCTGCCACTCCGAGACCAGCAGGTGGAGCCACTCGAGGTCGGTATCGCTCAGAGCGGTGTGCTGGCGGACGAGGTCGTTCATGGAGGGCACGGGTGCGAGCGTACCCGCCGCGTCCACGTTCACATTCTCCTCGTCGTACGCATGGACATCCGAGAATGGTCTAGTCCACAATGTGCAGGCAGAGACTTCCGCTCTCCCCGCACAGGAGAGCGGGGACGAGGTACGCGGCGCTCTCTGCCCTGACTGCGCCAAGTCCTCTTCACGGTCGCCGGGAACCGCACACCCGACGGCCGAGGCAGCTGAGGGCTGCGGTGCCGGACGGACGGGCCGAGGGTCCCGACCGGCCTGGCGCCGCGGCCCGCAGTCAGCCGTGCTCGCCCCGCCCGGTGCCGGGCGGATCTCCGTCATCGTGGCCGGTGCCCGTGGCGCGTCCGGGTCCTCGAACCCCGCGCCTCCAGCCGGCGTACCCGCTGGAGCGCCCGGGAGCCTCCGTACCGCCGTTCCGTGTGCGTACCGGCTGTGCCCCGTCGACCATGGGAGTGAGGGGGGACGGAACCGCCGGACGGAGCAGGCAGCTCTGCTAGATTGGTCTATACCACATGTTTGCACTCTCCAGATCGGCAGGCCCAGCGTGGAAGTTGTCATCGTCCCGGACGCCAAGGCAGGCGGCGAAGTCATCGCGGAGGCCATGGCCGGCCTGCTGCGCCGCAAGCCCGACGCTCTGCTCGGTGTCGCCACCGGCTCGACCCCGCTGCCCGTCTACGAAGCGCTGGCCGCCAAGGTGAAGGCCAAGGCCGTCGACGCCGCGCGGGCCCGCATCTGCCAGCTCGACGAGTACGTCGGCCTGCCGGCCGGGCACCCCGAGTCGTACCGCTCCGTGGTGCTGCGCGAGGTCGTCGAACCGCTCGGTCTGACCGAGTCCTCCTTCATGGGCCCCGACGGCTCCGCCGACGACATCCCGGCGGCCTGCGCCGCGTACGACCGGGCGCTCGCCGAGGCCGGGGGCGTCGATCTCCAGCTCCTGGGCATCGGCACCGACGGGCACATAGGCTTCAACGAGCCCTGCTCCTCGCTCGCTTCGCGCACCCGTATCAAGACCCTCACCGAGCAGACCCGGATCGACAACGCCCGGTTCTTCGACGGTGACATCGACCAGGTACCGCACCACGTCGTGACCCAGGGCATCGGCACCATCCTGGAGGCCCGCCACGTGGTGCTGCTCGCCACCGGTGAGGGCAAGGCGGAGGCCGTGGCACAGACCGTCGAGGGCCCGGTGGCCGCGCTGGTGCCCGCCTCGGCGCTCCAGTTGCACCCGCACGCCACGGTGGTCGTCGACGAGGCCGCGGCGTCGAAGCTGAAGCTGGCCGACTACTTCCGCGCGACGTTCGCGTCGAAGCCGGAGTGGCAGGGCCTGTAGCCACACGGGCGTACGAGAAGGGCCGGGCACCCCGTGCGGGGTGCCCGGCCCTTCTCCGTGCCCGGTTGGGCCCGGTGTCCGGTTACCGCGGAGCCGTGCCCGCGACGACCTCCGCCGCCGCGCGCCCGCAGACCCGGGCGGCCCCGTGGGTGGCGATGTGGAGCGCCCCGCGCGGCTCGGCCCGCGGGACGCCCATCTCGACCACGACCGTGTCGGCACGCACCGCCAGCAGGCCGTCGAGCGCGGCGGCCATCCAGGGGTGCCGGTGGACGTCACGGACGACCGCGACGATCCGGCGCTCCCCGGCGGCGGCCAGCACCGCGTCGACCGACGCGGTCGCGTCGTACGTCCCCGTCCCGGTGCCCGGCAGCAGCGCCGCCAGTTCCGCGGCGATGCCCCACGGGGTCTCGTCGCCGACCGCGATGTTGGCCACCGGCGTGAAGGCCGCGACGTACGGGGCCGAGGTCAGCGGCCGGTATTCGGCGCCCGGGGTGACCTTCAGCGCCCGGCGGGCCGCCGTGAGTCCGATGCCGGTGCCGGGCGCGGTCCCCTCCTGTGCAGCCGCGCCCGGCTCCGAAGCCCCCCTGGCCTGGCGGGTCCACGCCGCGAGCGCACGTACGCGCGCGGCTGCGTCCGCCAGCCGTTCCTCGGGCAGATCTCCTGCCCGTACCGCCGCCACCAGCGCGTCGCGCAGGCGCAGCACGGTCTGCTCGTCACAGAGGCCGCCGCCCACGCAGATGGCGTCGGCTCCCGCCGCGACGGCGAGGACGCTGCCGCGTTCGATGCCGTACGTCGACGCGATGGCCTGCATCTCCATGCCGTCGGTGACGATCAGCCCCTCGTACCCGAGCTCCTGACGCAGCAGCCCGGTGAGGATCTGCGGGCTCAGCGTCGCGGGGCGCTCGCGGTCGAGTGCGGGAAGCAGGATATGCGCACTCATGACGGATTTGGAACCCGCGGCGATCGCGGCCCGGAACGGCACCAGTTCGCGGGCGTGCAGCGTCTCCAGGTCCACGTCGATGCGGGGCAGCGCGTGGTGCGAGTCGACGGCGGTGTCGCCGTGGCCGGGGAAGTGCTTGGTGCAGGCCGCGACACCGGCGGCCTGGAGGCCCTCGATGTACGCGGCGGTGTGCCGGGCGACGAGTGCGGTGTCGGCACCGAAGGACCGTACACCTATGACTGGATTGTCCGGGTTCGAGTTGACGTCGGCGGACGGCGCCCAGTTGAGGTTGACGCCGCACTCGGCGAGACGCCGGCCCAGTTCGTGGGCGACGGCCCTGGTCAGCTCCGGGTCGTCGACCGCGCCGAGCGCGAGATTGCCGGGGAAGGAGGACCCGCTGCGCACTTCGAGGCGGGTGACGTCGCCGCCCTCCTCGTCGATCGCGACGAGGATGTCGTCGCGCTCCTCCCGCAACCGGGCGGTGAGCGCGGCGAGTTGCGGGGCCGAGGCGATGTTCCGGCCGAACAGGCCGACGGACGCCAGTCCTTCGCCGATCCTGCGCAGCAGCCAGTCGGGCGGCGTGGTGCCGGTGAAGCCGGGCTGGAGGACGGCGAGCGCGTCGCGGGTGAGTGTGTCCGTACCCGTGGTGATGGTGGTCATGGAACGGCGTTATCCCTTCACTGCACCGGAGGTGAGACCACTGACCGCCTTGCGCTGGAGATAGACGAAGAGGATCAGGATCGGGATGGCGAAGATGGACGAGGCCGCCATGGTCGCACCCCAGTCGTCACCGAACAGGCTCTGGAACTGGGAGAGCCAGAGCGGAAGCGTCTTCGCGCCGGGCTCCTTGTTCAGGATGAGAACCAGCGGGAATTCGTTCCACGCGGTGATGAAACCGAAGAGCGAGGTGGCCATCAGCCCGGGGGCGAGCAGCGGCAGGATCACCTTGACGAAGGCCTGCGGGCGGCTGCAGCCGTCGACCATGGCGGACTCCTCCAGCTCCTTCGGCACGGCGGCGACGTAGCCGCGCAGCGTCAGGACGGTGAAGGGCAGCACCATGATCATGTAGAAGAGGGTCAGCGGGACCAGGCTGTTGAGCATGTCCGCGTCGCGGACCAGCATGTAGACCGCGATGACCATGACCTCCCAGGGGGCCATCTGCGCGAGCATGAAGATCACGATCATGCCCTTGCGGCCCTTGAACCGCATGCGGGCGAGCGCGAAGGACGCGAAGAGCGCGATCAGCAGCGACAGCAGGACCGAGACCACGGTGACGGTCAGCGAGTTGCCGACCATGCGCCAGAAGTTCGGGGCGTCGACAGCGGTCTTGAAGTGGTCCAGCGTGACGTTCGTCGGGAACCACACCGGGGTCTCGCTGATGATGTCCCCGGTCGGCTTGAACGCCGTGCTGAACATCCAGTAGACGGGGAAGATCAGCCCGAGGAAGAGGATGATCGCCGTCGCGTTGGGCCAGATGCGGCCGAGCAGTGAGCGCTTCACAGCTCGTCCTCCCCTTGCTTGAGAACGATGCGGAGGTAGTACGAGGTGAGGCCCAGCATGATCAGGATGGTGAGCAGCGAGATCGCCGCGCCCATGCCGTAGTGCTGGTTGCCGACGCCTTCGACGAAGGCGTACACGGGCAGGGTCTCGGTGAGCCGGTTCGGCCCGCCCTCGTTCAGCGTGAAGAGCTGCGCGAAGGACTTGAAGACCCAGATCACCTCGAGGAAGGTCGTGGCGTACAGGAAGGGCCGCATGAACGGGAAGGTCACCGAGGTGAAGCTCTTCCAGACGCCGGCGCCGTCGAGCGAGGCGGCTTCGTACAGCTCCTTGGGGATGGTCGTCGTCGCGGCGTAGAGGTTGATCGCCACGAACGGTATCGACTGCCAGACGATCAGCAGGGTGACCACGAAGAAGGTGGAGAGCTGCGACCCGGTCCAGGCGTAGTCGGCCATCGAGTGCCAGCCGAGCTTGTCGAGCACGTAGTTGACGACGCCGAAGCGCTGCGCGAACAGCCACTGGTAGACGGTGGAGGCCGCGACGACCGGCATCGCCCAGGCGAGCACCAGGCCGAGCATCAGCGTCAGGCGCATCTTCTTGCCGAGCCGGGCGAGCAGCAGTCCGATCAGGGTGCCGATCACCATGATCAGGACGACGTTGGCGGCCGTGAAGACGATCGTGCGGAGGGTGACCCGCCAGAAGTCCTCGCCGCCGAGGACGTCCTTGTAGTTCTGGATGCCGTTCCACTCGGTCACATGCTGGATCAGCTGCCCCATGTTGAGGTTCTGGAACGACAGCATGGCGTTCTTCACCAGCGGCCAGCCGAGGAACAACGCGGTCACCGCGAGAGCCGGGAGCATCAACAGGTAGGGGGCCGCGCCCAGGCGTCTGGTCCGCCTGCGCTCCTGCCCCCCGTCCGCCTGCCCGCGGGGTCCGGCCCCCTGGTGCACATCCGCCGGATTGGTCTGCACTGCCATGCTCGCCATCACTTCCAACAAAGCCGTACAAGGACGAAGCGCGACGCCGGGGCGGCGGGCTGGTGGGCCCGCCGCCCCGCCCCGTCACGCGCTGCTACTACGGGTGCCTACTGCTGCTGGCTGAGACGCTTGTCGAGGTCCGCCTCGACCGACTTGGCAGCCTCCGCAGGGGACTTCCCCTGCAGAACCAGCGTCATGTAGGTCTTGATCGGGTTCGGCGGGTTCTCGACCGGTGCCCACTCGGGGATCAGCGGCGTGGTGCCACCGGACTTGGCCGAAGCCGGACCGGCAGCCTCCGCGGCGGGCTGGCCCACGGTGTACTTCTGCTGGTCGGCGCCCTTCGGCGACCAGCCGGCCTCCTTGATGAGCGCGCCGTCGTTCTTCTCGGAGAGCGCGATCTTCAGGAACTCCTTGGCGAGATCCTGCTTCTTGCTGCCCGCGGCAACGGCGAAGTTGGACCCGCCGAGGAAGACGCCCTCGGGCTTGTCGGCGGTCTCACCGGGGATGGTGAAGAAGCCGATGTCGTCCTTGAGCTTCGGGTTGGCCTTGAGGGCGGTACCGGCCTCGTAGCCCATCGCGATGATCGCGCCGGTCTTGCCCTTGGCGAAGACCTCGGCCTGCTGCGGGGTGGCCTCGTCCTTGTCCTTGGGGGCCTTGGAGTAGGACTGGTACTGCTTGTACACGTCCATGGCTTCGGCGACCTTCGGGTCGGCGAGGTTGGAGACGTACTTGTCGCCTTCCTTCTTCACCGGCTCGACGCCCTTGCCGACGAGCAGACCGTCGAAGAAGTACCAGTTCTGGCCGGGCAGGTAGATGGGCTCGGCCTTGCCCTGCTTCTTGATGGCGTCGAAGTCCTTGAAGAGCTCGGCGCGCGTCTTCGGGGTCGTGGTGATGCCCGCGTCCTTGAAGATCTTCTTGTTGTACATCACGACGCGGTTGCCGATGTACCACGGCAGCGCGTACTGCTTGCCCTCGTAGATGGAGGGCTTGTTGACCGCGTCGGCCCAGGAGCCGCCGATCTCGCTCTTCAGATCGCCCAGGTCGGCCAGGCCGCCGGTCTTCGCGTACGCCGGGGTCTGCGTGTTGCCGATCTCCAGGACGTCCGGCGGGTTCGACTCCGAGAGGGACGTGGTGATCTTCTGCTGGATCCCGTTCCAGTCCTGGACCTGGATGTTCAGCTTGGCCTGGGTCTTCTTCTCGAACTCGGCCTGGACCGTCTTCGTCCACCCGGGAGGGTTCGACCCCGACATGGTCCAGACGGTCAGGGTCTGCCCCTTGTAACCGTCGGCCCCCGCCTTCTTGCTGCTGTCCTTATCGTTGTCAGAGCCACAGGCCGCAACACTGGCCAGCATTGCCGCTACACCGATCGCCGCGATGAGTCCGCGCTTCACGACACCCTCCTCAGGGATGCAAGAACTTCCCCCCACCACCCGAGAACGCCGTTCGCCACAACAAGTGCGACAGGTACTGCCCGTGGGGCTGGGACCTGGTCTTTAATGGTTTAGACCAGTACTCGGAGCTTGGCCTAGACCTATGGGGGTGTCAAGGGTGTATAAGAAGGCTGTCGTGTCCGTTATCGGACCGACACCTGAGGGAGGGCGACGACCCGTGACCGGACCGTGCCACCATGTGAGCCGCGACAGACGGAGGAGCCGGTGACGGCAGCAGCGCAGCACTCGGGAAGGCTGGCGATGAGTACCGACGGGGGAAGCAGCGGGACCGAGGCCGCAGCGCCGGGACGTACCGCACGGGTGCCCAAGTACTACCGCCTCAAGCGGCATTTGCTCGACATGACGGAGACCCTGCCGCCCGGTACCCCGGTACCGCCGGAGCGGACCCTGGCCGCCGAGTTCGACACCTCGCGCACGACCGTGCGCCAGGCGCTCCAGGAGCTGGTCGTGGAGGGCCGCCTGGAACGGATCCAGGGCAAGGGCACCTTCGTCGCCAAGCCCAAGGTCTCGCAGGCCCTCCAACTCACCTCGTACACCGAGGACATGCGGGCCCAGGGACTCGAACCCACCTCCCAGCTGCTCGACATCGGCTATGTCACCGCCGACGGCTCGCTGGCCGGGCTGCTGGACATCACAGCGGGCGGGCGGGTGCTGCGGATCGAGCGGCTGCGGCTGGCGAGCGGTGAGCCGATGGCCATCGAGACGACCCACCTGTCGGCGAAGCGCTTCCCCGCGCTGCGCCGTTCACTGGTGAAGTACACCTCGCTCTACACCGCGCTGTCGGAGGTGTACGACGTCCGGCTGGCCGAGGCCGAGGAGACGATCGAGACCTCCCTGGCCACCCCGCGCGAGGCCGGGCTGCTCGGTACGGACGTCGGCCTGCCGATGCTGATGCTCTCGCGCCACTCGATCGACGAGCGGGGCGAGCCGGTGGAGTGGGTGCGCTCCGTGTACCGGGGCGACCGGTACAAGTTCCTCGCGCGACTGCAGCGGCCGAACGGCTGAGACCGGCCGCTGTTCGCAGAGGTGTGGCGCGAGCCCCCGTCCTGTCCTAACGTCCTTGCGTCAGCACAGGAAGGAACGGGTCCGCCGGTGGCCGACCACCGTTGAATTCCCCTGAATTCAACGGTGTTGTCGTTCCGGTATGCGGACGGGGGTTCCGCTGCCGGAATCCCTCCCCCTAGATTTCCTGCGCATTGCACGACGAGGTGCTCAGCGAGGGGACGGACCGCACCATGCCCACCATGCCTGCCACGCCCGAGAAACGAGCGGTGATCACGCCGGTGCGCGTGATCATCGCGGTATGCCTGATCGCACCCTTTGTCGCCATGCTGTGGGTCGGTTCGTACGCGAAGGTGGACCCGGCGTTCATCGGCATCCCGTTCTTCTACTGGTACCAGATGCTCTGGGTCCTCATCTCGACCGCGCTGACGATGATCGCGTACAAGCTGTGGCAGCGTGACCAGCGCGCCCGCAAGGGAGGTGCGTCCGCATGAAGGACGGTGTGAACGGAGTCGCGCTCGGCGTCTTCATCTTCTTCTTCGTGGCCGTCACGGTCGTCGGCTTCCTGGCCGCGCGCTGGCGCCGCGCCGAGAACGCCGCCACCCTGGACGAATGGGGCCTGGGCGGACGGTCGTTCGGCACCTGGGTCACCTGGTTCCTGCTCGGCGGTGACCTCTACACGGCGTACACCTTCGTCGCCGTCCCGGCCGCCGTCTACGCGGCGGGCGCGGCGGGCTTCTTCGCCGTGCCGTACACGATCCTGGTCTACCCGCTGATCTTCACCTTCCTGCCGCGTCTGTGGTCCGTCTCGCACAAGCACGGCTACGTGACGACATCGGACTTCGTCCGCGGCCGGTTCGGCTCCAAGGGGCTCTCGCTGGCGGTCGCGGTCACCGGCATCCTCGCGACCATGCCGTACATCGCCCTGCAACTCGTCGGCATCCAGGCCGTGCTGGACGTGATGGGCGTCGGCGGCGAGGGCAGCAACTGGTTCGTCAAGGACCTCCCGCTGCTGCTCGCCTTCGCGGTGCTGGCGGCGTACACCTACTCCTCCGGGCTGCGCGCCCCCGCGCTGATCGCCTTCGTCAAGGACGGGCTGATCTACCTGGTCATCCTGGTGGCGATCATCTACATCCCGATGAAGCTGGGCGGCTTCCATGACATCTTCGCCAAGGCCGGTGACGCGTTCGCGCAGACCAACCCGGCGACGGGCAAGCCACGCGGCGCGCTGGCGCCGGGCGCCGCGGGTCAGTGGGGGTACGCGACGCTCGCGCTCGGCTCGGCGCTCGCGCTGTTCATGTATCCGCACTCGATCACCGCGACGCTCTCCTCGCGCAGCCGCAATGTGATCCGGCGCAACACCGCGATCCTGCCGCTGTACTCGCTGATGCTGGGGCTGCTCGCGCTGCTCGGCTTCATGGCGATCGCCGCCGGGGTCAAGGTGAAGAACGGACAGCTGGCGATCCCGCAGCTCTTCGAGAACATGTTCCCCGACTGGTTCGCGGGGGTGGCCTTCGCCGCCATCGGCATCGGCGCGCTGGTTCCCGCGGCGATCATGTCCATCGCGGCGGCGAACCTCTTCACCCGCAACATCTACAAGGACTTCATCAAACCGGAGGCGACACCCGCCCAGGAGGCCAAGGTCTCCAAGCTGGTCTCGCTCGTGGTGAAGGTCGGCGCGCTGCTCTTCGTCCTCGCCATGGACCCGACCGTCGCGATCAACTTCCAGCTCCTCGGCGGCATCTGGATCCTCCAGACGATGCCGGCACTGGTCGGCGGGCTGTTCACCCGGTGGTTCCACCGCTGGGCGCTGCTCGCGGGCTGGGCGGTCGGCATGGCGTACGGGACGCTGGCCGCGTACGGCGTGGCGAGCCCGACGCAGGCGCACTTCGGCGGCTCCTCCAAGGAGATCCCGGGCATCGGCCAGATCGGCTACATCGGGCTGACCGCGTTCGTGCTGAACGTGGTGGTGACGCTGGTGCTGACGGTCGTGCTCAACGCGGTCAAGGCCCCGGCCGGCATCGACGAGACCTCGCCGGAGGACTACACGGCGGACGCCGGCGACGAGGACGTACAGGTCGACCTCCCGCCGGCCACCGTCGGCGCCCCCGGCGGTCACTGAGACCGACCGGCAGGCCGCATGAGGGCCGCCGCGCCTCTCCCCCGGGGAGGCGCGGCGGCCCTTCCGCTGTATCCCCGGGCCCGCGCGCGGCGAAGGCCTCCGAGGGGGTCTCAGGGCTCGTTCCGCCGACCCGGCGGCCATGGGTGGGGGCTCACCGGATTCCCGTGCGACCGGGCTTCGTACGGACTCCTGAGAGGCCCCTGAGAGCCGATCCCAGGCGCTCTCCGGTCCCGTACGTCCGGGGGTCCTGAACGGACACGACACAACATATGGGGGGTGCGATATCGAGCGGCCCCCACATGTATGCTCATCCTCGCTGTCGTCGCAGGGGAATCCGGTGCGAATCCGGAACTGTCCCGCAACGGTGTGATCAGTGCGCTTTTGCGCACCGTGGAGTCCGAGGACCTGCCGACCGCGCATCCGGCTCGACCGATCCGGATGAGACACGTCCGGGCCTCGCGGTTGGGCCTGCGGATGCTGTGCGGTGTGCTGCTCTTCGCTGTGCCCGTACGCACCCGTGCCTCCCGCCGGCCCCCAGCCGAGCGAGGGAGAGCGCACCGTGACCATCGCGCCCACCGCACCTGCCGCAGAACAGGTGACGGACGCCCCGGGAACCGTACTGCTGCGGACCCTGACCGACCTCACCGCCGACCTCACCGACACCGACCCCGGCAAGGTCGCCGCCGCCGCGCTGCGCGGGCGCAACGCCACGTCGGACGAGGCCGAGCTGCGTGAGCTGGCCACCGAGGCGGCAGCCGGTCTGATCTCCGAGGACCCCGCGTACTCGCGGCTCGCCGCCCGGCTGCTCACCCGGTCCATCGCGGACGAGGCGGCCGGGCAGGGCGCGGTGTCCTTCTCCGCCTCGGTCGGCGTCGGGCACCGGGAGGGCCTGATCGGGGATCGCACGGCCGGCTTCGTCACCCTGCACGCCGCCCGGCTCGACGCCCTGATCGACACCGCGGCCGACGACCGCTTCGGCTACTTCGGGCTGCGCACCCTGTACAGCCGCTACCTGCTGCGTCACCCGCTGACCCGCCAGGTCATCGAGACGCCCCAGCACTTCATGCTGCGGGTCGCCTGCGGTCTGGCCGAGGACGACTCGGTACGCGCCCTGGACGAGGTCGCCGCGCTGTACGGGCTGATGAGCCGCCTCGACTACCTGCCCTCCTCCCCCACGCTCTTCAACTCGGGCACCCGGCACCCGCAGATGTCCTCCTGCTACCTGCTGGACTCGCCGCTGGACGAGCTGGACTCGATCTACGGCCGCTACCACGAGGTCGCGCGCCTCTCGAAGCACGCGGGCGGCATCGGCCTCTCGTACTCCCGCATCCGCTCCCGCGGTTCGCTCATCCGCGGCACCAACGGGCACTCCAACGGGATCGTCCCCTTCCTCAAGACGCTGGACGCCTCGGTCGCCGCGGTGAACCAGGGCGGCCGGCGCAAGGGCGCCGCGGCCGTCTACCTGGAGACCTGGCACTCCGACATCGAGGAGTTCCTGGAGCTGCGCGACAACACGGGTGAGGACGCCCGGCGTACGCACAACCTCAACCTGGCGCACTGGGTGCCGGACGAGTTCATGCGCCGGGTCGACGCGGACGGCACCTGGTCGCTGTTCTCCCCCGCCGACGTGCCCGACCTCGTCGACCTGTGGGGGGACGCGTTCGACGCGGCGTACCGCAAGGCCGAGGCCGACGGGCTGGCGCAGAAGACCATCCAGGCCCGGGAGCTGTACGGCCGCATGATGCGGACCCTCGCGCAGACCGGCCAGGGCTGGATGACCTTCAAGGACGCGTCGAACCGTACGGCCAACCAGACCGCGGAGCCCGGCTCGGTCGTCCACTCGTCGAACCTCTGCACCGAGATCCTGGAGGTGACGAACGACGGTGAGACCGCCGTCTGCAACCTCGGCTCGGTGAACGTCGCCGCGTTCGTCTCCGGTGACTCCATGGACTGGGAGCGCCTCGACGAGACCGTCCGCACCGCGGTCACCTTCCTCGACCGGGTCGTGGACATCAACTTCTACCCGACCGACCAGGCGGGCCGCTCCAACGCCAAGTGGCGTCCGGTGGGCCTGGGTCTGATGGGTCTCCAGGACGTCTTCTTCAAGCTGCGGATGCCCTTCGACTCCCCGCAGGCGAGGGCGCTCTCCACCCGGATCTCCGAGCGGATCATGCTCGCCGCCTACGAGGCGTCCTGCGACCTCGCGGAGCGCAGTGGCCCGCTCCCCGCTTGGGAGAAGACGCGTTCGGCTCAGGGTGTGCTGCACCCCGACCACTTCGACACCGAGCCTGCCTGGCCCGCGCGCTGGGACGCGCTGCGCGCCCGGATCGCGAAGACCGGCATGCGCAACTCGCTGCTCCTCGCCATCGCGCCGACCGCGACGATCGCGTCGATCGCCGGGGTGTACGAGTGCGTCGAGCCGCAGGTCTCCAACCTCTTCAAGCGCGAGACGCTCTCGGGTGAATTCCTCCAGGTCAACGCGTACCTGGTGAACGAGCTGAAGGAACTGGGCGTCTGGGACGCGCAGTCCCGCGAGGCGCTGCGCGAAGCCAGCGGCTCGGTGCAGGGGTTCAGCTGGATCCCCGCGGAGGTGCGGGCGCTGTACCGCACCGCGTGGGAGATCCCGCAGCGCGGCCTGATCGACATGGCGGCGGCCCGTACGCCGTACCTCGACCAGAGCCAGTCGCTGAACCTCTTCCTGGAGACGCCGACCATCGGGAAGCTCTCCTCGATGTACGCGTACGCCTGGAAGCAGGGGCTGAAGACGACGTACTACCTGCGCTCGCGCCCGGCGACCCGGATCGCGCGCGCCGCCGCCGCCCCCATTCCCGCACAGCAGGCTCCCGCCGCCCCGGTCGCCGACGCGGACGCGATCGCCTGCTCCCTTGAGAACCCCGAGTCCTGCGAGGCCTGCCAGTAATGAGCACCGATTCCGCCAACTCCCAGAAGAACCTGCTCGATCCGGGCTTCGAACTGACGCTGCGCCCGATGCGTTACCCGGACTTCTACGAGCGCTACCGCGACGCGATCAAGAACACCTGGACGGTGGAGGAGGTCGACCTCCACTCGGACGTGGCGGACCTCGCGAAGCTCAGCCCGGGTGAGCAGCACATGATCGGCCGGCTGGTCGCGTTCTTCGCGACGGGCGACTCGATCGTCTCCAACAACCTGGTGCTCACCCTCTACAAGCACATCAACTCCCCCGAGGCGCGGCTGTATCTGTCGCGGCAGCTGTTCGAGGAGGCCGTGCACGTCCAGTTCTATCTGACGCTGCTCGACACCTACCTTCCCGACCCGGACGACCGCGCCGCGGCCTTCGACGCGGTCGAGGAGATCCCCTCCATCCGCGAGAAGGCGCAGTTCTGCTTCAAGTGGATGGACTCGGTCGAGAAGATCGACCGGCTGGAGACGCAGGCGGACCGCCGCCGTTTCCTGCTGAACCTGATCTGCTTCGCCGCGTGCATCGAGGGGCTGTTCTTCTACGGCGCCTTCGCGTACGTGTACTGGTTCCGCTCGCGGGGTCTGCTGCACGGTCTGGCGACGGGGACCAACTGGGTCTTCCGCGACGAGACCATGCACATGAACTTCGCGTTCGAGGTCGTGGACACGGTCCGCAAGGAGGAGCCGGAACTCTTCGACGAAGCGCTCCAGCAGCAGGTCACCGACATGATGCGGGAAGCCGTCGAGGCGGAGCTGCAGTTCGGCCGGGACCTGTGCGGTGACGGCCTGCCGGGCATGAACACCGAGTCGATGCGGGAGTACCTGCAGTGCGTCGCCGACCAGCGGCTGGCCCGGCTGGGCTTCCCGACGGTGTACGGCTCGGAGAACCCGTTCTCCTTCATGGAGCTCCAGGGCGTCCAGGAACTGACGAACTTCTTCGAGCGCCGGCCGTCGGCCTACCAGGTCGCGGTCGAGGGGTCGGTCTCCTTCGACGACGATTTCTAGTATCTGATTCCGGCCGGAGGGGGAGGCGCGCCCGCATCACCAGCGGGCGCGCCCGGACAGGTACTAACGCAGTTTCACCGTGTCACCGGCAGAGGTGATCGCCATCGTCGTGTGCGTACCGGAGAAATTCCAGCGCCAGGTGCCCGAGGCTGTCGCCGTGACCGTGGTGCTCAGGGTGCCCGTGGAGCTGGTCTTCACCGTCTTGACCGTGGCGTACGAGGACGCCCCGGTCTTCTTGAACTGAAGCTTCACGTCCTGCCTCGTGTAGCCGTGGTACTTGAGATCGTTCCAATTGGCCCGCGCGAGCTTGCCCTTGACGGTGAGCTTGCCGCCCTTGGTGACGGGCTCGGGAGTGGCGTCCGTGGTGAGAGTCGACGCGCGCTTGAAGTCGAAGTGCGCGAGGCTGTCATGGATCCAGTAGTCGCCGTCCTTCGCCTGGACAGTGGCGTTGACCTGCCAGGTACCGGCGAGGTCGTTGGGGTCGATGTCCACGGACGACTTGAACCAGGACGGGTGCGCCTGGAAGGTCGCGGTGCAGACGGATGTCGTGCTGTTCGACTTGTGACAGCTGTTCGCGGTCAGGTCCACGGGGCCATAGCCGTTCTTCGTGTTGAAGACGCTGGCGTGGCTGAGGCCCTTCACCCCGGATTTGTCCTTGACCGTGAAGGCGATCGGGAAGGTCTTGACGTCATGCACCCCCACGATGACGTTGCCTCCGTTGTTCACCACGGTTCTGGTGACCCTGATGTCACCCTTGCCCTCGGCGTGAGCCGCCGTGGTCCCCAGTACCCCTAGAACCACGGCACCGGATGCCGCGGTCAACAGCGCAGTTCTGCGCATGTCCCCTCCTTGATACTTCCTCTGGCGAGCTCAGGGTAGGTGCACTCGGAGATGCCGGAGGACGGTCCCCGTCCGCCCGCACCGGACCCGGACCGGACCGCCAACCATCCGACGTCACACGTCAGTTCTGTCCAACCGTGTGGGACTCCCGTCCATGGACACCCCGCTCGTCCGCCGCGAAGGTCGGGGCACCAGCCTACGGAAGGACGTGGACGATCATGCGGATGGCAAGAAGAGGCACGGTGGCGGTGGCCGCGGTGGCCGCTCTGTGTGCCGCGGTGCTGCCTGTGCAGAGCGCGGCAGCCCGGAGCGCCGCCGACGCGGCGCCGCCCGAGGTGCTGCCCGCGCTGAGCGAATGGCACGGCGAGGCGGGCCAGTTCACGCTGGCCGACCGCGCGCGCATCGTGCTGGAGGGGACGGACCACCGTACGGACACCGACGCCGCCCGCTTCGGCGGCGAACTCACCGGACACCACCCGGTCACCCACGGCAGGGCCAGGAACGGCGATGTCGTCCTGGCCGAGAAGCCGTCCCTCAAGGACCAGTTGGGGAACGAGGGCTACCGCATCTCGGTGGGTGACCGGGTCACCGTCACCGCCGCCACCTCGACCGGTGTCTTCTACGGGACCCGGACCGTGCTCCAGCTCCTGAACGACGACAGGCAGGCGGCCCGTGGCTCCGCCACCGACATCCCCGCCTACCGCGAGCGCGGCGCCGGCGTCTGCGCCTGCTACATCCACGTGTCAATCCCGTGGTTCGAGCGGCTGATGAAGGACATGGCCTCGCAGAAGCTCAACCAGCTCTGGATCGAGGCCAAGGTCAAGAGCGACGTCGACCCGAAGTCCGCGTTCTGGGGCTACTACACCAAGGCGGAGGTCAAACAGCTGGCCGCGCTGGCCGCGAAATACCACATCGAGCTGGTCCCCGAGATCAACTCCCCGGGCCACATCGACCCGTACCTGCAGAACCACCCCGAGCTCCAGCTCAAGGACAAGAACGGGGTGCCGTCCCCGACCCGGCTGGACATCTCCAAGCCCGAGGCGCTGACGTACTACACCTCGCTCGTCGACGAGGCGCTGAAGGCCTGGGGGGCCAAGCAGTGGCACATGGGCGGGGACGAGTACATGATCGGCTCCGCGTACCCCGACTACCCGCAGCTGCAGACCGAGGCGGTGAAGCGGTTGGGCGCCGGCGCCACCCCGGACGACCTCTTCACCGACTTCATCAACCAGGTCAACGCCCATGTGAAGGCGGGCGGACACCCGCTGCGCATCTGGAACGACGGGCTGACCGGCAAGAACTCGGTCGTCCCGCTGGACCGTGACATCACCGTCGAGCACTGGATCAGCGGCGGCACCATCGAGAAGCCGTCCCAGCTCATCGCCGAGGGCCGGCCCGTGATGAACTCCGCGTACGCGCTCTACCTCGTGCGCGGCGGCTACACGACACAGACCCAGCAGCTGTACGACAGCAACTGGACGCCCCTGGAGTTCGACGGCGAGACCCTGGCGTCGAAGTCCGCGAACCTGACCGGCGCGAAGATCTCGCTCTGGCCGGACAGCGCCGCGGCCGAGACCGAGAACGAGGTCGAGGCGAAGACCTTCATGCCGCTGCGGTTCATCGCGCAGGCGACCTGGGGCGGGCCGAAGCCGAGCCCGACGTACGCCGGTTTCGAGGCGCTGGCGAAGAAGATCGGGCACGCTCCGGGCTGGGCGAACACCGACCGTACGCCGGTCGCCGACGGCACGTACGAGCTGACCGCCAAGGGCCACAAGACCCTTGCCCCGGGGGCCGGTTCGGGCGTCGTGTTCGGCAGTGACGCCACCGCGGCCTGGACGCTGAAGGCCACCGCCGACGGCTACTACACGCTGACGTCGGCCACCACCGGCCAGTGCCTGGAGGACAACCGGGGCGAGCTGCACACCGGGGCACCGCTGGAGGTCGGCTCCGAGCTGTCCGTGGCCACCTGCTCGGCCGCCTCACGCACCCAGCGCTGGCAGCTGGAGAGTTCGGCCGGCGGGCTGACCGTCCGCAACGCCATCTCCCAGCTCGCCATCGGCGAGCGGGCCTCCGACGGCGCCGCGGTGCAGTCGCTGCAGGGTCAGAGGTTCTCGACGGTCTCGTAGCGCGGAGTGCCCTCTTCCATCTGTCGGAGCGCGTCCTTGCGGTCGCGCTTCGACAGGCGGTCGATGTACAGGTAGCCGTACAGGTGGTCGGTCTCGTGCTGGAGGCAGCGGGCGAAGTAGCCGGTGCCGCGCACCTTGATCGGGTTGCCCTCGGCGTCCTGGCCGGAGACCTCGGCGTAGTCGGGGCGGGCCAGCGAGGCGTACGCCGTGGGGACGGAGAGGCAGCCCTCGTTGGAGTCGTCGAGGCGGCGGCGGTCGGCCGGGAGCTCGACGAGCACCGGGTTGCAGACGACGCCGGTGTGGCGGTTGCCGTCGTCGTCCGGGCAGTCGTAGACGAAGACCTTGAGGTCGACACCGATCTGGTTCGCGGCCAGGCCCACGCCCTCGGCGGCCTTCTGGCTGGCGAACATGTCGTCGATCAGCTGGGCCAGCTCACCGTCGAAGGACGTGACGTCCTGGCACTCCCGGTGGAGCATGGGGTGGCCCACGACGGTGACGGGACGGGCGGTGCCGCGTGCGCGGTGGGCCGCCTCGCGCTCCTCGCAGTCCTCGGTGTCCACGACGAAACCGTCATTGATCTGCTGGTCCGTCTGCTGCTGCGACATGTCCGCCGTACGCCTTCCTCAAAAACCCGGATCGGTCCGTACAGCCTAACGGCCCCGCCCGCGCGAGGGAGCGGATCGGCGGGCGGCACAGGCGCAGAGGCTCAGCAGACCTCTTCGAGGTCCCGCCATTCACGGCTGTCCGGGCTGTCGGCCACCCAGCCGTCGAGCAGCCCGCGCACCAGCGCCGCCGGGGCCGCGATGCCGCACTCCCGCTCGGCGACCCAGAGCTCACCGGCCGTGCGGTGGCCGAGCGGGCCGGGGTGGCCGGGCTCGCTGTGGTCGTGCGGGTCCAGGTGCTGCGCCCCGTCGCCCTCGTCGCTCTCCATCTGCGACTCCGAACAGGCCCGGCAGAGCAACCGTACGGAGGAGGACCAGTCCTCGGCGGCGAATCCGGCGTCGGCCGCGAGCTGCTCCAGGGCGTCGCGGTCCGCCTCACCGGCCGCCTCCACCAGGACCACCCAGGTCGGTACGGGCGACGGCGCCCAGAGCTCGATCTCGTCGAAGACCGGGTAGGAGGGGCCCGCCGCGGTGACCCGCTCGCCGTGCGGGACGCCGTCGTGCAGGACGACCTCGCCCCAGCGCCTGCCGGACGAGGGGAGCGGCACGGACAGCACTTCGATCCGGGCGGGGTCGAGCCTGCGGCCCCAGACCACCTCGGCCTCGCCCTCGGGCGACAGCCGTACCGCGGCGGACCCGAGGTCCATGCCGAGCGGCTCGCCGTTGGACGCGGCCTCGCCGGGCACCTTGAGCCCGTACGCCTGCCAGGCCCGGCGGGCCAGCGGCCAGTCCTGGAGTGCGGTGGCCGCGATCCCGACGTTCCACCAGTCGGGGGCTCCGGTCTGCCGGTCGAGGAGCGCCACGGCGCGCAGCCCGGCGGTGCGTGCCCGGTCCCAGTCGTGCCGGAACTTGTGCAGCAGGGCCAGGTTGAACCAGGACTCGGACAGCCACGGTTCGAGATCGGCCGCGCGCGTGAGCAGCGCCCCCGCGTCCTCGTACCGACCGTCGCCGATCAGCGTGAACGCGCGGTCGGTGGCCTGCCGCCACGAGGCGGAGGGCCGATGCCGTACCTTCCCGAAGATCCTCACGATTCCCGCCTGCCGGTCGCTGAAAAATCTCTGCTTCCCGGGATCCGATTCCCCCGGATGCCCTCTCTTCGCATCCAACCATGCCCGGTCGGAGCACCGCTCATTACCCACTGGTTACCCGGTCCAGGAGCGGCCTCCGCGGGCGGGACGCCCCTAGGGGACACCGCCCCGGGACAGCACACGCGCCAGGGATTCCACGACTTCCGGCTGGTAGTCGTGGCCGGTGCCCAGGCGCAGGCGCTCCAGTGCGCTGAGCGGACCGCCCGCACCTCTTTCTCCTCCATTTTCCCCGGCCAGGTCCTCGTACGCATTGACAGCCCGGACAATGCGGGCAGTGAGCGGCTGGTCGCGGTACGGATCCGCCTGCCGCTCCACGATCACGGCGACCTCGGCGTCCACCCCGGTCTGGCGGACCACCGCCCCGCCGAGCAGGGCGATCCGGCGCTGTTCGGCCGGCTCCAGCCGTGCGGTGGCGCCGTCGGGGACCGGGTCGACGAGGGACAGCTGCCCGATGTCGTGCATCAGCGCCGCGTACTCCAGCACGGTCAACGCCGGTTCGGAGAGGCCCAGTTCGCGGCCGACGGCCCGGCTGAGAGTGGCGACCCGGCGGGCGTGGCCGTGCGGGGTGTATCCGGCGATCTCGGTGGAGCGGGCGAGCGAGGTGATGGTCTGGCGGTAGGTGGTCCGTACCAGTGCGTAGCGGCGGAGCGAGAGCTGGGTGAGCAGCAGCGGTACGGAGAAGACGGGCAGCGCCCACAGCCCGGCGACCGCGACACCCAGCGCCATCACGACTCCGGTGGCACAGACGGCCGAGCCGATGCCCAGCAGCGCGCGCAGCTCGTCGCGCAGGAGCGGGCCGTACGGATAGCTGGTGCGGGCGTGCGTCATCGCCGCGGCCAGCACGGCGTCGCACAGGGCGGTGAGGCCGAGCAGGAGCAGCAGCACGACGGCGTAGGCGGGGCCGCGCACCGCCCACGCCTCGATCCGGCCGGAGCCGCACAGGGGCTGGAAGCAGACGGCCGCGAAGGCGACGGTGAGGACCCGGCGGGCCATGTGGTCGGCGCCCGGCCCCCGGCCGTGTGCGACATGGGGCACGGCCCCGGCCAGCGCGCCCGCGACGACGACGGCGACGACCTGGGGGACGCCGTGCCCGGTGGGGTGGCCGCCGTTCTGGCCGAGCAGGGCGTAGGCCAGGGCCCCCGCCGCCCCGAGCGGCGCGGGTTCGCGTTCGCTGCCCGGACCGGTGCGGCGGGTGAGTTCCCCCGCGGCGACGAGCGTCCCGAAGGCGAGGGCGGTGTCCGCGTCGTCGATGCCGTACCAGAGGGTCCAGCCGAGGCAGACGCCGGTGACGAGGAGGGCGGCGCCACGGACGAGGCCGACGACGGCCGGGGTTCGGGCGCTCATGCGGGGCTGTCCCGGTCGGTGGCCGTGGCCGCCGTCGCGGTCCCGTCCGTCCCGGCGCGGGCGGGCGGCAGCGGTCCGTGCCGGTGGGCGTCGGGGCCGTCGGCGGTGACGGCCGGGTGCCAGCCGTGCCGCGTCAGCGCCCTGACGAACGCCCGGACGAACTCCGGGTCGAACTGCGTGCCCGCGCACCGCAGCAGTTCCCGCAGCGCCGCGTCGACGGGTCTGGCCCGGCGGTAGGAGCGGGTCGACGTCATCGCGTCGAAGGCGTCGGCGATGGCCACGACGCGGGCGAACTCGGGGATCTGGTCCCCGGAGAGGCCGTACGGATAGCCGGAGCCGTCGAGCCGTTCGTGGTGGTGCAGGATCGCCGCCCGTGCCTCTCCGAGGAAGCCGATGCCGCGGACCATCTCGTGCCCGTACTCGGGGTGCAGCTCGATGACCCGGCGCTCCTCGGGCGTGAGCGGCCCGTCCTTCCTGAGCAGCCTGGTGGGCACCCCGAGCTTCCCCACGTCGTGCAGGATCCCGGCGAAGCGGAGCGCTTCCAGCCGGTCGCCGTCCATGCCCAGTTCACCGGCGATCATCGCCGATGCCTGGCCGACGCGTTCGCTGTGCCCGCGGGTGTACCGGTCCTTGATGTCGACGGCCTGCACCAGCGCCCGGATGGTGGCCTGGTGGGCGGCGCGCTCGCGGTGGTACTGCGCGAAGACCCAGCTGGAGATGTACATGGGCAGCAGCACGAACAGGGCGGCGGGCGGCCCGAAGGGGCTGCGCCACAGCACCGCCATCATCACCCCGGCGAGCCCGTGCACGGCGTACGGGGCAGGCGAGCGCGGCAGCCCCCGCACACCGCCCGCCGTCCGCACGGGCAGCCGCTCGGCGGCCACCCGCACGAGGGCGTCCAGGACGGTCAGCACCAGGCAGAGGACCAGCGCCGCGACGACGGCGGGCAGCAGGACGCCCGGGAATTCGGGCCTGCGGTCCAGCCCGCCGAGCAGCGCGGGAACCTCCGCCGCGGCCCGCACGGCGAGGGCGAGCTGCGCGGCGTGCCAGATACGGCGGACGGTGTACGGGGGGTCCTCGACCCTGCCGAGCAGCGCCCCCGGTACGGCGACGAGCGCGGCGGCGGCGGGCGGCAGCAGCAGGGCGGCGGCGATGAGGACGGGGAAGAACGAGCCGCCACCGGGTGACCGGCGCCCCAGCAGCTCGCATCCGGCGTACACCGCGGCGAGCAGGGCGACGGCGCGCCAGGGCGTCGCCGGGTCGGTGACGGCGGGCAGCGCGCAGCCGAGCGCACCCAGCACCGCGCACAGGACACAGGCGCGCGCCGACGGCGGCAGTGCCCGCATGGCGGCCCTCCCTCTCCTGGATCCGTACGGATCCGTACGGCGTCGGAGTCCGTACAGGTTTGGGGAGGATAGGCGCGCGGGGGCGGCCCGGGGGCCGCATCAGGGGATCAGGGGCACCTTCGGGTGACAATCCGGCGGGCAAACCCGGGGGTGGCCGTGCCACCGGACCGGGGCCGTGGAAGTGCGGTGGAACAGCGAGACCGCAGCGTCTCCGCTGCGGTCTCCTGGAATCTCAACCACCCTGCCGGGCAAGGCCGTTCGTACGGCCGGTCAGTCCTGAGCTGCTGCCGAACGGTCGTCGACCGTCACGTCCTGCTCGGGCACGGCCTCGCCCGAGCGGATCAGATCGATGCGTCCCATCACCTTCGACCGCAGGTCGGCCGGTACGTCGTCGCTGCCGCAGCAGCGCTTCACCAGCTTCTTGACGGCCTGTTCGAGGCCGTACTTCTCCAGGCACGGAGAGCACTCCTCGAAGTGCACCTCGAACTTGGTGCAGTCGTTGTCGGGCATCTCGTGGTCGAGGAACTCGTAGAGATGGTCCAGGACCTCGGAGCAGTCCGTTTCGTGCGGCTCTCCGCAACTCATGAGCCCGAACCTTTCGCTTCGTTCGACTCTCCGGCACCCGCGGGGACCAGCCCGCGGTCGCGTGCGTAGTCCTCCAGCATGCCGCGCAGCTGTCGGCGGCCCCGGTGCAGCCGGGACATGACCGTCCCGATGGGTGTTCCCATGATGTCCGCGATCTCCTTGTACGCAAAGCCCTCTACGTCGGCGAGATACACGGCGATACGGAACTCTTCGGGGATCGCCTGGAGCGCGGACTTCACGTCCGAGTCGGGCAGGTGGTCCAGCGCCTGCGACTCGGCGGAACGCAGACCGGTGGACATGTGCGACTCGGCGCGCGCGAGCTGCCAGTCCTCGATCTCCTCGGCGGCACTGCGCTGGGGTTCGCGCTGCTTCTTGCGGTACGAGTTGATGAACGTGTTCGTGAGGATGCGGTACATCCACGCCTTGAGGTTGGTCCCCTCACGGAACTGGTGGAACGAGCCGTACGCCTTCGCGTACGTCTCCTGCACCAGGTCCTCGGCATCGGCCGGATTGCGCGTCATGCGCAGCGCGGCCGAGTACATCTGGTCGAGGTAGCCGAGGGCGTCCCGCTCGAAGCGCGCGTTGCGCTCGGCAGCCGTCTCTTCCGCGTGGCCGTCTTCGGTCCCTGTGTCGGTCCCAGTGACCGGACCCACCTCCTCCAACGCCGTGGCGGATCCGAATGCGGACCCACTCGAATCGGAGGATAGACGACGATCCGGTCCGTCCGCCGCCCGGGAAGACGGGGTCCTGGCCGCTGAAAGCACCGTCCACTCCAGGTCAGACGTTTGCGGGCGGCGCGGGCAGATGGTCGAACCCATGCGACGGACTCCCTCTCCACGTACAAGTTTCTGTGTACCGACGTCCCGCACAACAGTGGCCTGCGGCTCAGCATTCCCCGAGGCGTACCGCCCACCCGGCCACGGAGTCGGTGATGACCTTCAGCGCCTGTTCCTGACCGGTTTCCGCGCGTTTGGCGACGGCGAAGCCGTGGTCGGCGTCCGGGACCTCCACCAGTTCGAGATTCCCCCGGGGGAACTCACCCGGCGCGGGGAACTCGGCGGGCTTCCCGAAGGGGTCCTTGCCGCCCTGGACGACGAGAGTGCTGACCCCGGCCCCGATCAGTTCCTTCTTCCGGGACTTCTCCGGTTTGCCCGGGGGGTGGAGCGGAAAGCTCAGCGCGAGTACGCCCCGGGCGCCCAGCTCCCCCGCCGTCCGGCAGGCCACCCGCGCCCCGGCACTGCGCCCGCCCGCGACGACGGGCAGGCCGGGCTTGCGCAGCGCCGGCCAGACCGCGCGCCACCCGGCGTCCAGGGTCTTCGGCGCGGGGGCGACCTTCTTCCCCGCGACCCGCCAGGGCTGCTCGACCAGCGCGACGCCCACCCCGATCTGCGGCAGCGCGACGGCCAGGGCCTGCAGGTCACGGGCGTCGATGCCACCGCCCGCGCCGTGGCCCAGCGCGATGACGAGGTGCGGGCGGGCGGCGGGATGCCAGGTGATGCGGGCCTCGCCCGCCGGGGTGTCGACACTCTCCACGATCATGCTCTGAGTCACATCAGAAGAGTGTGCCCTCCTCGGGGGCCTCAAGGGCTGTCAGCAGCTCCGGCCCGTTGTTACGAACATTGCTGACCGCGGTCGACACCGGGTACGCCCGGACCAGTCCGGCGGGCGGCGGCGTCAGCAGGCCGGTCAGCTCGCCCGGCTCCGTACGCGCGGGATCCAGCCAGTCGTCCCAGCGGTCCGCGGTGAGCATCAGCGGCATCCGGGGATGGATCTCGGCCAGCGACCCCGGCCCGGCCGCCCCGTCCTCGTGGCCCGCGAGCGGGGTGGTCTCGGCCTCGGTCGTGACGATGGTGCAGGTCGCCCACCACGCCTTGGGGTGGTCGCCGGGCAGTGACGGGTCCCGCCAGAACTCGTACAGTCCGGCGAACGCCATGACCGAACCGTCGGCGGGCGTCACGAAGTAGGGCTGCTTGCGGGGTCGCTTCTTCCTGCCCTCGACCTCCAGCTGCCGCTCGTCGGCCGCGGTCACCCACTCGTAATAGCCGTCGGCGGGGACGATGCAGCGCCGTGCGGCGAAGGCCCGGCGGAACGACGGCTTCTCGTGGACCGTCTCCGCGCGCGCGTTGATCATCCGGGCGGCGCCCTCGGGTGACTTCGCCCACGACGGCACGAGCCCCCAGGTGAGATTGCGCAGCTGGCGAACCGGACGCCTGGTCCCGGCGTCTTTCAGTGGGCGCTCCAGAACGACCTGGACCGTCTTGGTCGGTGCCACGTTCCAGTCCGGGACCACCGGCTCGGTCACCGTCTCCACGGGGTCCCACTTCTCCGCGCCGAAGAGCCCTGCGAGATCCTCGGGGCCACGACTCGCTGCAAACCGTCCGCACATGCCCGCCAGACTGCCATGACCGTCATCTCCCCGAGGAGCCCTCGCCCCCATGGACCGCATCTTCGGCACCCAGGCAGACCCCGACCAGTGGCTGGTGATCGTCACCGGCGCAGTCGCGCTGCTCGCGGTCGTTCCGCACCGCATATGGCGGCTCACCCGCAACGCGGTCACCATCGCCCACGAGGGCGGCCACGGGCTGATCGCCCTGCTCACCGGGCGCCGCCTCGACGGCATCCAGCTGCACTCGGACACCAGCGGCCTGACCGTCAGCCGCGGCAAGCCCTCCGGCCCGGGGATGGTCCTCACCGCCGCCGCGGGCTACACCGCGCCGCCGCTGCTGGGCCTCGGGGGCGCCTGGCTGCTCTCGGCCGGGCACATCACGCTGTTCCTGTGGGTGGCGTGTGTCCTGCTCCTGGCCATGCTGGTGATGATCCGCAACGCGTACGGGGTGCTCACCGTGGTCGTCACGGGCGCCGCGTTCGTCCTGATCTCCTGGCTGACCAGTGCGGAGGTCCAGGCGGCCTTCGCGTACACCGCGGTCTGGTTCCTGCTGATCGGCGGCGTGCGCCCGGCCTTCGAGCTCCAGCGCAAGCGGCCACGCGGCCACGCGGGGGATTCGGACGCCGACCAGCTCGGCCGGCTGACCCATGTCCCGCCCACCGTGTGGCTGCTGTTCTTCCATGTCGTCTCGCTCTGCTCGCTCACCGGCGGCGGGCGCTGGCTGCTCGGCCGGTAGCTTCGCCGGTCCTGGTCCGGGCGGTCCCCCGCGCACCAGGTCGTAAAGTGAGCGTCATGACCGAGAGCTCCGTGCACACCGCCCACTGGCCCGCCCCGCACGCGTCGGGACCTGTCGACGCGACGGTCACCGTGCCCGGATCGAAGTCGGTCACCAATCGCGGTCTCGTCCTGGCCGCCCTCGCCGCGGAGCCCGGCTGGCTGCGCCGCCCGCTGCGTTCCCGGGACACCCTGCTGATGGCCGACGCGCTGCGGGCGCTCGGCGTCCGTATCGAGGAGACCGTCTCCTCCAGCTCCTCCGCCGCGGGCACCCCCGACGGCACCGGCGAGGCCTGGCGGGTGATCCCGGCCGGACTGCACGGCCCGGCCACTCTCGACGTCGGCAACGCCGGTACGGTCATGCGCTTCCTGCCGCCGGTCGCCGCGCTCGCCGACGGTCCGGTCCGGTTCGACGGCGATCCCCGTTCGCACGAGCGTCCGCTGCACGGCGTCATCGACGCGCTGCGCGCGCTCGGTACCCGTATCGACGACGAGGGGCGCGGCGCGCTGCCGCTCACGGTGCACGGCGTCGGGGCCCTCGACGGGGGTGCGGTCGAGATCGACGCGTCCTCCTCGTCCCAGTTCATCTCGGCACTGCTGCTCTCGGCGCCGCGTTTCAACCAGGGCATCGAGGTACGGCACACCGGCGCCACCCTGCCGTCCCTGCCGCACATCCGGATGACCGTGGACATGCTGCGCCGGGTCGGCGCGCAGGTGGACGAGCCGGAGACCGGCGGGGAGCCGAACGTCTGGCGGGTCTCCCCCAGCGCCCTGCTCGGCCGTGACCTGACCATCGAGCCCGACCTCTCCAACGCCCAGCCCTTCCTGGCTGCCGCGCTGGTGACCGGCGGCCGGGTGGTCGTCCCCGACTGGCCGGAGCACACCACCCAGCCGGGCGACGCGCTGCGCGAGATCTTCACCGAGATGGGCGGCGGCTGCACCCTGACCGAGCAGGGGCTGGTGTTCACCGGCTCCGGCCGTATCCACGGCATCGACGTGGACCTGAGCGAGGTCGGCGAACTCACCCCGGGCATCGCGGCCGTTGCCGCCCTCGCGGACTCGCCCTCCACTCTGCGCGGTGTGGCGCACCTGCGGCTGCACGAGACCGACCGGCTGGCCGCGCTCACCGAGGAGATCAACGCCCTCGGCGGCGATGTCAGCGAGACCGCCGACGGCCTGCGGATCCGCCCGCGCCCGCTGCACGGCGGGGTCTTCCACACGTACGACGACCACCGCATGGCCACGGCAGGATCGATCATCGGCCTCGCCGTCGACGGCGTACAGATCGAGAATGTGGCCACGACCGCCAAAACACTTCCCGACTTCACTGAGATGTGGACCGAAATGCTCAAGGCCTGACGCGATGCGCCGATATGGCAAGAACCCCGACGAGGACGACATCCGCGTCCGCCCCAACCCCAAGGGCAACCGCCCCCGTACGAACATCCGCCCCAAGCACGAGGAAGCCGCC
Source organism: Streptomyces sp. A 4/2 (assembly GCF_940670765.1). Taxonomy (GTDB): domain Bacteria; phylum Actinomycetota; class Actinomycetes; order Streptomycetales; family Streptomycetaceae; genus Streptomyces. The sequence continues at coordinate 467,877 of NZ_CALNVW010000002.1, forward strand.
GAGGGCATGGTCCTCACGGTCGACCGGGGCCGGCTCACCTGTCTCGTCGAGGGCCGCGCCGTCACCGCGATGAAGGCCCGAGAACTGGGCCGCAAGGCCGCCGTGGTGGGCGACCAGGTCATGATCGTCGGGGATCTCTCCGGCGCCAAGGACACCCTGGCCCGCATCGTGCGCATCCAGCCGCGGACATCGGTGCTGCGCCGTACGGCCGACGACGACGACCCGTTCGAGCGGGTGGTCGTCGCCAACGCCGACCAGCTGGCGATCGTCACCGCCCTGGCCGACCCCGAACCGCGCCCGCGCATGATCGACCGCTGTCTGGTGGCCGCGTACGACGGCGGGCTGTCCCCGCTGCTCGTCCTCACCAAGTCCGACCTGGCCTCGCCGGACGAACTGCTCGCCTCGTACGGAGCGCTCGACATCCCGTACGTCGTCACCAGCCGCGAGGAGCTGGCGAAGGGTGAGGCGGCGGACCGGGTCAGGGACTTCCTGAACGACAAGGTCACCGCGTTCGTCGGCCACTCGGGCGTCGGCAAGACGACCCTGGTCAACGCGCTGGTGCCGGAGGACAGGCGGCGCAGCACCGGCCATGTCAACGCGGTCACCGGCCGGGGCAGGCACACCACGACCTCGGCCCTGGCGCTGCCCCTTCCCGACGAACGCGGCTGGGTGGTCGACACCCCGGGCGTGCGGTCGTTCGGGCTGCACCATGTGGATCCGTCGCGCGTGATCCTGGCCTTCCCGGATCTCGTACCGGGCACCGAGGAGTGCCCGCGCGGCTGCAGCCACGACGAGCCGGAGTGCGCGCTGGACGCCTGGGTGGCCGACGGGCACGCCGATCCGGCCCGGCTGGACTCGCTGCGCAGGCTGCTGGCGACGCGGGAGCGGCGCGAGGGCGACTGACCGTCCCCGTCGGCCCCCGGCCGACGGGACTCCATGCATAATCGCTCCGAGTGATGACGGAGCAGTCACCGATGTGGAGGCACTGAATGGCGTGGCTGCTGGTCGTGGTCGCGGGTGTCCTGGAGACCGGCTTCGCCGTGTGTCTCAAGCTCTCGCACGGTTTCACCAGGCTCTGGCCCACGATCGCCTTCGCCGCGTTCGCCCTCGGCAGCTTCGGCCTGCTGACGCTCTCCCTGCGGAAGTTGGACGTCGGGCCCGCCTACGCCGTCTGGACCGGCATCGGCGCGGCGGGCACCGCCATCTACGGGATGGTCTTCCTCGGGGACGTCGTCTCCACCCTCAAGCTCGTCTCGATCTCCCTGGTGATCGTGGGTGTGATCGGCCTGCAGATCTCGGGGTCGTCGCACTGACGGCAGGGCGCCCCCTGCCTCGGAGGCCGTCGGGTGACCTCAGACCACCTCACGCACCCGCGGGAAGTGACAGGCCGCCACGTGGTCGTCGCCGTGTTCCTGATCCACCGGCACCTCGCTCGCGCAGCGCGCCTGTTCCTCGGCGCCGAGGTCCGCGTACACCGGGCAGCGCCCCCGGAAGCGGCAGCCCTCGTACCGGCGGGTGGGGCTGGGCGGGTCGCCCGGCAGCAGGATCCGGGTGCGCTGCCGCTCCCGCTCGCGTACCGGATCGGGCAGCGGGACGGCGGACAACAGGGCCTGGGTGTACGGATGCCGTGGCCGCTCGAAGACCTCGTCGACCGCCCCTGCCTCGACGGTGCGCCCGAGGTAGACGACGCTCACCCGGTCCGCGATGTGGCGGACCACCGACAGGTCGTGCGAGACGAAGAGGTACGCCAGGCCCAGTTCCGCCTTGAGCCGTTGCAGCAGGTTGAGGACGCCGGCCTGGACGGAGACGTCCAGCGCGGAGACCGGTTCGTCGAGCACCAGCAGCTGCGGTCCGACCGACAGGGCGCGGGCGATGCCGATGCGCTGGCGCTGGCCGCCGGAGAACTCGTGCGGGAAGCGGGTGGCGTGCGCCGGGTCCAGGCCGACCTGTTCCAGCAGCCCCGGTATCCGGCCGCCCGCCGTCCGGCGGTCCACCCCCTGCGCGTGCAGCGGTTCGGCGATGATGTCGCCGACCGTCATCCGGGGGTCGAGGCTGGCCATCGGGTCCTGGAAGACGATCTGCACCTGCCCGCGCAGCGCCCGCCTGGCCGCCTTGCCGAGCCCGTCCAGCGACTGCCCGAAGAGTTCGATCTCACCGCCCTCGGGCCGGACCAGATTGAGCAGTTCGAAGAGGGTGGTGGACTTCCCGGACCCCGACTCGCCGACCAGGGCGAGGGTCTCGCCCCGCCTGATCCGCAGGTCGACGCCGTCGACGGCGTGCACGGACCCCACCCGGCGCTTGAAGGCGGTGCCCTTCAGCACGGGGAAGGTCTTGACGAGTCCGCGCACGTCCAACACGGTCTCGGCGGGCGGCTGTTCGGAGGCCGCCGCCGCGCCGGACGTCTGCCGGCTGCCGGACGCCTGCGCACCGTCGGACGGCTGCTCACCATCGGACGGCTGCTCACCATCGGACGCCTGCTCACCATCGGACGGCTGCTCACCGCCCGGGACCTCGGGGACCTCGGGGGCCTCGGGGACCTCGGGCACCCGCGCACCGCGGGCCGCCGGGATCGTCGGCACCGGGAACACGTCGAGCGGCCCGAGCCCCTGCGCGACGATCTCGTCGGCGCGTACACAGGCGGCCAGGTGCTCACCGTCCACGGCCCGCAGCTCCGGCTCCTCCCCCCGGCAGGCGTCCTCGGCCAGCGGGCACCGGGGCGCGAACGGGCAGCCGGGCGCGAGGCTGCCCGCACCGGGCGGCGACCCGGGGATCGGCACCAGCACCTCACCGGCGACGTCGAGCCTCGGCACCGCGCCGATCAGCCCGAGCGTGTACGGCATCCGGGGCCGGGCGAAGAGGTCCTCGGCGGACGCGGTCTCCACGATCCGGCCCGCGTACATCACGGCCACCCGGTCCGCCGCTCCGGCGATCACGCCGAGGTCGTGGCTGACCAGCACCAGCGCGGCGCCGGTCTCCCGCTGCGCGGTGCGCAGCACGTCCAGTACCTGCGCCTGGATGGTGACGTCCAGCGCGGTGGTCGGCTCGTCGGCCAGGATCACGTCCGGGTCGTTGGCCATGGCCATGGCGATCATGGCGCGCTGGCGCATGCCGCCGGAGAACTCGTGCGGGTACGACCCCGCCCGGACGTGCGGCTCGGGAATCCCGACCAGGTCCAGCAGTTCCACCGCGCGCGCCCTGGCCCGCTCGCGCGGGATGTCCTGGTGGGCGCGGACCGCCTCGGCGATCTGGTCACCGATCCGGTAGACGGGGGTGAAGGCGGAGAGCGGGTCCTGGAAGACCATGCTGATCCGGCTGCCGCGCACCTTGGACAGGGCCCGGTCGGAGGCACCGACGAGTTCGGTGCCGTCGAGCCTCACCGACCCGCGGACGACCGCGTTCCCCGGCAGCAGCCCGAGCACGGCGAGCGCGGTCGCGGACTTGCCGGAGCCCGACTCGCCCACCAGTCCGAGCACTTCACCCCGCTGGAGCGCGAAGTCCACGCCACGGACCGCGGGGGTCCCGTCGAAGTCGACCTCCAGGCCGCTCACTTCGAGTACCGAGGTCATCGCCCTGCTCCCTTGCGCTTACGGCTACGGCTGCGGCGCGAGGTCGGGTCCAGCGCGTCGCGCAGCCCGTCGCCCACAAGATTCACTGCGAGTACGAAGACGATCAGGAGCCCCGCGGCGAAGAAGAACATCCACGGATAGGTCACGGCCGCCCCGGTCGTCGAGGCGATGAGCGTGCCGAGCGAGACGTCGGGCGACTGGACGCCGAACCCGAAGTACGACAGCGCGGTCTCGCTCATCACCGCCCCGCCCACCGCGATCGTCGCGTCGATGATCAGGAAGGAGGCGATGTTGGGCACCACATGGCGCCAGATGATCCGGAACGGGCCGACCCCCATGTACTGGGCGGCACGCACGAATTCGCGCTCCTTCAGCGACAGGGTCATCGATCTGACCACCCGGGCGGTGATCATCCAGCCGAAGACGGCGAGCAGGCCGACGAACGCGAACCAGCCGCCGTCCCGGAGCCGTGGCGAGATGATCGCGATGATCAGGAAGGACGGGAAGACGAGCAGGAGATCGACGAAGAACATCAGCACCCGGTCGGTCCACCCGCCGAAGTACCCGGCGCAGGCGCCGACCAGGGAGGCGAGCACGGTGGAGAACAGCGCGACCAGCAGGCCGATCAGCAGGGACTTCTGGAGTCCGCGGATGGTCTGGGCGAAGACGTCCTGCCCGATGCGGTTGGTGCCCCACCAGTGCCGGGCGCTCGGCGCGTCCCGCAGTGCGGTGTAGTCGATGTGGCTGTAGTCCCAGCGGCTGATCAGCGGGCCCGCGAACGCGAGCAGGAAGAGCAGGAGCAGGACGACGGCTCCGGTGAGCGCGCCCGGATTGCGTACGAAGCGGCGCATCACCACCCCGGCGCGTCCTGCGGGGCGTATCGGTTCCGCACCCTGGCCGGCCGCGTCGGCGGCGGCGGTCTCTACGACGGCAGTCATGGTGTCCGTACTCCTCAGGCGTTCCGGATACGCGGGTCGAGCGCGGCGTGCAGGACATCCGCGAGGAAGCCGGACAGCAGGACCATCACGGCGGCGAACACATTGACGGCGACGACGGAGTTGACGTCGTTCTTGCCGATGGAGGAGACGAACCACTCGCCCATGCCGTGCCAGCCGAAGATCGTCTCGGTGAAGGTGGCGCCGGTGAAGAGGGCCAGGAATCCGTAACTGAAGTACGTCGACATGGGGATGAGCGCGGTCCGCAGCCCGTGTTTGAGGAGCGCGGTGCGCCGGGTGAGTCCCTTGGCCTGCGCGGTGCGCAGGTAGTCCGAGCCGAGCACGTCGAGCATGGTGGAGCGCTGGTAGCGGCTGTAACTGGCGATGGTGCCCAGCGCGATGGAGATGGTCGGCAGCAACAGGTGCACCGAGCGGTCCTTCAGCACGGCCAGGAATCCGGAGTCGACCCCGGGGCTCCGCTCACCGGTGAACTTGATGACGTCGGTGCCGGTCTTCTGGTTGAACCAGATCGCGCCGATCTTGAGCAGCACGGCGAGCAGGAACACCGGTGTGGACAGCAGCACGAAGGAGATCAGCGTCGTTACCCGGTCGGAGAACCGGTACTGGCGCACGGCGGTCCAGGCACCGGCGAGAACGCCGACGACCGTGCCGAGGACGGTCCCCAGGAGCAGCAGCCGCAGACTGACCCCGATCCGGCGGCCGAACTCCGCGCCCACGGAGGTCCCGTCGATGGTCTGCCCGAGATCGCCGCGCACGGCGTGCCCGGCCCATCGGGCGAAGCGGCCGACGAGCGACTGGTGGTCGTTGACACCGAGCGCGGTGAGGTGGTGGTCGACGGCGCTGGGCGAGAGGGGCGGTTGCCTGCCCGCGTAGTACGCACGCGGATCGAGCGCGAGCGAGGCCAGCAGGTAGGACAGGCAGATGGCGACAAGCAACAGGACGGCGTAGTAGCCGAGTCGCTTGGCCAGGAAGGCGGCCACGGGTGTTGGTTCCTCCGCTTGAGATCACTTGGGATCACTTGAGATCAAAGCCGCGACATCTTTTATCGCTTCGTTGATGGTTTGAGTCGTCTCATAGATCCAGTTTGACCACTATGTGTTGCGTGCATGCAAAGAATGGATTACAGGATCACCGGAGCCCTCCCGTTGTGCAAGGAGATGGACTTACGGTCTCGTGAGCCTGTGGCCTCGATCAGGCCGCCTTGAACCGGAGGAAGAAACCCGATGCGCAGAACCACCGTTGTCGCCATCGCCGCAGCACTGTCGGCCACCCTGGCGGTGGCGGGCTGCAGTTCCTCCGACGGCGACGGCAAGGCGGCGAAGAAACAGGCCGCTCCGCAGGTGGACGGCCAGAGCATGAACACGCACCCGCTGAGCGATCTGAAGCAGGGCGGATCACTGCGGTTCGGGATCGACCAGTGGATCGCGCAGTACAACATCAACCAGGTCGACGGCCAGCAGAGTGACGGCGCGGACCTCGACGCGGCGATCCTGCCCGACCTGTTCGACCTGGACGCCAAGGGGGTCGGCCACCCCAACCCGAACTTCGTGGTCTCGGCGAAGGTCACGTCCACCAGCCCCCAGGTGGTGACCTACGAGCTGAACCCGAAGGCCAAGTGGTCCGACGGGAAGCCGCTGAGCTGGAAGGACTTCCAGGCCCAGTGGAAGGCGCTGAACGGCACCGACAAGGCGTACGAGGCGGCCGACACCACGGGGTACAACCAGATATCCAAGGTCGAGCAGGGCGCCGACACACATGGCGTGAAGATCACCTTCAGTACGCCCTACGCCGACTGGCAGCGCCTCTTCGACCCGCTGTACCCGGCCGCGTACATCGACACCCCGAAGAAGTTCAACACGGGCTGGATACAGAAGGCCCCGGTCACCAGCGCCGCTTTCAAGGTCGGCACCTACGACAAGACCGGACAGACCATCACCCTGGTGCCTGACCCCAACTGGTGGGGAAACAAGCCCAAGCTCGCCTCGATCGTCTATCGCGTCCTCGACCAGAGCGCGCGGACGGAGTCCTACCTCAACAAGGAGGTGGACGATGCCCCCGCGCTGCTGCCCGAGGACTACAAGCGGCTGGCCAAGGACCCGGACACCGACATCCGGCGCGGGGCGCGCTGGGACGAGGTGCACATCACGCTCAACGGCGGCCGCGGCCCGCTGACGGACGTCAAGGTGCGCAACGCCCTCCAGGCGGCGACCGACCGCAAGGGCATCAACGCGAGCTTCGCCAAGGACCTCTCCTTCGAACTGAAGCCGCTGGACAACCACTTCTACATGCCCAATCAGCAGGGCTACCAGGACAACAGCAGCGAGTTCGACAGGTTCGACCCCGAGAAGGCGAAGAAGCTGCTGGACGAGGCGGGCTGGAAGAGCGCAGGCGAGGGCAAGCCGCGTACCAAGGACGGCAAGAAGCTCACCCTCGACTACGTCCTGAGCGCGGGCGGCAACTCGTCGGCGACGGACCAGGCCGAACTGGTGCAGCAGATGTACGCCGCAGTAGGCGTCCGGGTCGAGATCAAGAAGGTCCCGGCCAACGACTACTTCACCAAGTTCGTGGACACCGGCAACTTCGACCTCGTCAGCTTCCGCAATGTCGACGAGGTCTACACGAGCAGGATCTACCCGGTCTTCCAGCAGCCGAAGGGTAAGAACCTCTTCCAGAACTTCGGCTCGGTCGGCTCACCGAAGATCGACGAACTGATGCTGAAGGCCGGCCAGGCCACCGACCACGCTGAAGCGATCAAGCTCTACAACGAGGCCGACGTGGAGATCTGGAAGCTCGGCCACTCCATCGAGCTCTACCAGCGCCCGCAGATCATCGCGGTCCGCAAGGGCCTCGCCAACTACGGTGCACCGGGCCTCGCGGACATCGACTACAGCAAGGTCGGCTGGCTCAAGTAACTCAAGGAAGCAGTCCTCACCCGGCCCGTCCCACCGCCTCGCGCACCAGGTGACCGACCTTCCGGTCGCCCGGTGCGACGACGTGGGAGAGCGCGAGACGTACCGCCACCTCGCAGCGGTACCTGAGGTCCACGGCCTCCTCCCCCTCGTCGGCCCGCCCCCGTGACAGCGCGAGAGCCGCCCGGTGCAGGACCGCGGCGATCAGCTCGCCGGGGGCGGGCGGTCCCGCGTCGGCGCGGCGCTGGGCCGGGAGGCGGGACCGGCCGGGTGCCGGGTCCGGGGCGGGCAGACGGCCGGTCCAGCAGCCCGTCAGCAACGCCCGTACCAGCGGACGGGAACGGGCCGCCGACACCGTCCACTCGGCGACCAGGACCAGCGGTTCACCGCCGACGGACGCTCCCGGCGCGGCGAGCACCCGGTCGACGCCCTGGAGGTACCGGTCCGCCTCGCGCCGGACGAGGGCGCGGGCGAGGCCTTCCTTGGAGCCGAACTCGTTGTAGAGCGTCTGCCGGGAGACCCCGGCGGCGGACGCCACGTCGGTCATGCGCACGGCGGACCAGGGGCGGCCGTCGGCGGTGGACACCGCGGAGAGGGCGGAGTCGAGCAGGGATTCGCGCGCTGCAGGCATCGTTGCCTCCTGGGCGGAAGGGCTCTGCGCTCAGAGTTGACGGACGCCGTGGCACTGTCAATACCCCGCGCGGGCAAGCCCCTGTGGCCCGATCGGAGCCCGGTCGATACTGTGACGACCATGCCCGACTACCACGATGATCTGCGCCTTGCCCACGTCCTGGCAGATGCTGCCGACGCGGCGACGATGGCCCGTTTCAAGGCCCTCGACCTGAAGGTCGAGACGAAGCCGGACATGACGCCGGTCAGCGAGGCCGACAAGGGCGCCGAGGAGCTGATCCGCGGACAGCTCCAGCGGGCCAGGCCGCGCGACGCGATCCTCGGCGAGGAGTACGGCCTCTCGGGCACCGGCCCCCGGCGCTGGGTCGTCGACCCGATCGACGGGACCAAGAACTACGTCCGCGGTGTCCCGGTCTGGGCGACCCTCATCTCGCTGACGGTGGCGGGCGAGGACGGTCACGAACCGGTGGTCGGCGTGGTCTCCGCACCCGCGCTGGGCCGCCGCTGGTGGGCGGCGAAGGGCGCGGGCGCGTACAGCGGTCGGAGCCTCACCTCGGCCACCCGGCTGCATGTCTCCAAGGTCTCCAAGATCGCGGACTCCTCCTTCGCCTATGCCTCGTTGGCCGGCTGGGAGGCGCAGGGACGGCTCGACGGGTTCCTCGACCTGACCCGCGACTGCTGGCGTACCCGTGGGTACGGCGACTTCTGGCCGTACATGATGGTCGCCGAGGGGTCGGTGGACATCTGCGCCGAACCCGAGCTGTCCCTCTGGGACATGGCGGCGAACGCCATCATCGTCCAGGAGGCGGGCGGCGAGTTCACCAGTCTGGACGGGGTGCGCGGGGTGGAGGGCGGCAACGCCGCGGCGTCCAACGGACTGCTGCACCAGGACATGCTGGGATACCTCAACCAGCGCTACTGACCGGGCTGTCGGGGCACGGGGGGCGTCTGTCACATCTACGCGCGCCTCCCGGACTCGCCCCCTCCACCCCCTTGCCGCGCTCCTGAGCTGATGCCACTCTGAGAGCTCCCCCACTTGTGAACTTGTGAATTCCCGTGCAAGCTGGATTCACCGAGGAGGTGGCACCCTCCATGTTCGTCCGAGACGCCATGAGCACGGTCGTGCTCACGATCGGCCCCGCCCACACACTCCGCCAGTCCGCAGGACTGATGTCCGCGCGCCGCGTCGGCGCGGCCGTGGTCTTCGACCCCGACACCTGCGGGCTCGGCATTCTCACCGAGCGCGACATCCTCGACGCCGTCGGCAGAGGCCTGGACCCCGACCGGGAGACCGCGGGCGCCCACACCACCACCGACGTGGTCTTCGCCGCACCCACCTGGACCCTGGAGGAAGCGGCGCGGGCGATGTCGAACGGCGGCTTCCGGCATCTGATCGTGCTCGACGACGTGGGCCCGGTCGGGGTGGTGTCGGTGCGCGACATCATCCGCTGCTGGGCCCCGGGCCGGAGCGAAGCGGCTGCGCTGGTCTGACGTACGGCCAAGGGCCCCGTACGCAGCAGTACAGCTGTGTACGGAGCCCTCGGCGCGCAGGCATGGGCAGTCGGATCAGGCGGCGCACAGTGCCTGGACCGCGACGGTCAGGCGCGCAGTGCCTGGACCGCGGCCTCCAGCCGCTTGCCGAAGTCGCCGTCGGCCTGGCGGAAGTTGTTCACCGCACGCTCGGCGATGTCGTCGCGCGAGACCTGCGCGATGAACCCGGCGAGGTTCTCGACGAGCCGCCCCTTCTCGTCCTCCGACATCTGGCGGTACAGGTTGCCCGCCTGGACGAAGTCGCTGTCCTCGGCGTGGCTCGGGGCGGCGTGGTTGCCCGTTTCGCCGCTCACCTGCGCCGAGCGCCAGAGCGGCTGCTCGGTCTGGAAGGGTCCGCCGAAGCTGTTCGGCTCGTAGTTCTTGGCACCCTTGTGACGGCCGTCGTACAGCCCGCCGTCCCGGTAGTTGGTGTTCGCCTCGACGGCGTGCGGACGGTTCACCGGCAGGTGGTCGCCGTTGATGCCGACGCGGTAGCGGTGGGCGTCGCCGTACGCGAAGAGACGGCCCTGGAGCATCTTGTCCGGCGAGGGACCGATGCCCGGTACGAAGCTGGCCGGCGAGAAGGCGGACTGCTCGACCTCGGCGAAGATGTTCTCCGGGTTGCGGTTGAGCTCCAGCTTGCCGATCTCGATCGGCGGGTAGTCCGCGTGCGGCCAGACCTTGGTCAGGTCGAACGGGTTGAAGCGGTACGTCGCCGCGTCGGCCGCGGGCATGATCTGGACCTGCACGGTCCAGGACGGGAAGTCACCGCGCTCGATCGACTCACGCAGGTCGCGCTGGTGGCTGTCCGGGTCCTCACCGGCGAGCTTGGCCGCCTCGGCCGAGGTCAGGTTCTTGATCCCCTGGTCGGTCTTGAAGTGGTACTTGACCCAGAAGACCTCGCCGTCCGCGTTGTTCCACTGGAACGTGTGCGAGCCGTAGCCGTTCATGTGGCGGAGCGTCGCCGGGATGCCGCGGTCACCGAAGAGCCAGGTCACCTGGTGGGTCGACTCGGGGCTGAGGCCCCAGAAGTCCCACACGTTGTCGGCTTCCTGCGAGCCGGTGTACGGGTCGCGCTTCTGGGTGTGGATGAAGTCGGGGAACTTGATGGCGTCCTTGATGAAGAAGACGGGCGTGTTGTTCCCGACGAGGTCGTAGTTCCCCTCCTCCGTGTAGAACTTCAGCGCGAACCCGCGGGGGTCACGCACCGCGTCCGCCGAGCCGAGGTTGCCCGCGACGGTGGAGAAGCGCAGGAAGGTCTCGGTCTCCTTGCCGACCTCGGAGAGGAACTTCGCGCGGGTCCACTGCGAGACGTCGCGGGTCAGCGTGAAGGTGCCGTACGCCCCGGCGCCGCGGGCGTGCACGATGCGCTCCGGGATGCGCTCCCGGTTGAAGTGGGCGAGCTTCTCCAGCAGGTACTGGTCCTGCACCAGAACCGGACCGCCGGCGCCCGCGGTCTCGCTGTTCTGGTTGTCCGCCACCGGAGCACCGGTCTCCGTGGTGAGTGGTCCTTGCGTCACGAGCGCCTCCTGCGTCATTACTGCGGTCCTGTCCCTTGGCCTTTGCCGTTCCCGATCCTACGATGGACTTTGTCTAAGTCAAGCAATCGTCCAAATTCACATCCGTTCGGGACTTGACCCCTACCCTGTTAGGCTGGATCTCATGAGTGACCTGTTGGAACGCCTGCGCGACCGCGGCTGGCGGATGACCGCCCAGCGTCGCGTCGTGGCCGAGGTCCTCGACGGGGACCACGTTCATCTGACCGCCGACGAGGTGCACGCGCGCGCCGTGGCGAAGCTGCCGGAGATCTCCCGGGCGACGGTGTACAACACCCTGGGCGAGATGGTCGTCCTGGGTGAAGTGATCGAGGTCTCGACGGACCGCCGCGCCAAGCGGTACGACCCGAACGCGCACCGCCCCCACCAGCACCTGGTCTGCGCGCAGTGCGGTTCGATCCGCGACGTCCACCCGGCGGGCAACCCGCTGTCGGACCTCCCGGACACCGAGCGCTTCGGCTTCACGATCTCCGACGTGGAAGTGACGTACCGGGGCATCTGCCCGGCCTGCGCCACCGCCTGATCCACCCCACGCCTCCGGCCCCCGGGCCGCCGCACCCCGATCCCGGGTCCGTGCGGCGACCGGGGGCTTCTCGCTGCCCCGTACCGACGGCCGGTACCGGGCGGCGGCTGCGGCACCGGCCGCGGCACCACCTGCGGCACCGGCTGCGGCACCGGCCGCCAACGGTCAGGGCCGCCACCCCCGCCCCCGCCCCCGCCCCCGCCCCCGCCCCCGCCCCCGTCACACCTCTTCCAGAATCTGACGGACCGTCATATCCTCTGCGGCGATCACCCGTCCACCATCCTCCGCAAGGAGACCCCGTGGGAGACCCGCACCCGCCCCCACCGCCGCACCCTTCCGCCCCCAAACTCCACGCCGCATCCGTCACCCGTACGTTCGGCCGCGGCCGAACCGCCCTGAACGCCCTCGGCCCGGTCGATCTGGACATCGCCCCCGGCGAGTTCACCTGCATCGTCGGCCCGTCGGGCTGCGGAAAGTCGACCCTGCTGCGGATCGCCGCAGGTCTGCTGCGCCCCAGCACGGGCGAACTGTCCATCCGCACCGCATCCACCCGCCCGGCCGCGATGATCTTCCAGGACTACGGCATCTACGACTGGAAGGACGTCCTGGCCAACGTCCGGTTCGGCCTCGACATCCAGCGCATACCGCGCAAGGAGGCGGACCGCCGCGCCCGCGACTGGCTGGCCCGGATGGGTCTCGCCGACTTCGCCGACGCCTACCCGGGGGCCCTCTCCGGCGGTATGCGCCAGCGTGTCGCCATCGCCCGCGCGCTTGCCGTGGAGCCCGAGATCCTGCTGATGGACGAGCCGTTCGCGGCGCTCGACGCCCAGCTGCGCACCATCCTCCAGGACGAACTGCTCGACCTCACCCAGACCACCCGCACCACCACCCTCTTCATCACCCACAGCCTCGAAGAGGCGATCGTGCTGGGCGACCGCGTCCTGGTGATGTCGGCGCGACCCGGCCGGATCATCGCCGAACGCCGTCCGCCGTTCCCCCGGCCACGCACCGGCGACCTGCGCTCGACGCCCGAATTCAGCGCGCTGAAGGCCGAGTTGTGGGAGCTTCTGCGCGGCGAGGTCAGCAGAGAGGCGGTTCCGGCATGAGTACGGCGGTCAAGGTGCCCGAGGAGAGCGTACTGGTCAGGAGGCCGGGCCCGCAGGAACTCCACCCCGTACGCACCCACCGCAGGCGGCGCACCCTGGAACTGACGCTCGCCGTCGCCGTACCGGTCGTCCTGGTCCTGCTGTGGCAGCTGGCCGCCACGCAGTCCTGGATCGACGACCGCGTCTACCCCGCGCCGTCCACGATCCTCTCCGACGGCTGGGACCGCGCGGCCCGGGGCGAGCTGTGGCCCGATGTGTGGGCCACGCTCAAGCGGGTGCTCGGCGGGTACGCGATCGGTACGGTCGCGGGCTATGTCCTGGGCCTGCTGATGGGGTCGCTCGCCCTGGTACGCGCGGCACTTGAGCCCCTGCTCGACGCGCTGTACGTGGTGCCGAAGCTCGCGCTGCTGCCGGTCTTCCTCAATATGTTCGGGCTGGGCGAGGGCCCGCAGATCGCCCTGGTCGCGGCCACCGTCTTCTTCTTCGTCTGGATCTCGACGATGGCGGCGGTCCTCGCCGTCCCGGCCGGACACCGCGACGCCGGGCAGGTGTTCGGCGCCTCGCCGTGGCAGATGTTCCGGCACGTCCTGCTGCCCGCCTCGCTCCCCGCGGTGCTCGTCGGCGCGCGGATCGCGGCGGGGGTGGCCGTCCTCGTCATCGTCGCTTCCGAACAGATCGCCGCGTCGAACGGCCTGGGGCATCTGATCTTCGACTCCCGTGCGCTCTTCCAGAACGACGTGATGTTCGTCGGCATCGTCTGTGTGGCCGTCCTCGGGGTCCTCTTCTCCGAACTGGTGCGGATCGCCGGGCGGTTGCTCACCCCCTGGGCCCCGCGCGACCGGGGCCGCAGCCAGTCCTGACACGGGCCGCCACCGGACCCGGCCGACTCTCTTTTTCCGTACGTACGGAGGCTCCATGCGTATCAGCACCCTGGGCACGACCCTGTTCGTGGCCGGTTCCCTGCTCGTCTCCGCGGGCTGCGCCAAGCACGACGACCCCGGCCCGGCCACGGCCGCGAAACCCCGCACGATCACGGCGGTCGCGGGGTGCGCGAAGGGCTGGACCGACCCGGCCGACCTGGTACCGGACCGCGCCCCGGCCCGGTGCGACAAGGGCGCCCCGGCGCCCCGGCCGCTCGCCAGGAAGCGCAAGCTGGTCCTCGCCACCGGCACCCTGGCCGCCGAATACGTCGCCCCGCTCGAAGTCGCCGTGCAGAAGGGCGAGTTCAAGAAGGAGGGGCTGGACGTCCAGCTGAAGGTGCTGCCGACACCCGACGCGCTCCCGTTGCTGGCCAAGGGAGACATCGACGCCCAGTGGGCGGCGCCCGAGGCGGCCGTGATGAACGGCATCAACGGCGGCTTCGACATCAAATGGGTGGCCGGCAACTTCTCCCCCGACCCCGCCTCGAAGAGCGGCCTCTGGGCGCGGCTCAAGGACGGTGAGACCCCCGCTTCGGTCTCGATGAAGGGCCGGAAGATGGGCACGATGATCGGCAAGGGCTCGGTCGTCACCTACGCGATGGAGAAGGCCCTCGAACAGCACGGCGGCGGCCTGAACTCGATCAGCTTCCAGCAGCTGGGCTCGGCGGACGTCCTCACCGCGCTGCAGAACGGCGGGGTGGACTCGGCCTGGCTGCTCGACCCGGTGTGGCGCAAGGTGGACGGGGACGCGAAGTACGCGTTCCTCGGCGGACAGCCGCTCGGCGAGCCGCTCGGCGGTGTGCTCTTCGGCCCGAACCTGCTGACCAAGGACCCGGATGCGGGCGTCGCGTTCCTGCGCGCGTACATCCGGACCGTGAACACCTACTTCGTAGGCGACTACAAGGCCGACAAGGGGTTCACCGCCTCGCTCGCGAAGCTGCTGAAGACCGACGAGTCGGTCCTGACCGCGACCCCGTCGCTGCGGATGGACTGGGAGATCCGCAAGGGGACGACGGACCGGCTGCAGAAGGCCTACCGCGAGGCGGGGGTCTCGAACGGTGCCGTGCTGCCGGAGGACAAGGTGGTGAACCGCTCGCTGTACGCGGAGGCGGTGGGCCACACGCCCTGAGCCCGTTGAATGACGGAAGGCCCGGAGAATGACGGAAGGCCCGGAGAATGACGGAAGGCCCGGACTCTTTCGAGTCCGGGCCTTCGTCTTCAGTAGCGGGGACAGGATTTGAACCTGCGACCTCTGGGTTATGAGCCCAGCGAGCTACCGAGCTGCTCCACCCCGCGCCGTTGTGTTCGTAACTGTACGTGGGGGGCGCCGCCCGGCGCAAATCCATTGCCGGGCGGCACCCCCGTACCGGACGGTGGGCCCCGTACCGGACAGGTCCTACGCGCTCAGTTCCTGCCGGAGCGCCTCGCACAGCCGCGCGGCCCGCTCGGCGACCTCGGCGGGGCCCAGTTCGACGGCCTGCGCGCACCACTTCTGTCCCTCGGCCAGCTCGCCGCGGCGGATGGCGAGCAGCGCCAGGCGCAGCGCGGCCCGGCCGTGCCCGGCGTTCGCCGCCCTGGCCCACCAGAGACCGGCCTCCCGCTCGTTGCCCTCGCGGGCCAGCAGCAGGCCGAGGTTGAAGGCGCCGTTGCGGCTGCCCGCCTCGGCGGCCTCGCGGTACCAGCGCGCGGCCCCCTCGACGTCGTTGCGCGAGGCGGCGAGCATGCCGACCCGTACCTGGGCACGGCGGTGTCCCTGCTCGGCGGCGCGCTCGTACCACTCCTCGCACTCGCTCTTCTCCGACACCGGCTCGCCGAGCACGGGCGGTCCGGGCGGCGGCATCCTGGCGTCCAGGAGGGCGCCGAGCCGGAAGGCCGCCTCGGTGCTGCCGCCACCGGCCGCGCAGCGCAGATGACGCTCCGCGGTGTGCTCCTCACCGTCCCTGAGCAGAGCTATGCCGACCTGGAGGGCCGCCTCGGTGTGGCCCGCCGCCGCTGCCCGCTCGTACCAGACGAAGGCCTCCCGGTCGTCGTCACGGCCCGCGTACAGGATGCCGAGGTTGAACGCGGCGTCCACGCTGCCCGCCTCGGCGGCCTTGGAGAACCAGGGCTCGGCGCCGGCCGGGTCCCCGTTCTGGAGCAGCAGGACGGCGAGCGCGTTCGCGGCTTCGCGGTGCCCGGCGTAGGCCGCGCGGCGGTACCACTGCTCGGCCTGGGCCGTCCGCTCCTGGGCGGCGCAGAGGAGCGCCAGGTTGTACGCGCCGTTGACGTCGCCCGCGTCCATGGCGGCGCGGTACCAGCGCTCGGCGGACTGCTGCTCACCACGGGCCGCGTGCAGCGCGCCCAGGGCGTTGGCGGCGTTCCCGTCGCCCTCCTGGGCGGCGCGCAGCCACCACACGGCGGCGCTCTCCTCGTCGCCCGCGTCCCGCAGCAGGAAGCCGAGGGCGCAGGCCGCGCGGGCCTCGCCGTCCTTCGCGGACGTCAGGTACCAGCGGCCGGCCTCCTTGAGGTCGCCGCGGTTCTCCAGGATCACGCCGAGGTGCAGGGCGGCGCGCCGGTGGCCGCGGGCCGCTGCCTGCCGGTACCACTGCTCGGCCTCGGCCGCCGGGGCCTTGCCCGTGGCGGCCCGGTCCAGCGCACGCGCCAGCCGGTAGGCCGCCTCGCGGTGGCCCCGCTCGGCGGCAGCGCGCAGCCAGCGCTCCGCGCCGACGTCGCTGCGGTGCTCCAGCAGGTCGGCGAGGGCGTAGGCGCCCAGCGCGTGGCCGGTCTCCGCGGACTGGCGCAGCCAGTACTCGGCGGCCGGCTCGTCGCCGCGCTCGCGGTAGTGGCGGCCCAGCGCGTGGGCGGCGGCGGCGGAACCCGCGACGGCGGCGATCCGCCACCAGCCGGCCGCCTCGTCCGCGTATCCCCGCTGGTGGAGCAGCACGCCCAGATTGTTGGCCGCCGCCCGGTCGCCCTCCGCGGTGGCCGCGCGCAGCCACCGCTCGGCGGCGTCGAGATCCCCGCGGCGCAGCAGCAGCGCGCCCAGGACGCTCATCGATGCGACTTCGCCGCTCTCGGCGCCGCGCCGGTGCCGCGCCTCGGTCTCGGCGTCGGCCGTCTCCTCCGCGTCGACGGCGTCTCCGCCGTACTCGGCGTGCGTATGCACAAACCGCCCTGTCTCCAACAGAGTTGCCCTGTCCCCCATAAACACCATCGTCCCACCACCCGCAAGCCGGGTACACCTGGTATATCGCAGCCCACTAGGTCACTACAGCGTTTTGTCGACATGCCCACAGACAGGTAAGTGAAACATGAACCAGCCCCAACTTCCGGTAGGAGGCGGCTTCTTCACAGGAGTCGCACGCAGGAGTCGCACCGGCGGACACATGACGAAGGCCCGGATCTCTTCCGAGATCCGGGCCTTCACCTTCAGTAGCGGGGACAGGATTTGAACCTGCGACCTCTGGGTTATGAGCCCAGCGAGCTACCGAGCTGCTCCACCCCGCGCCGTTGTGTTCGTAACCGTACCACGGTGCGGGGTGCGGCATTTCCAGCCCGCGATCCCGCCTGATCAGGGCTTTTCAGCCCTGATCAGGCTTGCGATCAACTGCTCTTGCCACCCGGCTTCGCGGTGGCCCCGGCATCGGCGGCCCGCTGGATGGCGTCCTGCAGGTCCTTCTGCGCCTTGCCGTACGCCGCCCAGTCCTGCGGCTTCTTGTTCAACGCGGCCTGACCCTCGTCGTACGCCTTCTGCGCGTCCGCGATGGCCTTCTTCACCGTGTCGTTCCCGGTCGCCGGCGGCTTGGTGGTGTTGCCGGTCGGCGGCGGTTCGGTCTGCTGACCGTCCACGCCGAAGACCTTGTTCAGCGCCAGGCCGAGATTGTTCTCGAACGCCGTGGTGTCGCCGTCCGAGGAATCGGCGTCCGCGTACGAGACGGCCACCTTCTTCAGCAGCGGATAGTGCGAGTTGCGGCCCTGCGCGTACACCGGTTCCACGTACAGGAACCCGCCGTCGAGCGGGACCGTGAGCAGGTTGCCGTACTCGATGTCCGAGTCGGCGCCCTTCATGTCCCGGACGAAGTTGGCCACGTCCGACAGGCTGTTGAGCTTGTTCTGCACCTGTTCGGGACCGGGCACCTCGGACGTCACTCTGAGGAGTCTTATCGTGCCGTAGTCCGGGCTGGCCGCGTCCGCGTCCACCGCCATGAACCCGCCGAGGTTGGGACGTCCGCTCGGTGTGAACGTGGTAGTGAGGGAGAACTGCTGGTCCGTGCCCTTCTGGCCCGGCATCTTCAGCGACAGGTAGTAGGGCGGAACAGCCCTGTTGTCCCTGGTGGTCGGGTCGTTCGGCACCTGCCAGGCGTCACTGCCGCTGTAGAACTGCTTGGGGTCCTCCACGTGGTAGAGGGAGAGCAGCTCGCGCTGGACCTTGAACATGTCCTGCGGGTAACGCAGGTGCGCCGTCAGATCCTTGGGAATGGCCGACTTCGGTTGCACCGTGTGGGGGAATGCCTTCTCCCAGGTCTTGAGGACCGGGTCCTTGGTGTCCCACTCGTACAGCTTGACCTCGCCGGTGTACGCGTCGACGGTGGCCTTCACCGAGTTCCGGATGTAGTTGACCCGGTTCTGCTGGGCGACCACCGCGCGCTGGTTGCTGGTCAGCGAGTCGGCCGTGCTGTCCCCCAGCGTCGTACGCGAGGCGTACGGGTAGCCGTTGGACGTGGTGTAGGCGTCGACGATCCACTGGATCTTTCCGTCGACGACCGCCGGGTAGGAGTCGCCGTCGATGGTCAGCCAGGGGGCGACCGCCTCCACGCGCTGCTTCGGGGTGCGGTTGTAGAGGATCTTCGAACCCTCGCCGATGGCCCCCGAGTAGAGGATCTGCGGCTCGCTGAAGGCCACCGCGTACGCGGCACGGTTCAGCGGGTTGGAGATGTCCACCCCGCTCTTGCCCTGGTAACTGGTGGTCTTCTCACCGTTGTTCTCGTAGTCGAGTTCCTTCTGCGGACCTCCGACGATCGAGTACTGGGTGGTCTTCTCGCCGTAGTAGATCCGCTGCTGGTAGTCGCCGAACGTGCCGCTGGTCGGCAGACCAGACTCGGTGAAGACCGGAGCACCGTTGGTGTCGGTGGCCGTGCCCTTGGCCGCGATCGCGCCGTAGCCGTGGGTGTACGTGAAGTGGTCGTTGATCCAGTTGTGCTTCTGGATGCCCGCGATGTTCAGCTCGCGCAGGCCGATCACCGTGTCCTGGCCGTTGTAGCGGTCCACGTTGAGCGTGGCGGGGAAGCCGTAGTACTTCCGCTTCTGCTCCAGCTGCTGGAACGTGGGCGACACCACATTCGGGTCGATCAGCCGATAGCTGGCCGCCGAGTCGGCGTCGTCCCGCTGCTTGGCCGTGTCCTTGGTCCTGCTCTTGCCCGAGTAGTCGTCGACGTCCGTGCCGGCGATGTTGTACGCCTTGCGCGTGGCTTCGATGTTCTTGTGGATGTACGGCGCTTCCTTGGCCTGCTCGTTCGGCTCGACCGTGAACTTCTGCACGATCGCCGGGTAGAGCCCGCCGATGAGGATCGCCGAGAGCACCATCAGACCGAACCCGATCACCGGCAGCTGCCAGGTACGGCGCCAGAGCGTCGCGAAGAACAGCAGGGCGCAGATGACCGCGATGCAGAACAGGATCGTTTTAGCCGGGAGATAGGCGTTGGCGTCGACGTAGCGCAGGCCCGTCCAGTTGCCCGTGGCCTTGAAGTCGCTGGACTTCACCGCGAGTCCGTACCGGTCCAGCCAGTACGCCACGGCCTTGAGCGCCACGAACAGGCCGAGCAGCACCGACAGATGACCGGTGGCCGCCCCGGTGGCGCGTGCCCCGGGGCTGGTGACCCGCAGCCCGCCGTACAGGTAGTGCACCAGCGCCGCCGCGATCAGCGAGAGGACCACGGCCGCGAAGCCGAAGCCCAGCAGGAAGCGGTACCAGGGCAGATCGAACGCGTAGAAGGACACATCCAGATGGAACTGCGGGTCCTTCTGCCCGAACGGCACGCCGTTCACGTACATCAGCCAGGTACGCCACTGCCCGGAGGAGGAGGCACCCGCGATCAGGCCGACGATCGCCGTGATCCCGAGCAGCAGCCACTTCTTGTACGGCGCGATACCCATCCGGTAACGATCGAGGTTCTGCTGCTCCAGCGACATCGCACTCAGCGGCGGCCGGAGCCGGTACGCCAGCCAGATGTTGACCCCGACGGCAGCCGCCATGAGCACACCGAAGACGAGGAAGAGCCCGATCTTCGTCCACAGGGTGGTGGTGAAAACGGATGAGTAATGGACGGAGCGGTACCAGAGCAAGTCGGTCCAGAACCCTGCGAACATGAGGAACGCCATGGCCAGCACGGCCAGGACGCCCAGTGTCATCAGCAGGGTCCGGGCGCGGCGGGACGGCCGTCCCACTCTGATCCGTGGCCCGGTCGGGCCTCCACCGCGGTCCGGCATCTGGAAAGCCAACGTGCGCACCTCAAAAATTGCGGTCGTGTGGAACAGGCCCCGCGATCGTAGAGCCCACACATGCAACTTACGGACGCTTTACCCAGTTCCCGTTACCGGGGTCGAAGAGGGCAGGATATTGGTCATGCCCAACCTCTCTTCGCCCTCAGGGCCCCCGATGGCCGCCAGTCCGCTCACCGTGGCGGTGCTCGAAATCGACGAGTACGCGTCCGGCCTCGGCTGGGACCAGCCCGCCCGCCTCTTCGCACTCGTGGACACCGCGAAGCTCCGTACCCAGGAGCCCGGCCTCGCCGCCCAGCTCGGCCTGGACAGCGCCGAGCCCACCGCTTCGCTGACCCCCGTGGAGCAGGACGAGATCCCGTCCACCACTCCGCTCGACGAGTTCCTCGCCACGATCGCCTGGCCCGACGCGGTGGCGGGCTGCGCGATGACGGTCGAGCGGCTGATGCTGCCGCCGTCCGCCGAGGCGTCCGTGCCGGAGGGGATGTCCGAGTCGCAGCTGACGGACTGGGTCGCCGGGCACCCGGACCGTCAGGAGGTACGGATGACGGTGGCGGTGCTGCGGGACGGCACCCGTGAGTCGGCGCTGCGGCTGCGCGCGAAGGACTCGCCCAACGAGGTACTCACCGGGTCCGAGCTGGTTCCGGGCCTCGCCGACGCGCTCTCGGTGACCTTCGAGGCGTAGGGCCTCCCGCGCGCCGCCCGGCTGCCCGGTTCGTCCAGGGACGCCCGGTAACGTCCTACTTGGCCGAGCAGCTGGGCAGTGCGGCGGTGTCGCCCGTGCGGATCTCGTCCAGCGACTTCTTCGCGTCCTGGATGGTCTTCACCCGCACCAGGGTGAGACCGGCCGGGGTGTCGGCGGCTGCGGCCGAGCAGTTCTCGGTGGGCGTCAGGAAGTACCGCGCGCCCGCGTTCCGCGCGCCGATGAGCTTCATGTCGACGCCGCCGATCGGGCCGACCACGCCCTTGTCGTCGATCGTGCCGGTGCCCGCGACGAACTTGCCGCCGGTCAGGTCGCCCGGTGTCAGCTTGTCCACGAGGCCGAGGGAGAACATCAGCCCCGCGCTCGGACCACCCACGTCGGCGAGCTTGATGTCGATCTTGAAGGGGAACGTGTGGTCGGTAGCGGCTGTGATGCCCACGATCGCCCGGTCCTCGTCCGGAGCCGGTGCCTTCGTCGTGGTGATCGTGACGTTCTCGGTCTGCTGCGGCTCGGTGTGCGCCTTCTCCGCCGCTGCCGCCGCCTTGACCGGGACGACGGTGAAGACGACGCGCCGGCCGGGCTTGTGCTTGGTGACCAGCTTCGACACGTCGCCGGGTTCCTTGACCGCCGTACCGTCCACGCTCCTGATGACGTCTCCCGCGTGCAGCTTCCCCTCGGCGGGGCTGCCCTTGACGACTGTGGAGACGACGGTGCGGGACTTGACCGGGATGCCGAGCTCGGTGAGGGCCGCGACCTTGGCGCTCTCCTGGGACTGGCTGAATTCCTCGGCGTTCTGCTGGGTGGACTGCTGCTCCGTCGTGCCGCTCGGATAGAGGGTGTCGTGCGGGACGACCACGCTGTCGTGCGCGAGCCAGCCGTAGACCGCCTCGACCAGGTTCATGTGGTAGTCCGCGGTCGTGACCCGGACCGTCACCATGTTGAGGTGACCGCTGGCCGGGTAGGTCTGGTGACCGGAGATCTGGAGCACCGGCTCGCCGCTCTCCTTGCCGAGCGTGTTCACCGTCGGCCCGGGACTCATCTCCGCGTACGGCACGGAGAGGAACACTCCGCCGCAGAGCAGCGCGATCAGCACCAGCGTGGAGGTGAGCAGCGTCAGAGTGCGGCGTGGCATGGAACGACAGTACGGGACGGGTCCTTCGGTCCACCCCTGGGGCCGGGCCGTACGGGGCGCCGCGGCCCTCGCGGTTCCGTACCGCTGCTCGACGCCTGCTCGACGCGCACTCGACACGTACCGCTCGCGCCCCGCGGTCAGAGAACGTCGGATCCGGCCCCGGCCCTGTCCATGGCCTCACGGTCCATCGCCTCGCGGAAACGCGTGTACCCGGCCAGCTCGGCGCCGTCACCGGACCTGCGCTGCCGGCCGGCCCATCTGCTCCACAGAGCAGCTCCGACCGCGGCGAAGAGTGGTATCAACAACCAGGCGAGTGCGCCCATCCCGACCTCCCGACCCCCGTGAGCAGTCGCGAACCGACTGATCAGCAGATTAGCCACCTGCGGATCCCACGCTCGCGCCAGGGTCACGGTTACGCAAATCGGGCATCGGGTCGAGCGACACGCCGTACGCGGGGCAGCGCGTCAGCGCCTTCGGCCGTCAGACGCCGACCCACTCCTGCGTGCCGTCCGAGAACGTCTGGTGTTTCCATATCGGCACCTCGTGCTTGAGGTCGTCGATGAGCTTGCGGCAGGCGTCGAACGCCTCGCCGCGGTGCGGGCAGGAGACCGCGACGACGACGGCGAGATCACCCACGGCTAGATCACCCACCCGGTGGACGGCGGCCAGCGCCCGCACCGGGAAGTCCGCGACGACCTTCTCCGCGATCCGGCGCATCTCGGCCTCGGCCGAGGGGTGGCACGAGTAGCCGAGCGCGTCGACGTCGGTGCCGCCGTCGTGGTTGCGCACCGTGCCGACGAACAGCGCGGTGCCGCCCGCGGCGTCGTCACCGACCGCCCGGAAGACCTCGTCGATGCTCAGCGGGGTGTCGCGGACCGCCAGCAGCCGGATCGGGTCCTGTGCCGCGTACTCGCCCGGGTGGTCGTGGATGGGTGCCATGGCGCCCATGGTGCCGTACCCGGCCGACAGCGCGGAATAGCGCTTTCGCCCGGTACGCGCGGGTGCGGCTTGGAGCGTCCTACAGGGCGCCCGCCGCGAAGTCCCGGCCACCGGCGGTGGCCGACCCGGCCCGGCCCGGCCTCCGTGCGGTCCCGTCAGATGCGTCCGCGCCTGGCCTTGCGGGCGCGCCGCACCAGCGCGGCGGTGCCGAGCAGCGCGACCGTGGCACCGGCGGCGCCCGCGGCCGTGGCGTCCTTGCGGCCGAGCCGACGGCCGGCGACGGTGTGCCGGCCGGCGACCTCTTCGAGCAGTCCGGCGAGGACTTCCTCGTTGGTCCATCGGGGTCGCCAGCCCGCGTCGTGGAGCCTGCCGACGCTGACCACCCAGGGGTGCATCGTGTACGCCAGGTCCCCGGCCGGTGAGGGGGTGAGCCCGATGCGGTGCAGCCGTGCGGCGGCTCCGAGAGCGACCGCGGACGGCAGCTCCATCCGGCGGATGCCGCTGAGTTCCTCGACCTCGCCCTGTTCCAGCCAGCCGTCGCAGCCGACCGCGAACTCCCCGTCGACCTTTTCGAGCGCCGCGTACTCCAGCGCGCTGACCAGGTCGTCCACGTGGCAGAACTGCCAGGTGGGACGGGTTCCCGCGACCACGAGCAGCCGAGGCGACTCGAAGTAACGGGTGAGCGCGGTGTCCGTGCCGCCCACCAGGACCGCGGGCCTGACCACGGTGACGTTCAGCCCCGGGTGCGCGCGCGGCGCACGGCGGCCCAGCCGCTCGATCTCCAGGAGGTCACCGACGCCGGTGGCTTCCGCGGTGGCCCGCAGCTCGGCGTCCTCGGAGAGCGGAATGTCGTTGTCGGGCAGTGCGCCGTAGACCATCGCTGACGTGCACAGGACGACCCGGTGGACCCCGGCGGCGGCTGCCGCCGTGAGGACGGTCTGGGTTCCGCGCACGTTGTACGCCGTACGGGCCGCGGCGTCGGTCTCCAGATCGAGGTCGAGTGCCAGATGCACCACGACGTCTGCGCCGCGCAGCTTCTCGGCGATCGCCGGGTCGCGCACGTCCAGGACGTGCCAGTGTGCCTCGGGCACGTCACCGCGCCGCTCGTCCATGGCCACGACCCGCTTGACCTCGTCGGACTCGGCCAGGCGCCGGGTGAGCAGGGCCCCGATGCCGGAAGCGGCCCCGGTGACCGCGACGACGGGTCCTCGGGTGGACTTGGTTGAGAGGTTTCGCGCTGCGCGAACCTGCGGATCTGGGGAACTCACCAGGCGTCTCCAGCGGTTGTCTTCAGTACGTACACGAACTGACACGTACGGACCAGGTGGCGTCCATCCTGCCGCAGCCCAGGCGTGAGGAAAGCACTGAGCCCTCATCCGGACCGGGTGTCTGTGGAGAGCCGCCCGGTCGGACCCGGCCTGACCGGGCGGCCACCCCCTACCCTGGGTGGTGTTGTCGGGCAATCGCTGTCGGCCTCTCGGTCGACGGCCCTACGAGCCGAGGAAACCCGTGAGTGACACTCCATTCGGATTCGGCCTTCCGCCGGAGGAGCCGGAGGACGGCGACGAGGGCAAGAGCAAGGACAGCCGTGGCGGCGGGAACTCCCCGCAGAACCCCCTCGGGTTCGGCCCCGGTACCGGCGGCGACAACCCGTTCGCGGCGATGTTCGGTTCGATGAACCCGAACGACCTGGGCGCGGCCTTCCAGCAGCTCGGCCAGATGCTGAGCTACGAGGGGGGTCCCGTGAACTGGGACATGGCCAAGGACCTCGCACGTCAGACGGTCGCCCAGGGCACCGCGGACGGCACCAAGGACAGCAGCGTGGGCCCGGCCGAGCGGTCCGCGGTCGAGGAGGCGCTGCGTCTCGCCGACATCTGGCTGGACGGCGCGACGTCGCTGCCCTCCGGTGCGGGCACCGCGGTCGCCTGGAGCCGCGCCGAGTGGGTCGAGGCGACCCTGCCGGTGTGGAAGGAACTCGTCGACCCGGTCGCGGAGCGCGTCGGAGCCGCGATGGGCGGCGTACTGCCCGAGGAGATGCAGGCCATGGCCGGCCCGCTTCTCGGCATGATGCGGTCCATGGGCGGAGCCATGTTCGGCCAGCAGATCGGGCAGGCCGTCGGCGTACTGGCGGGCGAGGTCGTCGGTTCGACCGACATCGGACTCCCGCTCGGACCGGCGGGCAAGGCCGCGCTGCTTCCGCTGAACATCGAGGCCTTCGGCAAGGACCTGGGCGTCGACAAGAACGAGGTACGGCTGTACCTGGCCCTGCGTGAGGCCGCCCACCAGCGGCTCTTCGCCCATGTGCCGTGGCTGCGCTCGCACCTGTTCGGCGCGGTCGAGGGGTACGCCCGCGGGATCAAGGTCGACACCTCGAAGCTGGAGGACGTCGTCGGCCAGCTCGACCCGTCGCACCCCGAGCAGCTGCAGGAAGCACTCCAGCAGGGCATGTTCCAGCCGGAGGACACCCCGGAGCAGAAGGCCGCGCTGGCCCGGCTGGAGACCGCGCTCGCCCTCGTCGAGGGCTGGGTGGACGCGGTGGTCCACGAGGCCGCGAAGTCCCGTCTGACCTCGGCCGAGCGGCTGCGCGAGACACTGCGCCGGCGCCGGGCCTCCGGCGGTCCCGCCGAGCAGACCTTCGCCACGCTGATCGGCCTGGAGCTGCGTCCGCGGCGGCTGCGCGACGCCTCGCGGCTGTGGGCCTCGCTCACGGACGCCCGTGGTGTCGACGGACGCGACGCGCTCTGGGAGCACCCGGACATGCTGCCGAACGCGTCCGACCTGGACGACCCGGACGGTTTCGTCCACCACGAGCACCTGGACTTCTCCGAGCTGGACAAGATGCTCGGCGAGGCGGCGGGCGGCGGAAAGCCCGACCTCACCAAGGGCGGCGCGAGCGACAGCCCCCGGGCGGCCGACTCCCCCGACAGCGGCTCCCCGTCCCCGGACAGTGGCTCCCCGGACGACAGCGCCAAGGGCGGATCCGGCGACGAAGAGGGCGACACCGACAAGTGAGCCTGTACGACGACGCGGTCCTCGTACTGAAGAACTACGAGGACCAGGAAGAGCTGCGGCAGCGGTATCTGGACCACCTGGCGGCTCACCCCGACGGCATGTGGAAGGCCTGCGGGGCCGGGCACGTCACGGCGAGCGCCCTGGTGGTGGATCCGCAGCGCGGGCGCGTGCTGCTCACCCTGCACAAGAAGCTGCGGATGTGGCTCCAGATGGGCGGGCACTGCGAGCCGGGTGATGCGACGCTCGCGGCGGCGGCGCTGCGCGAGGCGACGGAGGAATCCGGCATCGAGGCGCTGACGCTGCTGCCCGGCGGTCCCCTCCGGCTGGACCGGCACAGCATTCCGGCCCCCTGCAACTGGCATCTCGACGTGCAGTACGCGGCGCTGGCACCGCCCGGCGCGGTGGAACTGATCAGCGACGAGTCACTGGACCTGCGCTGGTTCGACTACGACGAGGTGGCTTCGGTGGCCGACACATCGGTCCGGCAGCTGATGAGCGCCGCACGCGCGGCACTCTGACGACCGTCCGCCGCCGCGGGGAGCGGGTATGCGGCGGTAGGCGGTGAGGGGCAGGTCTCCCAGGAGACCTGCCCCTCACCGCTGTCCCTTACCTGCCTCTTGCCGCTGTCCCGGAGGCGTCAGTTCCAGGCGTTGTCCCGGTTCTGACCGTGCGCCCCCTGGTGCCCCAGACCGAACTGCGCGAGCGCCCCGTCCCCGATGTTCGCGTTCTGCGGCGGCATCACCTCGCTGGGCTGGACGAGCGCGAAGCCCTGCCCGAGGAAGCTGAGCTCCCAGCCCTCACCGCTGCTGCCCCGGCGCCGCCGTACACCCGACGAGTGCGTCTGGGCCTGCATCTGCACCCGCAGGCCCGACGACCAGGCGACGATCGCATCGGCGTCGGCGTTGACGTACTTGTCCGGCGTGACCTGCATCATCAACGGCTGGCCAGAGGTCATCAGCGCGACCTTGCCCTGCCCGGTGATGTTGAGCTGGTACTTGCCGGATCCGGAGATTCCGTACTGACTGTCCACCGCGACGACCGTGTGGTTCAGGCTGGAGTCCATCGCCAGGACATACGCGCTGTCGACCGTCAGGCCCTCGTGGTCGACGTCCACCACATGCACGTGCTGCGCGAGGTTGGCGAAGTACACGGTGCCCTGTCCGTGGCAGCGCATCAGATCGAGGCCCTCCCCGGTGTACGCGCGCGCCCGCTGCTCCTGGTGCGACTGGTACTCGGCGTCGAATTCGATCAGTCCCTGGTACGCGACCATGGCGCCCTTGCGGGCGAGGATGTCGTCGTACCCGGCCAGTGTGACCCGCAGCAACTGCGGGTTCTGCACCGTGTACCGGTCCTGGGTCTGCTGCTCCGTATAGCTGAAAAGCGGGCTCTGCATGGTGTTCTGGCTCCCCTCAGTTCCGGATCCGCAGGCGGTCGGTGCTGTCCTCGCTGGGCTGCACGACGACGATGCCCTGGCCGGAGAAGGCCATCTGGTACGCCTCCCCGCTGCCCCGCCCGATCAGCGAACCGGCCTTGAAGCTGCGCTTGCCCTTCACCTTCAGGTTCGGCGACCAGGCGACGAGGGCGTCCGGATCGACGTACGTCTCGTCCTCGCCACTGCCGCAGTCGACGACGATCGGTGTGCCGCGCGAGGTGATGGCGACCCAGCCGCAGCCCGAGACCTGGATGTTCCACAACCCCTGGCCGGCGAACTTGGCCATGCCCTTGACCCGCTCCACACCCCAGGTCAGGCTCGCGTCGAGGGCCAGCAGATTGCTGCCGTTGACCGACAGCGCCTCGTTGTCGAGATTGATCACCACGACGTCGGCGCCGTAGTCGGCGAGGTAGAGCAGGCCGTCGCCGGAGCACTTCATGAGTGGAGCGCCCTCGCCGGTGATCCAGTCACGGGCGATCTGACGGACGGCGGGCGGGTTCGGCTCGTACTGCACGAAACCCTCGTACGCGACCATCGAACCGGTGCGTGCGAAGAGGTCCTGGCCGGTCTGCATGGCGACCTTCAGCATCTTGCTGCCGTGGTTCTCCATGCGGGCCGAGACAGGGGTCGGGGCGTAGCCCGCGAGCTGCTGATTCATGACGGGCTCCCTCAGACCTCGTACGGCTGGACGATGATGAAGTTCCCGGGCGCACCCCGGAATTGGAGGTTGACACTCTCCCCGCTGCTGCCCGCGTAGGCGTTGTGCCGCAGCCTGACCTGGCTGGAGACGATCACCTGCGAGGCCGACGACCAGGCCACCACCGCGTTGCAGTCGGCGAAGGTGGTGGGCGTGACCGGCAGGACCACCGGTGAGCCGTGCGTCTTCACGATGATCGTGCCGGTGCCCTGGAACAGCATGGTGAACAGCGCGCCGCCGGGGATGCCGTGGCCCTCGATCCTGCGGACCTCGTACTGGAGCGTCTCGTCGAAGGCGAGCACATTCTGCGCGGAGACGCAGATGCCGTCGCCCTGGAGCTCGATGGGGTGCAGATGGGTGCTGTTCTCCGCGAAGAAGACCTGGCCACGGCCCGTGCAGCGCATCAGCTGCATGTCCTGGCCGGTCGCATGGCCCACGACCCGCCCCGCGAACCCGGCTCCCTTGTAGCTGAAGTCGACCTTGCCCTGGTACATCACCATGCTGCCCTGCCGGGCGAGGACAGGGGTGTCACCGACGGTCAGATCGGCCCGCATCAGGTACTTGTTCTGCGGGGTCCAGCGCTGGCCGGTATCGGTCTCGCGGTACTTCTGGAACGCGGCGTGCAGACCGGGACCAGCGGCCTGCGGCGGTGCCTGGCCGTACGGGGCGGGCTGTCCGGGCGCAGCCGCCTGACCAAAGGGCGCCGGCGGAGCCATGGGGGTGCCGTACGGCGCCGGAGCACCGGGTGGCCGGGTCCCGTCGGGCACCTGTCCCGCGGGCGGTTGACCGAACTGCGGCTGCTGGGGCAGTTGGGGCGGCTGTGCGTACGGAGCGGGCGCGGGCGGAGGTACGGCGCCCTGCGGGTGCATCGGGGCCACGATCGTCGGCGCCGCGTGCACCGACGGCGGGACGGGCGCCGGGGGCTGGGGCACCGCCGCCGGGCCACCGAACGGCGGGGCGGGCTGCGGGACCTGGGGCGGCCGAGCCTGCTCGGGAGGTGCGGGCGGGGCACCGAACGACGGGGCCGGTGCGGGCTCCGCCGCGGGGGCGGCGAAGGCGGGCACGCCGAAAGCGGGAGGCGCTCCCTGCGGCTGCGGGTCCGGTTCCTCCTCGGCGACCTCCCCGCCGAAGTTCCGCAGGAGCGCGTCGAGCCCTCCGTCGAAACCCTGGCCGACCGCGGCGAAACGCCAGACGTCCTTCAGGTAGAAGTCGCCCAGCATGACCGCGCGCTCGGTGGTGAACTCCGCACCGGTGAAGGCGTATCTGGCGACCTCGTCACCGCCCGCGACGATACGGATGTAGCCGGGCCCGACCTGTGACATCTGGCCGGCGCCGTCGATCGTCGCGGTGAACGAGAGCTTCTGGATCTCCGCGGGGACACGGTCGAGCGTGACACGGAACGACTCGGTGTCACCGGCCTGCGCACCGAGGAGCTGAATCGACTCCTCGGGCGACTTCGGCTGATTGAAGAAGACGAAATACCGGTCGTCCGAAAGCTGTTCGTCGGCGTCGAGTCCGAAGCAGCTGATGTCGAAGGTCAGCCCGGCTCCGGCGATCTGTACACCTACATACAGATCCGTGCCCGCTGTGAGGTCGCTGATCTTGGCCTTGTGGCCCCGCTGGAATTCCCTGGCCATACGTAACGACCGTCCCCCGTCCCGAAATGCAATCCGTCGCGCCAGGCTAACGGCAAAGACCGACATCCGGCCAAGCCGGTGCCCACCCGGTACGCAGCCGGTACAGAATCACTCAGCGTCACTCGTCGCGCGCGGCGGGCAGATGGGGCAGCCGGGCGGCGGCCACCACTCCTTCGAGATAGCCGCGGGCCCGCTCGGTACGCGGATACGCCTCCAGGAGCCGCCAGAAACGCGGACCGTGACCGGGCACCAGCAGATGCGCCAGCTCATGGAGCAGCACGTAGTCGACGACGTACTCGGGCATGCCCTGCAGCCGGTGCGAGAGGCGGATACTGCCTTCGGCGGGGGTGCACGAGCCCCAGCGGGTGTTCTGGTTGGTCACCCAGCGCACCGAATCGGGGCGCGCCCGGCCCCCGAAATACTGGTCGGACAGCCTCTCCGCCCGTTCCGCGAGCTCGGTGTCACCGAGGACGCGCTTGCTCTCCTGGGCCTCCAGTTTGTCGAGCATGACCGTCACCCAACGCCGCTCCTCCGCCTCCGACATACGGGCGGGGATGAGCACGATGGTGCGGTCGCCCTCGCGGTACGCCGAAACCGTTCTGCTGCGCCGGGCGCTTCTTCGGACCTCGACCGCGCTCGTCGCGGAACCGCGGGGCGGCTGGCTCTTCGCGCTGCGCGGTGGACTTCCGGCGGTGTGCAGAGGGTCGACGGGCACGCCACGACGTTACCCGCTGTCAGTGCGTGAAGTCCCGCGTGCGGGACGGTCGGAGCTTGATCCATTCCGCAGTGTGCAGCATTTGAAGTACTAATCCCGAACCCTGTGGATAACTTTCGGCACTCTCCGCGAGCACCGGGCATTCTGGCAACACATCCACGGGGGCTCCCGACGGGGCGACGACCACGCCGATGCACACGGCGGGAAACGGGGTATGCGATGCATCCGATGATGAAGCCCGCGCTGCGGCGCGCATGGCGGGACCGGCAGGCCGTCCAATTCGGAGTGACCCCTGCGCAGGCGGTGGTGCTCGACCCGGTCGACCCCGCGACGGGCTGCCTCCTCGACCTCCTGGACGGTACGCGCGGACTGGAGCTGCTGCGCAAGGAGGCACACGCGATGCGGCTGCCCGACGGCCAAGTGGACAAGCTGATCGCCCGGTTGACGCGGGCGGGCCTCCTCGACGATGCGACGGCCGATGCCGCGGCGGCCGGTGCGTCCCGGAATCGGAACGGCACGCCGGAGCGGCTCCGGCCGGATCTGGCCTCGCTCTCCCTCGTCCATCCCGAGCCGGGCGGCGGGACGGTACGGCTGGCCGCGCGACGCGCTGTCCGGGTGCAGGTGCGGGGCGCGGGCCGGGTCGGAGCCACCGTCGCGGCCCTGCTCTCGGCCTCCGGAGTGGGACAGGTCGAGGTGCTCGACGGCGGCTGCGTCGAACCGTGGGACATCGCCCCGGGCGGCCTCCCCGCCAAGGCTGTCGGGGAGCGAAGAGCTTCGGCGGCCGGTCAGCTGGTCCGGCGTGTCGCCCCCGCCCCGCCACCGCGAGCGTCGGCGGCCACACCACGCAGCGCCGACGGCGGTCCCGGCCTGTCACTGGTCGTCGTCGCCCCGCGGGACGGACTCGATGCCTATGTCCCCGACTCGGCACGCGCGGCGGACTGGATCGCGACGGGGACACCCCACCTCTATGCGGGCGTCCTGGAAGGGACGGGCATGGTCGGGCCGCTGGTCCTGCCGGGAGGTACGGCCTGCCCGGGGTGTCTGGAGCTGCGCCGGGCGGAGCGCGATCCCGGGTGGCCACGCATGGTCGCGCAGTGGCGCTCCGGCCGGCGCGGACCCGTGCCTGCCTGCGATCTCGGGCTGGCAACGACCGTCGCGGGGCTGGCCGCGGCACACGCGCTGACGTTCCTCGACGGCGAACTCCCGGCCAGTACCGGCGCCCGGTGGGAGACGTCCCTGCCCCTGCTCGACTGGCGCTCGGCCCGTATCGCACCCCACCCCGACTGCCCCTGCGGTGCGGGTGGGCACACTGAAGGGGAGTACGCCTCGGGGGCCGGGGCTCCGCACGACACAATGGCCGGGTAACCGTACGCTCCACGGCAGTCTGGGATTTGGAGGGGCGCATGTCTGATCTTCCCCGGAAAGCGGTCACACGTACCGCCAAGCTGGCGGCACTCCCACTCGGCTTCGCCGGCCGGGCCACCTGGGGCCTGGGCAAGCGGATCGGCGGAAGATCAGCTGAGATCGTGGCGCGCGAGGTGCAACAGCGCACCGCGGAGCAGCTCTTCAAGGTTCTGGGCGAGCTCAAGGGCGGCGCCATGAAGTTCGGGCAGGCCCTCTCCGTCTTCGAATCCGCGCTGCCCGAGGAGGTCGCCGGGCCCTACCGGGCGGCGCTGACCAAACTCCAGGAATCCGCTCCGCCCATGCCGGTGCGCACGGTCCACGCCGTGCTGGAGGAGCAGTTGGGTGCGGAGTGGCGCGAGCTCTTCATGGAGTTCGAGGACAAACCGTCCGCTGCCGCCTCCATCGGCCAGGTACACAGAGCCGTGTGGCACGACGGGCGCAGAGTCGCCGTCAAGGTGCAGTACCCGGGAGCGGGCGAGGCCCTTCTGTCGGACCTCACCCAGCTGAGCCGCTTCGCCCGGTTGCTCGGGCCGCTCATCCCCGGCATGGACATCAAGCCGCTCATCACCGAGCTGCGCGACCGGGTGTCCGAGGAGCTGGACTACGGACTGGAAGCACAGGCACAGCGCGAGCACGCGGCGGAGTTCGCGGGTGACCCCGATGTGATGGTGCCCGACGTGGTGCACGAGAGCGATCAGGTGCTCGTGACCGAGTGGATGGGTGGGATCCCGCTCGCCGACGTGATCACCGACGGCACGGCCGAACAGCGCGACAGAGCAGGTCAGTTGCTCGCCCGCTTCCTTTTCTCCGGCCCCGCCCGCACCGGACTCCTGCACGCCGACCCGCACCCGGGCAACTTCCGGCTGCTGCCCCCCGAGGGCATGCACGACACGCAAAGCCCACAGGGCATGCCAGACATACAGGACGTATACGGTGCGGGCTCGGCCGGCCCGGAAGGGGTGGCGGAGGCGGGAAGCGCCGCGCGATGGCGACTGGGCGTGCTGGATTTCGGGACCGTGGACCGGCTGCCCGGCGGGCTGCCGAGCACGATCGGCTACTCACTGCGGATGGCCATCGACGGCGAGGCCGCAGCAGTCTACGAACTGCTCTGCGAGGAGGGCTTCGTCAAGGAGTCCATCGACCTCGACCCGGAAGCGGTACTGGATTACCTACTGCCGATCATCGAGCCGTTGCAGGTCGACGAGTTCACCTTCAGCCGGGGCTGGATGCGGGCGCAGGCCGCCAGGATCGCCGATCCCCGGTCCCCCGCCCATCAGCTGGGCAAGCAGCTCAATCTCCCACCGTCCTACCTGCTGATTCACCGGGTAACGCTGAGCACCATCGGGGTCCTCTGCCAACTGGGCGCCACCGTGCGGCTTCGGGACGAACTCGAAGCGTGGATGCCGGGCTTCCTGCCGGAGGCCGAGGAGGAGGAACTGCCTCCCGCCGAGGCACACGCCTGAACACACCGCGGGGGCCGGTCCAAGTCGACCGGCCCCCGCTGCCCTCTTCGGAGCGCCGCCTGCTCCAGCGGCACGGCCCTGGCTGTCACAGCCCGACCGCTACTCCTGCTATTTCTGCGTTCCTTACTGCATGACAGCCATGGCAAGCGCACGGCGGGCGCGCAACGACGCGCGCTCGGCGCGGCGTTGCATCCTCCGGGCGGCGGCCAGGCGCAGCGCTTGGCGCTCCATCTCGACCTCCCTATGGCGCTGATGCATATGAGCACGAGCCAAGGCTTCTGGGATGAGTTGCATCTCGCGGGTCCTGTTCTGACGCGACGCGGTCGCGGCGATGGTGGTGACGACTGGGGTTGCGGAGCCGGACGGCTCACTGGTGGAGGAGATCATCGGGTCCTGCTTCTGGGGATCGTGCGTGTGGGGGCGGTCAATCGTTCCGGGGCCGATGAGTTTCATGCCGCGACCGGGTTCTTGCGCGGACGGCCACGCGGGCGCTTGCGGGCAACGACGACACCCTGGACGAAGAGCTCGCCACCCCAGACGCCCCACGGCTCACGACGGTCCTTGGCACCGGCGAGGCAGGCCTCCACCAGCGGGCAGGTGCGGCAGAGCGACTTGGCGTACTCGACATCGGCCGGGGTCTCCGCGAAGAAGACCTCCGGGTCGTAGGCACGGCACGGCACGGGCAGATCGAGGTTCTCGATGGCGCCGTCGAGCTCGGTCAGGGCAGTGAGCGGGAACACGGTGGGGTCCTCCGGGGCATCAGGGGGCGGGAGTGTCTGCGAGGGCGGTACGGACGGGGCGTGCGCTTCGATTTGCACGGTGATTTCATTCCTCGTCTGGTCGTTCCGGTCTGTTTGACCGAAGGTCGTCTGGTGGCCCAGTACAAACAAAAGGGCCGCGGATCCCGGGTGGGGTTCCGCGGCCCTGAAGGCGCCTGCC
This sequence comes from Streptomyces sp. A 4/2, assembly GCF_940670765.1. Classification (GTDB taxonomy): domain Bacteria; phylum Actinomycetota; class Actinomycetes; order Streptomycetales; family Streptomycetaceae; genus Streptomyces. The sequence continues at coordinate 502,123 of NZ_CALNVW010000002.1, forward strand.
TGATGCTGAATCAGACTGGATCACTCCAGGGTTCGAGCCCACGGAAGGCCCACATCGTGTGATGCTGCGTTGCCTGCTGTCCGAATCCGGCACCGGTTGCCGCAAACGCATAGGACTTGATCCCCGCGATTGCTACTGCTGCTTCCGGTGCCTGGGTCGGTCGCTCATTGAGATCCCGAATGGGGAGGCTCGCCAGGGAGGCAGGGCTGGCGGCAGACATGCCGGACAGACCGGTCCCACGGAGCGAGGAGCCGAGCAGGCAGGTGGCGACGACCGAGCGGTCGGTCATTTTGGTGAAGTTCGTCATGCTTGCCACTGGTCTCGCCTCCTCTCGGCGTCTCGGGGACTCAAGGCCCGGGGGCCTCGTCCCATTCGTATATGGGGTCAAGTACAGCACGGAGTCAGGGCTTCAGAGAAGTCGCTGTTCCCGTGGTTAAGAACCTAAGGGGGTTCCAGGGGCGGGCGCAAACTATTTTTTCAACGAGTTTCGGTCAGTCTTCCACGTCGTCGCCCGCAAGCTCCTGGCCTGCACAGATCGTCAGCACATCGGACCCGAACCGCGCGATTTTCCGGGCACCGACACCGGCGATGCCCGTCAGCTCGCCCTCGGTGGACGGAACAGCCTCCGCGATGGCCATCAGCGTCTTGTCGGTGAACACGCAAAACGCGGGCTGGCCGGTCACCTTCGCCTGGACCGCACGCCACGCGTGCAGCCGCTCGTACAGCGCCTCGTCCATGTCCGACGGGCAGTCCTCGCAGCGCATCAGCTTCATCTCACCGCCGTCGGTCAGCGTCTTGCCGCACACCCGGCACTGAACGGGCCCGCGCCGTTTGCGGCGGACGGCACCGCCCCGCTCGATCCCGCCCGTACCACCGGCTCCGAGACGCGGACCCGTGGCGGCCGAGCCCGGCCGCAGGCCGTTCAGGAAGCGGCTGGGCCGTCGGGAAGCCCGGCCGCCGGGCGACCGGGACACCGCCCAGGAGAGCGAGAGATGCAGCCGGGCCCGCGTGACTCCCACGTACAGCAGGCGGCGCTCCTCCTCGACCTGTTCGTCGGTCTTGGCATAAGTGATCGGCATCATGCCCTCGGTCAGCCCGACCAGGAACACCGCGTCCCACTCCAGCCCCTTCGCCGAATGCAGCGAGGCGAGCGTGACCCCCTCGATGGTCGGGGCGTGCTGCGCCGCCGCCCGCTCGTCCAGCTCCGCGACCAGGTCAGAGAGGGTGGCCCCCTCCCGGGCCCTGACGAAGTCCTCGGCCAGACGCACCAGTGCGGCCAGCGACTCCCAGCGGTCCCTGACCGCTCCGGACCCCGCCGGGGCTTCGGCCCGCCAGCCCTTGGTGCCGAGCACCGCCCGCACCTGGGACGGCAGGTCCACGGCGTCGTCGAGCAGCGAGTCGTTGCCACCGGCCCGCGCGGCCCCGCGCAGGGCGACACCGGCCTCCCGTACCTCGGGGCGCTCGAAGAACCGCTCCGCGCCGCGCAGCTGATAGGGCACCCCGGCATCGGCAAGCGCCTGCTCGTAGACCTCCGACTGGGCGTTGATCCGGTACAGGACGGCGATCTCCGACGCGGGGACGCCCGCCGCGATGAGGTCGCGGATCCGGCGGGCGGTGCTCTCGGCCTCGGTGGGCTCGTCCCCGTACTCCGTGTAGGTGGGCTCGGGGCCCGGACCGCGCTGGGAGATCAGCTCCAGCCGGTGCTCGGCCGCCCGGCCGGAGGCCTGGGCCAGCAGGCCGTTCGCCAGGTGGACGACCTGGGGGGTGGACCGGTAGTCGCGGACCAGCTTCACCACTGTCGCCTCCGGGTGGCGGACGCGGAAGTTCAGCAGGTGGTCCGGGGTGGCGCCGGTGAAGGAGTAGATCGTCTGACTGGCGTCGCCCACCACGCACAGGTCGTCCCGGTCGCCGAGCCACAGATCCAGCAGCCGCTGCTGGAGCGGGCTGACGTCCTGGTACTCGTCCACCACGAAGTGCTGGTACTGGCTGCGGATCCGGTCGGCGATGTCGTGCCGGTCCTGGAGGATGCCCACGGTCAGCAGCAGCACGTCCTCGAAATCGATCACTCCCCGGTCACGCTTCAGCTGCTCGTACATCGCGTAGACCTGGGAGATCTCGGCCGGGTTGCGAGGGGCGTCGCGGGCGGACTTCGCGATCGCCGCCGGGTAGTCGGCCGGCACGGTCTGGGTGACCTTGGACCACTCGATCTCGCCCGTCACGTCCCGCAGCTCATTGCGGTCGAGCCGGACACCGCAACGTGCCGCGGCCTCCGCGACCAGCTGGATCTTGCGCTCGACGAGCCGGGGCACCTCGCCACCGACCGCCTTCGGCCAGAAGAACTGGAGCTGACGGAGGGCCGCCGAGTGGAACGTCCGCGCCTGGACACCGCCCGCGCCGAGCTGGCGCAGCCGGCCGCGCATCTCGCCCGCCGCACGGTTGGTGAAGGTGACGGCGAGCACGGTGGAAGGCTGCAGTATCCCCGCACGCACCCCGTAGGCGATGCGGTGCGTGATGGCGCGGGTCTTGCCCGTACCGGCCCCTGCCAGTACGCACACCGGCCCGTGCAGGGCCGTGGCGACCGCGCGCTGCTCGGGGTCGAGCCCGTCGAGCACCGCGTCGGCAGAGTCCGGGACCTGTGGGAAGAGGGAGGAGTGCGTTGCTGCTGTCACCCCGCCATGCTGCCAGGTCTCACGAGACGGCCGGGTCAGTTGTCCACAGGGGACGAGCGGCAGTCGTACTAATGCGGGCAGTCGCCCGTCCACGGGAATGGTGGCCAGGTCACGTACGTTCTAGCCGGTGCGACGTCCCGGGGCCTGACCCCGGGATCTCCACATACCGAGACATAGCGAGCCGTGGGGCGACGAGAGCCGCAGGCGAAGCAGCAGAGGAGCGCGAGAAATGCCGGGCACTGTGACGATGTACAGCACCACGTGGTGCGGCTACTGCCGTCGGCTGAAGGGCCAGATGGACCGCGAGGGCATTGCCTACACCGAGGTCAACATCGAGCACGACGCCGACTCCGCGGCCTTCGTCGAGAAGGCGAACGGTGGCAACCAGACCGTGCCGACGGTTCTGGTAGTTCCCGCCCAGGGGGGCTCCGAGGTCGTCATGACGAACCCGAGCCTTGCCCAGGTCAAGCAGGCGCTCGGCGTCTGACTCTCTCGAGACGCAACCCCCGGCCGGCCTGACGCCGCTCGGGGGTTTTGTGTGCCCCGGGGGCTCCAGCAGCAGGACGAGGAAGCCCGTCCTCGGCACACCCGGTATCGGCTACCGCCGTGGTCCGAACTCGACCATGGATGGGTTGCGACTGGCGGTGGCCAGGGGCAGCCATATGCCATGCCGGCATGTGACCGTAGCCGCCGCACACCGACTCTCCACCGTTCCCGCCGTGGACCGCAGTGGCGTCGCTCGTCAGCTCCGTACGGTAGGTGTCGTAGGCGATGCGTAGACCGAAGGCGCCCAGCTGGTTCTGCGGGCCCGCGCGGCCCCCGTAGGGGATGCGGTTGCGACCCTCGACCAGTGGCGGTCCTTCGAACTGCCGAGTGCGAGACCTCTCGACCGGCCGGGCGGTAGAGTCCGCACGTGCGTTGATCTTCCGGGCGGCGGCCAAGCGCCGCCGCAGACGGTACGGGCGACCCCGATGTGTTCGAGGCCGCCCGGTTGGCATACCCGTCATCACAACGCCGGAGATCACGCAATGAATGCTCAGCAACCCCTCACCTACGACGCGTTCGTCGAACTCGCCGCCGCTGATCCAACTGTCGTCGGCCTTGTCCTCAAAGGCTCCCGGGCCCACGAGGGCATGACCACCGAGCATTCCGACCACGACCTGTACGTCGTCCTCGCCGATGGCGCCACGACGGCCCTCGCCCGGTTCACGGGGCACCGCACCCCGGAACTCGACCTCGTCATCCTGTCCCTCGACGAGTTCCGCGCCGCCGGAATGCCCGGCTTTGAGCGGTACGCCCTGGCCCGCGCCCGGATTGTGCTCGACCGGCTCGACGGAGGCATCGCCCAGATCTTGGCCGGCAAGGCACGGCTCGACGCCGATGAAGCCTTCCGGAAGGCGGGCGAGTGGCTCGATGCCTACGCCAACTCCGTCTACCGCTCGGTCAAGAACGACCGCGACGGGCATGCACTCGCGGCCCGCCTCGACGCCGCCGACAGCATCCGGTTTCTGCTGGAGTTGCTCTTGACTGTCGACCGTCGCCCCCGCCCCTACAACAAGTACCTGCAATGGGAGCTCGCCCGATTCCCACTACCCGGCTGGGACACCGGCATGCTGCTCGACACTGCGGACCGCATCTCAGGAATGGGCGACGTGTCCACACAGCGTCGTCTCTTCGCACAGGTCGAGGCAGTGGCCCGGCGGGCCGGGCACAGCGCGGTACTGGACGCATGGGGCGAGGACTTGGACCTGATGCGACCGCAGTAGGAGCGCGCCGCGGGAGCTCCCGCACCGCCACTTTGGCCGTCTGAGGCATTCGCAACGGGCCCTACGTGCCCCCGACAGGGGATCGACACCAGGTACCGACGAGGTCAGAGGAGCCTGGCCTTCGCCGGCTCGAAGTGCTCGTCGGTCAAGCTCTCCACCCTGGCTCGGAGGCGTAGGCCAGGGCGCGCGCGAGTGGAGTGTCCGGGGCCGGCGGCTCAGCGGCCGTCTCGAACCCGGTGGCCTGGAGAGCGAACGCAAGGTCGTGATCAGGGGCGCTGTCCGGATGACTCATCGCGCCGGCGTAGCGAGGATGGGCCCCGTGTGCGGGCTCGAAGACGAGGCGGCCCTCCCTGGCCGCCACAAGCAGGAGGGAAGCGTGAGGACCGTGCCGACCGTTCTCTTCCCCGACGGGTCGACGCTGACCAACCCCTCGCTGGCGCAGGTCAAGCAGAAGATCGGCGCGTAACCCCGCCGCCAGGAAGCCGGGGAAGCCCAGGAAGCCAAGAACGCCGCGGAAGCCCGGAAAGCAGGCCCCGCTCGCGTCCGCTCACGCGGCCGGGCTTCCGCAGACGCCCGGCAGTCGGTCCGCCACCGGCAGCCGGGTGCGTTCCTGTTCCAGCTGGCCCAGCAGCGCGTTCTGGGAGGCCTTGCCGGGGGAGCTGAGGAATTTCAGCACCGCGTGCTGGAAGGCGTCGCGCAGCGTGGGCGGCATGGTGTCGGAAGCGTCGAAGCACAGGTGCCGGGTGGGTGATGCGCTCGTGCCGCCGGTGAGCAGGGTCGCGACCTTGCCGCCGATCCGGTCCTGGGGCCGCGGGTCCGAGGCGCTGGGGAAGAGCGGCTTCAGCTGCGGTTCGGCCTGTGCCATCCAGGTCTCCCGGCCTTCGGGCCCCGACAGCTGGCTCAGCAGTTTCATGGCTGCCGGGCTGTCGCGGAACACCGCCGCCATGTCGGCCGACACCTCGAACGAGTCCTTGTGTCCGCTCAGCGCCGGTACCGCGTCGGCGGTCGGCTCGAAAGCGATGTCCTGGCCGTAGAGGTAGCGGATGAAGGAGCTCTCGTGCTCCTCCGTGCAGTCTCCGGAGTTGAGCAGGCCCTTGCCCCCCGCCCCTTCGTACGGGGTCTCCAGCGCGCTCCTCGCGTCCTGCCCGTGGATCAGCGTGGCCCAGGTGCTCCAGGCGTCCCGCATCGCGCGGCTGGTCCACGGCAGGTCGCCGACCGCCCACTGCTCGTACACGTCCGGACCCGCCTGGTGCAGCAGGATGTCCTCGATCCAGTCGGTGCCCGGCCAGCCGGTGGTGGCCTGCGCGCTCATCCCCAGGCACCAGGTGTGCGGCTCGACCGGCTGTGACGGTCTGGTCCACACCAGGCTCTTCACATCCACCTTCAGCGGCACCCAGTAGGTGTGTCTGCTGCCGTTGACGACCAGTTCGGGTGCCCACGGCGCGTACGCCTTGCTCCCCAGGTCCCCGGTCAGCGGGGTCAGTACGCCCTCGTGCGCGTACTCGGCCAGCTCGCCCTGGCTGTTGAGGACGGCCACGTCCGGCGGGGCTCCCGCCTCCAGCTGCGCGACCAGGGTCTCCCGCAGCGAGCTGGTGCCCTGGTAGGTGTACGTGTACGGGGTGTGGTCGTCCAGCAGGTCCAGCGTCCTGGTGAACGCCGCCGCCTCGGGCCCCGTCCAGGGCCCGAGGACGACCACGGTCTGCTTGCCGCCCGCGGAACAGCCGCCGCTCAGCGCGGCGAGGGCGAGCAGCGTGCCGGAGAGCAGCAGGCGCAGCCCTGCCCGGGAGCGCGTCGAGTACGTTCGGATCACCGGAAGGCCTCCCGTCGCGGAACGCGGACGTAGTCGCGCCGGTAGGCGAGGAGCGCCCAGCCGGTGGTTGCGGCGCTCAGCACGCCGACCGGCAGGATGAAGCCGGTCACCGACGCCCAGTCCGCGCTGTGCGCCCCGCTCATGGCGTGCTCGGTCCGCTGTTGCAGGGTGTCGATGGGGTTGGGGACGGCCGAGGTGTCGCTCACCGTGGAGACCTCGGCGAGGTCCACGTCGGCGATCTGCCGCACGGCGGCCTGCCCTTGGTGCACCCGCACGGTCCCCAGCACCAGCACCGGCAGGGCGAGCAGCGGCAGTACGGCCGCGGCCAGCGGAAGGCTCAGCAGCCGGAACCGCACCCGGAGGAAGCCGAGCGTGCGCACCAGGCCCACCGCGAGCAGGACGAAGGCGGCGCAGGAGACCGCGGCGAGGACCACCGGCCGGGTCCCCCATCCGGCCTCGGCGTCCAGGTCGGTGCGCAGGCTCCGCTCCAGCTGGTCGATGCGGTCCTGGATGGTGGTCGCCTCGTAGCCGTGCACGGCCCGGTCGGTGCAGCGTGCCGGGGTGCCGGTGGATCGGGTCGTCTCGCAGAGCATGCTGAGCGCGTACGAGAGGTAGGCCTTGCTGAGGGTGGGGTCGTTCCTGTTGCGGTCGGCCGTGCCGACGTAGCCGTTGTAGGCGACGACGAGGCCCGACACCACCTGGAGGCCCTGGCGTTGCGAGGCGCTCAGCGCCGGGGACTGGGCGACCTGGTTGAGGTTCTGGGTGGCGCGGGTGATCAGGGTCGGGTAGGTCTGGCCGAGGCCGACGATCTCCGGTCCGGTGAGCGCCGATTCGGCTTCCCGCTGTGCCTGCGCCAGGGAGACCTCGGCGCGGGTCAGCTCCACCAGGGCGGGGCTGGTGTGCCGGGCCACCCGGGCCGAGTCGTCGTGCACCCCGCCGTACGCCAGGGACAGCGTGCCGAACGCGATCAGGGTGAGCAGCGGCAGGGCGATCACCCGGTCGCGGAGGAAAGCGGGGCTCTGCCCGTCGGGCACGGGGGCCAGGCAGAGGTACCGGCGGAGCCCGTGGAGCATCCGCGCGGGCTGCCGGGGACCGGGGCGCCGGGGCGGTCGGTCGCCGCTCACCGGGGAGTCACCGTGTGGCTGACGCGGATCCGGGCGGACTCGATGTCGAACGGTCTGATCCTGGAGAGGAGCCGGACGCTGCCGTCCTCCCCCGGTTCGATCAGCTTCCGCAGGTGTTTCTGCATGGCCTCGTCGCCCACGTCGACGGCGAGTTGCCAGGCGCGGCCGAAGGCCCGGCAGGCGGTCCCGGCGTCCGGTACGCGCAGCGCGGCGCAGCCTTCCTCGAAGACCCGGACCAGCTCTTCCTGGTGCAGGTAGTGGCCGACGTCCGGGTGCATCCGGCTGTACAGGCCGTGGTCGCCCGACCAGCGGACCAGGACGGGCACGGAGGGCGGCAGGGTGACGGGGATGCGGTCGCCGTCGGCGCGCACGAGTTCGACCTCGGCGAGCATCACCTCCGAGCCCACTTCGTCCCCGGCGTGCAGGGCGGTGAGCGAGAGGAGGTACGAGCGGGTCTCGTCGCCCCAGGGCTGGGTGGCGAACTCCGTCACGTACGGGGTCGGCGTCGGTTCGGGCGCCGGTACGGGTGTCAGCTCCCGCCGGGTGGGATGGACCTGGCCGAAGGAGCGCAGTTCGGCCCGTTCGCTGCGGTAGAGCCGTACGCGCAGTCCGGCGAGGTGGCGGTCCGCGGCTTCGCGGGTGAGGTCGCGGAGCCGCTCGGTGAGCCCGTCCAGGTCCTCGACGGCGTACGCGACACCGTGCAGGGTGCCGGTGATCAGCAGCAGTTCGTGGGATCTCCAGTCGTCGCCGATGCCGACCGCGTCGCAGGTGAACTCGTCGGCGCAGGCCTCGACCTGTTCGGTGAGCCGGTCGCCCGACTCGTACGCGGGCTCGTTCCTGCCGTCGGTGAGCAGCAGTACGTGGCATACGAATCCCTCCCCGTTTCCCGGGAGTTGACGGAAGAGTTCGCGTGCGCGGGTCAGCCAGCCGCCGATCGCGGTGCCGCCGCCCGGGGAACCGGCGCGCAGGGCGTCCTCGGCGGCCCGGCGGGTCGCGTCGTCGGCGGCGACGGGCGCGCCGGGCGTCCCGGGCTGCGGCGCCGGGTAGACGAGGGTGGGCCGTTCGCTGCCCGCGACGACCGCGAAGTAGGTGCCGTCGGGCACGGCGTGCACGGCGGCGGCTGCGGCGTCCCACGCGGCGGCCATCCGGGTGGGCGGGTGCACCATCGACGACGAGTGGTCGATGAGGAACACGACGGCGTGGTGCGGTGCGTGGGCCGGCCCGGGGCCGGTCCGGGGCGTGCGGGGAGGCGGGCGCCGGACGGTGACCGTGACGAGCGCGTACATCCGCGCCTCGTGCCCCTCGTCGGGTACCGGGAGTTCGGCGACCTGGCTCACTTCGAGGCGGACAGCGGGTTCAGCAGGTCCCTGATCCGCTGCCGGTGTGTCTGCCCCAGCCATGGATATCTCCTGTCGTGACGGAAGCCCAGCGGGCGGACCTCGTTGGCCCGGTCGATGAGCGCTTCCGCGATCTCGGTGCTGTCCGGCAGGTCGGAGCGTCTGGCCTGGTCGGCGAGGCCGCGGTAGAGCTGCGCGAGCAGTTCTTTCAGCTGCTGTCTGTTCACGGGTGCGGTGAGCCGGT
>NZ_CALNVW010000003.1 GCF_940670765.1 Streptomyces sp. A 4/2
GCAGCGCGTCCTTGAGCGCCTCGTCCCCGGGGCCGGGGTCGATGCGCGCCCTGGCTGCTTTGATCCGGACGACGGCGGTCCGGGCGGCCGTCAGATGACGGGAGTGCGCCGGTACGAGTTCCAGCGCGGCCAGGGCCTCGTTCAGCCCCTCGGTGCCCGGTCCGGCCAGGTGTACGCGGGCGCAGCCGAAGGCAGCGCCGCCGAAGGAGTGGTTGCGGCGGCGGACCGCGTCGTAGAACTTCAGCGCCCGGGGCCGGTCCTGCCGCTGCTCCGCGCAGTAGCCGAGGGCGATCTTGGGCGCGTACTCGCCGGGGATCGCGCCGTAGATGCCGTCGAAGAGCATGTCGGCCTGCTGGATGTTCCCGCCGGCCAGGGCGAGCAGGCCGCGGTGCCAGTCGATCCGCCAGTCGTACGGGGCCCAGCGCGGGTCGATGAGTTTCCGGGCCTCGGCGACCTCCGTGTAGGCCTGGCACAGTGGCCCGGCGCACTCGTCGCCCGCCCCGTGCACCCGGCAGGGCGGCCCGGCGCCGTCGGCGGCGACCGTGCGCGTCATGTGGAGGCGGCAGCGCAGCAGATGGAGTTCGGCCGACGGGTCCCAGTCGGCGGTGCGCTGGAGGAGGGCGGTCGGGTCGTCCTCGGCGAGACGGTTCAGGCGCGGTGCGTTGAGGTCGTCGGGGTCCGTTCTCGGTACGGGCAGTCCGCAGGCCATCTCGCCGTGCTCGGGTGGTACCGCGCCGAGTGCGGCCGGGGCCTGGGCGCCCCGTGCCAGCTGGTGCAGGGACGGGGGCGAGCCGATCGTCCCGTCGAGCGCGTGGGCGGACTGGACGAAGAGCGGGGACGGTTCGAAGGACTCCTGGCCGGTGCGGAGCGAGCGCAGTTCGCGCAGGACCCCGCGCAGTTGGAGTGCCATCTCGTCGGCGGTGGCGAACCTGGCCCGGCGGTCCGGGCGGGTGGCCCGGTCCAGGACCCGGCGCAGCGATTCGGGGCCCAGGCCCTGGGCGGGCGGGGCCGCTTCGCTGAGTTCGCGCAGGGTCACGCCGAGGCTGAAAAGGTCGTCCTGGAAGCGGGTGGCCCCGGTCTTGCCCACGTCCGGGGCGCGGTAGCGGTCGGTGGTCGGGCCCTCGGCGCCCTCCTGGCGGATGCTCCCCACATCGACGATCTTGATCCCGGTGCCGCAGTGCATGACGTTGTGCGGCTTGAGGTCCCCGTACACCTTGCCCTTCTCCTCGTGGAGGTGACTGAGGGCCTGCAGGATGCGAATGCCGTAGCCGAGCACGAACTCGTGGAAGCGCACCCCGCCGAACGCTTCGGGGTCCCTGGCGACGCGCACCCTGACTTCTTCCAGCGTCAGTCCGTTGGCGTATTCGAGGACCAGGAACTCACCGACGGGTTCGTGGCGGCCGTAGTTGAACACCCGGATGAGGTCGGGGTGGTTGAGGGCGACGAGCTGCTGGCGTTCGCTGCTCATCACCTTCTCGTTGAGCCTGCCGCGTTCCCGCAGCTCGCTGTTCGGGTCCGTGTCGTGCTGGTGCAGGAACTTGATCGCCACGGGGCGGTTCTCCAGGCGGGTGTCCTCGGCGAGGTGCACCTCGCCCATCCCGCCGTACCCGACCTGTCTGAGCACCCGGTACTGCCCGGCGAGCATCCGGTCGGGTCCCAGGGCGAGGCTGCGCAGCCCTTCGTCGTCGTCGGGCGCGGCCACCGGGGCCGCGGGCAGCACGTCGGGCAGCGCGAGCGGGTCGGCGTCCTTCTCCTGGCCGGGGAGCACCACCCGGGCGGTCAGGGCGGCGTGGGTGTCGTCCTGCGGGGCGGGGCCGGGTGGCGCGGGAGCCGGGGCCGGGGTGCCCGCGTGGCGGCCCGCCGTGCGGTCGACGCGCCTGCCGGTGCGCTGGCAGAAGCCCGCGGGGGTGAGCAGTCCTCCGCAGTCCGGGTGGGGGCACGGGGTCACAGGTCCTCGTCCTCTCCGTCGGTGCCGTCCGGGGGACGGCCGGGGGCCTGGGACACGCCCGGGTCCTGGGAAGCGCCGGAATCCTGGGGCGCGGGCTCCTCGTCCAGCAGCCGGTGCACGCTCCGTACGAACACGTCGACCGCCCGCTGCACGTCGTCGAGATCGCTGGGTCCGCCCCTCAGCAGCCGCTGCGCCTCCCGGTAGTGAACGGTCGCCCCGGCGTCCTCGGCCCGGTCTTCGCGGGACAGCCGGGCCTGTTCGGCGGCGAGCAGCCCGCGCAGGCCGTGCAGTCTGTCGAGTTCGGTGCGCAGCTCCCGCTCGGCGCGTTCGGCTCCCAACAGGAAGTGCTCCACGGCCTGTTCGGCGTACGACAACTTCTCCAGCAGGGCGGCCTCGTCCCCGTCCCGCTCCCACTCCCACTCCGCGGTGAGCTGCGCGGTCCACAGTTGCGCGTCGACGCTGCGCGGGTCCGGCACCGCGGGCAGCCGGGTGACCCGTGGGGTCAGCCGCCGGTGCAGCTCCTTGATGCTGCGTTCGGCGTCCGAGAGCCGGTCGGTGCGGGCGGCGAGCCGCGCCAGCCAGAGCCGGGCGCGGCCGGGCGGCAACAGCTCCTGGGTGAGCGCCGGTTCGGGGGCGTTGAGCACGAGGAGCAGCCGCACCCCGCGGTCGGCCAGGGTGCGCAGCAGCCCGGCCAGCTCCTGCGGGGTGGCCGCCGACCGGTCGGCGGAGACGATGGCGACCGAGGACAGCTGCTGCCGCGGTTCCAGGGCCCGGGTCAGCTCCTCGTGGGACATCCCGGCGGCGGCCACCGCCAGGTCGATGGTGCCGGGGCGGGGCACCGTACCGTCGCCGGACCGCCGGGTGTCGGCGGTGGAGAGGGCGGGCGAGCGCTCGCGGTCGGCCAGGTTGAGGGTGGTCCGCAGGGCGGACGCGGCCTCGGCGTCGTCCTCGCGTACGAAGACGGTCTCGGTGTCCCAGGTGTCCGCGTCCCGGTGCAGCCAGCGGGTCAGCGTGCGCTGAAGCCCCAGCGGCCGGCCGGTCCGCGCGGCTTCGGGGGCGACCGACAGCTGCGGGGGGATGACCGGGGAGCCCGTCATGTGGTGTGCGGCGACGAGCGGGAGATGACCGGCGATCGTCGCGCCCGGGATCATGTAGAAGTAGAGCAGGGGCTCTTCCGTGTCGGGGTTGCCGTACACGGCGACCATGATCCCGATCAGCCGGCCGCTCCCGGCCTCGGTGACTCCTGCCCCGCTGAACCCCCGGGGATCGCGGTCGCGGTAGCCGACCGGGTTCAGCTGCACCCATTCGTCGCCGTGCCCCCCGGGGCCCTTGAGCTGGGCGTCCACCCAGAAACCGCCCGAGCGGCCCCTGGGGAAGCCGTCGACCATGACCCTGGTGTCGTACGGAACCGGGTCGCGGTCGAGCACGACCGTCGAGGGGACCGGCGCCGGGCTGGTCAGCCGCAGCAGGGCGAGGTCCCCCTCGTGCTTGCCGTGACGCGGCACGAAGTACTCGTCCAGCACGGTCGCCGTGCGGGACACCCCCTGCAACTTCCCTTTCAGCAACGGGAATTCGACCCTGACCTGATCGGTCCGGCCAGGAAGCACATGGGCGCAGGTCAGCACCAGGTCCTGACCGAACAGGACCCCCGCGCCGAGCACCTCGCCCGGCTGTCCCCCCGGCGGCTGTTCTCTCAGTCGCAGCCGCCAACTCTGTTGATCCATAGGCATGTTGAGCCGTAACGGCTCCCCCCTCATGCTTCCCCAGAATAGGTGCAAGGGACGACTATGAGACCCGAGCTGCACAAGGGGGAGCCATGGGGCACGGGACAGGAGCCACACCAGTGGCCGGTCTGGCGGATCTGATCAGCCAGGTGCGGGCCGAACTGACCGAGGCGCAGAGCCGCATCGGGGACAGTGCGCTGCGCCTCAGCGTGGAGAAGGTGAGTCTGGAGATCGCCGTTCAGGTGAGCCGGGAGGCCGGGGCCGAGGGGAAGCTGCGGATCGGGGTGGTCACCGTGGGCGGCAGTGGGTCCGCGACGCGCGAGAACACCCACCACATCCGGGTCGAACTGCAGCCCCGCAACGAGGACGACACACCGGGCTGGATCGATGTAGGCCGGAAGTAGAGCGACCGTCGCATGGGGGGCGGGAGAAGGAGCGGGGCCTGGTGCGTGCGGTCGCAAGGCGGAGGATTGAGGCAACGCGGAGCGTTGTTGATCGACGACAACGCGGCGAACGTGCGTGCCAGACCCGGCGACGCCGCCCCCCATGCGACGGTCGCTCTCAGCCGTCGCGGGGGCACAGGTCGAGTCGGGACGGGTGGGGTCAGGTGGGGTGGGGTCAGGTCAGCGGCTTCGGCAGCGGCTTGCCGTACCAGAGCTCCACCAGCCGGGCCGCGATCGAGATACCGGCCGGGGGAAGGACCACGCCCGACTCGATCGCGGAACGCAGGTCCTCCCGCGAGAACCAGCGCGCCTCGCTGATCTCCTCGCCGTCCACGGTGATCTCCGACGACGTGGCCCGTGCCATGAAGCCGAGCATCAGGCTGGACGGGAAGGGCCACGGCTGGCTGGCCACGTACCGCACCTCGCCGATCGTGACGCCCGCCTCCTCGAACACCTCGCGCGCCACCGAGGTCTCGATGGACTCGCCCGGCTCGACGAATCCGGCGAGGGTGGAGAACCGCCCCTCGGGCCAGTGCACCTGGCGGCCCAGCAGCGCCCGGTCGTGCTCGTCGGTGACGAGCATGATCACGGCCGGGTCGGTACGCGGGTAGTGCTCGGCCCCGCAGGCCTGGCAGCGGCGGATGTGGCCCGCGGCTGCGATGACCGTGCGCTCGCCGCAGCGCGAGCAGAACCGGTGCAGGCGCTGCCAGTTCTCCAGCGCCACCGCGTGCACCAGCAGCCCGGCGTCGCGCGGCGAGAGCAGCAGGCCCGCCTCGCGCAGTCCGGCCGGGCGCGCGGACTGGTCCATCCGGCCCGGGAGGGTGTCCTTCTGGAGCGCGAAGTAGGACACACCCTCGGGGTCCGTACCGAGGAAGTAGCGGTGCTCCTCGGTGAGCGGGGCCTCGAAGCTCGGGGTCATGAGCAGTTCGGTACGGCCGTCGGCCGTCTCGTCGATCAGCGCCTGACCGCCGGAGACGACGAAGACCCGGGTGGTCGGATGGCTCCAGGCCGCCGCGAGCCAGGCCTCGTCGAGGCGGTGGTGGGCGGCCCGGTCGATGCCGCTGGGCGCGGTCAGACCGATCGGCCGGTGCGGGTCCGCGCCGGCAGGGGCTCCGGGGGTGTGGCCCCGGGCCTCCTGGCCTTCGGTGGCGTGGTCTTCGGTGGCGTTGCTGACGTTGCTCACAGGTGCTTCCAACTCCCCCTGATGGACTGGGTGGTTCGGTTCAGCGTGGTCATCGCAGGGCAGCGGCCATGTCGCCCCACAGATGCGCGGTGGTCTCGACACCCTTGAGCAGCAGGTCGAGTTCGACCTTCTCGTTGGGTGCGTGCCAGCCGTCGGACGGTACGGAAATCCCCAGGAAGAGGACCGGAGCGCCCAGCACGTCCTGGAGGTCGGCGGCGGGCCCCGATCCGCCCTCCCGGGTGAAGCGGATCTTCTCGCCGAACGCACGGCCCATGGCCCGTACGACCGACTGGAGGGCGGGGTGGTCCAGCGGGGTCAGGCAGGGGCGGGTGCCCGCGCTGAAAGCGATCCCGGACCGGATCCCGGCGGGCACCCGGGCGGCCACCCACTCGGTGACCAGCTTCTCGATACGGACCGGGTCCTGGCCCGCGACCAGCCGGAACGACAGCTTCACCATGGCGGACGACGGGACGACGGTCTTGCCGCCCACGCCCTGGTAACCGCCGCCGATGCCGTTGACCTCGGCGGTCGGGCGGGCCCAGATCCGCTCCAGCGTGGTGTGACCCTGTTCACCGGCGGCGGCACGGGACTTGGCGGTGCGCAGCCACTCGTCCTCGTCGAAGGGCAGCTCCGCGAACAGTTCGCGCTCGGCGTCGGTGAGCTCGGCGATGCCGTCGTAGAAACCCGGGACCGTGACGCGTCCCTCGTCGTCGTGGAGCGCGGCGACCAGCCGGGCGATCGCGGTGGCCGGGTTGGGGACCGCGCCGCCGAAGGAACCGGAGTGGATGTCCTGGTCGGGGCCCCCGAAGGTGATCTCGCACTCGGCGAGGCCGCGCATGCCGGTGCAGACGGTCGGGGTGGTCTCGGACCACATCCCGGTGTCCGAGACGATCACGGTGTCGGCGGCGAGGCGCTCGGCGTGCTGCTCGACGAGTGCGCGGAAGTTCGGGGAGCCGGACTCCTCCTCGCCCTCGATGAGCAGCTTGAGGTTGACCGCGGGGGCGGTGCGGCCGGTGGCGGCCAGGTGGGCCCGGACACCGAGTGTGTGGAAGAACACCTGGCCCTTGTCGTCGGCCGCGCCCCTTCCGTACATCCGGCCGTCCCGGATCACCGGCTCGAAGGGGTCGGTGTGCCAGCCGTCCTCGACCGCCGCGGGCTGGACGTCGTGGTGGCCGTAGACGAGCACGGTCGGTGCGTCCGCCTCGCCGGAGGGCCACTCGGCGAAGACCGCGGGGGCGCCGGGGGTGTCCAGGATCTCCGTGACCGGGAAGCCGGTCTCCTTGAGCTTGGCGGCCAACCAGTCGGCGCTGCGCCGTACGTCCGCGTCGTGGTCCGGCTGCGCGGACACCGAGGGGATGCGGAGCCACTCGGCCAGGTCTTCGACGAAGGCCTTGCGGTGCTGATCGATGTACGTGCGGACGGCGCTGTCCGGGGTGTCGCTCATGCCGTCGAGCCTAACCGGCCGGTGGGGGTGGCCGGTCCAGCGGATCACCCAGCAGGATGCGCTCCAGCTCCGCCCGGCCGGGCAGCGGTGTGGGCCTGATCACTTCCCCGGTGCGTACGTAGAGGAACGCGGCGGTGACCGAGGAGAGCGGGATGTGGTGCTGCTCGGCCCAGGCCAGGCGGTAGACGGCGAGCTGGAGGGGGTCCGCGGTGTGGAGGCGGTGGGTCTTCCAGTCGACGATCTCGTAGGTGTGCGCGGAGGTGCGGTACACGGCGTCCATCCGGCCGCGGATCAGCCGGCCCGCGAGGCTGAGCGTGAAGGGGGCTTCGACCCGGTGGGGAGTGCGCCCTGCGTACGGGGTGCGCTCGAAGGCTTCCTTCAGTGCGGCGAGATCCCGTTCGTCGGCGATCTCCGGCTCGTCCTCGGCACCGCCGGGGAGTTCGTCGGGGCCCAGCATGGGCAGCGGCAGTTCCTCGAAGCGGGACTCCACCCAGGCGTGGAACCGGGTGCCGCGGCGGGCGGCCGGGTGCGGGGCCTGCGGCATGGGGCGGGCCAGTTCGCGGGCGAAGCCGTCCGGATCCTCGGCGAGACGCAGCAGCTGGGTGGCCGTGAGGGTGTGCGGGACGGGGACGTCGTGCACGGTGCGCCGGGCACGGAGGAGTTCGGCGGTGAGGGCGTCCAGGTCGCGGTCCCAGGAGGTGATGGTGCGGGCGTCCTCGGGGGTGAGGGGGGCCGGGGGCTGCGGGTGGGGGCGGGCCTGGGCGTCGGGGGTGGCGCGGGCGTGCGGTACGGGTGCGGCGGGGTGAGGCACGGGTGAGGCGTGCGGTACGGCCGTCGCGGGGCGCTGCCCCGGGCCGAGGTCCGCACGCGCTGGTGGGTAATCCACGGCGCCGACCTCGCTCTTGTCCAGGTACGGGTCCTGGTCCGGGTCCACGGCCGGGTCCGGGCGCACCGCGTCGAGTTCGGCCAGGACCAGGTCCGCCGCGTCCCGGCGCCGGTCGAACGACGTCCGGTCCAGCGGCAGCGGCCACGCGTGGTCCGCCGCCGCCTCGCGCAGGGCCGGGTTCTCCTCGTCCTCCTCCGGTGCGTCCGCCCAGATCTCCGTCTCGCCGAAGCCCGCCGCGCAGTGCTCGTTCAGCGCGATCAGGAAGTCCGAGGGGCCGCGTGGCCGCTTCTGGCTCGGGCCCCACCAGTGGGCCGAGCCGAGGAGCAGCGAGCGGGGGCGGGTGAAGGTGACGTAGCCGAGGCGGAGTTCTTCCGTGTGCTGGTGGGCCTTCATCTCCGCCTTGAAGGCGGCCAGGCCCTTCGCGTCCCACGCCGGTACGCCGGGAAGCGTCGCCGCGTCGCCGCGCAGCGCGTGCGGCAGTACCTTCGGCTGCGCCGTCCACACCTCGCGGGACTGCTCGCTCGGGAACTGCCTGGCCACCAGGCCGGGGACCGCGACGACGTCCCACTCCAGGCCCTTGGACTTGTGCGCGGTGAGGACCTTGACCGTGTTCTCACCGCCGGGCAGGGCGTTGTCCAGGCCCTTCTCGTACTGGACGGCCGTCCGCAGGAATCCCAGGAACGCCAGCAGGGTCGCCTCGCCGTCCAGGGACGCGAAGCCGGCCGCCGTGTCGAGGAACTGGGAGAGCGTCTCGCGTCTGCGGGCGGCCAGGGCGTGCGGCGAGGCGGAGAGCTCGACCTCCAGGCCCGTGGTGGCGAGCACCCGGTGCAGTACGTCCATGAGGGGGTCGGCCAGCGACCGCCGCAGATCGCGCAGTTCGGCGGCGAGCCGGGCGAACCTGACCCGGGCGTCGGCGGAGAACGGCAGCCCGTCGTCCTCGGCCGTGCTGTCCAGGAAGGTGTCCAGGGCGTCGGCCAGTGAGACCACTTCGGCCGGGTCGACCCCTTCGACGGCCTCGGCGAGGCGCCGGTCCGGGTCGTCGTCGGGGGCGCCCGCGTACCGCACGAGCAGCCGGGCCCGGCGGCCCAGCAGCGCCAGGTCGCGCGGGCCGATCCGCCAGCGCGGGCCGGTCAGCAGCCGGACCAGTGAGGCGTTGGCCCCCGGGTCCTGGAGCACCTCGCAGACCGCCACCAGGTCGGCGACCTCGGGCAGGTGCAACAGCCCCGAGAGACCGACCACCTCGACCGGCACGTCCCGGGCCACCAGCGCGCCCTGGATCTCCGCGAAGTCGCCCGCGGTACGGCACAGGACGGCGATCTCGGCCGGTTCCCTGCCCGTCCGCACCAGATGGGCGATCGAGTCGGCGAGCCAGCCGATCTCCTCCTCGTGCGTACGGAGCAGGGCGCACCGCACCATGCCGTCCCGCTCCGCTCCCGGTGCGGGGCGCAGTGCCTCCACGCCCGCGTGCATCGCGCGCAGCGGGGCGGCGAGGCCGTTGGCCAGGTCGAGGAGACGGCCGCCGCTGCGGCGGTTCTCGCTGAGCGAGAAACGGGTGGCGGGGCTTCCGTCGGCGTACGGGAAGTGTTCGGGGAAGTCGTCCAGGTTGGCGACGGAGGCGCCGCGCCAGCCGTAGATCGCCTGGCAGGGGTCGCCGACCGCGGTCACCGCGTGGCCGGTGCCACCGCCGAAGAGCCCGGACAGCAGCAGCCGCTGGGCGACGGAGGTGTCCTGGTACTCGTCGAGCAGGACCACCCGGAATTCGTCCCGCAGGAGGGTGCCGACCTCGGGCCTGGTCAGCGCCAGTTCGGCGGAGAGCGCGATCTGGTCGCCGAAGTCGAGGAGGTCGCGGCTGCGCTTGGCCCGGCGGTAACGGCCCACCAGGTCGAGCAGTTCACGGCGGGCCGCGGCGGCCTCGGGGATCTTGCGCAGGTCGGCGTTGGAGAGTCTGGCGCCCTCCAGGGTGCTCAGCAGCTCCGTGTCGTGGGCCCGCAGCGCGGCGGGCGTCACCAGATGCTCGGCGAGTTCGCCGTCGAGCGCCAGCAGGTCGCTGACCAGGGAGGAGAAGGATTTCGTCAGGGCCGGGTAGGGGCCCGGCGCCTCCTTGAGCACGCGCGCGGCCAGCTGGTACCGCGTGGCGTCGGCGAGCAGCCGGGAGGTCGGTTCGAGCCCTATCCGCAGCCCGTGGTCGGTCAGCAGCTGTCCGGCGAACGCGTGGTACGTCGAGATGCGGGGTTCGCCGGGTGAGTAGAAGGGGTCGGCGCTGCGCGGCGTCGTCGAGGGGTGGTGGCCGGGCGACGGGTGGGCCGGGTCGATGACGTCGGGATCGGTGACCCCGGCCCGTACCAGCGCCTTGCGGACCCGCTCGGCCAGCTCGCCCGCCGCCTTGTTGGTGAAGGTCAGCCCGAGCACCTGCTCGGGCGCGACCTGCCCGGTGCCCACCAGCCAGACCACGCGCGCGGCCATCACCGTCGTCTTCCCCGACCCGGCTCCGGCCACGATGACCTGCGGGGCGGGCGGCGCCGTGATGCAGGCCGTCTGCTCCGGGGTGAAGGGGATGCCGAGGAGCTCCTTGAGCTGCTCGGGGTCGGTGATACGTGGGGTCACCTCGGAAAGGCTAACGGCGACCACTGACAACGTGTCCCGCGCGAGCCGTCACCCGGCCCGTCGTCGCGCCCGCACCCGGCCGTGAACCGCCCTACCCGGCCCGTCACTCGACGATGTGACGCCCCTCGGGCAGGGCGCTGCACGAGGCCCGGAAAGAGCAGTGCGTGCAGTGGCTTCCCGTGGTCGGTGTGAAGCGCTCGTCGAGCACCTTCCCGGCCGCGGTGGCCAGCAGGTCCCCGACCCACTCCCCCGCGAGCGGCTCCTGTGCCTGGACCTTCGGGAGGGCGTCGCCGCCCTCCTTCCTGGCCGCGGCCTGCCGGAGCTGGACGAGTTCGGCGCCGCCGGGGCCGGGGCGCCGCCCGCCGAAGACTTCGTCGACGGCGCCCTCGCGCACCGCGAGCTGGTAGACGGCGAGCTGCGGGTGGTGGGCCACCTCGTCCTTCGTCGGCGCCTGCTTGCCGGTCTTGAAGTCGACGACGTACGCCCGGCCCTCGGCGTCCTGCTCGACGCGGTCCATGGAGCCCCGGATCCGGACCTCGTACGCACCGGCCTCCAGGGTCACGTCGAAGCCGTGCTCGGTGGCGGCCGGGGTGCGGCCCGCGCGGTCCATGACGTGCCAGCGCAGGAAGCGTTCCAGCGCCACGCGCGCGTGCTCCTTCTCCTGGGCCGACTTCCAGGGGGCGTCGAAGGCGAGCGAGCCCCAGACCGAGTCGAGCCGTTCCATGAGGACGGCCAGGTCGGCCGGGGTCCGCCCGGATGCGACCTCGTCCGCGAGGACGTGCACCACGTTGCCGAAGCCCTGGGCGGCGGTGGCGGGGGCGTCCGCCTTCACTTCCCGCCCCAGGAACCACTGGAGCGAACAGGTGTGGGCGAGCTGGTCGAGCGCGCTGCCGGAGAGGGCGACGGGCTGCTCCGGGTCGCGCACCGGGACCGTGCTGTGCGTCGGTTCGTACAGGCCCCACCAGCGGTGCGGGTGCGCCGCCGGTACGAGCGGCTGGCCCTCCTCGTCCGCGAGCGCGGCCAGCCGGGCGAGCCGGTGGGCCGCGGCGTCCCGGAGCGCGGGCGAGGACCTCGGATCGACGACCGTGGCGCGGAGCTCGGCGACGAGGGGGGCGACGGCGAGCGGTCTGCGGGGGCGCCCCGTGACGTCCTTCGGCTCCACGCCCAGCTCGGCGAGGAAGCGGGAGGGCTGGTCGCCGTCGTCGGCCGGTGCCTTGACCGCGGTGACGACGAGACGGTCGCGGGCGCGGGTGGCCGCGACGTAGAAGAGCCTGCGTTCCTCGGCGAGCAGTGCGCCGGGCGTGAGCGGTTCGGCGAGGCCGTCGCGGCCGATCCGGTCCGCTTCGAGGAGGGATCCGCGCCGTCTGAGGTCGGGCCACAGCCCTTCCTGGACGCCCGCGACGATGACCAGACCCCACTCCAGGCCCTTGGCGCGGTGCGCGGTCATGAGCCGTACGGCGTCGGGCCGCACGGTCCGCTTCGAGAGGGTGTCGGCGGCGATGTCCTGCGCGTCCAGCTCCTCCAGGAAGTTCAGCGCGCCGCGTCCGCCGGTGCGTTCCTCGGCGCGGGCCGCGGTGTCGAAGAGGGCGCAGACGGCGTCCAGATCACGGTCGGCGTTGCGTCCGCCGGCGCCGCCGCGCAGCGTCGCGCGTTCCAGCCGCCGGGGCCAGTTGGTGCCGTTCCACAGTTCCCAGAGGGCCTGCTCGGCGGTGCCGCCGTTCTCCAGGACCTCCCGTGCCTTCCGCAGGAGCTTGCCGAGCTGCTGGGCGCCCCGGGCGTACGCCGAGTCGTGCACGACCAGCCGCTCGGGTTCGGCGAGCGCGCGGGCGAGGAGCTCGTCGGAGGGCGGCGGAAGCCGGTTCCCGCCGGCCCGCTCCTCGTCACGCAGCGCGCGGCCGAGACGGCGCAGGTCCGCGGCGTCCATGCCGCCGAGCGGGGAGGCGAGGAGGGTGAGCGCGGTTTCGGTACCGAGCCAGGGGGCGCCCCCGTCCGGACCGGCCGCGCTCACATCACCCTCGTCCGGACCGGCCGCGCTCTCGTCACCCTCGTCCCGACGGGCGCGTACCGGCCCGCCCAGCGCCGCGTCCGCGACCGCCCGCAGCGCGGTGAGCAGCGGTGTCACGGCAGGTTCGTGGCGCAGCGGGACATCGTCGCCCGCGATGTCCAGCGGGACCCCGGCCGAGGTGAGCGCACGGCGCACCGCGGGGATCGAGCGGCCTCCCGCGCGCACCAGCACCGCCATGTCGCTCCACGGCACGCCCTCCTCCAGATGAGCCCGGCGCAGGATGTCGGCGATGTTGTCCAGCTCGGTGCCCGCCGTCGGGTAGGTGTACGCCTCGACCCGGCCCCCGGCCCGTACCGCCGAGAGTTCCCGGTGCGCGCGCACCTTGTCGGAGGGCAGCCGGGTCAGCGGCATCCGCTGGGTCAGCAGCCGGGTGGCGGCCAGCACGGATGCCGCGGAACGCCGTGAGGTGGTGAGCACCTCGACCGGGGCGGGGCTGCCGTCGTGGCGGGGAAAGGTAGCGGGGAAGTCCAGGATGCCGCCCACGTCGGCGCCCCGGAACGCGTAGATCGACTGGTCCGGGTCACCGAACGCCACCAGGACCGGCCGGCCCGGTCCTGGTGAACGCCCGCCGCCGGCCAGCGCGCGCAGCAGCCGCACCTGGGCCGGGTCGGTGTCCTGGTACTCGTCCACGAAGATCGCGTCGTAGCGGAGGTCGGCGCGCTGGGCCAGCGGCACCGCACGGAGCACCAGCTCCGCGTAGTCCACCACCCCCTGTGCGTCCAGGACGTCCAGGTACTCGGCGAGGAAGTCGGCCGCCGCCCGCCAGTCGGGGCGGCCCGTACGGTCGGCGAACGCGGCCAGGGTGTCCGGGCCCAGGCCCAGTTCCCGGCTGCGGGCGAGCACCGCGCGCACCTCGTCGGCGAAGCCGCGCGTCGTCAGGCAGGCGCGCAGTTCGTCGGGCCAGCGGATGTGTCCCAGGTCCAGCTGTCCGGCCAGCAGCTCGCGCACCGTGACGTCCTGCTCCGGCCCGGAGAGCAGCCGCAGCGGCTCGGCGAAGAGGTCGGCGTCCTGGTGGGCGCGGACCAGCGCGTAGCAGAACGAGTGGAAGGTGGTTGCCTGCGGGGCGTGCGCTCCGGGGGCGCCCCCCTGGATCCGCACGGCCATCCGGTCGCGGAGTTCCACCGCGGCCTTGCGGCTGAACGTGAGGACGAGGATCCGCTCGGGGTCGGTCCCCTCGGCGATGCGCCGCGCCACCGACTCCACGAGGGTGGTGGATTTTCCCGTACCGGGCCCGGCCAGGACCAGCAGCGGCCCCGCCGCGTGGTCAACCACCGCGCGCTGCCGTGCGTCCAGTACAGGCGGGCCCGCTGCGCCCGGCGGGGTCCGCACCAGCCGGTACGCGCCCGGGGCACGTTGCCGTACCCGGTGGGAAGTGGAGGAGCTCACGTGGATCGCCGGTCCTGGGGAGTGTGTGCAGGTGTGCGGGTGGGGGACGGGGTGCTGTGCCGGTCGGGTCTGCGGTGGCAGTGGTGTCCGCGGCCGTGGTGCCCGCGGTGCCCGTCGTGTCGCACCGAAGCTACGCCAGTGGGGCGCGGCGCCGCAGCGGCCGGGCCCACCGGCCCGGGGCATACTCCGAACGGGTCTCAGACCACCCGCGGGTCCACCGTATGGCGGAAGCTGTCACACATGAGTTCCGCCGCCGTCCCATCGCGCCCGCCGCATGTCCAGGCGGGGCAGATGACCGTCGGCCTCCCGTGCGGTCCGCGAGGCGTCCTTCAGGGGCGTGGACTCCGTGCGGTAGTGCTCCAGCGCCCGCAGTTCGTGGCCGGGCAGCAGCGCGCCGTCCGCGCGCACCACACGCCACCACGGGGCGGCTGCGCCGTAGAGGGCCATCACCCGGCCCACCTGACGCGGTCCTCCCTCCCCCAGCCATTCGGCGATGTCTCCGTACGTCATGACGCGGCCGGGCGGGATCCGGTCCGCCACGTCGAGCACCCGTTCCGCGTACTCCGGCAGCTCAGCACTCATCCGGTCCATACTGCACCAGCCCTCCGACAGCTCCTAAAACTCCCACCGCACCGACACTGCTCCGGGCCGCCCACCGAGCGGCCCGCTTTCGGCAAAGGGGCCCTGATGCCCGCCTGCGCCGCCCGGACATGCCACCATCGTCCGGGCGGTGGCCGGACCGTCGGCCGGGCTCTGCCCGCGGGCCCAGCACCCCGAGGTGGAGCGCAGTGATACGAGACCATAAGGACACGACGGAGGGGCCGGGCGTGCCGGAACCGGCAAACGCACCCGACGCTGGGCCGCCCTCCGGCGGAACCGGTACGGGGCCGGATTCCGGTACGGAACCGGGATCCGGTGGGAAGACCGGTGGGAAAGCAGCGTCCGGGGCCGGAACGGAGCCCGGCACAGGAACCGGGTCCGGTACAGGAACCGACTGCGGAGAGGCGGCACCCATCGACAGGGTCTCCGGCGACGAACCACTGCTCGCCGCCCGTGTGCACCGCCCCTCCGATCTGCTGCGTCTGCTCATCGGACTGCTGGCCATCGCGCTGGTCCTCGCCGTCGCCGCCTTCGCGCACGGCACCACATCGGGTCTCGCCGAGGACATCAACCACGGCACCGGCCAGACGCCCGACATGCTCATCAAGCTCGCGGGCCTGTTCTCGTCCATCGCGATACTGATCCTGCCGGTCGCCTTCGCGATCGAGCGGCTGGTCAAGCGGGACGGCCTGCGCATCGCGGACGGCGTGCTCGCCGCCGTACTCGCGCACGGGGTGGCGCTCGCCACCGATCTCTGGGTGGCCAAGGCCGCGCCGAAGTCGATCACCGTGGCGCTGACGCACTCGCTGTCGGACGGCTCCCTCACCGACCCCGTGCACGGCTATCTCGCCCCCGTCATCGCCTACATGACAGCGGTCGGCATGGCCCGCAGGCCGCGCTGGCGGGTGGCGCTCTGGGTCGTCCTGCTGGTCAACGCCTTCGCCGTACTGGTCGGCGGGCAGACCACCCCCTTCTCGATCATCCTCACGATCCTGCTCGGCTGGACCGTGGCGTACGGCACGCTGTACGCCGTCGGCTCGCCCAACGTCCGCCCCACCGGCCGCCAGCTCCTCGCCGGACTGCGGCACGTCGGCTTCTCCCCCGAGACCGCCATGCGCGCCGAGGACATCCCCGACTCCGCCGACCAGGGCGACCGGGGCCGCCGCTACTTCGTGACCCTGAAGGACGGGGACCCGCTCGACGTCACCGTGGTCGACCGCGAACAGCAGGCGCAGGGCTTCTTCTACCGGGTGTGGCGCCGCCTCACCCTGCGCTCCATCTCCACCGGCCGCTCCATCCAGTCGCTGCGCCAGGCCCTGGAGCAGGAGGCGCTCCTCGCGTACGCGGCCATCGCCGCCGGGGCCAACGCCCCGAAGCTGATCGCCACCTCCGAACTGGGCCCCGACGCGGTCATGCTGGTGTACGAGCACACCGGCGGACGCTCCCTCGACTCGCTTCCCGACGAGGAGATCACCGACGAGCTGATGCGGAACACCTGGCACCAGGTGCAGGCGCTCCAGTCCCGCCGTATCGCGCACCGCCGGCTCGTCGGCGACGCGATCCTGGTGGACCGGGCGGGCGCGGTGATCGTCACCGATCTGCGCGGCGGTGAGATCGCGGCCGGTGACATCGTGCTGCGCATGGACATCGCCCAGCTGCTCACCACGCTGGGGCTGCGGGCCGGGGCGGAGCGCTCGGTCGCGGCGGCGGTCGCGGTCCTCGGCCCGGACAAGGTCGCCGACAGTCTCCCGCTGCTCCAGCCGCTGGCGCTGAGCCGGTCCTCCCGCGCGACGCTGCGCCAGCTGGCACGGGAGCGGGCGCAGCGGGAGCGCGAGGCGGTGATCGAGGCGTCGGAGGCGGCGAAGCGCGCCAGGGCCAGGGCCAACGAGGCGCCGGACGACAGCCGCAAGGCCGCCCGTGCCGAGAAGAAGGCCGAGAAGGAGGCCATAGACGACGCGGTGGGCGGGGCGCGCGAGGAGGATCTGCTCGCGCAGATGCGCCATCAGGTGCTGCTGATCCGTCCGCAGGCGCACGCCGAACCGGTCCGGCTGGAACGGGTCAAACTGCGCACCCTGCTCACCGTCATCGCCGGGTCGATCGCCGCGTACTTCCTGTTCTCGCAGCTGGCGAACATCCCGTACCACAACCTGCTCAGCAACACCGAGTGGGGCTGGGTCGCCGCCGCCGTGCTGTTCTCCGCGGTGAGTTACGTGGCTGCCGCGATGAGCCTGACGGGATTCGTCCCCGAGAAGGTGCCGTTCTTCCGGGCGGTCCTGGCGCAGGTCGCCGGGTCCTTCGTGAAACTGGTGGCGCCGGCGGCGGTCGGCGGTGTGGCGCTCAACACCCGCTTCCTGCAACGCGCGGGCGTGCGGCCCGGTCTCGCGGTGGCCAGTGTCGGGGCCTCGCAGCTGTTCGGGCTCGGCAGCCACATCCTGCTGCTGATGATCTTCGGCTATGTGACGGGTACCGAGCAGACCCCTTCGCTGACCCCGTCCCGGACCGTGATCGCCGGGCTGCTGACGGCCGCCGTGCTCGTCCTGGTGGTCACGGCGGTGCCGTTCCTGCGGAAGTTCGTCGTCACACGGGTGCGTTCGCTGTTCGCCGGAGTGGTGCCGCGCATGCTCGACGTACTCCAGCAGCCCCGGAAGCTGCTCACCGGCATCGGCGGGATGCTGCTGCTGACCGGCACGTTCGTGATGTGCCTGGACGCTTCACTGCGGGCCTTCGGCGGCGGCGCGACCATAAGCTACGCGAGCATCGCGGTGGTCTTCCTGACCGCCAACGCGGTGGGTTCGGCGGTGCCGACCCCCGGTGGTGTCGGCGCGGTGGAGACCGCGCTGACCGGCGCACTGATCATCGCCGGGGTGGACCGCGGGACGGCGACCGCGGCGGTGCTGCTCTTCCGGCTGCTGACCTTCTGGCTGCCGGTGCTGCCGGGCTGGCTGTGCTTCAACTACCTGACCCATCGAGGCGAGTTGTAGGGACGGCCGCCCTCTCACGGAACAACCGCCCGGTCACGGGACAACCGCCCGGCACGGGGCGGCCGTTCACACGCCGAAAGGGCCGGCCCGCACCTTCCGTGCGGACCGGCCCCTTCGGGTGGACAACTCCTAGTACACCGGCTTCTCGGGCTCGATCTGGTTGACCCAGCCGATCACGCCGCCGCCCACGTGGACCGCGTCGGCGAAGCCCGCGGACTTCAGGACGGCCAGGACCTCCGCCGAGCGGACGCCCGTCTTGCAGTGCAGGACGATCTTCTTGTCCTGCGGGAGGTCCGACAGCGCGGTCCCCATGATGAACTCGTTCTTCGGGATCAGCTTCGCGCCCGGGATCGAGACGATCTCGTACTCGTTCGGCTCGCGGACGTCGATGATCTCGATCTTCTCGTCGGCGTCGATCCACTCCTTGAGCTGCTTGGGAGTGATCGTCGAACCGGCCGCCGCCTCCTGGGCCTCCTCGGACACGACGCCGCAGAAGGCCTCGTAGTCGATGAGTTCGGTGACGGTGGGGTTCTCGCCGCAGACCGCGCAGTCGGGGTCCTTGCGGACCTTGACCTGGCGGTACTGCATCTCCAGGGCGTCGTAGATCATCAGGCGGCCGACCAGCGGCTCACCGATGCCCGCGAGCAGCTTGATGGCCTCGTTGACCTGGATGGAACCGATCGACGCGCAGAGCACACCGAGCACGCCGCCCTCGGCGCAGGACGGGACCATGCCGGGGGGCGGGGGCTCCGGGTAGAGGCACCGGTAGCAGGGGCCGTGCTCCGACCAGAAGACGGACGCCTGGCCGTCGAAGCGGTAGATCGAGCCCCAGACGTACGGCTTGTTGAGCAGCACGCACGCGTCGTTGACCAGGTAGCGGGTGGCGAAGTTGTCCGTGCCGTCCACGATCAGGTCGTACTGGGAGAAGATCTCCATCACGTTCTCGGCCTCGAGCCGCTCTTCGTGAAGGACCACGTTCACCAGCGGGTTGATCCCCAGGACCGAGTCCTTCGCGGACTGGGCCTTGGAGCGGCCGATGTCGGCCTGGCTGTGAATGATCTGGCGCTGCAGATTCGACTCGTCGACCTCGTCGAACTCCACGATGCCCAGCGTGCCCACGCCGGCCGCGGCCAGGTACATGAGGGCGGGCGAACCGAGGCCGCCCGCGCCCACGGCGAGCACCTTGGCGTTCTTCAGCCGCTTCTGCCCGTCCATCCCGACGTCGGGGATGATCAGGTGGCGGGAGTACCTGCGGACCTCGTCGACGGTGAGTTCAGCAGCTGGCTCGACCAGGGGTGGCAACGACACGGGGACTCCGTTGGTCGGTATCTACGTACGATTGTTCTCTCCGTAACACTGCCACGCCCCTTCTCATTCCGAGACACCCGGTCCGATCCGCGAGACGATTTCGTCCCAGTACCCGGGCAGCGTCTCGAACGGGTCGCTCTGCCCCGGCAGGCCGTCGCAGCCGTCCCGGTCGCTGCGGTCGGTGAAGAAGATCGTGCCCGCACCCTGCCAGCGGGCGATACGGACGGCCTCCTCCAGGTGCGTGCGCGGTACGCCGTGTACGAAATGAGCGAAACGTGATGGTTCGTAGGAGGCTGTCCACTCCGCCACCTGCGACCAGCGGTAGTCGGTCCAGGGGCCGCTGAAGGTGACCAACTGGTCGGCGGCCTCGGCGTAGCCCGGGTACGGGTGGCTGCCGTGGCCGAGCACCAGATGGCCGCCGGGTTCCAGCAGGGCTCCGAGCGCACCGGTGATGCGGCGGGTCTCCGGGAGGTCGGCGCGGTCGACGGGGGCCCGGTCGAGGTAGAAGCCGTCGACCCGGTACCAGTCGGTGAACCGGTGTGCCTCCGCGAGCAGTTCGCCGAAGCCCCGCGCCCCGTTGGCCATGTCGAGATGGCCGAGCACCCGGGTCCCGGCGTTGCGGAGCCGTCCGGCCGCCGCCAGGCAGTGCGGGTCGGGACGGGCGCCGGGGCCGTGCGCGACGTTGAGCACGACCCAGTGCAACGGGGTTCCCGGGCGGGTGAGTTCGGCCCATTCGACCGGGGCGACCAGCGGGTGCGCGTAGCCGGGAATGCCGAAGCCCAGCCCGGTCGAGACCGCCGTGGCGGGGGTCAGATACGGCATGCGGCCTCCATCCAGATGTCGGCGAGCGACTCCTCCAGATTGATGCGCGGACGCCAGCCCAGCCGGTCGCGGGCGGTGCGGACGTCCGCCTGCTGCCAGCTGCCGCAGCCGTCGGGGTACGGGGACGGGGCGGCCAGGTGCTCCATGACCGGCTCGGCGGGGCGCGGGGCGACCAGGCCGCCGTGCCGGTGCTGGGGGCCGTCGAGTTCGTGCAGGGTGCCGCCGAAACCGGCGACCCTGGCCAGCACGGCGGCGGCCTCGCGCAGCTTCACGGCGTGCCCCGTACCGATGTTGACGACCCCCTGGGCGGCGGAGAGGGAGGCGGCGTGGACGGCGCGCGCCACGTCCCGTACGTCGACGAAGTCGCGCTGGACGCCGAGCCCGGAGAGCTTCAGCTCGTTGTCCCCCGCCTGCATCGCCCGGCGCATCGCCTCGGCGAGGCGGCCGAGCGGGGAGCCCGCCGGGGTGCCGGGACCGACCGGCGAGAAGACCCGCAGGACGATCGCGTCCAGCCCCGAGTTGAGCACCAGTTCACTGGCCGCGAGCTTGGAGACGCCGTACGGGCCACCGGGGCGCGGCACCGCGTCCTCGGCGGTGGACGAGCCCGGCTGGCTGGGCCCGTACTCGGCCCCGCAGCCCAGCTGCACCAGCCGGGCGCTGCAACTGCTGCGGCGCAGTGCCTCGCAGACGGTGGCGACGGCGACCGTGTTGTGCCGGGTCAGATCGCGTGCGCCGCCGCGGGTGGCTCCGGCGCAGTTGATGACGACTCCGGGGTGGACGGCGTCCAGGAAGCGGGTCAGGGCTCCCGGGCTGCCACTGGCGAGGTCGAAGCGGACGTCGGCGTCGTCGCCGCGTCCGAGGGCCGTGAGATGCACGGCGGGGTCGGCGAGCAGGCGGTCGGCCACGTAGCGGCCGAGGTACCCGTTGGCTCCGAGCAGCAGCACCCTCATCGCGCGGCCACCTCTCGATACCGACATGCCGGGGCTGTGGGTTCGGGGCTCATGTTGCGTTCTCCTTCAGGGGTGTTACGGGGTGAATGGCCCGCGACGTCGGCTCCGCGGGAGGTCTCGGGGCGCGCGCTAGGTGTGCGCCGAGGCGCGGGAGAGCGCGCCGGTGGCGTGCACCAGCAGCGCGAGGGCGGCGGCCCCGCAGGCGAGGGCGGACACGGCCGGCACACCCAGGGCGTCCACGGGAGCGGCGAGGAAGCGGCAGCCGGGGAGCCGGCCCGCGAGGACCGATGCCAGGGCGAGGGCCTCGACGGTGCAGGCGGCCCCCAGGGCGGTGGCCGCGCCGCCGGGGAAGCCGTGGACGGTGAGCAGCCTGGCGAGGAAGAGCAGAACGGCGAGGGCAGCGGCTCCGGGGGTGAATCCCCGGACGGACAGCAGGAGCGCGGGCGCCGCCGCGTACAGCACGGCGACGGCGACGACGAGCGGTCTGGCCCGCGCCGCGAATTCGGCCGTGCCCCGGCTCGCGGCCAGTCCGCGCCGGGCCAGCAGCGAGAGGAGCCGGGCACACCAGACGGCGGGCGCCACGGCCAGCGCCAGGCCGACCAGCGGTGCGGCGGCCAGCGGCCAGGTCCCGTCGGGGCCGCCGCGCAGCAGCTGGTCCAGCAGGCCGTCGCCGCAGAGCGCGTAGCCGAGCAGCCAGCAGACGTAACCGCGCGCCCCGGGCACCGCACGCCCCTCGGCCCGCAACGGGCCCCGGCGCAGGGTGAGGAGGAGGGCCGCGCCGGTGACGAGCGCGCCCGCGGCGGCGACCGCGAGACGTCCACCGCCGTGGACCAGCGGGATCCCGACGGCCGTGGCGACCGCGCAACCGCCGGGCAGCAGCCCGAACAAGGGTGCGTGCGGGGCGACTTCATGGGCAGCGGCGGGTTCGTCCACCGGGTGCCCGGCTTCCGCGCTGCGGGGTACGCGGGCGTACAGCTCGTCGGCGAGCGCGAAGACGTCCCGGTGCCGGAACCGGGCCGCGGTGCGGTCGGTGATGCCGTGCGCTTCGAGTCCGGCGGCGATCTCCAGCGGGTCGACGGCCCGTTCGCACAGCTCGCGGTGGCGGTGCATCAGGGCCCGTACGGGGTCGGCGGAGCCTCGCGCGCCCTTCCGTAAGGGCGGGGCCGCGAGTCCGGACGCGGCCTCGGCGAGCACGGCTTCGGAACGCTCGTCCCAGGCGTCGGCCCCCGCGGGCGGGCGCGGACCGTCCGGGGCGGGTCCTGGCGGCTGTTCGGTGGGACCGGGCCTGCTCATACGGCGACCTCTCTGCGCCGGAGTCGGAACCGGGGCCGGTGGACGGGGAGTTCGACGGCGGACGGCGGGGGCGCACAGCCGTGCGCCGGGGGCCTGGGCCCGCGTGCCGTACACCCCGATCGGGCCGTCGGGTGCGCGCGGCCGGACACCCGGCGCACGGCGGCCGATCTGCTCCGGCGTACGCCTCCGGTCGACGCGCCCCGGACCAGCGGGAGTTCGCAAGCCGTCGCCTCGAAGGCAGCGGCTTCACGGACCGCCGTTCCGAGAGCCGGAGCCGCTATGGGGACCGTGCGGGGCTGGTTCATCGGCCACCCTCCCCCGCGACAGCCCCCACCCGGAGCGGTTCGGGCTCCGGCGCCGCCCAACTCGGCGTACGCACCGTGCCCGCGTGAGCCGCCCAGGCTCCCGCGACCTGCGCCTCCGCCGGGTGCGCGAACGGGCGGGGATCACCCTTGTCGTGCGCCGGCGTACGCCGGACCGGGCCGTGCGAGAGCAGGTCGAGGTAAATGCCGTGAAATGCCGCGATGTTCTGTTCGACCGTGAAGAGTTCGAGCGCCCGCGCACGCGCCGCCGCACCGAGCCGTTCCCGGCGCCGCGGGTCGCGCAGCAGCGCCAGGCAGGCGTCGGCGAGCGCACGCGGATTGCGCGGTGGCACCACGAGCCCCGTGCCGCCGACGACTTCGACGACCGCGCCGACATCCGTGGAGACCGTCGCCCGGCCGCAGAACATCGCCTCGACCAGGCTCACCGGGAAGCCCTCCACCACGCTGGAGAGCACCACGACCGCGCCGCCCGCGTAGGCGTCCGCGAGCTCCGGCACCTCCGGGCCGCCGATCTCCTCGAAGGTCACCGGGTTGGAACCGACCGCGTGCACGTCCGCTGCCTCGTCGGGGAAGAGCTGGGCGGCGAGGGCGCGGCAGTGGGCGAGGTGGTCCGCGCCCCCGGGCCCCGGCGCGGGAGCTCCGACGATGCGGAGTCCGGCCTCCGGCTCCTCCTTGCGCACCTCGGCGAACGCGTGCAGCAGGGAGATCAGGTCCTTGGCGGGCTCGATACGGCCGACCCACACCAGGGTGGCCGGGTCGCCCGTTTCCCCGCCGTCCCCCACGGCGGAGAATCGTTCGGCCTCCATGCCGGGATGGACCGTGCGCAGTTTGGCGCGGTCGGCGCCGCACTTCTCCTGCCAGCGGCGGGCGTGCGCGTTGCCGGGGGTGATGACCGCGGCCCGGCGGTAGACCTCGGCGGCCAGCCTGCCGTGGAAGCCCGCGAGCAGCGCGCGGACCGGGGCGCTGCGGGTGCTGCCCGCCAGGTAGTGCGAGCGCAGTTCGACGCCGTACTCCGTGACCAGCAGGGGAACCCCGAAGAAGCGGAGGGCCAGCAGTCCGGGGAGCGCGGCGCCGCCGCCGGACGCGGCATGGCAGAGGTCGACCGCCCCGAGCTCGTCCTCGGTGTACCAGTCGAGGGAGAGCGGACGCAGGGCCCGCTCCAGCAGTCCGGCGAAGGTGAGGTAGTCGGGGACTCTCGCGGACTGCACCGTGCGGCTCGCGCCGGGCGCACGACAGGCGGATTCCAGGGCGCGGACGGCGGTTTCGGAGCGGAGCGCCGGGTACAGAGGACCCTTCTCGACCGCGAGCTCGGCCAGTCCGTAGAGGCCGTCCGCGAAGAGGCCGTCCGCGAGGCCGGTGCCCTCGCCGCACACGGCCGAGACCAGTTGCCGGAAGCAGTCGGCGAACCGGCGCCGGTCGCGGCGGCCGTACCTGCGGCCGTCCGCCTCGGCCTTCCAGAGCGGCGCGGTGCGCACCCGCCGTACCTGCGGCGGCAGTTCGAGCCGTCCGCCCGCCTCCTGCTGCGCGCTGCGGCTCAGCGCGTAGAGATCGAACTCGTGCCCGTCCAGCCCTCGTACGAGCCGGTCGCACCAGAGCCTCGACTCACCCGTCGCATACGGATACCCACCTTCCGTAAGCAGTCCTATCCGCACGTGCACACCCCCGGTCTCCCTTCAGGCAGCCGCCGTTGGTGACGGCGACTCGCAGCGGGACGACCGTAAGCGGACGAAGAGGTGGCGCGACGGACGGTTGTCCATCGCGCCACCAGAAGGGGTGAACCGTCGTAACTTTCCCACCCCGGTCGCGTTCTGTGCCGCTACGGTGCCTTTCGGTCACGGCGGCTCAGGCCGCGGCGGGCTCCTTCCTGGCCGCCCGGCGCACCGCCGCGAGCAGCGGATCGAGCGCGGGCACCGCGGCCAGCAACTGCCGGGTGTACGGGTCCTGCGGGGCGCCGTACACGGACTCCACCTCGCCCTCCTCGACGATCCGGCCCTGCCGCATCACGGCCACCCGGTCACTGACCTGCCGTACGACCGCGAGGTCGTGCGCGATGAAGACCAGCGCGAGCCCCAGCTCCTCCTGCAGTTCCGCCAGCAGGGCGGTGACCTGGGCCTGCGTCGTCACATCGAGCGCGGACACCGCCTCGTCGCAGACGATCAGTTCCGGCTCGGCGGCGAGCGCCCGCGCGATCCCGACGCGCTGGCGCTGGCCGCCGCTGAACTCGTGCGGATAGCGGTCGTACTGCGCGGGGTCGAGACCGACCCGCTCCAGCAGGTCCCGCACCCGGGCCCGGATCGCGGCCCCGTCCCGCTCGCCGCGGGCCCGCAGCGGGTCGGCGACGGACTCGCCGACGGAGCGGCGCGGGTTGAGCGAGGAGACGGGGTCCTGGAAGACCATCTGCACCCGGCCGGTCCGGGTCACCCGGCCGGACGTGGGCTCCAGCAGCCCGACGAGCATCCGCCCCAGGGTGGTCTTGCCGCTGCCGCTCTCGCCGACGACACCGAGGGTTTCGCCCGGGTGCACGCTCAGGGTGACGCCGTCGACGGCGGCGAGCGCGGCCCTGCCGCGGCCGAAGACCTGGCGCAGACCGACGGCTTCGACCACCGGGGCGCCCGCGGAGCCGGGAACCGGCCTCCGGCCCGCGACCACCCGTCGCGGCGGATCGTCGACCCGGGGCACCGCCGCGAGCAGCGCCTTGGTGTACGGCTCGCGCGGCGATCCGAGCACCTCCGCCACACTCCCGCGCTCCACGGCCCGCCCGGCCCGCATCACCAGTACGTCGTCCACCGACTCCGCCGCCACCCCCACGTCATGGGTGACCAGCAGCAGTCCCGTTCCCGTCTCGCGCCGCAGGTCGTGCAGCAGATCCAGGATCTGCGCCTGGACGGTGACGTCCAGCGCGGTCGTCGGCTCGTCGGCGATCAGCAGCTGCGGCTCGCAGGCCAGTGCCATCGCGATGAGTGCGCGCTGCCGCATCCCGCCGCTGAACTCGTGCGGTCGCGAGCGGGCCCGCCGGGCGGCGTCCGGGATACCGACCCGGTCGAGCACCTCGACGGCCCGGGTGCGCGCGGCCCGGCGGGAGGTCTTCACATGGGTCCGGTACACCTCGGCGATCTGGTCGCCGATCGCGTGGTACGGGTCCAGCGAGGACAGCGGGTCCTGGAAGACCATCGCGGCCTTCCCGCCGCGCAGCTCCCGCAGTTCGGCCTCGGAAGCGGTCCGCACATCGGTCCCCGCCACCCGTACCGAGCCGCTGACCTGCGCGCCGCTCCCCCGGTGCAGTCCGAGCAGCGCGTACGCGGACGCGCTCTTGCCGGAGCCCGACTCGCCGACGACGCCGAGCGCGCCGCCCGGCTCCAGCGTGAACGACAACCGGTCGACGGCCCGTACGGCCCCGTCGAAGGTGATCGTGAGGTCCTCGACCTCGATCAGACTCATGACAGGACCACCCGTCGGTCGGCCATCGCGTACAGCACGTCCGCGACGGCATTGGCGAGCACCACGAAGAAGCCGGTGACGAGCACCATGCCGACCACCACCGGCAGGTCCACGACCCGGACGGCGTGGACGAGTTCACGTCCGATGCCGGGGATGCCGAACAGCGACTCGGTGAGCACGGCGCCGCCGAACATCGACCCGAAGTCGTTGGCGTTGAGCGCGATGACCGGCGCGAACGCCCCGCGCAGCGCGTGCCGTCCGATGATCCGGCGCTCGCTCACCCCGTAGGCACGGAAGGTCCGTACGTGGTCGTCGGCGAGCGTCTCCAGCATGGCGGCCCTGGTCAGCCGGGCGTACTTGGCGGACTCGATCAGGGCGAGCGAGAGCCACGGCAGCAGCAGGTTCCACGCCCACTGCTGCGGGTCGTCGGAGAACGGTACGTACTGCGGATACGGCAGCAGGCCCAGCGTCCCGCAGACCACGACCATCAGCACCAGGCCGATGACGAAGACGGGCGTCGCGGTACCGGCCAGGGTGATCCCGGTGAGCAGCCGCTCGGTGGGCCGCCCGCGCCGCCAGGCCGAGAGCACGCCCGTGCCGACGCCGAGGATCAGCCACATCACCATGGCACCGAGCGTGAGCGAGGCGGTGACCGGCAGTTCGGTGCGGATCAGGTCGGTGACCTGCTGGTCGGTGCGGTACGAGAGGCCCAGGCACGGCGCGTCGCAGTGCAGCACCGAGGTGCCGGTGGAGAAGTCCCGGCCGGCGAAGACGCCCTGGAGGAAGTGCCCGTACTGCACGTACACCGGGTCGCCGAGCCTCAACTGCTCGCTCACCTGGTGCACTTGGACGGGCGAGCAGCGGGGGCCGCAGGTGATCTGGGCGACGTCACCGGGGGCGACGTAGAACACCGCGTAGACGATCACGGAGATCGCGAGGAGTGTGACGAGGGCGCCTGTGAGGCGCCGCAGCAGGAAGCCGGTCAGGCGGCCGTTCATCCGGTGGCCCTCTTCTCGCGCTTGCGTCCGGTGCCGATCCGCAGCCGGGAGGCGGCGCGCGGGTCGAGTGCGGTCCGTATGCCGTCGCCCAGCACGGTCAGCGAGAACACCGTGGCGAAGAGCATCCCGGCGGGCAGCAGCAGATACTGCGGAGCGGCCTGGTACCAGACGTCGGCCGAGGTGAGCATCTGCCCCCACGACGGGGTGGGCGGCTGCACGCCGACGCCGAGGAAGGACAGCGCGGCCTCCGCCGAGATGTTGGCGGGGAAGAGCAGCGCGGCGTAGGTGATGACGGGCGCGGCGAGCGCGGGGAGCAGTTCGCGACGGGCGATCTGCCACTGGTTCCAGCCGCTGAGCCGGGCCGCCTCCACATGGTCCAGCGACTTGAGGCTCAGCGTCCGGGCGCGGACGATCTTCGCCGTACCGCCCCAGGCGATCAGCCCGATCACCAGCGCGACCAGCACCGGCCTGGGAAAGGTGTCGGGCACGATCGCCATCAGTGCCAGCGAGAGGATCATCAGCGGCATGGCCACGACCACGTCGGTGATCCGGCTCAGGACGTTGTCGACGAGCCTGCTGCCGAGCCCGGCCGCGACACCGAGGACGACGCCGAGTCCGACCTGCACCAGGGTCGCGGCGAACGCCACGGCCAGGGAGACCCGCGCCCCGTAGACCAGCCGGGCGAAGAGATCGCGGCCGGTCTGCGGTTCGATGCCGAGCCAGTGGTCCGCGCTGATCCCGCCGAGGGGGCCGACGGGTACTCCGCCGCGCGCGGAATCGATGAGACCGGGGTGGTACGCGTTGGGGTCCTGGCCCTCCAGCGCGGTGAGCAGCGGCGCGCCGACGGCGACCAGCACGAGCAGGGCGACGACGCACGCCGCCGCGACGGCGGCGCGCTGTCCGCGCATCCGCCGTCGGAACGACCGGTCCCCGGCGGCGGGGGCCGCAGCGACGGCCCCCGCCTCCTCGGCCGGTCCGGTGTCCAACAGTGCTTCCGGCATGGCTACTTGACCGCTACCTGGGAGATGTCGAGCACGCCGGTCCAGTCGCTGATCACGACGTTCCTGATGCCCTGGCCGTAGAGCCGCTTGTAGACCGGGTGGAAGAGCGGCACGGTCAGCGCCTGCGCACCGATCTTCTTGTCGAGCGCGCCCCAGCGTTCGGCGGCGGCGTTCAGGTCGGTCAGCTTGTTGATCTCGTCGATCTCCTTGTTGACCGAAGGGTCGTTCAGGAAGCCGGAGTTGAAGTTGGCGCCGTCCTTGACGATCTGCCGGCCGTCGAAGATCGGGGCGAGGAAGGGACCGCCGGAGGGCCAGTCGGCGCCCCAGTGGGCGAGGAAGAGACCGGGTTCGGTCTTCGCGCCGTGCACCTTGTCCTTGTAGTCGTTGTCCTCCAGGCCCTGGAGCTCGACGGTGATGCCCGCCTTCTTCAGGGCGTCCTGGAGCGCGGTGGCGATCTCCGGGCTGGTCTCGAAGTCCCTGGCGTCGGAGTGGGTCAGGGTGATGGTCAGGCCGTGGGGGTAACCGGCCTCCTTCAGCAGGTCCTTGGCCTTGGCCGGGTCACCGGTCGCACCGGCCGGGAAGTGGTCGTACGGCGTGTAGCCGAAGGACTTCTGGTCCGGCAGATAGGTGGTGGCGGGCTCGGCGAGTGCGGAGCCGCCCGCCGCGTTGATCACCGAGGAGCGGTCGACGGCGTACGCGACGGCCTGGCGCACCTTCGGGTTGTCGAACGGCTTCACCTTCGGGTTGAAGGCGAGGTAGTCCGTGTAGCCGAAGTGGCCCGTGCCGACGCGCGAAGCGAGCTTCTTGTCGCCGGTGACCTCGGCCAGTTCGGCCGGGCCGAGGTTGGTGTCGGTGGTCACCGCGGTGGCGTCCGCGCCCTGCGAGGAGGAGAGCCGCTGGTTGATGACGGAGGAGTCGAGGCCGGAGCGGACGTCGACCTTGTCGGGGTAGGCCTTGCGCTCGCTGTCGGTCTTCGCCGACCAGAAGGTGTTGCGCGCCAGGGTGAGCCGCTCGCCGTCGTTCTCGTTGCTGACGACCTTGTACGGGCCGGAGGAGACCGGGTGCTTCTCGTACGTGGTGCCGGTGTCCTTGGCCTTCGGCACCGGGGTGGTCTGTGTCTGGGTCGCCAGGTAGGGGAATTCCCCCTCGGGCTTGTTCAGATGGAAGACGATGGTCCTGGCGTCGGGCGTCTCGATCGAGGCGAGCTGCTTCCCCCTCTTGCCGTCCGGACCGGCCTTGTAAGGGCCCTGGTACCGGTCCCCGCCTATGAGCCAGTCACGCAGGTACGGTGCGCCGCCCGACAGTTCGGCGGCGAAGGAACGCTCGATGCCGTACTTGATGTCACCCGAAGTGATGGATGTGCCGTCCTCGTACTTCAGCCCGTCCTTGAGCGTGTACGTCCAGACGGTGGCGTTCTTGCTGGGCCTGCCCAGGTCGGTCGCGAGGTCGGGCACGACCTTCGAGCCCGCGGCGCCGTCCGCGCGGTGACGGGTGGTGAGCGTACGGAAGACCAGCGAGGGGACGTTGCCGCCGCCGGAGGTGTAGAGCCGGGCGGGGTCGAAGTCCTCCTGCGGCTGGCTGTTGAGGACGGTGAGGGTGCCGCCCTTCCGGGGCTTGCCCCCGGCCCCGGCGGACGTGGCGCCGCCGTGGCCCTCGGGCCCGGCGCAGGCGGCTGCGCCCAGGGCCAGGACCAGACTCACGGCCGCCACTGACGCTGTGCGTGGGGACAGATGACGCATCGGAAAAGCACCTCTCGGTGTGCTGAAAGCGGACTGGAGCAGACGAATCCGCGCAGGCAGCAGCACCGGAAGGAGTACCGGGAAAAAGAAGGGCCGCGCCTGCGGGTGGAATACGCCCTGGCGCGGCGGACAGAAATGCCGACGCGC
The DNA here is from genome assembly GCF_940670765.1 of Streptomyces sp. A 4/2. Taxonomy (GTDB): domain Bacteria; phylum Actinomycetota; class Actinomycetes; order Streptomycetales; family Streptomycetaceae; genus Streptomyces. The sequence continues at coordinate 29,284 of NZ_CALNVW010000003.1, forward strand.
GCCGGAGCAGGCGGGTCAGCGACAGAGAACGTCGGCGACGCAGTGCCCGGTCACGCCGAACAGCACCAGCTCAAGGGCGGTGCGATCGGTGGACACAGGGCAGTGCGGCATGCCGAGAAATATGAACGACGCAAAGAACGATGTCAATGCGGGTGAGGCCGGATATGAGACGCCGTCTCAACGGGTGGGATACACCCAGGGGTTCGCCCTGCACCGGATCCCGTCGATGTCCAGCGACTTGGTCTGCTGCTGCATCACGGGCGCCAGTGCGCCGGGGGTGCGGCAACTCTCGTGGTTGTGTCCGAGCCGGTGGCCGACCTCGTGGTTGATCAGCATCTGCCGGTACGGATAGATCTTGCTGTCGCCGAACGTCTCCGAGCCCTGGGCCCAGCGATACGCGTTGATCATCACGCGGTCGGTCGCCGCGGAATCGCAGGACACATTCTCCTCAAGCGTATCCAGACCGGATTTCTCACACCATTTCGCGGTGGTGACGGGACTGGCCAGCGTAATCACGAAATCCGGCTGTCCCGAAGAAATGCGCTCGAAGGTCTTGGCACCGTCGTGCGCCCAACTCCGGTTGTCGTTCAGGGTCTTCTGGACCGCTTCGGCGAAAAGCATGCCGTCGAGGCCCATTCCCTTCTCGATGTCCACCCGGTAACGGTATTTGCGCCCCGTGCCCGGCGCCTTCGCCGATCCGGGGACCACCGAGAACTTTCCCGTTGCTTCGAGCTTCGGGTCGAGCGGATACAGCGTGGACATCTTCTTCGCGTACGTCAGGGGGACCACGGCGGCCTTCGGTTCGGGCCGGTTGTCGCCGCGCGAGGCGGGCCCCGCGCCGGTCTCCCGCTCCGTAGCGCCGGCCGCCCGCGAACTGTCGTGGGACCCGCCGCCGTCGGCGACCTGACCCGCGACCACGACGGCCAGCACCGTGGTCACCGCAGCGGCGGCGATCCCGGTGAACGTACGGCCCTTGCTGCCCTTCTCGCTGCCCGCCTTCTCACTGCCCGCGGCCCCGCCGTCGGCCGGGACACCCGGACCGGCGGTGCTTTCGGACCCGTCCGGTACGTCGGGGGCGACGGGGACGGTGAGCGTCGCGGAGGCAGCGGGCGCGGCCGTCGCGCTGCCGCGCTTCTCCTCCGGGCCCGCCTGCCCGGCACGGGCGTCCTGCCCGGTACGGGGATCCTGCCCGCCGCCGACGTCCTTCCGCCGGCCGGACGTCCCGAACGCCTCGACGAACTCCCGCCGGGGACCCGGGACCTGAGGGCGCGCCTGCACACCCTGCCAGGTGCCGTACCGCTCGGGCGCGGGCGCGCTCCACTCCGGCTGCTCGGGGTGACCGCCCCGCACCTGCTCGGGCGCCGCGGGGGCTCTTCTGCGCCGTCCGGTCCCGACCTCGGCACCGGTACGCGTCGCGGCGCCTTCACCGTCACCGGCGGTCGCGCCGGAGACGCCTTCCACGCTCTGGGGCACATCGCCCCGACGGCTGTGACGTCCCACTCCCCGGATCAGCTCCCACTGCTGTTGTAGTCCTCCAGCAATTCCCGGAAGGCCGTCGCGACCGATTCCGGGAACTCCATCATCGCCACGTGCCCGGCGTCGGGCAGTGACAGCAGCCGTGATCCGCGGAACGCGGTCACCGCCTTGCGTGCCATACGGTACGAGACGAGCTGGTCCCGGACTCCGTACACCAGCAGCGTAGGGGCAAGCACCCGCCGGGCCTGCCTCCAGAGCCCGTGCTCCCCGCCCAGGGTGTACGCGTTGACGATGCCGCGCGCCGACCGGGTCATGGCATCCCAGAAGTACGGCAGTTGCAGCCGCCGTTCCATTTCCTCGACCGCGTGGCGCAGGCCCTCTTCGCTGACCCGTGACGGGTCGCCGTAACAGAGCCCGAGCATGCCGCGGGTACGCATCTCGGGCGTCCAGTCCTTGGTGAGCCGCAGGAACAGAGCGGCGGTACCGGGCACCGCGAGCAGCCCGGTCGGCGCCGCGGAACGCTGTACGCGCAGCTCGGGCAGCGCGGGCGAGACCAGGGTGAGGGTGCGCACCAGGTCGGGCCGCAGGGCCGCGACACGGGTGGTGACCGCGCCGCCCAGGGAATTGCCGAAGAGATGGACGGGCCCGCGCCCGCCGGCGTCGAGCAGCCGGATCACCGCACGGGCGTGGCCGGTGACCGAGTAGTCGCCGTCGTCGGGCGGCGGGGAATCCCCGAAGCCGGGCAGATCGACCGCCTCGCTGTCCACGGCGTCCTCGATGAGGGGCATCAGCGCCGACCAGTTCTGCGAGGACCCGCCGAGCCCGTGCACGAAGAGCGCGGGCGGCAGCCCGGCCCGCGCCCCGGGCCGGGAACGTACGGTCAGCGTCAGTCCGGGGAACGTCACCGTGCGCAGCGATTCCCCTGCCGCGATCCGTACGGTGCTCGCCCCGGTGGCCGGGGCGGCGGCCACCATTCCCGGCAGCTCGGTCGAAGACATAAGGCGATGTTACGAGACGATCACGCGAAGGTCCGTGTGTCAGCCGTCACAGGCCGCATCGCGCTACGGGGCGCGGGCTCCTACTCTCGGAAGGGAGGGAAGGGACGCCACCATGCCGACCGAACCCACGGAATCCACGGAATCCACCGACCCGACCGACCCGTCCGAACCGACCACGCGCGACGACGAGGCCGGTCCGTCCGAGGCCGACCCGGCCGACAGCGCGGAGCAGCGCACCGACCTCTCGCCGCAGGAGGACGACCCGCTGACCGGCATCGATCCCGCCACGGCGAACGAGGCGGACGCCGCCGAACAGGCCCGCGTCGTCCCCGTCGACGAGGACGACTACCGCTGAATCTCTCTTCCCCCAGCCGTCCGGTCCGTGAAATTCTGCGTCCGCACCGCACACAGCCGGGTTACCCAAAAGTACGATGGCGGGGCAGCGACGCACCTGCGTGTGCTTGTTCCACTGTGCTTGTTCAATCATTGGGAGGCGGCGTGACAGCCATCGAGCAGACCGAGGCAGCGCGCCCGCGGGGTACGCGGCTGCCGCGCCGCGCACGACGTAACCAGCTCCTGGGGGCCGCCCAGGAAGTCTTTGTCGCACAGGGCTACCACTCTGCGGCGATGGACGACATCGCTGAACGGGCCGGGGTCAGCAAGCCCGTGCTCTACCAGCACTTCCCGGGCAAGCTCGACCTGTATCTGGCCCTGCTCGACCAGCACTGCGAATCGCTGCTCCAGGCGGTCCGTACGGCTCTGGCCTCGACCACGGACAACAAACTGCGCGTGGCCGCGACGATGGACGCCTACTTCGCGTACGTCCAGGACGAGGGCGGCGCGTTCCGGCTGGTCTTCGAGTCCGACCTGACGAACGAGCCCGCGGTGCGTGAGCGCGTCGACCGGGTGTCGCTCCAGTGCGCCGAGGCGATCTCCGACGTCATCGCGGGCGACACCGGACTCTCCAAGGACGAGTCGATGCTGCTGGCCGTGGGCCTCGGCGGTGTGTCCCAGGTGGTCGCCCGCTACTGGCTCTCCAGCGAGTCCGGCATCCCGCGCGACACTGCGGTACAGCTCCTGACCTCGCTCGCCTGGCGCGGCATCGCGGGCTTCCCGCTGCACGGCAGCGACCAGCACTGAGAAATACTGTTCGCTGCGGGCGTGCGGTGCTGACGTCTTACCTGTTCCCGTACCGGGCTAATGTGTGCAGCGTACGGCGCGGCTGACCGCGCATCGCACGACCGTCGGAGGGACATAGCCGTGGAGGTCAAGATCGGCGTGCAGCACGCGCCCCGGGAGATCGTTCTGGAGAGCGGGCAGTCCGCCGAGGAGGTCGAGCGCTCGGTTGCCGACGCGCTGGCCGGCAAGGCACAGCTGCTCAGCCTCACGGACGACAAGGGCCGCAGGGTCCTGGTACCGGCCGACCGGATCGCTTACGTGGAGCTCGGCGAACCGGCGACCCGCCGGGTCGGCTTCGGCGCCCTGTAAGCAGCACACAGCAGCAGGACCCAGCAGGACACACGGGAACGGCCCGGCGGTCAACACGACCGCCGGGCCGTTCCCGTGTGTCCGGCCGGGCCCTGGTGAGGGTTGCGTCCGGGAGCCACCGGGTAGGACCGGGTCAGTAGCAATTCGCCTGGTCACGGAAGGGATGACATGTTCTGGGAAGCCCTCGGCTCCGTTCTGCTCGGCCTCGCACTGGCCTGGTCGGCGGCGCGGACATCGCCGGCCCGACTGCCGGCCCGGCAAGTGGTGCTGGTCACCGGCCCGATCGGCGCCCTGTTCGGCGCCTTCCTCACCCACTCGGCACTCGGCCCCGGCCATCTGCTGGCGACGCTGGTGGGCGCCGTGGCCGTGAGCGCCGTGGTGCTCTCGCTGCTCGTGCGTCCGGCGGGGAGGATCCGACGATCAGCCACGATCTGAGGCTCACCCGCGTTCCGGGTACGGCGGCAGCGCCTGCGCCCGGCAGTCCGGCCGGTGCTACGCGGCCAGCCCCAGCGCGGCCATCCGCTTCGTGTGCGCCTCGGTGATCCGGGAGAACATCCGCCCGACCTCCGCCAGGTCGAAACCGTCGGCGACGCCCCCCACGAGCATCGTGGACAGCGCGTCCCGGTCGGCCACCACCCGCTGGGCCTGGCTCAGTGCCTCGCCCATCAGCCGCCGCGCCCAGAGCGCCAGCCGCCCACCGACCCGCGGCTCCGCCTCGATCGCCGCGCGCACCTTCTCCACGGCGAAGTTGCCGTGCCCCGTGTCGTCGAGCACCGCGAGCACCAGCTCACGAGTGTCCGTGTCGAGCCGGGCCGCGACCTCACGGTAGAAGTCACTGGCGATCGAGTCGCCCACGTATGCCTTGACCAGGCCCTCCAGCCAGTCCGACGGTGCGGTCTGCCGGTGGAAGTCGTCCAGTGCCTGCGCGAACGGTTCCATGGACGCCGTCGGCTGCACATCGATCGCGGACAGCCGCTCGGACAACCGCTCGAAGTGGGAGAACTCGGCCGACGCCATCTTCGCGAGCGCCGCCTTGTCGGCGAGCGTGGGTGCGAGTTTGGCGTCCTCGGCGAGCCGCTCGAAGGCCGCCAGTTCGCCGTACGCGAGCGCGCCGAGCAGGTCCACGACCGCGGCGTGATACCTCGGGTCGGCGGATGCCGTTTCCCAGCTCTGGGCGGCGATTCCGGTGGGGGCGTTGGCGGTGTCAGGCGTCTCCATGGACCGCACAATAGCGCTCCGCCCCCGAACGACGAATCGACGAGCGGGGCCGGAACGCGCACGGGGAACAGGGCGCCGGAGAGGGTCCGCACAGGCCCGTCCGGTCACTGTGGCCTTGGTCTCCCGATGAATTCACCCAACACAGCTGCGCGATTTGGGGGTACAGTGGTAATGCGCCTGTCGAATGTTTCGGCATGCCATCCGAATGAGGATGCCCGGTCGGTGGCCCGATCGGCTCCACCTGACCGCCCTCACCATTCGATGTGAGGGGCCCCCTCAGCGGCACGAGCGCTTGAGCGAAGGCAGTGGTCCCGCGCCAGACGGCACGGTACGACCCCCTTGTTCGCCTCGGTCCGCGTCTCACAGAAGAGGCAGCACCCTGACTACGTTCCGAGACCTCGGCATTCTGACCGAGACCGCCGAAGCCCTTGAGGCCGTCGGCATCACCTCCCCGTTCCCCATCCAGGAGATGACGCTCCCCGTCGCGCTCTCCGGCTCCGACGTCATCGGCCAGGCCAAGACCGGCACCGGCAAGACGCTCGGCTTCGGACTGCCGCTGCTCGAGCGCGTCACCGTCCCCGCGGACGTCGAGGCGGGCCGGGCCGGGCCCGACAAGCTGACCGACGCCCCGCAGGCGCTCGTCGTCGTACCGACCCGTGAGCTGTGCCAGCAGGTGACCAACGACCTGCAGACCGCCGGCAAGGTCCGTAACGTCCGGGTGCTCGCCATCTACGGCGGCCGGGCCTACGAGCCGCAGGTCGAGGCCCTGAAGAAGGGCGTCGACATCATCGTCGGCACGCCGGGCCGACTGCTCGACCTGGCGGGCCAGAAGAAGCTCAACCTCGGTCACGTCCGGGCGCTCGTCCTCGACGAGGCCGACGAGATGCTGGACCTGGGCTTCCTCCCCGACGTCGAGCGCATCATGGGCATGCTGCCGGTCAAGCGCCAGACCATGCTGTTCTCCGCGACCATGCCCGGCGCGGTCATCGGCCTGGCCCGGCGTTACATGTCGCAGCCCACCCACATCCGCGCGACCTCGCCCGACGGCGAGGGCCAGACCGTCGCGAACATCACGCAGCACATCTTCCGCGCGCACTCCATGGACAAGCCGGAGCTGGTCTCCCGCATCCTCCAGGCGGACGGCCGCGGCCTCGCGATGATCTTCTGCCGTACGAAGCGGACGGCCGCCGACATCGCCGAGCAGCTGGCCACCCGCGGCTTCGCCTCCGGCGCGGTCCACGGCGACCTCGGCCAGGGCGCCCGCGAGCAGGCGCTGCGCGCCTTCCGCAACGGCAAGGTCGACGTCCTGGTGTGCACCGACGTCGCGGCCCGCGGTATCGATGTCGACGATGTGACGCACGTCATCAACTACCAGTCCCCCGAGGACGAGAAGACGTACCTGCACCGCATCGGCCGCACCGGCCGCGCGGGCAAGTCGGGTACGGCGATCACCCTGGTCGACTGGGACGACATCCCGCGCTGGAAGCTGATCAACAAGGCGCTGGACCTGCCGTTCGACGAGCCGGAGGAGACCTACTCCACCTCCGCGCACCTCTACGAGCTGCTGGGCATCCCGGTCGGCACGAAGGGCGTCCTGCCGCGCGCGGAGCGTACGCGCGCCGGGCTCGGCGCCGAAGCGGTCGAGGACCTGGGCGAGACCGGCGGCCGTGGCCGCAAGGCGTCCGTGCCCGCGCCCGCCGTGAAGGAGGAGCGTGCGCCGCGCACGCCCCGCCAGCGCCGCCGCACCCGCAACGGCGCACCGCTCACCGAGTCGGCCGAGGCCGCACCCGCGGTGGCCGTGACCGAGCAGCCCGCGCCCGCCGACGACGCCACGGAGGCCCGCGCACCGCGTCGTCGCCGTCGCACCCGGGCGAGCGCCGACACCCGGACCGCGGTGGCCGAGGCCGCCGTGGTGGCTCCGGCAGCGCCGGTGGCCGAAGCGGAGGCGCCCGCGGTGGTCAAGCCGAAGCGGACGCGTACGACGAAGCCGAAGGCGGCTGCTGCGGACACCGTGTCAGCGGCTCCGGCCGATGCGAAGTCGGCAGAGGCGACCGAGGCGGCGGAGGCGAAGCCGAAGCGCCGCCGTACGCGCACGCCGAAGGCACAGCCGGAGAGCTGAGCCCCGAACGAGCCCTGGTGGCCCGGACCCCGCGTGACGGGGTCCGGGCCACCGGCATGCCGGGGCGAGGTCGTGCCGGGCGAGGGGTGCTCCGCGGAATCACCCCGGCACGCTCCCGCCGCGTTCCCGCCCCAGCGCACTCCCGTTCCGCCCCGCTCCCGCCCCCGCTAGCCTCGTCGCATGAGCAGGCCACCCACCTTCACCCCGCCCCCCGGCACCCACCCGCGCCCCCTCCTGACCTCCCGCGGCACCTTCGCCACCCTGGACACACCGGCCACCGCCCCCCACCAGGGCACCGCGCTCCTGCTGCCCGGTTACACGGGAAGCAAGGAGGACTTCATCGCGATGTTCACGCCGCTCGCCGCAGCCGGTTACCGGGTCGTGGCCGTCGACGGTCGCGGACAGTACGAAACGGCCGGGCCCGACGACCAAGAGGCCTACGCCCAGGCCGAGTTGGCCAGGGACGTACTGGCGCAGGCCGAGGCTCTCGGCGGTGGCGTGCATCTGGTCGGGCACTCGCTCGGCGGCCAGATCGCCCGCGCGGCGGTCCTGCTCGACCCGGCCCCCTTCACCTCACTGACGCTGATCTCCTCGGGTCCCGCCGAGGTCACCGCCGCCCAGCAGCAGAAGATCAGGCTGCTGAGCGAGGCGCTGCCCGTGCTGGACATGGGCAGGGTGTGGGAGGCGATGCAGGCGATGGGACCGCCGCAGGACGCCGACGAAGGCGACCACGAACCGGCCATGCGCCGACGCTGGTTGATGCATTCACCCGCTCAACTCATCGCCACAGGACGGCAGTTGGCCACCGAGCCGGACCGGGTGGACGAACTCGCCGCCGTACCGCTGCCCCAGCACGTCGTGTCGGGCGAGCGCGACGACACCTGGCCGGTGCCGCTGCTCGACGCGATGGCGGTACGGCTGGGAGCCGCGCGGACCGTCATCGAGGGGGCCGAACACTCGCCCAACACCGACCGGCCCACGCGGACGGCCGAAGCGCTGAGCGCCTTCTGGGACGCACAGCACGGAGACGTACAGCACGGAGACGTACAGCACGGACACGTAGAGCAGGGAGACGCGCAGCGCTGACGCGCGCCACGGAACCGCCCGGACCGGGCGGGGGCGCCGCTTGCTCAGTACTGCGACTGCAGATGGTTCCAGAAGCCGTCCCGCAGGGCCCGTCGCAGGTCGCCGTGCCCGCGCAGCGACCGCTGGAGCAGCCGTTCCGCCTCCACCAGCAGGTCCTGGTCCACCGGGCCCGGCAGGTAGGGGCGGCCCGGCAGCAGCTCGGCCAGCGTCTGGCGGCCCCGTTCGGAGAGCCAGGTCGCCGCGATCTGCGCGCCCACGAAGCGGACGTCCTCACGGGACGGCGGGGGCGTGCCCTCCTCGTACACCGTGACCGGACGCCGCACGACGTACGGCTGCCAGAATTCGAGGTCGAAGGTGCGCTGGCTGTCGACCTCCCAGAGCAGCGGTTCGGCCTGGTTGCGGCCCTCCCCCGCCTCGATGCCCCAGAGATGGACCCTCGCGCCGTACCCCTGCGCGGCCTCGACCGCCGAGACCAGGTCCTCGTCACCGCCGACCAGGGCCGCGTCGCTGATCGCCCGGTGCCTGGCCAGCGACTCCAGATCCGTGCGGATCAGCGAGTCGACGCCCTTCTGCTGATTGTTGGCGTTGAGGTTGCCCAGCCGGACCTTGACGTCGGGCAGCTCGGCGATGGACTGCTGCTCGGGGGTGTGGATACGGCGCCGGGCACCGTCGTACCAGTACACCCGCAGCAGACGGCTGTCCGCGAAGATCGTCCGGGCCTTGTCGATGAAGGCCTCGATCAGCCCCTCGGCGTCGAGGTCGAACGACCGGCGGTCCTCGTTGCCGGTGACCAGCAGACCGGCGGCGGCGTACACATACCCGGCGTCGACGAAGATCGCGTGCGTGGAGGGCGTCTTGGACACCTCGGCGAGCACGCGCTGGAGAAGCTCATTCGTGCGCTGCAGCTGAGCGCTGATATCAGGATCGTTCATACGGGCTTCATTGTCTGTGCCGTCACGGAGCGAGCACAACCTGTCGCCCCCACCCGTGGATACTTAGGCTCGCGAAAATTTTCCTTAGCGTAGGGAATGTTTGCTGGAAGCAACTCGTTGTTCCCTTCGGAACGTGTTGATCCCTTAATGACGCAATCCCCTCTTAACGGGCGGGCAACCGCCCGGACGCAGCGCGGGACGAGACTGACAGGGCCCGCACCAGTAGTTCTCCTAGCAGGAGGATCAGACGAAGGGAGAAGCCTTGCGCTTCGAAATCATGCGACTCGATGACGTCGACGGCACAGCCGTGGACAGCACCGTCGTAGACGCCGCCTCCGTCAACCGGATCGTGCAGCAGGCCGCCGCAATCGGCCAGCGCATCTACATCCGGCCGGCCGACACCTCGGCTTCGTAACACCGTAAGAAGTCAAAGACGAAGCGCCCCCGCACGGACCGTGCGGGGGCGCTGTGCGTTCAGCGGTACGGCGACGCGGGCCGAGAGGCTGCCGGGTGGGCCGCTCAGCCGCCCTTGATGACCTGGGTGATGCCGTTGATGATCTGCTGGACCGCGATGGCCGACAGCATCATCCCGGCGAGCCGCGTCACCAGCACCACACCGCCGTCCTTGATCACCCGAATGATCAGCAGCGAGTACCGCATGGTCACCCAGAGCACCGCGTGCATGGCGATGATCGCTCCCCACACCGACACCTGCTGGGCCGCGGTGTTCGCGTGCTGCACCGCCAGGATCACCGAGACGATCGCACCGGGCCCGGCGAGTAGCGGCATACCCAGGGGCACAAGGGCCACATTGACGTCCTTCGTCTGCGTCGGCTCGTCCGTCTTGCCGGTGAGCAGATCGAGCGCGATGAGCAGCAGGAGCAGACCGCCCGCGATCATCAGCGCCGGTACGGAGACATGCAGGTAGTCGAGGATCTGCTGGCCGAGCAGACCGAAGACGGCGATCACCCCGAACGCCACGGCGACGGCCTGGCCCGCCATCCGGCGCTGGACCTTGGCGGGGCGGCCCGCTGTCAGGGCAAGGAAGATCGGAGTGATCCCAGGTGGGTCCATGATCACAAAAAGCGTGACAAAAAGGGATCCGAAAACGGCAACGTCGAACACAGTGAGGGCCTTGCTTGCGTGGAGAGGTACGGAGCTTGCGTGGAGGTACGGAGGAAGAGCGAAGGGGAGAGTGAAGCGAGGGAGAGATGTGCCGCCGGGAGCGACGGCAGGGACTTACGCGGAGTGTCCGCCGGCGCCCGGCACCGGGAACGCGCCGGTCGCGCGCCGGGTGATCTCGCCGTAGACCTCGGGATGCGTCGTACACGCCCCGAGCTCCACGAACTTCCGGCTGCCGTGGTAGTCGCTGGAGCCCGTGGCCAGCAGCCCGAGCTCGTCGGCCAGGACCCGCAACCGCGCCCGGGTGGGCTCGTCGTGGTCCATGTGGTCGACCTCGATGCCGTCGAGACCGCGCGCGGCGAGGTCCGCCACCACCGACTCGGGCACCACCCGGCCCCGCTTGACCGCTTGCGGGTGCGCGAAGACGGTGACGCCACCGGCCTGCTTGACCAGCCGGATCGCGGTGAACGGGTCGAGTTCGTGCTTCTCCGCGTACGCCCGCCCGCCGTCGGCCAGCCACTCGGGGGTGAAGGCGTCGGAGACGGTGTCGACGACGCCGAGCTCGACGAGGGCGGTGGCGATGTGCGGGCGGCCGATCGAGGCGTCGCCCGCGATGCGCGCGACCTGTTCCCAGGTGATCGGGACGCCCAGCCCCTGGAGCTTCTCGACCATGGTCCGGGCGCGCGGGACGCGGTCGTCCCGTACGAGTTCACGCTCGCGCAGGAACTCCGGCTCGGTGGGGTCGAAGAGGTAGGCGAGCATGTGCAGCCCGATGCCGTCGATCCGGCAGGAGAGCTCGGCGCCGGTGACCAGGGTCAGTCCTGCGGGCAGTGCGGCTATCGCCTCGGCATGGCCGCGGGTGGAGTCGTGATCGGTGAGCGCGACGACGTCCAGGCCCGCCGCGGCGGCGTTGCGCACCAGCTCGGCGGGGGTGTCCGTACCGTCCGAAGCCGTGGAGTGGGTGTGCAGATCAATGCGCACGACGCGTGACTCCGGGGCTCAGGACGTGGAAAGGGACAGTCAAGGGTAACTGGCGCGCGGCCCTCCCCCGGTCGGCCGCGACTCCGCCCGGTCGGCCCCGGCCGGGACCTCGGCTCCCGCCCGGTCACCGTGGGCCGGGGGCGCCGCGCGTCAGGACAGAATGCGCGGCGACAGCGCCCCGCACGGCAGCAGATCGACCTCGGCACCGATGCCCCGGAGGTCGGTCAGCACCAACTCGTCGTACATCAGCAGCCCCGACTGCTCGGGCCACAGGACCGCCCACAGCCAGAGCCCGCGCGCCTCACCCGCGAAGACCGCGCGGTCGCCGGGGGACGTGACGTGCCAGAGCGGGGTGGGACGCCCCGCGGCCAGCACCTTCGCCTGCGGGGGCTTGTCGACGTCGATGTACGGACCGGGGTCGGGGCCCTCGATGCCCGCGTACCGCGCGCCGAGTCCGACGCCCAGCTCCTCCGCCACCAGCAGCAGCTCTCCCGTCCCGCCGAGCGGGCCGGGACCCGAACAGGCCACAGCGGTGGCTCTGCCTCCACTGCGCTCGTCGCCCGCGGAGACCACCCCGGTGAACAGCCAGCCGACGGGCAGCGGCCATGGCATCCACACGGGCACCTTCGCACGGTGGACCACGACGCCGAGGCCCTCGACGCTGGGTGGAATCACGGGCTGCAACGGATAGACCGTCCCGTGCACGTCGCACTGCCACGAGTCGGCAAAGAGGCCGGGCGCCCTGACCCGGCCACCACACTTCGGGCAACTGGGTTCGCCCCTCATAGTTCCCAACGGTCCTCCCCGCCCGTCGTCGCGTCAAGACGATCAACCGTCCGCGGCGCAGCTACCGGGACGGGACCGCCTGACCAGCAGAATTAGATGTATGTTGCATTCATTAGCCCACCTAACTTATTGTGTGTATAACGCAACGACCTAGCGGGACAGTTCGGAGAGTTCGGAGAGTGAGGCATCACATGCACGGAGCCGGAGAGGACCCGTTCGACGAAGGAGCCGGGAGCATCCTGCGTCAGCCGATGGCCGTCTGGGCCACGGCGGGCGCGTCCGTCGTGGCCTTCATGGGGATCGGGCTCGTCGACCCGATCCTGCCGTCCATCGCCAAGGGCCTGCAGGCGACACCCAGTCAGGTCTCCCTGCTGTTCACCTCGTACTTCCTGATCACCGCCGTCGCGATGCTGGTCACCGGCTGGGTCTCCAGCCGGATCGGCGGCAAGAAGACCCTGCTGGCCGGACTCGCGCTGGTCGTGGTCTTCGCGGCCCTCTCCGGCACCTCGGGCTCCGTCGGGGAACTGGTCGGCTTCCGGGCCGGCTGGGGGCTCGGCAACGCGCTCTTCGTCTCCACCGCACTCGCCGTCATCGTCGGCGCCGCGGCGGGCGGCAGCGCGGCGGCGATCCTGCTGTACGAGTCGGCACTCGGCCTCGGCATGGCGTGCGGGCCGCTGGTGGGCGCGCTGCTCGGCAATGCCAGCTGGCGCTACCCGTTCTTCGGCACCGCGGCCCTGATGGCCATCGGCTTCATCTGCATCTCGTTCCTGCTCAAGGAACAGCCCAGGCCGGCCCGTAAGACATCCCTGCTCGACCCGATCCGGGCACTCGGACACGGCGGGCTCGCCTCCGTCGCGGGTTCGGCCTTCTTCTACAACTACGCGTTCTTCACGGTCCTGGCGTTCACCCCGTTCGTGCTGAACATGACGCCGTACAAGTCGGGTGCGGTCTTCTTCGGCTGGGGCCTGCTGCTCGCGGTCTTCTCGGTACTCGTCGCGCCGCGGCTCCAGAAGCGCTTCGGGACCCTCAGGGTGCTGGGGCTCTCCCTCGTCCTGCTCGCCGCCGACCTGGTGGTGCTCGGTTACGGCAACCACACGACGGCGATCGTCTGCACGGTCCTGTCCGGTGCCTTCATCGGCCTCAACAACACCGTCTACACGGAGCTGGCGCTCGGCGTCTCGGACGCGCCGCGTCCGGTGGCCAGCGCGGGCTACAACTTCGTCCGCTGGTTCGCGGCAGCCGCCGCGCCGTTCCTCGCCCCGAAGATCGAGGGCTGGACGAACATCCACATCCCGTTCGTGGTGGCCGCGGTCGCCGCGGTGCTCGGAGCGGTCGTGGTCGGGGTCCGGCGCACGGCCCTGAGCCACGAGGCGGAGGAACTCCAGCCGGCCCACGCGACCGAGGACGGGGTCTCGGTCTTCGTGAACTGAGAGCCTTCGTGAGCTGAGAGCCTTCGCGAGCTGATACCCAAGACTCCCGGTGAACCGAGTCCTCGTGAGTCGAGAATCCGCCAACCGGCAGCAGCAGATTGCCGGTTGGCCGTCAGCCGAGCGTGACGGACCTGCGCAGCGGATCGCGCAGGTCCGTTCCGTGTGTCAGCCAGCGCTCCTGGAGCTCCTGCGCTCCGTGCACCCGCTTCCAGGCGGCCTCGTTGCCGGTCATCGGCAGCAGCGGCAGGAAGCGGACCGGATCCAGCGGTTCGTCGAGCTCCAGATCCGCCACGAGTCCCCCGGGTTCGGCGACCAGGACAGAGCTGAACGGGGCGCCGCCCCACAGTGGTTCACCGAGGTCGAGCGAGGCGCCGGGGGCCACCACCACCCCCTCCACCTGCGGGGAAGCGGCGAGTACGGCCAGCGGGCGGAGCACCTGGTCGGTGTCGGCGAGCCCGGCGCGTACCGAGAGCACCAACTCGGCGCGGGGGCCCTGTACCGGGTCGGCGAGGGTGGCCGTGGGGTCGGCCATCGGGTGCGCGGACATTCCCAGCGTGGCGTACCGGACGAGTGCCGGGTCGCCGGAGTCCACGAAACGCAGCACCTCGATCCGGTCCGTACCCAGGAACGTCACTGCCGCGCGAGCGTCCGGTTCACCCAGCGCCGAGCGCAGTCGGGCTTCCACCAGAGCGAGAACATCTCCCATGGGCCGAGCATAGAGCGCGTATCGAACGGGCAAAGTGGGGGCTTGACACTTCACTCGCCTGATAGTCTTGGCCGCTGGTCAGGGCAGTATGAACGTCCCCTACGGGGGACCGGCCGGAGGAGGTGGGACTGCAATGGATCGAGATCCGAGTCGACCGTGCAGTACGAGCCGCTCTTCCGTGCACTCCCTGTGTTCGCCGTGATCTGAGTTATCCGTAGATCCGAGACCCTGCCTACCCGGCTCCCATGCTGGGAAAACGCTTGAGTCTCATGGCATTTCGCACGCCGGAAGAGCACACCGCTTCTGTCTGATCCGTGTCTGTAGCGAACGCCGTCACCGCGACGCCGCGGTTCCGCCCGCTTTGCGGACGTATGAGACCAACACCTCGATACGCCCCCATTCCGGGCAGTGCCACGCTCGCCGACGGCCTCTCCGTGAAGGAGCCCCGCCATGTCGATGATCCGTGACCTGCGCGCAGCGGTCCGCCCGGCCCTGCGCAAGAGCAGCACCACGCACAGCAATTACGACCCCACCCGTGACCCCTCCGCCAGCAGCGCCGTGGTGGACTGCGCGGTCTACCGCGACGGCGTACGCCAGCACAGTCAGGGGTGCCTGACCCCGCGTGAAGCGCTGAAGTCGGTGCGCGCGGAGGGCGGATTCGCCTGGATCGGGCTGCACGAGCCGACCGAGGAGGAGTTCTCCGGGATCGCGGCCGAGTTCGAACTGCACCCGCTCGCCGTCGAGGACGCGGTCCACGCCCACCAGCGGCCCAAGCTGGAGCGGTACGACGACACCCTCTTCACCGTCTTCAAGACCATCCACTACGTCGAGCACGCCCAGCTCACCTCGACCAGCGAGGTCGTCGAGACCGGTGAGGTGATGTGCTTCACCGGGCGGGACTTCGTCATCACCGTCCGGCACGGCGGACAGGGCTCGCTGCGCGCCCTGCGCCACCGCCTGCAGGAGGACACCGAACTGCTCGCCAAGGGCCCGTCGGCCGTACTGCACTCCCTCGCCGACCAGGTCGTCGACGGCTACCTCGCGGTCGCCGCCGCCGTCCAGGACGACATCGACGAGGTCGAGATCGATGTCTTCTCCGAGCCCGCGAAGGGCACTTCGCGCGGCACCGACGCCGGGCGCATCTACCAACTGAAGCGTGAGGTACTGGAGTTCAAGCGCGCGGTGTCGCCCCTGCTGCGGCCGATGCAGCAGCTGAGCGAGCGCCCCATGCGGCTGATCGACCCGGACATCCAGAAGTACTTCCGTGATGTCGCCGACCACTTGGCCCGCGTGCAGGAGCAGGTGGTCGGCTTCGACGACCTGCTCAACTCGATCCTCCAGGCGAACCTGGCGCAGGCGACGGTCGCGCAGAACGAGGACATGCGCAAGATCACCGCGTGGGCGGCGGTGATCGCCGTTCCGACGATGATCACCGGGGTCTACGGCATGAACTTCAAGTACATGCCCGAGACCCAGTGGCGATTCGGCTATCCCCTGGTGATGGGCGGGATCCTGGTCGTCTGCCTCGCCATCCACCGCACGCTCCGGCGCAACGGCTGGCTCTGAGCAGCCCGCTGTGCGGCGGCGGCTGCGGCGGGCGGGGTCGTTACGCTGGGCCCATGACACCGACTGTGCTGGAGCAGGCCCTCGTCGAGGAGGCCACCAAGAAGTCCGGCCTCATCTGGGTGCGGGGCTCGGGTCCCGCACGGGCGCTGTGGCACGTGTGGCACGAGGGAGCGGCCCTGCTCGTCGGTGACGGGCCCGGGGAGCAGCCGCTGCCCGGTCTGACCGCGGGGGCGCCCGCCGAGGTCACGGTGCGCAGCAAGGACAAGGGCGGGCGGCTGGTGACGTGGTCCACCGTCGTCACGGACCTCGCGCCCGGCTCCGAGGAGTGGGACGCGGCCGTCGCCGAGCTCAAGGGCAAGCGGCTGAACGCACCCGACAGCGAGGCGATGGTGGAGCGCTGGGCGCGGGAGTGCCGGGTGCTGCGGCTGGTTCCCGGCGAGTCCCGTACCGAGCTGCCGGACGGTTCGCTCGCCGCGGCCCCGCTGCCGACTCCGGCGACGACGCGGCGCCCGGTGCCCGCCGGGCTCCCGAAGCTGCTGCTCAAGCGGAAGCGCAAGCGGTGACGTGACGCGGTCCCCGGACCGGGCACGTCCCGGGCCCTTCGCGTCAGCTCTTCGCGTCAGCCTTCACATCACCACGTCGGTTCGTCACGTCTTCGGCAGGTTCTGCCCGTAGTCCACCGTGTCGTTCCGGTCGGGCGCCTTCAGGGCGAAGTCCTTGTTCCACTCGGCCAGTTGAACCACCCCCGCGCCACCCGCCCGCTGGAACCGCAGCGGGTACGGCGTCCCCTTGAGCGACACGTCGAGCCTGCCGCCCGACCCGTCGCCGCCGGTGACCTGGACGGTGCGCACCCCGGCGACCTCGGTGCGGTCACCCTTCTTCAGTGAGCCGTGCAGGCCGAGCAGCCCGTCGAGCAGGCTGTTCATGTCGGTGAGGCCGCGGAACTGCTCGTACGCCGGGTCACCCTTCGGGACCTTCACGTACTTGTCGTCGAGCTTGCCCGCGGCGGCGGTCCCGCCCTCGCCGTCCTTCTGGTTCCAGAAGCCCGCGCCGGCCTTCACGTAGAGCGCGTCATCGATCCGCAGCAACGCGAAGGTGCTGCTCCTCGACGTGACGGACCCCGTGCCGCCGTCCGACTTGAGCTGCATGTTCAGCTTGTACGAGCCGCCCTTGCTGACCAGCGTGCCCGACACCCGTACGGCACTCGCCCCGTCCGCCGCCTTGCGCGCGCGGGACTCGATGTCCTTCGCGGAGAGCTTGCCGACGCCGTTGGTCCCCGCGTCCGGGTCCTCACCACAGGCTGCGAGCGACACCGCCAGAGCGGCGCACAGGGCGCCTGCGAGTCCTGCCCTGCGGGCTCGGGCGGCCGGGGGAAATGCAGCCACGTGCGCACTGCCTCTCATACGAGTGTCCTCAACAGCAGACCGCAGCGTACCCGTCGCCCCTACGGAAATGACGGCAGAGCCATCCGGACGCTCTACCGGGGCAGTACCGATCGGGACGGGCTAACGTGAAGTCCGAAAGAAGGCCTCATGCCATCATGAATCAGCATGAAGCGGCGCCGTGCGGACAAGGAACGGACCGGCAGGAAGAGGAGGCGCGTACATGGCCGCAGGCGCCCCCCGGATCTTCGTCTCCCACCTCTCCGGTGTCGCCGTGTTCGATCCGAACGGCGACCAGGTGGGCCGGGTCCGCGACCTCGTCGCCATGTTGCGTGTCGGCAGCCGGCCGCCGCGGCTGCTCGGTCTGGTCGTCGAGGTGACCAGCCGCCGCCGGATCTTCCTGCCGATGACCCGGGTGACAGGCATCGAGTCGGGACAGGTCATCACCACGGGCGTGCTCAATGTGCGCCGCTTCGAACAGCACCCCACCGAGCGCCTGGTCCTCGGCGAACTGCTGGACCGCCGGGTGTACCTGACCGGCACGGACGAGGCGGTGACCGTCCTCGACGTGTCCGTGCGGCAGCTGCCCGCCCGCCGTGACTGGGAGATCGACAAGGTCTTCGTACGGAGAGGGAAGGGCGGCGCGCTCCGCCGCAAGGGCGAGACCCTGACCGTCGAGTGGTCGGCGGTCACCGGATTCTCGCTGGAGGAGGAGGCGCAGGGTGCGGAGAACCTGGTCGCCACCTTCGAGGAGCTGCACCCGGCCGACATCGCCAATGTGCTGCACCACCTGACGCCCAAGCGCCGCGCGGAGGTGGCCGCCGCACTCGACGACGACCGGCTCGCCGACGTACTGGAGGAGCTGCCCGAGGACGACCAGGTGGAGATCCTCGGCAAGCTCCAGGAGGAACGCGCCGCGGACGTCCTGGAGGCGATGGACCCGGACGACGCCGCCGACCTGCTGAGTGAGCTGCCCGAGGCGGACAAGGAGCGGCTGCTGACACTGATGCGACCGCACGACGCCGCGGACGTGCGGCGGCTGCTCGCGTACGAGGAGCGGACCGCCGGTGGTCTGATGACGACCGAGCCGATCGTGCTGCGTCCGGACGCCACGATCGCGGACGCGCTGGCCCGGGTCCGCAAGCAGGACCTGTCCCCCGCGCTGGCCGCGCAGGTGTACGTGTGCAGGCCGCCCGACGAGACGCCGACCGGCAAGTATCTAGGCACGGTGCACTTCCAGCGACTGCTGCGCGACCCTCCGTTCACTCTGGTCGGCGCGGTCGTCGACAGCGATCTCCCGCCGCTGTCGCCGGAGTCCACGCTGCCCGCGCTGACCAGTTACCTCGCGGCGTACAACCTGGTCGCCGCGCCGGTCGTGGACGCGAGCGGTTCGCTGCTCGGGGTGGTCACCGTCGACGACGTGCTCGACCACCTGCTGCCGCGCGACTGGCGCGAGACCGACTTCCACCAGGAGCCCGGCGTCCCGGACGGGCCCGGCGCCGCGCACGACCGGGCGGAGGTGTCCGATGGCCGCTGAGCCGACGCCCAGGGGCCGCCTGGACCAGCCGCTGATGAAACGGCGGCGCTGGCTGCCGGAGTACGACCCGGAGTCGTTCGGGCGGCTCTCGGAGCAGGTCGCGCGGTTCCTGGGGACCGGGCGGTTCATCGTCTGGATGACGGTCGTCATCGTCATCTGGCTGGTGTGGAACAGCTTCGCGCCGACCGCCGTCCGCTTCGACCCGTACCCCTTCATCTTCCTGACCCTGGTGCTGTCGCTCCAGGCCTCGTACGCGGCGCCGCTGATCCTCCTCGCGCAGAACCGGCAGGACGACCGGGACCGGGTCAATCTGGAGCAGGACCGGAACCAGAACGAACGCTCCATCGCCGACACCGAATACCTCACACGGGAGATCGCCGCGCTGCGGATGGGCCTCGGCGAGGTCGCGACCCGTGACTGGATCCGTTCCGAACTCCAGGACCTGGTGCGGGAGATGGCGGAGCGGCGTGCCGTATTCCCGCGGGAAAGTGATGAAGCCGACCACTGACCACTCTTTCCCGGGGCGGGAGTGGGCGCCGTACCATCGACCCATGGCTATGGAAGACGCGGTGCGTGAAGCGCTGGCGACAGTGAACGACCCCGAGATCCACCGACCGATCACCGAACTCGGCATGGTCAAATCGGTTGATATCGGAGCGGACGGCGCGGTCGCTGTCACGATCTACCTCACCGTCTCCGGTTGCCCGATGCGCGAGACCATCACGACGAACGTCACCGACGCCGTCGCCCGGGTCGAGGGGGTGACCTCGGTCTCCGTCGGGCTGGACGTCATGAGCGACGAACAGCGCAAGGAGCTCGCGGCCTCGCTGCGCGGCGGCACCGCGGAGCGCGAGGTGCCGTTCGCCAAGCCGGGCTCGCTGACCCGCGTCTACGCGGTGGCCTCGGGCAAGGGCGGCGTCGGCAAGTCGTCGGTCACGGTCAACCTGGCCGCGGCGCTGGCGGCGGACGGCCTGAAGGTCGGCGTCGTCGACGCGGACATCTACGGGCACAGCGTGCCGCGGATGCTCGGTGCGTACGGCCGCCCCACCCAGGTCGAGAACATGATCATGCCGCCGTCGGCACACGGGGTGAAGGTCATCTCGATCGGCATGTTCACCCCGGGCAACGCCCCGGTGGTCTGGCGCGGACCCATGCTGCACCGGGCGCTCCAGCAGTTCCTGGCCGATGTGTACTGGGGCGACCTGGACGTCCTGCTGCTCGACCTCCCGCCGGGCACCGGTGACATCGCGATCTCGGTGGCACAGCTCGTGCCGAACGCCGAGATCCTGGTGGTGACCACCCCGCAGCAGGCCGCTGCCGAGGTCGCCGAACGGGCCGGTTCCATCGCGGTCCAGACCCACCAGAAGATCGTCGGCGTCGTCGAGAACATGTCGGGGCTGCCGTGCCCGCACTGCGACGAGATGGTCGACGTCTTCGGTACGGGCGGTGGGCAGAAGGTCGCCGAAGGCCTGACGAAGACGACCGGCGCCACGGTTCCGGTACTCGGCTCGATCCCGATCGACGTACGGCTGCGGGAGGGCGGCGACGAGGGCAAGCCCGTCGTGCTGACCGACCCGGACTCCCCGGCGGGCACCGCGCTGCGCGCCATCGCGACCAAGCTCAGCAGCCGCCAGCGCGGCCTGGCGGGGATGTCGCTGGGGGTCACCCCGCGCAACAAGTTCTAGACGTTCCCACCGGTACGGCTCGGGGGCGACCGCAGACGGCGGTCGCCCCCGAGCCGTACCGGGCCAGTTCCGAGCCAGGCGTTCCGGGCCAGGCGTTCCGGGCCAGGCCAAGATCGGCCGGGCGGCGGGTCCTAGACGTACGCCCTGATGTCCTTGGCCACGGCGAACGCCAGCCCGTACGCGCTCATTCCGCGCCCGTACGCCCCGAGGTGCACCCCGTCAGGCGTGGCACCCGCGAGCACCCAGCCGAACTCCGACTCCCGGTAGGCGAACGGGGTGGGTACCCCGTCGACCGGCAGGGTCAGCTCCGACCACTCCGGGCCGGACAGATCGTCCGCCAGGTCGAAAGCCGTCTCGGTCTGCTGGTCGAGCCATTCGTCCCGCCGGGAATGGTCCAGCTGCGGGGGCCAGGTGTACGAAAGCAGTCCGGCACCGGCCAGCCAGGCGGCCGAGGAGACCGAGGTGGCCTCCAGTACGCCCGTACCGTCGCCGCTGCGCCGCACCGGGCTGGAGGCGACCGTCACCACGACCGCGAAGTGCTCCTTCTCGGGGTGCGCGTCCGGTCGTACGGACGGCTCGTCGCCATGCCCTACGGAGCCGTGCTGAACCGTGCCGTCCGCTGCCACGCCCACCTGCATCAGCCAACGGGGGCCGACGAACGCCTCGTCCAGTCCGTACCAGGAAAAGGGCGCTCTCAGATAGTCGTCGACCGTGCGCGTCCCTGTCCGACTCGTCGTCTCCATGTGCCGGCCGCCTCCTCGATCCTCGATGTCCGAAGCGGCCCACCCCCACGGGCGCCCTCACTGCCGGACAGATGGAGAATACTCAGGTGGCGTCCGAGTCGAACGGCGGACGCTCGTCGGTGTCGACCTTCGTCCGCTTCTTCAGCAGGTCGGGGCCGGTCGACGAGCCGTTGGCCGCACCGGACGACGCGCCGACGGCGGGGGTGCTGTCCTCGTCCGTGTCACTCTCCGTGGCACTGGACCTGCCCTGCACCACGTCGGTGATCTCGGAGATCTCCTTCTTGAGATCGAAGCTGCTGCGGATCTCCTTCAGCCCCAGATCGTCGCTGCCGTCCATGAGCTGCTTACGGACGAAGGTCTTGGGGTTGAGGTCCTCGAACTCGAAGTCCTTGAACTCGGGGCCGAGTTCCGTGCGGATGTCTTCCTTCGCACTCTCGGAGAACTCACGGATCTTCCGGATCGTGCGCGTGACGTCCTGGATGAGCTTCGGCAGCTTGTCCGGGCCGAAAACGATCACGGCGAGCACCACGAGCGTCACGATCTCAAGGGGGCCTACGTCATTGAACACTTTATTGCTCCTGGTGTTCTCCGCGGCCCGCAGGTCGGGGTCAGATCCGGGCCCCGACCACGGTACCCGGCAAAGCTGTCCGGACGGTACCTCCCAGTGACGTTCATATGCCGTCGGCCGAACCAAGAGTCAAGGTCACAGCCCGCTCCCGGCCGTCGTGCCGGACGGTGAGAGCCAGTCTGTCGCCGGGCCGGTGGGCGCGGATCTTGACGATCAACTCCACGCTGCTGCGCACCTTCCGGCCGTCCACACCTGTGACGATGTCCCCCGGCCTGATCCCGGCGGCGGCTCCCGCGCCGCCCGGTGCGACGGCGGGTCCGCCGTCGTTGGCCTTGGCGGCCACCTTGGCGCCGCCCCCTGTGTACTGCATGTCGAGTGTGACGCCGATCACGGGATGGGTGGCCTTGCCGGTGTTGATCAGCTGCTCGGCTACCCGCTTCGCCTGGTTGATGGGGATCGCGAAGCCGAGTCCGATGGAGCCGCCCTGGCCGCTTCCGGCGTCCGAACCGCTGTCCGCGGGGCGGATGGCGCTGTTGATGCCGATCACGCGGGCCTTGGTGTCGACCAGCGGCCCGCCCGAATTACCGGGGTTGATCGGGGCGTCGGTCTGGAGGGCGTCGACATAGCTGACGTCACTGCCGCTGCCCTTGCCGCCGCCGGACGTGATGGGGCGCTCCTTGGCGCTGATGATGCCGGAGGTCACCGTGTTGTCCAGGTCGAAGGGGGCGCCGATGGCCACCACCGGGTCACCGACCTGGACGTTGTCGGAGTTGCCGAGGGGCAGCGGGGTGAGCCCGGAGACCCCGCTGACCTGGACGACCGCGAGGTCGTAACCGCTGTCCCGGCCGACGACCTTCGCCTTGGCGCTCTCGCCGCTGCTGAAGGTGACCGTGATGTCGCCGGAGGAGCTCGCCGGGGCGACCACATGGTTGTTGGTGAGGATGTGACCCTCGCGGTCGAGGACGAATCCGGTGCCGGTGCCCTGCTCGTCCTTGCCGCTGACGTGCAGGGTGACCACGCTCGGCAGGGCGCTCGCGGCGATGCCCGCGACGCTGCCGGCCACGCGGTCCGTGCTCTCCGGTCCGGCCTGCGGCAGCTTGATGTCGCTGAAGGAGCCGTTGCGCTCGATGTACGCGCCGACACCTCCGCCGATGACACCGGTGACCAGGGCGAGTACCAGCGCGGCCACGATGCCGCCGCGTCGCTTGCGCGGTGCGGGCGGCGGGGCGGCCGGGAGGCCCGCCGGGGGCAGATCCGCCGGCATGCCCCACGGGTCGTACCGGTGCCACTGCGGGGACTGCGGGGCGGGCAGCGGGACGGAGAACGGATGCCGGTCCGCCTGCGGGTACGGCTGCGGCGGCACGGGCTGCGGCCCCGACGGTTCCGGCTGAGGCAGCGGCTGATGGAACGGCAGCTGCTGGTGAGGCGCGTGCTGCTGGTGCGGCTGCGGGGCGCCCGCGTGGAGCGGTGGGACGGGAGTGCCCTGGGCCGGTGTCGGAACGGGCCGCTGTACGGGCGGAGCGGGGGCCCAGGGGCCCGGACCGCCGTAGGGCGGGGTGCCGTAGGGGTCGGGCTCGTGCAAGGGCCGTGGGCGGTCGGCTGGGCCGGCGGGTCCGGTGTGTTCCGTACCGGTTCCGGAACCTTCCGTGCCAGGCCCGGTGTCTTCCGTACCGGCTCCGGAACTTCCCGTGCCGGGCCCGGTGTCTTCCACGCCCGTTCCGGAACTTCCCGTGCCGGGCCCGGGTATGACCGGCGGAACTGCCGCCTCGGGTGCGGCTTCAGCAACCGGGTCCGGTCCTGGCTGTGCCTGCGCGGGAATTCCCGGCGCGGGCCTGCTCCACCACTTGACCTCCGGCCCGGTGGGCTTCCCCTCGTCCATGCTCTCCCCGCACCCGCCCCACGCTCTGCGTGCCCTGTGGAGGGCACCCCTCCAGGGATTCAACCAGGTTTACCGGCCGAATCCCCCGTCCGGTACCGCTCGACCACGGACGGGACAGGTCCCGATGCCAGCGGGCCTAGTGCCTGGCGGGAACCGGCAGTTCCGAGCCGCCGCCCACGCTGAGCTGCGCGGGGGACGGTGTGGTCGTGGGGCTCGGCTGCACCGGCCCGGCCGGTGCGGTGGCCGCGAGGGGAGGACGGATCGTGGGAGACAGCGACGCGGCCGTCAGCAGCGGGGTGGTCAGCGAGTACAGCGACTGCTGGGCGGGCCGGGTCACGGGGGTGAAGGTCGAGTGCTGCGCGGCGAACACCGAGGGCGAGAGCACGGGCGGCCGGTCGCGGCCGTCCATGGTGCGCACGCCCGCGCCGTCACTCGCGCCGTCGCGGCGCCGGTCCGACAGGGTGCTGATGCCGACCGGGTCGGTAGCGCTCAGCGGTGTCACGTTGTTGGCCGTGCCGTCGGTACGCGCCGCGGGATCACTCGCGCCGCCCAGCGGCAGTGTGCCGCCCAGCGCGATGGCCGCGAGCGACACGGCGCTGGCAGCCGCGAAGGCGAATCTCCGGCCACGCCAGGCCGAACGCTCCTGGTCGGTCCGGCCCACCGGGTGGATCCGGAACCCGCTGTCCGGGCCGCCGCCCGGAAGCGCGGTGGCGCCGTGCCCCGCGGGCACATAGCCGAAGGTGTCCACGCGGGGGCCCGAGGAACGCCCGTCGTCCGGCCTTCCGGGCCCGAAGAATCCGTCGGCGAAACGTCCGCCGAACATTCCGCCGGAACGCGGATCGTCCCCACCGGGTCCGCCGGGAAGCCCCTGGAGACGGGCCAGCAGCCCCTCGGACGGCGGCGGCGGCGCGGTCTCGGCGAAGACGCTCTTCAGCCGTCGCTGGGCATCGGCCTCGGTCTTGCACTTGGCACAGGTGGCGAGATGCGCGAGAACCCGCTCGCGCGCGTCGTGTTTCAGCTCACCGTCGACCAGGGCGGCGAGCCGGTCCCCGAGGTGCTGCTCGGCCGGGGTCGGACTGGATCCACTCACGCGGTCCCATCCTCTCCGTCCGGGCCGATGGCCACCCCGGCCAGCGCGCGCTGCTCCGCACGACGGGCCTCGGGCGAGCGGTGCTGAAGAGCCTTGCGCAGGTGGGAGCGGCCCCGGTGGATCCTGCTGCGCACGGTGCCGAGCTTGACGCCCAGCGTCGCGGCGATCTCCTCGTACGACAGCCCCTCGATGTCACAGAGCACCACCGCGGCACGGAATTCCGGAGCGAGGGTGTCCAGCGCCTGCTGGACGTCCGCGTCGAAGTGGGTGTCGTGGAAGACCTGCTGCGGAGACGGCTCACGGCTCGGCAGCCGCTCGGCGGCGTCGTCACCGAGCGCGTCGAAGCGGATCCGCTGCTTGCGGCGGACCATGTCCAGGAAGAGGTTGGTGGTGATGCGGTGCAGCCAGCCCTCGAAGGTGCCGGGTGTGTACGTCGACAGCGAGCGGAAGACGCGGACGAAGACTTCCTGTGTGAGGTCCTCGGCGTCGTGCTGGTTGCCGGTCAGCCGGTAGGCGAGGCGGTAGACCCGGCCGCTGTGCGTGCTGACGATCTCCTCCCACGAGGGCGGAGTCCATGTCTGCGCGTCCGCGTCCGAGGCGAAGGTCGCGGTCTGGGCGGAGTCAGCAGCGCTCGGGCTGTCAGCAATGTCGGTCACGGATTTCGGCTCACCCGCCGACCTGAGAAAGCGCCGCAACGCTCCTCTCCGATCCACAGGCGCAGCCGCACCTCCCCTGTCGGCTCTGGTGGTGTCCAGTGGAGCCCCTACCATAGCCACCTCGCCCGTTAGCTCCGGATAAGACTGATTGCCGGATTCCGCATACATCCGCATCCCCCCTGCCCTCTCATAACGCCCGGTCCCATCTGCGGGTTCCCGAGCGCAGCGGATACAGTCACGAGTGCGTCAACTACGGGGACAGGAGAGGTCCATTACCGCCAACCGGCAGACGAGCTGGGCGTTCGCCGACGCCTTTGTCGCCGAGGGCGAAGCCCTGCGCTGGGCCCGTGACCGGGCCCGTGACGCCGGACTTCCCTCGGTCTCCCCGGGCACCGGCGCTGCGCTGCGGCTGCTCGCCGCCGCCGCGGACGCCAAAGCAGTGGCGGAAATCGGTACGGGTACCGGCGTATCCGGCATCTATCTGCTCCAGGGCATGCGGCCCGACGGGGTCCTGACCACCGTCGATCCGGAGCCCGAACGTCAGGGCTTCGCCCGCCAGGCCCTGCGTGCCGCGGGCTTCGCGGGGAACCGGGCACGCTTCATTCCCGGCCGCGCCCTCGACGTACTGCCGCGGCTCGCGGACGGCGGCTACGACCTCGTCTTCTGCGACGGCGACCGGCTGGAGTCGCTCGATGTCCTCGCGGAATCGCTGCGGCTGCTGCGCCCCGGTGGACTGGTGTGCTTCGAGGGGGTCTTCGCGGACGGCCGTACGGTCGATTCCGCGGCCCAGCCCGCCGAGGTGCTGCACCTGCGGGAGTTGTTGCGCGCGGTGCGCGAGAGCCAGGAACTGCTGCCCTCACTGATTCCGGTGGGCGACGGGCTGCTCTGCGCCGTACGCCTCGGCTGACGCGTGCGGCGGGAACACCGCGCCGCCGCACCCCGATCCGAGAGCCCCCGAGCCCCGAGCCCCGAGCCCCGAGGAAAACACAACTGCCCCGGCCGGAGCCGGGGCAGTGGAGAAAACAGTGGGGCGTCCGCGTCAGCCGACGACCTTCTTCAGCGCGTCGCCGAGTGCATCGGCCTCGTCCGGAGTCAGCTCGACAACCAGTCGCCCGCCGCCTTCGAGCGGAACGCGCATGACGATGCCCCGCCCCTCCTTGGTCACCTCGAGCGGGCCGTCGCCCGTTCGCGGCTTCATGGCCGCCATGCTCGTTCCCCTTCCTGAAACCAGCTCATCGCAGCCGACAACCCAGGTGTCACCGGCATCGAACATATTGCTTCCCCGCCATTATCCCGCATCGCAGGACCCGATGACCAACATCGGTCTGCATCGCTTGCGCAACGCACTTCCCCAAAACCACCCAATTCGGCGTTCCCCCTGCGATACTGCGCCGCCTCCCACACCTTTCTCGACCAGCATTGTTTGACGCAGGTCACATGTTCGCCGCCGATGATCTCCGTCATGCTGAGCAGCGGACCACGATCCAGGCGAACCAGCCGACCCAGCAGCCGACCAAGCAGTGGAGGCCCCCATGGCGGACAGCGTGCTCTACGAGGTGACCGACGGACTCGCGACGATCACGATCAACCGTCCCGATGCGATGAACGCGATGAACACCGAGGCGAAGGCCGCTCTGCGCGACGCCCTGCAGACCGCCGCGGCGGCCCCGGAGGTACGCGCCGTACTGCTCACCGCCACCGGGCGTGCCTTCTGCGTCGGACAGGACCTCAAGGAACACATCTCGCTGCTGGCGGCCGACCGCGAGGCGGGCACCGGGCACACCATGAGCACGGTGAAGGAGCACTACAACCCCGTCGTGCGCGCCATCACCGAGATGCCGAAGCCGGTCGTCGCCGGGATCAACGGGGTCGCCGCCGGGGCCGGACTGGGCTTCGCCCTGGCCGCCGACTACCGCGTCGTCGCCGACACCGCGAAATTCACCACCTCGTTCGCGGGTGTCGCCCTGACCGCCGACTCGGGTGTCTCCTGGACGCTGCCGCGGCTGATCGGCCGGAGCCGCGCCGCCGACCTGCTGCTCTTCCCGCGCTCGTTCACCGCCCAGGAGGCGTACGACCTGGGCATCGCCAACAAGCTGGTCCCGGCGGCCGAGCTGGCCGACGAGGCGCGGTCGGTGGCCCGTGCCCTCGCGGAGGGCCCGACGGTCGCCTACGCCGCGATCAAGGAATCACTCGCCTACGGGGCGGAGCACTCGCTGGGCGAGACGCTGGAGAAGGAGGACGAACTCCAGACGAGGGCGGGCGCGTCGGAGGACCATCTCATCGCGGTCCAGGCCTTCGTCGGCAAGACGGAGCCGCGCTACCTGGGCCGCTGAGAGCAGACGGACACCGGGCTCAGGCGCTTCCCGAGTCCCCCCGCGCGAAACAGTCCGCCAGGTGGTCGTCGACCAGGCCGCAGGCCTGCATCAGGGCGTAGGCCGTGGTCGGGCCGACGAAGCGGATCCCGCGCTTCTTGAGGTCCTTGGCCAGTGCCGTGGACTCCGGTGTCACCGCGGGCACGTCCGCGCCGCTCCGGGGCGCCGGGCGGCCGGCCGGGTCCGGGGCGTACGACCAGATCAGCGCGTCGAGCTCGCCGGCCTTCCAGTCGGCGAGCACCCGCGCGTTGGCGATGGTCGCGTCGATCTTGGCGCGGTTGCGGATGATGCCCGGATCGGCCAGCAGCCGCTCCTTGTCGGCGTCCGTGAAGGCCGCCACCGCGGGGATCCCGAACCCCGAGAAGGCCTTGCGGAACCCTTCGCGGCGGCGCAGGATCGTGATCCACGACAGCCCCGACTGGAACGCTTCGAGGCAGAGCCGCTCGTACAGCGCGCCGTCCCCGTGGACCGGCTTGCCCCACTCGGTGTCGTGGTAGCCGACGTAGTCCTCGGTGGACGCGCCCCACGGGCAGCGCAGCTTGCCGTCGGCCCCCAGGACCGCTCCGGAGCTCATCGCTGCGGGTCCTCGTCGCCGACCGCGGCGGCCCGCGCACCGGCGAGCGCCGATTCCAGCTCCGCGATCCGCGCGTCCCGCTCGGCGAGTTCGGCGCCCAGCCTGCTCAGTACGTCGTCCACGTCGGCCATCCGGTAGCCGCGCACCACCATGGGCAGCCGCAGCGCCTCGATGTCCGCGCGGCCGACCGGGCGGGCCACGGGCAGCGGGTCGACGGGCAGTTCGGGGGACACCTCGGGCAGCACTTCGCCTTCGCCGCCGCCGATCACCGCGAGGGTGACCGCCGCGACCACCACGACCATCGCGATCAGCAAGAACAAGAACACGAGCGAGCCTCTCCCCGGGTACCGAAATCGTGCGTCCGATCGTGCCATGCAAACCTGAGGTCCAACGACCCGATCCGCCGTCTGTCGTGCACCGGGTCGTAGGGTCGCAGGCGACTCAGAGGCTATGGAGGATACGGCGAATGTTGCGGTTGGGACGGCGCGAGTTCGACGCGCACGAACCGGTGATCATGGCGATCGTCAACCGGACCCCGGACTCGTTCTACGACCAGGGAGCGACATTCCGTGACGAGCCGGCGCTGGCCCGGGTCGAGGAGGCGGTCTCCCAGGGGGCGGCCATCATCGACATCGGCGGGGTCAAGGCGGGCCCCGGCGAGGAGGTCACCGCCGCCGAGGAGGCCCGGCGCACGGTCGGTTTCGTCGCCGAGGTACGGCGGCGCCACCCCGATGTGGTCATCAGCGTCGACACCTGGCGCCACGACGTGGGCGAGGCGGTCTGCGAAGCGGGCGCGGACCTGCTCAACGACGCCTGGGGCGGGGTGGACCCGCAACTCGCCGCGGTGGCCGCGCGGTTCGGCGCCGGTCTGGTGTGTACGCACGCGGGCGGCGCGCAGCCGCGCACCCGGCCGCACCGGGTCACGTACGAGGACGTGATGGCCGACATCCTGCGGGTCACGGTCGGTCTCGCCGAGCGTGCGGTCTCGCTCGGGGTGCGCCGCGACGGCATCATGATCGACCCCGGCCACGACTTCGGGAAGAACACCCGGCACTCGCTGGAGGCCACCCGCAGGCTGGGCGAGATGACCGCGACCGGCTGGCCGGTGCTGGTGTCGCTGTCCAACAAGGACTTCGTGGGCGAGACGCTCGACAGGCCGGTGAAGGAACGGCTGCTGGGGACGCTGGCCACCACCGCGGTGTCGGCGTGGCTGGGGGCGCAGGTGTACCGGGTGCACGAGGTCGAGGAGACCCGGCAGGTGCTGGACATGGTGGCGACGATCGCCGGGCACCGGGAACCGGCGGTGGCACGGCGGGGACTGGCCTGAGACCCGGGCAGCCGTCCGGACCCGGGGACTGGCCTGAGGCCCGGACGCCCGTCCCGTCCCAGGCCCCGGCAGCCGTCTGCCGCCGGACGGGCCGTCGAGCCCCTCCGGCGGCAGAATCGCTCCACGACCGACCGCCCGGCGACCGACCGTCCCGCGGCCGACCGCCCCACGGCCAACCGCCCTACAGCCCGGTCTCCTTCGTCACCAGCGCCACCGCCTCGTCCACGTCGTCCGTGACGTGGAACAGCAGCAGGTCCCGCTCGGACGCCTTGCCCTGGGCGATCACCGTCCCGCGCAGCCAGTCCACCAGGCCGCCCCAGTACTCCGTGCCGAAGAGCACGATCGGGAACCGTGTCACCTTCCGCGTCTGGACCAGGGTCAGCGCTTCGAACAGTTCGTCCAGCGTGCCGAGTCCGCCCGGCAGGACCACGAAGCCCTGCGCATACTTCACAAACATCGTCTTCCGGACAAAGAAGTACCGGAAGTTGACGCCGATGTCGACGTGCTGGTTGAGCCCCTGCTCGAAGGGCAGCTCGATGCCGAGCCCGACGGAGACCCCGTTCGCCTCCCGGGCCCCCTTGTTCGCCGCTTCCATCGCGCCCGGCCCGCCGCCGGTGATCACGGCGAAGCCCGCGTCGACCAGCGCCCGGCCGATCCGTACGCCCGCCTCGTACTCCGGTGAACCGGGCGCCGTGCGGGCCGAGCCGAAGACGCTGATGGCGCTGGGCAGTTCGGCCAGTGCGCCGAAACCCTCCACGAACTCCGACTGGATGCGCATGACCCGCCAGGGGTCGGTGTGCAGCCAGTCGGCGCCGCCCTCGGAGGTGTCGAGCAGCCGCTGGTCGGTGGTACCGGGCTGGACCTGTT
Organism: Streptomyces sp. A 4/2; assembly: GCF_940670765.1. Lineage (GTDB taxonomy): Bacteria > Actinomycetota > Actinomycetes > Streptomycetales > Streptomycetaceae > Streptomyces. Next base: position 59,872 of record NZ_CALNVW010000003.1, read on the forward strand.
CCCGGCGGCGCACCACCGGTCCGAGTCGCTGTTCCTCCGGCGCCCGTGCTCCCTCAGGGTTGCCCATGCTGTTGCTCCCTCCGCTGTGCGTGTCCCGACAGCCTAGGTCGACAGATGTGACGAAGAGGGAAATTCAGGCGGTCAGCCAGGCACGGAGTCGTTCCTCCGCCTGCTCGATCATGGCGACCGCGACCCGTTCGTCCCGCTTGTGCGCGAGCAGCGGGTTGCCGGGGCCGTAGTTCACCGCGGGGACGCCGAGCGCGCTGAAGCGTGAGACGTCCGTCCAGCCGAACTTCGGCCTGGCCGTGCCGCCGACGGCCGCCATGAACGCCGCCGCGGCCGGGTGCGCGAGGCCCGGAAGGGCGCCGCCGCTGTGGTCGTCCACGGTGAAGGTGTCGACGTCGCAGTCCGCGAAGAACTCCTTGACGTACGCCAGTGCGTCCGCCTCGCTGCGGTCCGGTGCGTAACGGAAGTTGACGACCACCGTGCAGGCGTCCGGGATGACGTTGTTGGCGACACCCGCCTCGATCCGTACGGCGTTGAGGCCCTCGTGGAACTCCAGTCCGTCGATCACCGGCCTGCGCGGCTCGTAGGAGGCCAGCTTCGCCAGGATCGGGGCCGCCGTGTGGATCGCGTTGGACCCCATCCAGCTGCGCGCCGAGTGGGACCGCTCGCCCTTCGTGGTCAGGATGACCCGCAGCGTGCCCTGGCAGCCGCCCTCGACCTCGCAGTCGGAGGACTCCAGGAGTACGGCGAAGTCGGCGGCCAGCCAGTCGGGGTGCGCCTCGGCCACGTGCTTCAGGCCGTTCAGGTCGGCGGCGACCTCTTCGTTGTCGTAGAAGACGAAGGTGAGATCCCGGTTGGGGCTGGGCAGGGTCGCCGCGATCCGCAGCTGCACGGCGACACCGGACTTCATGTCGCTGGTGCCGCAGCCCCAGAGGATGCCGTCCTCGTCGAGCCGGGACGGGACGTTGTCCGCGATCGGCACCGTGTCGAGATGCCCGGCCAGCACGACACGCTCGGCGCGACCCAGGTTGGTACGGGCGACGACGTTGTTCCCGTAGCGGTCGACAGTCAGGTGAGGCAGGGCGCGCAGCGCCTCCTCGACCGCGTCCGCGAGAGGCTTCTCGGTGCCGCTCACGGACGGGAAATCGACGAGCCGCGCCGTCAGGGCCGATGCGTCGATGGTGAGGTCAAGCGGGGTCTCGGACATGGTCCGACCCTAGCGCGGGCTCCAGTACGGTGACCCCTGTGTCCCGTCCCTCTGCCGCCCCACGCCGCGGCCGTCTCTTCCGCGTCACGGCCGCCGTCGCCGTGCTGCTCGCGCTGGCGGGCTATGTGGTGGTGCAGTACCTCAACGGGGGCGGGGGCAGTGGGCCACCGCGCTGCACGGCCGGTTCCTCCGACGGGACCACCTACGAACTGAGCCCCGAACAGGCCGTCAACGCGGCGACGATCTCCGCTGTCGGCACTTCGCGCGGGATGCCGGAGCGCGCGGTGACCATCGCGCTGGCGACCGCGCTCCAGGAGTCGGGGCTGCGCAATCTCGACCACGGCGACCTGGATTCGCTCGGTCTCTTCCAGCAGCGGCCCTCGCAGGGCTGGGGCACCACGAAGCAGATCATGGACCCGGTCTACTCGGCGCGGAAGTTCTACGAGCACCTCGACAAGGTCCACGACTACGCGCACCTGCCGCTGACGGTCGCGGCGCAGCGCGTGCAGCGGAGCGCTTTCCCGGAGGCGTACGCGAAGCACGAGCCGGACGCGGCGCTGCTGGCGTCCGCGCTCACCGGCCGGGCGCCCGCCTCGTTCACCTGCTCGGCGACGAAGAGCGCCGTGGCGGGTGATCCGGCGAAGGTACGGTCCCGGCTGGCCCGGGAGTTCGGGCCCGGAGTGCTGCCGGCCGGCCGGCCCGCGCCGTCGACGGACGTACGGCTTCCGGTGCACGGCACCAAGGCGGCGGCCGGGGGCACGGCGCACCGCTCCGGGTCCGGGCCGGGCGCCGACGCCGGGTCCGGGAAGCAGCGCGGCTGGGAGCTGGCGCACTGGGCGGTGGCCAACTCCGCCGCGCTCGGCATCGAACGGGTCTCCTACGGGGGCCGGGTGTGGGCCGCCGGCACCGACGAGACCTCCTGGGGCAAGGCGGACACCAGGTCCGGCGGCACAGCGGGGCAGAGCCCGGACGAAGTCCGCATCTCCCTGGCGAAGTAGCGCCGGAGACCGGCGAAGTCACACCGGAGGCGCCCCCGCACGACCGTGCGACCCGTCGCCCGGAAGCGTCCCGTACCGACCGCCGGTGGGAATCTTCTGCGCCCCTCGCGCGCCCCTCCCCTGCCGGTCCTGGGATCCCTTGGGAATCAAGGGGAGTGACGGTTCGGCAACCGAGGCGGGCATCCGTCGTTTGTCCGTTTTTATCCGAACCTGATTATGCGACGCATTGCACACTCTTTACCTCGGCTCACCGCAACTTCCCCCTGCCCCCGAGCGGTTGTCACAGCGTCCGAACGCCGGACAGTCCGTTGTCCCCTCCCGCTCAAGGAGCGTCATGTCCCTCTCCCTGCCCCGCCGGATCGCCCGTACCGCGCTGCTCATCGCGGCGGGTGCGGTCCCCGTGGTCGCCGCGGCCGGTGTCGCGAGCGCCGCTGAGCTCCCGCAGACCCCGAACCTGGGCGGCGTGACCGCCCTCGACGGCGCCGGCCTGGGCAACTCCGTCGACGGCGCCGCCCAGAAGGCCACCGGCCTGGCCGGTGACACCGGCGGCAAGGCCGTCAACAAGGCCGTCCCGACCGCGGGCAAGGCCGTCGGCGCCGCGGGCAGGACCGCGGTTCCGGCCGCGCAGCAGGCCGCCGGGGACACCGCGGCCACCGCCGCCGGTGTCGTCGGCGGGGCCGCCCAGAGCGCCACGGACGGCGGCCTGTCGGCCGGCGGTCAGCCCACCGGCGGGCTGCCGCTCGGCTGACCGGAGGCGCCGATACGGCCCGACTTGGTCGGATACAGCCCGATACAAGACAATACGGGCCGATGCGGCCTGATACGCGGAGGGGCCCCGGGGAAGCGAACTCCCCGGGGCCCCTCCGCGTACCGACTCGGACCGCGTACCGGCGCGGACTCCCCGCCGGCGCGAAAGCCGGACCGGCTCAGCCGCCGTCGCCCAGCCGCTTCACCGCGGCGGCCACCCGCTCGTCCGTAGCCGTCAGCGCCACCCGCACGAACTGCTCACCCGCCACCCCGTAGAAGTCGCCGGGCGCCACCAGGATGCCCAGCTCGGCGAGGTGGGCGACCGTCGTCCAGCACGGCTCGTCGCGCGTCGCCCACAGGTAGAGGCTCGCCTCGCTGTGCTCGATGCGGAAGCCGTGCGACTCCAGCGCCGCGCGCAGCGAAGCGCGCCGGGCCAGGTACCGCGCCCGCTGCTCGGCCACGTGCACGTCGTCACCGAGTGCGGCGACCGTGGCGGCCTGTACCGGAGCGGGCGTCATCATCCCGCCGTGCTTGCGGATCTTCAGCAGCTCGCCCAGCACCTCGGCGTCGCCCGCGCAGAACGCGGCACGGTACCCGGCCAGGTTGGACCGCTTGGAGAGCGAGTGGACGGCGATCAGGCCCTCGTACGTGCCACCGCAGACGTCCGGGTGCAGTACGGAGACCGGCTCGGCCTCCCAGCCCAGTTCCAGGTAGCACTCGTCGCTGGCGATCAGGATCCCGTGCTCGCGCGCCCAGGCGACGATCCGCACCAGCTCGTCCTTGGCGAGGACCCGGCCCGTCGGGTTGGACGGCGAGTTCAGCCAGAGCAGCTCGAGACCCGTGGGGTCGAGCTCCGTCGGGTCGTCGTACACGACGGGCTCCGCGCCGCAGAGCCGCGCGCCCACCTCGTACGTCGGGTACGCGAGCCGCGGGTACGCCACCCGGTCCCCCGCCCCCAGACCGAGCTGGGTGGGCAGCCAGGCCACCAGTTCCTTGGAACCGACGACCGGCAGGACATTGGTGTGCGCGACCCCGCGCGCACCGAGCCGGCGCTCGCACCAGCCGGTGAGCGCGTCACGCAGCGCCACCGTCCCCCACACCGTCGGATACCCCGGTGAGTCGGCCGCCGCGATCAGCGCGTTCCGGACGATCCCGGGGACCGGGTCGACCGGGGTGCCGACGGAGAGATCCACGATGCCGTCCGGGTGGGCGGTCGCTGTTGCCTTGTACGGCTCCAACTTGTCCCAGGGAAAGACGGGGAGACGCGATGAGACTGCGGACACGGGCTTCACTTTCTCGTACGTATGCCGGCCGTATGCCGGCTGCTGCGTATCTGTCGGTATCTGTCCAAGGCTGCAAGGAAAACACCGCGGTCCCGTACGCGGACGAGCCGTACGGGACCGGGGGCGGCCGGGACAGGCCCTACGGAGTCAGCCGTTCTGCGGAGGCAGCGCCGCGATGAAGGGGTGGTCGCGCTCGATGAGACCGAGCTTGGAGGCACCACCGGGCGAGCCGAGATCGTCGAAGTATTCGACGTTCGCCTTGTAGTAGTCCTTCCACTCCTCCGGGGTGTCGTCCTCGTAGAAGATCGCCTCCACCGGACATACCGGCTCACAGGCACCACAGTCGACGCATTCGTCCGGGTGGATGTACAAGGACCTGGAGCCCTCGTAGATGCAGTCGACGGGGCACTCCTCGATGCACGCCTTGTCCTTGACGTCGACACAAGGCTGCGCGATGACGTAAGTCACGCTGTCGTTCCTCCTCGGTAGGGCTGCTCTGCGCGGGAGCGCGGCGTCGTCGATGCCCGCACCTAGTATCTCCGTTCCTGGGCGCGATCCGAACAGGAGGGGCGGAGAGAGCTGTGGAATTCACTACCGGCGGACGGCTTGAGGTCCGAATTACACCCGATGACGTGGGCAAACGGGTATCAGTCAGGCAGCTGACCGATGAGGCCCCACCAGGTGAGAAGTACACGGACACGGTGGGCGTTCTCACATCATGGGATTCCGGTGTGCTGTCCGTCACACAGAGATCGGGCGTGTCGGTACGCATCCCGGAGTCGGCCCTCGTCGCGGGGAAGACGGTACCGGCCGCGCCCGCCCGCAGGCGCGGCCCCTCGGCCACCTTCGCCGAGCTGGCGCGGGCCACTGCCCGCGCCTGGCAGCCGGTGGAGAGCGAGCGGCTGGGCGAGTGGGAGCTCCGGGCGGCGTCCGGATTCACCCGCCGCGCCAACTCCGTGCTTCCGCTGGGCGATCCGGGCCGTCCGCTGGACGACGCGCTGGAGTACGCACGGGAGTGGTACGCGGCCCGGGGTCTGCCCGCGTACGTCCAGCTGGCGACGGGCAACGAGGGCACGCAGGAACTGCTGGCCGCCGGTCTGGAGCAGCGTGGCTGGACCCGTGAGGTGAGCGCGCTGGTCCGGATCGGCGCGCTGGCCCCGATCGGTGATCTGGACACGGACGTCTCCCGGGTCTCGCTCTCCCGTACCTGCGACGAGTCCTGGCTCAGGCGCTACCACCGGTTCGACGACCGGGACACCCCGGGCGGCGATGTCCTGAAGGTGCTCGGCAGCGGCCCCTCGACCTGGTTCGCCTCGGTCGCGGGTCCCGGCCCGGCGCCCGCGGCGATCGGGCGCTGTGTGGTCGACGGCCGCTGGGCGGGCTTCATGGCGATAGAGGTGGCTCCCGCCGCCCGCCGCCGGGGGCTGGCGAGCACGGTGATGGCGGCGCTCGCCCGCAAGGCGCTGGACGAGGGTGCGTCGGCCGCGTGGCTCCAGGTCGAGGAGGAGAACGCCGGAGCCCGTGCGCTGTACGACGGGATGGGGTTCCGGACCCACCACAGCTACCACCATTACCGGCAGACCTCCGCGGCGGCCTGAGGCGTCCGGGCTGAACAGATTCGCCACAGGCACGGCACAGGACACGGGACAGGGACGGACGGGGACGGGACTCGGATGGACGGGCAATCGACCGACTGGCGACGGCAGTTCGCCGAGGAGGCGCGCTCCGAGCGGCCCGATCTCGCGCTGCTGTGTCTGCTGCTGGGCACCGAGGCCGACCCCGCGCTGGGGCAGGACGGCATCGACGCGGCCCAGATCGAACTGGACCGGCTGGCAGGCCTGTTGCCGTACGGGACCTCCGGGCCCCGGGCCTGGGCGGCGGCCCTCGGTGAACTCCTCGGCGTACGGACCGGGTTCAGGGGCACCCCGGGCGACTACCAACGACTGGAGTCCTCGCTCCTGCACGAGGTGCTGCGCCGCCGCCGCGGGCTGCCGATCCTGCTCTCGGTGGTCTGGACCGAGGTCGCACGCCGGGCCGGAGCCCCGGTGTACGGCGTGGCGCTGCCCGGTCATTTCGTGGTCGGCCTCGGGCACCCGTCGGACCCGGCGGACGAACAGGTCCTGGTCGATCCGTTCGCCGGAGGCCGGCAGCTGACCGCCCAGGACGCCGGGATCCTGGTCACGGGGACGACGGGTGCACCCCTGGACCCCTCGATGCTCGCCCCGGCGGGCCCGCTGGAGATCGTCCTGCGCGTCCTGAACAACATCCGCGCCTGGGCCGCCGCCCGCCCGGAGCGCACCGACGTGCACCTGTGGGCGATCGAGCTCTCCCTGCTGCTCCCCGCCCATCCGGCCCGGCTCCGCTACGAGCACGCCCAACTGCTCGTCGAACGCGGTGACTTCGTGCGCGGGGCGGCGGAGCTGGACGAGTACGCGGAGGTGGTCGCCGCGGTCGAACCGGGGGCGGCCGAGGCGATCCGGAGGCGGGCCCGGTCGGCGCGCGCGATGCTCAACTGACGCCGGCCCGCGTCGGCCCGGTGCCGGCGTACCGCCCCGGTGCGATGCCCACGACCCGCTTGAAGTGCCGGGTCAGGTGGGACTGGTCGTAGAACCCGGTGGCCACGGCCACCTCGCCGGGCGGCCGGCCGTCCAGCAGCAGCCGGCGGGCGCGGTCGATCCGGCGGGACATCAGGTACTGGTGCGGGGCGATCCCGAAAGCGGCGCTGAAGGCCCGTACCAGGTGGGCGGGGTGGGCGTGCACCAGCGTGCCGGCCTCGTCCAGGGTCACCCCCTGGACCAGCCGCTCGTCGAGGAGCTCGCGCAGCCGGTGCGCGAGGGCCGGGGCGGGAGCCGGCGGGCGGTTCACCGGCCGGGGCCGCAGATGCCCGCGCAGCCGTTCGCCGATCAGTGCGAGTCTGCTCTCCGCCTCCAGCTCGTCCCCGGGGTGCGCGAGGGCCGTGTGCAGTTGCCCGACGCGCTGTCGCAGCACCGGGTCGACCAGATCGGGGCCGTCGACCGCGGGGCCGATGTAGCCCGCGTCCAGCTGCGTCATGTCCAGGTAGAGCACCCGCTTGCGGAAGCCGTGGGGGGTGGCGGGCGAGCCGTTGTGGGGCACCTGCGGCGGCAGCAGCGACACCGTGCCGCGCGGAGTGCCGTGCTCGTGCCGGTCCAGGTCGTAGCGCACGGCGCCGTCGTCGACGATCAGCAGCGTCCAGGCGTCGTGGACGTGCATCGGGTAGGCGTGCTCCGTGAAGTGGGCGTGGAAGACCTCCACGATGCCCGCGACCGGCGGGCGCCATGCGGAGATCTCCTGCCGGGCCACCATGCAAGGAACGTACAAGACGGCGGGGCGGGGCAGTCGGCAGTCTCGAAGCATGAGAACCGAGAACCTGACCGCTGATGTCCCCGCCGCCCCGCCCGTCCGCTTCGATACCAAGATCGCCGTCCTGCTGCGCGAGGACCTGGAGACCTGGCAGCGGCTGAACGTGACGGCCTTCCTGGTCAGCGGGCTCGGCCCGGCGGCCCCCGAGGTGATCGGCGAACCGTACGCGGACGCCGACGGCACCGGCTATCTGCCGATGTTCCGGCAGCCGGTCCTGGTCTTCGAGGGCACGAAGGAGAACCTGACGGCCGCGCACGCGCGGGTGCTGTCCCGCGCGCTGCCGAGGGCGGTCTTCACCCGCGACCTGTTCGGCACGGGCAACGACCGCGACAACCGCGCGGCGGTGGCGGCGGTACCGCGCGACGAGCTGGACCTGGTGGGGCTGGCCGTGTACGGGCCGCGGAACGCGGTGGACAAGGTCCTCAAGGGTGCGCGGATGCATCCCTGACCGGGACCGCGCCGGGCCGCCCGGACCGGCCGCGTCCGGAACAGCGCCTACAGCCAGCCCTTCTCGCGGGCGATCCGCACCGCCTCGGCCCGGTTGCGGGCCGTCAGCTTCTGGATCGCCGTCGAGAGGTAGTTGCGGACGGTGCCCTGCGACAGGTGCAGCGCCGCGGCCAGTTCCGCGTTGGTCGAACCGTCGGCCGCCGCGCGCAGCACCGCGCGTTCGCGCTCCGTCAGCGGGTTCGCTCCGTCGGAGAGGGCCGCGGCGGCCAGCGTCGGGTCGATGACCCGTTCACCGGCGAGCACCTTCCGTACTGCGGCGGCCAGTTGGGCGGCGGGGGCGTCCTTGACCAGGAAGGCGTGGGCGCCCGACTCCATGGCGCGGCGCAGATAGCCGGGGCGGCCGAAGGTGGTGAGGACGACGACCTTGAGGGCGGGCAGTTCGCGCTGCAGCTCGGCCGCCGCGTCGATGCCGGTCATGCCCGGCATCTCGATGTCGAGCAGGGCGACATCGACCGTGTGCGTCCGGGCGGCGGCCAGTACCTCGTCGCCACGGGCCACTTGGGCGACGACTTCGAAGTCCGGCTCCAGGCCGAGCAGCGCGGCAAGGGCCTCCCGGACCATCGACTGGTCCTCGGCGAGCAAGAGCCTGATCATGTACCGGATCCTAGGGGGACCCGGGCGGTGAGGGTGAAGCCCTTCCCGGATCGTGTGTCGAGGGTGCCGCCGACCATTTCGAGCCGCTCGGTCATCCCGGTCAGGCCGTTGCCCTTCGGGGCGGCGCTCCCACCGGAGTTGTCGCCGTCGTCCCGCACGGTGAGTTCGTAGTGACGCCCGTCGAGGTTCTGCCGGACCTGGACCGTGACGGTGCAGTTCCGGGCGCCGCTGTGGCGTACGACGTTGGTGACCCCTTCGCGCAACGCCCAGGCCAGAGCGGCCTCCTGGTCCTCGTCCAGCCCGTCGGTCGGGCAGTCGGCCGGTACGTCCGCCACCACGCCCGCGGCGGCCAGCGCCGTGCGCGCCCCGGCCAGTTCGCCGGGCAGGGTGGGCCGCCGGTAGCCGGTGACCGCTTCCCGTACGTCCTTCAGGGCCTGCCTGCTGACCTGCTGGATGTCCTCGATCTGGGCGGCTGCCCGGCCGGGCTGGTCGGGGAGCATCCGGCCCGCCAGTTCGGACTTGAGGGCAATCAGCGACAGGGAGTGGCCGAGGAGGTCGTGCAGGTCGCGGGACATCCGCAGCCGTTCCTCGTTGGCGGCGAGCTGGGCGACCGTGGCGCGGGCCTCCTTCAACTGGACCGTCGTACGGATCAGCTGCCCCACCCCGGTCATCGCGAACCCGCCGAGCAGCGCCGGGACGAGGAGTCCGCCGACCGCCTCCACGGGCTGGTCGCCGCGGAGGGCGAGGAGGCACATCACGGCGGTGGATCCGATGATCGACCAGCCGGCCTGCCGGGCCGGCAGGACCGCCCCGCAGCTCACCGCCACGTACACGAAGAGCACGAGCCAGGTCGGACCGAGCGTCAGCGAGAGCGCCACGGCGAGCGCCCCGAGGAAGACCAGCGTGCCGCGGACCACGGGCGTGGTGAGCCGCCGCGCGGTGTGCCGGAAGACCAGCACCAGGTACGCGAGGACGAAGACCACGAGTCCCGTCCAGCCGAACACCTCCCCGACGGTGGAGTAGCCGCCGTCGAGGAGCTTGTTCAGGGGCGGGCTCATGAAGGCCAGCCAGATGCCGATCCAGATCATCTTCTTGGCGGCCAGCCGCGCGTTCTCCGGGACCCTCCCGATGCCGACGACTCGTTCCTCGTTCACGCCTTCAGGGTGTCCTTCCGGTACAGCCAGGCCGCGCCGCCCGCGAAGACCAGGAAGTAGACGAAGAGGATGCCCACGTCCTTGGCGTGCGGGGCGCTGCCCAGTTCGATGGACTGGCCGAGTGCGGCGTACGCGTGGGTGGGAAGCCACTCGGCGATGTTCTGGAGCCACTGCGGGAAGGACGTGGTGGGCAGCCAGAGGCCGCCGAGGATGGAGAGGCCGAAGTAGATGATCATCGTGATCGGCCGGACCGCGTCCCCGCTGGCGAGGTAGCCGATGGCGACCCCGAGCGCGGCGAAGACCAGGCTCCCGGCCCAGATGACCCCGGTCAGCGCCAGCCACTGCCAGGCGTCGAACCGTACGTGTTTGAACGCGGCGGCCACGACGAAGACGACGACGATGCACGGCAGGGTGACCACGGCCGCGCTGGCGATCTTCGCCAGGACGTAGCCGCGGCCGGGCAGCGAGGTGAGCCGCAGCTGACGGACCCAGCCCTTCTCGCGCTCCTTGGCGATGCGTTCGCTGTTGCCCATCAGTACGGCGGTCAGCGCGCCGAAGGACGCCATCGCAACCACGTAGAAGCTCTGCAGGGTGAGGCTGGTGCCGTCCACCTTGTCCGTGGACGACGCCCCGCTCGCGATGATCAGGTAGAGCATCGAGGGGTAGAGGATCGAGAAGAACATGAACTTCTTGTTCCGCAGGGTCCGGGTGATTTCGAGCCTGATCAGGGTGCTCATGCTGCTTTGGCCTCCTCGGCCTCCGTGATGGCGACGAAGGCCTGTTCCAGGCCGAGTCCGGCGACTTCGAGGTTGTGCGGGTAGAGCCCGAGTCCGTACACGGCGTGGACGGTCCCGTCGGCGTCGGACGACTGGATGCGGACCGTACGGCCGGACACGTCGCACGCGGTGAGGAACGGCAGTCCGCGCAGCGCCGCCTCGTCGATGACCCCTTCGAGGTCGAAGGCGATCCGGCGGGCCCCCGCCTTCGCCTTGATCTCGGAGGCGGTGCCGTCGGCGAGGAGGCGGCCCTTGTGCAGGACGAGCACCCGGTCGGCGATCGCGTCCGCCTCCTCCAGGTAGTGGGTGGCGAAGAGGACCGTACGGCCCTGGTCGGCCTGTTCCCGCATGGTGGCCCAGAAGGAGTGCCGGGCGGAGACGTCCATCCCGGTGGTCGGCTCGTCGAGGACGATCAGGTCGCTGTCGCCCGCGGTCGCCAGGGCGAACCGGACGCGCTGCTCCTGGCCGCCGGAGAGTTTGTTGACCATACGGTCCGCGATCTGGGTGATCCCGGCCCGGTCCAGTACCTCGGCGACGGGACGCGGACGGCGGTGCAGGTCGCAGCCGAGCTTCACCAGCTCGCGCACCGTGACCTCCTCCATCAGGCCGCCGCTCTGCAGCATCGCCCCGACCCGGCCGTCCTTGATGGCCTGCTCGGGCGTCGTACCGAAGACCCGGACGGTCCCCGAGTCGGGCCTGCGCAGGCCCAGCAGGAGGTCGAGCGTCGAGGACTTGCCCGCTCCGTTGGGACCGAGGAGCGCGACCGTCTCACCGGGGTGCAGATCGAGGGAAAGGCCGGCCACGGCGTGCACCGGCCCGTAGCTCTTGTTCACTTGCTCGAAGCTCACCACAGTGGTGGGCGGTGCTGTCGTCGTCATGGGTCAAGCGTCCCGCAGCGGGCGGTGCGGCGGCAGTGCGGTCTGTCGTGAGTCGGCGGTGACAGATGTCATGCCCTACACATGACACGGCCCCCGGGCCGGTGTTCCGACGCTGTGCCGGTGTCCGGACGGGGGCCGTGCGAGGTGTGCGTAAGAGCTGTACGGGGGTGGGATCAGCCCGCGTCGAGGTTGATCGTGGCCGTGCGCTCGGCGGGGGTCTTGCCGAGCAGCGCGGTCCCCATGGCCTGCGCCACGTCGGTCGCGGAGACCGGGTGCTTCTGCCCGTCGCCCTTGGTGATCATGACGCCGTCGAAGACCCCTTCGAGGAGCTGGGTGATCGCGGGCCGGTTGTAGACCTCGACCAGCCGGCCGTTGACCGCCTTCATGGAGAGGATCTTCGGCAGTGACCTCTCGGGGCCGAACTGGATCTGCTTGGTGCCCGCCTTGATCGTGATCAGGCCGGACATCGCGGGCTGCGCGAACTCCTTCATCGCCCGGTCGATCTCGGTCCGGGTGACGGTCGGCTGCCTGGCCGCGACCGGCAGCACGACGGTGTGCGGCTTGCCCGTCTGCACCTGGGCGCGGAACGCGTCCTGGACCGCGACCATCGACCGGTCGACGTCCAGCGACTTGCCCGCCTTGCCCGGCACGGCAACGGCCTTGCCCGGCTCGAACTTGATGGTGCCCTCCGACGCGGAGCCCGAGACGCCCGCCAGATCCGTCAGCGCGGCGCCGAGCTTCTCCTGGTCGGTGGGCAGGATCGGGTCGACCACCCGCTGCCCGCCGAAGAGCGAACCGATGACCGAGACGGGGTTGTAGTCGCTGCCCGCGGCCTGGCGGACGGTGGCCTGGGTGTCCAGGGAGAGACCCGCGGCGGCGGTCCTGAGTTCGGTTTTACGGCCGTCGACGCTGAGCTGGATCGGCGCGCCGACCCGCTTGCCGAGAACGGTGTCGAGCTTGTTGACGGCCTCGTCCCGGGTGCCGCCGCCGATGTCGACGCCGAGCACCGTGGTGCCCTTGGGCACGGCGGAGTGGTTCATCAACAGGCCCGCGCCGTACGCCACACCGGCCAGCACGACGATGCCGACCCCGATGAGGCCCAGTTTGGAACGGCCGCCCTTCTTCTTGCCGGGCGTGGCCGGACGGACCGGGGCGGGTCCGGGCGTGGGGGCGGTGATGGGGTTCGACGGCGCGGACGGGTCGAAGGCTGCTTTCCCGTCGGACTGCCGGGGCGCGCCAGGACCGGCTCCGGGGCCCGGCGGGAACGGCGAACGGCGCTCCGGCGGGGCCACCGGGCTGCCGCTGTTCAGCGTGGAGCCCGAGACGTTGCCGCCCGCCGGGGCGGCGGCCGGGCCCTGGCCCTTCAGGCCCTGGCCGTTCATCCCCTGCGGGAATCCCGGGGCGGGCTGCTGCGGGGTCAGTACCGCTGTGTCGTCCGACATCGGCGGCGGCGTGGCCGCCGGGAAGGGCGGAAGCGAGTCGAGCGGCGGCGTCAGCGAACTGGTGCCGGTGACCGGACCGGTGGTCGGTCCGGTGGGTGCTGCGGGTGCGGCCGGTCCGGGGGGCACGGTGCCGCGCTGCGGCGGCTCCGAGAAGTAGGGGAGGTCGGGGCGCTGCCCGGCCTCGTCCGGCGCTCCGGTCCCGGGAGCCGCTCCGGACCCGGGAGCAACGGGCGCCGCGGGGGCGGCCGGTGCTGCGGGCGGGGCGGCGGCCGAGGACGCCGCAGGCTTGCGCGGCGCGAACCAGTCACTGGTCGGCCGCTCGGCGGGCGGCTCGGGGGCGGGCTCCGCCTCCGGCTCCGGCGGCCGGGGCATGGTCGCCGTGCGCTCGGCGTCCGGCGCATCGGCGAGGTCGCTCTCGGCCATCGGCGTACGCATGACGACCGGTGGAATCGGCCGCGAGCCAGGGATGTTGATCCGGATACGCGTGGTCAGCGTGGTCTCGGTCCTGGGCTCATCCGGCTGCGGCCCGGTGGCCGGAGCCGGGGACACGGCGTCCTCCGGAGACTGGCGGGTTCCGTACGGCGGCGTGCCCGAGGGGTACGCGGCCCCGCCACGCCCCTGAGGGCCGGTGGACGAACTGTCAGTTTCACGACTCAAGGCAGGTTCTCCCGGTTGGCTCCGCCGCCCGTTCTTACTTGTGCGGGAGGTTCGGCGGCGCGCACCACCATACTGGCCACGGCGCGATGACACCCCACGCCCATGGGAATGCGACGTTCCGGGGGCCTGACACGTGCGGCAGGTTCACCGGGCGAAGCGGCACATCACTTGCCAGGTCGGGCGGAATCCGGGCCCGCCTGCGGCAGTACGCGCAGGGTGGCGCAGATCACAGCGGCCACCATGCCGCCCAGCAGGAACACGTACGAGGCCACGCCCGCGCCGAAGACGAAGTCACCCTCCGGGCGGGTGGCCGTCAACAGCATGACGGAGACCAGCCATCCGACCGCGGGCGCGCCGACCCCGATGCCCGTGCCGGTGGCGACCCGGCCGCCGTAGAAGAGCGCGGCGGCGCCGACCAGGGCGAGCACCAGGCCGCCGGGGAACCAGGCGGCCTGGATGAGCGCGCCCGCGAAGCCGACCAGCGCGCCGAGGACGAGCAGCCCGAAGTAGGCAGCGATCCGGCGGGGGTTCAGCGGCGCCGCCAAGCCGGTACCGCTCTGATTCGTACTCATTCGACTGCTCCCGTACCGCCCTGGACCGTGCTCATCCGACTGCTCCCGTACCACGCTGGTTCACGCCGGCCCCACCGTTCCCGCGACGCCTGTGACGCCTGTGACGCCTGCGAAGAGATCAGTCTCCCGCTCGCCCTCCGGCGCCCCGGAGGCGCCCCGCACCAGCTCGTAGTACTCACGCGCGAAGAGCGGCTGCCAGCGGTCGTTGGAGAGCGCGAAGAACGGTCCGTCCACCGCGATCTGGCTGGCGTGCGCGCGCATCGCGGCGGACTTGGCAGCCGTGTACGCCGTGCCGTCGATCTCCGTGGTGACGAGCGCGTCGTCCACCACGCCCGGTACATCACCGATGTCCGCGATGCCCTGGAAGTCCGCACCGGCCGCCCGCAGTCGGGCGAAGCCCTCCTCGGCCACCGACCGCGGCACCCGGTTCCAGTAGATCTTCCCGATCGCGTGCGGCTCACCGAGGTCCTGCCGGAAGGCGGGCTCGGCCGCCAGCTCGGCGGCGCGCATGGCGACGCGGTGCGCCTGGATGTGGTCGGGGTGGCCGTAACCGCCGTTCGGGTCGTACGTCACCAGGACCTGCGGACGTACCGAACGGATCACCTCCACGAGGTACGGGGCCGCCTCGTCCACGGGGGTGTTCCAGAAGGCGCCCGCCCGGTGGTTCTGCTCGACACCCATCATCCCGGAGTCCCGGTAGCGGCCGGGCCCGCCCAGGAAACGGTGGTCCCGCACACCCAGCTCCCGCATCGCGGCGGCCAGTTCACCGATGCGATGCGCCCCCAGGGCGTCCTCCCGGTCGGCTGCCAGATGCGCCAGTCCGGGCGGAATGACCTCACCCTCCTCACCGAGGGTGCAGGTCACCAGGGTGACGTGGGCGCCCGTGGCCGCGTACGCGGCCATGGTGGCGCCGTTGTTGATCGACTCGTCGTCGGGGTGCGCGTGCACCAGAAGCAGACGCTGGGCGGGGAGGTCCGTCATGGGAACAGCCTACGAGCCGCACCCGCCGGTCCGCCCCTCTCAGAACTTGAGGCCGCCGATCATCCCGGCCACATTCGTGGTCAGGGAGTGGATGCTGGGCGCCATGGACGAGCTGGCCAGATAGAAACCCAGGAGTGCACAGACCAGCGCGTGCGCCGCTTTCAGCCCCGACTTCCTGACCAGCAGCACAACGATGATCGCCAGCAGCACCACCGCCGAGATCGAGAGTGCCATGACGGTTCACCTCCACATTGCGTACGGGACAGGGGCATGCCACAACTGCCGGTAGCGTCATACCCACCTAGCGCTACGGATCATAACTATCCGGGGGCGTGCATGATCGATGCACGGCAGCACGAGGGGCGCACGGACGTACGCCACGGACAGAACCGGTCGGCACATGCCTCAGGTCTAAGACCTGTCGGGCCGGTCCCCGCCCGCGCGGCCAAGTCGTAAGTTCAGTGCCATGACTTCGAACGAACTCTCCTTCCCGCGCCAATTCGCGAGAACCCAGCGCTTCACGCTGGGGGCCCCGCGCGCCTTCACGGTGTCGCCCGACGGGAACCGGGTGCTCTACCTGCGCTCCTCGTCCGGCACCGACCGTACGAACCAGCTCTGGGTGCTCGACCTCGAACGGGGCGCACAGGAGCGCGTGGCCGCCGATCCTCAGGCGCTCCTCGGCGGCGCGGACGAGCAGCTCTCGGCCCAGGAGCGGGCACGCCGCGAGCGGAGCCGGGAGGGCTCGGCGGGCATCGTCGGGTACGCGGTCGACGCGGCGGCCGAGCTGGCCGCATTCGCCCTGTCCGGACGGCTGTTCACCGCTGAACTGCGGGCCGGTTCCACCCGCGAGATCCGGGTGCCGGGGTCCGCGATCGACCCCCGCCCGTCCCCCGACGGCCGCCTCGTCGCCTATGTGACCGGCGGCGCACTGCGCGTCGTGGGGGCGGACGGGGAGGGCGACAAGGCCCTCGCCGAGCCCGAGGACGCCCATGTCTCGTACGGTCTGGCCGAGTTCGTCGCGGCCGAGGAGATGCAGCGCTCACGCGGCTACTGGTGGGCGCCGGACTCGCAGTCCCTGCTGGTCGCGCGGGCCGACGACAGCGCCGTACAGCGGTGGTGGATCGCCGATCCCGCGCATCCGGACCGCGAGCCCGCACAGGTCGGCTATCCGGCGGCCGGGACGCCCAACGCCGAGGTGCGGCTCTTCCTCTACCGCCTGGACGGTTCGCGTACCGAGGTGGTCTGGGACCGTGGCCGGTATCCGTACCTGGCCGCCGTGCACTGGTCGGACGACGGCGCACCCCTGCTGCTCACGCAGGCGCGTGACCAGCGCAGTCAGCGGTATCTGGGGGTCAGTACGGAGACCGGCGCGACCAGGACCGTGCATGTCGACGAGGACCCGGTGTGGCTCGATCTGTTCCCCGGCGTGCCCGCCTGGGCACCGGCCGGCGGCCTGGTACGGATCGCCGACGAGGGCGGAGCGCGGGTGCTCGCGGTCGGCGACCGGCTGCTCACCGGGCCGGAGTTGCACGTTCGGGCGGTGCTGGACATCTCGGTTGACGACATCCTCGTTTCCGCCTCGGCGGGCGAGACCGCCGCGGTTCCCGAGACCGGCGAGATCCACGTGTACCGGGTCAACGAACTGGGCGTGGAGCGCGTCTCGGCAGATCCGGGTGTGCACTCCGCGGTGCGCTCCGGGGGTGTGACGGTGCTCGTCTCGGCCGGTACGGAGGTGCCGGGCGCGACCGTACGGGTGCTGCGGGACGGCAAGGAGGTGGCCACGGTCGCCTCGTACGCGGAGAAGCCGGGCCTCACTCCCCGCGTGACCTTCGCCGAGGGGGGCGCACGGAAAATTCCGTGCGCCGTCCTGCTCCCCACCGGCCACCGGGAATCGGACGGCAAGCTGCCGGTCCTGCTCGACCCGTACGGCGGCCCGCACGGCCAGCGGGTGCTCGCGGCGCACAACCCGCACCTCACGTCCCAGTGGTTCGCCGACCAGGGCTTCGCGGTGATCGTCGCGGACGGCCGGGGCACCCCCGGCCGCTCCCCGGCCTGGGAGAAGGCGGTCAAGGACAACTTCCCACTGACGCTCGACGACCAGGTCGACGCCCTGCACAGCCTGGCCGAACAGGGCTTCCCGCTGGACCTGGAGCGGGTCGCGATCCGCGGCTGGTCGTACGGCGGCTACCTCGCCGCGCTCGCCGTACTGCGCCGCCCCGACGTCTTCCACGCGGGCGTCGCGGGCGCTCCGGTCACCGACTGGCGGCTGTACGACACGCATTACACGGAGCGCTACCTCGGCGACCCGCAGGAGCAGCCCGAGGTGTACGCGGCGAGCGGGCTGGTCACCGACGACGGGCTCTCCGCCCCGGAGAACCCCGCGCGGCCCCTGATGATCATCCACGGGCTCGCCGACGACAACGTGGTCGCGGCGCACACCCTGCGGCTCTCCTCGGCCCTGCTCGCCGCGGGCCGCCCGCACGAGGTGCTGCCGCTGTCCGGGGTGACGCACATGACACCGCAGGAACAGGTGGCCGAAAATCTGCTGCTGCTCCAGGTGGACTTCATCAAGCGGTCCCTGGCGCCCGGCGCGGACGGCGAAAGCCACTAGGCCGACGGTTCGAAGGCCTGTCCGGCCGGGGCATGGTGCCGCCCCGGCCGGTCGCGCCACGCTGTCAGGCGGGCGTCGCTGTCAGGCGGGCGTCGCCCCGGTCGGCGGCCCCTCAGGACCGGACCCCGGAGGGCCCGGGGGCGCGCCTCCCGACGGCCCTGACGCCCCCGGCTGTCCGGGCGGGCCCTCCAACGGCCGCGGCGGCCCCGGCGGCCCCTCGTCCGGCCCCAGCCCGATGTCCGGTACGACCTGCTTCTCCTCGGCGAAGTGACAGGCCGAGTCGTGGTGCACCGGGCCATCGACCATCCGGAACACCGCGGGCACGGCCAGCGCGGGCACCTCCTGCGCGCACCGCTCCTGCGCCTTCCAGCAGCGGGTACGGAACCGGCAGCCCGACGGCGGATTGGCGGGCGACGGCACGTCCCCGACCAGGATGATCCGTTCCCGCCGTTCCCGCGCCTCCGGGTCGGGCAGCGGCACGGCGGAGAGCAGCGCCTGGGTGTACGGGTGTGTCGGGTGCTCGTAGATCTCCGCGTCCGAGCCGACCTCGACGATCCGCCCGAGGTACATCACGCCGACCCGGTCGGAGATGTGCCGGACGATCGACAGGTCGTGCGCGATGAACACGTACGCCAGGTTGAACTCTTTCTGCAGCCGGTCCATCAGGTTGATGACCTGCGCCTGCACCGACACGTCCAGCGCCGAGACCGGCTCGTCGGCCACGATGATCTCGGGGTTGAGCGCGAGGCCGCGGGCGATGCCGATGCGCTGACGCTGACCGCCGGAGAACTGGTGCGGATACCGGTTGATGTACTCCGGGTTCAGACCGACCACGTCCAGCAGGTCCTGCACCTTGCGGCGCCGGTCACCCTTCGGAGCCACCTCGGGGTGGATCTCGTACGGCTCCCCGATGATGTCACCCACCGTCATACGCGGATTGAGCGACGTGTACGGGTCCTGGAACACCATCTGGATGTTCCGCCGCACCGCCTTCAGCGCCCGCCCGGACAGCTTGGTGATGTCCTCGCCCTTGTACTTGATCGAACCGCCCGTCGGGGCCTCCAGGTTGACCAGCATCCTGGCGACGGTGGACTTGCCGCAGCCGGACTCCCCCACGATGCCGAGCGTCTCGCCCTGGCTGAGCGCGAACGACACCCCGTCGACGGCCTTGACCGCGCCGACGCTCTTCTTGAAGAGGATGCCCTGGGTCAGCGGGTAGTGCTTGACCAGGTCCCGGACTTCGAGGATGGGGTGTACCTCGTTCGCGAACGCCGTCTCCGCGTGCGACTTCTCCATCAGGTCACGCTCGGCCTCGGCCGCGTCGCGTGCGTCCCGGCGCCCCGAGTGGTCAGCGTGCATCGAGCGTCTCCTTCCAGAAGTGGCAGGCGCTCCGGCGTTCCTGGTTCACCTCGTACAGGGGCGGCACGTCGGTACGGCACACCTCCTGGGCCATCGGGCAACGGGGGTTGAAGGCACAACCGGGCGGGATGTGCAGCAGGTTGGGCGGCAGGCCCTTGATCGCGTAGAGGTCCTGGCCCTTCTGGTCCAGCCGCGGGATCGAGGCGAGGAGACCCTTGGTGTACGGGTGGGCGGGGGCCCGGTAGATCTGGTGGACCGGCGACGTCTCGACGATCCGGCCCGCGTACATCACCGCGATCTTGTCCGCGACGTCGGCGACCACGCCGAGGTCGTGGGTGATCAGGATGAGCCCCATGTTGAACTCCCGCTGGAGCTCGGCGAGCAGGTCCATCACCTGGGCCTGCACGGTCACGTCGAGCGCCGTGGTCGGCTCGTCCGCGATGATCAGATCCGGCTCCAGGGCCAGCGCCATCGCGATCATGATGCGCTGACGCATACCGCCCGAGAACTGGTGCGGGTACTGCCCGACGCGCTCCTTGGCCGCCGGGATCCGTACCGTGTCCATCAGTTCGACGGCCTTGGCCTTGGCTGCCTTGTGGGACATGCCCTTGTGGACCGTGAACATCTCACCGAGCTGTTCACCCACGCTGAGCACCGGGTTGAGCGAGGAGAGCGCGTCCTGGAAGATCATCGCCATCTTGGCGCCGCGGACCTTCCGCCGCTGCTCCTCCTTGAGCTTCAGCAGGTCCTGGCCCTGGAAGATGATCTCGCCACCGGCGATGTGTCCGGGCGGCACGTCGAGGATGCCCATGATCGCCTGGGCCGTGACGGACTTGCCGGAGCCGGACTCCCCGAGGACGGCGAGCGTCTCACCGGAGTCCACGGTGTAGTCGACGCCGTTCACCGCCTTCGCGACCCCGTCGCGGGTCCGGAACTCCACGTGCAGATCGCGCACTTCGAGCAACATGGTCCGGCTCCTCAGCGCAGCTTGGGGTCGAGGGCGTCGCGCACCGCGTCGCCGAGCATGATGAACGCGAGCACCGTGACGGCCAGCGCACCGGCCGGCCAGAGCAGCATGTGCGGGGCGTTGCGGATGTACGGGGAGGCGGCGGAGATGTCGATGCCCCAGGACACGGTGGGCGGCTTCAGGCCGACGCCGAGGTACGAGAGCGTCGCCTCCAGCGAGATGTACGTACCGAGGGCGATGGTCGCCACCACGATCACCGGGGCGACCGCGTTCGGTGTGATGTGGCGCAGCAGCATCCGGGAGTTGGACGCGCCGAGCGCCCGTGCTGCCTGGACGTAGTCGTTCTGTTTGACGGTGATGACCGAGCCGCGCGCGATACGGGCGATCTGCGGCCAGCCGAGGAGCACCATGAAGCCGATGACCGGCCAGACGGTGCTGCTGGTGACCACGGACAGCAGGACCAGACCGCCGAGGACCACCGGGATGCCGAAGAAGATGTCGGTGATCCGGGAGAGGATCGCGTCGCCGGCGCCGCCGAAGAACCCGGCGAGACCGCCGAGGAAGCTGCCGATGAGGGCCACTCCGACGGTGGCGCAGACACCGACGGTCACCGACTGGCGGGCCCCGTAGACGGTACGGGTGTAGACGTCGCAGCCCTGGCCCGTGAAACCGAACGGGTGCCCTGGCTGGGAGCCCTGCTGGGCCTTGTCGAGGTTGCAGTTGAGCGGGTTCTGGGTGGCGATCAGCTGCGGCCAGATCGAGATCACCACCAGGAACAGGATGATCAGGCCGGAGATGATGAAGATCGGGTTCCGGCGCAGATCGCGCCAGGCGTCGGACCAGAGGCTGCGGGGCCGTTCCTCGGGGCCTCCGTCGTGGGCCTGCTTCGCGCCCTCCAGCGTGGCGCCCTCGCCGGTCGCGAGGTCCATGGGCCCACCGGCGCCGGTGCCGGCGATCGCCTCGTCGGGATTCTGGGACTCAGGCATACCGGATCCTCGGGTCGAGAACGGCGTAGAGGAGGTCGACGATGAGGTTCGCCACCAGGAAGACGATGACGAGGACCGTGACGAAGCCGACGACCGTCTGGCTGTTCTGGCGGAGAATGCCCTGGTAGAGCTGGTAACCGACACCGTGGATGTTGAAGATGCGCTCGGTGACGATGGCACCGCCCATCAGTGCGCCGATGTCCGTACCGATGAACGTCACCACCGGGATCAGCGAGTTGCGCAGCAGGTGCCGGACGATGATGCGGCGCTTCGGCAGGCCCTTGGCGACGGCGGTGCGGACGTAGTCGGCGCGGCGGTTCTCCGCGATCGACGTCCGGGTCAGCCGGGTGACGTACGCGAGGGAGACGGACGCCAGCACCAGTCCGGGCACGATGAGTTGGTTCAGGGGGGCCGAGGGCGAGACGGCGGGCTCGATGATCCCCCAGTTCACCCCGAGGAACAGCTGGGCGAGCAGACCGGTCACGAAGGTCGGGACCGAGATGACGACCAGGGTGAGCAGCAGGACCGTGCTGTCGATCGGGCGGCCCCGGCGGAGCCCGGTGATCACACCGAAGGTGATGCCGATGATGATCTCGAACACGATCGCCACCACGGTGAGTCTGATGGTGACGGGGAAGGCGCTGCCCATCAGGTCGGTGACCTTCTCACCGTTGAACGCGGTGCCGAAGTCCCCGGTGAAGACATTGCCCATGTAGGTCAGGTACTGCTGCCACACGGACTTGTCGAGGCCGAACTGGGAGCGCAGCTGAGCAGCGGTCGCCGGGTCGCAGGCGCGGTCTCCGCAGAGGCCGGCGATGGGGTCACCCATCACGTTCACCATCAGGAAGATCAGTAGCGTGGCACCGATGAACACCGGGATCATCTGGAGCAGACGCCTGATCACATAACGTCCCATGAGGGGCTCCGGGGGTCGTTGTAGGAGGGAGTACGGCCCGGCGCTCGCGGTGCGCCGGGCCGTACTCCCAGTGGCGTCAGTGGACCTTGATCTCGTTGTAGACCGGGACGCTGAACGGGTTCAGCGCGACGTTCGAGATGCGGTCCGAGTAGCCTGCGCTGCCGTTCTGGTACCAGAGCGGAATGGCGCCCATGTCGTCCCGCAGTACCCCTTCGGCCTGCTGGAACTTCTGCACGGCGGAGGCGGTGTCGGTGTCCGCGTTGGCCTCGTTGACCAGCTTGTCGAAGGTCTTGTTGGTCCAGTGGCCGTCGTTGGACGAGGCGTTGGTGTAGTACAGCGGCTGCAGGAAGTTCTGGATGAGCGGGTAGTCCATCTGCCAGCCGGCGCGGAACGGGCCCGACAGCTTCTTCGCGCTGATCTGGTTGCGGAAGTCGGCGAAGGTGCCGACCGGGTTGCCGACACAGGCCTTGTCGTTGCCGAGCGCGTTGTTGACGTTGTTGCAGATGGCGTCGATCCACTCCTTGTGGGAGCCGGTGTCCGCGTTGTACGTGATCTTCAGCTGACCGCCGGGGATGCCGCCGCCCTCCTTGATCATCTTCTTCGCCTCGGTGGGGTTGTACGTGCAGGAGCTGCCGCAGAGCCCGGCCTTGTACCCGCCCGCGGCACCGAGGACCGGTGAGGTCCAGTCGGTCGCCGGGGTCCGGGTGTCCGCGAAGATCGTCTTGGTGATCTGGGGCCGGTTGATCGCCATCGAGAGGCCGATCCGGACCTTCTTGGCCCCGGCGGTGTTCCACTCGGGCTTGTAGAAGGGGAAGGCGAGCGTCTGGATGATGCCGGCCGGGGTGTTGATGTAGCGCCCGCTCAGGTCGGACTTGACGTTCTTGAGCTGCGCGGCGGGGATGTCGTCGACCAGGTCGAGGTTGCCCGCGGTCAGGTCGGTGTACGCGGTGTTGTTGTCGGTGTAGACCTTGAGGTCGACCCCGCCGTTCTGCGCCTTGTCGGAGCCCGGGTACTTGTCCCACGTGCGCAGGCTCATCTCCGAGCCCTTGGTGTACGACTTGATGGTGTACGGGCCGTTGCCGATCGGCTTGGACAGCCACGCCGAGTGGTTCGTGTAGAACTCCGAGGGCAGCGGGGCGAAGGCGGCGTACCCGAGGGTGTCCGGGAAGGTGGAGAACTTCTGGTTGAGCTTGACCGTGAAGGTCGTGTCGTTGACGACCTTCAGCCCGGACAGTGTGGTGGCCGTGGCGCTGCCGGTGTCCGGGTGGACCTTGTCGTAGCCGTCGATGTAGCCGAAGAAGTACGCGTTCTTCTGGTTGTTCTTCAGGTCGGCGCCGTAGTTCCAGGCGTCCACGAAGGACTTCGCGGTGATCTTCTCGCCGTTGCTGAAGGTCCAGCCGGACTTGATGGTGATCTTGAAGTTGACCGAGTCAGTGGTTTCGATCTTGCTGGCCAGCATGTTCTCGGCCTTGCCGGTCTTCGGGTTGTACCGCTTGAGACCACGGAAGACCATGTCGAGGACCTTGCCGCCCTGGACCTCGTTGGTGTTCGCCGGCTCCAGCGGGTTCTGCGGGTCTCCCCAGGAGGAGCTCAGGACTCCGTTGCTCCCGCCACCGCCACTGCTGCTCCCTCCGCCGCCGCAGGCCGTCGCCGCCAGCGCGACGGTAACCGCGCATGCGGCCCACTTGGCGTGTGTGGCTCCGCGCATGGAGTGCCTCCTTCTGGTCCCAAATCGCACTTAGGGCCCAATATCACCCGACAGTAGGAGCAATGCACTTCCACCAGGGCCGTCTGTGTCCATCCGTCACCAGAACGCCCGGATGCCCCGCATAACGAAAGGGACACACCTTTGACCGGACGCAGCCGTCCGGCTCACCCCGGTTTGCCGCTCCGTCAGGGAACGAGTCAATCCCTGAAGATCATTTATTTTGTCAAGTTCAGATCAACAACCTAAAGACCCGTCGATGACTTGCACCGTGCATTGACCACTGTCAACTCCATTGGTTGGGTCCGTTCCAACCCCTTAGCTCCTCCCACCCGGAGGACGCCGCTTTCCGTTCGGGGACAGGAGTTCGATGACCACGCCATCCCCGGCCCCCAGCTTCTCGGTGGACACCAACGCCATCGCAGCCGCTGAGGAGTCCCGGCACCCCGACGGCCCCGACAAGGGCGCCGAAGCCCGGAGTCCAGGCCAGCTGGCCTGGCTCAGGTTCAAGCGCGACAGGACCGGGGTGGTCTCTGCCTGCGTCGTCCTCTTCTTCTTCCTGATCGGGATATGCGCGCCCCTGATCTCGGCGCTGTACGGCAAGAACCCGTACGACACCTACGGCCAGGACACCCCGGGGCTCCTCAACGACTTCGCCAACCCGGTCAAACCCAACGGCGGCATCAGCTCCGACTTCTGGTTCGGTATCGAGCCCGGCCTGGGACGGGACGTCTTCACCTTCCTCCTGTACGGCATCCGGAACTCGCTGCTGATCGCCACTGCGGCCACCCTGTTCACCGTCCTGATCGGCGTGGCCGTGGGCGTCACAGCCGGATACCTGGGCGGGAAGACGGACTACTTCGTCGGCCGGGTCATCGACATCCTGCTGGCGTTCCCCTCCACGCTCTTCTTCATCGCGTTCATGCCGATCGTCCTGAGCGTCTTCGTCTCTCCCGAGGAGAGCACGCCGATCTGGCTCACGGTGCTCTGTCTCGTCGGGGTACTCACCGCGTTCGGCTGGGCCTCGATCGCCCGGCTGCTGCGCGGTCAGGTACTGGCCCTGCGGGAGCGGGAGTTCGTCGAGGCCGCCAAGGTGACGGGCGCCTCGCCGGCCCGGATCATCTTCAAGGAGCTGCTGCCCAACCTGTGGACGCCGATCCTCATCCAGGCGACGCTCGGGCTGCCCGCGTTCGTGACCGCGGAGGCCGGCCTCGCGTTCCTCGGCGTCGGCATCGTCGACCCGACGCCCGACTGGGGTGTGATGATCCAGCGCGGCGCCGCGGTCTACAGCGACGACATCACCTTCATGCTCTTCCCCGGTGTGGCGATGGTGGTCTTCGTGCTCGCCTTCAACCTTCTCGGCGACTCGGTCCGCGACGCGGTCGACCCGAAGACGAACCGCTGACCCTGCACCCGGCGGTGACGCCTCCCGGCTCCCGGGCCACCTCGCTCCTTCCGCTTCTCCCTGATCTCCATCGACAAGGCAGGACTTGATGACGACCTCGCGCAGAACCTTTTTGATCTCCGCCACGGCGGTCGCGGCCGCGAGCACCATGGGGCTCGCCGGCTGCAGCTCCGGCAACGCCGGTGGCGGCTCCGGCTCGGGTTCGAACGGCAAGCACGACGCGGCCAAGACCTCGAAGATCGCGGTCGGCACCAAGGCCGACTCCACCGGTCCTGCCCCGGAGGCCCCCGGCGCCACCAAGGGCGGCACCGTCCAGGTCATCAACCGCGGCGACTTCACGCACCTGGACCCGCAGCGCATCTACTACGCGCCCAACTCGTCCCTCGACCTGATGGTCACCCGGGCCCTCACCGGCTACAAGATCGCCGACGACGGTTCCATGACCCTCGTCGGCGACCTCGCCACCGATGTCGGCACCGTCAGTGACAACGGCAAGACCTGGACGTTCACGCTCAAGGACGGGCTGAAGTGGGAGGACGGCTCGGCCGTCACCTCCGCCGACGTCAAGTACTCCATCGAGCGCGGTTTCGCGGACTTCACCACGGAGGGCGCCACGTACGCCCAGGGCTGGCTGACCGGTTCGCTCACCGACTTCCGCAAGAAGTACTCCGGCCCCTACACGGGCAAGAGCCTCGACGCCGTCCAGACCCCGGACGAC
Organism: Streptomyces sp. A 4/2; assembly: GCF_940670765.1. GTDB lineage: Bacteria > Actinomycetota > Actinomycetes > Streptomycetales > Streptomycetaceae > Streptomyces. The sequence goes on from NZ_CALNVW010000003.1 coordinate 85,722, forward strand.
AAGACCGTCGTCTTCAAGCTCCAGACGGCCCGTCAGGACTTCAACTTCACGCTCGCGATGTACACGTACGCGGTGGCGTCGAAGAAGCACGACACCAAGCAGGCGTACGACAAGAAGCCTTACTCCTGCGGCCCGTACCGCATCACCAGCCATGTGACCGACAAGTCCATGGAGCTGGTGCGCAACGAGCACTGGGACCCGAAGACCGACCCGATCCGCAACGCGTACCCGGACAAGTTCGAGTTCGAGTTCGGCCCGACGTCGCTGGCCGGCACCGACCGCTTCATCGCGGACGCCGGCAAGGACAAGTACGCGGTGACCATCGACATCAACGTCGCCACCGAGCGGGTGCAAACGGTCCTCACCGACCCCAAGTTCAAGAGCCGCATCGTCCAGGGCATCGGCTCCGGCACCAGCATGTGGTCCATCAACACCACCCGGATCACCGACACCGAGGTCCGTAAGGCCCTCAACATCGCCTGGCCGCTGCAGCAGATCCGGCAGACCGCGGGCGGCGACTCCTTCGGCGACTACGCCACCACGATCATGTCGCCGCTCGTCTCCGGCTACGAGAAGTTCGACCTCTACGGCAAGCTGACGACCCCGACCGGCGACCCGGTCAAGGCCAAGGCCATGCTGAAGAAGATCGGCAAGGTCGGCCAGAAGATCGTCCTCGCCTACCCGCAGACGGACACCTACGACAAGATCGCGGTCGTCATCCAGCGGGCACTGGAGAAGGCCGGCTTCAACTGCATCACCAAGCCGGTGGACCAGAACTCCATGTACGACATCTTCGGCAAGGTCGACAACAAGTACGACGTCTACTGGACCGCCTGGTCCGCGGACTGGCCGACCGGCTACACCGTCTTCCAGCCGCTGTTCGACAAGGGAACCGTCTTCGACAACTCCCCGAACTACGCGCACTTCACCAGCCCGGCCGTCACCAAGGCCATCGCGGCGGCCACCGCGATCGCCGACCAGGAGCAGGCCGGCAAGGCGTGGGCCGCGCTGGACAAGCAGATCATGGAGCAGGCTCCGGTCATCCCCGAGTTCTACATGCGCCGCATGTATCTGCACGGCTCCAAGGTCGGCAACGTCCAGATGGACCCGAACTTCGACGGCTGCATGCTCTACAAGCTGTACGTCAAGAAGTAACCGGCCACGAGGCGGCGGGAGTTCGTGCCGCCGCCTCCCAGGTCCTGTCCATCCGCCTGACGGCGCTCCCCAGGAAAGCCACGAACGCCCATGCTCCGCTTCCTCATTCGCCGGACACTCGGCGCACTCGTGATCCTGCTGATCATCAGCGCCGTCACCTTCTACCTCTTCTACGCCGCCCCACGCGATCCCGCCCGGATGGCCTGCGGCAAGATCTGCACCCCGCAGACCCTGGAACTCGTACGCCACAACCTGGGGATCTCCGACCCGGTCCCGGTCCAGTACTGGCACTGGCTCGTCGGTGTCTTCGCCGGCCGCGACTACGCCACCTTCGGGCACTGCGACGCGCCCTGCCTGGGCTACTCGTTCGCCAACCGCGAGCCGGTCTGGGGCACCATCCTGGACCGGTTCCCGACCACCGTCTCGCTGGCCATCGGCGCCTCCGTGGTCTACCTGATCTTCGGTGTCGGTACAGGCATGCTCGCCGCCGTCAAGCAGGGCAAGGCGGTCGACAAGATCGCCAGCTCGGCCTCGCTCCTCGGCTCCTCGATGCAGATCTACGTCGTCGGCGTCCTGGCCACGTACTTCCTGGTCGACCAGTGGCATCTGCTGAGCCGGGCCACCTACACGCCGTTCACCCAGAACCCGGTCTCCTGGGCCACCGGGCTGCTGCTGCCCTGGCTGGTCCTGTCGATCATCTTCACGGCCAACTACACCCGTATGACACGCTCCCAGCTCGTCGAGACGCTCAGCGAGGACTACGTACGCACCGCCCGTGCCAAGGGCCTGTCACGCGCCACGGTCTTCTTCCAGTTCGCCTGGCGCGGCGCGATGGGGCCGATCGCCACCATCTTCGGCCTGGACCTCGGGGTGCTCTTCGGCGGCGCGATCATCACCGAGCAGGTGTTCACCCTGCACGGCATCGGTGAACTCTCCATCAAGGCCGTCTCCAACAGCGATCTGCCGATGCTGCTGGGTGTCGTCCTGGTCGCCGCGGGCGCGATCGTCATCTTCAACATCATCATCGATGCGGTGTACGCCATGATCGACCCGCGCGTGCGGCTGGCCTGAGGCCCGAGGAGTAGACAAGAGCATGAGCGCCACCACCCCCTTTCTCTCGGTACGCGACCTGAAGGTGCACTTCTCCACCGAGGACGGCACCGTCAAGGCCGTCGACGGGCTCTCCTTCGACGTGGAGCGCGGCAGAACGCTGGGCATCGTAGGTGAGTCCGGATCGGGCAAGTCGGTCACCAACCTGACGATCCTGGGCCTGCACAACCCGGAGACGACCTCTGTCGAAGGTGAGATCGTCCTCGACGGTGAAGAGCTCTCCAGGGCCCCGGAGCGGACGCTGGAGCGGCTTCGCGGCAAGAAGATGTCGATGATCTTCCAGGACGCGCTGACCGCTCTCTCGCCGTACCACACCGTCGGCGCACAGATCGCGCAGCCCTACCGCAAGCACAACGGCGCTTCCCGGGGCGAAGCCCGTAAGCGGGCGATCGAGATGCTGGCCAAGGTCGGCATCCCGCAGCCGGACCTGCGGGTGGACGACTACCCGCACCAGTTCAGTGGCGGTATGCGGCAGCGCGCGATGATCGCGATGGCACTGGTCTGCGATCCCGAGCTGGTGATCGCCGACGAGCCGACGACCGCGCTCGACGTCACCGTGCAGGCGCAGATCCTCGATGTGCTCAAGGACCTCCAGCAGCAGACCGGGACGTCGATCATCTTCATCACCCACGACCTGGGGGTGATCGCCAACGTCGCGGACGACGTCCTGGTGATGTACGGCGGCCGGTGCGTGGAGCGGGGCACCACGAAGGAAGTGCTCACCGCACCCCAGCACCCGTACACCTGGGGCCTGCTGGCGTCGATGCCGAGTCTGTCCTCGCCGCTGGGCATTCCGCTGACCCCGATCCCCGGCACCCCGCCGAGCCTGCTCAACCCGCCGACGGGCTGCCGCTTCCACCCGCGCTGTACCTTCAAGGACCAGGTCGAGGGCGACGCCTGCGTCACCCAGCAGCCGCCGCTGGACGTCACCGCCGGGCGCGGCGCGGCCTGCCACCTCAGTGCGGAACAGCGACAGGACCTCTTCACCCACCAGATCCAGCCCCGGCTGAGCTGACCGAGAGCCAAGGGACACCGACCATGACAACCCCCACCCCCCTGCTCGAAGTCAGCGGCCTCACCAAGTACTTCCCGGTGATGGGTGGCTTCCCCTTCAAGCGCAGGATCGCGGACGTGCAGGCCGTGGACGGTCTGGACTTCACCGTCCACGAGGGCGAATCTCTGGGCCTGGTAGGCGAGTCGGGCTGCGGCAAGTCGACGACGGGCCGCCTCATCACCCGGCTCCTCGAACCCACCCGTGGTCGCATCACCTACGCCGGCCGCGACATCTCGCACGCCTCCCGCAAGGAACTGGCGCCGGTCCGCTCCGAGATCCAGATGATCTTCCAGGACCCGTACTCCTCCCTCAACCCGCGCCAGACGGTCGGCAAGATCGTCGGTGGTCCGATGGAGGTCAACGGCATCAATCCGCCCGGGGGCCAGGAGAAGCGGGTCCGCGAGCTGCTGGAGATCGTCGGGCTGAGCCCGGAGCACTACAACCGCTTCCCGCACGAGTTCTCCGGCGGGCAGCGCCAGCGCATCGGCGTGGCACGGGCGTTGGCCCTCCAGCCGAAGCTGATCGTCGCGGACGAGCCGGTCTCCGCCCTGGACGTCTCCATCCAGGCGCAGGTCGTCAACCTCCTCCAGCAGCTCCAGCGCGACATGGGGATCTCGTTCCTCTTCATCGCCCACGACCTGGCGATCGTCCGGCACTTCTCGCACCGGGTCGCGGTGATGTACCTCGGCAAGATCGTCGAGATCGCCGACCGGGAGAGCCTCTACAGCGCCCCGCGCCACCCGTACACCCGGGCGCTCCTGTCCGCCGTCCCCGAGGCGACGGTCCCCGACGCCGACGCCGAGCAGCAGGACAGCCGTATCCGCCTCACGGGCGACGTCCCCTCGCCGCTGAACCCGCCGTCCGGCTGCCGGTTCCGTACGCGCTGCTGGAAGGCCACGGAGAAGTGCGCCACGGACGAGCCCCCGCTGCTCCGGCTGACGGACAGCAAGGAGAGCCACCTGACGGCCTGCCACTTCCCCGAGGAGCCGCCGGCCTGATCCGGGAACAGCCCGACCGCCCACGGCCCCTTGAGCGAACCGTAGGCGGACACGTCAGGCGCTGCGCAGCCAGATCCGCAGCGGTCCCACCGCGTCGAAGCCGTTGCGGAGTGCGGCGGTCAGGTCGTCGCCGTGTTCGTAGCCGACCACCGGCGCCGTGGGGAAGAGTTCCGCCAGTGCTCCCAGGCAGCCCGCCCAGGCGGCGTCCGGCTCCGTGCCGTCCACTGCGAACAGGTTGGACACTCCGACGACCGCTCCGCTCCGGGTGGCCACCGCGCCCGCGACCAGGCGGTCCCCCGCGTAACCGCCGAGGACCGAGGTGCCCGGGTCCGCGAGGAGTCCCGGGCGGAAGAGGTCCGACACCCCGCCGTCCCAGGCGCGTTCCCAGTCCGCCAGCTCTTCCTCCGTACGGATCCGCGCCCAGCGCACGCCCTCCGGTGCGGCCGGGACCGGCGCACCGGCCGGGCGGTGGATCCACTGGGCGTCGAAGAGGACCTCGAAGCCGTCCCCGGTCAGGTCCAGGTCGGCGAAGCTGTCCTTGACGGTGCAGCCGGGCGTCGCGGTGTCGACCGCGGTCAGCACCTCGCGTACCGGAGCGCCCGGGGTCAGCGTCACCGCGTCCGGGTAGAACGGCGGAGTCCGCTCGGCGGCCGTCCAGGCGGCGGCACCGAACTCGCCCCGCACGCCGTGCGTCCGGCAGAGGGCGTCGCACCATTCGGCGTTGTTGCGGGCCGCCTCCCGCGCGCGTACGTCGTACGCGGACGGCACCGGGGCGGTCGGCGCGGCCTGCTCGTACTCATCGGTCCCCAGATCCATCCGGCCACTCAACAGGCTCCGGCCCGGCCCCGCAACGGGATTGTGTTTCGATGCTCCGACGACCGCCCGCGTACGCCCCCGTCGGGGACGCCGCCATCGGACAGCACGGAGCCCCCGCCGGGCCGGTCGGGCGGGGGCTCCGTGTGCGTACGGGTGGATCAGGATCAGGCCGCGCCCACGACGTCCTTCTCCTCGGCGAAGTGGCACGCCGACTCGTGCGCCGCCGGGGTGTTCTGCCCCTGGAAGCGCTCCGGGATCGCCAGCAGCGGAAGCTCCTCGGCGCAGCGCGCCTCGGCCTTCCAGCAGCGGGTACGGAACCGGCAGCCGGACGGCGGGTTCGCCGGCGAGGGGACGTCCCCGACCAGGATGATCCGCTCGCGGCCCTCGCGGGCCTCCGGGTCCGGCACCGGGACCGCCGAGAGCAGCGCCTGGGTGTACGGGTGCGTCGGGTGCTCGTAGATCTGCTCGTCCGTACCGATCTCGGCCATCTTGCCGAGGTACATCACGCCGACCCGGTCGGAGATGTGCCGGACGATCGACAGGTCGTGCGCGATGAAGAGGTAGGAGAGGTTGAACTCGTCCTGCAGCTTCGCCATCAGGTTGATGACCTGCGCCTGCACCGACACGTCCAGCGCCGAGACGGGCTCGTCGCAGATGATGATCTCGGGGTTGAGCGCGAGGCCGCGGGCGATGCCGATGCGCTGACGCTGACCGCCGGAGAACTGGTGCGGATACCGGTTGATGTACTCCGGGTTCAGACCCACGACATCGAGCAGCTCCTGCACCTTGCGGCGCCGGTCACCCTTCGGAGCCACCTCGGGGTGGATCTCGTACGGCTCCCCGATGATGTCACCCACCGTCATACGCGGATTGAGCGACGTGTACGGGTCCTGGAACACCATCTGGATGTTCCGCCGCACCGCCTTCAGCGCCCGCCCGGACAGCTTGGTGATGTCCTGGCCCTTGAAGAAGACCTCGCCCGCCGTGGCGGTCTCCAGCGTCATCAGCAGCTTCGCGACGGTGGACTTGCCACAGCCGGACTCGCCGACGATACCGAGGGTCTCGCCCTGGTAGAGGTCGAAGGAGATCCCGTCGACCGCCTTGACGGCACCGATCTGGCGCTTGAAGAGGATGCCCTGGGAGAGCGGGAAGTGCTTGACCAGGTTCCGGACCTGAAGGATCGGCTCGCCGCGCTCGACGGGAGCGTCCAGTACGGCTTCCACCTCGGTGGTCGTCGAGACGTCGACCACCTCGACCTTGGCCAGGTTCGGGGTGCCCTCGGAGGGCACGGCCTCGGAGACGGCCTCGCCGTTCTTGCCGAGCTCAGCCATGGATCGTCTCCTTCCAGAAGTGGCACGCGCTGCCGCGGCCCGGCAGCGCGCCGCCGTCCTGCTCAGTGACCGGCAGCAGGGCCGGGGTGTCCGTACGGCAGAGGTCCGTCGCCTTGGGGCAGCGCGGGTTGAACGCACAACCGGACGGGATGTGCAGCAGGTTGGGCGGCAGGCCCTTGATCGCGTAGAGCTCCTGGCCCTTCTGGTCCAGCCGCGGGATCGAGTCCAGCAGCCCCCGGGTGTACGGGTGGGCCGGGCGCTTGTAGAGCTCGTGCACGGGCGCCGTCTCGACGATCCGGCCCGCGTACATCACGGCGATCTTGTCCGCGACGTCGGCGACCACGCCGAGGTCGTGGGTGATCAGGATGAGCCCCATGTTGAGCTCGCGCTGGAGCTCGGCGAGCAGGTCCATCACCTGGGCCTGCACGGTCACGTCGAGCGCCGTGGTCGGCTCGTCCGCGATGATCAGGTCCGGCTCCAGGGCCAGCGCCATCGCGATCATGATGCGCTGACGCATACCGCCCGAGAACTGGTGGGCGTAGTCGTTGATCCGCGCCTTGGCGGCCGGGATCTTGACGCGGTCCATCAGCTCGATGGACCTGGCCTTGGCGTCCTTGCGGGACAGGCCCTGGTGTACGCGGAACATCTCGCCGAGCTGGTAGCCCACGGAGAGCACCGGGTTGAGCGAGGAGAGCGCGTCCTGGAAGATCATCGCGATCTTCTGGCCGCGGATCTTCCGGCGCTCCTCGTTGGACATCGTGAGCATGTCCTGGCCGCGGAAGAGGATCTCGCCCTGCGGGATCTTGCCGGGCGGCATGTCGAGGATGCCCATGATCGCCTGAGCGGTGACGGACTTGCCGGAGCCGGACTCGCCGAGCACGGCGAGGGTCTCGCCCGCACCGACGGTGTAGTTGACGCCGTTGACGGCCTTGGCGACACCCTCACGGGTGTGGAACTCGACGTGCAGGTCGCGGACTTCGAGCAGCGGAGAGCTGTCGGAGTCGCCGGACCGGGGCGCCGGGACGTTCGCGGTTTCTTCGATGATGGTCACGTCGTACGCCCTCCTCAGCGCAGCTTGGGGTCGAGGGCGTCGCGCACCGCGTCGCCGAGCATGATGAACGCGAGGACGGTGACGCTCAGCATCGCGCTGGGGAAGAACAGCACGTGCGGGGCGTCCCGGACCGCGTTCTGCGCCGAGGAGATGTCGTTGCCCCACGAGACGGCGCTGGGCGGCAGCCCGATGCCGAGGTACGACAGCGTCGCCTCGGTGGCGATGTAACCGCCGAGCGCGATGGTGGAGACGACGATCACCGGAGCGATGGCGTTGGGCAGGATGTGCCGGAGCATGATCCGACGGGTGCCCGCACCCAGGGCCTTGGCGGCCTGGACGTAGTCGGCCTGCTTGACCGTCATCACCGAACCGCGCATGACACGGGCGATCTGGGTCCAGCCCAGGAAGCCGAGCCCGAGCACCACGGACCACACGGTGCGGTGGGCGAAGGCGTTGAGGATGACGATCGCGCCGAGCAGCAGCGGGATACCGAAGAAGACGTCGGTGATCCGGGAGAGCAGCGAGTCGATCCAGCCGCCGTAGTAACCGGCGATCATGCCGACCACACCGCCGACGATCGCGACCGCCGCGGTGGCACAGACACCGACGATGATCGACGACCGGGCGCCGTAGAGGACCCGGGAGTAGATGCTGCGGCCCTGGACGTCGTAGCCGAACCAGTCGCCCTGGAAGACGTGCGAGTAGTTGGGCTTGCCCAGGTAGTGCTTGGCGAGGTCCGCGTGAGCGGGATCGACCGAGGTGAAGAGACCCGGGGCGACCGCGACCAGGACGAGGAAGACGATCAGCACGGCGGAGACGACGAAGAACGGGTTGCGCCGCAGGTCCTGCCAGGCGTCGGACCAGAGGCTGCGCGCCTTGTCGGGAGCAGGCGTCGCCGGGAGGACGGCGGGGGTCTCCGTGCCTGCCTCGGACTTGGTGGTGAGGGACTCAGGCATAACGGATCCTCGGGTCCAGAGCGGCGTACAGCAGGTCGACAATGAGGCTGGAGAGCAGGAAAATGATCACCAGGATCGTCACGATGCCGACCACTGTCGTGTTGTCCGACTGGTTGATCGACCGGTACAGCTCATTGCCGATTCCGTGGACGTTGAAGATGCCCTCGGTGACGATGGCACCGCCCATCAGGGCGCCCAGGTCCGTACCGAGGAAGGTGACCACGGGGATCAGGGAGTTGCGCAGCAGGTGGATACCGATGACGCGGCGGCGGGGAAGCCCCTTGGCCACGGCGGTACGGATGTAGTCCGCGCGCAGGTTCTCCGCGAGCGAGGTCCGGCTGAGCCGGGCGACGTACGAGAAGGAGAGCGAGCCCAACACGATGCCTGGCAGCAGCAGTTGGGTGATGTCGCTGGAGTCCTGGACGGTTGGGGTGATCCAGCCGAGCTGGTTGCCGAAGACCGTCTGGAAGATGAATCCGAGCACGAACACCGGAATCGAGATCAGCAGCAGCGTGATCAGCAGCACCAGCTTGTCCGGGAGCTTCCCGCGGTTGAGCCCGGAGAAGAGGCCGAGGCCGAGGCCCACGACGATCTCGATGACAAAGGCCACCAGCGCGAGCCTGATCGTGACCGGGAAGGCGTCCTTGATCACGTCGATGACCTGGCGGCCGGTGACGAAGCTGGTACCGAAGTCCAGGTGGATGAGCCCGTTCATGTAGTGCAGGTACTGCATCAGTACCGGTCGGTCGAACCAGTACTCGTGCCTCAACCGCGCCATTGCCTGCGGGTCGGCAGGTCTGTCGCCCCACAGGGCCCGGACGGGGTCGCCGGGAAGTGAGTACACCATCAGGAAGATGAGCAGAGTGGTCCCGATGAACACCGGGATCATCTGGAGCAGTCGCCTCGCGACGTAGCGCCCCATGAAGCCTCCATTGTCAGCCGCCGCGGCGGCCGGTCCACCGCTCCCCTTGTGGGGGAGCGGCGGACCCGGCCGTCGTGCACACGGTTGGCGCCTATGCCTCGCGGGGGCGCCGGGGTGATTCGACCGTTAGCGGCCTGATTACTTCTTGAAGACCTGAATGTCGGCGAAGACCGGAACACCGAAGGTGTCGTAGGTGACATCCTCAACGTTCTTGGAGTAGCCGGCGTTCGTCTTGTAGTACCAGAGCGGGATGGCCGGCATGTCCTTGATGAGCGCCTTCTCCGCCTCCTGGTAGAGCTTGACGGACTCGTCCAGCGTCGCGGCCTTGTCGGCGTTGGCGGAGAGCTTGTCGAACTCCTTGTTGGAGTAGCCACCCTCGTTACCCGCGGCGGTGGTGCCGTACAGGTCCTTCAGGAAGTTGGCGTTCAGCGGGTAGTCCTGCACCCAGCCCGAGCGGTAGAAGCTCTGGACCTTGTGGTTGGTGCGGACGTCGAGGGTCGTCTTGAAGTCGGCCTTCGAGTCGGGCTCGCACTTGACGCCGGTGTTCTGGGTGATGTTGGCGCAGACGGCCGTCACCCACTCCTTGTGGCCACCGTCGGCGTTGTACAGCACCGAGACCTTGGCGTTGGCGCCACCGGCCTCCGTGACGAGCTGCTTGGCCTTGGTGGGGTTGTACGTGCAGGCCTCACCACAGGCGTCGGCGTTGTAGCCCTTGACGGCCGGCGGCACGAAGCCGGTGGCCGGGATACGCGAACCGGCGAGCACCGTCTTGGTGATCGTGTCCCGGTCGATCGCCATCGAGATGCCCTGCATGAACTTCCCGCGGTCCTTCAGGCCCTTGATCGTCGGCGCGTACTCGGCGACGGCAATGGTCTGGATGGAGTTCTGCGGGGCGTCCACCGCGCGCTTGCCCAGGTCCTGGTGGTACTTGGCCATGTCGGCGGGGGCGACCTGGTCCAGCACGTCGAGGTTGTTGGAGACGGCGTCCTGGTAGGCGGCCTCGGCGGTCGTGTAGAACTTGAAGTCCACACCACCGTTCTTCGGCTTGTTCGGACCCGCGTACTTCGCGTACGTCTTGGTCAGGAAGTCCTTGTTGTGGTTCCACTTGACGTACTCGTACGGGCCGTTGCCGATGGGCTCCTGGCCGTACTTCTTCGGGTTCGTGTAGAAGACCTTGGGGAGCGGCGCGAAGGCGGTGTAGCCCAGCTTGTAGGTCCAGTACGGCGCCGGGTTGGCGAGCGTGACCTTGATCGTGTAGTCGTCCGGGGTGGACAGACCCGACATGGTCGCGGCCTTCGGGTCACCCTTCGCCGGGTGGACCTTGTCGTAGCCCTCGATGTCGGAGAACCAAGAGGCGTTCTGCTGCTGGTTCTTGGCGTTGGCGCCCCAGTTCCAGGCGTCCACGAACGACTTGGCGGTGACCGTCTCGCCGTTGTGGAACGTCCAGCCCTTCTTCACCTTGATGGTGTAGTGGCTGGCGTCGTCCTGCTTGATCGACTCGGCGACCGTGTTGGTCAGCGCACCCGTCTTGGCGTCGTAGTCGACGAGGCCGTCGAAGATGGCGTCGGCGATGCGGCCACCGCCGGTCTCCATACCGTTGGCCGGCTGGATCGGGTGCTGCGGCTCGCTGCTCTGGTAGCTGAGCACGCCCTTCGGGTCGACAGTCCCGCCGGCGTTGTCGCTGCCGGACTTGTCGTTGCCGCCACAGGCGGTCGCTGCCAGTGCGACAACTGCCGCCCCCGCGACCCACTTGGCGCTCTTGGCACCGCGCATGGGTTCCTCCTCATGAGTCCACTGAATCAAGAAAGAGGGGCACGTTCTACGCGCGCTGACACCCCTGACAGCGTGCGTTTTCAAGTGCCCCGAGTGTGCTCGTGAGTCGACACTCCCCACAGTGCTTGACCCATTGACCCGAGCTCAGTAACGCCAACTATTAAGTACGACCGGGCCGTAAACCACACTTAAAGGGTCTCGTTTTTACAACATCGGCCCCGGCGCCTTGCCCGAAATCCGGACAAACCAAGCACAGACAGACACCCGCGAAACGGACTGTTAACGCAACTTCCGGAGAGTGCCGACCGATATCCGGACACTTGACTCCCGAAAATCGGTTGCCGAGCCGGGAGTTGCGATCCCTCTCGCAAACGAACGACCCGGTCACCCCGCAGCGCGGGGTGACCGGGTCGTCACAGAGGAGTACCCCGGGGCGTCAGCGCTTGGCGCGCGACGCGCTCCGGCCGCGCTCCTTCTGGTCCAGGACGACCTTGCGGATACGCACGGTCTCCGGGGTCACCTCGATGCACTCGTCGTCGCGGCAGAACTCCAGCGACTGCTCCAGCGACAGCTTCCTGGCGGGCACCACGTTCTCCGTGGTGTCCGCGGAAGCCGCACGCATGTTGGTGAGCTTCTTCTCCTTGGTGATGTTCACGTCCATGTCGTCGGCGCGCGAGTTCTCGCCGATGATCATGCCCTCGTAGACCTCCGTGGTGGCCTCGGTGAAGATGACACCGCGCTCCTGGAGGTTGACCATCGCGAACGGCGTCACGACGCCCGCGCGGTCCGCGACCAGCGAACCGTTGTGACGGGTCCGCAGCTCGCCGAACCACGGCTCGTGGCCCTCGAAGAGGGAGTGCGCGATGCCGGTACCGCGGGTCTGCGTGAGGAACTCCGTACGGAAGCCGATGAGTCCGCGGGACGGCACGATCCACTCCATGCGGACCCAGCCCGAACCGTGGTTCGTCATGGTCTCCATGCGGCCCTTGCGGGTCGCCATCAGCTGCGTGATGGCGCCGAGGTGCTCCTCCGGCGAGTCGATCGTCATGCGCTCGATCGGCTCGTGCGTCTTGCCGTCGATCTGCTTGGTGACGACCTCGGGCTTGCCGACGGTCAGCTCGAAGCCCTCGCGGCGCATCTGCTCGACCAGGATGGCGAGCGCGAGCTCACCACGGCCCTGGACCTCCCAGGCGTCGGGGCGCTCGGTGTCCAGGACGCGGAGCGAGACGTTACCGACCAGCTCACGGTCCAGACGGTCCTTGATCTGCCGGGCGGTGACCTTGTGGCCCTTGCCGCCCTTGCCCACCAGCGGCGAGGTGTTCGCACCGATGGTCATCGAGATGGCGGGCTCGTCGACCGTGATCAGCGGCAGCGCGATCGGGTTCTCCGGGTCGGCCAGCGTCTCGCCGATCATGATGTCCGGGATACCGGCGATGGCGCAGATGTCGCCCGGACCGGCCTTCTCGGCCGGCTTGCGGGTGAGCGCCTCCGTCATCATCAGCTCGGTGATGCGGACGTTGGACATCGAGCCGTCACGCTTGATCCAGGCGACGGTCTGGCCCTTGCGCAGCTCGCCCTGCTCGACACGGCAGAGCGCGATACGGCCGAGGAAGTTGTCGGCGTCGAGGTTGGTGACGTGCGCCTGGAGCGGGGCGTCCTCGTCGTACTCGGGTGCCGGGACGTGCGACAGGATCGTGCTGAAGAACGGCTCCAGGTTCTCGCTGTCCTGCGGGACCGTGCCGTCCTCCGGCTTGGTCAGCGAGGCGACACCGTCACGGGCGCAGGCGTAGACGATCGGGAACTCGATCTGGTCCTCGTCGGCGTCCAGGTCCAGGAACAGGTCGTACGTCTCGTTGACGACCTCGTCGATCCGGGAGTCGGGACGGTCCGTCTTGTTGATGCAGAGGATGACCGGCATCCGCGCGTCCAGCGCCTTGCGCAGCACGAAGCGGGTCTGCGGCAGCGGTCCCTCGGAGGCGTCGACGAGGAGAACGACCGCGTCCACCATCGAGAGACCGCGCTCGACCTCACCGCCGAAGTCGGCGTGGCCGGGGGTGTCGATGATGTTGATCGTGATGACGTCGCCGCCATCCTTCGGGTGGTACTTCACGGCCGTGTTCTTGGCCAGGATCGTGATGCCCTTCTCACGCTCCAGGTCGTTCGAGTCCATCATGCGGTCGTCGAGGTGCTCGGCGGCGTGCGCGGCGAAGGCGCCCGCCTGCTTGAGCATGGCGTCGACCAGGGTGGTCTTGCCGTGGTCGACGTGGGCGACGATGGCTACGTTACGGATGTCGTGGCGCGTGGGCATGGGTGGCTTGCGCTTCTCTCAGCTCGTGGGATGCGGCGTCTGTCCTGGTACGCCCGCCGGGCGGACGCGCCACGGCCAGTCCCATGGTACGGGGCCTGCGCACCCGGGGCTTCCCGGGCGAGCGATACGGGCCCCGCGGCCGGGCGCCCCAAGGGGTCCGCGGGGTCCGCGCGGAGCTGTGCGCCTCGCTGTCCGCCCTGGCCACGGGGTACGGAAACGCCCTGGCCCGCCGGGGGAACGGCGGGCCAGGGCGTTTCCGGTACGGGCCGGATCCGGTGGGTCCTCAGGACTTCCTGGCGGATTTCAGGAAGCCGATGTCCTGGTAGCGGGGGGTCGCGAAACCGAAGGCACCCGCGTTGGCCACGGCGGGCTTCACGGCGACCAGTTCCGGGCGCTGATAGAGCGGGATCGACCCTGCGGCGGCCCAGATATGGGCGTCGGCCTGCTTGACCAGGTCCTGTGCCGCTTTCGCGTCGAGCTCACCGGCCGCGCGGTCGAAGAGCTGGTCGATGCGGTCCGTGCCGACCCGGGTGTAGTTCTGGTCGACCATCAGCGAGCCGTCGGAGGCCACCGCGGGCTTGGCGTAGATCGGCCGGGCGTCCGTGGCCGGGTAGGCGGTGGCGGGCCAGGAGTAGAGGGCCAGGTCGTAGTCGCCGGACGCGATGTGGTCCTTGAAGTAGGAGGCGCTGTCGACCTTGGTGATCTCCGTCCGGATGCCGACCGCGTCCAGCTCCCGCGTGATCTTGGTGCCGACGCTGTTCAGCGACTCGGTACCGGGCCCCGAGGGGAGCACGAACCGCAGGGACAGCGCCTTGCCGTCCTTGCCGAGTGCTCCAGCGGGGGCCGCCGCGGCCGGAGCCGCGGTGCCCTCGGGGGCGTAGGCACCCGCGATCCGGTGCTTCTCGTCCCCCGACTGACCCATCGCCTGACCCCTCGCCTGACCGATCGGCTTCGAGTCGTCCTGCGAGGAGCTCTCCGGCTTCGCGGACTTCGACGGCGCCGCCGACTGCTCCGGCTTCCCGGAGGCCGACGGTCCGTCGGACGCCGCCGGGCTCCCGGGCGCCCGGCTCTCCCCCTTGTCGGGCTTGCTCCCGGCCTTGGTGCCCTCCTCGGTCCTGCGGGCGCCTCCGATCGTCCAGCCCGCGTCGGCCAGCAGCGCCTGGGCCTTCCCCGGGTCGTGGCCGCCGAGGGACCCGCTGTTGTCCGCGTAGTCCTGCTGGCCGGCCAGCGCGAGGTGGCTGCCCGGCGGCCGGGCGGGCAGGCCGAGCGGCTTCAGTACGTCGGTCGCGATCTGCTCGCGGTCCAGCGCCCTGGCGACCGCGCGGCGCACCCGCTCGTCGGAGAGCGGGCCCGAGCTGCCGTTCATGGCGAGCTGGGTGAAGGCGGGCTGCAGGGACTTGCGGACGACGTAGCTGTGCAGGGCCGCCTGCTGCTTCGCGTACTCCTGGCGTGCTTCCCTCGTCCGGGCCGCCGCCCGGCTCGCCGCCTCCTGTGCCTGCTCGCCGTCGGCGCCGTGCGCCGCCGCCCAGGCCAGCAGCGCGTCGGCGGGCCGCACCTCGCTGCCGGGGCCGTGCGTCAGCGGCTGGCCGCTGTTCCCGTCCTTGTCGGCGAGGGTGATCCGGCCGGCGGCCGACTCGTCCACGTCCGCGATGTCGAGCGAACCGGCGGTCAGCGCCGCGGTGCGCCGGTCGGCCGGTACGGCGGCCAGCACGAGCGAGTCGAGCTTGGGCTGCTGCCCCCACCAGTGCGGGTTGCGTACGAGCGTGGTCTCCTTCGCGTCGCGGTCCACACCCTTGATGCCGAACGGCCCCGCCGTGGCCGCGATCGTCTTGCGCGCGCCGTCGTTGAAGGAGTCCGGGGTGCCCATGACCTCCTTCGGGTACAGCGGCGTGAAGAGTGAACGCCAGTCCGCGTAGGGCCTGTTGAAGGTGACCTCGACCTCCAGGTCGTCCTTTCCCTTCTCGATCTTCTCGATCCGGTCGTAGCCCGCGTTGCGCGCTGTCCAGTACCCGGAGTCCTTGCCGCTCAGGGCCCGCCACTGGGCCACGAAGTCGGGTGCGCCGATCTCCCGGCCGTTGCTCCAGACAGCCTTCTGGTTGATCCGGTAGCGGACGACCTGCTTCGGCTCCGTCTTGATGACGTCCGCCGATTCCAGGTAGTCGCCGTTGAGCTGCGGACGCCCCGCCGCGTCGAGGGTGAACAGCGCGGGCAGGACGGCGCCCGCGACGCGTGAGGTGGCCGTGCCCGCGTCGGCCTGGAAGGTGTTGAGCGTCGCGGGCATCGAGTCGACCGCCCAGCGCAGCGTTCCGCCGTCGGCCAGCTTCGCCCGCGCGGCCGTCCCGACGTCCGGGGCCACCGCCTTCGCGTCCTTGCTGTGGTGGTCGCTCGAACCGCACCCGGCCAGCACGGGCAGCGCGAGTACACCGGTGGCGAGGAGCGCGACGCTGCGGCGCTTTGCTCTCCCGTGTGGAACGCCGACGTGGGACATGGCTGGTACCTCCGGGGCCGACCTCGGCATTCCGGGAGGGAACGCACGAGAATCTACGGGTTTGGTGGCATTTCATGTTGATCACACCTATGACCCCTTCACTGAAGGGGAGGGGTCGCGCGGTCCGTGGGAGACACGGCGGGGCGCGCCCGAACCCCACCCGGGCGGCTCAAGGGGCGGCTCACCGGGTGGCGCCCGCCCGGGAACCGTGCCCCGGGGCGCCGCCGCCGACCGGTGGGCCTTGCCCACTCGCAGGGTCCACGCCTAGGGTGAATGCGCTTTCATTGGCAGTCGGGAAACGGCACAGGAACGAGAAACGGGCGGTCGATCGGGTGAGCACAGCCCCCACGGTGTACGACGTCGCCGAGCGGTCGGGCGTCTCCATCGCGACCGTGTCACGGGTCTACCGCACCCCCGATTCGGTGCGGGCCCAGACCCGTGAGCGGGTGCTCGCCGCGGCCCGCGAGCTGGGGTACGTACCGAGCGGGAACGCCCGGGGACTGGCCAGCCGCTCCACCGGTGTGCTCGGGCTGTGCTTCCCGGACATGGCCGACCCGGACACCGACTCCGGGGCGGAGGACGAGGCCGACGACAATGCCGCGATGCTCTACTCGGACCAGATCATCCGCGGGATGGAGCGGGCCGCGCGGCGGCACGGGTACGCGCTGCTGATCGCCGCGTCCCTGAAGGGCGGACCCGAGAGCCTGGTGGCCAAGGTGGCGGGGCGGGTCGACGGCTTCGCCGTGCTGGCCAGGACCGTGCCGACCGAGGACCTGGAGGTCATCTCGCGCCGGCTGCCCGTGGTGATGCTCGCGGGGCCGCGCGAGATAGACCACCTCGACCACATCGAGGCCGCGAACTCCGACGGGGAACGGGAGTTGACCCGCCACCTCATCGAGCACCACGGCCTGCGGCGGCTCGCCTTCATCGCGGGCGAGAAGGAATCGCCGGACGCGGAGGCGCGGTTCCGCGGATACCAGGAGGCGTGCCGCGCGGCCGGGCTGCCGGTACGCGACGAGCCCGATCTGCGCGCGGTGATGATGACGCAGGCGGAGGGCGCGAAGGCCGCGGACGCGCTGATCGACCGCGACACCGCGGGCCCGCCACAGGCCATGCTGTTCGCCAACGACCAGATGGCGGCGGGCGCCTTGCACGCGCTGCAGCGGCGAGGGCTGCGGGTGCCCGACGACGTGGCCGTGACCGGGTTCGACGGCATTCCGCTGAGCCGCCTCGTACGGCCCGCGCTGACGACGGTGCGCCAGCCGATGCGCAGGATGGGCGAGGAGGCGGTCGAGCGGCTGGTGCAACGGCTCGCGGGTCCGGAGGGCGACGAACCGGTTTCGCTGATGCTGCCGGTCACGCCGGTGTACCGGGCGAGCTGCGGGTGCGGCGAGTAGGAGCGCGCGGGCCGTTCGGCGGGTAACCTCGGTTCGGCGAACAGGCCCTGGCCCTCTAGGAGTTGGAATGCCCGGCTACCCCGGCGCGCGTTGACGTCATAGGTCGCGACCGACCCGTCATCGCGTGCCGCCCTTGATCTGCGGCACAGCGAGCCTTCCCCCGCCCATGTCCCGGTGCGTTCTTCCGCGCGTCGGGTAGCGGGCCTTGCCCTCCGCCGTTCAAGGGGCCTCCTGTGCCGTCCCGTACTCCTGGCGTGCCCGCACGCCGCTCTCCCGTCCGCCGTTCCTCCGTACGCCGTTCCTCCGCACGCCGTTCTCCCACGCTCTGGCGGGACGCTGATTTCCGTAGGCTCTGGGCCGGTCAGACCGCCTCCCAGCTCGGGGCGCAGACCGGACAGGTGACCCTGCCGCTGCTCGCGGTGGTGACCCTCGGCGCGGGCGCCGGCCAGCTCGGTCTGCTGCGCGCCGTGGAGCAGGCGCCGATCCTGCTGTTGTCCCTCTTCGCCGGTGCGTGGGTGGACCGGCGGCGCTCCCGCACCGTGATGGTGCTGGCGGACTCCGGCCGGGCACTGGCACTGGCCGCCGTCCCCGCCGCGTATCTGCTCGGCGTGCTCGGCATTCCGGCGCTGCTCGTCGTGGCCTTCCTGGTCGGCGCCCTCTCGGTCTTCTTCGACGTGGCCTACCAGGCCTCGCTGGTACGGCTGGTGAAACGCGATCAGCTGGCGCGGAGCAACAGCGCGCTGGAGAGCAGCCGGTCCGCGGCGCAGATCGGCGGTCCGGCACTCGGCGGCGCACTGGTCTCGCTGTTCTCGGCGCCGGTCGCCGCGGCGGCGGGCGCGTTCTTCTTCGTGCTGTCCTTCCTGTCGATCCGGCAGATCCGCCACCGCGAGCGGATACCCGTGGGCGCTGAGCGGCCTCCGCGCCTCCGGCGGCAGATCCACGAAGGTCTCCGACTCGTCGCCGGCAACCCCTCGTTGCGGGCCGTGGGGCTCGCCTCCGCCGTCTTCCAGTTCTCCTTCGCGGCGCTGATGACCGTCTACCTGCTCTTCCTGCCCCGCGCCCTGCACCTGTCGGGCGCCGCGGTCGGCCTGGTCCTGGCGGCGACAGGTCCAGGTGCGGTCGTGGGCTCGCTGCTCTCCGCCGGGCTGCCGAGGCGGTTCGGGTACGGCACGGTGCTGGTGACCTCGGCGGCGCTCGCCGACGGCGTGATGCTCTGCGTACCGGCGCTGCACGGGGCCACGGCGGTCACCGTTCCCCTGCTCATGGCCGTCAACTTCCTGTTCGGCGCCTTCAGTCAGCTGGTCGACGTCACCGTCATGGCCGTACGGCAAGCCGTCACGCCCGCCCGGCTCCAGGGCCGTGTCGTGGCGACGGTCAACTTCGTCGGCATGGGGCTGACTCCGCTCGGATCGCTGCTCGGCGGCTGGCTGGCGGGCCGATGGGGGCTGCGCTCCGCCCTGTTGGCGACCGCCCTGCTCCTGTCGCTGTCTCCGCTGGTCATGGCCCTGTCGCCGCTGGCCCGGCTGGGCCGGTCCCTTCCGGCGGAGGACCGGACCGCCGCCGGGGAGCAGGCACTCGACGACCGCGCGCAGCCATGACCGCATGACCGGGACGGGCCGGGACGGGGCGGGACAGGGCGGGTCGGCGCACAGACGGTGCGGAGAACGCCGTCAGACCCGCTGCCGCGCGAAGAACTCGCCCTTCGCCAGGGCGAGTTGCCGCTCATCGGCCGCCGTGCCCGGATGCTCGAAGTGCCCGGCGGCCAGCACGTGCAACTCCCCTGCCTCCGCCAGGCCGTTGAACACGGCGAACTGTCCGGGCGGCGGCACCGAAGGATCGAAGAGTGCCGCCGCGACCAGCACCGGCACCCGCACCCGGGTGGCCGCCGTCGCCGCGTCGAAGTACCGCAGCACCTCGGTGACTTCGGGGTGTGCACGGTGGTACGTACGCACCGACTCCCCGCTCCCCGCGCACGGCAGCGTCAGCCGCAGCGGATGGTTGCCGAACGTCGGAACCGTCAGCTGGCCCGCCGTGAAGCGCTCGTCCCAGGGCAGGGCGAGCGCGCCCAGACCGCCGCCGAAACTCTCTCCGAGATAGCCCAGGCCGCGGCCCGAACCGGCGGCGCGGGCCAGGTCCGGGACCAGTTCCAGCAGCGCCGACGCCGCGCACCAGAGGTCGGCCACGCAGTCGCCGATGACATAGGTCTCCGGCGACCCGATGCCGTGCAGGACATGGGCGCCGGACGTGGCGGGGACGTCGGGAAGCAGGCTCCGGTCACCCATCCCCCGCACGCAGGGCAGCAGCGCCGCCGACCCGGGCAGCGGCAGCGGGACGTCGGGCCCGGCGGCGTCGCGCCCCCCGTAGCCGTGGCCGAGGACGAAGCCGTGTTCCACCGGCCCCTCGGCGGGCAGCACCAGCCGCCCGCCGATCCGCACCCCGCCGACCGAGGTGTACGTCACAGCGAAGACCCGGACCCCGTCCCGCTCTTCCTCCAGCGGGCCCACCTCCGGCGCCGTCCTGACCTCCCTGGCGGCTTCGTACCTGGCCCGCCAGAACGCGTCGAAGCCGTCGGGGGCGGCCGGGGCCGGGATCCGCAGCAGGTCGTCGAGGGTGCGGCCGTACGAGGGGTCGAAGGGGAAGTCGTGTGTGAAGAGAGCGCCCATGCGCGCGACCTTAGACCGACCGGCAATGGGGGGACGGAAGGAGGAGCGGGGTCGAGCGGGATCGGGTGCGCGCACCGTGCCCTGGAAGCTCCGCCCGCCCCCGCACTCGGCCGGAAGCGAAATCGGTCACTTTCGCTTCCAATACGTAAAGTTCCGGCATAACTTACTTAAAGCCACACACCCTGGATGTCACTCCCGTTACGGGAGTGTGACCAAGACCCCCCTTGCAACTTTCCGGGAACGTGCCACAGAGTGATGTATGCGCTTACAGACAGCGCATACATCGGGGAAGCTCAAGGAGGAGCCGTCCATGAACCGCGCCACCAGAACCGCATCGGCTGCCATCGCGATCGCGTCGGCCTTCACTCTCGCCGCGTGCGGCAGTTCCGGTGGCGGGAGCGTCGCCGCCGACAAGAAGCAGACGCTCACCGTCTGGGCCATGGGCGCCGAGGGCGAGAAGCTCGCGGACGTCGCGAAGGAATACCAGAAGGCCAACCCGAACATCACCGTCAAGGTGACTCCGGTCGGCTGGGACGTCGCCCACCAGAAGCTGGTCTCGGCAGCCGCCGCGGGCACGATGCCGGACATCGCGCAGATGGGCGGCAGCTACATGGGAGAGTTCGCCGACCTCGGCGTGCTGGAGCCGGTCGACACCAAGACGTTCAAGGAGGGTGACTTCTTCCCCGCCTCCTGGAAGCAGGGCGTCATCGACGACAAGGCGTACGGCGTGCCGTGGTACGTCGACACCCGGGTCCTCTACTACCGCACCGACCTGGCCAAGAAGGCCGGTATCGACAAGGCCCCCAGCAACTGGAAGGAGATGGAGCAGCTCGCCTCCGCCTACCAGAAGCAGGGCACGAAGTGGGGCGCCTACATCCAGCCCAGCGGCCTGGACACGGTGCAGAGCTTCTACCCGTTCCTGTACTCGGCCGGTGGCGAGATCGTGGACGACAACGGCAAGGTCGTCATCGACAGCCCCGCCGCGATCCGCGCGTTCAAGGAGTACGGCTCGTACTTCAGCAAGGGCCTGATCAAGAAGAGCGTCCAGCCCGGCTACGACGTCATCAAGGACTTCGGCAACAGCACGGTCCCGATGTTCTTCGGTGGTCCCTGGCAGACCAGCATGATCAACGAGGGCCAGCCGCAGCTCAAGGGCAAGTGGGCCGTCGCGAAGATCCCCGCCGACAAGGCCTCGGTCTCCATGGCGGGCGGCTCCAGCCTGGTGATCTCCAAGGACAGCGACCACAAGGACGCGGCCAAGGCGTTCATCTCGTACCTGACCAACACCAAGGGCCAGGCCGACTGGTTCGAGCGGTCCAAGGACCTGCCCGCCAACACCTCGGCGTGGAAGACCGGTGAGCTCGCCACCGACCCGAGCCTGAAGGTCTACGGCGAGCAGATGAAGACGGCGAAGACCTCTCCCGTCCAGCCCAAGTGGACCGAGATCACCTCGAAGGTCGACACGGCCATCGAGTCCGTCACCCAGGGCAAGTCGTCGGCCGAGGCCGCCGCCAAGAAGGCCCAGTCCGAGATCGAAAGCCTCGTGAAGTAGGCACCATGAGCACCACGACCGGATCGGCCGCGGAGACGGCCGACAAGCAGGCGGCACCGGGGACTGCGAAGTCCCCGGCCGCCGGGCCCTCGAAGCGCCGGCCGGACGGCAGACGCCGGTCCATGGGTGTGCAGAACGCGGCGGGATGGCTCTTCTCCACCCCGTTCCTCGTGCTGTTCACCGTGTTCATGGCGTTCCCGATCGTCGCGACGCTCGTCATGAGCTTCACCGACTTCGGGCTGCGCAACGTCACCGACCCGCTCAGCGCCAAGTTCATCGGCTTCGACAACTACACGCACCTGTTCAGCGACGACAAGTTCATCAAGTCGCTGTTCAACACCGCGTACTTCGTGGTGGTCGGGGTTCCGCTGACGATCCTCCTGGGCCTCGTCGTCGCCGTACTGCTGAACAACGGCATCGACCGGGCGCGTACGTTCTTCCGGATCGGGTTCTACGCCCCGGTGGTGACCACCATCGTCGCCGTCGCCGTCGTGTGGCGCTTCGTGCTGGACCCGTCGGACGGTCTGATCGCGGGCCTCTTCTCCGAAGTGGGCCTGACCGCACCGGACTTCCTGGGTTCCACGACGCTCGCCATGCCGTCGATGATCGCGATGGCCGTGTGGCGCAACATGGGCACGGTCATGGTGCTCTTCATCGCCGGACTCCAGGCGATCCCCACCGATGTACGGGAAGCGGCCAAGCTGGACGGCGCCGGGGCCTGGCAGGAGTTCCGCCGGATCACCGTGCCGCTGCTGCGGCCGACGATGCTGTACGCGACCATCATCACCACCATCGGCTACCTCAATGTGTTCGAGGAGCCGTTCGTGATGACCCAGGGCGGGCCCTCGGACTCCACTCTGACGGTGTCGCTGGACATGTACCGCGAAGGCTTCAACTTCTTCCACATGGGTTATGCGAGCGCGATGGCGTATGTCCTCTTCGTTGTGATCATGGGCATCACGGTGCTCCAGCTCCGACTGCTGAAGGACAACACCAAGTGAGCGACATCCGTGCCACAGGCGGCGCACGCCTGAAGAAGACCCCCCGGCCGAACGCGACCGGACCGGAGCCGACCGGCTGGAAGAACCCCGGCGGGAAGGACCGCAAGAACCCGGACCGCAAGAAGCTCGGGTTCAAGAAGCCGCTCGTCTACGTCCTGCTCTCGGCCGGTCTGCTGGTCATGTCGGCGCCCTTCCTCTGGATGGCGCTCTCCGCCTTCAAGACCAACGCCGAGCTGGGCGCGAGCCCGCCCGTCTGGATCCCCACCGAGTGGACCCTGTCGCACTTCAGCGAACTGCTCGACAAGCTGAACCTGCCGCTGTACTTCATGAACTCGGTGATCGTGGCGGTGCTGGTCACCGTCTGCAACCTGGTGTTCTGCTCGATGCTCGGCTACGCGCTGGCCAAGCTGAAGTTCACCGGCCGTGACAAGGTCTTCGCGCTGGTGCTGGGCGCCCTGATGGTCCCCGGCAACCTGATGCTGCTGCCGCTCTTCGTGCTGATGAGCAAGCTGCACCTGATCGACACCTACGCGGGCCTGGTACTGCCGTTCGCGGCCGGAGCCTTCGGTGTCTTCCTGATGCGGCAGTTCATGCAGTCGATCCCGGACGAGCTGCTCGAAGCGGCCCGGATGGACGGCGCCCGCGAGTGGTACATCTTCTGGCGGATCGTGATGCCGCTGGTCAAGCCCGCCCTCGCGACCCTGTCGATCATCACCTTCCTGGGGTCCTGGAACAACTTCGTCTGGCCGCTGATCGCGACCAACGACCCGGACAAGTACACGCTGCCGGTGGCGCTGGCGACCTTCGCCACCGACCCGAACCAGTCGGCGGGCTCCAACGGCATGCTGATGGCCGGGTCCCTCCTCGTGGTGCTCCCCGTCCTGCTGCTGTTCGCCGTGCTCCAGCGGCACTTCACCCAGGGCGTCGCGACCGCCGGTCTGAAGTAGGCCGCCCCCGGGTCTGCCCCCGGGCCGCCACTTCCCCCCGCGCAGGACGCTCCTCCCTGCCCCCCTCACGTACGTAAAGAGAGACAGATCGATGACGCACACCCCGACCCCGTTCCCCGACGGCTTCCTGTGGGGGGCCTCCACCGCCGCCCACCAGATCGAGGGCAACAACACCAACAGCGACTGGTGGTACAAGGAGCACAGCGGTACCGAGCACGTCGAGCAGCCGAGCCTGGACGCGTGCGACAGCTACCACCGCTGGTCCGAGGACATGGACCTGCTGGCCGAACTGGGCTTCACCGACTACCGGTTCAGCATCGAGTGGGCCCGCATCGAGCCCGCCGAGGGCCACTTCTCGCGCGCCGAGCTGGCGCACTACCGGCGCATGGTCGAGGGTGCGATCGCGCGCGGTCTGCGCCCGATGGTCACGCTGCACCACTTCACCGTGCCGCGCTGGTTCGAGGAGCGGGGCAGCTGGACCGCCGAGGGCGCCGTCGAGCTGTTCGCCCGGTACGTAGCGGCCTGCGCGCCGGTCATCGGCGAGGGCGTGCCGTACGTCTGCACCATCAACGAGCCGAACATGATCGCCGTGATGGCCGGTCTCGCCAAGTCCGGCAACGACGGCTTCCCGCCCGCCGGTCTGCCGACGCCCGACGCCGACACGACGGACGCGATCATCGCCGCGCACCACGCGGCCATGAAGGCCGTCAAGGCCATCAACCCGGAGATCCAGGCCGGCTGGACGATCGCCAACCAGGTCTACCAGGCGCTGCCCGGCGCCGAGGACGTCACCGCCGCCTACCGTCACCCGCGCGAGGACGTCTTCATCGAGGCGGCGCGCGGCGACGACTGGATCGGTGTCCAGTCCTACACCCGGACCAAGATCGGCCAGGACGGTCCGATCCCCGCGCCCGAGGACGCCGAGCGCACCCTGACGCAGTGGGAGTACTACCCGGAGGCCGTCGGCCACGCGCTGCGGCACACCGCCGATGTCGTCGGCGACGTCCCGCTGGTGGTCACCGAGAACGGCATAGCGACCGCGGACGACGCCCGCCGTGTCGACTACTACACCGGAGCGCTCAGCGCGGTGGCCGACGCCATCGAGGACGGCCTCAACATCGCCGGGTACCTGGCGTGGAGCGCGCTGGACAACTACGAGTGGGGCTCCTACCGCCCCACGTTCGGGCTGATCTCGGTGGACCCGGAGACCTTCGCCCGTACCGCCAAGCCGTCCGCGGTCTGGCTCGGCGGTCTCGGCGCCACCCGGGAGCTGCCGCGCGTCGCTTCCTGACGCGCCACTGAGACCGGCCGGCACATGGGACCAGCCCCCGCACCCCCATGTGCCGGTCAGTTCGACCGGGGAGCCGACGGTCCTGACGCCGTCGGCTCCCTTCTACGTGTCGTACGGGCACGGGTTCACGTCTCGTACGGGCGCGGGCTCATGTGTCGTGCGAGCGCCGGTTCACGTCCCGTACCGGCGCGGGTTCAGCACCAGCCCTTGCGGTACGCCGTCCAGTCGGTCCCGGTGGCCGCGAAGTCGACGTACAGCGCGACCCCGAACCGTTCGCGCTGACGGTCCTCGCGGCCCAGCCCGAGCCGGACCCCGCGCACCGCCGCCGCGACCGTCTCGGCCGAGGCGAGGTGGCCGGGCTTGGTCTCGTGGTAGAAGGGCAGCCCCATCAGCAGGTCCGTGCTGTCGGGGGTGACTTCGAGGGCCAGCGTGGTCTGCTCGGCGACATAGCCGCCGTACAGGCTCTGGAGCGGCAGCGAGGTGTCGTACGACATCACGGCGATCTGGTCGACCTTGCGGGCGACCTGCCCGAAGAACTTCTGCGACCACCATTTGGGATGCCCCGTGAGGGCCCCGGCGACGGTGTGGGTCGCGGGCAGCGGGTCGATCTGATGGGCCGCCACGGACAGCAGGACGCCCCGGTCCCTGGTGAGGCTCCGCAGGTCGTCCAGGAGTGACAGGTAGTGGCGGTCACCGGAGTGCAGCGGCTCCAGGTCGAAGTGCGCCCCCTCGAACCCGGCGTCGACGATCCCCCGGGTGGAGACGACGATCGCGCCGCGGGTCGCGGCGTCGGCGAGGTCGAGACCGTCGGGGCTCTCGGTGGACAGCTTGTCGCCGAGCCAGGCCTGGACGCGTACGCCGGGGAGCTTGCGGTGCACGGCGTCGATCAGCCACGTCGCCCGTGCGTAGCGGTCGGCGGGCAGGGTGCCGTCGTGTTCCAGCGGCCCCGCGTGGACGTAGAGGTCCCGCAGGCCCGTCCCCTCCAGCCGCTTCGCGAGCGCGTCCACGTCGGCGTCCTTCTTGCGCCCGTCGACCCAGGCGTGGCCCAGCCAGATCGCGTCACGGCCGCGGGTGCGGGTGCCGTCCCGGTAGTCCCCCGCGTCGTTGAGGCGGAGTGTGACCCCCGCGGTGAGCACGGGAACCACCACCAGGACGGCGAGTGCCGGCGCCGCCCACCTCAGCCATCTGCGGAACCGGATGCGGCGTATGCGTACGCCGAAGGGTCGTTCCTGCACCGATGCCCCCCACGAGCTGTGCGAATCGAGCCCACAGCGTAGCCGCGGTAGCGGGACACCCAGGACGGTCATACGCTCCCAAATGTGACGCCGCCCGAGATATCCGCACGGCCGCACCGCGCCGCCCTGGCCGCCGCGCTCACCGCGGTATGTCTGCTGGCCGCGGCTGTCCCGACGGCCGTCGCGGCGGATCCGCCGGCGCTGTCGCCCGCCGGGCCGCCGGTGCCCGCCGGGGCCGTCACCCCCGGCAGGGCCGACCTGGGCAGCGGCACCACCGACATGGGGACCGGGGCCCTTCTCGTGCCGCTCATCGTGGTGATCGTGATCGGCGGGCTGGCGATCTACGCGTACACCCGCAGACGGCAGCGCGCCGAGACCAGGACCACTCCCGGCAGCGGCGCACAGCAGCAGGGCTGGGGCGGCGGCCCGGCGGCGGTCCCGCTCTCCCAGCTCGACGCCGAGGCCGGGCAGCTGCTGGTCGGGACCGACGACGCGGTCCGTACCAGTACGGAGGAACTCGGCGTCGCTGCGGCCGGGTTCGGCGAGGAGGCGGCGCGGCCCTTCACGGCGGCGCTGTCGTACGCGCAGAGCGAGCTCGCCACCGCCTTCCGGCTCCGCCAGCAGCTCGACGACGCCCCGCCGCGTCCTCCGCAGGGCGGTCCGGCCGAGGGTGACACGGAGCGGCGCCGACTGCTGGAGGAGATCATCGAACGGTGCGCGGAGGCCAACCGGCGCCTCGACGAGGAGGCGGAGGACTTCGACCGGCTGCGGGCCCTGGAGCGGAACGCCCCGCAGGCCCTGGCAGCCGCGGAGACCGCCTTCCGGGAGACCGCCGGGCGGACCGGCGCCGCCGGGGCCACGCTCGCCGGGCTCCGGCAGCGGTACGCGGACTCCGCGACGGCCGCCGTCGCGGGGAACGTCGAGCAGGCCAAGGACCGGCTGCTCTTCGCGACCTCCGCCCTCGACACGGCCCGGCAGGCCGCGGACACCGGCGACAACGCCAAGGCCGCCGTGTACGTGCGGGCCGCCGAGGGCGCGGTGGGGCAGGCGACCGTCCTCGTCGGCGCGGTCGACCGCACCGCCCGGGAGACCTCCGGCGCGGAGGCCGCACTGGCGGGTGCGCTGGCGGACACCGGGACCGATCTGTCCGAGGCGCACGGGCTGCTCGGGGACACGGCCGCCGGGACGTCCACGGCGGACCTGCGAGGGCGCATCGCACGGGCGGAGTCGGCCGTCGCCGACGTACGGCGCGAGCAGGCGGGCCGCTACGACCCGATCGACGCGCTGCGCAGGATCGCCGAGGCCGGTGCCGGACTCGACGAGGCGCTGGCGGGGCTCGGTGACCGTGAGGCGGGCACCCGGCGGGCCGCAGACCTGCTCGCGTCCGCCACGCTAGCGGCGCGCTCCACGGTCGCCGCCGCCGCCGACCGCATCACGACGAACCGCGGGGCGGTCGGCAGCCGGGCCCGTACCCGGCTCGCGGAGGCCGAACGTCACCTGGCGGAGTCCCACGCGCTCGCCCCGCAGGACGCGCGGGCCGCGCTGGCCGAGGTCCAGCAGGCCGACTCGCTGGCCGGGGACGCCCAGCACCTCGCCGAGCAGGACGTACGGGAGTACGGCGTCCGGTACGGCGGAGGCACGGGCGGCGGCCGTGGCGACGGGACGGGCGGCGCCCTGCTCGGCGGAATCGTTCTCGGCGGACGGCTCGGCGCGGGCAGGGGCTTCGGGAGCGGTCCCGGCAGCTTCGGGGGCGGCGGTACGCGTGGCCGGAGGGGCGGCGGCCGGTTCTGACACGTCCGTGGTCCCGCCCCGCCGAGCGACCTGCCTCAGTACATGCTCAGCAGCTGCTCCACACTCAGCTCGGCCTCCGGCGACCCGTCCGGCAGCGCCAGTTCGAACCAGACCGTCTTGCCCCGCGGTGTGCGCCGTGATCCCCAGGCCGCGCTGAGCATCCCGACCAGTTGCAGGCCCCGGCCGCCCTCGTCCGTGTCGCGCGCCCGCCGCCGCCGGGGCTGGACCAGGCCCGCGTCCCAGACCTCGCAGACCAGCGTGCGGTCGAGCAGCAGCCGGAGCCGGATCTCGCCCTCGCCGTACCGCAGGGCGTTGGTGACGAGTTCGCTGACCAGCAGTTCGGTCGTGTCGACCAGGTCCTCCAGGCCCCAGGACACCAGTTGCTCCCGCGCCAGTTCACGGGCCCGGCCCACCGAACGCGGCTCGCGCGGCAGCTGCCAGTCGCCGACCGCCTCGGTGGGCAGCCCCTGCATACGGGCCATCAGCAGGGCGATGTCGTCCTCGCCGTGCTGGGTGTCCAGCGTGCTGAGGACGTGGTCACAGATGTCTTCCAGCGGGCGCTCGGAGTGGGTGAGGGCGCTGCGGAAGGCACGCAGTCCTTCGTCCAGCGGGTGTTCGCGGGACTCCACGAGGCCGTCGGTGTAGAGGGCCAGGAGCGCGCCCTCCGGTATCTCGACCTCGATCTCCTCGAAGGGTTCACCTCCGACCCCCAGCGGCATGCCCGGCGGTACGTCGAGCAGCAGCGCGTCCTCGCCGGGTTCGACCAGGACGGGCGGCAGGTGCCCGGCGTTGGCGAAGGTGCAGCGGCGGGTGATCGGGTCGTACACCGCGTACACGGCAGTCGCGAGGTAGACCTCGGAGAGGTCGGCCTCGCGGGACTTGTGGGCGGCGCGCGAGGCCTGCTGGGTGCCGCTCGGCGTGCCGAGGCCCCGGGCGATCTCGTCGAGCGCTTCGAGGACTTCGGCGGGCTCCAGGTCGAGCAGCGCCAAGGTCCTCACCGCGGTGCGGAGTTCACCCATGGCGACCGCGGCCCGCAGCCCGTGTCCCATGACGTCGCCGACGACCAGGGCCGTGCGGTGACCGGGCAGCTCGATGACGTCGAACCAGTCGCCGCCCACCTCGCTCGCCGTGTTGCCCGGAAGATAGCGGCAGGCGATGTCGAGCCCGGCCGCCTCGGGGTCGCCGGGCGGCAGCAGGGAGCGCTGCAGTATCAGCGCCCGTTCGTGTTCACGCCGGTAGAGCCGGGCGTTGTCGATACAGACGGCGGCGCGCGAGGCGAGTTCCACGGCGAGGGACCGGTCGCGCTCCCCGAAGGGTTCGCTGCCCTTCGTACGGGAGAACTGCACGAGCCCCACCACCGTGTCGTGGGCGACCATCGGCACGGCGAGGGTGGACTGGACATGGCTGCCCTCGGCGCCCGGCACGGAGCGCGCCCGGCCGGTGCGCAGGGCCCGCGCGCAGGGCGAGTGGAAGGCGTAGCGGTGTACGGCGCCGAGCCTCGGGCCGTCCTCCGACCCCTTCAGCAGAACGTCCGAAACGGCGCTGGCATAGGCGACGCGGCGCAGTTCCGCACTGCCGTCGGCGCTGCCCTTCGGGGCCTCGTCCCCGGCCAGCAGTCCTTGGTACAGGTCGACGGAGGCCAGGTCGCAGAAGCCGGGGACGGAGACGTCGAGGAGTTCGCGGGCGGTGGTCTCCAGATCGAGGGAGTTCCCTATGCGGGCGCCCGCCTCGTTGAGCAGGGCGAGGTTGCGCCGGGCGTTGGCCGCCTCACGGGCCGCGACATGGCGGCGGGTCACATCGGTGCCCAGGCCGGCGACCCCGATGGGGACGCCCGCTCCGCTGTGCACCCGGTAGAGGTTGACCGACCAGTGCCTGCGCTCGGGGCTGCCCGGCGGGGAACCGATCAGCTGGAGGTCGGTGACGGGGTCACCGGTCTCCAGGACCCGCTGGAGCGCGGCGGTCATCCGGTCGGCCTCGGGCCGGGCCAGGTAGTCGTGGACCGTACGGCCCCGGTGCTCCGCCACGTCGTCGCCGAAGAGAGCGGCGAACCGCCGGTTGACGCGCCGCACCGTGAGGTCCGTACCGAACAGCAGGAAACCGAAGGGAGATTGGCCGAATATGGCCTGCGAGGCCGCGAGGTCCGTTTCGATGTGGCGCAGCACCCTGACGTCGACGACGATGCAGACCGCGGCCCGTTCGCCGTTCGCCGTCTCGCTGGGCATCACATAGAGCTCGGCGAGCCCGTGGATCTCCGGCCGGTCGGGCAACCGGAAGGGGACCAGGCCCGTCCACTCCTTGCCGTCGAGTATCTCCGCGACCCGGCTACGACCTCTGCCACGCAACTCCGCGGGCATGAACACTTCAATCGGGTCCGCACCCACGGCATCGCGCGCGGACACCCCGAACAGTTCCTCGGCCCGCTTGCTCCACTGCTCCACCAGCCCGTCGGCCCCGATCGAGAACGAGGCCACCCTGATGTAGTCATAGATCGAGCCGGGCGGACTGCTCTGCCATACGACATCGCCCGTCGCACCAGATATATCGCTCACGCGACCGTCCCCTCCAGCTCACCACGCACCGGACCGGCCTAGGTGGCATCCGCAGTATTCAGCACTACGGCCCTCACCGGCACGGCGTTCACGATCACAGCACGGTCTCAGTCATTTTCGGACACGACTACCGCGCTCGTCGTCCCACCCCACTTCTAACCAGGCTGAGCCAGCTCGAACCACACGGTCTTGCCCGATCTGCCGTGCTGCGTCCCCCAGCGCTGTGCGGAGCAGGCCACCAGCTGAATGCCCCGGCCCCCCTCGTCATCGGGTCCCGCGGACCGCTCCCGGGGCGGATCCGGAAGCGGATCCGAAACCTCCACGCGAAGACCGGCTTGATCCAGCCGGGCGACCCGGACTCCGATGGGCCCGGTGGCATGGCGCAGCGAGTTGGTCACCAGTTCGCTCACGAGCAGTACGGCGATATCACCGAACGGCTCGTGCAGCTCCCACGTGCGCAGGGTGTCCCGCACGGCCCGGCGCGCGACACGTACGGCGCCGGGCTCGGCGGGGAAGGTCCACTGGGCGCATCCGCCTTCGGTGCCGATCAAACCGCTCACTTCCCAAGGCCGACCACGGGCATGCACCCCATGCATCCCGATTCATGGGGTCATTCTGCACATACCCGCTATTTACCATGCGCTATCGGCCTTATGCCCGCACCTGACGCACACGGGGACAAGCGCACACAATTCGGGGGTTTCGCGCACTTCCGCACCCGCACCCCGACGCCCGCGTCCCCGCACACCGCCGGTGGTGGGTCAGGTCCACACCCCGGCAGCCAGCCGGCGGGCGGCCTCGGCCACGGCGGGCCGGTCCTGGTCGAGCCAGTCCACGGTGTCGATCTCGTGCGGGCCGAGCCAGCGCAGCTCGTCGTGGTCCTCCAGGGGTTTCGCCTCGCCGGAGACCAGCCGGGCGGTCCATACCTGAAGAACGAGTCCGGGCTTGAGCGGCCACTCGCCCGGAATCCGCTCCAGGGGTTCCGCCTCCACGCCCAGCTCTTCGCGCAGCTCGCGCACCAGCGCCTCTTCGGCGCCCTCCCCCGGCTCCAGCTTCCCGCCGGGCAGTTCCCAGCGTCCCGCCAGCTCGGGCGGGGCGCTACGGCGCGCGGCCAGCAGCCGCCCCTGGTCGTACAACGCTCCACCCACAACTACCCGATCAGCCATACCCGGAGCCTACCGACCACCGGCCGCCGCAAGACTGCTGCCACACGACGGCTGCCACAGCGGCCGGTCAACGGCGAACGGGGTGCCGAACGGCTACGGAACGCTCTGCCCGACGCGCTCGATCCAGTAGAGCTGTGTGTGCCCGTGGGAATCGAGGGTGTCAGCGGTCCGCTGCGCCTCGTCCCTCGTCGCGTAACTACCGACGCGATAGCGGTTGCCGTTGTCGTCGCGCCGTATCACCTGCCAAGGGAGCGCGACACCGCCGTCCGTCATCGTGTGCCCCCGTCGTACGCCGGTGTGCAGGTGGTCGTTGATCCCCAGGAAACCGCAATCCGCATATGCCGGAGCCTACGCCTGACCCTCACGCAGCGGATACGCATTTACACAAAGAGGTACGCATCAAGCCACTCTGCAATTTTCACCGAGCGATCGACGGCAGCCACGACCACCTGACACGGCCGGACTTCCGCCGCATCGGCGGGAGTTGACAACGCGCCGAGACCAACCCGTGGGCCCGGCACGGGATCACCCCGATGCGGCTACGCCAACTCCCCACCACGACAAGGCGGCAGGTGACAGGTCATCCGGACCGGCTCACTTCACCGGCAGGTGGTACGCGACCCGGTAGCGGTCGGCGGGGACGACGATGTCCGCGGTCTCCACCGGCCGCCCCGACGCGTAGTACGTCCGGGAGACGACCAGCACCACATGGCCGGGCACCCCGCCGAGCGCGAGCAGTTCCTCCGCCAGTCCGGGCCGCGCGCCCACTTCCTCCGCCACGTTGTCCACGACGACATCGATCGCCGCCATCCGCTCGACGACACCGCAGCCGCCGAGCGGCCCCTCCTCGGGGAGCATCACCGGCGTACGCCCGGTGATACCCAGAGGCTCCCAGGAGGTGGACAGCATCATCGTTTCGCCTGCGTCGCGGTAGACGTATCTCGTACGCATCACCCGCTCGCCCGGCGGGACGTTGAGCCGCAGCGCGATGTCGGTGTCCGCGACGTCCTGTTCGCTGCTGGACTCCCATGTGCCGTGCGCGCTCTCGTCCGCCTGCTCCTGACGGAACGGCGTCGCACCCTCGGCCGGCCGGTAGCCGGAGCGGGCGATACGGCGCGGGACGAGACGCTCGCGGACGTACGTACCCGATCCGGAGCGGCCCTCGACCAGCCCCTCGGCCATCAGCACCTTGCGCGCTTCGAGAGCGACGGTGTCGGAGACGCCGTACTCCTCACGGATGCGAGCCTGCGACGGCAGTCTGGTGTGCGGTGGCAGTGAACCGTCGGTGATCTTCTGCCGAAGGTCACTCGCGACGCGTAGATAGGCCGGCTGCTCACCGAAAGTCACTGGCCACTCCCCATGAAGGTTGACAGACCGCAACAGCGTGACAACCGTGGGTTGTTGACCGCAACCAAAGGCCAGGGTTTCACTCGAAGTGATGACGGGTGTTTAGACCGACCGGCAATTGGGGGCGCAGGTGCCGGACGCCCGTCCCACCACCTCTTCCGGCCACCGGGTCGGCCCGCGGCTACGCTCGACCCGTGACGATCACGTACCGCTGCCCGGTGGACTCCACGACCTCCCCCGTCGACACGGCGCCGTGGTGCTGCCCGCGGTGCCGCGGCCCCTGGGACCTGGATTTCACACCCGGCGCCGTCCCTCTCAACTCCCTGGCCGCACGGGTCAATTCGCTGTGGCGGTACGCGGAGGCGCTGCCGCTGGCCGGCCCCGCGGCGGTCACTCTCGGCGAGGGGCGCACCCCGCTCGTGCCCCTCACCGGCACCGTCTCCGCGAAGCTCGACTTCCTGATGCCCACCCTCTCCTTCAAGGACCGGGGCGCGGTGATGCTCGCGGAACTGGCCCGGAGGCTCGCCCCCGGACGGGTCGTCGCCGACAGCAGCGGCAACGCGGGGACGGCGGTCGCGGCGTACTGCGCACGCGCCGGGCTGCCGTGCACGGTGTACGTGCCCGAGGGCACGTCGGCGAAGAAGGCCGAGCAGATCCGGGCGCACGGAGCGGAGTTGCGACGGGTCCCGGGCGACCGCGACGCGACAGCCTCGGCGGCCCGCGCAGCCGCCGACGTCCCCGGCACGTTCTACGCGTCGCACGTCTTCAACCCGTACTTCCTGCACGGCACGAAGACCTATGTGTACGAACTCTGGGAGGAGTGGGGCGGCCGGCTCCCCGACGTGATCGTGCTTCCCGTCGGCAACGGCACCCTGCTGCTCGGCGCCGCGCTGGCCGTCGACGAGTTGTCCGCGCACGGGCTGATCACCGAGCGCCCGGCGCTGTACGCGGTCCAGGCCGAGGCGGTCTCCCCGCTGGCCACGGCATTCCGGGCAGGCGCCGACGACTTGGTGGACGCGGATCATTTGGCGGGCGCGGATCACCCAACGGGCGCGGATCATCTGGCGGGCGCGGACGGCCCGGCGGGCGCGGACCGTCCGGCGGCCACCACCCTGGCCGAGGGGATCGCCATCCCCCGCCCCCCGCGCGCCCGGCAGATCCTGGCCGCCGTACGGAAGTCCGGCGGCACGTTCCTGACGGTCACCGAGGACCAGATCAGGTCCGCCCAGCGCGACCTGGCGGCCCGGGGGCTGTACGTCGAGTCGACGGGGGTGGCCTGCTGGGCCGCCGTCGCGGCGGGCGGAGTCACCGGAGGGCGGTCCGTGGTGGTGCCGCTGTGCGGGGCCGGTGCCAAGACGGGGATGGCCCCGGCCCCGCAGATGTGACGTCAGGACCGGCCCACGCCAATCACTGCGCCAGGGCTCAGCCGAGCAGCTCGATGATCGCGGCGGCGGTGTCCGACTCGCCGAGACGCGGGAAGACCCGCTCCACGGAGTTGCGGTGCATCTCCGCGTCCATGTCGGTGATGGCGTCGGTGGCGATGGTCACGTGGTACCCGTGCTCGTACGCCGACCGGGCCGTCGACTCGACGCCGATGGCCGTGGCCACCCCGCCCAGGACGACCTGGGTGACGCCGCGGCGGCGCAGCTGCATGTCGAGGTCGGTGCCGTGGAAGGCGCCCCACGTCTGCTTGGTGACGACGATGTCGCTGTCCTGCCGGCCCAGCTCGGGAACCAGCTCGGCCCAGTCCGCGGGGGGCGTGCCCCGGCCGCCCGGCGTCTCGTTGCGGCCGGGGGCGCCACCCGTGACCCGTACGAGAACGACCGGCAGGTCGTGCGCACGGAACGCGGTGGCCAGTTCGGCGGCGTGGGCGACGACCTCGTCGATCGGGTGCGCGGTCGGCAGGCCGACGATGCCCTTCTGGAGATCGACGAGGATCAGCGCGGTCTTCGCGTCGAGGGTGGTGGCAGTCATGACGAAGCTCTCTTTCGGTTACGGGCATGCAGTGCCCGGTCTGAGACGGTCAGTGCGACGAGCACCAGACCGAGGACAACGGAGACGGCGGCCATCAGATGCAGCCCGCCGTCACTGGCCCGCTGCCCGTAGGCGAGGGCGATGAGGCTGGAGGCCGTGATGGCTCCCAGGTACTGGGCGGTCCGCTGGAGTCCGGCGGCGGACCCGACGGCGTCGGCGGGCGCGTGCTCGTACACGGCGGCCTGGTTGCTGGTGCCGATGAGCCCCTGCGGGATGCCGAAGCAGGCCCCGGTGAGGAGCAGTACGGCGATCGGCGTCGCGCCGGAGGCGACGACGAGGAGCGCGCTGCCCGCGGTGACGAGGACGGCCGCCACGGTGAGGGGCGCACGGATCCCCTTCGTACGGGCTCCGAGCAGCGAACACACCAGCGCGGTCACCGACATGGGCAGCATCAGCAGGCCGGTGTGCAGGGAGGAGAGGCCGCGGCCCTCCTCCAGCCACTGGGTGAAGCCGTACATCACGCAGTAGATGACGAGATAGCTCAGACCGTGCCGCAGGTACGTACGGGCGAGTGCGTGGTTGCGGCCGAGCATCCGCAGGTCGATGAAGGGGTGCGGGCAGCGCAGTTGCCACCGGGTGAGGGCGGCGGAGAGGACGAGGGCGAGAACCGGCAGCCACCAGACCGGGTGGGCCAGATCGAGCAGGAAGAAGACCAGCGCGGTGAGCGCGCCGGTGAAGAGCACGATGCCGAGCACGTCGAGCCCGGCCGGTTCGCGGTCCGTACCCGCCTCCACTGCGCTGTCCTCGGGGATCCACCGGAGGGCGCAGACGAAGGCGATGAGGGCGAGCGGCACATTGACGGCGAAGATGCCGCGCCAGCCGCAGGTCGCGACGAGCAGCCCGCCGAGGGTGGGCCCGACGGCGGCGCTGCCGAGCGCGGCGAAGGACAGCCGGCCGAGGACGGTACGCGGGGTGGGCCGGCCGAGCCTGCGCGACTCGGCACGCAGTACGGCCATGGCAGCGGGGTACGCGGCCGACGTACCGATACCGAGCAGCAGCCGGGAGGCGATCAGCCAGCCGAAACCGGGGGCCAGGACGCCGACGAGCCCGGACGCCAGGACGACCACGAGCCCGGCGAGGAAGACCCGGCGCGGCCCGACGGAGTCGGCGAGCCTGCCGAGCACCGGCTGGGCGACCGCGCTGGCGAGGTAGAGCACCGACACCAGCCACACGGTGCTGGACGCGCCGATGCCGAAGTCGTGGCCGATCGCCACCAGTCCGGTGGAGATCATGGTGGTGTTGAGCGGGTTGAGCAGCGAGCCGAGGAGGAGCGGCGCGGTGAGCCGGGCGCCGAAACCGGTGCTGGTCCCGGACACAGCCGTGCCGGTCCGGGTTGCCGCTTCTGCCGCTGGGACCGTCACCGCCTTCGGCTCCGTCCTCACCGTTGTGCCAACCGTTCGAGGAGCGCGGCGGCCTCGACGAGCGTGCGCCGCTCCGCCCCGTCGAGTTCCTCGCCGATGGCACGGGCCAGCCAGCCCTGCTTGTCGGCCCGTACAGCCGCGAGCGTACGGCGGCCGAGGTCGGTGACCGACATGACGGACTGCCGCCCGTCGGTCGGATCGGGGGCGCGCGCCACGAACCCCCGCTGCTCCAGCGCGCCGACGGTCAGCCGCATGGACTGCGGCCGGACCAGCTCGATGCGGGCCAGGGCGGCGGTGGTCGTCGGTCCCTCCCTCTCCAACAGGGCGAGCGCGGACCGCTGCGAGTGCGTGAGTTCGAGGCCGGGAGACGCCTGCCTGAGCCGCCGTGCCACCCGCCCGAGAACGGCCGCCAGCTCTGCGGCGATCTGTTCGGATCCGGGTTCGGCGGGGTTGGCGACCATGGCGGTCACGGTACGAGATGGACAGGAAGCCTTGCAAGTTGCCCTGTCCACCTTCTTCGCGGGCACACGCGGGCACACGCAACCCGGCGAACACCTGGACGCGCGACGGGGAAATTTGGCACGGTAGGCCCACCGGTCCACTAATCGAACGTGTGACCGATAGGAAGATCGACAGGAATCCGGGGCCCCGTCATGCCGTCCACCATGCCGTCCACCAGCCTCACGCCGGAAGTCGCAGAGTTCTACACCGCACAGAGCGTCTTCTCCGACCCCGGGGCACTGACCCCGCGCTATGCGGCCCTGCCC
The DNA here is from genome assembly GCF_940670765.1 of Streptomyces sp. A 4/2. Taxonomy (GTDB): domain Bacteria; phylum Actinomycetota; class Actinomycetes; order Streptomycetales; family Streptomycetaceae; genus Streptomyces. Next base: position 122,785 of record NZ_CALNVW010000003.1, read on the forward strand.
ACCGACCCGGCCGAACTCGCCCGCACAGCACGGGACTTGGTGATCCACCGCCTGGAGGGTGAGGCCTTCGGCCACACCATCCCCGAGGACCGTCTGCACCACGACGCCGAGACGCGCTACACGGACGACATCCTGCGGATCATCACCGACCGGAACGACGCACCGCTGACCGAACCGAGGGCGCCCGCGGACCGCTTCGTCGGGGTCTGCCGCGACATCGCCCTGCTGCACTGCTCGTTCCTGCGCCACGCGGGCGTACCCGCCCGGCTGCGGTCCGGCTTCGCCGACTACTTCGGCACGGACGGCTTCCACGACGACCATGTGGTCACCGAGTACTGGGACGCCCGGCGCGGCTGGCTGCTCGCGGACGCGGAACTGACCGATCCCACGATCGCGGCGCGGTACGCGGCCCCGTTCGACACCATGGACGTGCCGCGCGACCGCTTCCTGGTCGCGGGCGCCGCATGGCGGGCCATCCGGGCGGGCGAGGCGGACCCGAAGACCTTCGGGCTCCGGATCCCGGACGCCTCACTGATCGGCCTGTGGTTCGTGGCGGGCAACGTACGGCTGGACCTCGCCGCGCTCAACCGGACCGAAACCCTGCTCTGGGACGTCTGGGGAGCGGGCGCGGACGACGACGCCGGGATGACGGACGCGCTCCACGCCCTGTACGACGAGGCGTCGGAGGTGACGGGCGACGAAGTCCGGTTCGCCGCGGCACGACGGCTGTTCCTGGAGAACGAGGGGCTGCGGACGCCGAGGACCGTACGGTGCCTGGCGGCGTTCGACGGGCCGCACGACGTGACGCTGCGGGGGTGAGACGGAGGCGGGCGACCGGGGCATGGGACCACCGAGGCCACCGGGCTACTGAGCTACTGAGCTACTGAGCTACTGTCCCACCGGTTCCGCTCGGCGGCCTTCCGGTAACTACCGGGCAAGTGGCTCACGTCGCACGACAGTTGCCACCTCACCCCGACCCGTCGCGCCCTACCGCCGCGCCCCTCCCGCCTGACGCGCCCTACCGCCGCACCCCGCCCGTCCGACCTGCCGGCGCGTACTGATCACCGGTCACCGTGACCTGCTGCCCGCCGCCCGTGACGGTCGAGGTCGAACTCAGACAGCTGCCCGAAGCGGGATCGGTCACCGTGGGCAGGCCGCCCGTGTAGTCGGTGCCGCCCTCGGTCCCGACAGGAGCGCCGTAGACCACGGTGACCTGCTGCGTGCATCCGGCGGTGAGGTACGGCTCGACGAAGCCCTGGTCCGCGGGCTTGAAGCGACCCGATGCGATGGGGAGCCGAAAGCTGCCGATGTGCGCCACGTGCGCGCCCGTCGCGGTGTTCACCACGTCACCGGTCATCAGCTGGGTCGTGCCGTCGTCACTCGCCCGTTCCAGCTGAAGGCCGTACATCGTCCCCTTGGTGTAGGCGAAACGCACGGCGCAGCTGACCCCGGCCCCGCCGTCGGCGCCGTACGTGCAGTTGCTGTCCGTGGTGGTGGCGTCGGCGTTGAACGAGCTGAACACCGCTTGCAGGTTGGGCTTCCCATCGGCACCGGCGGGCTTCGGCTGGAAGCCCGCGTACGGCCGGGTCCCGCTCTCCAGGGTGGTGTAGTACGCGAAGTAGATCCCCGACGCGTCGGGCGCGGCATCGAACGCCATCGGAAGCGTCAGCCGGGTCACGGGCCCGGGAGCACCTGTCGACCACCGGGCGATGGGCGTCGACGCCCAGCTCTGCCCCGCGGCCCCCAACGTGATCAGAACGGCGGCACCTGCGGCCGTGGCCAGGCGAAGAAGCTTCATGGTCTCTCCTCTGTCGCGCGTGATCGTTCACCGTCGCTCTGACACCGACGAGTGCGCACAAAGTAGTAAGCGTTTTCTCTCGCCGTCAATAGACCGGCGAAGGTCTCCACTCGCGCACCGCGCACTCAACAGGCCTATACATGCAGCTAGTTGAGCAATTCATCCGGATTTGCCGTCGGCCGACCCCAGCCGGAAGCCCGGCGTCCAGCACGTCGCAGCGCGGGACGATGCACTCATGACGGAACGCGCTTACCACCCAACTTCCGGTGAGGCACGGGCCAAGCTACTCACGATCCCCGCGAGGGCCGAACCGGCGCCCCGCATAGCGCGAGCGCCCTGGAAGGGCCGCTTTCAGGTCACTCCCGCAGCCCTGCGTGACGGGCGGTTGCGCCACCGGGTCACCACCCACAGGACGTTGATTCCGCCCAGGGTGATCAGTACTGCCGCCGAGTCGGCCTCGCGCGCAAGGCCGTGCTCCGGCCCCAGGCCCCGTGCCGCGCGGACCAGCAAGGTGACGTCGACAGGAAGGGTGACGGCGGCCATGAACGTCAGGCAGGCCACCGTGCCGACCACGAGGACGACGCTGTAGAGGCGAACGGCCCGGCGCTCGTGCGGGGGCAATCGCGTGCTCGGGTCGTCCGCCCCGGTGGTCCTCCCCGGACGCAGCGATCGCAGCGCCCGCCGGGACAGGTACCGGGCGTAGGCGAGACCGTCGCCGTACAGGTTCCGGCAGCCGGTGAGATCCTGGAGCACGAAGTACAGATCCGTACGGGTGAACACCATGAGCTGGAAGGGCAGCGGCATCAGGGCCAGCAGCAGGGCTGCAGACAGCAACCGGTGGGCCGTTGGACCGGTGTCTGCCAGGGCGAGGATCAGGACCAGGGACGATGCGACGCACAGGTTGAGGGCGATACCGGCCAGGTAGGCCGTCAGCCGGTGGCGGCGGGGCGCGAGCTCGATGCCGCTGATGTCGGTCTGCATGACGAGGAACTGCAGCCGGGTGCCCAGCCGCATCCTCCCCGGCACGCCGGCGGCGCGGGCGGTGACGAGGTGCGCCAGCTCGTGGGCCAGCACCAGCGCCCACCCGGCTGCCGCTCCGGTGAACAGGACCAGGCTGCCGTGCGGACTCCACAGCAGGTCGCGGTAGCCGGGCCGCAAGCCGGGGCGGCAGATCAGGGCAGTGACGGCAGCCACCAGCAGTGCTCCGACGCATACGGGAAGCGCCGGGTGCAGGGCGAACCGGGCGTGGGGCGGGCGGAGTCGTGGCAGGGACGCGCGTGGCGGTTCGATGTCCGGAATCGGGCAGTCCCCGATCCGTGCCACGAACCCCAGGGCGGCCAGATCCCTGACGAAATCCGTGATCTCGACCTCTTCACCGGTCTCCTCACGCAGCATCGCCGCCGTGCGGGCCACGCTCAGCCCGTCGCCCAGGAGTTCCACCGCCCTTGCTCCAACCACCGGCATGGCGACGAAGGTTCGGGTGGCCATACGGCCCACGATCCACTCGTCCCGGTCACGACGCACTGCCAGGTCGTGCAGCACGACGCGAGTCGACGGCCTGATCCGAGGACGCTCCTCCGCCTCGATGTCAGTCACGGAAGGTCCCCGGATCCGGACTCGCAATCCGTTCCTGGTTCACAGCCCGTTCCTGGTTCACAGCCCGTTCCTGGATCACGGTCGGCTCCGGGCTGACAGCCGGCTCCGGGCTCGCACCCGGCTCCAGGTTCACGGCTGACTCCGGACCCACACCCGACTCCAGGTTCGCAACCCGTTCCACCCCGCAGCCGGGGCAGTCCGGGCGGCGGCCCGACCGCTGCATGATCGCGTCGCCGGGCACCATGAGGTTGAGGCCGAACCGGTATCCGGGGTCGACCGGCGGGACCCCGCACAGCAGCGTGACGGCGGCGTGGGCCAGCAGGCTGCCGGACAGGCCCGCGGTCATGGCGTTGGCCGGATTCCACGGCATTCGGGGCGAGGCGACATCCTCGTCCTGTCCGGGCGCAAGCCGCAGATCGCGCCGTTCGGCCTCGGCAATGCGCAGGCACTCCCAGCACGCGCCCCGGCCAGGCGTGAAGACCCCGGCGCTCACCAGTGGGCCTCGGTAGCCGGCTTCCGCCCACGACGTGCCGGAGGCCAGGCAGACCCGGTTGGCCCATCTCCGGATTTCGGCGGGGCGGTCGGCGGCCAGCAACAGCACGTCGTACCCCGGCTCGCGGCGGTAGCGGTCGGGGACGCCGGTCAGCAGAGCTTCGAGGTCCGCCGGCCCCCGTACCTCCCGGCGCTCGCCGGTCACGGTCGTCTGCGAGTTCAGGGCTCGTAACGCCGTCAGCGCCGCGTCCACCTTGGGCGTACCGAGGTCGTACTCGCGGAAGAGCGTCTGCCGATTGAGGTTGGACAGCTCGACGACATCCGGGTCGACGCAGTGCAGCTGCCCGACTCCGGAGGCCACCAGATCCCGTGCGGCGGCTCCGCCGGTACCGCCGACGCCGATCAACAGGACCCGCGCACGGTGCAGTTGCACCTGCGGCTCCCAGGCACTCTCCCTCGGCCGGAGATCCATCCAGCGCAGCAACGTCATGCCCCTGCTGTACCGCTCCCGTTCCCGCTCGGACAGCTCCGCGGGCGGCGCGGCACCGGCATCCTCCACGAACCCGGCCGTGGTCAGGTCCGTCATCGCCTGGACGATGTCCGGGGCCGGTATCCGTGGTCCCGGGTGGCGGCGGGACACCTCGGCGACGATTTCCGCGGTGTTCCGCGTGCCGTCCATGGCCTCGACCAGCGTCCACACCCAGCCGTCGGGATCCTTGAGCTCGGAACCGATGCCGTAGACGACGCTCCCGATCCTTATGTGGCCGTCCATCGCCCGATAGGCCCGGTGTTCCGGCTTGATCCGAGGCCGCCGCATCGCTTGCACCGTCATCTTCGCGCCATTGTCGTCAACACCAACTCCTCTAGCACCAACAGTCGTTGACAACATTCACTCCCTGCGCAAATCCTGGCAAGAGCACCTCAGTTCACTGCACGCCGCACCTGCTACCGGAAGGACACGGCATGGCGAACAAGATCGAGATCCGTCCGCTGGACAAGAAGGAGACCACCAGCGACAGCGGTGGCAACGGCGGCTCCTGACCGGAATCGACGTGATGGACCGCTACCCCACGGGCGCGGAGGTCACCGGGTCGGCGCGGCAGTTGGTCTCCCGGTTCCCGGGAGTCGGCAGGCTGCGCCGGATCGGGATGTCGCGCGCCGGACGTCCGATCCTGATGCTGTCCGTGGGGCACGGGCCGCACCACGTCCTGGTGGTCGCCGGACCCCACCCCGACGAGCCGGTCGGCGGCGCGACCGCCCTCGCGCTGGCGGAGCAGGTGGCACGCGGAGACCGGCTGTCCGCGGCGACCGACCCCGCCATCGTCACCTGGGACATCGTCCTGTGCCTCGACCCGGACGGCGCCGCGCTGAGCGAGGGCGGAACCGAAGGGACGACAGCTGCGGCCGGCCACACCCTGAAGAGCTACTACCGCACCGCCTACCGGCCCGTCGCGGCGGAACAGCCGGAGTGGGCACCGATCGCCTCGCAGCCGCTCCCGGAGAGCCGGACGCTGTTCGATGTGATCGACGAACTGCGCCCGATTCTCCAGTGCTCCCTCCACAGCACCGATGTGGGCGGCAGCTGGCTGCAGTTGACCCGAGACCTCCCCGAACTGGCCGCGTCTTTCCACTCGTCCGCTGAAGAGCTCGGAATCCCGCTCCAGCACGGCACGTACGACGCCCTGTACTGGGAGAACCCCAGCCCTGCGGTCTACGTCCTGCCCCCGCCGGACAGCTCCGACCGCCTGGCGGCCGGGTCGGAGAACATTGGGCTGTCCACCTGGTGCGCGCCGCTGGAGTACGGCGGCGTCACGGCGATCGTCGAAGTGCCCATGTGGGCGACCGACATGGCCGCGGACCTGTCCCCGTACCCGGGAGCCGACCGGGCACTGCGCGACTTGGCCGAGCTGGTACGGGACGGCGGACGGCAGGTCACCGCCGTCCTCGACAGGGCACGCGGATTCCTGCCGCCGGCCCAGGACAGCCCGTTCAGACGCGTGGTGGAGTGGATGTCCGACGGCCTCTACGACCTGGTCGCCACGTCCTGGGAACCGCTCGCCCGGCAGGCAGCCGCAGCGTCGCACGGTGACGATCCACGGCAGTTGACGACGGCCCAGGTGTCCGCTCTGGACATCGTGGCCCGCCGCCAACCGCTCAGGGCGGCGGGCCTGCTGCTCCGACTGCTGAAGGCTGCGGACGACGACGCGGCCCCGGGACTGCACCACGAGCTGGACGCGCTCTTCACCGCATGGTGCACGGACTTCGAGAAGGCGCTGCAGGTACGCCGAGTGCCTGTGCGCCATCAGGTGGAACACCAGACCCGCACGGTGCTGGCAGCCGCCGAGAGCGCACTGAAGGCTCACCGGTGAACATGTCCCGTGCGTACAGGTCGAGTTCGAAGCGTCGGAGGGTCGAAGAGGCGGGACGGGCCACGGTTCTTCGGCGCCGCCGACGCGAAGGGACAGTGAGCGCCGCAGGGGAGATCCGGCGCCATGCAATCCGCTGGCCCGCCGCGCCCGGCCCGGTCTAGGATCAAGGACTTTCGATACTCTGACACGTCGTCGACACTCCGGTGCAGGGGGTGCTCGTGCCTGCCCCGCGCAGACATGAGCGAGGCAAAGGAAACGGACCGGTTCAGGTCAGATCCTGAGCACGCCGCCCTGACGACAGGTCATGGACACAGGGGGCAACATGGCGCGGCGGACCGGTCAGCGTGGACACCTTAGGCGCGTGTCCGAACGGCATCGCACTGCGACAGAACCCGAATCCAACAAGCCATCGACCCGGACCGCACTGGTGGCTGCTGTTCTCACCGGCTTGTCCGCCGTCGTCGTGAGCCTCATCACCGGCCTGGGGTCGTCGCTTCAGGGGTTCGTCACCGACGCGCTCTCGGGTGACGACAAGCCGGCCGCTTCAGCCCGACCTGATCCGAGAGCGTCCACTCCCCTTGAGGTGGCGGTCGTACGGGAGGAGGGCGGCACGTATATGGTCTCGGACCACAAAGTCACCGGCGCTGCAGACAGGGCCGTACTCACAGGCACAAGAACTCCGGAGTCCTGGAACCATCTGCTCCGGAAGATCGCCGCGGTCTCCGTCAACAAGACCGCCTACAAGCTGACGGTCACCAATGTGTCCTCCACGCCCATCAGGGTGGTGGACATCGTGCCCGTGATCACACGGCGCACCGAAGCGATCAGCACCACGATGATCGAACCTCTGGGAGGGATCGGATCGGACAACATCCCGGCGGAACTCGACCTGGACAACCGGTACCCCAAGTTCACTCAGCACGGAAAGCCCTACTTCTCCCGGCAGTCGCAGACCCTCAAGACCGGCGACGGTTTCGTCATGGCCGTGGAGTCGAAGCTGATGGGCAAGGAGTACGTCGAGTACCACCTGAGGGTGGACTACATCGACAGCAAGGGGATCAAGCACTCCCTCCAGGTGAAGGACCCGGGCTCCGTCCCCGGCGTGTTCCGCGTATCCGGCGTCCTTGACGACGCGGAGTACGCCGAATACTGGGGACCTGACAAGACCGGAGTGGCCTGGAGGCCGTACAGCCTGGCCGAAAGGAAATAGCCGCGGCAGAGGTGAGGGCTCCTCTCCGGTTGGGCTGATCGTGGACCTGGTCGGGGCCGTCGAGCATGACCTGGAGCCCGACCGGGTCCGCGCCGTGGTCATAAGCGTCGCGGGCGGCCGCTCGAAGTCACGCCGCCTCGCGTCGCATCTGGTCGAGCATCCCAGCGTGCTGACCGACGGCCGCTCTCCGGCGCCCAGGGCCGTCGGCGACCTGCTCATCGCCCTGCGCGAGGTCGGCGCCCAGACGGTGTCGCCGCCGTGTTGCGCCGAGTGCGGCAGACAGATGCGCACCCTCCAGCGCCGCGGCCAGGACTGGTACTGCTGGAACTGCGGACCACTGTCCGAGCCGTGTGCTTCCTGCGGAAACACCCGCCGGGTCGCTTCACGCGACCGGGCCGGACGACCACGATGCGGCAAGTGCCCGGACACCGATGGACGCGACCCCATCGCGGTGATCGGCGCCCTGATCACCGAACTTGACCCGCAGGCCCTGCAGGAAGTGATCGCCGACGCGGTCCACCGAGCGGCACCCCGCCCCTCCTACCAGCAGAAACTCGCCTGGGCCCTAGAATCCAACCCCTCCCTGCTGACCGGGGACGGCCATCTCGCACCTCACCGCGCGATCCTCCGACTCATCGACCTGCTGCACGAGGCCGACGTCACTGGGATCGTCCGGCCGTCCTGCCCCGGCTGCCACAGAGTCGTACGCATCGACAAGCCCCTGGACGGACAGCGGGTCTGCCGCACCTGCATCTCCCACTCCCGCATCGAGGAGTGCTCAGGCTGCGGAGCCCGACGCGAGCCGGCCACCCGCGACGACCATGGCCGACCGCTGTGTCCCAATTGCCTGGTCAGCGACCCGGCGAACCTGGAGACCTGCATCAACTGCGGCAGACGAAAGGTAGTGAGCACTCGCACGCCGGACGGCCCGCTCTGCCCGAGCTGCCCCGCGCTCCCCACCATGGCCTGCAGCATCTGCGGCGAGGAGAAGCCCTGCGGCACCTCCCGCACCACAGGCCGACCGTGGTGCCCGGAATGTCAGCGCCTGTCAGCCTCGTGCTCGGCCTGCGGAGGCGTCGCGGCGGTCGTCTCCGGCACCCTCACCGAGCCCCTTTGCGTGGACTGCACCGCCCCTGAGGTCTGGCACACCTGTCCCACCTGCGACGACCCCGACTACCCGCACCCCGGCCAGTGCGCTCGCTGCCTCATCAACCGGCGCCTCAACGAACTGCTGGGCCCTCCGTCCGATGCCCTCCACCCCGGCCTCGAAGCCCTCCGGCACAACATCGCCACCACCGAGCACCCCATCACCGCCAGACGGTGGCTGAACAAGCCGTCCGTCTCCCCGGTCCTGTCCGACCTCGCGGTCGGCCGACGAGCCCTCACCCACGAGGCCCTCGACGAACTGCCCGACAGCCCGCCCCTTTCCCACCTCCGCCAAGTCCTCGTCGGCGTCGGTGCCCTGCCCGAGCGCGACGAGTACATGGTCCGCCTCGAACGCTTCCTCACCGGCCTCCTCGCATCCCATCAGGACCCCGAACAACGCAAAGTCCTACACCGGTACGCGATCTGGCACCTGCTCCGGCGACTTCGCCGACGCAACAACGGCCGCCCCATCACCCCGCAGCAGTTCATATCTGCACGTCAACGCACCCACGCGGCCGTCGCCTTCCTGAACTGGCTGGCGGCCCACGACCTCACCCTGGAGATCTGTCGGCAGCCCGACCTCGACCGGTGGCTCACCGACGACTCCGCCACTTACCGCCAGACGGCCGGGCACTTCATCCGCTGGGCTCGCACCAACAAGCTCACCACCGTCCACGTCCCCGCCGTCCGCTGGAACGGCCCCACTCAGCCGCTCGATGACGAGCATCGCTGGAACGTCGCACGCCGACTCCTGCACGACTACACCCTCAAGCCCGAAGACCGCCTCGCAGGACTGCTTCTCCTCCTCTATGCCCAAGGGGCGTCGGCGATCAGCCGGTTGACCATCGAGGACGTCGAGGTCGGCGCTCAGGAAGTACGTCTCCACCTCGGCGATGCCCCCGTCCAATTGCCTGAGCCCGTCGCCGCGCTGGCCCGCGCGGTCGCCGCGAACCGCAAGGGGCACGCGACCATCGGGGCCTTGGCCCCGTCTCCATGGCTCTTCCCCGGCGGCCAGCCCGGACGGCCGATCAGCACCACACAGCTGACACATCGCCTCAACCAGCTCGGAATCCGGCCCAACCAGGCCCGCAGCACCGCGCTCTTCCAGCTCGCCACCCAGATTCCTGCCGCAATCCTCGCCCGCACCCTGGGCATCCACACCGACGTCGCCGTCGCCTGGCAACGTCTCTCCGCGGGCGACTGGGCCACCTACGCCGCCGAGATCAGCCACAGAGCAAGTCGCCACGACCACGAAATCGCGTCCGGCGACCGGTGCCGCGACTCACGACACGAATGAGATCCAATGCGAACCTATCGCTACAAGGTGCAGAAGAGTGGCTTCGGACTGTTTCTCGGGATCGCAGCCGAAGCCATCCGGCTGACGGTCCCGCCAACTGCCGGCGCCCCCGTCAGCGACCGGGTCTGGCTAGACGCTTCCGAGGTCAACAACGCCTACTACGGCAACCGGCTGACACTCACCGAGAGTGAAGTCGCCACGCTGCGAGTCGGCCTGGGCAAGGTCTCTGGCGACATCGAACTCGTCGAAAGCAGCCCTTACATACTGATCGCAGTCCGAGCACTGGAGATCTTCGAGGTCGATTACGCAGAGGTGGCCCTCGCGCCGGCGATCGCCGGGTGGGCCGAAGCGGAGTTCTCTCTGGCACCCCGCCGCTGCCACGCCACTCGCGACAGCGCTACCGGCGAGTTCACGTTGGACTGGGATGAGTGACCTACATGGCCAAGGGTGTCATCGGGTGCGATCACGCCCAAGGCATTCGGACAGTTCCAATACCCGACGTCACCATTACACCTGTGGCCCGACTCCGAGGAGCGGACCCGGGCCGCCGTCGACAAGGCGTACGCGGACCGGTCCGCCGAGGCCCAGCCTCAGGTCGACGAAGCGGCGTAACCGCTCCCCCGTGCGCTGACCGAAGTCAGCACGCTGCGGACTCCGTGCGGACCGCAAAGGCCGCCCAACCCACTCCGCCACAGGTCAGACGGCCTTTCGCTAGATCAACTACACGTTGAAGCGGAACTCCACCACATCCCCGTCCTGCATCACGTACTCCTTGCCCTCCATCCGGGCCTTGCCCTTCGCGCGTGCCTCCGCGACCGAGCCCGTCTCCATCAGGTCCGCGAACGAGATCACCTCGGCCTTGATGAAGCCCTTCTGGAAGTCGGTGTGGATCACACCGGCCGCCTCGGGAGCCGTCGCGCCCTTCTTGATCGTCCAGGCGCGGGACTCCTTGGGGCCTGCCGTCAGGTACGTCTGGAGGCCCAGCGTGTCGAAGCCGACGCGGCCGAGTGTGGCCAGGCCCGGCTCTTCCTGGCCCATCGACTGGAGGAGTTCGAGCGCCTCCGCGTCGTCGAGTTCGATCAGCTCGGACTCGATCTTGGCGTTGAGGAAGATCGCCTCGGCGGGGGCGACCAGGGCGCGCTGCTCGTTCTTGAAGTCCTCGTCGACCAGTTCGTCCTCGTCGACGTTGAAGACGTACAGGAAGGGCTTCGTGGTGAGGAGGTGCAGCTCGTGGAGGAGGCGGCCCTTCTCGGTGTTGGCCGTGATGCCTGCCGCGAAGAGCGTGGTGCCCGCTTCGAGGATCTTCTGGGCCTCCTCGACGGCCGCCAGGACCGCGACCTTCTCCTTCTGGAGGCGGGACTCCTTCGTGAGGCGCGGGACCGCCTTCTCCACGGACTGGAGGTCGGCGAGGATCAGCTCGGTGTTGATCGTCTCGATGTCGTCCTTGGGCGAGACCTTGCCGTCGACGTGGACGACGTTCTCGTCCTTGAAGGCGCGGATGACCTGGCAGATCGCATCGGATTCGCGGATGTTCGCCAGGAACTTGTTGCCCAGCCCCTCGCCCTCCGACGCCCCGCGCACGATGCCCGCGATGTCGACGAAGTCGACCGTCGCCGGGATGATCTTCTGGGAGCCGAAGACCTCGGCGAGCTTGGCCAGGCGGACGTCGGGGACACCGACGACGCCGACGTTCGGCTCGATGGTGGCGAACGGGTAGTTGGCCGCCAGCACGTCGTTCTTGGTCAGGGCGTTGAACAGGGTCGACTTGCCGACATTCGGCAGACCGACGATTCCGATCGTGAGCGACACGTTGGCGACTTCCCGTAGCGAGAGCTGATGTACCCGGCCCGGAGGTGGGCCGATCGCCCAGTTTACGGGCGTGTCGTACGGGACCCGGCGCCCCGTGTCATCGAACTGATCGCCAAGCTCGCTCAAAGCGCGTGTCCAACGCCGGATTCATCCCGTCCCGCAACCTACTTTGGTCAAGTGGACCAGCGACCCAGGATTCGTACGTCTCAGCCGGACGGTCCTTCCGAGAGCAGCATCGCGGCGCCCCCGCCTCCGCCCCCGTCGGCGACCGTCTACCGGACGGCCCCGGTCCGGGCCCGGCGACCCGTACCGCCGGTGGTGGTCGCGCTGCGGCGGCTGCCGAATCCGCGGCTGACCGGCCTGGGCGGCGGGATCTTCGCCGCGGGGGTGATGTTCCTGCTCGGCTGCGTGGACTGGCTGCTGTTCGACGGCGGGCCGCTGATGTACGGGCTGCTGTTCCTGCCGGTCGCCGCACTGACCGCGGTCTGGGTGCGCCCCGCCGATCTGGTCACCGCGCCGGTCAGCGTGCCGATCGCGTTCGCCTTCGGCACGCTGCCGATCGCCGGTGGCACCGGCGGGGTCGGCGGGCGGGTACTCGCCGTGATCACGACGCTCGCGCTGAACGCCGGGTGGCTGTACGGCGGGACGCTGGTCGCCGGGGTGATCGCGACCGTGCGAAAGGTACGGATGATCCGGCGGCGGTACCGGTAGTCAGGGGCCTCAGGGGCCGGAGGGGCGGCCGGGATCGAACCCTGGGCCCCAGGCTTCCGGGCCGGAACCGGTCAGCGGCGGGACGCCGCCATCGCCGCGCCCACGATGCCCGCGTTGTTCTGCAGCTGGGCCGGCACGATCTCCGCGCGGATCCCCTCGATCAGGGGAAGGAACTTCTCGGACTTGCGGCTCACGCCGCCGCCGATGATGAAGAGTTCCGGCGAGAAGAGCATCTCCACGTGCGCCAGGTACTTCTGCACGCGGTGCGCCCAGTGGTGCCAGCTCAGGTCCTCGTCCTCCTTGGCCTTCGTCGACGCGCGCGTCTCCGCGTCGTGGCCGTGCAGTTCGAGGTGGCCCAGCTCGGTGTTGGGCAGCAGGTTCCCGTTACGGAAGACGGCCGAGCCGATGCCCGTACCGAGCGTGAGCAGGATGACCGTGCCCGTGCGGTCGCGGCCCGCCCCGAAGGTCATCTCCGCGATGCCCGCGGCGTCCCCGTCGTTGAGTACGGTCACCGGCAGGTCCAGCCTGCCGCCGATCAGAGCCGCCGCGTCGACGCCGATCCAGCTCTTGTCGACATTGGCCGCCGTGCGGACGGTGCCTTCGGTGACGACACCGGGGAAGGTGATCCCCACCGTGCCGGTCCAGGCGAAGTTCTTGACCACCTCGGCGACCCCGTCGGCCACACCGTCGGGCGTGGCCGGATGCGGGGTCAGCACTTTGTGACGTTCCTGCGCGAGGTCTCCGCGGTCCAGGTCCACGGGAGCGCCCTTGATCCCGGATCCGCCGATGTCCACACCGAAGATCTGCATGGCTCCCACGTTACGGCGCGGAACGCTCCGTCACTTGCCGGAAGGCTCCGCGGGGTGACTCCCCGCCGCGTCGGCGGAGAGACTCGCCGCCTCGGCTCGCAGGTCACGGCGGAGTTCCTTGGGGAGCGAGAAGGTGATCGACTCCTCGGCCGCCTTCACGATCTCCACATCGCCGAAGCCGCGCGCGGCCAGCCATTCCAGTACGCCGTCGACCAGGATCTCCGGGACCGAGGCGCCCGAGGTGACGCCGACCGTGCTGACGCCCTCCAGCCAGGCCTCGTCCAGCTCCTCGGCGAAGTCCACCAGATGGGAGGCGCGGGCGCCCGCGCCGAGCGCCACCTCGACCAGCCGTACCGAGTTCGACGAGTTCTTGGAGCCGACGACGATGACCAGGTCGGCGTCCGCGCCCATCTGCTTGACGGCGGTCTGCCGGTTCTGGGTGGCGTAGCAGATGTCGTCGCTGGGCGGCGAGATGAGCTGCGGGAACTTCTCCTTGAGCGCGTCGACCGTCTCCATGGTCTCGTCCACGGAGAGGGTGGTCTGGGAGAGCCAGACCACCTTCGACTCGTCGCGCACGGTGACGTTGGCGACGTCCTCGGGGCCGTCCACGAGCGTGATGTGTTCGGGCGCCTCACCGCTCGTCCCGACGACCTCCTCGTGGCCCTCGTGGCCGATCAGCAGGATGTCGTAGTCGTCGTTGGCGAAGCGGACGGCTTCCTTGTGGACCTTGGTGACCAGCGGGCAGGTGGCGTCGATCGTCGCGAGACTGCGCTGCGCCGCCTCGTCGTGGACGACGGGCGCGACGCCGTGCGCGGAGAAGACCACGATGGAGCCCTCCGGGACCTCCTGCGTCTCGTCGACGAAGACGGCGCCCTTCTTCTCCAGGGTCTGCACGACGTATTTGTTGTGCACGATCTCCTTGCGGACGTAGACGGGCGCACCGTACTGCTCAAGGGCCTTCTCGACGGCGATCACGGCACGGTCCACACCGGCGCAGTACCCACGGGGGGCGGCGAGCAGGACACGACGGGCAGTCTGTGCAGTCATACCGTCCATCGTAAGGCCGTGCCCTGCGGGCCGGGGCTCGCGCTTGCGGGAAGACTGGCGTCATGACTACCGATGGCACGACTACGGACAGTGGTGGGGCAGCGCCTACCCTTCGACGGAATCTCGGTTTCCGGGATCTGGTCGTCTACGGGCTGCTCTTCATCGCCCCGATGGCGCCCGTGGGGATCTTCGGCACCCTCGACGCGAAAGCGCACGGCGCGGTGGCACTCGTCTACGTCGTGGCCACGATCGCGATGGGATTCACCGCGTTCAGCTACGCCCAGATGGTGCGGGTCGTCCCGCAGGCCGGATCGGTCTTCGCCTACGCGCGCAAGGGCCTCGGCGAGGGGCCCGGCTTCATCGCCGGGTGGATGGCGCTGCTCGACTACCTGCTGATCCCGGCGGTCGCGTACCTCTTCTCCGGGATCGCGCTGAACGCGCTCGTGCCCTCGGTGTCGCGGTGGGTGTGGACCGCGCTCGCCGTGGTGGTGACCACGCTGCTGAACCTCTGGGGCGTACGGGCGGCGGCCCGGGTCGGCTTCGCGGTGCTCGCGCTGGAGATCGTTGTGCTCGGGGTGTTCGTGGTGGCCGCGGTGGTGGTGCTGATCCAGCACGGGCCGCGGCAGGGCTGGGCGACGCCGTTCACCGCCGACACCGGGTTCTCGTTGTCGGCGGTGCTCGGGGCGGTGTCCGTGGCGGTGCTGTCGTACCTGGGGTTCGACGCGATCGCCTCGTTCGCGGAGGAGGTCACCGGGGGGTCGGCGAAGGTCGCGCGGGCGGTGCTGTTCTGCCTGGTGCTCGCGGGTGTGCTGTTCATCGTGCAGGGGTACCTGGCGGCGGTTCTGGAGCCGGTGTCGTCGGCGAAGTTGGCCGCCGATCCGGCCGCGCAGGGGTCGGCCTTCTACGACACGGTGGACTCCGCGGTCGGCAGCTGGCTGCACGACCTGGTCGCGGTGAGCAAGGCGATCGGGGCGGCCTTCGCGGCACTGGCGGGACAGGCGGCGGCGGGACGGCTGCTCTTCGCGATGGGCCGCAACCGGCGGCTGCCGCGCGTCCTCGCGAAGGTGGACGGCCCGTCCGGGGTGCCGCGGGTCGCGCTGCTGCTGGCCGCGGTGGTGACGCTGGTGGCGGCGGTGTGGGCGGCGCGGCGCGACGACGGCCTGGACCGGCTGGTGTCGGTGGTCGACATCGGGGCGCTGACCGCGTTCGTCCTGCTGCACGCCTCGGTGGTGGGCTGGTTCGCGGTGAAGAAGGAGGAGGGGCCGCCGGTCTGGTGGCGGCATGTGCTGATGCCGGTGCTGGGTGCGGCGGTGACGGTCGCGGTGATCGTGGAGGCGACGAGCACGGCGCAGTGGGTCGGGCTGATCTGGCTGGCGGCCGGGCTCGTGGTGTTCGCCGTGCAGCGCGGGCGCCGGGTCGGCGGTCTCTCCTGACGGGACCTGTCTCTCCTGACGGGACCTGTCGCTGTCCTTCCCGGCGGATCCGTGGTTCTTTCCCGGCGGCCCCGCCGTCTCTCCCGGATCCGTCGGCGGGCTCACCCCGGACCCGTCGGCGGCCGTCGATGTCAGTGGCACCGCATAGCCTGCGTGCATGGCTCTGAATACGAGTGCGGACGCACCGCTGCCCGTGGGCGAGGTGTCGCGGCTCATCGGGGGGTGGATCGACCGGCTCGGCGCGGTGTGGGTCGAGGGGCAGATCACCCAGCTGTCGCGCCGGCCGGGCGCGGGGGTGGTGTTCCTGACGCTGCGCGACCCCTCGTACGACATCTCGGTGTCCGTGACCTGCTTCCGGCAGGTCTTCGACGCGGTCGCGGACGTGGTGGCGGAGGGCGCGCGGGTCGTCGTCCACGCGAAGCCCGAGTGGTACGCGCCGCGCGGCCAGTTGTCGTTGCGGGCCGTGGAGATGAAGCCGGTGGGGATCGGTGAACTGCTGGCCCGCCTGGAACAGCTGAAGAGGACGCTGGCCGGGGAAGGCCTGTTCGCCCTGGACCGTAAGAAGCCGGTGCCCTTCCTGCCGCAGCTGGTCGGTCTGGTGACGGGCCGGGCCTCGGCGGCGGAGCGGGACGTGCTGGAGAACGCACGGCGGCGCTGGCCCGCCGTGCGGTTCGAGGTGCGGAATGTGGCGGTGCAGGGGGTGCACGCCGTGCCGCAGGTGGTCGAAGCGGTGCGGGAGCTGGACGGGCTTCCGGACGTGGACGTGATCATCGTGGCGCGGGGCGGGGGCAGCGTGGAGGATCTGCTGCCGTTCTCCGACGAGCAGCTGGTCCGGGCGGTGGCCGCGTGCGGTACGCCGGTCGTCTCGGCGATCGGGCACGAGCCGGATTCGCCGCTGCTGGATCTGGTGGCGGATGTCCGGGCGTCCACCCCGACGGACGCGGCGAAGAAGGTCGTACCGGACGTCGGGGAGGAGCTGGACCGGGTCCGGCTGCTGCGGGACCGCGCGCTGCGGTCCGTCCAGGGGCTGCTCGACCGGGAGCAGCGCGGGCTGGCCGCCGCACTGGCCAGGCCCTCGATGGAGCGACCGCGGCGGATGGTGGAGGAGCGCGAGGAGGTCGTCGACGCGCTCGTCGAGCGGAGCAGGCGCACGCTGCGGCACCTGCTGGACCGTGCGGACTCGGAGCTCGCGCACACCCGCGCGCGGGTGGTGGCGCTCTCCCCGGCGGCGACGCTGGAGCGGGGGTACGCGGTGTTGCAGCGGGCGGACGGGGCGGTGGTGCGGGTCCCGGACGAGGTGGCGGACGGAGAGCCGCTGCGGGCCCGGGTGGCCGGGGGCGAGCTGGACGTCACGGTCGCACCGAGGGATCCGGCGGTACCACCGGGCGAAGAACGGACGCGACCGGACGAAGAGCACGAGTGAAGGCGAAGGGTGGACGAGATGGCCAAGACGGATGAAGCGGCGCCGGGCTACGAGCAGGCGCGCGACGAACTGATCGATGTCGTGCGGCGGTTGGAGACCGGGGGGACGACGCTGGAGGAGTCCCTGGCGCTCTGGGAGCGGGGCGAGGAGCTGGCGAAGGTGTGCCGGGGCTGGCTGGACGGGGCGCGGGCGCGCCTGGACGCGGCGCTGGCCGAGGGCACGGAGCGGGGCGAGGACTGACGGCCCCGGCGGAGCGGGGTGAGGGCCGACGTTCGGGGGGCCGTATCCGGAGGGCCGGTCCGGTTGTGAGGCCGATCACGTCGGGGCGGATTTAGTTGAAACTTAATACATCTCGGTCGTACAGTCGAGGACGCCCGCGATCCACCGCCTGGATCCCCCGTGATCCACCACCCGGATCCCCCGTATGCCCGGAAGGTACGAAAGATGTCGCTCGTTCTCGACCCCGCCGCCCAGGACCTCCTCTTCCGTGAGGCGCGCACCGCGAACACCTTCACCGACGAGCCGGTGACCGAGGAGCAGGTGCAGGCGATCTACGACCTGGTCAAGTTCGGGCCGACCGCCTTCAACCAGTCGCCGCTGCGCATCACCCTCGTCCGCTCCCCCGAGGCCCGTGAGCGCCTCGTGCAGCACATGGCCGAGGGCAACGCGCAGAAGACCGCCACCGCCCCGCTGGTCGCGATCCTCTCCGCCGACAACGAGTTCCACGAGGAGCTCCCGCAGCTGCTCCCGCACTTCCCCGCGGCCAAGGACGCGTTCTTCTCCGAGCGCCCGGTCCGCGAGCAGGCCGCCCTGGTCAACGCCACACTCCAGGCCGGTTACTTCATCGTCGGCATCCGCGCCGCCGGTCTGGCCGCCGGTCCGATGACGGGCTTCGACTTCGCCGGCATCCAGAAGGAGTTCCTGGACGACGACCACACCCCGCTGATGGTCATCAACATCGGCAAGCCGGGCGACGACGCGTGGTTCCCCCGCTCCCCGCGCCTGTCCCTCGACGAGGTCATCACCACCGTCTGACCCGTCCGTCAGGACCCCAGGCATACCGAGAGGCCGCCGCACCCCACAGGGGCGCGGCGGCCTCTCGGCGTACCCGGCGGCTCGCACCGCCGGGACGTCACGCCTGTCCGGACTTGAGCGCCGCCGCCATCTTCGCCAGCTGCTCGTACGACGCGGTCCCCGTCACCACCGTGGTGGAACCCTTGTCGTGGCGCACCAGGGCGTCGTACTTGGCACCCTTCCAGCGCTGCCAGGTCTCGCCGCCCACCTGCTGCGTACCGGACGTCTTCGACGCGTCCTTGCTCACGGCCGTGACGAACTCCGCCGCGGGGCCGGTGGACTGCTCCACGGCCACGTACTGCCCCTCCGGGTCCAGGAACCCCAGGTGCCACGCATTGCCGTTCTGCCGCTCGTAGGAGACCGACGTCGCCTTCCAGCCCCCGGGGAGCCCGACCGGCGCCTGCACCGGGTACGGCGCCGCGCGCTGCGCCGTGAGCTGCTCCACGCGGTAGTCGACCGTCTTCACCGGTTCGGAAGTCCCGGCATGCGGAACGAATACGTAGATACATGCGGCGGCGGCGCCGATGACCGCCATCGACTGCACCAGTCCCCGCACCGTCTTGTTGCTTCGCGTACCTGCCACGGCCCCATGCTCTCAGGTCGCCCGCTCGCTCATACGTGGGGCCCGCTGCTCATTTTGTCGGCCTGACGATAGAATCGAACGAACCCTCTACATACGGCCGTCGTCGTATCAGAAAGGTGCGTGCCGATGACCGAGCATCATCTCCCTTCGCAGCTGGAGGTCTCCCCCGAGGCCCCGGACCGCAACCTCGCCCTGGAGCTCGTCCGGGTCACCGAGGCCGCCGCCATGGCCGCCGGCCGGTGGGTCGGGCGGGGCGACAAGATCGGGGCGGACGGTGCCGCGGTCAACGCGATGCGGACGCTCGTCTCCACCGTCTCGATGAACGGCGTCGTCGTCATCGGCGAGGGCGAGAAGGACGAAGCCCCGATGCTCTTCAACGGAGAGCACATCGGCGACGGCACCGGCCCGGAGGTCGACATCGCCGTCGACCCGATCGACGGCACCACGCTCAACGCCAAGGGCATGCCGAACGCGATCGCCGTGCTGGCCGCCGCCGACCGCGGCTCGATGTTCGACCCGTCCGCGGTGTTCTACATGGACAAGCTGGTCACCGGCCCGGAGGCCGCCGACTTCGTCGACATCAACGCCCCCGTCTCGGTCAACATCCGCCGGGTCGCCAAGGCGAAGAGGTCGTCGCCCGAGGACGTCACCGTGGTCATCCTCGACCGCCCCCGCCACGACGGGATCGTCAAGGAGATCCGGGAGACCGGCGCCCGGATCAAGTTCATCTCGGACGGCGACGTGGCCGGCTCGATCATGGCCGTACGGGAAGGCACCGGCGTCGACCTGCTGATGGGCATCGGCGGTACGCCCGAGGGCATCATCAGCGCCTGTGCGATCAAGTGCCTCGGCGGCACGATCCAGGGCAAGCTCTGGCCGAAGGACGAGGCCGAGCGGCAGCGTGCCCTCGACGCGGGCCACGACCTGGACCGGGTGCTGTCCACGACCGACCTGGTCAGCGGGGACAACGTGTTCTTCGTCGCCACCGGCATCACCGACGGCGAGCTGCTGCGCGGCGTGCGCTACCGGGCCGAGACCGCGACCACCCAGTCCCTGGTCATGCGCTCGAAGTCCGGCACCATCCGGCAGATCGACTCGACGCACCGGCTGTCGAAGCTGCGCGCGTACAGCGCGGTCGACTTCGACCGCGCCAAGTAGCGCCTGGAAGCAGGTGCGGAGCCCGGCGCCGCAGAGGGCCGGACGAAGCGGAATCCGGCGGAAGGGGCGCCCCCGTGTGCGGCGGGGGCGCCCCTTCTCGCATGCCGTGGGTCTCCCGCGGTCAGCCCGCCTGCGCCATGGGGTCCGCCGCCGCGCTCCTCAGCTCCACCTCGCGCCGTCGGCGCCGGGCCAGGACGACGCGGCGCTCGGCCGCGGTCAGCCCGCCCCAGACTCCGTACGGCTCGGGCTGCAGCAGCGCGTGCTCCTGGCACTCGACCATCACCGGACAGCGGGCGCAGACCCGCTTCGCCGCCTCCTCGCGGGCGAGACGGGCGGCCGTCGGCTCCTTGGACGGGGCGAAGAAGAGCCCCGCCTCGTCCCGGCGGCACACCGCCTCCGCATGCCAGGGCCCTGCCTGATCCTCCCGAGCCGGAAGACGCTGCGGTGGCACGGCAGCGACCTGCAAGGACTGATGCGGCGGATGCAGCACGGTCTACTCCTGACGACGGCTTCGCGAGCGAGAGACGATGCAGCAGTCCCTACCCGCTGTGCGCGCGCCTATGCACTGTGTACCGAAGGACGCGGCCGTCCCGCCGGGGGTGCCGGACCGCCCCATCGGGGCCGTCACACCGCCTACTTGAGGTGTTTGCGCAGCTTCTTCTGGATGTGGTCGTGCAGGTCCGCGATCAGCTTGCCGCGCTTCGGCTTGGCCTCGATGTTGCCGAAGACCGAGTAGCCGTTCACCACGACCACCGGCGCCTCCGGGTTCTCCGATTCGAGGGTGTCGACCTCGAAGTTGCCGAAGATCCCCGTGCCGTTGCCGCGCAGCGTGATGTTCTCCGGGACCGTGACCTCGACGTTGCCGAAGATCGAAGTGGCGTTGATGACCGTGAGCCGCTGCTCGAACAGCGCCTCGGTGAGATCGATCTCGATGTTGCCGAAGAGCGAGAACGCGTTCGTCCTGCGGCCGATCCGCCAGCGCCCCTTGCGGGTCGAACTGGAGAAGACCGCGATCAGGTTGTCCGCGGTGACCGGCGTGCCGGAGTCGTCCGACGGGAGCGGGTGCCCCGCGGCGCCCGGCTCGCGGCGGTTGCTGTGTCCGGGCAAGTCCTGGACCAGCGGCTCCAGTTCGCCGAGGGTCTTGGCGCGGTAGACCGACTCGATCCGCTCGGAGTGCTCTTCGGCGTCCAGACGCCCCTCGGCCAGGGCGTCCCTGAGGATGTCGGCGATCCGGTCGCGGTCGGCGTCGGACGCACGGATGCCGACGGGCTGCGGCTGCTGGGGCTGCTTTTCGAGGTCCACCGGCCCAGCGTACCCAAACGCGATAGATCGCGACTAGCACTTCGCCGGGCCAACTGGGCGGCCCCGCCTTCCCGGGGGTCCCACCGGCGTTGAGCCCTACCTCACAGCCACGCACCCCCTCCGGGGTTCTACGCTGGTGAACGCTGTGCCGATAGCGGCCAGCCCGCGTCTGCCGAGTGAGGAATGGCCGTCATGCCAGAGTTTGCGTACTCCGATCTGCTTCCTGTGGGAGCCGACACCACGCCGTACCGGCTGGTGACCGCCGAGGGCGTCTCCACCTTCGAGGCCGACGGGCGTACTTTCCTCAAGGTCGAGCCCGAGGCACTGCGCACGCTCGCCGCCGAGGCCATGCACGACATCTCGCACTACCTGCGCCCGGCCCACCTCACCCAGCTGCGCAAGATCATCGACGACCCCGAGGCCTCGTCGAACGACAAGTTCGTCGCGCTCGACCTGCTGAAGAACGCCAACATCGCCGCGGCCGGTGTGCTCCCGATGTGCCAGGACACCGGCACCGCGATCGTCATGGGCAAGCGCGGCCAGAACGTCCTCACCGAGGGCGGCGACGAGGAGGCCCTGTCGCACGGCATCTTCGACGCGTACACCAAGCTCAACCTGCGGTACTCGCAGATGGCCCCGCTCACCATGTGGGAGGAGAAGAACACCGGCTCGAACCTGCCCGCGCAGATCGAGCTGTACGCGACCGACGGCGGCGCGTACAAGTTCCTCTTCATGGCCAAGGGCGGCGGCTCGGCCAACAAGTCCTTCCTCTACCAGGAGACCAAGGCCGTCCTCAACGAGGCGTCCATGATGAAGTTCCTGGAGGAGAAGATCCGTTCGCTGGGTACGGCCGCGTGCCCGCCGTACCACCTCGCGATCACCGTGGGCGGCACCTCCGCCGAGTTCGCGCTGAAGACCGCGAAGTACGCCTCCGCGCACTACCTCGACGAGCTGCCGACCGAGGGCTCCCCGACCGGTCACGGCTTCCGTGACACGGAGCTGGAGCAGAAGGTCTTCGAGCTGACCCAGAAGATCGGCATCGGCGCCCAGTTCGGCGGCAAGTACTTCTGCCACGACGTCCGCGTGGTCCGGCTCCCCCGGCACGGCGCCTCGCTGCCCGTCGCCATCGCCGTCTCCTGCTCGGCGGACCGCCAGGCCGTCGCGAAGATCACCGCCGAGGGCGTCTTCCTGGAGCAGCTGGAGACCGACCCGGCGCGCTTCCTCCCCGACACCACGGACGAGCACCTGGACGCGGGCGGTGACGTCGTCGAGGTCGACCTGAACCGGCCGATGGACGACGTCCTCGCCGAGCTGACCAAGTACCCGGTCAAGACCCGGCTCTCGCTGACCGGCCCGCTGGTCGTGGCCCGCGACATCGCGCACGCCAAGATCAAGGAGCGGCTGGACGCGGGCGAGGAGATGCCGCAGTACCTGAAGGACCACCCGGTGTACTACGCGGGCCCGGCGAAGACCCCCGAGGGGTACGCGTCCGGTTCGTTCGGCCCGACCACGGCCGGGCGGATGGACTCCTACGTGGCGCAGTTCCAGGCCGCGGGCGGCTCGAAGGTCATGCTCGCCAAGGGCAACCGCTCCCAGCAGGTCACCGACGCCTGCGGCGCGCACGGCGGCTTCTACCTCGGCTCGATCGGCGGCCCCGCCGCGCGGCTGGCCCAGGACTGCATCAAGAAGGTCGAGGTCCTGGAGTACGAGGAGCTGGGCATGGAGGCCGTGTGGAAGATCGAGGTGGAGGACTTCCCGGCCTTCATCGTGGTCGACGACAAGGGCAACGACTTCTTCCAGGCGCCGGCCGGGGCGCCGACGATCCTGAACATCCCGGTCAGGGCGCCCGGCCAGGCGTGACCGCCGTACTGCCCGGGATCACCCCGCACCGCCGTCCGGCGGTGCGGGGTGATCTTTTGCGTACGGCCGGGAACACCCGTCTCCGGGGCATTGCTGTCCGACAAGGAGGTACGACGATGACTGAGCAGTACCGGATCGAGCACGACTCCATGGGTGAGGTACGGGTCCCCGCCGCCGCCAAGTGGCGCGCCCAGACCCAGCGTGCGGTGGAGAACTTCCCCGTCTCGGGCCAGACCCTGGAGCGGGCGCACATCGAGGCGCTGGCCCGGATCAAGGCGGCAGCCGCCAAGGTCAACGCCGAGCTCGGGGTCGTCGACAAGGACCTCGCGCAGGCGGTCCAGGAGGCCGCCGCCGAGGTGGCGGACGGGCGGTGGGACGGCGAGTTCCCGGTGGACGTCTTCCAGACGGGCTCCGGCACCTCGTCGAACATGAACATGAACGAGGTCATCGCCACGCTCGCCACCGAGCGGCTGGGCCGTGACGTGCACCCCAACGACCACGTCAACGCCTCCCAGTCGTCCAACGACGTCTTCCCCTCGTCCATCCACATCGCGGCCACCGCGGCCGTCACCGGCGATCTGATCCCGGCGCTGAACCATCTGGCGGCCTCGCTGGAGCGCAAGGCCGAGGAGTTCTCGGAGGTCGTGAAGTCCGGGCGTACGCACCTGATGGACGCCACCCCGGTGACCCTGGGCCAGGAGTTCGGCGGGTACGCGGCGCAGATCCGCTACGGCGTCGAACGGCTCCACGCCTCGCTGCCCCGCCTCGCCGAACTCCCCCTCGGCGGTACGGCGGTGGGCACCGGCATCAACACCCCACCCGGCTTCTCGGCCGCGGTGATCGCCGAGGTGGCCCGCACGACCGGGCTGCCGCTGACCGAGGCGCGCAACCACTTCGAGGCGCAGGGCGCCCGGGACGGGATCGTCGAGACGTCCGGCCAGCTGCGGACCATCGGGGCCGGCCTCACCAAGATCTCCAACGATCTGCGCTGGATGGCATCGGGCCCGCGCACCGGCCTCGCCGAGATCTCCCTGCCCGACCTCCAGCCCGGTTCCTCGATCATGCCGGGCAAGGTCAACCCGGTGATCCCGGAGGCGGTGCTGATGGTGGCGGCGCAGGTCACCGGCAACGACGCGACGGTGGCGGCGGCCGGAGCCGCGGGCAACTTCGAACTGAACGTGATGCTGCCGGTGATCGCCAAGAACGTCCTGGAGTCGGTACGGCTCCTCGCCCGCGTCTCCCGGCTGCTCGCGGACCGTACGGTCGACGGGATCACCGCGGATGTGGAACGGGCGCGGGAGTACGCGGAGTCCTCGCCGTCGGTCGTCACGCCGCTGAACAAGTACCTCGGGTACGAGGAGGCCGCGAAGGTGGCGAAGCGGGCGGTGGCCGAACGGAAGACGATCCGCGAGGTGGTGGTGGAGGGCGGCTACGTGTCCCGGGGTGTCCTCACCGAGGCGGAACTGGACGCGGCGCTGGACGTGCTGGGGATGACACGGCCGTAGGGCTTCGCAGGGGCGGACAGGTCTAGGATCTCTCCATGACAGGTGCAGGAGGAACACGACACTGGACGCCCGGGGACCACATCCTCTGGCGCTACCGCGGCAACGCGTCCGACAGCCTGCACATCTGCCGCCCGGTGACGGTCGTTCAGGACACGGACGAGCTGCTCGCCGCCTGGGTCGCCCCGGGCACCGAGTGCATGAAGCCCGCGCTCGCGGACGGAACTCCCGTACACCGGGAGCCGCTGGCCACCCGCTACACCAGACCGCGTACCGTCGTGCGCGACCGGTGGTGGGGCATGGGCGTGCTGAAGCTGGTGCGGCCCGGTGAACCCTGGTCGGTGTGGCTGTGGTGGGAGCGGGACTGGCGCTTCAAGAGCTGGTACGTGAACCTGGAGGAGCCGCACCTGCGGTGGGACGGCGGGATCGACTCCGAGGATCATTTCCTCGACATCTCCGTGCTGCCCGACCGCAGTTGGCAGTGGCTGGACGAGGACGAGTTCGCGCAGGCCCAGCAGGTGGGTCTGATGGATGCCGGGCAGGCCCGGCGGGTGCGGGCGGCGGGCAGTGCCGCGATCGAGCTGATCGAGGCCTGGGGGTCGCCGTTCGCCGACGGCTGGGAGGAGTGGCGCCCCGACCCACGGTGGACCGTGCCCGCACTCCCGGCGGACTGGGACCGCACGCCCGCGCGCATGCCGTCGTGAGACCCTTGATGCGCCCCCGGGGGCCAAACGTAGGATCGTCGTCCGCCGGGCCGCGCCCTACAACGATCCCGTACAGCAAATGAACTGACCGAATGTCACTACAGGGGGGTGCAGCCATGACAGCGGGTATACGAACCGTCGAAGCGGTTGCATCGCACACCTGCCTCGGACGGACGGAATCCCTCGCGTGACGGAGCACACCACCTCCCACGAAGGCCGACAGCCAGCAGCTGCCAGGCCGCTCGAACACACTCGCCCGCGGCAGCAGGCTGCCGACGTGGCGGCCGCGGGGGCCATCCCCGCGCCCCTGCCACCGCCGACGGCCTCGCCCGGCCGCAGCGAGGGCGACAGACTCCGTTTCGTAGGGGCCGCCACCCGGCGCATCGCCCGTGGCATAGACCTCGACGAGATCGTGCTCGGCCTGTGCAGAGCGACCGTGCCGACGTTCTCCGACGCGATACTCGTCTTCCTCCGTGACCCGCTGCCGGTGGGTGACGAGCGGCCGGCCGTGCCGTTCGTGCTGCGGCTGCGCCGTACCGACCGGCTGCGGTTAGTGGACGAGGAAGAGGCGGAGGAGCCGCTGGAGCCGCTCGCCGCCGAGCTGTGCGAAGTGCTGCCCGGGGGCGCACTCGCCGAAGTGCTCCGGGGCGTACGCCCGGTCTTCGGGGACTCCGCCGCGGCCCGCGCCGCGCTGCCCGAGCTGCTGGGCCCCGACCGGACCGTGCCGAACGGACACCGCACGATCCTCGCCCCGCTGCGGGGCAGGCGCCGGGTGATCGGCGCCGCGGTCTTCGTACGGCGTCCGGACCGGCCCCCCTTCGAGCCCAACGACCTGCTGGTCGCCGCCCAGTTGGCGACGCACACCGCGCTGGGCATCGACAAGGCGGTGCTGTACGGGCGCGAGGCGTACATCGCCGACGAGCTCCAGCGCACGATGCTGCCGGACTCGCTGCCGCAGCCGACCGGCGTGAAGCTGGCGTCCCGCTATCTGCCCGCGGCCGAGACCGCGCGGGTCGGCGGCGACTGGTACGACGCGATCCCGCTGCCGGGCAGCAGGGTCGCGCTGGTGGTGGGCGATGTGATGGGGCACTCCATGACATCGGCCGCGATCATGGGCCAGCTCAGGACGACGGCCCAGACGCTGGCGCAGCTGGATCTGCCGCCCGCCGAGGTGCTGCACCATCTGGACGAACAGGCGCAGCGGCTCGGTTCGGACCGGATGGCGACCTGCCTGTACGCCGTGTACGACCCGGTGGCGCACCGGATCACCATCGCCAACGCGGGCCACCCGCCGCCGGTGCTGCTGCACCTGGGCGGTCGCGCGGAGGTGCTGCGGGTCCCGCCCGGCGCCCCGATCGGGGTCGGCGGGGTGGACTTCGAGGCGGTCGAGCTGGACGCGCCCGCGGGCGCCACGCTGCTGCTCTACACGGACGGCCTCGTG
Organism: Streptomyces sp. A 4/2; assembly: GCF_940670765.1. GTDB lineage: Bacteria > Actinomycetota > Actinomycetes > Streptomycetales > Streptomycetaceae > Streptomyces. Next base: position 149,549 of record NZ_CALNVW010000003.1, read on the forward strand.
GAGTCCCGGCTGCGTGACGTCTGGACCGGGATCGAGCAGTTGCGGGAACGGCTGGCCGCCACCGCCGAGCTGACCGGCCCGGACCACTCGCCGCCGCTGGAGGCCCTCTGCGACGACGTCCTGGACATGCTGGGCCCCGGCGACCGTGACGACGACATCGCGCTGCTCGCGGCCCGCTTCGACGGGATCGCGCCGAGCGACGTCGCGTACTGGTCCCTCGACCCGGAGGAGCAGGCCCCGCGCCGGGCCAGGCGGCTGGTGCGCCAGGCGCTGGAGCGCTGGGGCCTGGAGGAGCTGTCCGACTCGGTGGAGCTGCTGGTCAGCGAGGTAGTGACCAATGCCGTGCGGTACGCCGAGCGGCCGGTGACCCTGCGGCTGCTGCGGACCGACGTGCTGCGCTGCGAGGTCGGCGACGACTCCCCGCAGCTGCCGCGCCAGCGCCGGGCCCGGGAGACGGACGAGGGCGGCCGGGGTCTCTTCCTGGTGAACCGGCTGGCCAGGCGGTGGGGGGCGACCCGGCTCTCCACCGGCAAGGTGGTGTGGTTCGAGATCGGTACGACGTCACGGTAGGGGCGCGCGGCTCCTCCTGACGAGTGACAGGACCCGGATACGGAACGGGCCCGTCCCCTGCTGGGGGCGGGCCCGTTCCGCTGCCCGCGCACTCACCCGGGGCCCGTTCACATGTTGCCGACCCGGCGTCGGAGGGGTTCACTGGGGCTCGCGGACGAAGCGCCCCCAACCCCCTCGAACGATGGGAAAACGCTCGTGAGCAAGGCACCCCAGAAGGCCACCTTCACCACCACGAACGCGGGAATTCCGGTGGAGAGCGACGAACACTCGCTCACCGTCAGCTCCGACGGGCCGATCCTGCTGCACGACGCGTACCTCATCGAGAAGATGGCTCAGTTCAACCGGGAGCGGGTCCCCGAGCGCGTGGTGCACGCGAAGGGTTCCGGTGCGTACGGGACCTTCGAAGTCACCAACGACGTCAGCCAGTTCACCAAGGCGGACCTCTTCCAGCCGGGCAGGCGCACCGAGATGCTGGCCCGCTTCTCGACGGTCGCCGGTGAGATGGGCTCCCCCGACACCTGGCGCGACCCCCGCGGTTTCGCCCTCAAGTTCTATACGGAGCACGGCAATTACGACATGGTCGGCAACAACACGCCGGTCTTCTTCGTACGTGACCCGATCAAGTTCCAGGACTTCATCCGCAGCCAGAAGCGCCGCCCCGACAGCGGGCTGCGCGACAACGACATGCAGTGGGACTTCTGGACGCTCTCGCCCGAGTCCGCGCACCAGGTCACCTGGCTGATGGGCGACCGGGGCATCCCCAAGACCTGGCGCAACATGAATGGCTACAGCTCGCACACCTACATGTGGGTGAACGGCGCGGGCGAGAAGTTCTGGGTCAAGTACCACTTCAAGACCGACCAGGGCATCGACTTCCTGACGCAGGCCGACGCCGACGCCATGGCCGGGGTCGACACGGACTACCACCGGCGGGACCTCTTCGAGTCGATCAAGTCGGGGAACGCCCCGTCGTGGTCGCTGAAGGTCCAGGTCATGCCGTTCGACGACGCCCCCGGCTACCGCTTCAACCCCTTCGACCTGACCAAGGTGTGGCCGCACGGCGACTACCCGTTGATCGATGTCGGGCGGATGACCCTGAACAAGAACCCCGAGGACCACTTCGTCCACATCGAGCAGGCGTCCTTCGAGCCCTCGAACATGGTCCCCGGCATCGGCCCGTCGCCGGACAAGATGCTGCTCGGCCGGATGTTCTCGTACCCGGACACGCACCGCTACCGGATCGGGCCGAACTACACGCAGCTGCCGCCCAACCGGCCGCGCTCGGCGGTCAATTCGTACGCGAAGGACGGGCCGATGCGGTACGAGCCGTCCGCCGCGTCCGCGCCGTACGCGCCCAACTCCTACGGCGGCCCCGCCGCGGACACCGCCCGCTACGGGGAGCCCGCCGGGTGGGAGTCCGCCGGCGAGATGGTCCGTGAGGCGTACACGCTGCGCCGGGACGACGACGACTGGGGTCAGCCGGGCACGATGGTGCGCCAGGTCCTCAACGACGACCAGCGCGCACGGCTCGTCGACAACGTCGTCGGCCATCTGGCCCAGGGGGTCTCCGCGCCGGTCCTCGACCGGGCGCTGCAGTACTGGCGCAACATCGACAAGGCGACGGGCGACCGGATCGCGGCGAGGGCCAAGCCGAACGGCTGAGCTGCTGCCACGCATACGGGGAAGGGCCCCGCGGCACGAAGCCGCGGGGCCCTTCCCCGTACGTCAGCGGTCGCGCTGCTGACCGTTCTGCTGGTTCTGCTGCAACTGGTTGTTCAGCGAACTCCCGGGGTCCGGCGGCGGGGGTGGGGTCCCGGGGTCCGACGGCGGCGGGGTTCCCGGGTCCGACGGCGGCGGGGTCCCGGGGTCCGACGGCGGGGGCGGGGTCTTCGACACGGGCGGCGGCGACGCGGGCGGAGTGTCCTTCGCGGGCGGGGACGGCGTGTTCGACGGCGGCGGCGGCGGGGTGTAGTCCGGCTTGACCGCCGCACCCTGGTCGGTGTCCAGGTCGAACTTGCTCGGCTTCAGATCGAGGCCGAAGGTGAACGCGGCCCAGATCTGGGCCGGGAAGCCACCACCGTTGATACGGCCCGTCGGGCTGCCCGCCGCACCGCTGATGGTGACCTGGTCACCCTGGTGGACGGTCTTGCCGTTCACCGTGTGGGTCTTGGCGGCCTCACCGAACAGACCGACCGAGGTGACCAGGTTCGGGGTGTAGCCGGTGAACCAGGCGGACTTGTTCTCGTCCGAGGTACCGGTCTTGCCCGCGACCTGCTGGTCCTTGTTCTTGACCACCTTGCCGGTGCCCTGGTCGACCACACCGGTCAGCACCGAGGTCACCGCGTCCGCCGTCTGACGGCTGATGACCTGGTCGCCGATGCCCTTCTGCATCGTGAGCGGTTCCCGGCCCGGCCGGGTCGCCGACTTCACGATCGTCGGCGTGACCTTCTTGCCGTGGTTGTCGAGGGTCGCGTACACCCCGGCCATCTCCATCGGGCTGGCGCCGTACGAACCCAGGGTCATGGCGGGGACCGCCTGCGCGGTCTTCATCCGGCTCATGCCGAGGTCGGCGCCGAGCGTCTTGATCTTGCCGAGGCCGACGTCGACACCCATCTGCGCGAACACCGAGTTGACCGAGTTGTTCATCGCGGTCTGGACGGTGATGGGGCCGTAGTTGTGGTCGTCCTCGTTGGGCGGGTCGAAGCCGACGTTGTTGCCGTTGCTGTCCACGACCTGGCGCTTGCTGTCACCGTTGTAGATGGTGTCGGCCGTGATCGGCTTGCCGTCCTGCGTCTTGGCGCCGGACTCCAGGGCCGCCGCGAGGATCAGCGGCTTGAAGGTCGAAGCGGGCTGGTAGTCGGTCCGCTTGGCGTTGCTGATCTCGTGCTTCAGGTAGTCCTGGCCGCCGTAGAGCGCTTCGATCGCGCCGGTGTGCGGGTTGACCGAGACCGCGCCCGCCTCGATGTCCGCGTCGACCGGACGCGTCTTGGGCGTGAGCTTGTCGGTCAGCTGCTCCTTGAGCGTCTTCTCCAGGGCCGCCTGCTTCTTCGGGTCGATGTTGAGGGTGACCGTCCAGCCGCCGGCGTCGATCTCCGCCTCGGAGAGGCCCTGCGCCTCCAGCTCCTGGTTGGCCGCCTTCACCAGATACCCGGTCTCACCCTTCAGACCTTCCTCGGGCTTGGGCTTCTGCGGTATCTGGAACTTCTGCTCGCCGCGCTTGGCGCTGTCGAGCCAGTTCATCTTGACCATGTTGTCGAGCGTGTAGCCCCAGCGTTCCTGGACGAGCTTCTTGCCCTCGTCGGTCGCCACCGCCCAGTCGTACTGGCTCGGCGCCTGGAGCAGCGACGCCAGGTACGCACCCTGGCTGACGTTCAGGTTCTTGGCGTCGATCCCGTAGTACGCCTGCGACGCGGCCTGGATGCCGAAGGCGCCCCGGCCGTAGTAGCTGGTGTTGATGTACCCGGCGAGGATGTCCTCCTTGGTCAACTTCCTGTCGACCTTGAGCGAGACCACCAGCTCCTTGAGCTTGCGGGTCACGGTCTGGTCGGCGCTCAGGTAGTAGTTCTTCACGTACTGCTGGGTGATCGTCGAGCCACCCTGCTTCCTGCCCTGGAGGGTGTTGTAGAGCCCTCGGGCAGTGCCCCGGAAGTCGACGCCGTGGTCCTTGTAGAAGGACATGTTCTCGGCGGCGACGAAGGTGTGCTGGACGTCGAGAGGGACCTCCGAGAGGTCGACCTTCTCGCGGTTGACCTTGCCCGTGCGGGCGAGCACCTTGCCGTTGCTGAGCTTGTAGACGTTGCTCTGCAGCTCCGCGTCGGCGTTGGCCGTCGGCATCGGCACGTACAGGTAGAGCGCGACGAAGCCGCCCATCACCAGCAGGCAGAGCACGAAGAAGCTGCCCAGGATTTTCTTCCAGGTGAAGAGCCGGCGTATGCCGCTCTTCGTGGATTTGGCCCGGCGCGCCCCGCGCTGCCGGGCCCGTCGATCGTCCGCACGGCCCATCGCTCTGTGACTCCGCCTTCTTCTCACCCAGGTCAGCTGTCGAAAGCTAACACCGCACCTGCGGACATAGGGCGCCCGATCCGGTCTTTTCCGTACGTGACAATCAGCACCCGTCTCATAGGGAACCGACGTGTATCTCCCTCGCAAGGTTGCCGCACCTCATCAATTCCTCACAAAAGTCGCCCGAATTGAGAGTCTTCGTCAGCATTTCCGGTCACTATGCACCCCCGGTATACACCGTGGGTATACGTAGTGCGTATAGTCCTCGGCATGCCATCCCAGCCTCCGTTGCTCAGCGCAACCGACCTCCACAAGGCCTACGGCCCGACCCCCGCCCTGGACGGTGCGGACTTCGCCATCGCGCCCGGCGAGATCGTCGCCGTCATGGGACCGTCCGGGTCCGGCAAGTCGACCCTGCTGCACTGCCTCGCCGGGATAGTGGAGCCCGATGCCGGGACCATCCGGTACGGGGACCTGAACCTCACGGGCATGAACGACATGGGCCGCAGCGAGCTCCGCCGCACGGACTTCGGGTTCGTCTTCCAGTTCGGTCAGCTCGTCCCCGAGCTGACCTGTGTGCAGAACGTCGCGCTGCCGCTCCGGCTGAACGGCGTCAAGCGCAAGGAGGCCGAGAGCCGGGCGCGGGAATGGCTGGAGCGGCTGGAAGTCACCGAGGTCGGGCACAAGCGGCCGGGTGAGGTCTCCGGCGGCCAGGGCCAGCGGGTCGCCATCGCGCGTTCGCTGGTGGCGGGACCGCGCGTGCTGTTCGCGGACGAGCCGACCGGCGCACTCGACTCCCTCAACGGCGAACGCGTCATGGAGCTCTTCACCGAGGCGGCCCGCTCCACGAACGCGGCCGTCGTCCTGGTCACCCACGAGGCCCGGGTCGCCGCCTACTCCGACCGCGAGGTCGTCGTACGCGACGGCAAGTCCCGCGACCGCGCCGCGCAGTTCGCCTCATGAGCCGCCGCAGCGACCTCGCCATGGGGGTCCGGTTCGCCGTGGCCGGCGGCCGGGAGTCCTGGGTGCGCACCGTGCTCACCGCGGTCGGTGTGGCGCTCGGGGTGGCCCTGCTGCTCACCGCCTCGTCCGTGCCGAACGCGATGAACAGCCGCACCGAACGCTCACACGCGCGCACCGTCACCGAGCCCCCCTTCGGGCACTCGGTCCCGCGCAGCGACAGCACCGTGCTCTACGGCCACGCCGACAGCGTGTTCCGCAAGACCACCGTCGACGGCTATCTGCTCCGGGCCGAGGGCAAGCACCCGGTCGTCCCGCCGGGGATCTCCGCACTGCCCGCCGACGGCACGATGCTCGTCTCGCCGGCGCTGAAGGACCTGCTGGGATCCGACGACGGCAAGCTGCTCCGCGAGCGCCTCCCGTACCGGATCGCCGGCACCATCGGGGACGCCGGGCTGAACGACCCGGCCGAGCTGTTCTACTACGCGGGCAGCTCCACCCTCACCCCGCACACCGGCGCCCACCGGCTCGCGCACTTCGGCGGCGGTCCGGACAGCGTCCCGCTGTCGCCGTTCCTGGTCGTGCTCTCCGTGCTCGGCTGTGTGGTCCTGCTCACGCCGGTGGCCGTGTTCATCGCGACCGCGGTCCGCTTCGGCAGCGACCGCCGGGACCAGCGCCTCGCCTCGCTGCGGCTGGTCGGCGCCGACACCCGTACGACCAGGCGGGTCGCGGCCGGTGAGGCGTTCGCCGGAGCGGTGCTCGGGGTGCTGCTCGGCTGGGTCTTCTTCCTGATCGGCCGGGAGCTGATCGGCGGCGTCCAGGTGTGGAACCTGTCCGTCTTCCCGTCCGATCTCGACCCGGTGCCGATGCTGGCCGCGCTGATCGTCGTGGCGGTACCGCTGTCGGCCATCGCCGTGACCCTCTTCGCGATGCGCGCCGTGACGGTCGAACCGCTGGGCATCGCACGGCAGACGACCACCCGCCGCCGCCGGTTCTGGTGGCGTCTGGTGATGCCCCTCGCCGGACTGGCCCTGCTGCTGAAGGCAAACCGGGTCACCAACAAGACCGAGTTCATCGATCCGTACCCCATCGCGGGCGGCGCGATCCTGATCCTCGCGGGGCTCACCGTCCTGCTGCCCTGGGTCGTCGAGGCGGTCGTCGGCCGGATGCGGGGCGGGCCCGTGCCGTTCCAGCTGGCCACCCGCAGGCTCCAGTTGAACAGCGGATCGGCGGCCCGCGCGGTCAGCGGCATCACGGTCGCCGTCGCCGGGGCGGTCGCGCTCCAGATGTACTTCGCCGGGCTGCACGACGACTTCAACAGGATCACCGGCCAGAACCCGGCCCGCGCCCAGATGCACATCAGCGCGTCGTACCCCAGCGCGGAACGGGCCCATCAGATGATCCACGCGTTCCAGCAGACCAAGGGCGTCAAGGCCGTCATCGGCGCCATCGAGGGCTACGCCGACAAGCCGGACGGCGACCCGAACGCCGCCGGGCCCTGGCCGACGACCTCCCTCACCATCGGCGACTGCGCGACCCTGCGCGAACTGGCCACCCTCCCCTCCTGCGAGGACGGCGACTCCTTCGTCGTCCACATCAAGGGGCACAAGGAGTCCAACGACTGGGTGGACAAGACCGTACGGCCGGGCGGCAAGCTCAACGTCGGCCGCGACGGCCACCCCAGGCTCTGGACGCTCCCGAAGTCCACGCCCACGGTCTTCGCCCGCGTCGACCCGATGGGCCAGACGCGCGACGGCATCTTCCTCACCCCGTCCGCGATCGATCTGTCGATGCTGCCGGACGCGGACACCACCGCCCTGGTGAAGACCGACCGTTCGGTGCCGGACGCCGCGGATCACGTACGCAACACGGCGGCCGGGATCGACCCGCTCATGCGGGTGTGGGACATCTCTGCCGTCGAGCGCGACAAGCAGTACGCGAGCATCGAGAACGCGCTGCTCGCCGCCTCCGCCGCGACCATGGTGCTGATCGCCGCCTCGATGCTCGTCTCCCAGCTGGAGCAACTGCGCGCACGCAAGCGGCTGTTGTCCGTCCTGGTGGCCTTCGGCACCCGCCGTACCACCCTCGGCTGGTCGGTGCTCTGGCAGACCGCGCTGCCCGTGGTGCTCGGCCTCGCGCTCGCCGTCGCCGGCGGTCTCGGGCTCGGCGCCGCACTGCTGCGGCTCATCGGCAAGTCCGTCACCGACTGGTGGGGCTTCGTCCCGCTGGCCGGTGCGGGAGCGGGAGTGATCCTGCTCGTCACCCTGCTCAGCCTCCCTCCGCTGTGGCGCATGATGCGCCCCGACGGCCTCCGTACCGAATAGGAAGGGCCACGCACATGTCCATCGGCCACACACTGCTCGGCATCCTCGAGTCGGGGCCGCGCCATGGCTACGACCTCAAGCGCGCCTTCGACGAGAAGTTCGGTCATGACAGACCGCTGCACTACGGGCAGGTCTACTCGACCATGTCCCGGCTGCTCAAGAACGGCCTCGTCGAGGTCGACGGGGTGGAAGCCGGCGGCGGCCCCGAGCGCAAGCGGTACGCGATCACCGACGCCGGGATCAGCGACGTCGACCAGTGGCTCGCGTCGCCCGAGAAGCCCGAGCCGTACCTCCAGTCCACGCTGTACACCAAGGTCGTCCTGGCGCTGCTCACCGGACGCAGCGCCGCCGACCTGCTGGACACCCAACGGGCCGAACACCTGCGGCTGATGCGCATCCTCACCGACCGCAAGCGCCGCGGCGACCTCGCCGACCAGCTGATCTGCGACCACGCCCTGTTCCATCTCGAAGCCGACCTGCGCTGGCTGGAACTGACCGCCGCCCGGCTCGACCAGCTCGCCACGGAGGTGTCCGCATGACTCCCGCCGGCTCCCTTCTCCACGCCGACGGCCTGCACAAGGTGTACGGGCCGACCCCCGCGCTCGACGGCGCCTCGTTCTCCATCCACGCCGGTGAAGTCGTCGCCGTCATGGGCCCGTCGGGCTCCGGCAAGTCGACGCTGCTGCACTGTCTGGCCGGCATCGTCCGCCCCGACTCGGGCACCATCACCTACAACGGGCGCGAGCTGTCCGCGATGTCGGACTCCGAGCGCAGCTCCCTGCGCCGCAGCGAGTTCGGCTTCGTCTTCCAGTTCGGGCAGCTCGTCCCCGAGCTGACCTGCACGGAGAACGTCGCGCTGCCGCTCCGGCTGAACGGTCTCAAGCGCAAGGAGGCCGAGCGTCGCGCGCTGGAGTGGATGGACCGCCTCGAAGTCGCCGACCTCGGGCACAAGCGGCCCGGCGAGGTCTCCGGCGGTCAGGGACAGCGGGTCGCCGTGGCCCGTTCGCTGGTGACCGGGCCGCGCGTGCTGTTCGCGGACGAGCCGACCGGCGCGCTCGACTCCCTCAACGGCGAACGCGTCATGGAACTCTTCACCCAGGCCGCCCGCTCGGCCAACGCGGCCGTCGTGCTCGTCACGCACGAGCCGCGGGTGGCCGCCTACTCCGATCGCGAGGTCGTCGTACGCGACGGCAGATCCCGGGACCTGGAGCACGCGGTATGAGCTGGACGCAAGACCTCACGATGGGCATGAAGTTCGCTGTCGGCGGGGGCCGTGAGGGCTGGACCCGTACGCTGCTGACAGCGGTCGGCGTGGGCCTGGGCGTGGCCCTGCTGCTGGTCACCACCGCCATCCCCGGGGCGCTCGCGGCCCGGGACGCGCGGAAGGACAACCGCAACGACTTCGGCGCCGCCATGGTCGACAAGCGCGGCAACGACACGCTGCTGCTCGGCATGTCGGACACCACGTACCGGGGCAAGGACGTCCGCGGCCGGCTGATGAAGCCCGAGGGCCCGCAGGCGCCGGTGCCCGCGGGTATCCCGGCGGCCCCGAAGGCCGGTGAGATGCTGGCGTCCCCGGCGCTCAAGGCGCTGCTCGGCTCGTCCGACGGCAAGCTGCTGCGCGAGCGGATCCCGTACCGGATCGCCGGCACCATCGGCGACGCCGGGCTGACCGGGCCGCACGAACTCGCCTACTACGCGGGCAGCGACCGTCTCGATCTGTCGGACGGCGGCACCGTACGGCGCATCAACGCGTTCTCCGACGTACCGCCCCAGCCCGCGATGGACCCGGTCCTGAGCCTGCTCGTCGTCATCATCTTCGTCGTCCTGCTGATGCCGGTGGGTGTGTTCATCGCCGCCGCCGTCCGTTTCGGCAGCGACAGCCGCGACCGCCGGCTGGCCGCTCTGCGGCTGATCGGTACGGATTCCCGGATGACCCGCCGTATCGCGGCGGGCGAATCCTTCGCGGGCTCCCTGTTCGGGCTGTTCCTCGGCGCCGTGTTCTTCCTGGTGGCCCGCAGCTTCGCCGGTGACATCGACGTCGCCGGGATCAACCTCTTCCCCGCCGACCTGAACCCGGGCATCGGCCTGGCCGTGCTGGTCGCCGCCTCGGTGCCCGCCTCGGCCGTCGGCGTCACCCTGCTCACCCTGCGCGGCGTGGTGATCGAACCGCTCGGTGTCGTCCGTACGTCGGTGCCGCGCCGCCGCCGCGTCTGGTGGCGCGTCCTGCTGCCGGTCGCCGGACTCGCCCTGCTCCTCCCGATGACGGGCACGGGCCGCACCCACGGCAATTTCAACAACGCCCAGGTCATCTCCGGGACGGTGCTGCTGCTGATCGGCGTGACGGCGCTGCTGCCCTGGCTGGTCGAAGCTGTCGTCAACCGCCTCAGCGGCGGCCCGACTTCCTGGCAACTCGCCATCCGAAGGCTCCAGTTGACGAGTGGAAACGCGGCCCGCCTGGTCAACGGCATCGCCGTCGCGGTGGCCGGAGCCATCGCCCTCCAGATGCTGTTCGCCGGGGTCGACAGCGACTACAGCAAGGAGACGGGCGCCGACCTCACCCGCGCCCAACTGGTCGTCACCAACGACGACTCGGGCACCAGGATCACCGACGCGCTGCGCAGGACGCCCGGCGTCACCAAGGCGCTGCCGGTCAGCCGGGCCTCCGTCTCGGCCACGAAGTCCGCGGGCGACATCAGCGAGGTGCTCTCCGGGGACTGCACCGCGCTGCGCGAGATCGCCACCCTCCCCAGTTGCAGGGACGGCGACACGTTCGTCACCACCGGCGGCTGGGACGCGAACCTCCCGAAGATCGCCAAGCCGGGCAGGCACCTCTTCCTCAGCTCGTCCTTCGGTGGACAGGCCAGGCATCAGGTCCCCTGGACGCTGCCCGCCGGGACCCGCTCGGTGAGCCTGCGGACCGACCCGGCCGGCAGCTCCGGCGGTGGTGGCGTGCTGATCACCCCCGGCGCGCTGCCGCCGGCCAAGGACCTCTCCATGCTGCGCACGGTCTACGTCACCGTCGACCCGGCGGCGACGGACGCCACCGAGCTGGTCCGTAACACCGTGGCCAGGTACAACCCGATGATCGAGACCGTCGCCCTGCACGAGGTCCGCGAGGACAGCCGCTTCACGGGCGTCCGCAAGGGCCTGTACATGGGCGCCGCCGCCGTGCTCCTGCTGATCGGCGCGAGCCTGCTCGTCTCGGTCCTGGAGCAGCTCCGCGACCGCCGGCGGCTGCTGGCGGCCCTCGCGGCCTTCGGTACCCGCCGCTCCACCATGAGCTGGTCGGTGCTGTGGCAGACCGCCGTCCCGGTCGCGCTCGGTCTGGTGCTGGCCGCGGCCGTGGGGCTGGGCCTGGGAACGGTCCTGCTCCGGATGGTCGGCCACACCGTCACCGTCGACTGGTCCGCGGTCACGGCCCTGACGGGCATCGGCGCGGGTGTCGTCGTCCTGGTGACGGCGATCAGCATGCCGCCGCTGTGGCGGCTGATGCGGCCCGAGGGGCTGCGTACGGAGTAGCGGGACGCGGGAGGGCCGGACGGCGGGAGGGCGGCGGCCGACGCCAGCCGCGGGAGGGCGGCGGCCTACGCCAGCCACACCGGCAACGGCCGTACGCCCTCCCGCAGCGCCCCGGCGAACGCCGTGAACTCCTCCTGGCGCGCGGCCCCCGCCCGCATCGCCAGCGCGATCCGCCGCATCGGCGCGGGCTCCGCGAAGTACGCCGTGGCCAGCTGGTCGTTGCGCCCGGTCTCCACCCGTACCGCCGTACGCGGCAGCAGCGTCACCCCGAGGCCGCCCGCCACCAGCTGGACCAGCGTGGAGAGCCCGGCCGCGGTCGTCGTCACCGGGACGCCGTCCGACCGCCCCGCCTCCCGGCAGATGTCCAACGTCTGGTCCCGCAGGCAGTGCCCCTCGTCGAGCAGCAGCAGATCCAGCTCGCGCAGCGCGTCACGCGGGACGTCCTCGCGCCCCGCGAGCCAGTGCTCACGCGGCGTGACCAGCACGAATTCCTCGTCGAACAGCGGCAGTTCGACCACGCCCGGCACCCCGAGCGGCACCGCGAGCAGCAGCAGATCGAGCCGCCCGGCGGTCAGCCCCTCGACCAGCGACGAGGTCTGCTCCTCGTGCACCTGGAGGTCGAGCTCGGGGTACGTACGGTGGACGAGCCGCAGCACGGTCGGCAGCAGATACGGCGCGACGGTCGGGATCACCCCGAGCCTGAGCACCCCGGTGAAGGGCGCCCGTACCGCGTCGGCCTCCTCCATGAGCTCCCCCACCGCGTCCAGCACCACCCGGGTACGCGCCGCCAGCCGCTCCCCGGCGGGCGACAGCAGCACCTTGCGGGTGGTCCGCTCCAGCAGCTGCACCCCCAGCGTCTCCTCCAGCGCCGACACGGCCCCCGACAGCGCGGGCTGGCTCATGCCGATGGCCGCGGCGGCATCCCTGAAGTGCAGGTACTCGGCCACGGCGGCGAAGGCACGGAGCTGCGCCAGGCTGGGTTGCTTTCCCCGGTGGCTGGGCTGTTTTCCCCTATATACGGGCGTCACTGATAGGTACCTCCGATCACGACAACCAAGTCTAGCTATCTCTGTGATCAATGGATGCTGTGTCACTCTGTAACCCGTCCGCTCACTCAAGGCCATCGTCACTCGGCAGGTCCGTTGGATGGGCACTGGTTACGCGAAGCAGCGGACCTGCCTGACGGTGAGTTCGGAGCGACTCAGAACGTCGTCATGCAGAAGATCCAGTCGAGCAACAGATAGCCGCATTGATACCTTGCGACTACGGCAACGAAGACCGACGGTGAAAGAGGTG
>NZ_CALNVW010000004.1 GCF_940670765.1 Streptomyces sp. A 4/2
AACCTAACGAGAACTCGGCTGTGCGGAACCCTCCCGTCAGCGGATGCAGCTACTGACCAAGCCACCGGACGGCTTGTTTCCGTCGCCTGGCGTGGCCTTGTGTACCTCGCTTTCTGGAGCATCCCTGAGCGCGGGTCGACTCGTCCCTGACGTAGCTCGCGCCCTCGGTGACCGGAGCATCCCCGCAGGCGCAGGTCGCCCACGGGGCACCTGGTCGACCCCAATATCTGCCGGCGCGGAACCGGCGCCCTTCGGAGCAACCCTGACGGAGAGCGAGGGCGACAGCCCAATCACTCAACTCTCGAAACGAGGCGGGTGGGACGCCCCATCACGCATCCCACGGAGGCGCCACGACAAAAGCCCAGGTCACAGCAGCCAAAGACTCATCCGCCACACGCGAGGACGCACACTCGCCACACCCCCGTTAGGCATCCGCCACACGCAAAACAGCCCCCGAAAAACACGTTTCCCCAGGTCAGAACGATTCTGCCTGGGGATACTCGGTGGGGCGGGTGGGACTCGAACCCACGGCCGACGGATTATGAGTCCGCTGCTCTAACCGGCTGAGCTACCGCCCCTTTACGGCGTGGCGCGCACACCTGTGCGCGCCGTCTGCCGCAGCATAGCCGCTCATACGATCTCCTGCCTCGGATGGTCGGCTTCACCTGACCATGAGGACTGCGCCGCAGGCCGGGCGGTTCCACCAGGGTGGGAAAGACACACGAAAAAGGGCCCCGGGGGGCCCTCTTCCGTCATGTGCTCCCCCGACTGGACTCGAACCAGTAACCCTCCGGTTAACAGCCGAATGCTCTGCCAATTGAGCTACAGGGGACCGCGCTCCCCCGACTGGACTCGAACCAGTAACCTGCCGGTTAACAGCCGGCTGCTCTGCCAATTGAGCTACAGGGGATTGCTCTTTGCACCGAACGTACCCGTCCGAACGATCCCGGGGGGCGTGTGCTCGCTGCGACACATACATTAGCGCAAGCAGGGGGGTGCTCCGCCAATCGGTTCCGCCCCGGGTGATCACGCGCGTTGCCGGGTAGGCGGGCAGCACCGGCACAAGGGAAGGCAGCCATGCGGTACAAGCTGACGTTCGTCGTTGGACTCGCTCTCGGATACGTGATCGGCACACGGGCCGGGCGGGAGCGTTACGAGCAGTTGAAGAAGTCCGCCCGCCAGGTCGCGGAGAACCCCGCCGTGCGCAACGCCGCCGAGGCCGCAGCGCAGAACGGGCGGGATGTCGCGGGCAAGGCTCTCCACACGGTGAGCGAGAAGGTCGGGGACCGGATGCCCGAAGCGATGGCCCAGCGGGTCCGCTCGCTGCGGGAGCGCAACGGCGCCGTCGAGGACGACTGGGGCACCACCAACACCTGACGTTCCGGTTGTACGGCACAATCGGTCCGCATGGGGATAGTCGCCGGTCTTGACAGCTCTTCCGCGTTCACGCGCATCGTCGTCTGCGACGCGGACACAGGTGCCGTGCTGCGGCAGGGGTACGCGCCGCACCCGATCGACCCGAAGGTGTACGAGGTCGATCCGCAGGCCTGGCTGCTCTCGCTCGGCGAGGCGGCGGCCGGCGGCCTCCTGGAGGGCGTGCAGGCCATCGGCGTCTCCGCGCAGCAGCACGGTCTGGTGCCGCTGGACCGGCAGGGCAATCTCGTACGTCCCGCGCTGGTCGGCAACGACAAGCGGGCGCAGGTCGCCGCGGCGGATCTGATCGACTCGCTCGGCGGCCGGTCCGCGTGGGCCGAGGCCGTCGGGTCCGTACCGCAGTCCGCGCAGCCGGTGGCGAAGCTGCGCTGGCTGGCGAAGCACGAGCCGGAGGCCGCCGCGCAGGTCGCCGCCCTGCTCCAGCCGCACGACTGGCTGGTGTGGCAGCTCCTGGGCCGCCCCGCCCGGCGGATCACCGACCGGGGCGCGGCCTCGGGGACCGGCTACTGGTCGGCGGCGACCGGCGCCTACCGTCCCGACCTGGTGGAGCTGGCGCTCGGTCACCCGGCCGCGCTGCCCGAGGTGCTCGGCCCGTCCGACACAGCGGGGACCACCCCCGAAGGGCTGCTGATCTCCGCCGGGACGGGCGAGACGATGGCCGCCGCGTTCGGGCTCGGGGTCGCGGCCGGGGACGTGGTCGTGTCGCTGGGCGCTTCGGGTTCGGTGATGGCGGTGCATCACGAGGCGCTGGCCGACCCGTCCGGGATGATCACGTCTTTCGCCGACGCGACCGGCATGCATCTGCCCGTCGTGCATACGCTCAACGCCGTACGGGCCCTGCGCGGCACCGCCGAGCTGCTCGGGGTCGAGGATCTGGAGGCCCTTTCGGCCCTCGCGCTGACCTCCACCCCCGGCTCCTCCGGACTCGTACTCCTGCCGTACCTGGAGGGCGAGCGCACCCCCGAGCTGCCGCACACCGCGGGGACCCTGTCCGGGCTGCGGCGTGAGTCGATGAAGCGTGAGCATCTGGCGCGGGCCGCCTTCGAGGGCATGCTCTGTTCGCTGGCCGACGCGATGGACGTACTCCGGGACCGCGGGGTCGAGGTGCGCCGGGTGTTCCTGCTGGGCGCCGCCGCCGAGCTGCCCGCCGTCCGGGCCGCGGCGCCCGGGATCTTCGGGGCGCAGGTCGTCGTACCGCAGCCCGCCGACTACGCCGCGGTCGGCGCCGCGAGGCAGGCCGCGTGGGCTCTCGGGGTCTCCCGGGGAACGCTGGACGCGAAGACCCCGCCCGCCTGGCAGGGCGCGGCGGCGCAGGTGCTCGAACCAGGTGAGGAACTGGCGGTGGGGCAAGCCGTGCGTAAGCAGTACGCAGCCACCCGTGACCAGATCCATCCGGGAGCCTTCGGCGAGCCGTCCTGATGCGGTCGTCTTGACCTGTCCTTGAGGAAAACGGTTAGTTTCGGGAGGGCCGGTACCGGAAACTGGGGGGATCTGCCCTGCCGGACCGCCGACCCCGAGAGACAGCGCGTGCTCATACAACTCCTGCGGACGTACCTGCGTCCGTACAAGAAACCGATGGCCCTGCTGGCGCTGCTTCAGCTGTTCCAGACCTGCGCCACCCTCTACCTGCCGACTCTCAACGCGGACATCATTGACAACGGTGTCGTGAAGGGTGACTCGGGTTACATCCTGACCTTCGGTGGCGTCATGATCGCCATCAGCGTGGTCCAGGTGATCTGCAACATCGGCGCCGTCTACTTCGGTGCGCGGACGGCCTCCGCCCTCGGCCGGGACATCCGTGCCGGGGTCTTCGACCGGGTGCAGTCCTTCTCGGCGCGCGAGGTCGGGCACTTCGGGGCGCCGTCCCTCATCACCCGCACCACCAATGACGTCCAGCAGATCCAGATGCTGGTGCTGATGTCGTTCACGCTGATGGCTTCGGCGCCGATCATGTGTGTGGGCGCCATCGTCCTGGCGCTCGGACAGGACGTACCGCTCTCGCTCGTCCTGGTCGCGGTCCTCCCGGTCATGCTCGTCCTGGTCTCCCTGATCGTCCGGCGCATGCGCCCGCTCTTCCGGCAGATGCAGGTCCGGCTCGACACGGTGAACCGGGTGCTGCGCGAGCAGATCACCGGCAACCGCGTCATCCGCGCGTTCGTCAAGGACGACTACGAGAAGGAGCGCTTCAAGGGCGCCAACACCGAGCTGACCGAGGTCTCCCTGGGGACCGCGCGGCTGATGGCGCTCATGTTCCCGACGGTGATGACCGTGGTGAACGTCTCGTCGATCGCGGTGGTCTGGTTCGGCGCGCACCGGATCGACAGCGGGGCCATGCAGATCGGGGCGCTGACCGCGTTCCTCTCGTATCTGATGCAGATCGTGATGTCCGTGATGATGGCCACCTTCATGTTCATGATGGTGCCGCGTGCGGAGGTCTGTGCCGAGCGGATCCAGGAGGTGCTCGGCACCGAGTCCAGCGTGGTGCCGCCGCTGGAGCCGGTGCGGGAACTGGTCAGGCACGGCCATCTGGAGATCCGGGGGGCCGGTTTCAAGTACCCGGGCGCCGAGGCTTCGGTGCTGCGGGACATCGCCCTGGAGGCGCTGCCCGGTGAGACGACCGCGGTGATCGGATCGACGGGCAGCGGGAAGTCGACGCTGCTCGGCCTGGTGCCGCGGCTGTTCGACGCCACCGGCGGCGAGGTGCTGGTGGACGGCGCGGACGTCCGGCAGATCGATCCCACGCTACTGGCGAAGACCGTGTCGCTGGTGCCGCAGAAGCCGTATCTGTTCTCGGGGACCGTCGCGACGAACCTGCGGTACGGAAACCCCGACGCGACCGATGAGGAGCTGTGGCACGCGCTGGAGGTCGCGCAGGCCAAGGACTTCGTGGAGAAGCTGGAGGGCGGGCTGGACGCGCCGATCGCCCAGGGCGGCACCAATGTCTCCGGCGGGCAGCGGCAGCGGCTCGCGATCGCCAGGACGCTGGTCCAGCGGCCGGAGATCTACCTCTTCGACGACTCCTTCTCGGCACTGGACTACGCGACGGACGCGGCGCTGCGGACCGCGCTGCGGCTGGAGACCGCCGAGGCGACCGTGGTGATCGTCGCGCAGCGCGTCTCCACCATCCGCGACGCGGACCGGATCGTCGTGATGGACGAGGGCCGGGTGGTCGGAACCGGCCGCCATCACGAGTTGATGGACGGCAATGAGACATACCGGGAGATCGTGCTCTCCCAGCTGACCGAGGCGGAGGCAGCCTGATGGCCGGTCCTGGTGGACGCATGATGATGGGGCCGACCCAGAAGTCCATGGACTTCAAGGGGTCGGGCAAACGGCTGCTGCGGATGCTCGCGCAGGACCGCCCCGCGCTCTTCGCGATGCTGACGGCCGTGGTCGGCAGCGTCGCTCTCTCGGTGATCGGGCCGAAGATCCTCGGCCGGGCGACCGACCTGATCTTCGGTGGGATCATCGGCCGGCAGCTGCCGGCGAGCACGACCAAGGCGCAGGCCCTTCAGGGGCTGCGCGCCAAGGGCCAGGGCGCCATGGCCGACATGCTCTCCGGTGTCGACTTCACTCCGGGCCAGGGCATCGACTTCACCGAGGTCGGCAAGATCCTGCTGCTCGCGCTGGCGGCGTTCGTCTGCGCGGGCCTGCTGATGCTGACCACCACCCGGCTCGCGGCACGGATCATCAACCAGGCCGTGTACCGGATGCGTGAGGAGATCCAGGCGAAGCTGTCGCGGCTGCCGCTGTCGTACTACGACAAGGCGAAGCGCGGCGAGGTGCTCAGCCGGACGACCAACGACGTCGACAACATCGGCCAGACCATGCAGCAGACGATGGGACAGCTGGTCAACTCGCTGCTGACCATCATCGGTGTGCTGGTGATGATGTTCTGGATCTCCTGGATCCTCGCGCTGGTCGCGCTGGTGACCGTACCGCTGTCGGTCCTGGTGGCGACGCGGGTCGGCAAGCGGTCGCAGCCGCAGTTCGTGCAGCAGTGGAAGGTCACCGGCAAGCTCAACGCCCACATCGAGGAGATGTACACCGGGCACGCCCTGGTGAAGGTCTTCGGGCGGCAGGAGGAGTCGGCGGAGGCGTTCCGCGAGCAGAACGACGCGCTGTACGAGGCGGGCTTCAAGGCGCAGTTCAACAGCGGGATCATGCAGCCGCTGATGATGTTCGTCTCCAACCTCAACTACGTGCTGGTGGCGGTCATCGGCGGCCTCCGGGTCGCTTCGGGCTCGCTGTCGATCGGTGACGTCCAGGCCTTCATCCAGTACTCGCGGCAGTTCTCGCAGCCGCTGACGCAGGTCGCGTCAATGGCGAACCTGGTGCAGTCGGGCGTCGCGTCCGCCGAGCGGATCTTCGAACTGCTCGACGCGGAGGAGCAGGAGCCCGACGCGGAGACCGCCGAGCGGCCCGAGAACCTGCGCGGCAGCATCTCGCTGGAGAAGGTCGCCTTCCGGTACTCACCGGACAAGCCGCTCATCGACGATCTGTCGCTGTCGGTGGAGCCGGGGCACACGGTCGCGATCGTCGGTCCGACCGGCGCGGGCAAGACGACCCTGGTGAATCTGCTGATGCGGTTCTACGAGGTGACCGGCGGGCGGATCGTGCTCGACGGTGTCGACATCGCCAGGATGTCCCGTGAGGACCTGCGTTCCGGCATAGGGATGGTGCTCCAGGACACCTGGCTCTTCGGCGGCTCGATCGCGGACAACATCGCGTACGGCTCCTCGCGTCCGGTCACCCGCGAGCAGATCGAGGAAGCGGCCCGCGCGGCCCACGCCGACCGCTTCATCCGCACCCTCCCCGAGGGCTACGACACGGTGATCGACGACGAGGGCACCGGGGTGAGCGCGGGCGAGAAGCAGCTGATCACGATCGCGCGGGCGTTCCTGTCCGAGCCGGTGATCCTGGTGCTGGACGAGGCGACGAGCTCCGTCGACACCCGTACCGAGGTGCTGATCCAGAAGGCGATGGCCCGGCTGGCGCACGGTCGTACGAGCTTCGTCATCGCACACCGGCTGTCCACGATCCGGGACGCGGATGTGATTCTGGTGATGGAGAGCGGGGCGATCGTCGAGCAGGGGTCGCACGAGGAGCTGCTGGCGGCGGACGGGGCGTACGCGCGGTTGTACGCGGCGCAGTTCGCGCAGGCAGTGGTCGAGGTCGACTGAGCGGAGCGGCCGGTCCAGCGATGGACCGGCCGCCGCCGGGACGGGGTCCGGAGGGGCAGCTGTCACGGCACCGGGGGCAGGTGCGGGGGCCGAACGGAGCCGGGCTCGCGGCGTCGAGGGGGCGCCGGAGCGGGGCGCAGGCGCGCGGTGTCGGGGCCGGGCCTGAGGGCCGGGTCAGTCCAGATAGCCGCGCAGCTGCTCCGCGAACGCGTGGTCCCGCAGCTTGTTCAGCGTCTTGGACTCGATCTGGCGGATACGCTCCCGGGTCACCCCGAAGATCCGCCCGATCTCCTCCAGGGTGCGCGGCCGTCCGTCGGCCAGCCCGTAGCGCAGTTGAACGACCTTCCGCTCCCGCTCCCCCAACGTCGAGAGCACGGCGTCCAGATGCTGCCTCAGCAGCAGGAACGCCGCCGACTCCACGGGGGACGCCGCATCGCCGTCCTCGATCAGGTCGCCCAGCGCCACATCGTCCTCCTCCCCCACCGGGGCATGCAGCGACACGGGTTCCTGGGCCAGCCGCAGGACCTCGGTGACGCGTTCGGGGGTGAGATCGAGATGAGCGGCGACCTCGTCGGCGGTGGGCTCCTCGCCGCGTTCCTGGAGCATCCGGCGCTGCACCCGCACCACCCGGTTGATCAACTCGACCACATGGACGGGGACTCGAATGGTCCGGGCCTGGTCGGCCAGGGCGCGGGACATCGCCTGCCGGATCCACCAGGTCGCGTACGTCGAGAACTTGTAGCCCCGGGCGTAGTCGAACTTCTCCACGGCCCTGATCAACCCGAGGTTTCCCTCCTGGACCAGGTCGAGCATGGTGAGCCCGCGACCCACGTACCGCTTGGCGACGGAGACCACCAGCCGGAGGTTGGATTCGATCAGGCGGCGCTTGGCCATCCGGCCGAGTACGACCAACTTGTCCAGATCGACGGCGAGTCGGGAGTCGAGATCGGAGGAGCCCGACAGCCGCTCCTCGGCGAAGAGGCCCGCCTCGACCCGTCGGGCGAGCTCGACCTCGTCGGCCGCCGTGAGCAGTGGGATGCGGCCGATCTCACGTAAGTACTGGCGGAAGAGGTCGGAGGACGGGCCACCGGAATCGGCCGTGGCTCTGCGGCGGGGCGGCTCGGGGGTCTCCGCCAGGTCCTCCATGGCGGGCTCGGGCGCGGACGGCCCGTCGTCGGCGGTGGGCCGGATCTCGGGGTGATGTGCGGCCGGGCCCTGCGGTGGAACCGCCGTGGCCACATCGGTTTCGGTCAGGGTCCGGGTCTGCACGGGGGCGGCCTCCAGGGGGACTGCCGGATCGGGGGCGTGCGGCAGTGGAGCGTCGGCGGCCGGGCCGATCCCGTCCCCCGTTCGCGGGTCGGTCTCGGACACCGCTGTCCAGTGTGGGGTACGACACATCGCCGCCACGAGGGGCGTGCGGTGACTTTCTGGTTCCCCAGCGTGACTTTCCGGCCCGCGGCCAATCCTGCTTCCCGGGGAAGCGCAGTGATCCGTCGACACGGGGAGGGAGCGCACCGGTCGGAGTACGCCGGGGCGGCGCTCCGGAGCCACGCCCCGGGTCGGAGCGCTCCGGGTCGGCGTGCCTCGGGTCAGAGCGCCTCGGCGCCGAGGTTGCGCAGGGACCGGCCGTACTGCTGGAGGGTCCAGAGTTCGTTCTGGACCGCCGCGTACTGTTCCGCGTCGCCCTGGGTGGACACCCGGGCCAGGGTGGACTGGACGTCGGTGATGCGGCGGTCCACCGCGCGGAGCCGGACGCTGACCAACTGGTCGCCCGCGTACACCTCGTCGACCGTACGGCGCATGATCGCTTCCACGGCCAGCTCGGTGACGACGGCGCGGACCGTGTCGTCGGGGGCGGCCCCGCGGACCCGGGTGAGGTACTCGAAGGAGTCGGTGATGCCTTCCTCGGCGCCACCCGCCTCCATGATCGCCTCGCGTACGGCGGCGTACGGCGGGGCGGTGAACTCGTCGGCCCCGTACGCGTCGAAGGCCGGGGAGACCAGTTCGGGGCGCTGGAGCGCCAGCTTCAGCAGCTCCCGCTCCGTACGGTGGGCGGGGCTGCGGAGGTTGAGTGCGGGGCCGCCCGCGGGGGCCGGGGCCGGCCGGGTCCCGGGCTGGGGGCGACCGCCGCGCGCGGGCGTCGGTGCGTTGCCCCGGCCGCGGGCCCACTGGGCCAGCTGGCTGATGCGCTTGACCACGAACTGGGTGTCGAGGATGCCGACCATTCCGGCCAGCTGTACGGCCACCTCGTGCTGGGAGGCGCTGTTCTTGATCCGGGCGACGATCGGTGCGGCTTCGTCCAGCGCCGTCGCACGGCCCGCCGGGGTCTCCAGGTCGTAGCGGGAGACGATCTGGCGGAGCGCGAACTCGAAGAGCGGGGTGCGGGGTTCGGCGAGGGTGCGCACCGATTCGTCGCCCTGGGCGAGCCGCAGGTCGCACGGGTCCATGCCGTCGGGGGCGATGGCGATGTAGGTCTCGGCCGCGAACTTCTGGTCGTCCTCGAAGGCGCGCAGGGCGGCCTTCTGGCCGGCCGCGTCACCGTCGAACGTGAAGATCACGCGGGCGCTGCCGTTGTCCATCAGGAGCCGGCGGAGGATCTTGATGTGGTCGGTACCGAAGGCCGTGCCACAGGTGGCGACCGCGGTGGTCACCCCGGCCAGGTGGCAGGCCATGACATCGGTGTAGCCCTCGACGACGACGGCCCGGCTGGACTTGGCGATCTCCTTCTTGGCCAGGTCGATCCCGTACAGGACCTGGGACTTCTTGTAGATCGACGTCTCGGGGGTGTTCAGGTACTTCGGGCCGTTGTCGTCGTCGCGGAGCTTGCGCGCGCCGAAGCCGACGACCTCGCCGCTGATGTCCCGGATCGGCCACATCAGCCGGCCGCGGAAGCGGTCGATGGGTTTGCCGCCGCGGGTCTCCTGGGCGAGGCCGGAGGCGAGCAGCTCCTTGTCGGAGAACCCCTTGCCGCGCAGGAAACGGGTCAGGTGGTCCCAGCCCGCCGGGCTGTAGCCGACGCTGAAGTGGGTGGCGGCGGCCTGGTCGAAGCCCCGCTGGGCGAGGAACTTGCGCCCGATCTCGGCCTCGGCGCTGTCGAGCTGGTCGACGTAGAACTGCGCGGCTGCCTTGTGCGCCTCGACCAGCCGGATGCGCTCGCCGCGCTGGCTGTTCGGGGTGTAGCCACCCTCTTCGTACCGCAGGGTGATGCCCGCGGTGCCCGCCAGCCGCTCGACCGCCTCGCTGAACGAGAGGTGGTCGATCTTCATGATGAAGGCGAGGGTGTCCCCGCCCTCCTGGCAGCCGAAGCAGTGGAAGAGGCCCTTGGCGGGGCTCACCTGGAAGGAGGGGGACTTCTCGTCGTGGAAGGGGCACAGACCCTTCAGGTTTCCGCCGCCCGCGTTCCGCAACTGGAGGTACTCGGAAACGACGGCGTCGATCGGGACCGCGTCCCGGACCGCCTTCACGTCGTCATCGTTGATCCTGCCTGCCACGCATGAAGTCTACGGTCCGGGTCGGACAGTCCGTGCTGCCGATCCCCGGCCGGCCGCGGCCGGGGCGCGGGCCCGGCCGCGGACCAGCCCGGGAGGATCACCGTGCTTCGGGTCGGATTCCCAGCGTGGCCAGCTCCACCGACGGGTCCGCCAGCGCTTCGGGGTCCAGCGTCGCGCCCGAGCGGATCAGCCGCTGGAGCTGTTCGGTGACGTCCCACACATTCACGTTCATCGCGGCCAGCAGCCGGCCGTCCTTCAGCCAGAAGGCGATGAACTGGCGCTTCCCCGCGTCACCCCGGACGATCACCTGGTCGTAGGAGCCGGGCGGAGCCCACCCCGAGTACTCCAGGCCCAGATCGTACTGGTCGGAGAAGAAGTACGGGATCCGGTCGTACGCGACGTCCTGGCCGAGCATGGCGCGCGCCGCCGCCGGGCCTTCGTTCAGGGCGTTGGCCCAGTGTTCGACGCGCAGCCGGGTGCCGAGCAGCGGATGCTCGGCGGCGGCCACGTCCCCTGCCGCGTAGATGTCCGGGTCGGAGGTGCGCAGCGAGGCGTCGACGGCGATGCCGCCGCCGTGCGCGCGGTCGACGAGCTCCAGACCGGCCGCCTCCGCGAGGGAGACGCGCGGGGCGGCGCCGATCGCGGCGAGGACGTCGTGGGCCGGGTGTTCCTCGCCGTCGTCGGTCTGGACGGCGAGGACCATGCCGTCCTGGCCGGTGATCTCGGTGAGGCGGGCGCCGAAGTGGAAGCGGACGCCGTGCTGGGTGTGCAGGTCGGTGAAGATCTGGCCGAGTTCCGGGCCCAGCACGGCGTGCAGCGGGGTCGGGTGCGGTTCGACGATGGTGACCTCGGCGCCGTAGCCGCGGGCCGCCGCCGCCACCTCCAGGCCGATCCAGCCTCCTCCGGCGATCACCAGATGGCCGTTGTCCCGGCCGAGGGAGGCGAGGACGTGGCGCAGCCGGTCCGCGTGGGCCAGGCGGCGCAGATGGTGGACGCCCGCCAGCCCGGTGCCTGGAATGTCCAGCCGGTGCGGTTCGGCACCGGTGGCCAGCAGCAGCTTGTCGTAGTGGATGGCGGTGCCGTCACCGAGCCGTACGACCTTGACGGCACGGTCGATCTCGACGACCGTCTGGCCGAGGTGCAGCTCGATGTCGGCCTGCGCGTACCAGGCCGGTTCGTGGACGTAGACGCTGTCGCGCTCCTCCTTGCCCGCCAGGTACCCCTTCGACAGCGGCGGGCGCTCGTAGGGGTGGTCGCGTTCGTCCCCGATGAGGATCACGCGGCCCGCGAACCCTTCGGCGCGGAGGGTTTCGGCGGCCTTCGCCCCCGCGAGCCCTCCGCCGATGATGACGAACGTCAGATGTGCGTCGACCACTTGATGCCTCCTTGTAGTGCGGGCGCCGCTTGCGAGCGTCCCGCACGGAGTGTGATGGGGGAAGAGGTGTGAGGTGTTGAGGCTCACGCACGGTCAGGAATGGCCGGTCATGATGGCATGTCGGCCGGTCCGGAACCCCGTCCGGGCCGCCGGCCGCCGGTCAGTGACGGCCGGTCAGCCGGGCGTGCAGGGAGCGCGCCGAGGCATCGGTGAGCGAGCCGATCTGGTCGACGATCACGCGTTTGCGGCTGCGTTCGTCGGGTGCCGCGTCGAACAGGGTCCGGAACTGCGGGTCCAGCCCTTCCGGCGCGCGTTCGGTCAGTGCCTCGGCCAGTTCGGCGAGGACGACGCGCTGGTCGGCCCGGAGCCGCTCCTGCTCCTCGCGCTGCATGACGTACCGGTCGGCGACGGCTTTGAGCACGGCGCATTCGAGCCGTGTCCGGCGCGGGACGACCAGTTCCGCGGCGTATCTGGTGAGCGGTCCCGTGCCGTACGACCGGCGGGTGGCGCTCTCGGCGGCCAGACAGAAACGGCCGATGAGCTGGCTCGTGGCGTCCTTCAGCCGGGCCTGCGCGACGGCCGTTCCGTCGTAGCCGTGCGGCCACCAGTCCTGGGCGAGCAGTCCGTCCAGGGCTTCGGCGAGCTCGGCCGGGTCGGTGTCGGCCGGCACGTAGCGGCCGACGGCCACGGCCATGATGTCGGCCCGTTCGGGCGCGGAGTGCAGGCAGTTGGGGTCGATGTGGCCGGCGTGCAGCCCGTCCTCGACGTCGTGCACGGAGTACGCGACGTCGTCGGACCAGTCCATGACCTGGGCCTCGAAGCACTTGCGGTCCTGGGGGGCGCCGCGCCGGGCCCAGGCGAAGACGGGCAGGTCGTCCTCGTACACGCCGAACTTCACCGAGCCGGGCTCGGTGGGATGGCCGCCGCGGGGCCAGGGGTACTTGGTGGCGGCGTCGAGGGCGGCGCGGGTGAGGTTGAGGCCGACGCTGACCAGCTCGCCGGTGGTCTGCGAGGTGACGAACCGCTTGGGTTCCAACCGGGTCAGCAGGCGCAGTGACTGGGCGTTGCCCTCGAAGCCGCCGCAGTCCGCGGCGAAGTCGTTGAGCGCCAGTTCGCCGTTGTGCCCGAACGGCGGATGCCCCAGGTCGTGGGCGAGACAGGCCGTCTCGACGAGATCGGGGTCGCAGCCGAGTGCCGCGCCGAGCTCTCTTCCCACCTGGGCGCATTCCAGGGAGTGCGTGAGGCGGGTGCGCGGGCTCGAGTCCCAGACGCGGCTGCGCGAGCCGGGGGTGACCACCTGTGTCTTGCCCGCGAGGCGCCGCAGCGCGGCGGAGTGCAGCACGCGCGCACGGTCGCGTTGGAAGGCGGTACGGCCTGGTCGCTTGTCCGGCTCGGTGTCCCAGCGTTCGAAGTCGGTCGGGTTGTACGCGGTGCCTTCCATGCTTCGACAGTACTGAGTTTCACCTCGCGGACGGCGCCGGGCCCGCCAGGTGGCGGTTCAGGTGGTGTCGGGCGGTCCTGGCCCGTCCGCCCGTCCGGGCGTTGTCAGACCCCCCGCCTACTGTGATCCACAGAACGAACCTGAAGGTCGGGAGGGGGTCTCGCCATGGGCTGGATCAGTACATCGGGTGGGTATGCCGTCACTCTGGACGGCGCGCGGCTGCGCTGTCGGAACGCGGCAGGGCGCGAGCTGAAGCAGGTGCCCGCCAAGCTGCGGGACGACGCGGAGGTCGTACGGCTGCGGCAGTTGGCACAGTGGCTTGACCGGCACGAACGGGAGTGCCGGGAGCAGGTGGACACCTGGCTGGTGCGTTCGCTGCCGGTGCCCGCGGAGCTGCTGGCGCGGGTCTGGGCCGACACGGCGTGGCAGGGGGCGCTGCGGGACCTGGTGGTGGCGCCGGTGCGCCCCGACGGTTCCGCGGACCTGGCGCGCGCCGGGTTCCTGCGCGACGCGGACCCCGAGCGGGGTATCGGCGTGGTGGACCTCGACGGGGATTCGGTGCGGCTGGACGCCGGGTCGGTACTGATACCGCACCCGGTTCTCCTCGAAGACCTGGCGGAGCTGCGGGAGTTCGCGGCGGAGCTGGGCGTCGAGCAGGGGATCGAGCAGTTGTTCCGCGAGGTGTGGCCGATACCCGCCGAGCTGGACGGTGCGGCGCAGGAGTGGCGGGCCTACGCGGACGGGAAGTTCGAGGAGCTGCGCCACGCGACGGCGCGAGCGGTGTCGCACGGCTACCGGGTGCGCGGCGGGTCCGCCGTCTGCTCGCTGGTGGAGGACGGCCGTCCGCTGGAAGCGGCGTACTGGATCGGCGACGACTACCCGGAGGGCGAGGCCTGCACGGGCGGTCTGGAGTGGCGGGGCGCGGGCGGTCGGCGGCTGCCGCTGCGTGAAGTCGGGCCGGTGGCCTGGTCGGAGGGGGCGCGGATGGCCGCGCTGGTGTACGCGGGTCGTGTGGTGCGGGACGAGTCGGAGGGGGAGCTGTGAACGGACTTCTTGAGGCGGGGGCGGTGCTGCCCGCGGGTGGCGCCGAGGGCGACGCGCTGACGGCGCGGGCCTACGAGCATCCGGTGCTGGAGGGCCGCACGGTCGTGCGGCTGGTCCCCGAGGCGATCGGGCCGGCCGAGGATCTGGCCCTGGAGTACCTGGGGTTCGGCGCTGCCGCTCCGGTGGTGGTGGGCCGGGTGAAGCGCCGTTCGCTCGGCTTCCCCGCCTGGGCGCTGGTCAACGACCCGGCCAACGGTCACCATGCGCTGGCCGTGGTCAAGGAGATGGAGCGGCTGACCCGGCTCGTCACCAGTAAGCCGGGGCATGCCAAGGACGGCTTCGACGAGATCGGTGTGCGGCTCGACCGGTCGGTCCCGCACTTCCTGCCGACGTTCTACGAGCAGGTGGCGCGGCTGTTCCTCGCGGCGGAGTCGCAGCAGCAGGCGTCGACGTTCTTCGGGAAGGCGCGGGCCGCCGAGCAGCGGCACGCGCTGGAGGTCGACGAGGACCGGCTGCGCGAGGTGTTCCTGGAGTTCGCCGGGGCGGGCGCGCTCAGCGGCAAGGCGATGCGTGACCACGCGAAGGGCCTCGCGGAACGGCTGTCCGCGGAGGCGGCGTACGCGGAGTTCCGGACGCTCTCGGTGGAGCGGTGCGGGGCCGGACTCGCCCCGTACGCGGGCATGCTGGAGGATCTGCGGCGGCTCGCGAGGAGTGCGGGTCTCGACGCGCGGGCCGAGGAGCGGTCGGTGCTCGGCGAGATCATCCAGCTGGGCGGGATGAACCGCGCGGCGGCGAGCTTCTGGAAGTCGGCGCTGCCCGCGCTGGCGGAGGCCGCGGCCGGTGACAGGACTGTCCAGGAGCGGCTGTTGGCCCTGTTGCCGACCGCGGGCGGTGACTCCACGGCGGAGTTCGACGCGGCCTGGCTCGGCGTGCTGGAGACGTGCGGGGCCATCGATCTGCTGACCGACGGCACGGTGCCGGCCGCCGAGTGGCTGGCGTCCTGGGCGGCGCACCGGCAGCGCGGCTGGCGGCAGTCGAGGCGTCTTGCCGACGAGCTGGCACTGGTGGAGCGGCTGGCTCCACGGCTGATCGCGGACGGGACGCCGGTCGAGCTGGTCGGCGGGGGCCGCAGGCGTGCCGATGTGGATCTGGATCTGCTGGACACCTGTCTGGCGGCCGGAATCCCGGTCGCCGATCCGGTATCCGGGGCGCGACCGCTGGATCTGCGCGAGTGGCTGGCCGACGACGGGCCGGGCCGCCGGGATCTGGCCGTGCTCCTCTCGGACACCCGTTTCGTTCCGATGGTGCGGCAGGCGGTGGAGAACCTCGCGACGTACGGCGGCTCCGGGAACGGCCCGTCCGCACGGTTGGGGAAGGCGGCCGAACACCCTTCGCTGCACGGCGCGATGGCGGGCTGGCTCGACGACCGGGCCGAGGAGCTGGGGCAGCCCCTCGGGCTGCCCGGTCTGAACTCCCTGCTGTCCAGGGTCGCCCGGTTCTCCGCGCCTTCCGTGCTGGCCACATCGGAGGCCGCGACACAGCGGATCACCACCTTCGACCCGGTGCCGGTCCTCGGCCGTACGCTGCGGGCGGGCATCCTCGACGAGCTGGGCTGGCCCGCGCTGGAGCAGGCGCTGGGCACGCTCGGCGAGGTGGACGCCCCCACGCAGGGCGGGCGTTACTTCACCGCGCGCGACCGGTGGTACCGGGCCGAGGACGCCTGGCCGGCACTGGTCGTGCGCACCGGGCTCCAGGTCGCGCTGGCCGGACCCGACGCGGTGCTCGATCAGCGCACTCTCCCGATGCCCGGTCCGAACTCGCACGGCGAGCCGATCGTGCGCCATGTGGACGGACAGTGGCTGGTCGCCTCGTGGCACAACGGCGAGTGGCGGGCCACCTGGTCGGGACGCCAGGCCGACGTGTTCCGGCCGACGGGACTCGACGGCGCCGCATACACCGACCACACGGTCTCGCTGCCGCTGCCCGAGGGCGGACGCTGCTACGGCGGTCGCCCGGTGCACGCGGGCGACACCTCCTTCGCGGAGCAGCGCCGCGAGGTCGCCTCGGACGGCGTCTCGTACTGGGTGCTGCACGAGGGCCGTTGGTACGAGTACGACCCGCAGTCGGCGCGGCGCGGCCGGGCCTCGGTGCCCGCGGTCTTCGACGCGGCGCTCGCCCAGGCGCTCGCCGGTGCCGGATCCGGCACCGGAACACGCCTCGAAGAGCGGGCGAGCCAGCTACTGCCGGTCCCGCCGGGGCTCGAAGCTTCGCCGTTCGGCACAAAGGACGGGCTGCTGGGCTGGTCGGTGACGTACGAGGCGGATTCCGGCGCCCGGACGGCCTGTTCGGTCGACGGGACGCGCGGTCTGCCCACCACCGACGGCTACCCGGTGGCGCCGCTGCGGCTGCCCGCCGGTGCGGTGCTGCATCCGGTGCGTACGGGCCACGGCCGCGGAGTGGTCGAACTGCGCGACACGCAGGGCGTGGTGGTCGGCCAGGTGACGCCGCGCGAGGGCGGTGGCGTCCATGCGGCGGGCACCCGGTTCGTACCGCCGCTCTGGTACTGGCACGCGCTGCGGCCCCGTGACGAGCAGGGTTCCGCGGTCCTGCGGTCGGTGACCGACGCGGACGCGGCGGCGTTGCTGGCCGCTGTCGACGAAGGTCTTGACGCGGCCGGGGCGGTGGCCCGGGTGCTGCCCGGGATCACCGATCCGGCGCTGGCCGCCGGGGTGGCCGGGCTGGTGACGGAGACGGTGCGGTGCCGTGAGCGCATCGCCCAACTGGCCGAGCGGGCCGCCGCCCCGGCCCCCGCGAAGTCCACCCGCGTCGTACGGGCGGCACGGGACGGACTGCTGCTCAGGTCACTGGGCGGGCTGCTGGAGTCCGGCGGCTACTGGTCCAGCCATTCCGACGCCGAAGGCACCACGACGCTGGACCACCTCCACTTGTTCCAGGCGCTGCTGAACGAACCGCGGAGCGCCGCGACCACACAGGTGAACCTGGCGGACACCCGGGTCGAGTGGCAGCGGTTCATCGGCGAGGGTATGGCGACCGTGGCCTTGCGGGCCGTCTCGTCGGGTACGGACGCCGAGGAGCGGGCCGCGGCAGCCGAGTTCGTCGAGGCCGCGCTCGCCGCCGGGCCGGACGGGGACTCGCTGTTCGCCGACCCGCGCGGGCGGCTGCGCACGCTGCAGCTGTGCTCGCCCCCGATCGCCGGACACACGGGCATCGGAACGGTTCACCGCGCGGGGAACCGGCTGGTCCTGCTCACCAACTCGCAGTGGCACCGGGGTGACCGCAAACACTGGACGGCCGTCGAGTACGACCCGGCCGGGGAGTTCGGGCCGTGGGAGGGCTTCACGATCCATGAGTCGCAGGTGCACGGCGCGCCCGGCGACCCCGTGCGGGCACCCGCGCTGCGCAAGCTCCTCGCGCTCGCCGAAACCCGGGGGCCGCTGGCCTTCCGGCCCGAGCAGGCCATCGGGTTCGCCGAGGCCACCGGGGTGAGCGTGGGGGCGGCCCTGTTGCTGCTCCTGGGGCTCCCCCGGCTGCACGAGAGCGGCCGGGACGGGCTGCCGGGCGCCGCGTGGCTGGACCCGCTGGGGCTGAAGGTCACCCAGGTCAAGTCCGCCAGGGAGACCCTGCAGGAACTGCGGGGAGGACAACGGCGCCATTTCCCCGGGCTGCTGATTCCCACCGACCCCGAGGCGGTCGAGCCGCTCTGGGAGAGGGGGTTCGACCTGGGTCCCCTGACGCGCGCATGGATCGCGGTGCACGGCAAACAGCGGGCCGTGCCGCAGCCGTTGCTGGACCGGGCCGTACGGGAGGGCCTGGTGGCGGCGGAGGTTCAGCTGACGCTCAACCCACAGCTGGACATCCGGCTCCGGGGCCGCACCGTACAGCGGGTCGAGGACGGCGAGGTGACATGCGCGGAGCCGGCGAAACTGGTCGGCCTCCCGCACCTGCTCGGCCTGGCGACCCGGCTGCGCTGGCTGGCGTACCGGCTGCCGTACGGCGATGCGCTGCGGGCGGTGCTCCCTGAGACCCTGCGTGCGGTGCGCGACCGGCTGACCGATCCGGGGCTGCTGCTCCAGGTGGACCAGGGATGGACCCAGCCCGGCGTGCTCTCGCTCTCCGAGCGGGTCCGCGAGATGTACGCCATGCCGAAGACCGGCGGCGAGAACGCGGACGGGCTGGTGCCCGCGGGCCCCGCGCTGGTGCTGGGACCCAACCGGTACAGCGGCCTGTACGGCCGGGAGACGGTGTGGCTGCGGCCTGCCGCCCTGTCGGAGAGCAGTGCGGCGGCCGGGGACGACGCCGTGTCCGACAGCGGCGGCCCGGCGCTCCAGTTGGTGCTGGCAGCCGCCGACGACCCGAGGCCGCTGGGGGCGCTGCGCACTCTGCTGAGCCCGGAGTTCATGGATCTGCTCAGTGCCGACGGCCCGGCCGGGGCCCCGCAGGACCCGACGGTTTCGGCGCCGGGGCCGCTGTCGGACGCGGCTGACCGCTTCGGTCTGTCCCCCGACGCGGCGGTCGTCTATCTGATGCTGCTCGCACTGCCCGATCCGACCGACCGCAACCAGGCGGAGTGGACGGGCTGGAAGCCGGCCAGGCTGAAGCGCGCGCGGGCCGAACTGGCCGCCACCGACCTGGTCCTGGAGGCCAAGCGGGCACGTGCGGGGCGGTCGCTCTTCCTGCCGGGCGGCTGGCTGGAGCGCCGCACACCTCAACTGCCCCACGAGCTCTGGAAGACGGCGCTGCTCGCGGAGGCCGACGGCAGTTTCGAAGTGCCGGACATTCCGGTTCCCCAGCTGTACGAGCGGGCATGGCAGCGGGTCGTCGACGGCGACGCACCCGGGTTCGAGGAGTTCACGGGGCGCGAGCGCGGAAGAGGCAGGCGATGACGGAGACGACGGCCGGGACGATGACGGGGTCCGGCAGGCAGCTCGAACTGGCCGAGGAGCGCTACGCACGGGAACTGGAGTTCCTCGCGGTGTACGACGGCGGCCCGCGGCCACCGGGCTGGCGGCTCACGCCGCGCGCGGTGGTGCTGTTCGTCTGCGGTTCCGACGGCGAGGCCCTGCGCACGGCGGAGGGTGAACGGCTCTGCGTGTCCCGGAAGTTCGTGGGCGACCGGGCCCTGGTGGAGCGGTGCGTGGTAACGCTGGCGGGTGAGCGGGGCCTGCTGCTGGTGGGTGAACCCGGCACCGCCAAGTCGATGCTCTCCGAGCTGCTGTCCGCCGCCGTGTGCGGCACCAGCACCCTCACCGTCCAGGGCACGGCGGGCACCACGGAGGACCAGCTGCGCTACGGCTGGAACTACGCGATGCTGCTGGCCAAGGGCCCCAGTCGGGAGGCGCTGGTGCCCTCCCCCGTGCTGACGGCCATGACGCGCGGCGCCGTGGTCCGGATCGAGGAGGTCACCCGCTGCCTGCCCGAGGTACAGGACTCGCTGGTCTCCCTGCTCTCGGAGCGCCGGATGTCGGTCCCGGAGCTGGCGGGTGACGAGGGCGGCGACGGCACGGTGCATGCGGTGCCTGGCTTCACCCTGATCGCCACGGCCAACCTCCGGGACAAGGGCGTCTCCGAGATGTCGGCGGCCCTCAAACGGCGCTTCAACTTCGAGACGGTCGGCCCGATCGACGATCTCGACGCGGAGACGGCGCTCGTACGGAGCCAGGCGACGGCGGCGCTGGCGCGTGGCGGCGCCCCGTTCGGAGTCGACGACACGGTGCTCGAAGCGCTGGTCACCGCCTTCCGGGATCTGCGCACCGGGCGCAGCGCCGAGGGCTGGGAGATCGAGCGCCCGTCCACGGTCCTGTCGACGGCCGAAGCGGTGCAGGTCGCCGCGGCGATGGGGATAGGTGCCGCCTATCTCGGTGGCGGGCGCGATGTCGTACGGACCCTGCCGGGTCATCTGCTCGGCACGGTCCGCAAGGACGATCCGGCCGACCACGCCCGGCTGCTCGGCTACTGGGACGGCCCGGTCCGTCGGCGTGCGGAGGCCGGCGCTCCGCTGTGGCGCACCTTGTGGGAGCTGCGTGATGAGCTCACCTGAGGAGGCACTCGCCGCGCTGGCAGGGTGCCGTGCTCCGTATCTGATCGGGGTACGGCACCACTCCCCCGCGCTGGCGGCTGCCGTGCCCGCGATGCTGACGGCCGCCGCGCCCGAGGTGCTGCTGGTGGAGCTGCCGGAGGAGTTCGCACCCTGGCTGGAACACCTCGGGGACCCGGCGACGGTCCCCCCGGTGGCTCTGGCCGGGAGCGGCGGCGGGGGCGGGCTGGTCTTCCTGCCGTTCGCGGAGTTCTCCCCGGAGCTGGCGGCCATCCGCTGGGCCAGGGAGGCGGGGGTGCCGGTGGTGCCGTTCGATCTTCCGTTGTCCGTACGGGAGTTGGGCGCACGGGAGTCGGAGGTCCGGGAGTCGGAGGTCCCGGAATCGGAGGTCCCGGAGTCGGAGGTCCCGCAGTCGGAGGTCCCGGAGTCGGAGGTCCGGGCCGAGAAGACCGATGGCTCCCGGAGCGGGCAGCTGACGGCCGCGCTGCGGGCGCGGGCCGGCGGGCGGCCCGGGGACGATCTGTGGGACCGCCTCGTCGAGGCCGTGGCTCCCGGCGCCGCACCGGAGGCGCTGCGTCGTGCCGCGCTACTGGTCGGCTGGGCGCTGCGTACCGACGCGGGCGAGGTGGACCCGTACGACCTGCGGCGCGAGGAGAACATGCGGCAGCGGCTGGCCGAGCACGCGGGACGCCGGACGGCTGCGGTGGTCGGCGCGTTTCACGGACCCGCGCTGACCGGCGGGACGCCCCCCGTCGACGCTGCCCACGCTCCGCTCCGGACGCCTCTCCCCGATACCGCTCGCGGTGCGGACCCGGACGCCGTGGTGACCTCTCTGGTGCCGTACGCCTACCCGCTGCTCGACGAGCGCTCCGGTTACCCCGCGGGCATCCGGGACCCCGAGTGGCAGCGCGGAGTCTTCCTCGCCGGGGGCGAACCCGCCCTGCTGGACGAGCTGTTGACCGCGACGGCGGTCCGTGTCTGCGCTGCGGTACGGGCCGCCGGGCACCCGAGTGGACCTGCCGACGCACGGGAGGTGGTGCGCGTCGCGCGTGACCTGGCGACGCTGCGCGGGCTCCCGGCCGCCGGACGCGGTGAGCTGGTCGAGGCGGCCCAGACCGTGCTGACCCAGGGGCAGTTGCTCGGTCGTGGCCGGGTCGTCGCCGCCGCCATGGAGCGGACCCTGGTCGGCGACCGGCAGGGGCGGCTGGCCCCGGGCACGCCCCGGTCCGGGCTGGCACCCGCCGTGGAGGCGCTGCTCGTCGAGCTGGCCCTGCCCGGCCCCGATGCCCCCGGGAGACGCGAACTGCGGCTCGACGCGCTCCGCTCCGGCCCGGACCGCCGGCGCGAGGTCCTTCTGCGGCGCCTCACGGCCTGCCGTGTCCCGTACGGGGAGGAGACCCGGGTCACCGGGGCGGGCGACGCGGTCGCGCTGACCACCCGCTGGACGGTGACCTGGTCTCCGGCGACGGCCGCGATGCTCGATGTCGCGGGTGTCCACGGGGTCACGCCGGAACAGGCCGCGGCCGGAATGCTGCGCCGTCGGCGCACCGCCGAACGGCAGCAGGGCGGACCGACCGCTGCCGAGGTCCTCGCCGGGCTGTCGGAGGCGGCGCACTGCGGGCTTCCGGGCCTTGCCGCAGAGCGCCTGGCCGAGACCGCCGAGCTGCTGCCCCGCACCGGTACGCTCTCCGAACTGCTGGACGGAATGGCCCTGTTGGACCGGATCGGTGCGGGCCATGTGCCGGGCCTGCCCAACGGCTGGGAGACCTCCGCGGTGGCATCGGCGTACGAAGAGGTCGCCGCGGCCGGGGTCCGGGCGCTCGACGGGCTGGCAGGTTCCACCGAGCCGGACGACGCCCGCGCACTCGTCTCGCTCGCCACCCGGGCCACCGGTTCGGACGGCGGGCTGCGCCTCACCGACGCGGTCGCCCGCCTGGAGTCGGACGCCACCCCGCTCATCCGCGGGGCCGCGGGCGCCGCACGGGTGCTGCTCGGCCAGCGGGACGCGGGCGAGTTCGGCCGACGGCTCGCGTCTCGGGTCGACAGCGCGTCCACGGCCGAACTCCGCGCGGACCTGGCGTCGTTCCTGCGCGGCGTACTGCTCGCCGCGGGGCCGCTCCTGGAGACGGGGCAGGCACTGGACCCGCTGGCCGAGCGGGTCGAGGCCCTCCCGGACCGCCCGTTCCTGGACCGGCTGCCCGCACTGCGGGCCGGTTTCGACACCTTGGCACCGGCTGCGCGGGCCCGGCTGCTGGCGACGGTGGAGGACCGTACGGGCATCGCGACGGGCACCCTTCCCGCATCGGTCTCCGACCCGGTGGCCCTGGCGCGCCTCGCCCTGGCAGATCTGGCGGGCCGTGAAGCGCTGCTGACAAGGGAGTTGGTGGTTCGCGGGCAGACGGAGGGACCGACCGGACCGGGCGGTGCGCCTGCCGCAACGATCACAGGCACACCGTCCGCCCTCGTACCCGCCGCTTTCGGGCCCACAGTTTTCGTGCCCACCGCAGGCACACCCACCGCACGCACAACCACCGCACGCACAACCACCGTCCCCGCACCGGTCGTTCACCGTTCGGCGGACGCGCTCACGCCTGCTGAACGGTGGCGGCTCCTGCTGGGACAGGGGCGGGGAATGACAGGCCGTGCGGGCCGGCTGGCCGCCGCGCTCGACGAGTTGTACGGCCGGGGCCGCGGTGAAGGGGCACGCGGTGAGGACGGCGGTGGAACCGGCGGCGGCGCCGAAGCCTCGTACCCCGATGTGCGGACCTGGTCGGAGGAGCTGTCCGCGCTGTTCGGGCCCGGAGTGCGCGAAGAGGTGCTCGCCGCTGCCGCCGACGCGGGACGGCTCGACGCCGCCCTGGAACTCGATCCGGGGTCGGCCCGCCCGTCCGTGGAACTGCTGCGCACCGTCCTGTCGTACGCGGGTGGCATGCCCGAGCAGCAGCTCTCCCGGCTGCGGCCCCTGGTCGCCCGGCTCGTACGGGAGCTGACCGAGGCCCTGGCCTCCCGGTTGCGGCCCGCGCTCACGGGCCTCGCCCATCCGCGCCCCACGTACCGCCCCGGCGGTCCGCTCGACCTGGGCCGCACGCTGCGCGCGAACCTGGCGACCGCGCGCCGCGACCCGGACAGCGGGGCGGTGACCGTGCTCCCGGAGCGGCCGGTCTTCCGTACCCGCGCCCGCAAGTCCGCCGACTGGCGCCTCGTCCTGGTCGTCGATGTCTCCGGGTCCATGGAGGCGTCGACGGTCTGGGCGGCGCTGACCGCGTCCGTGCTGGCCGGTGTTCCGGCGTTGAGTACCCACTTCGTCGCCTTCTCCACCGAGGTCCTCGACCTGACCGACCAGGTGGAGGACCCGCTGAGTCTGCTGCTGGAGGTCAGCGTCGGCGGTGGTACGAGCATCGCGCGCGGCCTGCGCCACGCCCGCGAGCTGGTGACCGTGCCCTCGCGCACGCTGGTGGTGCTGGTCAGCGACTTCGAGGAGGGCGGCCCCGTCGGACCGCTCCTCGGCGAGGTGCGGGCCCTGGTGGACGCGGGCTGCCATGTCCTGGGC
This sequence comes from Streptomyces sp. A 4/2, assembly GCF_940670765.1. GTDB lineage: Bacteria > Actinomycetota > Actinomycetes > Streptomycetales > Streptomycetaceae > Streptomyces. The sequence continues at coordinate 23,574 of NZ_CALNVW010000004.1, forward strand.
TGCGCCTCGCTCGACGACGAGGGGCGGCCCCGCTATGCGGCAGGCGTGGCCTCCCAGTTGGTGGCGGCCGGAATGCCGGTCGCGGCGCTGAGCCCCTTGGAGCTGTCCCGCTGGGTCGGCGAGCGCGTAGGAGGTACGCACCGATGACCGCACTCCCTCCGGTGAGCACCGAGGTGGCGGCTGCCGCCCTCGACCTGCTGCCTGCCCGGCTGCGCAAACGCCTCGACGGAGCGGTGGCGAAGGCAGCCGGGTGGCCGGTACAGGTGGTCGCCGACGGGCTGGTCGTCAGAGTGGCCGAGGACACGGCGGTCACGCTGGTACTCAGCCCGGCGGGGATCGTGGCGGACGCGGACGACGCGGTCTGCTCATGCCTGCTGGCACCGGCCTGCCTGCACCGGGCGGCCGTGCTGTCGAGCGCCCCACTGGCCGAACCGCACGCGGAAGCAGAACACGAGGAGGTAGAACACGAGGAAGCTGACGGGAACGAGAGCACGGGGCCGGGGCCGGGGCCGGAGGCCGCGTCGACGACCGATCGCACCGGGTCGCCCACCCCGGAGCACACCAGGCCACCCACGCCGGAACAGGAGCCCCAGCCGTACCCGGGCGCCGACGGAACCCCCGGCGTCCCAGCGGCAGCGCACGCCCTGCGGGAGGCGGGAACGGAGGTGCTGAGTACGGGAGTTACCGGAGCAGGCGCACACCACCGCGCCCAACTGCTCCATGCGGCGCACTCCGCGCGCCTCGCCGGGCTCCACGAGGAATCGGCCACCGCCGTGCGGATCGCCCGCCATCTCGGGGCCGCGCGGGAGAACGACCCGGCGTTCCGGCTGGCGGAGCTGACCGACGAGCTGACCGGGCTGCTCGACGCCGTACGGCGGCCGGGGCGCGCCACGGCCGCCCGGCGCGACTACCGCCCCGGCGGACCGCTGCGGCTGCACGGTCTGTTCACCGAACCGGTGGTCACCGCGTCCGGTTACTCCGGCGCCACCACCCATGCGCTGGCCCCCGACGGGACCCTGCGCACGCTCTCGGACATCGCGCCCGGCGGCCCCGGCCGCGCCGTGCAGGCCGCGGGCTCATCCGTGCCCGGCGGCTGTGCGCTCCCGCTGCGCGAACTGGGCGCGGGAGGCGGGGTCATCCTCACCTCGCCCACGGTCTCGGCGGACGGCCGGATCGGCGGCGGAAAGCAGGTCCGTTCCGTCCGGGCGTCCGGCGCCGAGTGGCACGAGGCACCGCTCGACGCGCTCTGGCAGCAGCCGCCCTCCGCCCAACTCGCCGCGGTTCTGGGGGCTCCGGCCGCGAGCCCCGCGGGCGGCGGGCTGCTGTTCCTCGACGGGACGCTCACCACCGACGGAGCGCTCGCGGTCACCCGGGGCCCGGTGCTGCGTCTGCTCGCCCCGGACGAGCGGCCGGAGTTGCCGTACGCCGAGAATCTGCGCCTGCTCACCTCGTATCCCGGTCTTCCGCTGCGGCTGATCGGCCGGATACGGCAGGACCGGCCGGGCGGTATCAGCGTTCTGGCCGCTTCGTGGACGGCCACGGACGGCAGCGAGTTCCGTGCCGATCTGGGGCTGCGCCGGCTGAACCGTGCACAGTTGCCCAGCGTGGTCCCCCCGTCCGGGAGCATGACCGGCACGCCCCTGGTGCTCCCGGTCGAGCTGGACCTGCTCCGGCGCGCGGTGGACCGTACGGTCGCGGGCGGACGGCCAGTCGCGGCGGCGGACGACGAGCTGCCCGGCCGGCTGCGAGCCGCGGGTCTGACCACGGGCGCCGACTGCGCACACGCCCTGACCGAGGCGGCAGCGGCCCGCCACCACGACGTGCTCGGCCGGCTGCTCCCCACCGACAAGGACGCGTTCGCGACCGCGTGGCTCGCCACCGCCCTGTATGCGCGGGCAGCGGTCGCAGCACTGCTGGTGGCCGCCTGGACAGCCTGATGGCGGCGCCCCCGGACACGCCCGCGCCGAGAGGGCGCGTCCGGCCCGCGCCCGTACCGAGGGGGCCCGTCCGGCCGCGCCCGTGCCGAGGGGCCGTTCAGCCCTGGCGGTGCCGGGCCGGGCCCGGTAAGTTGGCGATCTTCGGCTGGCGCAAGCGCGCTCCCGGAGTCCTCGAAGGCGACCAGTCACGATGAACCTCGATCAGCCCCACGCCCGGCTTCGCCTCGACGCCGCACTGGACGGCCTGGCCGTCACCTTCCGCGGGATGACCGCCCGCCCCGATGAGCACAACTGCGAGTGCCACTGGGGCAGCGCGGAGGAGCTCGCCCAGCTCAAGGTGCCCGACACCGAGCTCGACCCCGACCTCCTGCAACGCACCTGGGGGGCCATCGACTGGAGCGACCACGCGTCCGTACTCCGCCGGATCCTGCCCCAGTTCGCCACGAGTCTCGCCAACGGTCACCTCACGCCCTCCTTCGACACGGAATCGGCCGGGCGCTCGTTCGCTCTCGGCCACTGGCAGCAGTGGCCTGCCGAGCAGGCCGCGGCCGTCCGGGAATTCCTGCAGGCGTGGTGGGCGCACACGCTCACCGATCCGGATCCCGCGGTGCCCGCGTACGACGTGCTCGTGCTGAACACCGAGGCGTCCGCCACGCTCGGCCCGTGGCTCGCCATCTGGGAAGAGCTGAGCGGCCCCGTCCCCGACCAGCACCTGGCCGACGCGGTTGCGCACTGGGAGCGCGAGCTGCTCGATGACGAACTTCCCTGGCACGCCTGGTACGCCTGGGAGAACGAGGAAGAGCTACGCGTCGAGCTGACGGCCTGGCTGGTCCGCCACGCTCCCGCCCGGCTCCGCGCCCACGGCGTGTCCGAGGAGCTGCTCCACCGGATACGGCTGCTCGGTATGACCGGCCCGGACCGCTGGGAAGACCCCCACTGGCCAAGTCGCTCTTACCGATCCACTACCGATCGCCAGTGATCCGCTACTGATCCGCCGAACCGCGCGGCGCTCCGCCAGCGGCGGCACCGGACACCCCCGGTCCGCCTCCACGGCCCCGCTCAGGCCCCTTCCCACCCCCTGCCGAGCCCGGCCCCGCTCCCGGGTCGCCGGGCCGTCCACATCGGAGGAACGTGGGAAGGGAGCCCGACCGAGGAGAAGACCGATGGCCAAGGTGACCGCCAACATGTCCATGTCGCTGGACGGGTTCGTCTCCCACCCCACCGACGGGGTCGACCAGCTCTTCCAGTGGTACGGGAACGGAGATGTCCCGGTCGAGTCCGCCAGCCCGGACATCTCCTTCCGGATGTCCGCACCGTCCGCCGAGCGGATGAAGCGCGCGCTGGAGGAGATCGCCGTGCTCGTCTACGGGCGGCGTACGTTCGACGAGGCGGGTGGCTGGATCGGCGGGCACCCCATGGGTAAGCCCGTCGTGGTCGTCACCCACAGCGTCCCGGACGGCTGGCCCCGCGCCGATACCCCCGTCACCTTCGTCACCGACGGCATCGAGAGCGCGATAGCGCAGGCCAAGGCGACCGCGGGTGAGAAGACCGTCGCGGTCGGAAGCGCCGATCTGACCCAGCAGTGCCTCAACAACGGGCTGCTGGACGAGCTGGACATCGATCTGGTGCCGCTGCTGCTCGGTGAGGGGATCCGGTTCCTCGACAACCTCGCCGAAGCGCCGCGCGTGCTGCGGGGGCCGACGGTGGTGGAGGGTACGGGCGTGACACACCTGTCATACACCGTGCACTGACCCGCCCACGGGCACCGGGAACGGTGACCGATGCGAACCGAACGTGCGTCCTGAGCGTCCGACAGGTCAGGGGCCGGAACCACCGGCGCCAGGACGTCAGCAGAACATCAGCCAGCACAGGACGTCAGCACACGACGCCAGCAGAACATCATCAGCATCGGAGCGGACCGGCCGTCGCGACAGCCGTGACGTGACGTGACGGGGGGACATCCATGCGCGGGCCACAGCTGTCGAAGCAGCAGGTGAAACGACGCCTGACCATGGCGTCGTTGCGGCTGCCGCGTCTTCCGAGGACGCGGCGCGGCCGACGGCGCGCCGTCCAGGCCACCGTGCTCGGATGTGTGCTGGCCCTCGCCCCCGCCACCTGGATGTTCGCCACCACCGGCGACCGGATACGCACGGCGGCCGACGTCCCGTCCGCCGATGTCGCCGTCGTCTTCGGCGCCGGACTCCAGCAGGGCGAACCGTCGCCGTACCTCGCACACCGGCTCGACGCCGCTGTCGGCCTCTACCGCGCGGGAAAGGTGAAGGTGGTCCTGGTCACCGGGGACAACAGCCGGACCGAATACGACGAACCGGACGCCATGCGCGCCTACCTGGTGAAGCACGGGGTGCCGGACCGCAAGGTGGTCAGCGACTTCGCCGGGTTCGACACCTGGGACTCCTGTGTCCGGGCGAAGAAGATCTTCGGGGTCGACCGGGCCGTCCTCATCAGCCAGGGCTTCCACATCCGCCGGGCCCTCGCGCTCTGCGAATCAGCGGGAATCGAGTCGTACGGCGTCGGGGTGAACGCCGTGCACGACGCGACCTGGTACTACGGCGGCGCCCGGGAGGTGCTGGCCGCGGGGAAGGCTGCCGTCGAGGCCACGTTCAAGCCCGACCCGCACTTCCTCGGCCCCCGCGAGAAGGGTGTCGCGCAGGCGCTGGGGCGCTGACGCCGACCGGCCCCGGCCCCGTACGACCAGCCCGCGCCACACCCGACTCGCCCGCGCCACACCCACCAGCACCGCACCCGACCCACCCGCACCACGCCCGCGCCGCAGGCGACCCGCACGGGTGGACACCGCGTGGCGCGTCAGCCTCCGTACGGGCGCACCGCCTTCGCGTCCCGCAGCGCGTGCGCCCACCAGACGAGCTGGTCGAGCATCACCCCGGCCGCCGCGTCGGCGGCTTCGGGGTTCTTGTGCGTGCCGTCCTCGTCGAAGTGCCCGTGGGCGTGGTGGAAGCTGACCGTGTCCCGGACGGTGACCGCGTGCATCTCGGCGAATACCTGGCGCAGTTGCTCGACCGCGCGCAGCCCGCCGGAGACCCCGCCGTACGAGACGAAGGCGACCGGCTTGGCCTGCCACTCGGTGAAGTGCCAGTCGATGAGGCTCTTGAGGGACGCGGGGAAGGAGTGGTTGTACTCGGGGGTGAGGACGACGAAGGCGTCTGCGGCTCCCAGTTTCGGGGAGATCCGGCCCAGCACGTCGCGCACGTCGGGCGACGGTTCGGACGAGAGGGCGGTCGGCAGGTCGGTCTCGGCCAGGTCGACGACGTCGACGGTCAGATCGGGTCGGTCCGCGTGGGCGAGAAACCAGTCGGCGACAGTTCCCGCGAAGCGGCCCGAGCGGTTGCTGGCGATGATGACAGCCAAGTTCAAGGGGTGTGTGGTGAGGTCCATGCGGTGAGCGTCATACATCAAGCGTGATTGAGGTCAAGCCGTCACGCGGGTCGCGGTGCAGCCGGACGGCTGGTTGACGCCGAGCTGCCGTCGGGGACGGGCCGTCGGCGCAGGTGACTTCGGTACCCCGACCGAAAATCCGATCGCCGACTCGTACCGTGTTCCCATGCACATCGAGATCGACGGCCGCCCCGTCCCGGATGAGTCCCTCCGTACGCCCGCCCTGGACAACTACGGGCATTTCACGGCCATGCAGGTCAGGGACGGCCGGGTGCGCGGTCTCGGCCTGCACCTCGCCCGGCTCGACTCGTCGACACGTGAGCTGTTCGGCGCGGGGCTCGACGGCGAGCGCGTACGGGAGTTGATCCGGCACGCTCTGGACGGCGCGGGCGTACGGGACGCCTCGACGCGGGTGTACGTGTACTGGCCCGACGGGGACGGGACGGCGACCGTGATGGTCACCGTCCGCCCGCCCGCCGTGATGCCCGACGCCCCGCAGAGCCTGATGTCCGTCCCGTACGAGCGGCCCGTGCCCCACATCAAGCATCTGGGCGGATTCGCCCAGGTCTACTACGGCAAGGCCGCGGTGCGCGCGGGCTTCGACAACGCCCTGCTGACCGGCCCCGGCGGGGTGATCGCCGAGGGTGCGGTCACCAACATCGCCTTCTGGGACGGCACTTCGGTCGTCTGGCCGGACGCGCCCGCCCTCCCGGGGATCACCATGGGCCTGGTCGAGCCACGGCTGCCGTCTGTACGGCGCCGGGTGACCCTGGGCAGCCTGAGTGCGTACCGGGCGGTCTTCGTCTCCAACTCGCAGGGCATCGCGCCGGTGCGCAGGATCGACGACACCGAGTTCGCCGTGGACACGGATCTGATGAGGACGGTGGCCGGGGTGTACGACAGCACCCCCTGGGACGAGATCTAGCCTTCCCGGCAGGTCAAGGGCCAGGGTTCGGATCAGGCCGACGCACTGATGATCTCGTCGGTGACCCACCGTGCGACACCGGAGGGGTAGGGCGCCGACAGCCCGAGGACGATGTGGCTGAACCCCGCGTCGATCGCTTCACCGATCGCGGCCCGCGTGACGGCGGGCCGGTCGTAGGAGACGGGCAGGAAGATCGAGCGGGTGACCGAGGCGGGGTCGCGGCCGATCTCGGCGCAGTAGCGGTCCAGCAGCGCGCTGCGCCGGACGACGTCGTCGATGTCGCCGCCCGGGATGTTCCACAGATCGGCGTGTTCGGCGACCACGCGCAGCGTCGAGGACGCGCGTCCGCCGATGAGGATCGGCGGGTGGGGGCGCTGGACCGGTTTGGGGTTGCCGAACGCTCCGGTGAGGTGATGGTAGGTGCCCTGGAAGTCGAACGGTTCCGTCCCGGTCCACAACCGCCGGATGATCGTGCAGGCTTCGGCGAGGCTCCCCACGGCGTCCGCGGAGTCACGGAAGGGCAGGCCGTGCGCTTCGTACTCACGCCGGGCCAGCGGGTGGCCGGGGCGTGAGCCCACGCCGATGCCGAAGTCGAGCCGTCCGCCGGAGACGATGTCGACGGTCGTGGCGATCTTGGCCAGCACCGCGGGTGGCCGGAAGCGGTTGCTGGTCACGAGGAGTCCGAGCCGCAGCCGTCGGGTCTGTGCGGCGAGGGCCGAGAGCAGTGTCCAGCCCTCGTACGTCGGTCCGCCCGGGTCGCCGCCGATCGGCATGAGGTGATCGAAGAGCCACGCGTGCTCGATCTCCGGGATGGCGTCCGCCTCGCGCCAGACCCGCAGGATGTCGTGGTAATCGACCTGCGAGGGCGGGGTCATGATCCCGAAACGGGGCCGGGGTGTGTGCGTCATGGAATCGTTGGTCCTTTCGACACCGGCGGCGCCGACCGGGCGCACGACCGAGGTTCAGGCAGAACGTGGAACACGGTCCCACCGGGCACCCGCGCGATTCCGCAGGCTCGCGAGCCACGGGTGCCACAGGTGCCACGGGTGCCACGGGTGCCACGGGTGTCACTGGCGCCACAAAAGCCACTGGCGCCACAGGAGCCGGCGGGAGGGCTCGACGTTCAGCGGCGCCGCAGCGAGGGGTCGAGCAGCGCGGGCGGAGCGTCGTTCTTCTCGTGCGCGGCCAGGTCGACGCCAGGGGCAACGATCGTGTCGATCGCGTCGAGCACGTCGGCTGAGAGCACGGTGTCGGCGGCGGCGAGCTGCGAGTGCAGATGGTCCAGGGTGCGGGGGCCGATGATCGCGCCCGTCACAGCGGGGTGCGCGGTCACGAAGCCGAGCGCGAGCTGGATCAGCGTCAGACCGGCCTCGTCGGCGACCCCGGCCAGTTTCTCGACCGCGTCGAGCCTGGCCCGGTTGGCCGGGACGGTGGTGTCGAAGCGCTGCGGCATGAACGCGGAGCGATGGGTGGTGATTTCCCGGCCCTCGCGGATCGCACCCGACAGCCAGCCGGAGGCCAGCGGGCTCCACGCCAGTACACCGAGCCCGTACTGCTCGGTCACGGGCAGGACATGGGTCTCGATCCCGCGCTGCAGGATCGAGTAGTTGGGCTGCTCGGTGACGTAACGGCTCAGGCGGTTGTCCCGGGCGGCCCACTGCGACTGCACGAGGCGGTACGCGGGGAAGGTCGAGGAGCCGAAGTAGCGGATCTTCCCCGCGCGTTGCAGGTCGGTCAGGGCCGACAGCGTCTCCTCGTCACTGGTGCTCGGGTCCCACCGGTGGATCTGGTAGAGGTCGATGTGATCGACACCGAGGCGGCGCAGGCTGTCGTCCAGCGCGGTGACCAGCCAATGGCGCGAGCTGCCCCGATGGCTGCGCTCGCCATCCATCGGCAGACCCGCCTTGGTGGCCAGCACGATGTCGTCGCGGCGGCCTGCGATGGCCTTGCCTACCAGCTCTTCCGACTCGCCGCCGCTGTACACGTCGGCGGTGTCGATGAGGTTGATCCCGCCCGCCAGGGCGGCGTCGACGACGGCGGTGACCTCTTCCTGGGTGGTGTGCCCGATCCTGCCGAAGTTCATCGCGCCGAGCGCGAGGGAGCTGACCTGTACGCCGGTGCGACCCAAGGTGCGGTACTGCATGACCCTGTTCCTCCATTGCGAATGATGTGGATGATGCCGATGAAGGTGCCGGTGGAGCGGGGCGACGTGGCACGGCTTGGCCGCCGGGCCCCTGCTCTGACATCATGAGCAAGCGGAACCTTGCTCCGCTTAACGATACGGAACACTGTTCCGCTTTGGCAAGCCCCATTTGCCAAGCCCCACGACGAGGAACCAGCCCCACGACGAGGAACCAGCCCGGTGACGAGGAACAAGCCCGGCCGCAAAGGGAGCAGCACGGTGACGAAGGGAGCAGCACGGTGAACGACAGCGACGAGGGCACGGACACCCCGGCCCGGCCCCGGCGGGCGGACGCCCGGCGCAACAAGGAGGCGCTGCTCGACGCGGCAGCGACGGTCTTCGTCACGTCAGGCGTGGAAGCTCCGGTACGCGACATCGCGGCGGAGGCCGGAGTCGGGGTGGGCACGATCTACCGCCACTTCCCGACGCGGGCGGACCTCATCATCGCCGTCTACCGGCACCAGGTGGAGGCCTGCGCCGAGGCCGGTCCGGCTCTGCTCGCGACCAGCGCGACTCCGCACGCCGCCCTGGGGCAGTGGATCAACCTCTTCGTCGACTTCCTGGTCACCAAGCACGGACTCGCCGCCGTACTGCAGTCCGACAACGCAGGCTTCGAGACCCTGCACGCCTACTTCCTCGACCGCCTGCTGCCCGTGTGCACCCAACTGCTCGACGCCGCAGCCGATTCCGGCGAGATCCGGCGCGATCTGGAGGCCTACGCACTCATGCGCGGCGTCGGGAACCTCTGCATCGGCGCCGAACACGACCCCCGCTACGACGCACGCCTGCTGGTCGAGCTCCTCATCGCAGGACTACGCCGGCCGCGGTGACCAACGGCGGGGTGGCCGGGTACGGGCGGCGCGCTCAGGCCCACTGGTCGAACGCCAGCTTCGCCACCAGGGAGAAGACCACCACCAGCAGCACTCCCCGGACGAACTCGCTGCCCTTCCTGAGTGCCATCCGTGCGCCCAGCAGGCCGCCCGCCAGATTGAACACCGCCATCAGCGCGGCCAGTTGCCAGAGCACCGTGCCCTGGTAGGCGAACATCGCCAGCGCGCCCAGGTTGGTGCAGACGTTGACGATCTTGGCGGTGGCCGACGCGGTCACCAGATCGAGGTGGAGTACGGCAGTGAGCGCCAGCACCAGGAAGGTCCCGGTACCGGGGCCGAACAGCCCGTCGTAGAAGCCGATCCCGCCCCCGACCAGAACGATCGCCATGACGATCCTCCTGCGGGTGGCGGGCCCGTCCGGCCGGGCCGTGCCGAATGACGGGCGCAGCATCACGAAGGCCGCGACCAGGAGCAGCACCACCATGATCACGGGCCGGAGCACCGCGCTGCTGATCCCGGCCGCGAAGAACGCCCCGGTCATGGACCCGGCGAGAGCGACAGCCCCGATCCGGATCGCCAGCTTCACATCCACCGGCGCCTTGCGTACGTACGTCACGGCCGCGCCCGAGGTCCCGACGATCGCCACCGCCTTGTTGGTACCGAGCACCTGCGCGGCGGGGACGTGCGGAAGGCCGAGCAGCAGCGCGGGCAGAAGCAGCAGCCCGCCGCCGCCCACCACCGCGTCGATCCACCCGGCCGCTGCGGCGGCGACGCAGAGGACGACAAGCATGGTCAGAGATATGTCGGGCATGACCGCGACCCTAGTGCCGTTCCCGGCAAGCATCGCCGGTCGCGGCCCCGGACCGGTCCCGGGCCGTGTCGGCACGTACCTGCCGGCGTACGCGCGAAGGGCGACCGGGCAGGATCCACCGAACAGGTCCCAAGCGTCGGACCGGGCGGTCCTAAGCGCCGGAGGAGTCCTCCAGGTACCGCAGCACCGCGAGCACCCGGCGGTGCCCCGGCTCGGACGACGGCAGGTCCAGTTTGGTGAAGATGTTCGCGATGTGTTTCTCCACCGCCCGCTCCGACACGACGAAGGACTCCGCGATGGTGCGGTTCGTCAGCCCCTGGGCCATCAGCCCGAGCACCTCCCGCTCGCGCGGGGTCAGCGCGGCCAGCGCGGAGGTACGCCGGGCGGCGCCGAAGAGCTGGGCGACGACCTCCGGGTCTAGTGCCGTGCCGCCGGACGCCACCCGGTGCAGGGCGTCGACGAACTCGCCGATGTCCACGACCCGTTCCTTGAGCAGATAGCCGACGCCGCCACCGCCACCGCCCAGCAGCTGCGCCGCGTACTTCGTCTCCACGTACTGGGAGAAGATCAGCACCCCGACCCCGGGGGACGAACGGCGGATGGTGACCGCGGCCCGCAGCCCCTCGTCGGTGTGGCCGGGCGGCAGCCGGATGTCGATCACGGCGGCGTCCGGACGGTGTTCGCCGACCGCGGCGAGCAGCGCCTCCGCGTCCTCGACCGCCGCGGCCACCTCCACCCCGCGCAGCGTGAGCAGCTGGACCAGGCCGTCACGCAGGATCGCCGAGTCCTCGGCTATGACGACGCGCATGGGCCCTGCCTCTGTCCGGCCTCGGAAAGGCCTTGGTGATAGGGGAGTTCGACGGTCACCACCGTAGGCCCTCCCGCCGGGCTCTCGCAGGTGAGTGTGCCGTCGACGGTACGGACCCGGGCCAGCAGCCCGGCCAGCCCGCTGCCCGCGCCGATCACCGCTCCCCCACGCCCGTCGTCCCGTACGGACAGCCGGAGGGATCCTTCCCCGGAGCGAGCGACGACCGTGATCTCCGAGGCTCCGCTGTGCTTGGCGGCGTTGGTGAGCAGCTCGGCCGTGCAGAAGTACGCGATGGACTCCAGTGCCGGAGAGGGCCGTTCGGGGATGTCGGCGGTGACGGTCACCGGCAGGGCGCTGTCCGCGGCGAGGGTCGCGAGCGCGGTGTCCAGGCCCTGGTCGAGCACCGGCGGATGGATGCCCTTCACCAGCAGACGCAGTTCGGCGATGGTCTGCTTGGCGTGGGTCTGCGCGGTGCCGACAACGGTGAGCAGCTGGTCGCGGCCCGCGTCGGCCGTGACCAGCTCGCCGATCAGTGTGAGGTGCATGCCCAGGCCGACGAGCCGCGCCTGGGTGCCGTCGTGCAGGTCCCGTTCGATGCGCCGGAGGGTGGCCGCCGCGTCGTCGACGGCCTGCGCGCGGGTCTCCTCCAGGGTGCGGATGCGCTGTCCGGCGGCGTCGGGGCCGAGGAGGGAGCCCAGCAGCCGGCCGTGCGGGACGAGGGAGCGGCGGACCAGCCACGGGGCGAGGAGGAGCAGTACGGCCCCGACGGCCACGACGAGCAGCCAGCGGGGCCAGGAGTCGAACTGGACGCCCGCTACCTCCAGCGATACCCGGCGCACCGAACCGTCGGGCCGGTGGACGGTGGTGTAGTTCCAGCGCTCGACCAGTGGGTGCAGGACGAACAGCAGCCCGTACACGTACCCGCACGCCACTGCGGCCAGGGGCGGTACGGCGGTCAGCGGCGCGGCCAGCGCACAGCCCACCGCCCGCCAGGCGGCCCGGTCACCGAGCACGGCCCGCCGCCAGCCGAGGGCGCCGGGCTGCCGACTACGGACAGGCGGATCGATGGGGGTGTCCAACAGGCGTGCGGACAGCCCTCGTTGGAGAGTTCCGATGGCGAGCGCACCCCGTGCCGTCAGCGCGATCAGCCACGGCCCGACGGCCGTGACCGACAAGGCTGCGCCGACGAGCAGCCCGGAGAGTACGAGCACCATGCCCAACAGGGCGATGGGCAGGGCCAGTACGGCGTAGAGCACTGCACGCGGACGCTGTTGCATGGGGTTCGATCCTAGACGGGCCGTCGCAGTCGGCCTCAGAGCTGATGGATCACGGGCACGGACAGCAGGGCGCACACGGCGGCGATGCCGAGCGCGATCCACGTGTGGCGGGCGAGGCCGGTGCGGTCGGCGCCGAGGAACCCGCTCACCAACCGCGTCTGGAGGGCGGTGAATCCCCTGGCGACCCAGGGCGTGAGGAAGAGGAAGGTCACCCCGCCGCCCACCGCGTGCACCGCCCAGGCACCCGCCATGGTGGGTCCTCCCCAGGAGTGGGAGGGGTCGCCGTCGGTCCGCAGCGGAAAGCCGAAGTTGATCACCACGATGGTCCAGAAGTAACCGCAGACCGTGAGGGCGACGAGGTTGAGCGGGCTGCTGACCACGGCGTGCACGAGCGCGAGAGGCCCCGTACGCGCGGGCTCCCCCGCGTCCACCCGCAGCAGCCGGCGGGCGAGGCCGCGCTGGATGCGGCCGACCGGTCCGCCGGCCAGGGCGAGCGGAATGCACAGGAGGGTGACAGGGAGGGCGAGCACGATGTACGCCATTCGCCGCCAGGTCTCCGCCCGGAACGGCTCCCGCAGGACGATGCGGACACGGTCGGCGGGGCCGGCGCTGGAAACGGCGGGCGCGACCGGCCCGGCGGCGGCCGGGCTGCTGCTGCCGCCGCGAGGGGCGACTGACTGCTGTGTGAGGTCCATGCACCAAGACTCGCGACCGGACAGCCGCTGATCGATCGTGCCTGCACGGAAGCAGAGGGTTCGGTTTGCCCCACCCCTGGTCGCCGACCACCGAAGCCACCGACCACCGAGGTCACCCCGGCGGCGTCGCCGCCCGACGGCGGCGCCCCGGCCGTACGCTGAAGTCATGACCAAGGGCTGGAACGCGAACGACATCCCCGATCAGAGCGGACGCACCGCAGTCGTCACCGGAGCCAACAGCGGCATCGGTCTCGTCACCGCGCGGCAGCTGGCCCGGCACGGTGCCCGGGTGATCCTCGCGTGCCGCAGTGAGACCCGCGGCAAGGAGGCGGAGTCCCTGATCCGGCGCGAGGTGCCCGGCGCGCAGGCCGAATGCGTACCGCTGGATCTCGCGGATCTCTCGTCGGTACGGGAGTTCGCCTCCGGCCTTCCCGCCGAGCGCCTCGATCTGCTCGTCAACAACGCGGGCGTCATGGCCCTGCCGTACGGCCGGACCGCTGACGGTTTCGAGACACAGTTCGGCGTCAACCACCTCGGCCACTTCGCCCTCACCGGGCTGCTGCTGCCCCGGCTGCTGGCCACTCCGGGCTCGCGGGTGGTCAGCGTGTCCAGCGGCCTCCACGCGCTCTCCAACATCGACATCAACGATCTCAACAGCGAGGGGAACTACCGGCGTTGGATCGCCTACGGCCGCGCCAAGACGGCGAATCTGCTCTTCATCCATGAGCTGTCCCGCCGCCTCTCCGCCGCCGGGTCGGGCACGGTCGCAGCCGCCGCGCACCCCGGTTACGCGCGCACCAACCTCCAGACGGCCGGGGTGCGGATGGAGGGCCGCAAGGCCGCCGAGCGGCTGGTCGAACTCGGCAACGGGCTGCTCGCCCAGCCCGCCGAGGTGGGCGCCCTGCCCTCGCTGTACGCGGCCACCGCGCCCGGCGTCCGGCCCGATTCCTTCACCGGCCCGAGGATCCTCGGCTGGCGCGGCGCCCCCGCGCCTTCCTGGCGGGCGAAGTGGGCGACGAACGATGTGGCGGGCGAGCGGCTCTGGGCGGCCTCGGAGCAGCTCACCGGGGTGTCGTACGGAGACCTCGACACCTGAGCGCTCCCTACCGGTTCCGACATGCCCGCGCAACACCCCTGTCGTAATCCCGCACCATGGTTGATCGTTGGGGCGTGCAACGACGACCGACGCCGACGGAGCCAGGGGGACCCTTCATGACCATCAGTCGCAGGCGACTGCTCAGTACCAGTGGCGGCCTCGCACTGACCGGGGCCCTCGCCACCGCGTGCGGGTCCAACACCGGTCGCAGCGGTGACAGTTCAGGGACCGGCAAGGACAGTGGCGGGAAACCCACGCTGCAGCAGTGGTACCACCAGTACGGCGAGGCCGGGACCGAGGAGGCCGTACGGCGTTACGCCGCCGCGTACGGCAGGGCGAGCGTCAAGGTCCAGTGGCGGCCCGGCAGTTACGACCAGCAGACCGCCGCTGCGCTGCTGACCTCGTCCGGTCCCGATGTCTTCGAGGTCAACGGACCCACCCTCGACCAGATCCAGGGCGGCCAGGTCACCGATCTGACCGACCTCTTCGAGGGGGTGAAGGACGACTTCAACCCGGCGGTGCTCGCGCCGAAGACGTACGACGGGAAGATCTGGGGCATCCCGCAGACCATCGACATGCAGCTGCTCTACTACCGCAAGAGCCTGCTCAAGGACGCGAACGTCGAGCCGCCGCAGACGCTCGACGAACTCGTCGACGCCGCGAAGAAGTTGACCGACAAGAAGGTCAAGGGGCTGTTCCTGGGCAACGACGGAGGTGCGGGCGTTCTCGGCGGGACCCCGCTCTACGCGGTCGGGCTGAGCCTCTTCACCGAGGACGGCAAGGTGGGCTTCGACGACCCGGCGGCGGCCCGCACCCTGGGCAAGTTCCACCGGCTGTACGCCGACAAGTCGCTCCTGCTGGGCGCTCCGGCCGACTGGTCCGACCCCTCGGCGTTCGTCCAGGGCCTCACGGCCATGCAGTGGTCGGGGCTGTGGGCGCTGCCCGCGGTCCAGAAGGCCCTCGGGGACGACTTCGGGGTGCTGCCCTTCCCGAAGGACGGTCCGGCGGGCAAGCCCGCGGTCCCGGTCGGTGCGTACAGCTCGGCGGTCAGCGCGCGCAGCGGGCACCGGGCCGAGGCGAAGGCGTTCGCCAAGTGGCTGTGGATCGAGAGGACCGCGTACCAGGAGGACTTCGCGCTCAGTTACGGATTCCACATCCCGGCCCGGATCTCCCTCGCGAAGAAGGCCGCGAAGCTGCGTGAGGGCGCGGCGGCCGACGCCGTGCGGTACGCGACCGAGAACGGCTGGGCCCAGCCCCTGCTGTGGACGCCCGCCGGGCAGACCGCGTACCAGGACGCCCTGAGCAGGATCATCAAGGACGGCGCCAACCCGGACACGGAGCTCAAGGCGGTCGTCCGCAAGACGAACGCCGAGCTCCAGCGCGTCCAGAAGAAGCCGTGACAGTCGCGGAGGACGTGACGGGCGCGGCGGACGTCGGAGTAGCGCGGGACGCGAAGGAACCGGCGCGACGGCGTCGGCGCCGGGGGTCGGTGCGGCACCGCACCCTCTGGTTCTGGATCTTCGTCGGCCCCTTCGCGGCCGGGCTCGCGCTCTTCACCTACGTACCGCTGGCGTGGAGCCTCTACCTCAGCTTCTTCGACGCGCACAACACGGTCTCGCCGACGCATTTCATCGGCTTCGACAACTACGCGTCGATGCTGCGCGACGGGGCGTTCACCGACAGCCTGTGGACGTTCACGGTGTTCTCCCTCTTCATCGTCCCGGCGACCTACGCGCTCTCCCTCGCGCTGGCGCTGATGGTGAACCGGCTGCGCGCCGCCCAGGCCTTCTTCCGTTCGGTCTTCTTCCTCCCGGCGGCCTGCTCCTACGTCGTCGCGGCGCTGGTCTGGAAGCTCTCGATCTTCAACGGGGTGCGGTTCGGGCTCGCCAACACCGTCCTCGGCTGGTTCGGCAGCGACCAGACCGCGTGGCTGTCGACGACCCACCCGCCCTGGTACTGGCTGGTGATCGTGACCCTGCGGCTCTGGCTCCAGGCCGGGTTCTACATGGTGCTGTTCCTGGCCGGTCTCCAGCGGATCTCCCCGCAGCTCTACGAAGCGGCGGCCGTCGACGGGGCGCGCCCCGGCTGGCAGGTCTTCCGCCACATCACGTTCCCGCAGCTGCGGGCCACCTCGGTCGCCGTCGTCCTGCTGCTCGTGATCAACGCGTTCCAGGCGTTCGACGAGTTCTACAACCTGCTGAGCGACGCCCGCGGCTATCCCCCGTACGCGCGGCCCCCGCTCGTCTACCTCTACTACACGGCCCTCGGCCAGGGGCAGAACCTCGGCCTGGGCAGCGCGGGGGCCGTCATCCTCGCCCTGATCATCGCCGTGGTGACGATCGTCCAGGCCCGCTGGTTCGGGCTCGGCAGAAGGGAGGACTGACATGGCCAGGACCAGAACCGGGACCACCACCGCCCGTCACGACGACGCCCTGGTACGGGCCGGCCGGGCCCTGCGCATCGTGCTGCTGATCGCGCTCGCGGCCCTCTTCCTCATCCCCTTCTATCTGCTGCTGCGCAACGGGCTCGCCACCGAGCAGGACATCACCTCACCGCAGTGGACGTTCTTCCCCTCCGACCTCCAGTGGTCCAACATCCGCGAACTGTTCGACGACCCGGCCGTGCCGATGGCCCGCTCGCTGCTCAACTCGGCCCTGATCGCGGTCGCGACGACGCTCGGCACCGTCCTGCTCGCCTCCCTGGCCGGGTACGGTCTGGCCCGCATCCCGTACCGCCACGCGAACAAGGTCTTCTACGGGATCCTCGGCACCCTGATGGTCCCGGCCGCCGTGACCTTCGTACCGAGCTTCGTCCTGGTCTCCACGCTCGGCTGGATCTCCACGCTGCGCGGACTGATCATCCCGACGCTGTTCTCCGCGTTCGCCTGCTTCATCTTCCGGCAGTACTTCCTGGGCTTCCCGCAGGAGTTGGAGGACGCGGCGAAGGTCGACGGCCTGGGATACTGGCGTACGTACTGGCGCATCGTGGTGCCCAACTCCCGCCCGGTCTTCGCGGCGGTCGGCACGATCGTCTTCATCGGCGCGTGGAACGCCTTCCTCTGGCCACTGGTGATCGGCCAGGACAAGAGCGCGTGGACGGTACAGGTGGCGCTCTCCACCTTCACGACGGCGCAAGTGGTCAACATCCACGAGCTGTTCATCGCGGCGGCGGTGTCGATCCTGCCGTTGCTGCTGGTGTTCCTGCTGCTGCAACGGCACATCGTGGCGGGGGTGGAGCGGTCGGGGATCGACGACTGAGGCGGCCGTCGGACCTACCAGTCCGTGAGGTCCACGACGACGTCGCAGTGCGGGTCATCCGGTGCGAGCCGATGGCGCTCCTCCTCTTCGACGAGGGTGGGGAGCGAGGCGGTCAGCGCGGTGGGTTCGTCGGTGAGGCGGATATCGACACCGACGAGACCGGGGCGGCCTGGACGGTTCACGTACAGGCGCATCAGGCCGCCGTCCTTCATCAGAAAGCCGACCAGGAAGGGGTCCTCATCGTCACCTGGGGCGGACAGGCCGAGCAGGGTTCTGAGCGCCTGGCCCTCCTCGGGTTCGGGGGCAGGCGTGATCTCCTCCGGGCGCAGTCGGACGAGCGTCATCCCGAGCACGTCGCTGACGTCGCCACTCCCGTAGATCTGGGTTCCGGACAGGACAGCGCGCAGGACGCCGGGGATGCGGGCGGGGGCCACCGTGTCGTGCGGGATCTCGTAGAGGAACAAGTCGCCGTTCTCGCCGTCGCCGGCGCGGATGGCGACCCGTACGGCGCCGGAGGCGGGCAGAACGCCACGCAGGCGGCAGCCCTCGGCAATAGGGGCATTGAGGTAGTACAGCAGCAGGCGGGTGATACCCGCCTGCTGCTCCCGGTCCTCGGAGTCGTTCACTTGTTCATCCAGGCAGGGCACTTGTTGTTCGGCTGGTTGCGACAGAAGGCGTTCACCACGCCGATCATCTTCCCTTTGCCGGCGTCATGGATGCCGCCCTTGCTCTTGCGTTCGTCGTGGCGCGAGCAGTCCAGGACACCGGCCTGGCCAATTGGGCACTTCAGCGGCTGTCGCTGCCGTCCGACAGGGCCGCCGCCCGGCCCGCTTCGAGGCGGGCCACCGGGATGCGGAACGGTGAGCAGGAGACGTAGTCCAGGCCCACCTCGTGGAAGAAGTGCACCGACTCGGGGTCGCCGCCGTGTTCGCCGCAGATGCCCAGTTTGAGGTCGGGGCGGGTGGCCCGGCCCGCCTCGCAGGCGCTGCGGACGAGTGCGCCGACGCCGTCGCGGTCGATCGTCTCGAACGGGGACACCCCGAAGATGCCCTTCTCCAGGTACGCGGTGAAGAAGCTGGCCTCCACGTCGTCGCGGGAGAAGCCCCACACGGTCTGGGTCAGGTCGTTCGTGCCGAAGGAGAAGAACTGCGCGGCCTCGGCGATCTGGCCCGCGGTGATCGCCGCACGCGGCAGTTCGATCATCGTGCCGATGGTCAGTTTCAGTGCGGCGCCGGTGGCGGCCTCGACCTCGGCGATGACCCGGTCGGCCTCGTCGCGGACGATCTCCAGCTCCTGGACGGTGCCCACCAGCGGGATCATGATCTCCGCGCGGGGGTCGCCCTTGGCAGCCTTGCGGGCGGCTGCCGCTTCCGCGATGGCCCGTACCTGCATGGCGAACAGACCCGGGATGACCAGCCCGAGGCGTACTCCGCGCAGCCCCAGCATCGGGTTCTGCTCGTGGAGTTTGTGCACGGCCTGGAGGAGACGCAGGTCGTTCTCGTTGGCGTCCTTGCGGGACTCGGCGAGCGCGACCCGGACCGACAGCTCGGTGATGTCGGGAAGGAACTCGTGCAGCGGCGGGTCCAACAGTCGTACCGTGACGGGCAGTCCGTCCATCGCCTCCAGCAGCTCGATGAAGTCCTTCTTCTGGAGGGGCAGCAGCGCCCCCAGCGCCTTCTCCCGCTCGTCGTCCGTGTCGGCCAGGATCAGCCGCTCGACCAGTTCCCGGCGCTCGCCGAGGAACATGTGCTCGGTGCGGCACAGACCGATGCCCTGGGCTCCGAACCGGCGTGCGCGCAGCGCGTCCTCGGCGTTGTCGGCGTTGGCCCGGACGCGCAGCCGGCGGCGGCGGTCGGCGTACGCCATGATCCGGTGGACGGCCTTGACCAGTTCGTCGGCGTCGTCGGCGCCCGCGTGCATCCGGCCCTCGAAGTACTCGACGACCGGCGACGGTACGACGGGCACCTCGCCCGCGTAGACCTTGCCGGACGAGCCGTCGATCGAGACGGTGTCGCCCTCCTCGATGACCAGGCCGCCCGGCGCGGTCAGCCTGCGGCGCTTGGTGTCGACCTCGATCTCCTCGGCGCCGCAGACACAGGTCTTGCCCATGCCGCGCGCCACGACGGCCGCGTGCGAGGTCTTGCCGCCGCGCGAGGTGAGGATGCCTTCGGCGGCGATCATGCCGTCGAGGTCGTCCGGGTTCGTCTCCCGGCGGATGAGGATGACCTTCTCGCCGGAGCGCGACCATTTGATCGCGGTGTACGAGTCGAAGACGGCCTTGCCGACGGCGGCGCCCGGCGACGCGGCGATGCCCCGCCCGATCCTGTCGACCTTCGCGGTGTCGTCGAAGCGGGGGAACATCAGCTGCGCGAGCTGCGCGCCGTTCACCCGTTGCAGCGCCTCCGCCTCGTCGATGAGCCCCTGGTCGACGAGTTGGGTGGCGATCCGGAACGCGGCCCCCGCGGTGCGCTTGCCGACGCGGGTCTGGAGCATCCACAACTGGCCGCGCTCAATGGTGAATTCGATGTCGCAGAGGTCCCGGTAATGGGTCTCCAGGGTCTCCATGATCTGCATGAGCTGGTCGTACGACGTCTTGTCGATCTGTTCCAGGTCGGCGAGCACGACGGTGTTGCGGATGCCCGCCACGACGTCCTCGCCCTGCGCGTTCTGGAGGTAGTCGCCGTAGACGCCCTGGTGGCCGCTGGCCGGGTCGCGGGTGAAGGCGACGCCCGTGCCGGAATCCGGGCCGAGGTTGCCGAAGACCATCGAGCAGATGTTGACGGCGGTCCCGAGGTCACCCGGGATGCGCTCCTGACGGCGGTAGAGCTTGGCCCGGTCGGTGTTCCACGATTCGAAGACGGCCTTTATGGCGAGGTCCATCTGCTCGCGGGGGTCCTGCGGGAAGTCCCGCCCGGCCTCCTGCTCGACGATCTTCTTGAACCGGCCGACCAGCTTCTTCAGATCGGCCGCTTCGAGGTCGGTGTCGACGCTGACCTTCTTGGCGGCCTTGGCCTCCTCCAGCGCCTCCTCGAAGAGGTCGCCGCTGACGTCGAGGACCGTCTTGCCGAACATCTGGATGAGGCGGCGGTACGAGTCCCAGGCGAACCGCTCGTCACCGGACTGCTTGGTGAGGCCGACCACGGACGCGTCCGAGAGGCCGATGTTCAGGACGGTGTCCATCATGCCGGGCATGGAGAACTTGGCGCCCGAACGGACCGACACGAGCAACGGGTCGTCGGCCTGCCCGAGCTTCTTGCCCATCGTCTGCTGCAGGGCTTCGAGGTGCGCACTCACCTCGTCGCGGAGCGCGGCCGGTTCGTGGCCGCTGTCGAGGTAGACCTTGCAGGCCTCGGTGGTGATCGTGAAACCCGGAGGGACGGGCAGCCCGAGGTTGGTCATCTCGGCGAGGTTGGCGCCCTTGCCGCCGAGCAGATCCTTGAGGTCCTTGTTGCCCTCGGTGAAGTCGTAGACGAACTTCTTTACGCGGGGATCTTTGTTTTCCGACACGGGTCTCGACTCCTCGACGACGCGGTGGCTGCCCTGACGGCGAGGAACATACCCAGATCGAAGGCATCTGGGTACGTCCACTTGCCCGTCGCACGGCACGGACCACCCGTCCGCCAGCAGATCGAATGCGATCGGCACTGCGGCCCGGATTCCGCCCCGGTTCAACTCCTGAAGGCATGACAGCGGTACGTGGGCAGCCGTACGGGTTTCCGGCCACGCATGGCGATACCGGGTTCAGAGAAGAAACGGCCAGCGACTGGCACCCAGTGCCACCGTATGAGAAGTGCAGCCTGAACGGAATCGCTCGTTTGAGCGTCACCCTTATCAGAGGTGGCGAGAATCACGCCCGAATTCCACCCTGAGGCCGTCACGGAGCCACCATGCGGACATCGGTCGACTATCGACTGAACACGAGGCGAGCGGGCGCGGCACTCAGTGCCGCACCCGTGCCGTCGGTGGGCTCGGTGGGCTCGGTGGGCTCGGTGGGCGGGCTCAGCCGCCGGACGTGTCCAGCTCCGCTTCCGCGCTCACGCCCGAGCAGTCGTACGGGTCCTTCAGCCAGCCGTCGGGCAGCACCACCCGGTTGTTGCCCGAGGTGCGCCCCCGCGGCCCGTCCGCCCCGTCCGGCCACGGCTGGTCCAGGTTCAGCTCGTGCAGCTGGGTGCCCAGCTCGTCCAGCGAGGAGGTGACGGCGAGCTTCTTGCGCATCTCCGAGCCCACCGAGAAGCCCTTGAGGTACCAGGCCACGTGCTTACGGAAGTCGATCACGCCACGCGTCTCGTCGCCGATCCACTCCCCCAGCAGCGTCGCGTGCCGCAGCATGACCGCCGCGACCTCGCGCAGCGTCGGCGCCTGCCGGGTCGCGGTGCCCTCGAAGCCGCTCACCAGGTCGGCGAAGAGCCAGGGCCGCCCCAGGCACCCACGGCCCACGACCACACCGTCGCAGCCGGTCTCGCGCATCATCCGCAGCGCGTCGTCCGCGCACCAGATGTCGCCGTTGCCGAGGACGGGGATCTCCGGGACGTGCTCCTTGAGCCGGGCGATGGCGTCCCAGTCGGCGGTGCCGCCGTAGTGCTGGGCGGCGGTCCTGCCGTGCAGGGCGACGGCCGTGACGCCCTCGTCGACGGCGATCCGGCCCGCGTCGAGATAGGTGAGGTGGTCGTCGTTGATGCCCTTGCGCATCTTGATGGTGACCGGGAGGGCGCCCGCGTTGGAGACCGCCTCGTGCAGGATCGCGCGCAGCAGCGGACGCTTGAACGGGAGCGCCGAGCCGCCGCCCTTGCGGGTCACCTTGGGGACCGGGCAGCCGAAGTTCAGGTCGATGTGATCGGCCAGGTCCTCGTCCACGATCATGCGGACGGCCTTACCGACGGTGACCGGATCCACCCCGTACAGCTGGATCGAGCGCGGCGTCTCGGTCTTGTCGAAGTGGATCAGCTGCATGGTCTTCGCATTGCGCTCCACCAGCGCCCGCGTCGTGATCATCTCGCTGACGAACAGCCCCTTGCCCCCGCTGAATTCACGGCAGAGGGTGCGGAAGGGGGCGTTGGTGATGCCCGCCATGGGGGCGAGGACTACGGGCGGCTGCACGGAGTGCGGGCCGATGGAGAGCGTGGTCATGGCTCCATTGTCGCGTACAACGTGGCGCGTACACCGAGGTCGTTAGTTAACCGTACTATTCATACATGCCCGAGCTCTCCCACCGCCGGCGGATGCTGGTGCTCGCGATCTGCTGCATGAGCCTGCTGATCGTGAGCCTCGACAACACCGTCCTGAACGTCGCCCTCCCCTCGATGCAGAAGGAACTGCACGCATCGGTCTCGGGGCTCCAGTGGACGATCGACGCCTACACGCTGGTCCTGGCCTCGCTGCTGATGCTCGCGGGCTCGACGGCCGACCGGATCGGCCGCCGCAAGGTCTTCAAGGCCGGGCTCGTCATCTTCACGCTGGGCTCGGCCCTCTGCTCCGTGGCACCGAACCTGGAGTCGCTGGTCGCCTTCCGGATGCTGCAGGCCGTCGGCGGCTCGATGCTCAACCCGGTCGCGATGTCGATCATCACCAACACCTTCACCGAGCCGCGGGAACGTGCCCGTGCCATCGGGGCGTGGGGCGGTGTCGTCGGTATCTCCATGGCGGCGGGCCCGCTGATCGGCGGCCTGCTCGTGGAGTCCGTCGGCTGGCGTTCGATCTTCTGGATCAACCTGCCGGTAGGGCTGGCGGCCCTGCTGCTGACCTGGCGCTACGTACCGGAGTCGCGCGCGCCCAAGGCCCGCCGCCCCGATCCGGTGGGCCAGTTGCTCGTCATCGCGCTGCTCGGTTCGGTGACGTACGCGATCATCGAGGCGCCCTCGTCGGGCTGGACCTCGCCGCTGATCCTCAGCTTCACCGGCGTCGCCGTCCTCGCGCTCGCCGGGCTCCTGGCGTACGAGCCGAGATGCCCGGAGCCCCTGATCGACCTGCGCTTCTTCCGCAGCGCACCGTTCAGTGGCGCCACCGTCATCGCGATCTGCGGCTTCGCCGCGCTCGGTGGCTTCCTCTTCCTGAACACGCTGTACCTCCAGGAGATCCGCGGCCTGTCCGCGCTGCACGCAGGGCTGTACATGCTGCCGATGGCCGCGATGACCTTCCTCTGCGCGCCGCTGTCCGGGCGGCTGGTCGGCCAGCGCGGGCCGCGGCTCTCGCTGTTGATCGCGGGGGTGGCGATGACGCTCAGCGGGCTGGTGTTCGCGGTACTCGACGCGCAGACGAACACCACGCTGCTCTTCACCGGCTATGTGCTCTTCGGTATCGGCTTCGGCATGGTGAACGCGCCGATCACCAATACCGCCGTCTCCGGGATGCCCCGTGCGCAGGCCGGGGTGGCGGCGGCCGTCGCGTCGACCAGCCGGCAGATCGGATCGACGCTCGGGGTCGCGGTGATCGGAGCGGTGCTGGCCTCGGCGGTGCACGGTGCCTCGTACACCTCCGAGTTCACCTCGGTCAGCCGGACGGCCTGGTGGATCATCACCGGCTGCGGTGTGGCGGTCCTCGCCGTGGGGCTGCTGACCAGCGGGAGGTGGGCGCGGAGGTCGGCCCTGCGGACCGCGGAACTGCTGGGCGCACCCGAGACGGCTCAGAGG
>NZ_CALNVW010000005.1 GCF_940670765.1 Streptomyces sp. A 4/2
CTGTCGCGGGCGCCAAGCGGTAGAGCCGCTCCAGCCGGTCGCGGGACTCGGCGTCGACCGGGATGTACGTCACCATGCGCGGGCCCGAGGACGGGCCCAGCCAGAGATCCGTGTGGTTCACGCGCAGCGACCCGACATGGCGGTTGTGGAAGTGTTTGGTCCGGGCGCTCGGCCCGACGACCTCGTGCCGCGCCCAGAGCTCGCGGAACTCCGGCGACGCCGCCTCCAGCCGCTTGAGCAGGACCTTCCAGGCGGGCTCGGCGAGATGCTCGGCCATGGACGCCCGGAACTTGGCGGCCATCAGGCGGTGCACCGTGTGCAGCTCGACGAGGGACGACCGCCAGTCCTCGTTCGTGTAGGAGAGCAGCATGCAGTTGCGGTCCTCGGGGGCGACGGCGTCGAGGTCGCAGAAGAGCTGACCGTAGGTCCGGTTGTACGCGAGGATGTCGTACCGGCTGTTCTGGATGCAGGCCGGCAGGGGGTCGAGCTGCTCGATCATCGCCACCAGCGCGGGCGAGACGGTGGGGCAGGTGGAGCCGGCGGGCGTCGGGTCGACCGCGCCGGACAGCGAGAACAGATGCGTGCGCTCGCTGCGGTCGAGGAGCAGGGTGCGGGCGATCGCGTCGAGGACCTGCGGGGAGACCTTGATGTCGCGGGCCTGCTCCAGCCACGTGTACCAGGTGACCCCGACCGAGGCGAGCTGCGCGACCTCCTCGCGGCGCAGTCCCGGCGTACGCCTCCGGGACCCGCGGGGCAGCCCCGCCTGTTCGGGCGTGATGCGTTCGCGGCGGCTGCGCAGAAAGGCCGCCAGCTCGTGCCTGCGTACGTCGCTCTCGGGCGCCACGGTGGTCATGGGTACCAGAGTGCCCGACCGCGCAGCCCGTTGCCAGGTACTGCTTGTACCAGGATAAGGAGACTCTGGTACCAGGCTCCGGGCGCCAGCAGGGTGGTCCCCGTGAGCATCACATCTACCGGCGGGACCGCGACCGGATCCCCGTCGGCCATACGGACCGACCCATCCGCCTCCACCACCGGCAAGCGGCACGACCACCCCGGCCCGGTACTGGGCACGCTCGGCCTCTTCACCGTGCTGCTCGGGGCGGCGCTTCCGCTGATCGACTTCTTCATCGTCAATGTCGCACTGCCCACCATCGACCACGATCTCGCCGCGGGCCCGGCGATGCTGGAGCTGGTGGTGGCCGGGTACGGCGTCGCGTACGCCGTCCTGCTCGTGCTCGGTGGCCGGCTCGGCGACATGGCGGGGCGGCGCAGGCTCTTCCTGATCGGCATGGCCGCCTTCGGGGTGACCTCGCTGGCCTGCGGACTCGCCCCCACCGCCTGGACCCTGGTCGGCGCGCGGGTGGCGCAGGGCGCCGCTTCGGCGCTGATGCTGCCGCAGGTACTCGCCACCATCCAGGCGACCACGGCCGGACCTCGGCGGGCCAAGGCGATGGGGCTCTACGGTGCCACCGCGGGCCTCTCCATGGTGGCCGGGCAGATCATCGGCGGCGTCCTGGTCGCGGCGGACGTGGCGGGGACCGGCTGGCGGTCGATCTTCCTGGTCAATGTGCCGGTGGCGATTCTCGGGCTGGTACTGGCGGTCCGCTCCGTGCCGGACACCCGGTCGGCGAAGCCCGCGCCCGTCGACGTACCCGGCACGCTGCTGCTCGGACTCTCGCTGGTGACGCTGCTCGCCCCGCTGACCGAGGGCCGGGCCGCCGGATGGCCGCTGTGGACCTGGGTCTCGCTGGCCGTCTTCCCGTTCGCCGCGGTGGCCTTCTATCTGACCGAGCGGGCGGCCGACCGCAGGGGCGAGGTGCCGCTGGTGCCGCCGAGTCTGCTGCGCCTCGACTCGCTGCGGCGCGGGCTCGCGCTGGTGCTGCCGTTCTCGGTCGGCTTCGGCGGGTTCATGTTCGTGATCGCGGTCGCGTTGCAGCAGGGGCTGCGGATGGGGCCGGTGTCGGCGGGACTCACGCTGGTGCCGATGGCCGTGGCGTTCTTCACCGCGTCGCTGGCCGGGCCCCGGCTGGTCGGCAGGTACGCGAGCCGGGTGGTGACCGCCGGTTCGGTCGTCCAGGCGCTGGGGATCGCAGTGCTCGCGGCGACCGTGTGGTGGGGCTGGCCCGGTCTCGGGCTCGCCGCTCTCGCGCCGGGCACCGCGCTCGCCGGGTTCGGTCAGGGGCTCCAACTGCCCGTGCTGTTCCGGATCGTGCTCTCCGACGTGCCGTCGGACCGGGCCGGGGTGGGCAGCGGCGTGATGACCACGACGCAGCAGTCGGCGCTCGCGCTGGGGGTGGCGACGCTCGGCACGCTCTTCCTGTCGCTGACCGCCTCGACGGGAATGCGGGACGCGCTCGTGATCACCCTGCTGTGCCAGCTCGCGATCATCGCGGTGACGGCGCTGCTGAGTCTGCGGCTGCCCCGGGCGGTGCGGTAGCGGTCCGGGCGGACAGCACATTCCGGGCGGGACTGCACATGGGGACATGACCGTGGGCCCGGAGCGCGCACTCGACGCGCTCCGGGCCCACGGTTCTTCAGTCCTGCTGTCCTGCTGTCCTGCCGTCAGCTCTGTTCGTTGCTCTCCGGGGCTTCCGGCGCCTCGGCTCCTTCGGCCCGTTCGCGCATCTTCCGCACCAGGTCCTGCTTCTGATCCGCCGCGGACCTACGGTCCTCGGCGCCCGCGGCTGCCGAGCTCTGTGCACCGGAGCGGGGCATCTTCTTGCGCTGCCCGCCCACGCCAAGAAGGTTGTTACGACTCTTTGCCATACGGGTCAGCGTACCGGGCACCCCGGCGGCCACCGCACCGGTTTTCCACCGGTGCGACACATGACAGCTGACAGATATTGAGATCTGTCAGCTGTCATGCCATAGTGAAGCCGCGGGCCCGACCCCTCTTTGGTTCTTCGTTCTTGTCCTTCGCCAGTCCAGAGGAGCACCCATGACCACCACCCCTGTTCCCACCCGCCCCCTCGGCACCGCAGGACCGCAGGTTTCCGCGCTCGGCCTCGGTTGCATGGGCATGTCCGCGCTGTACGGAAGCACCGACCGCGCCGAGTCGATCGCCACCGTCCACGCCGCGCTCGAAGCCGGGATCACCCTGCTCGACACCGGCGACTTCTACGGCATGGGCCACAACGAGCTGCTGATCAACGAAGCGCTGCGCACCGCCCCCGCCGCCCGCCGCGAACAGGCCCTCACCAGCGTCAAGTTCGGTGCCATGCGTTCGGCGGACGGGGCGTTCATCGGCATCGACGGCCGGCCCGCCGCCGTCAAGAACTTCGCCGCGTACTCGCTCCAGCGGCTCGGCACCGACCACATCGACATCTACCGGATCGCCCGCCTCGACCCGGACGTACCGATCGAGGAGACCGTCGGCGCCATCGCCGAGCTGATCGAGGCCGGTCATGTCCGGTACGTGGGCCTCTCCGAGGTGGGTGCCGCCACCATCCGGCGGGCCGCGGCCGTCACCCCCGTCACCGACCTGCAGATCGAGTACTCGCTGATCTCCCGGGGCATCGAGGACGAGATCCTGCCGGTCACCCGTGAACTGGGCATCGGCATCACCGCGTACGGAGTGCTCTCCCGCGGTCTGATCAGCGGCCACTACACCCGCGACCGCAAGCTGGCCCCCGGCGATTTCCGCGGGATGAGCCCGCGCTTCCAGGGCGAGAACCTCCAGCGCAACCTCGATCTGGTCGACGCGCTGCGGAAGATCGCCGAGCAGAAGGGCGTCTCCGTCGCCCAGACCGCCATCGCCTGGGTCTCGGCCCAGGGCGAGGACATCGTGCCGCTGATCGGCGCCCGCACCCGCGACCGGCTGGCCGAAGCTCTCGGCTCGCTCGACGTGACGCTCGACGCCGGTGAGCTCGCCGCCATCGAGGCGGCGGTCCCGGCAGGTGCGGCGGCGGGCGATCGCTATCCGGCCGAGCAGATGGCCCACCTGGACAGCGAGCGCTGAGCTGCCGGTACGGTCGGAGGCGTCCGCAGTCCCCCGCGAGGGAGCCCCCCGAAAGGCAGCGCAGCCCCGATGACGCCCGAAGCCCTGACACCCGAGCGCATCCTCGAAGCGACCGAGGACGTGCTGCGCCGCTACGGCCCCGCCAAGGCCACGGTGGTCGATGTGGCGCGGGTGCTCGGGGTCAGCCACGGCAGTGTCTACCGCCATTTCCGTACGAAAGCGGCGCTCCGTGAGGCCGTGACCGAGCGCTGGCTGAGCCGGTCGGAGGCGGAGATGGGCCGGTACACCGACAGCGGGGCGGGCTCCGCGCCCGTCCGGCTGGGGCTCTGGCTGTCGGCCCTGTTCGCGGCGAAGCGGCGCAAGGCGGGTGGCGACCCCGAACTGTTCGCCACCTTCGGGGTGTTGACCGGCGAGAACAGCGCTGTCGTGGACCGCCATGTCGACACGCTGGTCGGGCAGCTCGCCCGCATCATCGAGGACGGCTGCGCGCAGGGCGAGTTCGCCCCGGTCGAGGTCGACTTCGCGACGACGGCCCGCGCGGTCTTCGACGCCACGGAACGCTTCCACAATCCCGCGTACGCGGCGGAGTGGAGCACTCCGGGCGTCGAGGACGCCTTCGCCGCCGTGCGGAGCCTGCTGCTGCGGGGGCTCGGCGCCCGCTGACCGCTCGCGCGATCCCGCACCCCTCATCCCGCATCCCGCATCCGGCATCCGGCATCCGGCATCCGGCACGGCTTACACCGAGATCAGCGGGCCGGATATCCGATGTGTACGGTCCCCGAGCGGGACGAGACATCGATGAGCCGGTCCGACGACGGGTCGCCGATCCCCTTCCCGACCGCCCAGCCACCCGAGTCGGTACCGCCCCGCACCCGGTAGCGGGAGCCCAGGGGCACGATCGCCGCGAAGGTGCCCGAGCCGACCTTCCCCGTCAACTCCGTTGGCGGCGCGGCGAATTCGAGCTTCACCACCCCTGAGCCCGCCTGCACGTCCACGGTCTTCGAGGAGAGTGCGACGCCGCGGATCACGCCCGAGCCCGTGCGGCCCCGCACCGGTCCCGTCACCCCGTACAGCTGGACCTCTCCGGACCCCGCGCTCAGATCGACCGGGCCGGTGAGCCCGCTCAGCCGGACGGGGCCCGATCCGCTCACCACGCGCACGCCGACTCCGGCGGGCACCGTCAGGTCCAGCCGTACCGAGCAGCCCAGACTGGTGAGTGCCAGGGTGCCGTCGCACCGGGTGCGCACCCTGAGGGTGTCCCCCACCCAGCTCCGGTCGACGGTGGGGCGGCGCAGCGACCAGATCAGTTCCTGGTGCATCCGTACCTCGTGGCCCGTTCCGGCACTCACGGACACCTCGGAGCTGCCCGAATCGACTTCGATCGCGCGCACCGGGTGCTGGTCGACCGTCTCGGTACTGGTCTCCGAGCTGCTCTGGCGGGCGAGTTGGGCCCAGGCCTCGATGCTCAGCGGGGCCAGGAGGAACAAGGCGCTCAGGATCGCTACGGCGGTCCAGATCCCGTGGCGGCGGCGCGGGTGCGCGGCGGCTCCGGTGCCGGTGTCCGTGTCGGTGTCGGTGTCGGTGTCGGTGTCGGCTTCGGTGGTCATGCGCCGTCCAGGAACCGCAGGACCGCGAGCACCCGCCGGTGGTCGGCGTCCGCCTGGCCCAGGTCGAGCTTGGCGAAGATGTTGTTGATGTGTTTGGCCACCGCGCTCTCGCTGACGACCAGTTGCCCGGCGATGCCCGCGTTGGAGCGGCCCTCGGCCATCAGCGCCAGCACCTCCCGCTCGCGCGGCGTCAGGCGCTCCAGCGGATCGGCGCCGCGGCGGCGCAGCAGCAGCTGCGCGACGACCTGCGGGTCCAGTGCGGTACCGCCCGCCGCGACCCGCTTCAGGGCGTCCATGAACTCCTCAACGTCCGCGACCCGTTGCTTGAGGAGGTAACCGATGCCGCCGGTCTGCGCGGTGAGCAGGTCGGCGGCGTACCGCTCCTCGACGTACTGCGACAGGAGCAGTACGGCGGTGTCCGGCCACTGCCGCCGGATCATCAGCGCGGCCCGTACGCCTTCGTCGGTGAAGCCGGGCGGCATCCGTACGTCGACCAGGGCCAGTTGCGGCCGGTGCTCGCCGACCGCCGCGAGGAGCGCCTCCGCGTCGCCGGCCTCGGCGGCCACCTCGAAGCCCGCCATCTCCAGGACCTTGACCAGGCCCACCCTGAGCAGCACCGAATCCTCGGCGATCACAGCCCGCACGGCAACTCCACAGTGATGACGGTCGGGCCCCCGAGGGGGCTGTCGATCCGGATGGTCCCGTCGACCGACCCTACGCGCTGGGCCAGCCCGGCGAGTCCGGTGCCCGCCGACGGGTCGGCGCCGCCCGCTCCGTCGTCGGTGACGGTGATGCGCAACAGGCCACGGCGGGCGCGCAGGCGCACGGAGACCCGCTGGGCCCGCGCGTGCTTGGCGACGTTGGCGAGTGCTTCGGAGACGACGAAGTAGGCGACCGCCTCGACGGTCGGCGAGGGGCGCCGCTCCATGTCCACGGTCAGCTCCACGGGCAGCGGGGCGCGTGCGGCGATCCCGGAGAGCGCGGCGTCCAGGCCGCGGTCGTCGAGTACCGCCGGATGCAGGCCCCGCACCAGGTTGTTGAGCTCCTCGATGGCCTCCTTCGCCTCGCGGTGCGCCTCGTCGATGACCTGCCGGGCCTCGGGCGGGAGATCGGTGAGGGTCGCGCGGGCGATGCCGAGGTTCATCGCGAGCGACACCAGCCGCTGCTGCGCGCCGTCGTGCAGGTCCCGTTCGATGCGCCGCCGTTCGGTGTCCGCGGCGTCGAGCACGCCCGCCCTGCTCTCGGCGAGGTTCTCGACCCGGCGCTCCAGTTCCCTGGCCCGGTTGGGTCCGAGGAGCGCGGCGGCGGCGCTCGCGTCGAGTCCGGCGACGGCAGCCGCCAGCCAGGGGGTGATCAGGAGCAGCAGCACTCCGCAGACGGTGAGCAGGGCGTACTGCTCGGTCCAGCCGGGCATCCGCCGGTCGAACGGCAGCGTCCAGACCCAGGAGAAGACCAGCGCGCCGGCGAACCCGGCGGCCCAGGAGAGGACCACCAGCGCCCCCCCGACAGCGGCCAGCGGCGCGACCAGCAGGTGGTAGCCGAACTGCCGCCAGGTCGCCTCGGAGCGCAGCCGCTCCACGATCCCCCGCCGGCCGAACCGGCGTTCCCGCCAGGGGATTCGGGGCACGTCGAGCCCGACCAGCGACCAGAAGCGACTGCGTTGCAGTGCGGTGAGCAGCGGGCACAGGACGAGCATGATCGCGAGACTGCTGGGCGTGTGTCCGGGTGCCTTGATGATGAACGCCCCGGCCACGGCGGCGGGCAGGGCGAGCGGCACCCCTGCTGCGGCGAAGGCGGTGTTGCGCCAGGCCCAGGCGGACCAGGGAGCGTGCCTGGCGACCCAGGAGATCCGGGGCCCGTCGGCCCGGGAGGTCTGGCGTATCGGCATGGGCACACGGTAGACGGCCAGGTGGGAGGGGTGCCATCACGCTGCTGCCCGGAACGGGGGTGGTGCTGGTGCCACCCCAGGACGGACCCGGGCGTTACTGATCTCGGCCCCGCCGTCCGGAAACCTTGGCGGTGGCCCGAACAGGCGGGCCGCCGGAAGGAGTTCAGTCCTCATGACACTCGTCGCCCCGCCCGCCCGGCTCCCCCGGGCCCTGCGCAGCCCGCGCCTCTCGACCGTACTCACCGGCTGCGGTGCGGCCCTGGTCCCCTGGATGTTCGTACTCGCCAGGACGCTCCCCGCGACCACCGAGGTGTCCCACTGGTCGACGGCCTGGGTCGGTCTCGACGCGCTGCTCGCGGCCGGTCTTGCCGGTACGGGCCTGCTGCACCGGCGCAACGACCCGCGTGCCCCGGCGGCAGCCGCGGCCACCGGGGCGCTGCTCCTCGTGGACGCCTGGTTCGACGTGCTGACGTCGGCGCCGGGACCGGAGCTGGCCACCGCCGTCACCCTCGCCCTCTGCGCGGAGCTGCCACTGGCCGCGGTGTGCGCGGCGCTGGCGGTCCGGCGGCCGTAGACCGCGGCCGTGGTACGGACCCGCCCGGACCCGCGAGACGGGCGCACCGTGCCGGATACGCTGCCAGCATGGCCAGCAACAAGCCCGTACGGAACATCGACACCCGCAGCCTGCGGGCCCTCGCGCACCCGCTGCGGGTGCGCATCATGGAGTCGCTGCGCCGCGACGGCCCCGCGACCTCGACCAGGCTGGCCGAGGAGTTCGGGGAGAGCACCGGCACGGTGAGCTGGCATCTGCGGAACCTCGCGGAGCACCACTTCATCGTGGAGGAGACCGAGCGGGGCACCAAGCGGGAGCGCTGGTGGCGGGCGGTCGACGACCGACAGGTGCTGGACAGCGCCGAGCTGGCGAAGGACCCGGCGGCGCGGGGCGCCTTCACCCTGTACGTGCAGGAGCTGCTCCAACTGCACTTCCAGCGGGCGGCCGGCTTCGCGGCACAGGAATGGCCGCCCGGGTGGGAGCGCGCCGGGACCCTCTCCAACTGGGACGACCTCCGGCTGACCCCCGAGCAACTACGGGCGCTGAACGACGAGTTGATGGCCGTGATCGACAAGTACTATCCCGCGCCGGGCGAGGAGCCGGAGCCCGGGGCCCTGCCGGTCAGCGTCCAGCTCCAGTCGTTCCCACGGATCGAGCGCAAGAACTGAGACCACCTCACGGGCACTCCGGAGGCACTGCCGAAAATATTGCAGAGAGTTCTCTGCAAACCCCTTTGCAGAGAACTCTCTGCAAGCTACCTTCGGACCATGCCGCCGTCCACGGGTACGACCTCGCGCACCACCTCCCGCAGCCTCCTCCTCCGCAACCGCGACTTCCGCCTGCTCTGGACCGGCTCCACCACCGGCAAGTACGGGGCCTCGGTCACCTCGGTCGCGCTGCCGCTGGTGGCCGTCACGATGCTGCACGCCTCCACCCTCCAGGTGGGCCTGCTCACCGGCGCCACCTGGCTGCCCTGGCTGCTCATCGGCCTCCCGGCCGGCGCCTGGGTGGACCGGCTGCCGCGCCGCCCGGTCATGCTGACCGCCGACGCCGCCGCACTGCTGCTCTTCGCGGGGATCCCGGTGGCCGCCCGGCTGGGACTGCTCTCCATCGGCTACCTGCTGGCCACCGCCGTACTCGTCGGCACCGCCACGGTCTTCTTCCAGACCGCGTACACCGCGCTGCTCCCCCTGCTGGTCGCCCCGGAGGACCAGGCCGAGGGCAACTCCAAACTGCACGGCAGCGAGTCGGCGGCGCAGCTCGCCGGTTACGGCTCGGGAGGCTTCCTGGTCCAGGCGATCGGCGCGGCCAACGGTCTGTTCGTGAACGCCGCCACCTTCGCGGTCTCCTTCCTCTGCGTCCTGCGCATCAAGCACCGCGAGCCCGCCAAGCCCGCACGAACCGCGACGACACGCCGCCGCGGGGCCCTCGCCGCGGAGATCCGCGAGGGGCTGCGGCTGACCTTCGGCGACCCGTACCTGCGCGCGATGGCAGTGTGCGGCGGCGCGTCCAACCTGGCGCTGATGGCGTACCAGTCGATCCTGGTGGTCTTCCTGGTCCGCGAGGTGCACCTGGCGTCCGGCACCATCGGCGCCCTGATGACCGGCGGCGGCATCGGCGGCATCGGCGGCGCCTTCGCCGCCCGTCGCCTCGCCGCCCGCATCGGCTCGGCCCGCGCCCTGCTCGTCTTCAATCTGGCGGTCCCGTGCCTGGCCCTGCTGATCCCGCTGACCAGTCAGGGGTTCGGCCTGGTGTTCTTCGCCATCGGCTACAGCTCGGTGTCCTTCGGGGTCGTCGCGGGGAACGTCCTCTCCTCGACGTTCCGTCAGCAGTACTGCCCTGCGGGCATGCTCGGCCGGATCAGCGCCTCCGCATCGTTCCTGAACTACGGCACGATCCCGCTGGGCGCGGTGCTCGGTGGCGCCCTGGGCGAGGCGCTCGGCACCCGTACCGCCCTGTGGATCACGATCGCGGGCATCCCGGCCGCGGCGATGCTCCTCTGGTTCTCGCCGATCCGCCGCCACCGCGACCTGCCGACGGCGCCCGCGGCGACCGGGGCCGCATCCCGGCCGGAGCAGGTACCGGCCGCGAACCAAGTCCCGTGACCGGGCGGGCAGATCACCGGCATCGCCATGGTTCTTGTCCGGCCACAGACCCAGGACCGGGGCTGTGCCCGGACGAGAGGACACCCCACGGCCTCCCCGCACCATGACCGGCGCCCC
Source organism: Streptomyces sp. A 4/2 (assembly GCF_940670765.1). Classification (GTDB taxonomy): domain Bacteria; phylum Actinomycetota; class Actinomycetes; order Streptomycetales; family Streptomycetaceae; genus Streptomyces. Next base: position 10,229 of record NZ_CALNVW010000005.1, read on the forward strand.
ACGGCCTCCCCGCACCATGACCGACGCCCCCGGCCCGCCCACCGGGGGCGCCGAGGTCCCGGCCGGAGGTGGGCCGGCGCCACGCCCGGGTACTCCCGGTGGCCGCACCGATGGGCTCGCTGCTGGTGGTGGTCGCCGACACGATCGGCCGTACGGTCATCGCACCCGCGCAGATCCCCGTCGGGGTGGTCACCGCGGTCATCGGCGCCCCGTACTTCGGCTGGCTGCTGTGGCGGGCGAGGGCCGACGGGTGGCGCGTGATCCCGGTGCCGGTTTCTACCGGACCGGATAAATCAGGAATCGAGAAGCGTGGGACACGGAGCCGGCTCTAACCTGCTCGCCATGGACATCACGATTCACACGAGTTCGCTGGCGCACGACGACCCGGACGCGTCGCTCGCCTTCTACCGCGACGTTCTCGGCTTCGAGGTCCGCAGCGACGTCGGGCAGGGCAGGATGCGCTGGATCACGGTCGGCCCGGCCGGTCAGCCCAGCACGTCCCTCCTCCTGGCGCCGCCGGCTGCCGACCCGGGAGTCACCGAGGACGAGCGCCGCACCATCACCGAGATGATGGCCAAGGGCACCTACGGCTGGATCCTGCTGGCCACCCCGGACCTCGATGCCACATTCGAGAAGGTGCAGGCGGGTGACACCGAGGTCGTCCAGGAGCCGACCGAGCAGCCGTACGGCATCCGTGACTGCGCCTTCCGCGACCCCGCGGGCAACCTGGTCCGTATCCAGGAGCTCCGCTGAGCCGTGCGGGCACTGGTGGAAGAGGAAGGAAAGGGGAGTGCGCCCATGTGTCAGCCCGAGTGGCGGCGTGCCCGCGTCGAGGCGCAGCATCTGGCCGATCTCGCACGGCTGCGCCGCGTCCGCGACCGGATCGACAGGGAGTACGCGCAGCCGCTGAACGTGGAGGCGCTCGCCCGCGGTGTGAACATGTCCGCCGGGCACCTCAGCCGGCAGTTCCGGGCCGCCTACGGCGAGTCGCCGTACTCGTACCTGATGACGCGTCGCATCGAGCGCGCGACAGCGCTGCTGCGGCGTGGCGACCTCAGCGTCACCGAGGTCTGCTTCGTGGTCGGCTGCGCGTCGCTGGGCACGTTCACCACCCGCTTCACCGAGCTGGTCGGCATGCCGCCCGGAGTTTTCCGGCGCCGCGCGGCGGACGGCGCGGCGGATGTTTCGGCGGACTCGGCGGACGCAGCGGACGACCGTGCCGATGCCACAGGTCCGGCCGGTGACAAGGGGCCCGCATTCACGGTGGAGGGGATGCCGGCATGCGTGGCGAAGCAGGTGACGAGACCGGTCAGGAATCGAGAAGCCCCGGCCGCCGAACAGCCCTAGCGTGATAACCATGACAACCACCGCATCCACCGCATCCACCACGTCCCTCGCATCCGTCACCCTTGAGGTGGCCGACCCCGGGGCCGCCCATCGCTTCTACACCGCCTTCGGAGTGGACACACGCATACGCCTGCGGGCGTCCGAGGAGCACTCCACCGGATTCCGCGGCTTCACCCTGGCGCTCACGGTGTCCCGGCAGGCCACCGTCGACAGTTTCCTCGGCGCCGCCGTGGGCGCCGGCGCCACGGTGCTGAAGCCCGCCGAGAAGTCGCTGTGGGGCTACGGCGGCGTCGTCCGGGCGCCGGACGGAACGATCTGGAAGGTCGCGACCCCGGCGAAGAAGGACACCGGCCCGGCCACCCGCGAGATCGACGAGATGGTCCTCCTGCTCGGCGTCGAGGACGTGAAGGCCAGCAAGCAGTTCTACGTCGGCCGGGGCCTGACCGTGGCCAAGAGCTTCGGCGGCAAGTACGCCGAGTTCGCCTCCGGCGAGGACAGTCCCGTCAAGCTGGCGCTGTACAAGCGCCGCGGTCTGGCCAAGGACCTCGGCGTCCCCGCCGAGGGCACCGGCTCGCACCGCATCGTCCTCGGCAGCACTGCCGACCCCTTCACCGACCCGGACGGATTCGCCTGGGAGGCCGCCGCGTCGCTCGCCCCGGCGTCGCCCACGGCGTCTGCGCGGTCGTGACTCCCCGCCCGAACTCCCGTCCTGACCTGCCGTCCTGAACTCCCGTCCTGACCTGCCGTCCTGAACTCCCGTCCTGACCTGCCGTCCTGACCTGCCGTCCTGACCTGCCGTCCTGACCTGCCTCATCCCTGTACGAGGAAACGTCCATGACACACCTGTGACCGGAATTGTGGCCTGCACCACAGCCCGGCGCTCTGACTCCGAAACAGACCATTGATTTCCTGCGCGCGACGCTGGACAGCATTCCCGAGGAACCGTAACTGCCATGAGTGGCAAGCGAATCAGCACCCCTTTCAAGACTTCTTCGTTCTCCTCATCCACTGCCGACCAGGAGTGCGTAGAGGTAGCCGGAACGCTCGACGGAGGCCGCGCCGTCCGCGACAGCAAAGCCCCCGCGCGCGGCACCACGTAGCATTCCCCACCGCCTGGGCCGCCTTCCTCACCGCCGTGAAACAGCGCGGCTAAGGGCTGTCCCGTAATTCCTGGTGGATCAGCGCTCGGCGTCAGATGCGGTGCATCGCAAGGCGGAGGGGCGCCCGAATACTGGATGTATTCGGGCGTTCCGACAACGCCGCGAGGTGCCGTAGCTGTCGTCGTGCGCCCGCCAGGAATTACGGGACAGCCCTTAGCATCAATACCGGTAACTGGATCCGGGCGTTGTTGTTGGCCCCCCCGTTCCACCAGCCGCTTCGGCTTGGACCTCGCCCCCCGGTCTTCGCGGTCCCGGCCGACGGCCCGATCCCGGGCACGATCTGCTTCACACCCACGCCGGACCCGGCGCGTCCACGGCCGCCCGCGCCTCCCACTCCTCGATCACCGAACCCGTCGACGCCCTCCCGCAGCAGAGCTACGCCCTTGGCCGCTCCCCGTGTCGGCGTTGGTGCTCATGCGTGGTTCCCCTCTCTGCACGGGGCCGCAAGGAGGAACCGTCGGGCACGATGGTCGTGCCGAGCGGCTTGTCCGCGAGGGCGCCGGTGAGGACCGCGTGCGGGACCCGGCCGTCGACGATGTGCGCGCTGCGGACTCCACCGCGCACGGCCCTGAGGCAGCCCTCCGCTTTGGGTAGCATCCCCGAGGTGAGGTGGGGAAGCAGCGCTTCGAGCTGGGCCGCGGTCAGCCTGCTGACGATCTCGTCACCATGGGGCCAGTCCGCATAGAGGCCCTTCACGTCGGTGACCATGAGGAGGTCCCGGGCACCGAGGGCTGCTGCGAGCGCGGCTGCGGCCGTGTCGGCGTTGACGTTGTGGACGAACCCGTCCTCGGCGCTGCGCGCCACAGGGGAGACGACCGGGATGAACCCCTGGACGAGGAGAGCGTCCAGCAGGGCGGTATCCACCTTGATGATCTCGCCGACCCGTCCGATGTCGACCGGTTCTCCACCCACCTCCGGCCGATGCCGTACCGCGGTGATGGTGTCGGCGTCCTCGCCTGAGACTCCGACCGCCAGCGGCACGTCCCGGTTGATCAGCCCGACCAGATCCCGCTGCACCTGACCCACCAGGACCATGCGGACGACGTCCATCGCATCGGGCGTCGTGACGCGCAGCCCCGCCCTGAACTCGTTGGCGAGACCTCGCCGGGTGAGTTCGGCACTGATCTGCGGGCCGCCACCGTGCACGATCAGTGGCCGCAGGCCCTCGTCCCTGACCCGGACGACATCGCGGGCGATGGCGGCCTTGAGTGCGTCATCGACCAGGGCGCTGCCGCCGAGCTTGATGACGGTGATCGGGCCGAGGCCGCCGGTGCTGCGTGCCGCGGGCCTGGCCGGACGGCTGTGGGCGGTCAGTTGGGGCTCCGGCATCAGTGACGGGGCCCATCGGGATGATCCACGTGAGGTGCGACCGCGGGAGGGTTGCGCGAGTACAGCACTCCCTCGCTCCAGATCCGGTCGACCCTGCCCCAGGTGATCGCGGACGCGATGTCCGGAAAGAATCCGCTGCCGTTGAGGTTGGCGCTGGTGTTGCACAGCACCGGAATCCCGCTGAGCCGGTGGTACTCGTTGAGTATCCCGGCGAGGACCGGGTCGTCTTCCTGGGCGACCGTCTGGAGCCGGGCCGTCCCGTCCAGGTGGATCACCGCGGGGATCTTCTCGATCCAGCTCTCCCGTATCGTGTGATCGAAGAGCATGTACGGGTCAGGGGTGCCGGGTTCGAAGATCGCCGGGGCCTCCTCGACCAGGCACAGGGGAGCGACCGGCCGGTAGGACTCGCGGCCCTTGACCCTGTTCAGCTCCGCCTTCATCGCCGCCGACGTCGGCGCGGCGATGATGCTCCGCGCGCCGAGCGCACGCGGCCCCAGTTCCGCCCTGCCGTTGAGCAGGACAACCGGCTCCCCGCTCTCGTGCAGCACTCGCGCCAGTCCCGCCGGGTCGCAGGGATCCGAGGTCCAGCCGTCCGGGATGTCCTCGGTGGCGACCAGAGCGGGTCCGAGCCGCGCGTGCCACTCGATGGCGCCGAGCCCGGTGTGCTGCGCGGCGGCGAGCACGGCGCCGCCGATGGCAGAGCCGGAGTCGTTGGGGAACGGAGGCACCCAGACCTCACTGAAGAGCGGGAGGCTCCGCAGCGCGCTGTTCCACTTGATGTTGAGAGCACAGCCCCCGACGAAGGACAGGTTCCAGGGCCCGTCCCCCTTCCAGGCCGAGATCTTGGCGGTGATGCGTTCGAGCAACAGCTCGCCGAGGAAGGTGTGGACGCTGGCGAGCACGTCCTCGTCACTGATCCCGGTGGGCGCCACCCGCTCCCGCACCTCGTCGTAGAAGTCGTGCAGCGGCGGCATGGACTGCTCGAAGAGGCTGCCGAATCCGCCGACCGTACGGCGGTACTCGACGGCGGCAGGGATGTCGCTCTCGAAGACCTTGTGGAAGGTTTCGCGCAGAACGACCAGGACTTCCTCTCTTGCCCGGCCGAGCGCGATGTACGCCATGAGCTTCCCTGCGATCGTCAGGTCGTCCACGTTCGCCGACTGCTCTGACCGCCGGAAGGGCCCGAAATGGTGGCCCGCCGTCGCGTAGGCGTGTCCGATCAGCGGGAACAGCTCTCCGCCGTTCTCCACCCGGCCCGCTTCCACCCAGTACAGCCGCGGGAACAGCCCACCGTCCCAGACCAGCACGAACGCCGGCTCCTGACGCAACGAGAAGGGGCTCGAAGCGTACGCACTCGCCAGGTGACCGGCCGCGTGCGGATAGCTGGCGTAGGTGCAGGCCTCGCCGTTGATCTCGAAGTCTCCGGTGAAACTGGGGCTGAGCAGGTCGGGGAACCCCTTCGACTCCCGGTACGGGCCGACCACCAGCGAGACGGGCGAACCGTGATCGGACAGTTCGAGCCGGCCGAGGTCGTCACCGTCCCAGCCATCGACGACCCACTTGTCCACGTCCTCGACCTTGTACCCGAAATCACCGAGGATCCGCGGGACTACGTCAAGGTCCGATATCTCGCTGTACCGACGCCCGTTGGCGATCTTCTCGATCTCGACACTGAAGACCAGTTTGCCGTCGTCGAGCAGAGCCACCGCACCGTCATGAGTAAGCTTGAGCCCACAAATAATCATCGACACTCCTCATTCTGTAACTCCGCTCTCAGTGACTCTGTGCTCAACCAAGAGCGAGAACTCTCCGATATATCGACGAACCTCTGCGCTGTGTGAACCGATTCCTCCAGTCTTCGGTCTCCTCAAGGGGTGCCACCTCGCTGAAGCCCTGGCGCACGAACCAGTCCCCCGCGTGTTTCGACGAAGCCAGAAGTGCCGAGAAGCCGAGCTGCGAACCGATGCCGGCGGCGCGTTCGACGAGAGCACGGCCTATGCCCTTCCCCTGGTCTCCGCTGGAGATGCAGAGGTTGTACATGAGGAGTTCGTCGTGCCGCGGGGTCAGTCCCACGCAACCGGTCACTGTCGTACCGCTGCGCACGACAAGGAATTCATGGACATTCTCCGCAATCTCCCCGAGCGTTCTGGGGACCAGCAGATCCTGGCTCGCGAAGGAGGCCGACATCTCCTCGATGAGGGGGCAGTCCGAGAGCTGGGCGTGGTGAATCGACAAGCCGGCGAGCAGGCCTTTTCCGCCAGGAGAACACTTCATCTGCCCCGATTTCATCGGCTGGACCCACTGGCGGGGAACCCGAGGCCGAAGTACTGGTCCGTGGGCATGATCTCGATCATGTTGACGTTGACGTGCGGCGGCCTGGAGAGGCACCAGCTGACCGTCTGGGCGACGTCATCCGCCGACAGGGGTGCGAGGCCGTCGTAGAGACGATCCGCCCGGTCGGCGTCGCCGTCGTAGCGAACCAGCGCGAACTCCGTCTTCGCCATCCCCGGCGCGACGCAGCTCACCCGCACTCCGGTCCCGTGCAGGTCGACGCGCATGTTCAGGGTCAGCTGATGGACGAACGCCTTGGTGGCGCCGTAGACGTTGCCGCCGAGATACGGGTAAGTGGCAGTGATCGAGCCCACGTTCACGATGTGTCCGGCATTCCGGGCCACGAGACGGGGCAGGATGAGGTCGGTGACGTTGAGAAGGCCCATGATGTTGGTCTCGACCATCTCCCGCCAGAGGCCTCGGTCGCCGGACTGAATGGGCTCCAGCCCTTTCGACAGGCCGGCGTTGTTGACCAGGGCCGACACGTTCCGGTATTCCTCCGGCAGCTCCTCGAATGCCTTCTCCAGAGCGTCGGCATCCCGCACGTCCGCCACCATCGGCCAGATCTTCAGCTCCGGGTCATGGCTGACCAGAGACTCCATGCGATCCGCCCTGCGGGCAACAGCGACAACCGGGTGACCCTCTTCGGCCAGCACTTGCGCGGTCCTCGCGCCGAACCCCGACGAAGCGCCTGTCACAACGACGGCACCACGGCTCTCATGCGTCATCGTGCTGTTCTCCCCTGCACCATCAAATGCGCCATCAAATCCGATGAGACTTCGGTGCGGGCGGCGGAGGCACCGAAATGCATCCGCCACCCACAGTTTCGAACGCGGTGTACCTCAGCGGGCCGGCTTCACAGCCTCCACGAGCAGGTGGTAGCCGAGGTGGTTGAACGGCGGAACGTCGCTGAGCTTCAGCTCCAGAGAACGGACCGTGTTGGCAACCCCGCTGTCGCGCAGCACCTCGTCCGCCAGCCAGGCGGAGATGGTGGAGTTGCCCCGCAGGTGCGTCACCACCATGCCCGAGGTGGCGAAGAGGGCATTCAGGTCCTGCGGGCTGAAGCTGTACCAGGGCGCGACGTACTCCTCGCCGCTCCGCGTCTGGGTGAAGCGGAGCTCCTTGCCCTCCACGTCGGTGATGTCCACCGCCGCGAAGCGGTCACCCTTGAAGAACTGCTCGATCAGTGAGTTCTTCACCCCGATGAGCATGCGCCCACCGGGACGGAGCACACGGGCTGCCTCTGCGAAGACCTTCTCGCGGTCGTCGACCGGAATGTGCATGAGCGCGAGCATGCTCGTCACGACGTCGAAGGAACCGTCCTCGAACGGAAGATTCGCCATGTCGCCCTCGTTCAGCGAGGCCTGAAGGCTCTCCTGGTCGAGCTTCTCCTGCAGGACGTCGAGCATCGCCCGGGAGATGTCCAGGCCACTCACCTCCGCGCCGAGCGCGGCCATCGGAACCGTGAACCGGCCGGTGCCGCACCCCATGTCAAGAACCCGCTGGCCCGGCCGCACCTTACTGAAGATGAAGTCCCGCTCGGCCTGGGTGAACATGTCGTCCGCAGGGCCGACGCCGGGGATCCGCTCGTCGTACTCGGCTGCCACCTGCTGATAGACGGACCGGACCGTCGCCTTCTGGGTCGCGGCGACAACGCCGTTCAGGTCGGCACCGGCGAGCTCGTTCGTCTCCGAAATCTGGCTGGACATATACGTCTTCCTCTTTCGCTCGTTCTTGCCAGGTGAGTTGGTGTGGAAATTCCGGTCATTCTTCGCCGGCCACTACGGGTCGCGGCGTCAGACCGAAGTCAGGGATGAATTCGCATGAGGCGGAGTTGCACGGCGCGGACGAGGAGTCAGACCCGCTGCACCTGACGCGCGATGTGCTGGAGCAGCGGTCCGGGTCTGCTCTGCGGGAAGTCGTGGTTTCCGGCAAGTCCCACGGTTTCCACGGAACCCGTGGCATAGGCCGCCCAGGAACCTCTGGGTATGTCGTCGGCGTCCCCGTAGTAGGCGACAGCGGCACGCACGACCGGTGACGCGGGAGGAACGTACCCGTCGAGCATTGCCAGGTCCACGAGCATAATTTCGAGACTGAGTTCGACGAGTTCGTCGAAGACGTCTCCCGGGTCCACACCGGTCGCTCCGACCAACTCGCGTATCTCTGCCCGGAGTTCCGCTTCCTCGGTACCACGGCGCCGCATCGTCCTTTCGGGTGCCGGCGGCGCGCAGGCCGCGGTCAGCAGCAGGTCCACGTCCTTCCTGCGTGCCGCTACCTCCAGCGCGAGCAGCGCGCCGAGGCTGTGCCCGAAGAGCACCGGCCGCTGGATACGTGCCGAGGCCAGCGCGGCACAGGTCTCGTCGGCGGCCGCAGAGAGACTGCGACAGGGCTCGTCCCCATATCTGCGTCCCCTTCCGGGGAGGCAGATGGCGTGCACCCGCCACGTGGCCGGAAACAGGCCCTTCCAGGAGTCGAAGTACGTCGGGCCGCAGCCGGCGCCGGGAACGACCACCAGGTCGAGGACGGGTTCTGGGGCGTCCTGCAAGCGAACCAACGCCGGATGCCGGGATGTCGGCGGTTTCATCGGCCGTCCTCCACGGGCTGCGGCAGGCACTCCGAGACCTGCTGCGGGGTCTTGTGGCGAAAGACGTCCCGGATCGAGAGGTTCAGTCCCAGCTCACGCAGATCCCGTACGGACATGGCGGCGGTGAGGGAGTCACCACCCGCGGCGAAGAAGTCATCGTTCCTGCCGAGGGCCGCGACGCCCAGCCTGGCGCCCATCACCCGAGCAATCACGTCGGCCTGGTCACCGGCCGGTGCGCCGGAAGGCTCTGCGGCGAGGGGAACGTACGCCCGCAACGAATCGGGCAGTGCGGAGAGGCTCACTTTCCCGCTCACGGACCTCGTGAGGTCGGTGAGGTAGACGAACTCATGCGGAACCATGAAGTCGGGAAGCCTGCCGGCAAGGCTCTCCCGCAGCACCGAGGTGAGCTTGCGTTCCATCCACGGCGCCAGCAGCCGGACTCTCGGGACCGCAGCGGGACCGGAGCCGGACCGGGTGAGCGGATCGCTCGTCGTGAAGTGACCGAGCCGGCCCGGCGGGGAGAAGCACACGTCCATGGTTCCGTAGGCATCGCCCTGGCCCCAGCCGATTCTGGTCGTCCAGCCGTACCGTTCGCCCAGGGCCCAGAGCGACTCGGGGTCGATCCCCCGCAAGTCGGCCGGGCGTTCTTCGCCGGCGACGGTGAACCCGTACGCGTCCCGCAGTCGCAGCGCCTCCTCAAGCCGGGCGTTGGGCACCCTGCGGTATCCGAAGGGCTCCGTCCCGACGGCGAGTCGCGCCTCGATCTGCCGGAAACCCGGAACTTTGGTCTCCCAGCCCTCCGCGCCGGGTTCGTTCGCGCAGTCGACGTGGAGAATCACGTCGTACCGGAACAGGGTCATCTCGTTGGGCGAGGTGCCACGGCGCGGTGCGATCTCGACCCCGGTGATCCTGGGGAGGCGATCGAGCAGCGAGACGAAGTATCGAGGGTCGATACTCAGCTCCCCGTCGGCCTGGATCGCCTGGGCGACCTGGTCCGCGAGCCGCATGTCCGGATCGGCCCCGTTCCTCAGGAACTGCCGGAGGCTGAAGAACGCTTCGAGCAGCGCCCCGTTCCGCAGATCACCCAGGAAGATGTGACCGCCCGCAGTCAGGCGGGGCAGGGCTTCCTCGATGACCTGCTCCACGTACATCAGGGAAGGGAAGTACTGGGCCACCGAGTTGATCACCACGGTGTCGTATGCGCCGTCCACCAGCCCCGGGGCACCGAGCGCTTCGGCCCGTCCGGCCACCAGGCGCAACCCGGGACTACCCGCCCGCACCTCATCGGCTATGCGGTTGAGGAGTTCGACGGAGGGTTCGGAGAAGTCCGTCGCCACGTACAGCGACAGATCGGCGCGTTCGCAGAGCGGACGTACGAGCAGTCCTGTTCCCGCTCCGATCTCCAGGAGACGGCCCGGTTTCAGCGCCACGATGCGGTCGACCGTGGTGGAGACCCATTCCCGCATCTGCGGTGCCGGAATGTCCTGTCCGGTGAAACTGTCGGTCCAGCCCTTGATCGCCGCATCCGCGTCCTGCGCCGCGAACTTGACGGTCTCGTGCGTGTCCTCGAACACCGACAGCCACGAGTCGACGAACGCCGCGCGTTCCGCGGACATGTCGACCCGCTCGTCGGGAACGA
>NZ_CALNVW010000006.1 GCF_940670765.1 Streptomyces sp. A 4/2
ACCGCGTGCACGGAGGCGACGGTGAACTCGGTGGGACCGTACAGATTGACCGCAAGCACTCCCGGGTCGGCCGCGAGCCGCGCCCACAACGACGGCCGTACCGCCTCACCACCCAGAACCATCAGCGAAGGACGGTGCCCGCCTTCGAGAAGACCGAACTCGACGAGCTGCTCGGCGAAGGACGGTGGAACGTTGAGTACGTCGATCGCGTGCTGCCGGGTGAATTCGACGAGCGCCTCGGCGTCGGTGCGGGTCTCCTCGCCCACGATATGCAGTTCATGTCCCGCGATCATCCACAGCAGTTGGTCCCAGGCCGCGTCGAAGGCGAAGGACGCGGTGTGTGCGACGCGCAGTCGCCGGCCGGCCGGGACGGGCCGCGCGCTGTGGGTGGCCAGCAGGTTCGCCAACGCACCGTGCGAGATGAGAACGCCCTTGGGCAGGCCGGTGGATCCCGAAGTGAACGCCAGGTAAGCGGGATCCGACGGCGAAGGGCCAGGTGTTCCGGTGATGTCGAGGGGGTCGGCCGGACCGGGGAAAGTGATCGTGGTCGTGGTCTGCAACCGGTGGTCCGGGGCATCGGCGACGGACCGGCGTACGCCTGCCAGGGTCAGCATCGCAGCAACCCGCTCCTGCGGGTGTGCCGGATCGAGCGGCAGCGCGACCGCTCCGGACGACATGATGCCGAGCAGCCCGACGACCAGCTCCGCCGTTCGCTCCGCGGACAGTGCGACAACCTCTCCGGGGACCGTGCCTTCCTGCCGGAGGCGAGCGGCGAGCCGGTCCATGGCCTGCTCCAGCTCGGCCAGGCTCCAGGCCCGGTCCCCGTCCACCAGGGCGATCTGATCCGGGTTCGCCTGCACCCGGGCCCGCAGGGCATCGATGACGGTGTCGGCAGTGACCGGTACGCGGACACCGCGGCCGTACTCCCGCACCAGCCGCTCCGCCGCGGCATCCGACAGCAGGGGAAGTTCGGACACCTGCCTGCCAGGGTCCCGGACCACCTCGTGCAGGAGCGTCTGGAAGCACTCGGCGAGGCGGCCCATGCTCGCGTTCTCGAAGAGGTCGGCGTCATAGACGAGATCGCCCCGCAGACCGCCGTCGTGGCGGCTGAGGTCGAGCGAGAGGTCGAACCGGCTGCTGGCGACGTCCACTTGGTACGGGCTCACGGAGATCCCGTCGAGCCGCAGATCGGCGGCCACCTCTCCTTCGAGCAGCTGGCAGGTCACCTGCACCAGCGGATTGACCCCGAGGTCGCGGGCGGGATTGAGCGCTTCGACCAGCCGGTCGAACGGTACGTCCTGATGGGCGTAGGCCGACAAGGTGGCCTGGCGGACCTGGGAAAGAAGCTCCTCGAAGGTGGGATCGTCACGGAGGTCTCCACGGACCGGAAGGGTGTTGACGAAGAAGCCGACCAGCCCTTCGAGTTCCGCGCGGTTCCGGCCCGCGACGGGGACACCCACCAGCAGGTCGCGTTGCCCGCTCCATCGGGACACCAGGACCTGGAAGGAAGCCAGGAGGACGTTGAACAGGGTGTTGCGGTGCCGGAGCCCGAGCGTGGTCAGCGCCTCGGTCACCTCAGGAGAGAGGGTGAAGCGGACGGTGCCGCCCTTTCCTGTGCGTACGGGCGGACGTGGGTGGTCCAGGGGCAGTTCCAGGGTGAGCGGTACCTCCGCCAGTTCGTCCGCGTAATGCCGCAGCTGCCCCGCACGTTCTCTCTGACGCTGCGGATCCCGCTCCCAGACCGCGAAGTCCAGGTACTGGACGCTCGGCCTGGGCAGATCCGGGACGCCCCCTTCGGCGTACACCCGGTACAGCTCGGAGATCTCCGAGAGGATGACCTTGACCGACCATCCGTCGCAGGCGATGTGATGGATGCCGAAGACCAGAAGATGCTCGGTCGGGGCGAGTTTCACGACGGCTGCCTCGAAGACCGGGCCGCGGGACAGGTCGTACTCCCGTGCTCGGACATCGAGAACGAACGCGCGGGTCCGTTCCGCCGCCTGCTCGGCGTCCAGACCGCTGAGGTCCAGGAGAACGATGTCAGGCCGCCAGTCGCGGTCGACGGTCTGGAGCGGGAAACGGTCGCCGGCTCCATAGCTGGTCTGAAGCACCTCGTGCCGGACCACCATGGCCGTGATCGCCTTCGACATGGCGGCGATGTCGAGTTCGCCGTCGAGCCTGAAGGCTTCGACCATGTTGTACGTCGCGTTCTCCAGAGCTGCCTGCTGGACGAACCAGAGGCGCTGCTGCGCGAAGGACATGGTGCCCGACGTACGCCCCGCCAGTACCGGAATCGGTTCCTCCGACGCCGACTCGCTCTGGACGAGAGCGGCGAGTCCGGCCACCGTGGGGTTCTCGAACAGGACCTGGAGCAAGATCCTCGTCCCCATGACCGTGTGGATCCGGGTCGCGAGGCGTACTGCGGCGAGCGAATGGCCGCCGAGGTGGAAGAAGTCGTCCCGGCTACCGACGTTCTCCACGCCCAGGACCTCGGCGAAGAGTTCGGCGATGACCTGTTCGGCACCCGGTCGCGGTGCGACGTAGTCGACGTGGAAGGACTCTTCGCCGGGGTCGGGCAGTTCGGCGGCGGAGACCTTTCCGCTCACGTTGCGTGGTATTTCCGGCACCTGGACGAAAGCGCTCGGAACCATGTAGTCGGGAAGGAGTCCGGCTGAGTAGTCGCGCAGTTCCGAGGAGGTGACGCCCGTGGTCACGG
>NZ_CALNVW010000007.1 GCF_940670765.1 Streptomyces sp. A 4/2
GTCCTGCCCAGGGCGTCCACGGTGAATTCGGTAGGACCGTACAGATTGACCGCAAGCACTCCCGGGTCGGCCGCGAGCCGCGCCCACAACGACGGCCGTACCGCCTCACCACCCAGAACCATCAGCGAAGGACGGTGCCCGCCTTCGAGAAGGCCCAACTCGACGAGCTGTTCGAGCTGGGAAGGCGTCGACTCCAGTACGTCGATGCGCTCCTGGCGGAGGAAGTCGAGCAGCAGTTGGGTGTCCCGGCAGGTCTCGTCGTCCACGACCAGCAGCCGGTGCCCGTCGACCATCCACAGCAGCTGGTCCCAGCTCGCGTCGAAGGATATGGAGAGGGTGTGCGCCACCCTCAGCCGGACGTCCCCGGCGAACTGCGCCATGGCGGCGAAGTGGGAACCGCGGTGTGAACAGAACAGGTTCGCCAAGGAGTCGTGCCTGACCAGAACGCCCTTGGGCAGACCGGTCGAACCCGAGGTGAAGACGGTGTAGGCAAGGTCCGAGGGCTGCGGAAGGGCGAGTTCCAACGGCTGCGCGAGAGGTGCCACACCCTTCAGGTCGAGGCGTGGCACCGAGGAGGCGACTGCCTCCGGCCCGACCCCGGAGTCGACCACGAGCAGGCTGACCCCGGCCGCTTCGATCATGTGGCGGAACCGCTCGGGGGAGAGCTTGGCGTCCAGCGGTACGAGAACGGCGCCGGCCCTGATGATTCCCAGCATCCCGATGAAGAGCCGTCCCGACCGCCCGGCCATGAGACCCACGCAGTCACCTCGCCCGACCCCCCGGCGGCCCAGTTCGGCGGCGACCGCATCGACGGCATCGCCCAGTTCACCGAACGTCCACTGGTGATCCGCGTCCTCCAGTGCGACCTCCTGCGGCTGTGCGGCCACCTGCTCGTGGAGGAAGCCGAGAACGGTGGCACCGGGAGCAACGTCGACCGAGGGCCCCCGCCCGTACTGGTCGAGCACCGCACGTTCGGTCCCCGGACGGAGCAGGGGCAGGTCCGAGACGCGCGCCGAGCCGGATTCGGCCAACGCCGTGAGCAGGGTGAGGAAGTATCCGGCGAACCTGGAGACGGTTTCCGCCTCGAACAGATCGACGCTGTAGTTGAAGGAGCCGCGCAAGCCCTGTTCGTCGTGGATCATGTCGAGCGAAAGATCGAAGAGCGTCGTCTGCTGCGGCGTCAGGACCTTCTCGGCCCTGGCTCCGTCCAGCAGTAGCTCTCCGGAGAACTCGGAGTCCAGGAGCTGGAACATCACCTGGACCAGCGGATTGACGCCGGAGACGCGATCCGGGTTCAGCGCTTCGACGAGCCGTTCGAACGGAAGCTCCCCGTTCTCCTGACCGGCGAGGACGCTCTCCCTGGTCCGTGCGACGAACTCCCGGACGGTCGGATCGTTCCGCAGGTCCCCACGGATCGCCAGCGTGTTGACGAACATGCCGATGACCGATTCCGCGCCTTCCTGGGTGCGCCCGCTCAGCGGGACGCCCACCACGAGGTCCTCCGCACCGGTCAGCCGGGACAGAAAGGCCTGGAAGGAAGCGAGAAGCACCATGAACATGGAAGACCTGGAGCTGTTGCCGAGCGCTTGCAGGCCCTTGAGGACAGCGTCCGGCACGGTGAACTCGCAGATCCCCGACACGGGGAAGAGGGCCGCCGTACGTGCCTTGTCCGCTGGGAGCTGGAGCAGGGCAGGCGCACCCGAGAGATGCCCGGTCCAGTAGTCCAGGTATTCGGCCGTGCGCTCCGCGTCCAGGAGTTCACGCTCCCAGACAGCGAAATCGACGTACTGCAGGTCCGGTTCTGCAAGCTCGGCGGGCTCCCCGGCCCGTTCAGCGCGGTAGAGCTCGGACAGCTCGGACAGCAGTAGTCCCATGGACCAGCCGTCGCAGACGATGTGGTGCGCCACCACGACCAGGACGTGGTCCTGCGGGGCGAGACGGCCGAGCCGGAGCCGGAGCAGGGGACCTGTTCCGAGGTCGAAGGGCTCGTCGGCCACCTGGTCCACGAACTCCCTGACCGCACCTTCGCCGTCCCGGGCGAAGTCGCTCTCCATGTCGTTCCGTGCCAGCACACCGGCGGACTCGCAGTCGGCGGGCGCCTCCTCGATCACTTGGGACGGCACGCCCGCCGCCTCGACGAAGCGCGTGCGAAAGGAGGCGTGCCGGGCCACGAGTGCGTCCACGGCCCGGGAGAGGGCCACGAAGTCCAGCGGTCCAGAGACCCGGAAGACCTCTTTCACGTGGTAAGCGGTCCCCTCGGGCTCCATGCCCTGCAGGAACCAGAGCCGCTGTTGGGCGGACGACATGGGAAAACGGTTTTCTGGCATCTTGAGCAACTCCTCCGAAGGCCGTGGATCCGCTACGCCGAAACCTGGTCCGTTCATTGACCGATGGAGCGATGCAAGCGACCGTTGGAAATGTCCTGCCATGTTTCCCGGATGTGGTTCAGACAGTTTTCCTTGCTTCCAGAGAATTCAGCCCGGTGCCACCCGAGCGGGAGCTGCTTCGAATCCGGCCAGATGGACATCTGGTTCCACTGGTTGACGACCACCACGAATTGGCCGTTCTCTTCATCGAACATCGCGTGCTCCCAAGTTTTTCGAGGCTCCCGGTACGGGGCGTTTCTTCGCCTTTCTGGTCAGCCGACCAGCGAGGGCTTCGACTGCGGGAAAGTCGAAGAGTTCCCGCACAGTAAGCTCGTATCCCATCTCCGACCGCACCCGAAGGACCAGCCTGGTGGCCAGGAGCGAATGCCCGCCAAGGTCGAAGAAGTCGTCGTCGACTCCCGCTTCGTCGATCCCGAGGACGTCGGCGAAGAGCCGGCAGAGCGCTTCTTCCTTGGTCCGCCGATCGGCCTGCCCGTCCGGCGCCGCGGGGACGTCCCGGGCCTCATCGCCGACGGCATCCCGGAGACTCGTCCCGGAGCCGACCCGCTCGAAGTGCCCGATGTCGATGCTCCCGATCGGAAGCCGGGGGTCGCCCATCGCCCCCTCGACCATCCTGACCAGGCATTCGGCCAGGCATTCCACGGTTCGCCGGTCGAACAAGTCCGTGGCGTACTCAATGCCGCAGTCCAGGCCGTACCGCGGACCCTCCGATACCGGCGGCTCGTCAACAGTGACCAGCAGATCGAACCGGGCGACGTCGAGGCACCAGTCCAGAGCCGTGACGTCCAGGCCGGGCATCCGGATTTTCGCTACGGCGTTGTTCTGAAAGGCCAGTACGACCTGGCACAGCGGGTGACGAGCGAGCGAGCGGGGCGGATTGAGCGCCTCGACCAGGTTCTCGAAGGGCAGATCCTCGTGCGCGAACGCGTTGAGATCGAATTCCCGGACCCGGGCGACCAGTTCCAGGAACGTGGGGTCTCCCGACGTGTCGGTCCGCAGGACCAGCGTATTGACGAAGAACCCCACGAGGTCGTCCAACGAATCGTCGAACCGGCCGGCAACCGGACTTCCGATCGGAATGTCGGTCCCGCTGCCCAACCTGCTGAGAAGAGCGGCGAGCGCGGCCTGCATCACCATGAACACGCTCACACCGGCGGACGCGGCGAATTCCGTCATCCGGCGGTGGAGTTCCGGGTCCAGCCGGAAGTCGACGACCTTCCCACGGAAGCTCGCGTGTGCCGGACGGGCGTAGTCGCACGGGAGATCCAGTTGATCAGGGATTCCCGCCAACGCCGTTGTCCAGAAGTCCAGTTGCCGCGAGGACAGGCTGTCCGGGATGTCCGTCCCACCCAGCGCCTCCCGCTGCCACAGCGCGAAGTCCGCGTACTGGACGGGAAGGGGTTCCGGCGGAGCGACCGGGCCCCCGGTCCGTGCGGTGTACGCGCGGACAAGGTCCCGGGCGAGGGGAGCCATGGACCATCCGTCACAGGCGATGTGGTGCAGAACCAACAGCAGGACGTGTTCGTCCGGGGCTATTCGGAGGAGACATGCACGCAGCGGGGGCTCGGCCGAGACATCGAAGCGCCGATTCTCGAACTCGGCCTGGAGCCTCGGCACATCGGCCGGCACGCACTCGACGACATCGGCCTCGGGCGGCCAGGCCCCGTCCGTCGCGAGCACCCGCTGATACGGCTCCCCGCCGTTCTCCGGAAAGACCGTACGCAGGCTTTCGTGGCGGCTCACCACGTCACCGATGGCCGCCCACAGAGCCGTGCGGTCGAGCGGCCCGCCGAGTCGCAGCGGGAACGGAATGTTGTACGTCGCGCCGGGGCCCTCGATCTGGTTGAGGAACCACATCCTGCGCTGGGCGAAAGACAGCGGTACGAGGTCCGGGCGGGCGACCGGAACCAGTTCACGACGTACGGCCGGCTCCTCACCGAGCTGGGCCACAAGGTCTTCGAGAACCGGGTGGTCGAAGACGCTTCGCACGGTCAGTTCGCGGTGCAGCACCGTCCGCGCCCGGGACACCAGGCGCATGGCGAGCAAGGAGTTCCCGCCCAGCTCGAAGAAGTCGTTCCCCAGTGCCACGTCCGGCACTTCCAGGACCTCCGCGACCAGGCCGCACAGTGCCTTCTCGTCGGGGCTACGGGGAGCACGCCCCGTAGCGGTGGGCTGCAAGGCGGGGACGGGCAGCGCCTGCTTGTCCACCTTGCCGTTCGGCTTCATCGGCAGGGCGTCCAGCACCACGACGACGTGAGGCGTCATGTAGTCCGGAAGCCAGTCGCCGGCGAACTCCCGCAGCTCGCGCTGCCAGTCGTCGGAGTCCGCCGCGCAGACCACATAGGCGACCAGGCGGTCCTGGTGAGCGAGCACGACCGCCTGGGCCACACCTGGGTGGGTGTGCAGGACCCCTTCGATCTCCCCCGGTTCGATCCTGCGCCCGCGGATCTTCAGCTGGTCGTCCTTGCGGCCAAGGATCACCAGCCGTCCGTCGGGCAACAGCCGGCCGAGATCACCGGTCCGGTACCGGACCCCCGCCGGGTGCTGGACGAAACGCCGCGCGGTCAGCGCGCGATCGCCCAGGTAGCCCTCGGCCAGCCCCGCGCCCCGGACGCAGACCTCCCCCGGCTCTCCCGCGGGTACCTCGTTGCCCTCGTCGTCCAGTACGAGGATCTCCGCGCCCGGGATCGCCCGCCCGACCGTGACATCGGCACCCGCAAGGAGTTCGGTGCCGGCGCACCATACGGCGGCTTCCGTCGGGCCGTAGGAGTTGTACAGGCGGGTGCCCGGTTGGAGCCGGTAGTGCTCGGCGACCAGCGGTGCCGGGCACTGTTCACCAGCGACCAGCATGACGACCGGGCCCGTCGAAGGTTCGGGCAGCCTACGCAGCGCGGTGAGGTAGTGCGACGGAGTCATCGAGGTGTGTGAGACCCGGGTCCGGCCGCCGAGCACGGCGTCGACTGCTCGCATCACACCGTCGAGGGACTCGGGTGCCAACTCCAGGGTGCCGCCCGACGCGAGGGTCCACCAGATGGTGCCGAGCGAGGCGTCGAAGGACAGGGGCCAGAGCATGAGGAAGCGGCGGACCGGGTCCTCGTAGTGTCGCAGCCTGGCCAGCGTGGTGCTGGTGATGGCCCGGTGGGAGACAACGACACCCTTCGGCTCGCCGGTGGACCCCGAGGTGAAGATGATGTACGCGACATCGGCGGGACAGGGGCGGGAGGCCGGGCGGACTCCGCTTCGCCGGGCAACGACCACCGGCAGGCGGAGTACGGTGACGCGTTCCAGCGGACGCAGCCCTTCCGGCGTACTCAGTACCGCGACGGCCGAGGTGCGCTCGGCGATCAGGCGTAGACGGTTCGGCGGGGACTGCGGGTCGACGGGAACGTACACGGCACCGGCCTTCAGCACCGCCAACTGGGCCACCAGGGCGGCGGCGCTGCGACCGAAGGAGCTAAGCACGGCCTGGCCGGGCTCGACGCCCCGCGCCATGAGGTCCGCGGCCAGCGCATTCGCCTCACCGTCCAGTTCCCCATACGTCAGCTCGGCGTCCTCGGCCGCGACCGCGCAACGATCCGGGTGGAGATCCGCCCGGTACTCGAACATGGCGACCAGCGTTCGCTCGATATCGACTGACGGCGCTTCGGCACACAAGTACACAATGGTTCACATCCATTTCTTCGCTGAGGCGCCGGACAGCAGATCGGGCGTGACTTAATTGCCGATGAAAGCCATTGATTGTTCTGGCTCCGGCTCAGTTAAGCGCTCGGTCGATCATGACTCCGAGAAGTGATTCGTGTCGAGCACATGGAGGGTTCATCATTCTGCAGACTCCGCTTCCGGTAACAGCCGGACCTCTCTCCTCGACGATCTCGCCCGGTAGATTCTGGGCGTATCGGGGAAGCCGATGCCGACGGGAGAATCACATATGACAGAGCCGTCCACACTCCATGAGCGATTTCGTGAGGTCGCAACCAGATGGCCGGACCGGTGCGCCGTGTCCACGGGCACTGACGCAGTGACCTACGGCCGACTTCGCGAGCTCGCCGACGAACTGTCCGACGCCCTGGCCGCGGAACTGAATGACGGTGAGGGCCTGGTCGCACTCAGGATCGGCCGGAGCGTGCGGGCTCCCGCAGCGGTCTTGGGCGTCCTGCAGTCCGGCCGCGGCTACGTTCCGGTCGACCCGGACTACCCGGCGGCCCGTCAGCAGCACATTCTTCGTGACTCGGGAAGCGCCCTGGTCGTCACCGACAACGGCGTCGACGACGACGAGGTCCCGGTCGCCTCGGTCGGCCCCTTCGTGATTGCCCGCAGGCCGGCAGACCCCGGGCGGTCCCAGGTGCCGTCCGGCACCGCCTACGTCATCTACACGTCGGGATCCACCGGGACACCCAAGGGCTGCCTGGTCGGGCACGAGCACGTACTCGGGCTCTTCGACGCCGCCGGGAAGGTCTTCGACTTCGGCCCGGACGACGTCTGGACGGTCTTCCACAACTACAGCTTCGACTTCAGCGTCTGGGAACTGTGGGGCGCGCTGCTCCACGGCGGACGCGCCGTGATGGTCGGCCCTGCGGTCGCGGGCGACCCCGCGGCGTTCAAGGAACTGCTCGCCGAGGAATCCGTCAGTGTCCTCAACCAGGTCCCGTCGGTCTTCGGGCTGCTGACCCAGGAACTCGAACTCGCGCCCGTGGAGCTGCCGCGGCTGCGTCATGTGATTTTCGGCGGTGAGGCGCTCCACGCGGACGACATCGGCCGCTGGAACACGGTCGCGGCCGCCCCGCGGGCGAAGCTGACGAACATGTACGGGACCACGGAGACCACCGTGCATGTGACGTACTGCGAGCTGACCGAAGAACTGCTGGCCGAAGCGCCGGCGAGGACGACTCCCATCGGACACCCCCTGCCCCATCTCAAGGTAACGCTCGTCGACGACGGCGGTCTCCCCGTGCCCGACGGCGAACCGGGCGAGATGTGGGTCAGCGGCGCCGGCGTGAGCCACGGGTATCTCAACCGTGACGCGTTGACCGCCGAGAAGTTCGTCGTCACCGAAGACGGCAGAAGGTGCTACCGCAGTGGCGATCAGGCGGTCCGAAGGCCCGACGGGAATCTCTATTACGTCGGCAGGAAGGACCAGCAGGTGAAACTACGCGGCTTCCGCATCGAACTCGGCGAGGTCGAGGCAGCCCTGCGGGCTCTCCCCGGCATCGGCTCGGCCGCCTGCGGGGTGGAGGAGAACCGCCACGGGGACGGGGTTCTCATCGCCTACGTGGTGCCGACCGTGGGCGCACCCGCGAGCAGCAAGGACATACGTGACGCGCTGACAGCCTGCCTGCCGGCCCATATGCGGCCGCAGCGCATCAAGTACCTCACGGAACTCCCGATCACCCCGCACGGAAAGCTCGACCGCACGGCTCTGCGCACCGCCGTCACCGCCTGACGCGGTACGCGGCCCCGGATCCTGGTCCGGGGCCGCGCATCAGGCCTGATCCTCGCGATGAAGCCGCTCGGCGGCGAACGCGAGTGAGAAGGGCAGGGACCGGTCCAGGAATCGCAGGTCGTGCCCTCCTTCGCGTTCGTGGTACTCGAAGTCGATACCCGATCCCTCGATCTTCAGCGCCATGTTCCGGTTCATGCCGATGATCCGCGCATAGTCCTGCGACCCGACGTCGAAATACAGGGACAGATCCGGGCCGCCCGTGTACGAATCCATCATCCTGAAGGGGTTGTACCGAAGCCGTACCGGGCTTCCCGGTGGCCCCCAGACCCGCTCGTGGGCCGCTGTCGAGGGAATGGCGGAATCTCGGTTCTGACGCATCTCGGAGTAGGGGTCACCCACTCTGAGTGGCGCTTCGAAAGCTCCGGCGTGACTGATTACCGTGGAGAACAGGCCCGGGTGCCTCAGGGCTTGCATCAGGGCCGTGGCACCTCCCATGGAGAATCCGCCGATGGCCCTGCGCCCCTTTCTCACATCCGCCCCTATATTCTCATCGGCGAAGGGCACCACCTCGCCGATGAGATAGTCCTCGTATCTCATGCCTCTATGGTCGTTGATGAACCACCGGCGGCCACTCTCCGGAATAACGACCATGAGATCCAGGCCCGCGAGGTGTTCGATCAGACGAGTGCGCTGCAGCCAGGTCAGCCTGGTTCCACCGAATCCGTGCAGCAGAAACAGCACGGGAAGCGCAGAATCCAAGGAATTTCGCCGTACGGGTCTGAGCACGCTGACCCGTTTGTCGCAGTCGAGCGCGCGGCTCGGCCATTCCCAGGTTTCCACCTCTTGCGACAGGAGCTGATATTTCTCTATGAGCCGGTACACGCCGTCACCGCCACTATTTCCGGGCCGCCCCGGGGCCTGCCCGGCGCATGGTGATCCGGCTCTCCGCAAGAGCGGTCAGCGCCAGACGGTCGACTTTTCCGGTGGAGGTGTACTCCAGGGCCGGCAGGATCTCGATCAGTTCCGGGACCATGTAGGAGGGCAGTGATTCACGGCACTGGCGGCGCATGTCCCGCTCGTCCGTCACGACGCCGGACAGCGGGGTGACGAACGCCGCGAGGCGCGTATCGCCGGACGCCGAATCGCCGACGGCCACGCATACGGCCTGGTCGACCGCGGGCGAGGACTCCAGTGCCGCCTCGATCTCCCCCAGCTCGACACGGTAGCCCTTGATCTTGACCAGGCTGTCGTTGCGGCCGATGAAGACATACCGCCCGTCGCGGTCGCGGCGCACGATGTCACCGGTGCGATAGAAGCGTCCGTCGGTCTGATCGACGATCCGGCTCGCTGTCTTCGCGGGATCGTTCCAGTATCCACGCATGACCGATTCACCGGAGATACACAGCTCGCCGACCATTTCGCCGTTGCCGGGCAACCTGGTCCGGTCCTCCGCGAGCAGGATCGCTCCGGCATAGGGGCACGGCTGCCCGATGGGCGGGGCCGCACCGGCAGCCGCACCGAAATCCTCGTCCTCGACACGGTGGAAGGTGCAGACGTTCGTCTCGGTCGGGCCGTAGAGGTTGTAGAGAGCGGCCCCCGTGGGCACCTTGTCCCGCAACGCTCTCAGATGGTGCGTGGAATACGCCTCACCGGCAAAGGACACGACCCTCAGCCGGGAGGCCGCGAGGAGTTCGGAATTCTTCGCCTCGACCATTCTTCGCAGCGCGCTCGGTACGGAGTACCACATCGAGATCTTCTCGTCGGCGACGAACTGGTTCAAGGCCGCGCCGAGGCCTTGCCAGCTCTCCGGCACCAGCGACACACAAGCACCCGCCGCCACGGCCACGAAGACATCGAGGACGGACAGGTCGAAGTGGAGCGGGGCATGACTGGCCAGTACGTCCACGGACGTCACACCGAACTCGCGCCCCGCCCAGTCGACGAAGGCGCGGGCGTTGCCGTGCGACAGGGTCACGCCCTTGGGCGTGCCGGTCGAGCCCGACGTGTACAGGATGTAGGCCACATCATCGGGATCCGGCCCCGCGGCAGTGCGCGTTGTCCGCGTACCACGGGCGAGTGCGTCGGCCCAGGACACCACGGAGAGATCGTCCGGTGCCTGCGCCGGATCCCCGCCGACGACGAGAACGGAGAGCGAGGACAGCACCTCGGGCCTGGTCGCACGTAGCGTCTCGACTCTGTCCGTAGTCGTGATCAGCCACGTCATACCGCAATCGGCGATGATGGTGGCCGCTCGCCGGACGGGCGCGGTCGGATCGATCGGCACATAGGCCCCGCCGCTCCGGAGCACCGCATGGATGGCGGCCACCGCTTCGATCGACTTGTTCAGCCAGATCCCCACACGCATGGTTCCGTCCTGGCCGCGACCGGCCAGGGTTCCCGCCACCAGATCGCTGATCTCGTCCAGTTCGGCATAGCTGATCTGCCGGTTTCTCTCTTTGACGGCGATCTTGCCGGGGTTGTCCCGCGCGGACTTCTCCAGATGGTCCACCAGGGTCCCGGCAGTTGTCGAAGGTGACCGCTCCACGAACTGATTCACCTCATTCCGAGCTTCGCCGCTATGACAGATCGCTGCATGTCCGAGGTCCCCGAGGAAATTCTGGTGCCGAGTGCGTCCCGGAGCCGCTCCTCGATCCCGGCTTCTTCCGTGTATCCGTAGCCGCCGAAGATCTGCATGGCGCCCTCGAACGTGGCCACTGCGGCCTCGCTGATGGCGAGCTTGACCATCTCCGGGTAGAAGGACTCTTCGTTGTCCGCCAGTTCCCAGGCGGCCCGGTAGGTGAGGTTGCGAGCCGATTCCAGCCTGACCCGCAGGTCGACGATCCGGTTCGACACCGACTGGAAGGAAGCGATCCGGCGCCGGAACTGCCGTCGGGACAGGGATCGTTGTACACACTCTTCGAGCTGCGCCTCGACGGCACCCAGCAACGGAGCGAGCAGCAGGGTCCGCTCCCATGCCATCACCGAGGCGAAGATCTTCGACCCCTGCTTCTCGGCACCCAACCGCCGGCTCTCGTCCACGACGCAGTCATCGAGGACCACCTGCCCCCACGGGCACGATCGGAGTCCGGCCTTCTGGTACTCGGCCTCGACCTTCAGCCCGGGATGATCGCGCTCCACCAGGAACGCCGTCACACCCGTGAACCCGAACTGCTGCCCGAGCGTCGCGTAGACGAGGAACACATCGGCCAGCGGCGCGTTCGTCACGAATCTCTTGCGTCCCGACAGCCGGTACTTCGTCCCGTCCTTGACGGCGACGGCCTCCATCGCGAGCGCGTCGGAACCGGTCTCTGTCTCGGTGATGGCGTGCGCGCCGGTCAGCGTCCCGCTCGCCAGGCCGGGCAGGTACGTCGCTTTCTGCTGCGGCGTGCCGAACTTCACGATCGGGTGCTGCACGGCCCACATGTGAGCGCCGGCCGAGACGAGCAGCCCGATGTCCCGGCAGCCGTATCCGAGCCCTTCGAGGGCAAAGGCACAGGTGAGCGCGGAATGGCCCAGACCGCCGTACTCGACAGGCACGGGCAGCGCCATGACCTGGTCGGCGGCGAGCGCCTGCCAGCTGGCGCCGCCCCCGCCCGACTGCCCGGGTGCAGGAGAACCGCCGTGCTCGCGGAGGCGGTTGTTCAGCGCGAGTTGCTCCGCGGACCACTCAAGATTCACGGCCGTGCCCTTGCTCGTCCCGCGCCCTGGTGAGCTTCTCGACGGCCTGGTCGACTTCACGCTCCGTCGCCGAGTCATCGCCGAGGAGGCCATTCATGTACTTCTCGTAGGCGCCGAGATCCATGAGCCCATGGCCGCTCAGATTGAAGAGGATCGTTTCCACCGAACCGCTCTCGCGGGCACGGACGGCCCGATCGATGGCGTGCTTGATGGCGTGGGCGGACTCCGGTGCCGGGATGATCTGTTCGGCGCGGGCGAACGTCACACCCGCCTCGAAGATCTCGTTCTGCGAGTAGGCGACGGCCTCGACCAGTTTCTCGTGGTACATCCAGCTGATCACGGGAGCGGCGCCGTGGTATCGCAGCCCTCCGGCGTGGATGGGCGACGGCATGAAGTCGTTCCCCAGCGTGTACATCTTCGACATCGGGGTGTTGCCGAGGGCGTCGTGGTGATCCCAGGTGTACACGCCCCGCGTCAGCTTCGGGCAGGACATCGGCTCGACCGCGACCAGCCGCGTCTTCCGGCCCGCCTCGACCGATGCGCGGTAGAAGGGGAACGCGAGGCCGGCGAAGTTGCTTCCGGCACCGATCGCCCCGATCACGGTGTCCGGAAATTCGCCCCTCTCCGCCATCTGGACGAGCGCTTCCTCACCGATGACCGTCTGGTGCAGCAGTACGTGGTTGTCACCGCTTCCGGCGGAGTAGCGGACGCCGTCCCCCTCGTTGGCGTACTCGTGCGCCTCGGAACTGGCCACCGACAGGCTCCCCGGGCAGTCCGGGTCCTTCAGGAGGATGGTCCGCCCGGCCTCGGTATGGATGCTGGGGCTTGGGATGACCTTCGCGCCGTTGAGTTCCATCATCAATCGGCGGTAGGGCTTCTGCTCGTAACTGCACTTCACCATGTAGACGGTGCAGTCCATGTCGTAGGACTTGCAGGCCATCGCCAGCGCCGTGCCCCACTGCCCGGCGCCGGTCCCGGTCACCAGCTCGCGGACCCCGGCCTTCTTGTAGTAATAGGCCTGTGCGACAGCCGAGTTCAGCTTGTGACTACCGGAAGGGCTGACCCCCTCGTACTTGTAGTAGATCTTGGCGGGGGTACCGAGCGCCTTCTCCAGTTTCCGGGCGCGTACCAGAGGCGTCGGCCGCCAACGCTCGTACTCCGCCCGCACTTCATCCGGAATCGCTATGAACGGCTCTTTGCTCACGCTCTGCCGGTAGATGGAGAGCGGGAGCTGCGGCTGAACTCCGTGCCGCCCCACCCTCTGGGCCGGCCTCCGCTCCTGCGGGACGTATCCCGCAAGATCGGCGATCACGTTGTACCAGTGCGTCGGAACTCCGCTCCGCGCTGTGTCTTCACTCACTGCCACTCCTCCTTGCCGGGCCGGCTCGCCATCGGAATCACTGTCGGTCGGGTCAGGCCGCCTGTGTGGTCACCAGCTGGACCAGACTTCCCACGTCGACGAGGTCGACCTTCATGAGCGCTTCGTCGTTGATCTCACAGGAGAGATCGCTTTCGAGCCGGGTGATGAGTTCAAGGAGACTCAGCGAATCCAGGCCGATCGTGGCGGAGTACAAAGGGAGTTCATCCGCTATGTCCTCCGGAGACAGCTCAAGGTCGAGAATCTCGATGAGCCGGCGCCTGACCTGCATCGAAATTACGGAATCCGCCACGGGGGCCCTCTCAGAGATAATGAGCACTGGAATCGAATCCGGTGCGAAACGATCAAATTCGACGGGCGACGGGACAGCACTCGGCTCCGCCCGTATCGAACGACTGCACCGGTGTTTCACCGGCCGCGACCGAATCAGTGACCACGAGGTACAGGGAATCGACATCGGACCCTTCCCGTCCGTCATCGCTCTTCGCCATCACACATGTGCCGCAGTCGACAGCCCTCGCGAACTTCCGCAAGAAACCGCCAGCTTCTTCCGATGTTGCACCCGGACCGTTCGCTCGCACCAGCGCACGAAGGGTTCCGGATCATGCAACTGCGCGAACCGGATCTGCCGAATTCTGGCGGGCACGGTTCACTCTCAGCGACACCCCGAGGCCACTTCGGTGAGAATTCGTGTTTTCTTGGGCATTCGCCACCGATCTCAGGAACTCGCCACTGATGAGCCCTCCTGGAGGATTGATTCACTCTTGACCCGGACAAAAAGGAAGGCCGCCCCGGCAAGGAGAAGTGCGGGGGCTGCGGCCAGGGCGAAGCTGGTGTGGAGCGGCAGGTTGGAGATGGCGAAGCCGATGGTCGCGGCTCCGGTGGTGTTGCCGGCGTTCACGGCCGTGTTCACCCAGGTCCCAGCCCGCACGCGGGCCTGTGGTGCCGCGGACTGGTTCGCCACGAGGTACGCGGCCGACAGTCCGGGGGATATGCAGACACCGGTGCAGAGCGCTATCAGCGCCAGCACCGTGAGGTTCGGCGACAGTCCGGCCACCCCGATGCCGATGGCCGGGCCGGCCACCAGGATCGGCAGTTGCTTGCGGGAGGAGATCTTCCAGTTCACCGTGCCGTAAGCCAGACCGCCGAGCGCGCTGCCCGCTGACAGGGCCGCGCTGCACCAGGCCACCGCCGCCCCCTGGTGGTGGAACCTGGCGAACGCCACCATCAGCAGGCTGACGGTACCCAGACAGAACCCGATACCCAGGGCGGCCATGACCGGCTGGACGATCGCGCGTCCGAGCCGCCCCGCCTCACCGCGTTCCTCGGAGCGGTGCGCCGCGGGCCGCACTGCGGGCGAAATGACCAGTGCGGTCGTCCCGCAGGCCACCAGCGACGCCGAGAGGAGCAGCCCGGCCGACGGCGCGGCGAGCGTCGCGATCAGCCCGGCAAGGAGCGGGCCGGCCAGGAAGAGGACCTCTTCGGCCACCGTGTCGAGGCTGAAGGCGCGGCGCAGCAGGTCCGGGGAGTCGGGGATGAGTTCGTTCCACAGTGCCCGCATCGTGGGGCCCAGGGGCGGTGCACAGGAACCCGCGGCGCCGGCGACACCGATGATGAGCGCGACAGGCGCACCGTGCCACCATGCGGTGGCACCGAGCGCGGCGAGCAGGAGGGCAAAGACGAGCGCCATCGGCAACAGCGCACGCCGCAGGCCGTGACGGTCGATCAACTTGGCTCGCAGCGGGGCGAGCAGGGTGGCTCCGGCGGCGAAGAGTGCCTCGGCGCCGCCCGCGACCGCGTACGACCGGCCGCTGCCGGTCAGCGCGAGCATGAGGGAGAGCGGAGTGATGCCGTAGCAGAGTCTGCCCAGTAGCGCCGCGCCGAACGTGCGGGTCGCGTGGGGGGTACGGAGGACGTCAACGTACGAAGGTGTACGCAATTGCATCGAAATGGTCCTTGTCCAGAGGCAGTGCGACGCCTGTGGCCAACGCTGCGAGACCTACAGGGGGCACCTGATGCCGTGTGCTTGAAGTGGTATACCGGTCAGGCCACTTGGGCCCTGTCGGGCGGGAGCCCTCCCGCCGGCCGGCAATGCCCGTGGTGGGCGCCCCAACCGTGGTCGACAGCGGGATCCGGATACATTTCCCTGCCGCGACGAGCCCCTTCCTCCCGCGCGATGAGATATCCCAGGTGCGTGCGGTTCCGTGCGCCGAGTCGCCGCATGATCTTGGAAATATGGCTGCGGCACGTACGCTCACTGATCGCCAGCCGCCGTGCGATCGCCCCGTCCTTCTCCTCGGTCATCATCAATTTCATGATTGAATTCTGGATTTCAGACACGACCGAACCCTCGACGCGCGTCCGATAGGACGAGGTCATCGGCTGGGAGAAATTCCAGATCCCCTCGAATACGTCGACCAGGAACGCAACGACCGCGGCGTGCTTGATCATGATCACCCCGGCGTCTTCGGAATCGCCGGAAATGAAGGCGGTATGCCGGTCGAAGATCATCAGGCGTCGAGAGAGACAGTCCAAGGTCCTGACCTCGGCGCCGATCGCGGTCAGCGATTCCACATGATTCTGAGTGTTCCCGCAGAATCGTGCGCTGTGCTGGTAGATCGTGCGCATGCTGACACCACGTTTGAGCATGGCACTGTCGCGAGGGTAGGCTTTTTCAAGGATCGCCCGGGGCCGCGAACCTCCGGGCTGGACCACCAGAACCTCGAATTTGCATTCGCCGGCCGCTTCCGCGATCCGCGTATCCACGGCATCAGGATCGACGATGGCGACGATCTGCCCGCCCTGCCCGTCGACAGACAGGGCTTCGTTGAATACTCGCAGACTCCGCAGGCTGGACTGGGTCCTGGATACGTCGCGCACCACACGATCAAGGGATTCCAGCAGCCGACCGAAGATCTTTTCCTCTGCGACGTCCGCACTCACTGCGGTAATGAATTCCGGATTGGTCTCGGCGCAGGCGAAAAGACCGACATCGCGCAGCTGGTCGAGCGTGGCGACGGCAGCTTTCCGATCCGAGCCGAGCAGCGCGAGAACGTTCGGATGCGGTAGATCGCCGTCGGTGATGAGATGGCGGTAGGCGCGAATTATTTCCGAATCTGACGTGTTAATGCTTGATCACCCCTCAGGTGCAGGCATTTCCGTAATTCTGCATTTCGCATCACAGGACGGTGCCGGTCGGCGATGTCTCCGCAGAAGGAGATTTTTGCGAGTGCTCAGGTCCTTACGGCGTTCAATTCGTCGAAGACCGACCGTAGAATCACCGAGACGTGGCGGGCGCTCCGCAGACCAGAACGCGGCAGCGGCTCGCCGGTGGCCAGCGCCCACGCCATCTCCTGGTAGACGGCACGGCGCAACTGGGTGGTGGACGGGGTCGGGTGGTCCTCGATCAGACCGACGGCCCCGGTCATGACGGCGCCGTCGGCCACCAGGACGCGCCGGTCCGTACCCAGGACCTCCAAACGCTCGGACCTGACGGTGGTCTCGGCGGTGACCACGAAGCTGAGTACAGCACCCTCCCTGAACTCGACCAGGCCCGCGACCCGTGAGTCGATACCAGGTACGGACTCACGGATACCGCCCAGTCGCAGTTCCATCGGCTCACCGAGCAACTGGCATGCCAGGTCGAGGTAGTCCACGGCCAGATGCGCGGTGACACCGCCGAGCGACACAGCCGGGTCACGGCGCCAGCCCGCTCGCCGGTACTGCGCGCTGGGCCGGTACCTGGATACCTGGAGCACCCCGACAGCCCCCTTTCCCCAATCCCAGGCGAGCACGGACTCGGGGAGCCTGAGCCGTTCCTGGAGCATCACGCCGATCGGGCGGCCCAGTCGGCGGCCGAGCTCCACGATCCGGTCGATCTCGGCAGGCGAGGAGGCCGGGGGCTTCTCCAGGAGCACCGCCTTCCCCGCGCGCACGGCCTCCTCCGCGAGGGCGGCCCGGTTCCCCGGAGGCACGCACAGGGCGACGAGATCCACCGACGGGTCGCCGAGCAGGCCGGCCCAGTCCGCCGAGCGGGGCAAACCGTCGGTGTCCATGGACGCGTCCCGTTCCAGGACGGTCGCGACGCGCGCGAACGGGACACCGTCCAGGGCCGCGGCATGCTGCCGTCCCGCCACGCCGAAACCGACGATGGCCACACCGAATGTCATGCGTACCTACTTCACTTGTTTGCTTCACGGTGATACCCGCAGGCATGCCCGCGGCGACGGTGTCGCCCGAATACCCATCCATCAGCAGAAAGGCGCCGGTCGCCCGCATCTCGTCGTACGGGTCGACAGGCAGCGCGTCCACCGTCACCCGCGCGATGTCGCTGCCGACGAGCCGGGCGGGAGAAGGGTCCCACCGCGCCGTCGCCGGGTCGGAGCGTTCCCCACCTTCACGGACGGTTTCGGGACAGGCCCAGGGACGTCGAGAGGCACCAACAACCGCCGCACGGCGACGAAGTGACGGTTCGCTACATCGATGGTGATGGCCTGATCGCGTCCGTCCCGCGGGCCGTTCGTGAACAGTGACGTTTCCGGGGTGGCGTCGCACTCTTGCGCCACCGTGCCCAGCGCGGCGAGCCGGTCGCCGGAATTCGTCCGGCAGCGGCGCCCCTCACACCTGCGGCCCTCCATGCCGGCCTGACTTCATCCGGTCATCGTCGCGGGTGGCGCGACGTCCAGCCGTACGGCTCCTGACAACTTCCGCAACGATCAGAGCACAAGACACCGGTCTGCCACTTCCCGTAGGACATGGACGGCCCCATCCTCAAGTGCCCCGGCGCGGCCGGTAGTTGATGCACGGCGGCGGGTGAACGGGTCGTGGGCAGTTCGGCGATCGCGGTGGCCGTCACGCCGGTCCCTTCCTCCGGAGGCGGCGTTCCGCCGCTCGGTGGGCGGCCGAGGCCGAGAGGGACGAGTGCGGTTACCACCAGCCGGTACTGTCGCCCTCGCCGCTCGTCGCGGACACCGTGGCCACGGGAGCCTGTCCGCCGGCCATCGAGACCGTCCCGGTACCGGCGGCGATCACGGTGCCGGGAGCTGCGGTGGCGGTGATACCGACGAGCGCGGCCCCGGTGATACAGACGGAGAGCGCGAAATTCCCGAACTTGGACATGACTGTTCCCCCGGCGAATTGATCGGATGTGAACTGGCGGGAAGTTGCTCCCGCCTCGTTGCTTCACCATCGTTTCTCCACCAGGGCCCCAGAACCAGGCTTTCGGGATGCGGCCATCAGCCATGACGGGTAGTGGCCAGAGCGGCCTCCATCTCACATCCTGAGATTGCGGGGAGGGTCCTGGATGGTGTTCGACCCGGAGGCATCCGACCTCACGGCTCACCGACTCGCCTGCCGCAGCCGGACCGGCCGAAAGCACTCGCCGCGGTCAGGTCGACGCGGACCGAAAGCACTCACCGCGGTCAGGTCGACGCGGGCCGAAGTACGGTCGCAGGTCCGGGAGCCGGCGGGGGTGAGAAGTCCGGCCGTCGTCACTGGCTCCGCTTCACCGCCCGTTGGCCCCGGACGCATGTGATCACCCGCGCGATCCAGCCACTCACAGCCCTGCGGAACCGTGGCTGACCAGCAACCCCGACCGTCCCGACAAGCCACAGCAACATCCCGGAGCCATGGAACCCCGGCGCCCACCCGACGCGACAGCCGGGCCGCCGCCGTGCCCAGGCCCACGAATTTCCGCACCTCGCAAGCACAGAGCCCCCGCCGGCGACCCGACGAGGGCTCATGAACGGTCGGGGCTAACTCTCCGCAGTCCACGGTGTCGACGACGAAGGCGGGGCGGTCAGGGTGTCCTGGGTGTCCAGAAGGCCGAGGTCGGCAACCTTCAACGCGGCCTGGAAACGGGTCCCCACGCCCAGCCGGTCGAGGAACGCGGAAATCGTACGGCTCAGCGTGCGTGCCGAGACGCCCAGTTGCCGTGCGATGCTCTCGTCCTTCATGCCCGCGGCAAGCATGCGGATGATGAGTTGCTCCTGGACGGTGATCTCGATCTCCGAGTGCGGGTTCTGCGAGCGCGAGTTCTGCGAGCGCTGTTCCAACGGAGCGGCGTTGTGCCAGCAGAAGTCGAAGAGCGCCTGAAGTGAGCGGACCAGTTCGATGCCCCGGATGGCGAAAGCGCCCTGCGAACTGTCCTGCGGGTCGATGGGCAGGAGCGCAAGACTGACATCGAAGAGCAGCATGCGCAGCGGCAGATGGGCGGCCAGTCGGATTTCCATTCCGAGCTGAGAGGCCGATTCCAGATACTCCCCCATATAAGGCACTTCAGCGATGTGCTGGGCATAGAGCGTGCGGACCTTAATTCCCCTGCTCATCACTTCCGAGTCGCGCAGCAGCATGTCATCCATGAGTTCCACGGGAGGAATTCCGCCGGGATGCATGGTGCACTCACGGGATTTCACGAGGCTCACCGCATCATCCAGGAACGCATTGACTTGACTGACGCTGCGCAGCGTTTCGATCTCGACGACGTCGCGCCCGTCCGAGCGCAGATTCATAAAGTCACCCATGATGGCCCTGATGGAATCACGAGTGCGCGCCAGTTGCTCCTGATGCCGGGAGACCTGCCGTTCCTCAGCCGCGAAAAGCCGAGAAAGCGCCGCATCGGGATCAATCGCAACATATCCACCGGGATTCTCAGTCGACGGAACAAGCAGACTGATTGCCTCCAGACTGTCGAGCGTCGACTCCACTTCCGCCGCGGAAATCCCTGCGGCTTCCGCCAGATCCTCCGCCAGCCACGACGGATTCTCATGTACCAGCCGATAGAGGACCTGCGCCAGTGGGCGATCCGAAGACCCTCCCGTGCCCGCCCTACTGCGAAACGACACTTCCACCCCAGCCTTCAGCCCTGCAGTCGAACTCGCTTGCTGCGCGCAGGGAGCCAGATCACGTCTCTTCACGCCGAGACAGCGCCGCTTCCCCCGGACGCACCATACCCCCGTCTTCCTTACCGAGCCAGTGATTTGGATCTTGAAGGTAATGGGGCAGAAGGCTAATGAGTACGCGGGGTGCAGCCCACCCTTTCAGCGCACCGGGTGACGCATTGAGCGGGTGTTTTCCCAGGATGCGGAGCACCTGGTCAGTTCGTCCCGAATCGCCTCGGCCTCCTTCGTGGTGCTCACAAAGGACCGCTCCAGCACATTGCCGTGCCACACCTACACGCCTATGGTCCGCTTATGAGCGAGAGTCGCGCCGATGACGCCGCGTCAGGGTGCCGGGCCGGCAGGGGCAGACAATGTGGAATGCCGCGGACCGTCACTCCAAGGGTGAACCGGAGCCCGAACCGGCATCTGAGACCAGAACCGAGACCGACGACCGCAGAGCGGCCCGCTCACGACGACGCCGCCGCATCCTGTAATAGCAAAAG
This sequence comes from Streptomyces sp. A 4/2, assembly GCF_940670765.1. Taxonomy (GTDB): domain Bacteria; phylum Actinomycetota; class Actinomycetes; order Streptomycetales; family Streptomycetaceae; genus Streptomyces. The sequence goes on from NZ_CALNVW010000007.1 coordinate 20,265, forward strand.
CCCCGGGTCACGGCGAGTGAGTTCTAATGGCTCGCCGATCTTTAAAATGTCGTCTTGATCTTGCTTTCTGACTCGCTGGTCTGGGCACGGACCCGGGCCCGTAGGGCCGAGAGGGCGACGGGTGGAGTTGTTGCAGGCGGGATGGCAATGCCGTGTGTCTTGAGGAGTCTCCGGTTCTTCAGGAGGGTGCGGTGCATGGCAGTGCGGCTGCTGGCGAACAGTACGGCGAGAGGTTCCGCGGCCAGGGCGACCCGCAGACGAAGCACGGTGGCCAGGACCTGTTCGGGGAAGGCGAGCCACGGTGGTCGGCCGCACGACGGCCCGTACCCCGCCATGGCCCAGCCCACGAGCCTCCGCAGCCATCAATAGTCGCCGCTGCCGCTCGTCCAGATGCGGGGAACAACACCGCGAACTTCACAGTGAGTTGGGTACGAATCTCGCCGGGGATACGCATACCGCACCAACGAGTCACCGGCCGGGAAGCAATACCTTGATGATCGGCAAGCCCTGAGGGTTCCCGCAATTCCTGGCGGGCGCACGAGACCTACGAGGAACAGGCGGGACGACGCCGGAAGGAAGCCGCCCCAGGTGTCGATGACGCACCGTGACACGGGCCCCGGGCTCTGCCGGTCCCGCCCCGCCCCGGCGTTCACCTGGTCGACACCCGCCCGACGGCCGGGATCCACCAGCCGGGCGGGTACGGATGCGTGGATGTGCCCAATCCTCGGCGCACCCACGCAGCGCCGCGCCCCGCCCCGCAGAGACACGTGGAGACCGAATGACCGCCCCTGTCCGTACACAGTCCCAGCCCCGTCCCCCTCGCCTGCGCCGTCTGGGGGCGGGGCTCGCCGTGGGCGCGGTGGTGCTGGGCGGGGTACTCGCGAGTGGCGGTACGGCCACGGCGGCGGCCACCGCGACCGGCTCCACGACCGGGAGCCCCAAGGCCGGGAGCCCCAAGGCGGGGAGCCCCAAGGCCGGGGAACTGCTCGATGTCACCCTGGACCAGCTGCGTCCCACCCAGCCCGCCGTGGGCTTCGACCAGATCTACTACAAGCTCGGCCGCTACACGAGCACCAAGGACGAGGCGAACGGCGACTTCAACAAGCGGTTCGACGACTGGTGCGAGACCAACGGCCAGGAGAAGGCCGCGAGTGTGAAGCCCGGCGCCAGGCTCTCCGACGCGTCGAGCTTCACCTGCACTGTCCCCGTCGGCAAGGAGACGGCCGAGACCCGCGCCGCGATGAAGACGGTCGTCGTCGGGCCTGGCGGGGTCCTGTACCTCACCGACGGGCACCACTCCCTGACGTCGTTCATGGAGGCGCCCGACGGCGGCCCGAAGACCCACATCAGGCTGCGCGTCGTGGACGATCTGAGCGGGCTCTCCACCGCCGCGTTCTGGAAGACCATGCAGGAGAACAAGTGGGTCTGGCTGCGTGACGAGAACAACCGGCCCATCACCACGGACCAGCTTCCCCAGCACCTCGGACTGACCTACTTCCACGACGACCCCTACCGCAGCCTCGTCTACTTCACCCGCGACATCGGCTACCAGGCGCCCGACGACGCGGCGGAGTTCCTGGAGTTCCAGTGGGGCACCTGGCTGCGTGAGCGCGTCGACCTCGGCGCGTACGACCTGACCGCCCCCGCTTCGTACCTCTCCGCGATCCGCACCGCCTCGGAGACGATGTCGGCGACGCCCGGCGACACTGTCATCGCCGACGGCCGCACCGCCGACGAACTCGGCCGGATGAAGGAGTGGAACAACGGCAAGAAGGCGACCGGCGGCGAGTTCGGGAAGCTGAGCGCCCCGATCTCCGAGGCGAAGCCCGGCAAGCTCGCGTACGCCCTCGACTACCGGGCCCGTGTCCCCGCCGCCCCCGCCTGTACGAAGACGGTGACCGGCAAGCACACCGGACCGCTGGTCGTCTCCTCCGGCGTCACCTGCCTGGACGGTACGGAGCTGACCGGCCCCGTCGTGGTCGGCGCGGGCGGGAGCCTGGTGGCGAAGGGCGCCGCGATCACCGGGCCCGTCCAGGCGGTCGGCGCCCGTACGGTACAGATCTGCGGTACGTCGCTGACGGGCCCGCTCTCCGTGGTCGGCACGAAGGAGCGGCTGACCCTGTCGGGTCCCGGCTGCACCCCGAACACCTTGAAGGGACCCGTCCAGCTGGTCGGCAACCCGTAATCCGCCGGGCCGGGCGGAAATCCCGGACCCGGCGGAGAACGACCGGACAGGTCCTGGCCAGTGCCGGTCGCGGCACTGGCTAGCGGTTCAGACGGGCGCGGACGAAGTTGGGGTCCGTGCCCGTGAGGTAGGCGGCGCTGCCGACGTAGACGGTGTCGCCGCGCAGTGTGACGGACGTGGGGTTCTGGAGGCCGTCGGCTCCGGTCAGGACGGTGGAGTGGGAGCCGTCGGTCTGGATGAGGGCGACCTCGCTGGGGCCGTTGAGGGCGGCCAGCATCTGGTCGCCGTGGCCGGTGAAGGCGAAGTCGTCGATCCCGGGCAGACCGGTGGCGCGGGTCCGGACCGGGCCACTGCGCCCGTCGCCGAGGATGGGGATGCGCAGGACGGTGCCCTTGTCGAGGTTGGTGGCCCACACCGCCCCGTCATGGATCTTCAGGCCGTTGGCGCCGAGGAATCCGGTGGAGGCCAGTTCGGGGGCCGTGGACCACGCGGTGGGCACGCCGCCGGTGACGGGCACGCTCCAGATGGTGCCGAGGGCGGAGTCGGTGACGTAGAGGGTCCCGGTCCGCGGGTCCAGGGCCAGGCCGTTGGGAAGGCCGGTCGCGGGCAGCGCGGCGATGCGCTGCGGTTTGCCGCCGGGGCGCAGACGCCACACGCCGGTCAGGTCGGCGGTGCCGGTGGCGTACAGGAAGTACAGGGTGCCGTCGTGGGCGCGGACGATGCCGACGGTCAGGGGGAAGCCCAGGGCCGGGGTGTGGACGCCGTCGTCGGCGGGCCGGGGCAGGGTCGCCAGGATGCGGACAGCGCCCCCGGGAGAGATCCGGGCGACCTGGCGGGCCTCCGCGAAGGTGACGTACGCACTGCCGTCGGGGGCCATGGCGATGTTCTCCGGCGTCTGTTTCTTGGCCAGGTCGAGGTGCAGGGCGATCCGTGCGTTGCTCAGCGGGGCGGAGACGGCCGACGCCGGAACCGGGCTGATCGTCGTGACCGCGATCGCGGTCGCGGACAGCACGGCAACCGCAGCGGCGGTCCTGACCAGCTTCTTGGACAGCTTCTTGGACAGTTCCTTGGACATGATGCCTTCACTGTTTTCGGGCATGCGGCAGCGGTACGCCGGCGCACAGGTCGGGTGGGTGGCTTTGCCCGGGGCGCCGTGCGCCAGGGGCTGCTCGGGGCCCGGCCGGATGTCGGCCGTGCCCGGGTGGATGTCGGCCGGGCTCGGGGGATGTCGGCCGGGCCCGGGGGATGTCGGCCGGGCCCGGGTGGATGGGCGCTCGCGGATGCAGGCCCGTCGTCCGGTGGTGTGTGAGGTCAGCCGGCCTCGGCGCGGGCCGCCGGTCGCGCCGGATCGCCCTGAGTGAGAATCTGGGCGAGCAGGGCCAGCGTGGTCCGGGCGGGTGAGTCGGCCTCCGTGGTGGCGACCACGATGTTCTGGCCCGGCCCCTGACTCAGGGTCTGCTGGGTGACGGTCAGCGGGCCGACGAGCGGATGCCGCATCCCGTAGGCCGCAACGGTGCAGGCCTTGACGCGGTGGTCGGCCCACATCGAGGCGAAGTCCGTGCTCTTCGCGCTCAGTTCACCCACCAGCGCGTGCAGCGCGGCGTCGTCCGGGTACTGGCCCGCCACCAGGCGCAGATTCCCCACCACGGCCCTGGCCTTGCTCGGCCAGTCCGCGTACAGGTCACGGGTATGGGGGTCGAGGAACACCAGCCGGGCCATGTTGGGACGCTCGGCCGGCCGGTCCGCAGCACGGGGGTCCAGGTGCGAGGCGAACAGTGCGTGGCCCAGCCGGTTCCAGGCCAGGACGTCACTGCGGCGGCCGGTCACGATCGCCGGGACGTCCGCCAGGACCTCCAGCAACTGGCCGGTCGCCTCCGTCACACGCTCCGGCGCGGGCCGTCGGCCTCGGCCGGCGCCCTTGGCCGACCGGGCCAGGTTGTGCAGGTGCAGGCGCTCGGACTCGTCCAGCCGCAGAGCACGGGCGATCGCGTCCAGCACCTCCGGCGAGGCGTTCAGCGACTGTCCCTGTTCCAGCCGGGTGTAGTAGGAGGTGCTCACACCTGCCAGCAGCGCCAACTCCTCACGTCGAAGACCCGGCACGCGCCGCCGTTCCCCGTAGGTGGGGACCCCGAGGTCCTCAGGAAGCAGCTGGGAGCGCCGCGTCTGCAGGAAGTCCCCGAGCTGCCCTTTTCCGTTCATGGATCCGAGTATGGGCCGAGCCGAAACACACAGCCTGTCCCTGCTGGGGGTAGGCACCAGTGTGTCCGGTCGCGAGCAGCGGACGCCTGCGTGACGCGGGCCACATCCGCCCATGTCACATCCCGCCGAGCCGGTCCGTCCAAGGGGGTGTAAGCGCCAACAACCAAGGAGTGCACCATGGACGCCCGCTTGAACCCGTTCAGCAGCCCGGTCGCGGCCAAGTCCCTCAAGCACATCATCGCGGCGGGCACCGTGCTCGCGGAGTCGACTCTGCCGCTCGCGACGCAGGAGCTGGTGAAGATCCGTGCCAGTCAGATCAACGGCTGCACGGGCTGCCTCGACATGCACACCAAGGAGGCCGCGCACGCCGGTGAGACCTCGGTACGCCTCAACCTGGTCGCGGCCTGGCGGGAGGCCACGGTCTTCACCGACGCCGAGCGCGCCGCCCTGGAGATCGCGGAGCAGGGCACCCGCCTCGCCGACGCGGCCGGTGGGGTCACCGACGAGGCCTGGGCGAATGCCGCCAAGTACTACGACGAGGACCAGCTCGCCGCCCTGGTGTTCGTCATCGCCGTCATCAACGCCTTCAACCGCCTGAACGTCATCGTCCAGCAGCCCGCCGGGGACTACCAGGTCGGACAGCACGGATAACGACGGAACGACGGACCCGGGGCCGCGCGTCGGCGCAGGAACCGGTGTCCCACCCGCCCCGCCCGCCCACCTCACCGCAGTGTCAGCGCGGGGCGGGCGGGGCCTCACCGGCATGTACCGCGCCCTGTCAGCGGCGGACGACCGCTACCAAGCAGACCACCTGCACCACGGTCGTGTCCCCAGGGCCGAGGGTTGCCGTGTCCTCCGGGATGGCGAACGTGTGGGCCTCCGCCGTCCGGACCGGGTGGGGCGGGCAGTCGTCGGCGCCGGTGTAGCACTCTGCACGGTCCCGGTCCGCGCCGGTGCAGTCCAGGGCGGCCCGCGTCGCGTAGGGGCTGGGCGGCGGTCCGGGGTCGCTGCTGTTGTCGAGTATCTGCGTCGCCGCGTATCCGGCGGCGCTGACGGCCAGGGCCGCGACCAGGAAGATACGGGTGACGCGCGGGACCCGAGCCGGCTCGGGGTCGGTGTCAGTCATCGTGGGAACACCCGATGAACGAAAATGCCCGGACCTGCGGGCCGTTGGCGCCGGAGTCCTCCTGGCGCGCCTGCGCGAGAAGCTTCCTACAGGTCTCCCGCGCCGAGTCGCCGGGACAGTCGTCCTCGATCCGCTCGCACACGGCTTGCGGGTCGGCCTGCTGGGGCGTCCGTGGAGAGCCGCCGGTCTCCCACGCGCCGATGCCGTACGAGACGCCGACCACGACCAGGACCATCGCGGCGAACACCATGAGCGGCCGGAGCCGTTCCGACCCCCGGCGTAACCGCCGCGTCCGGGCGCGGGCCGGGGCCTCCGCCCCGGGTATCGACCGGGTGAGTCTTCGCTTCCAGTACACAAGACGGTAGTAGTGCTTGAGCACCGCCGCCCCCTCCTCTTGATCAGCCGCGCCGCTGCCACGGTACAAGGAGCCACTGACAACACCGGGCCCGCGCAGTTCCGCGCGGATCCCCAACGGCCCTTCAACAGGCCGGTGTTGACAAGGGGGAGGGAACGGTCAGCGCACCTCGCACCGCCCCGTCACGCCGAAGGCCCCGGCCCGCCGAAGCGGAGCCGGGGCCCTCGGGGTGTGCGTACGACCAGGGTCAGCAGCCGAGCAGCCGGCCGCCCAGGTACGACTGGATCTGGTCCAGCGAGACACGCTCCTGCTTCATCGTGTCGCGCTCGCGGACCGTCACCGCGTTGTCGTCGAGGGTGTCGAAGTCGACCGTGACGCAGAACGGCGTGCCGATCTCGTCCTGGCGGCGGTAGCGGCGGCCGATCGCGCCCGCGTCGTCGAACTCGATGTTCCAGTTGCGGCGCAGGTCCGTCGCCAGGCCCTTGGCCTTCGGCGAGAGCTGCGGGTTGCGGGAGAGCGGGAGGACCGCGACCTTGACCGGCGCCAGGCGCGGGTCGAGGCGCATCACGGTGCGCTTCTCCATGACGCCCTTGGCATTGGGCGCCTCGTCCTCGATGTACGCGTCGAGCATGAAGGCCAGCATCGCGCGGCCGACACCCGCCGCGGGCTCGATGACGTACGGGGTCCAGCGCTCGCCCTTCTCCTGGTCGAAGAAGGAGAGGTCGGTGCCGGAGGCCTTGGAGTGCGCGCCGAGGTCGTAGTCGGTGCGGTTGGCGACGCCTTCCAGCTCGCCCCACTCGCTGCCGCCGAAGCGGAAGCGGTACTCGATGTCAGCGGTGCGCTTGGAGTAGTGGGAGAGCTTCTCCTTGGGGTGCTCGTACCAGCGCATGTTCTCCTCGCGCATACCGAGGTCGCGGTACCAGTTCCAGCGCTGCTCCATCCAGTATTCCTGCCACTGCTCGTCCTCGCCCGGCTTGACGAAGAACTCCATCTCCATCTGCTCGAACTCGCGGGTGCGGAAGATGAAGTTGCCCGGAGTGATCTCGTTCCGGAAGGACTTGCCCATCTGCGCGATGCCGAACGGCGGCTTCTTGCGCGAAGTCTGCTGCACCTGGCCGAAGTTGGTGAAGATGCCCTGGGCCGTCTCGGGGCGCAGGTAGGCGACGGAGCCGCTGTCCTGGGTCGGGCCGAGGTGGGTGGAGAGCAGACCGGAGAAGTTCTTGGGCTCGGTGAAGGTGCCCTTGTTGCCGCAGTTGGGGCAGTTGAGGTCGGCGAGGCCGTTCGCGGGGGCGTGGCCGTGCTTCTCCTCGTACGCCTCCTCCAAGTGGTCCGCGCGGAACCGCTTGTGGCAGGAGGTGCATTCGGTCAGCGGGTCCGAGAAGGTCGCCACATGGCCGGAGGCCTCCCAGGTCTCGGGGGCCAGGATGACCGACGAGTCGAGACCGACCACGTCCTCGCGCGAGGTGACCATGTAGCGCCACCACTGACGCTTCAGGTTCTCCTTCAGCTCGACACCCAGGGGCCCGTAGTCCCAGGCGGCTCGCTGACCACCGTAGATCTCACTGGAGGGGTAGACGAAGCCACGGCGCTTGCTCAGGCTGACGATGGTGTCGATCTTGTCGGCGGCCACGGTGCTCTCTTCATTACGACGATTGCGAACAGCGGAATGCCTCAGGTTACCGGCGGCTGCACCCCCTGGATCAAATCGGTTCCCTGTTCCCGGGCCGTTCTCGCGCAGTTCCCGCGTGACCGCTGCCCGGTTCGCGTGAAGATCGACCGGATGCGAGGGCTCCAACCTTCCTTGTTGACAATCGTTTCCACTTTTGTTGAAAATGACTGTCATGAACGTACGACGCCTCATACCCGTCAGCGCGGCCTCCGCAGCGGTCGCACTCGGGCTGGTCGCCCTCTCCGCATGCTCCGCTTCCTCCGCCGCCGACAAGAACGACGGCAAACTCCACGTCGTGGCGTCGTTCTACCCGCTCCAGTACCTGACGCAGGAGATAGGCGGAAGCCACGTCTCCGTCACCAACCTGACGAAGCCGGGCGTCGAGCCGCACGACCTGGAACTCAGCCCCAAGCAGACCGTCGGCCTCTCCGACGCCGACGCGATCGTCTACCTGAAGGGCCTCCAGCCCGCCGTGGACGAAGCGATCAAGCAGTCCGGCGTGAAGCACACCGCCGACGTGGCCACCATGACCTCGCTCGAAACGCACGGCACCGAGGTGGACGGCCACCACCACACCACCGGGGACAACGCCTCCCACTCGGAGAGCGAAGCAGGGCTCGACCCGCACATCTGGCTCGACCCGGTGAAGTACGCCGAGATCGCCAAGGGCGTCGACAAGACCCTCGCCGCCGCCGATCCGGCCCACAGGGCGGACTACCGGAAGAACACCGACGCGCTGGTCAAGAAGCTGGACGCGCTCAATACGCAGTACGTGGACGGGCTGCGGAACCGCACGTCCGACACCTTCGTCACCACCCACGCCGCCTTCGGCTACCTCGCCGAGCGCTACGGCCTCACCGAGGAGGCCATCAGCGGCATCGACCCGGAGAGCGAGCCGAGCATCTCGCGCATGAAGGACCTGCACGCGCTCGCCGAGCAGCACCACGTCTCCACGGTCTTCTTCGAGACCATCACCAGCCCGGACACCGCGAAGACCCTCGCCAGTGATCTGCACGTGAAGACGGACGTCCTGGACCCGCTGGAAGGCATCACGGACAAGTCCAGGGGCCGTGACTACATCCAGGTCATGCAGTCCAACCTCGTCGCGCTCCAGAAGGCGCTCGGCGCCAAGTGAACCCCCCGCGCGACGTGAACACCCCGGCCCCGGCGGACCGGCACACCAGAACACCGGTACCAGCACCGACATCGGAGGCGCGAGCCATGGAACAGGGAACGGGACAGGGAAAGGGACAGGAACCCGTCATACCGGAATCCGTCCTGCGGCAACCCGTCATCTCCGTACGCGGGGCCACGGCCACGCTCGGCTCGCGCCCGGTGCTGCGGGGTATCGATCTCGCCGTGCACCGCGGCGAGGTGGTCGCCCTGCTGGGTGCCAACGGCTCGGGCAAGTCGACGGCCGTCCGCGCGGTGATCGGCCAGGTGCCGCTCACCAGCGGTGGGATCGAGCTGTTCGGCACCCCGCTGGGGCGCTTCCGCCAGTGGGCGCGCATCGGTTACGTACCGCAGCGCACCACCGCGGCCGGCGGGGTGCCCGCGACGGTCCGCGAGGTCGTCTCCTCCGGGCGACTGGCCCGTACGAAGCTGCGGTGGCCGTCGAAGGCCGACCGGGCCGCCGTCGCCCGCGCCATCGAGCTGGTGGGGCTCACCGACCGCGCCGGCGACTCGGTGGGCGCGCTCTCCGGCGGGCAGCACCAGCGGGTACTGATCGCCCGTGCGCTGGCGTCCGAGCCGGAGCTGCTGATCATGGACGAGCCGATGGCGGGCGTCGACCTGGCCAGCCAGGAGATCCTGGCGTCGACCCTGCGCGAGCAGGTGGCCGCCCGGACGACCGTGCTGCTCGTCCTGCACGAGCTGGGCCCGCTGGAGCCGCTGATCGACCGTGCGGTCGTGCTGCGCGACGGCTGCGTGACGCACGACGGGCCGCCGCCCGAGGCGGTCGGACAGCATGCGCTGCCCCACGACCACGTCCACCCCCACTCCGGCGCCGAGCCGGCCCGCACAGGACTGCTGACCTGATCATGGAACTTCTCCAGAGCGTTCTCATGCAGCGCGCACTGCTCGCCGCCGTCCTGGTGGGCATCACCGCCCCCTCCATCGGCATCTACCTCGTCCAGCGCCGTCAGGCCCTGATGGGCGACGGCATCGGCCATATCGCCATGACCGGCGTCGGCCTCGGCTTCCTGCTCAACAGCAGCCCGGTGTGGATGGCGACGCTCGTCTCGGTCGTCGGCGCCGTCGCGATGGAACTGATCCGCTCGTACGGCCGGATGCGCGGCGATGTCGCGCTGGCCATGCTCTTCTACGGCGGCATGGCGGGCGGGGTGCTGCTGATCAACCTCTCGCCGACCGGCTCGAACGCCAACCTCTCCTCGTACCTCTTCGGCTCGCTCTCCACCGTCTCGGACAGCGACGTCACCGCGATCTGCGTGCTCGCCGCGTTCGTGATCCTGGTGACGCTCGGACTGCGGCGGCAGCTCTTCGCGGTCAGCCAGGACGAGGAGTTCGCGCGGGTCACCGGGCTGCCGGTGCGCGCGCTGAACCTGCTCGTCGCGGTGACCGCGGCGGTCACCGTCACCGTCGCCATGCGGGTGGTCGGGCTGCTGCTGGTGAGCGCCCTGATGGTGGTCCCGGTGGCTGCCGCCCAGCAGCTGTCGAAGTCGTTCGCGGTCACCTTCGCGCTGTCCGTGGCCATCGGTACGGCGGTCACCCTGTCCGGAACGATCACGTCCTACTACCAGGACGTGCCGCCGGGAGCGACAATTGTGCTGCTGGCCATCGGCGTCTTCATCGCCCTGACCGCGCTGGCCGCACCACTGGCGAGAAGGCGCGCACGGGCCGTGGAGGCGGCGCAGGCCGAGTGCGGCCTCGATCTCCCGGCCGCGCGGCAGCCGCTGGACTCGGCCAAGGCCTGACCGAGCTGGCACAATGGCCCGACACATTGGGGCGGGCGACATACGGCGAGGAGGCACCTGTGACTGCGGGAGCACCAGTACGAGGCCGGTCGACCCGGCAGCGGGCCGCGGTGGCTGCGGCGCTCGACGAGATGGACGAGTTCCGCAGCGCGCAGGAGTTGCACGACGTGCTCAAGCACCGCGGCGACTCGGTCGGGCTGACCACGGTCTACCGGACGCTCCAGTCGCTGGCCGACGCGGGCGAGGTCGATGTCCTGCGCACCGGCGACGGCGAGTCGGTCTACCGCCGCTGCTCGACCGGCGAGCACCACCACCATCTGGTCTGCCGCACCTGCGGCAAGGCCGTCGAGGTGGAGGGGCCCGCGGTGGAGAAGTGGGCCGAGTCGATCGCCGCGCAGCACGGGTATGTGAACGTGGCGCACACGGTGGAGGTCTTCGGGACCTGCGCGGCCTGTGCGGGCTCCTCGGCGGAGGGCTGAGCGGGTTCTGGCTCCCGGGCGCCCTTGCCCTCAGGCGCCGGGCAGGCTTTGTCGCCCTCAAGCGCCGGGCGGGCTGAAAGATGTCCTCAATCGCCGGACGGGCTTGAATTTCGGGCTCGTCCGGCGATCGGCGTGCGGGGTGGGCTTGAATTTCGAGCCTGCCCGGTGAACGACGTGCGGGGGCCGGGCCCCGCACCGGTCAGGCGGTCGTCTCCTCGACCGCGCCGCCGAACCGGCGGTCCCGCTGGGCGAATTCGAGACAGGCGCGCCACAGGTCGCGGCGGTCGAAGTCCGGCCACAGCACGTCCTGGAAGACCATCTCGGCGTACGCGCTCTGCCAGATCAGGTAGTTGGACGTGCGCTGCTCGCCGCTCGGGCGCAGGAAGAGGTCCACGTCCGGCATGTCCGGGTAGTAGATGTACTTCGCGAAGGTCTTCTCGTTGACCTTCGACGGGTCGAGCTTCCCGGCCGCGACATCGCGGGCGATGGCCTGCGCCGCGTCGGCGATCTCCGCGCGCCCGCCGTAGTTGACGCAGAAGTACAGCGTCATCGCGTCGTTGTCCTTGGTCTGCTCCTGGGCGACCTGGAGCTCCTCGACGACCGACTTCCACAGCTTCGGCATCCGGCCCACCCAGCGGATCCTGATCCCCAGCTCGTCCATCTCGTCCCGGCGGCGGCGGATGACATCGCGGTTGAAGTTCATCAGGAAGCGCACCTCCTCGGGCGAGCGCTTCCAGTTCTCGGTGGAGAAGGCGTACAGCGAGAGGTTCTTGACGCCCATCTCGATGCAGCCGTTGAGTACTTCGAGGACGGTGGCCTCGCCGACCTTGTGGCCCTCGGTGCGCGGCAGCCCGCGGTCCTTGGCCCAGCGGCCGTTGCCGTCCATGACGATCGCCACGTGGTTCGGCACCAGTTCGCCGGGGATCTTCGGCGGGCGGGCGCCCGACGGGTGCAGTTCGGGGGTCTTGTACTCGCGTGTGCTGCGCCCCAGAATCCCGCGTCGTGCCATGTGCTCGTCTCCCTCTCGCTACTTCTCTACGTACCGCAACGAGCGCAGTCCGCGCTCCAGATGCCAGTGCAGGTAGGCCGATACGAGCCCGCTGCCCTCCCTGACGTGCCGCGGCTCGGCCGCGTCGGCCGTCGTCCAGTCCCCCGTCAGCAGTGCGCTGAGCAGCCCGACGGCCTCCGCAGAGGGTACGACGCTGCCGGGTACCCGGCAGTCGCCGCATACCGCCCCGCCGCCCGCGACGGAGAAGAAACGGTTGGGTCCCTCCATGCCGCACTTGGCGCAGTCCTCGAAGCTGGGCGCGTAGCCGTTCACGGCGAGCGAGCGCAGCAGGAACGCGTCGAGGATCAGGTTCGGGGCGTGCTCGCCGCGCGCGAGGGTCCGCAGTCCGCCGACCAGCAGCAGGTACTGCTGGACGGACGGCTCGCCCTCGTGGTCGGTGAATCGTTCCGCCGTCTCCAGCATGGCCGTGCCCGCGGTGTAGCGGGCGTAGTCGGTGACGATCCCGCCACCGTACGGAGCGATGGTCTCGCTCTGTGTGCACAGCGGGAGCCCGCGCCCGATCAGTTCGCTGCCGCGGGCGAAGAACTGCACGTCGACGTGGGAGAACGGCTCCAGCCGCGCCCCGAACTTCGACTTCGTACGCCGCACGCCGCGCGCGACGGCCCGCACCCGGCCGTGGCCGCGGGTCAGGAGCGTGATGATGCGGTCGGCCTCGCCCAGCTTCTGGGTGCGCAGCACGACCCCGTCGTCACGGAAAAGACTCATGGGACCCATTGTCCCGTACGCGCCGGGCGGACCGTTCCCCGGCGGCCCCAGCGGATCACTGCTGGGACCGCCGGACCTGCGGACGGGCCCCGCTCAGGCCACGGGTCCGGTCGTCCGCCAGCTCTCCCAGACCGCCGACAGCTCCGCCTCCACCGCCGGGGCCACCGTGTCCAGCAGCCGCACCTGGGCGCCGGGCCCGGCCAGATCCGTCCGGTACGGGTGCGGCGGGCCGCCCGGGGTGGCGCCCAGGGCGGTGACCGCGCCGATGACCCGGTTCGCGCCGAGGATGCCGGGCAGCTCCCGGACGTCCGGGTCCCGCAGGTCCAGGTCCTCGACCAGCAGGTCCAGCCCGTCGTAGGTGGCGCGGGTCGTCGCCCGTACGCTCCCGCCACGTTCGCCGGAGCGCCCCAGGACCAGGGTCTCGCGCCAGAGCATCCGGGCGCCGGCGGCCATCGTGATGTCCATGGAACGTGCGACGTCCGCCCCGGTGGAGATGACGAACGGCCGGGCGTCCCAGGTCAGTTCGCCGCCCTCGGCGATGTCGATCACCGCCCGCCAGGCCGACGTACCGCCCCGGTGGTCGTACGCGACGAGCCCGGCCGGTTCGACCAGGTGCAGCCGGGCGCCGGGGCCGACGGTCAGGTGCAGGGTCAGCGCGTCGCCCGCCAGCAGGCCCGCCCGGGTGCCGACCAGTGCGATGTGCAGCCCGTCGGCGGCGGGGCGCAGCGGGCGGGGCGCCAGGAAGGCGCCGGGGCGCAGCTCGCGGGCGACATGGCGGCCGGTCGCGTCGCGCTCGACGGTGACGACGGTGGGGTCGGCGCCGCCGTCGTCCGGCGGGGCCGCACGCGTCAGGTCCGGCAGTACGGGCGGCGGGGTCACGAGTGGCTGTGCGGCGCCATCGGGCCCGGGTCGGCCGGAATGTGCTGGCCCGAGCGGTGGCGTACGAGCAACGCCCGCACCCAGTCGGCCAGTTCGGCGATGGACGCCGGGTCGTTCTTGGACAGGGCGAGGACCGGGAGGCCGTCGCGGGCCGCCTCGGCGTCGGCGACCATCTCCGCCACGTCGACCTCCACGTACGGGGCGAGGTCGGTCTTGTTGACGATCAGCAGGTCGGCGCCGGTGATGCCGGGGCCGCCCTTGCGGGCCACGTCGCCGCCGCCCGCGACGTCGATGCAGAAGAGCTGCGCGTCGGCCAGGGCCGGGCTGAAGGTGGCGGTGAGGTTGTCGCCGCCGCTCTCGATCAGCACCAGGTCGAGCGGGCCGTACGCCTCCTCCAGGTCCTCGACGGCGTCGAGGTTGGCGCTGACGTCGTCGCGGATCGCGGTGTGCGGGCAGGCGCCGGTCTCGACGGCGCGGATGCGTTCGGTGGGCAGGACGCCCGCCGAGCGGAGGAAACGGGCGTCCTCGTCGGTGTAGATGTCGTTGGTGACGACGGCCATGGAGAGTTCACCGGCGAGTTCGCGGCAGAGGGTCGCCAGGATCGAGCTCTTGCCGGTGCCGACGGGTCCGGCGACGCCGAGGCGCAGCGCGCGCGGCTGGTTGAGGGGCTCGTGGAAGTGCTGGTTGGCCGGGGCGGGGGCGGGGTTCCCGGACGCCGGGGTGGGGGTGCCGTTGTCAGGCAAGGAAGAGTCTCCGTTCTCGTCGGTCGTGTTCGAGCGCCCACTCCTCGGTGAGCAGGGCGGTACGGGCGGGCAACTCGCCCGGGGTCCGTACGGCGAGGGCGGCCGTCACCGCGTGGGCGGCGTCCGGCTCGGCGGCGAGCACCCACGCCACCGAGTCCAGCGGGTCGCCGGGCAGCAGTTTGAGCGCGGCCGACGCGATGGTCTGGAGTTCGTCGTAGACGACGCCGTACGCCAGTTCCTCCTCGGACACGTCCAGGACCGCCCCGAGTGCGCCCAGGGTGACCGGACGCAGCGGGCGCAGCGACGGCGTGCGGGCCGTGTCCAGTGCGGTGACGGCGGGGTGGCCGGGGGCCAGCCTGCGGGCCAGCCGGTGCACGCCCCGGCCGAGGGTCGCCGATGCCGCCCGCATCGGCGCCACCGGCGTCCTGGCCGCGAGGGCCTGCTGTACGGGCGCGTAGTCCACCGGGTCCTGCCGCGCCGCCCGCAGGGCGAGGACGGCGGCGGCGGCTTCGGTGACGGCGGTGGTGCGGAGCCTGGCCCGCAGAAGGGCGGGGATCCGGTCGCGGGTGAGCCCGGCCGCGACGGCCGGTTCCAGGCCCGCGCTGTAGGTGTACGCGCCGACCGGGAGCCGTCCGTCGGCGAGCAGCAGAGGGGCGAGCCGGCCCATCAGAACATGCTGTACCGCTGGGCGAGCGGCAGTTCGGCGGCCGGGGCGGGCTCCACGAGCTCCCCGTCGATGCGGATGGCGAAGGTCTCCGGGTCGACGTCGATGGCCGGGAGCGCGGTGTTGTTCGGCAGGTCCGCCTTGGTGAGGTGGCGGGTGGGCCGTACGGCGACCAACTCCCGTACCAGGCCCAGACGTTCGGCGAGCCCGTCCGCCAGTGCCGCCGGGGAGACGAAGCTGACCGACAGGTGCGGGGCGGCTTCGGCGGCGGCGGTGGCACGCAGCAGGACCGGCTGGGTGGTGGGGATCGCCGCGTTGGCGTCGCCGAGGGCCGCGTACACCACCATGCCGCCCTTGAGCACGGCTGCGGGCCTGATGCCGAAGAAGGCGGGGTCCCAGAGCACCAGGTCGGCGAGTTTGCCCGGCTCGACGGAGCCGACGACGTGGTCGATGCCGTGGGCGACGGCGGGGCAGATCGTGTACTTGGCGACGTAGCGGCGGGCGCGTTCGTTGTCGGCGGGGAGCGTGGTGCCCCGGTCGCCGAAGCGCTGCTTCATCACGTGGGCGACCTGCCAGGTGCGGCAGACGACCTCGCCGATCCGGCCCATCGCCTGGGCGTCGGAGGAGGTGATGGAGAGGGCGCCGATGTCGTGCAGGACGTCTTCGGCGGCGATGGTGGTGGCGCGGATCCGGGACTCGGCGAAGGCCAGGTCCTCGGGGACGCGGGGGTTGAGGTGGTGGCAGACCATCAGCATGTCGAGGTGTTCGGCGACGGTGTTGACGGTGTGCGGGAGCGTCGGATTGGTGGACGCCGGGAGGATGTTGGGGTGGGAGGCGACGGTGATGATGTCGGGGGCGTGGCCGCCGCCCGCACCTTCGGCGTGGAAGACGTGGATGCCGCGTCCGGCGATGGCGTCCAGGGTGCCTTCGACGTAACCGGCCTCGTTCAGGCTGTCGGCGTGCAGCGCGACCTGGAGTCCGTACGCGTCGGCCGCTTCCAGGGCGGCGTCGATGGCGGCCGGGGTGGCGCCCCAGTCCTCGTGGACCTTGTAGCCGCCGGCGCCGCCGAGCGCGGCCTCACGCAGGGCCTCTTCCCCGACGGTGGAGCCCTTGCCGAACAGCATGATGTTGAGCGGGACCCGGTCCAGGGACCGGTGCATCATCGCGAGGTTCCAGGCGCCGGGGGTGACGGTGGTGGCCTTGGACCCCTCGGTGGCACCGGTGCCGCCGCCGATCACGGTGGTGGTGCCGGTGGCGAGAGCCTCGTGGAGGGTCTCCGGCATCAGGAAGTGGACGTGGGTGTCGACGGCTCCGGCGGTCAGGATGCGGCCCTCGCCCGAGACGACGTCCGTGCCGGGGCCGATCACCAGGTCCGGGTGGACCCCGTCGCTCATGTCGGGGTTGCCGGAACGGCCGAGCGCGACGATCCGGCCCTCCCGGACGCCCACGTCGGTCTTGACGACGCCCCAGTGGTCGAGCACCACGACATTGGTGATGACGAGGTCGAGGGCTCCCTCCGCGTGCGGCGTGGTGGCCTGGGCCATCGATTCGCGGATGGACTTGCCGCCGCCGAACACGGCCTCGTCGCCGCCGAAGCAGCGGTCCTCCTCGACCTCGATCCAGAGGTCGGTGTCGGCGAGGCGGACCCGGTCCCCGGTGGTGGGGCCGTACAGCGCGGCGTAGGCGGCGCGCGTCATCCGGGCCATGTCAGTCCTCCGTTCGTGCGGTGCGGGTGCCGGGCACTACGAGTCCGGGGACCCGCCGACGGCCGCCGAGCTCGACCAGGGTGACGTCGGCGCCGACTCCGGGTTCGAAGCGCAGTGAAGTACCGGACGGGATATCGAGTCGAAATCCCTCGGCGGCCGACCGGTCGAAAGTAAGTGCGGGATTCACGTCGGGGAAATGAAAATGCGATCCGACCTGAATGGGCCGGTCACCGTCATTCACCACGGCGAGTTGCAATCGAGTACGATTTTCATTGATTTCGAGTACGCCGGAACCGGTCCGGATCTCACCCGGGATCACGGGATGGGCGAGGTGATCGTGACGAGCTTCCGCCCGTCGGGAAAGGTCGCCTCGACCTGGACGTCGTGCAGCATCTCCGGTACACCTTCGAGCACTTCGGCGCGGGTCAGCACAGCTCTTCCGTCGCTCATCAGATCGGCGACGCGAGCACCCTCACGGGCCCGCTCCATGGCCCAGCAGGAAAGCAGCGCGACGGCCTCCGGATAGTTGAGACGCACACCCCGTTCACGTCGGTCACGGGCAACCATTCCGGCAACACTCAGCAGCAATTTCTCCGTGTCGGACGGAGTGAGAAACATGGGAAACCTCCGTGACGGCAGTCCCCGGAATTCCCGGAATCGCCACAGTCACTTCCCTCTTATAAACCTGCCGACGGGTTCATGGCAACTTTCACCACACCGCAAAAAGTCCCTTTCTGGGGTTATGACCCACTAAATACGGGCAAACTACCCCAAAATTTATACCCGCACGCCGCTCACCTGCGGACTTACCGAGAGACAGCACGCAGCGAGGCGACGGGGCCGGGGCCGGGAACGCTCAGGACGGCGTACGGGCCGCAGCCGCGAGGAGCCTGGCCGTGTCCTCGGCGCCGAGCTGGAGCGCCCCGCCGACCGTCGCGAGCACCTCACGCTCCGCCGGGCTGTACGGGCCGTCGGCGAGGGCGATGCGGGCGCCCTGGAGCAGGATCGACTCCCGGCCCACCGGGGCGAGATGCGGGGCCAGCGGCTGGAGCGCCTCGTGCAGCTCGATGGTGAGGGCGGCGCCGCACGGCTCGGCGTCGGTGACGAAACGGCCGGTGTCGGCGGCGAGCGCGTCCACCAGGGCGGTCAGCTGCTCCTCGGTGCACTCGTCGAACCCCGCGGCCCTGACGGTGGCGACCGCGGCCTCGGTGACCGCGTGGGAGGCGGCGCCGCCCGCGGTGAGCACGGCGAGCGTGACCGTGTGGACGGCGTCGCGCAGCATCGCCGAGAAGCGGGTGGTGGTGGGGTGGTCGAGGGAGTCGGTGGGGAACCTCGTCCGGCAGGCCGCGCATTCGATCACCGGGCCGGTGACCCCGCGCGGGAGAAGCGGGACACCGAGCACGGTCAGGCGCCGACGGCCGGTGCGGCGGCGGTAGTTGCGGTCGCCGCCGCAGTCCGCACAGAAGAACTCGCCGTCGCCGACGGTGTCCCAGGAGGTGCGGACGGCCCAGACGATCGACTTCTTGCCGCTCCGTCCTCGGACTGGCAGCACGACCCACCTCCGTAACACCCCGGCAACGCTCCGTTGCGCTGCGCTCCACTCCGCCGCCGTGCACCGTTGACCGGTGGGACACAGCGCCGTCATGTGCACGTGATGTTAGCCACATCGGTGATGCGACGTCAGCACCCTGACCGGAGTTGGCTCGGTCCCGGCCACCGCTGCGGGCGACCGGGACCGGGAAAAGTGGAGGTCACACGGGATTCGTACGAACGGGATCACCGAAATGTGCCATCGGTCCCCCGCATGGAAACAGCCGTGCTCGTGGCCCGATCCCGCACCGGGCCCACGAAGGGGGTCAGCGGGCCGCCCGGTTGACCGCGGAGACGACCGCCTTGAGTGAGGCCCGTGTGGTGTTGGCGTCGATACCGATGCCCCACATGACCTTGCCGTCGATCGCGCACTCGATGTACGAGGCGGCGAGCGCGCTCGCGCCCTCGCTCATCGTGTGCTCCTGGTAGTCCAGCAGCCGCGCGTCCACGCCGGTCGCGGACAGCGCGGCGAAGAACGCCGAGATCGGACCGTTGCCGGTGCCCGACAGTGCCGTCTCGACCCCGTCCACGACGGCCTCGACGGTCAGGGTGTCCCGGCCGTCCGTGTCCGTGGTGGTCTGGCCGGAACGCAGCTGGATCCGGCCCCAGCGGTCCTCGCCGTCACCCGGGCTGGGCAGGTACTCGTCCTGGAAGATCGCCCAGATGTCCTTGGGGGTGACCTCGCCGCCCTCGGCGTCGGTCTTCGTCTGGATGATCTTCGAGAACTCGATCTGCATCCGGCGCGGCAGGTCCAGCTTGTGCTCGTTCTTCAGGACGTACGCGATACCGCCCTTGCCGGACTGGGAGTTGACCCGGATCACGGCCTCGTAGGAGCGGCCCACGTCCTTGGGGTCGATCGGCAGGTACGGCACGGCCCACTCGATGTCGTCGACCGTCTTCCCCTGCGCGGCGGCGTCGGCCTCCATCGCGTCGAAGCCCTTCTTGATGGCGTCCTGGTGGGAGCCGGAGAAGGAGGTGTAGACGAGGTCGCCCGCGTACGGGTGGCGCGGGTGGATCTCCATCTGGTTGCAGTACTCGGCGGTGCGGCGCACCTCGTCGATCTGCGAGAAGTCGATCTGCGGGTCGACGCCCTGGCTGAACAGGTTCATGCCCAGCGTCACCAGGTCGACGTTGCCGGTGCGCTCGCCCTGCCCGAAGAGGCAGCCCTCGATCCGGTCCGCGCCCGCCATCAGGGCCAGTTCCGCGGCGGCGACCGCCGTGCCGCGGTCGTTGTGCGGGTGGACGGACAGGCAGACGAACTCGCGGCGGGACAGGTTGCGCGACATCCACTCGAAGCGGTCCGCGTGCGTGGACGGCGTCGAACGCTCCACGGTGGCGGGCAGGTTGAGGATGATCTCGCGTCCGGCCTCGGGCTGCCAGACGTCCATGACCGCTTCGCAGACCTCCAGGGCGAAGTCCAGCTCGGTATCGGTGAAGATCTCGGGGCTGTACTGGTAGCCGAAGATCGTCTCGGGGCCCAGCAGCTTCTCCGCGTACTCCACCACCAGCCGGGTGCCGTCCACGGCGATCTGCTTGATGTCGTCCTTCGAACCGCGGAAGACGACCCGGCGGAAGGTGGGCGCGGTGGCGTTGTAGAGGTGCACGGTGGCGCGGTGCGCGCCGCGCAGCGACTCGACGGTGCGTTCGATCAGGTCCTCGCGGGCCTGGGTCAGGACGGAGATGGTCACGTCCTCGGGGATCGCACCCTCTTCCTCGATGATCGAGCGTACGAAGTTGAAGTCGGTCTCGCCGGAGGCCGGGAAGCCGACCTCGATCTCCTTGTAGCCCATCTTCACCAGCAGGTCGAACATCTCGCGCTTGCGGGCGGGCGACATGGGGTCGATCAGGGCCTGGTTGCCGTCACGCAGGTCGGTGGAGAGCCAGCGGGGGGCCACGGTGATCCGGCTGTCGGGCCAGGTGCGGTCGGGGATCTCCACGGCCTCGTACCGGCCGTACTTGTGCACCGGCATCCCGGACGGCTTCTGCATCTGGGTGGCGTTGGTGATCGGCGTGGGGTTCGACATCTGCGTAGGGCTCCTCGGGATCCAGCGGTGGGGGCCGACTGTGACGCTGCAGCACCAGACTCCGCGGGGAGGGGGTCGGCCTACGACTACAGGCCCTCGCCGCGGCAGCTAAGGAGAAGCAGCCCGAAACGCATGATGTTCCGCAGCCTAGCCCAGCGGCGCCGAGAACGCCGCAGCCGTATCAGTATGCGGGATCTCCGATAGGTAAAGAGAGACGGGTTCCCGGTCACTCGTTCTCGTCAATCTCCGTCGCAACCGGTGACAACTCACTTACCCACTGCCACATTACAGAGATGAACGCACACCCGGTCTTCTGCACGATCATCCCGCCGCACATCCTCGACAAGCTTGCCCAGGCCGACGACCCCGCGCTCTCCGAACCGGCCCGCCGCACCATGGAGGCGGACGCCGCCCACCGCGTCCGCCGTGCGGCCGTGGCCACCGCCCTCGCCGCCGAAGCCGTCACGGACACGGCAGCCGACGCCGCCGCCGAGAAGACTCCGAAGCGCACCATCTACGACGCGGAGCACGGCACGTCCCTGCCGGGCAAGAAGGTCCGCGGCGAGGGCGACCAGCCCGGCAGCGACGCCACCGTCAACCGCGCGTACGCGGGGCTCGGCGCCACCTTCGAGCTCTATCTGAAGGTGTACGGGCGGTACTCGATCGACGGCCGCGGGCTGCCGCTCGACGCGAGCGTCCACTACGACCAGAAGTACAACAACGCCTTCTGGGACGGCAAGCAGATGGTGTTCGGGGACGGGGACGGGAAGGTCTTCCTCGACTTCACCATCCCGGTGGACGTCATCGGCCACGAACTCACCCACGGCGTGACGCAGTACACGGCGAACCTTGAGTACTCCGGCCAGTCCGGCGCGCTCAACGAATCCGTCTCGGACGTCTTCGGCACGCTCATCAAGCAGTACGCCCTGGGCCAGACCGCCGACCGGGCCGACTGGCTGATCGGCGCCGGGCTGCTGGCGCCGCACGTCCACGGGGTCGCGCTGCGCTCCATGAAGGCTCCCGGCACGGCGTACGACGATCCGTCGCTCGGCAAGGACCCGCAGCCCGCGACGATGGCGAACTACGTCAGCACCACCCAGGACAACGGCGGTGTCCACCTCAACTCCGGCATCCCCAACCACGCGTTCTACCTGCTGGCCACCGCACTCGGCGGCAAGGCGTGGGAGCGGGCCGGGCAGGTCTGGTACGACACCCTGACGGGCGGCCACCTGCCGGCCGGTGCGACCTTCGCGGACTTCGCCCGGCTGACCGTCGCAGCGGCGCGCACCCGCTTCGGCGGCAGCAGCGACGAGCAGGAGGCGGTACTGAAGGCCTGGTCCACGGTCGGTGTCCCGACGGGCGCATAGGCCGTGTTTTGAAAGTAGCGTCGTCCGCCCGAAGGGCGGGCGCCGCGGTGCCTGGTGCGTGCGATCGCAAGGCGCCGGAGAGTCCTCGTAGCGGAGCTACGAGGACTCTCCGGCAACGCCGCGAGCAATGGGGTCTCCCCTGTTCGAGCGAAGCCGAGAACTTGGGGAAGTGCCAGGCACCGCGGCGCAGGCGGGACTTTCAAAACACGGCCTATGGAGTAGAACGGTTCCCATGCGTATCCAAGTAAGGCGCACGGGAGGCTTCGCCGGTATCGAGCGCCGGGCCGAGGTGGACACCTCGGCCCGGCCCGATGCGGACGAGTGGCACACCCTCGCCGAGAAGGCGGTGACCTCCGGCCACGCCGCCCCACCGGCCGGAGTGCCGGACGGCTTCCACTACCGGCTCACGGTGGACGACCGGACGGTGTACTGCACGGACCCCCAACTCACCGAGCCGCAGCGGACGCTGATCTCACGGCTGCTGAAAGAAGGTGCGTGAGACGGCGCGTTCGGTTTGGATGGCCGGATGCCCTCCGACACCCGCTCCACTCTCGACGCCCTTGAGCAGTACTACGACACGGTCCCCCGATCCGGTGCGCGCACCGAGGACTTCGGCCCGCTGACTCTCTTCGTACGGGAAGGAGCGGGCTGGCCCTTCTATGCGCGCCCCACACGGCTCTGGTCCGGTGCCGCGACCACCGCGGCGGACGTCGACCGGGTGAGGGCGCGCCAGCGGGAGGTGGGCGCACCGGAGGCGTTCGAGTGGGTGGCCGAGACAACTCCCCTCCTGCGCAAGGCCGTTGAGGAGTCCGGCCTGGAGGTCCACGAGCACCCGCTGATGGTGCTGGACCCGTCGGCCCCGACGCGCGCGCCGCACCCCTCGGTACGTGTGCTGGACGCGGCGGACCCGCTGCTGTCCGCCGCGCTGGCCGTCCCGCAGCTGGCCTTCGCGGCGCCCGGCACAGCGGTGGGGGACGCGGGGCCCGCCGAGCTGGCACGGGAGATCGCCGCCCGCCTCGGCGACGGCCGGGTGGAGAACACCGCCGCACGGATCCGGACCGGGCGGACGACGGTCGCCGCGGCCCTCGGGGACGGCTCGGTCCTCTGCTCCGGCATGCACAACCCGGTGGACGAGGTCACCGAGATCGTCGCCGTGGGCACCCTGCCGTCCGCGCGACGGCAGGGCCTGGGGCTCGCGGTGACCGCGGCGCTGGCCGCGGACGCGCGGGCGCGCGGCGTGGGGACGGTGTTCCTGTCCGCCGGGGACGAGGACGTGGCACGGATGTACGGGCGGCTGGGGTTCTGCCGGGTGGCCACGGCGCTGATCGCCGAGTAGCCGAGAGCCCTCGCCACAGCTGGGCATACCGCAGTATGGTGACACCTGTGACCACTAAGAAGATCACCATCACCTTGCCGGAAGAACTGCTGGAGTCAGCCCGCGAGCTGACATCCAACATCTCCGGTTATGCGGCGGAGGCCCTCACGCGCAAGATCAAGCGGGATCTGCTCGCTGAGGATCTGCGCCGCTACGAGGAAGAGCACGGGGCCTTCACCGAGGAGGAAATGGCTCAGGCACACGCCCGGCTGTACGCCGCAGACGCCGCCCGGGACAAGGACGCTGCGTGACACCGTTCGCCACGATCGTCCTCGACTCGGAAGGGCTCTCCGCCTGGATCGGGCAGGACCGCAGCACTCTCGCCTTGCTGAAAGCAGCAGAGCAGACCGAGACCAACCTGGTGATCAGTGCCAACACCATCATCGAGGTCACCCACGCGGCAACGAACATGGCTCGCCTGAGCTGGGTCCTTTCCCGCACCACGGTGGAACCGGTCACGGAACAGAGCGCCAAAGCTGCGGCACGTCTCCTCGAAGACGCCGGACTGCACGGCCACAAGTACGCCATTGACGCCACGGTCGCCGAGGCTGCTCTACGGCAGCCCGGCCCCGTCGCACTCCTGACGTCGGACGTCGACGACATGTCGAAACTGTGCCGCGGCCGGATCCGACTCATCAGCATCTGACGCCCCTGCGGCTGCATGGCTGATCCGGTGATCCGGTCACGAGGGGCCGACCTGAGTCGCCGCGGCACGCGTCAGGACATCCGCGGCAACGCATCACAACAGGCTCAGAACCCCAGCTTCCGCAGCTGCTTCGGGTCCCGCTGCCAGTCCTTCGCCACCTTCACGTGCAGGTCCAGGAAGACCGGCGTGCCCAGCAGGGCCTCGATCTGTTTGCGGGACTTCATGCCCACGTCCTTCAGCCGTGCGCCCTTCGGGCCGATGATGATGCCCTTCTGGCTGGGCCGCTCGATGTAGACGTTCGCGTGGATGTCGAGGAGCGGCTTGTCCGCCGGGCGGTTCTCACGCGGCAGCATCTCCTCGACGACGACCGCGATGGAGTGCGGCAGCTCGTCCCGTACGCCTTCCAGCGCCGCTTCCCGGATCAGCTCCGCCACCATCACCATCTCCGGCTCGTCCGTGAGGTCGCCCTCCGGGTAGAGCGGCGGGCTGAGCGGGAGCAGCGGGGCGATGAGGTCGGCCAGCAGGGAGACCTGCTGGTCGCCGACGGCCGAGACCGGGATGATCTCGGCCCACTCGAAGCCCAGCTCCGTGGCGAGCTGGTCGATCGCGATGAGCTGTTCGGCCAGCTGCTTGCTGTCGACCAGGTCGGTCTTGGTGACGACGGCGATCTTCGGGGTCTTCTTGATCCCGGCGAGTTCCTTGGCGATGAACTTGTCGCCGGGGCCGAGCTTCTGGTCGGCGGGCACGCAGAAGCCGATGACGTCCACTTCGGCCCAGGTCGTCCGTACGACGTCGTTGAGACGCTCGCCCAGCAGCGTGCGCGGCTTGTGGAGGCCGGGGGTGTCCACCAGGATCAGCTGCGCGTCGGGGCGGTGCACGATGCCGCGCACCGTGTGGCGGGTGGTCTGCGGGCGGCTGGAGGTGATCGCCACCTTCTTGCCGACGAGAGCGTTCGTGAGAGTGGACTTGCCCGCGTTGGGACGGCCGACGAAGCAGGCGAAACCGGCCCGGTGGGCGGCTTCGGGTGACTGGGTGTGAACGCTCATGGCGCCCATTGTCCCCGATCGGCCGGTACGCGCCGACCAGGTGTCCGTGAGGTGAGTTCCCGGTGGCCCTCTGGCCTGCGGAACAAGCCGGGAACACGGGGTACGCCCTGCCCCCCGGGGCAGCGGCAGGGCGTACCCCGGTCAGGACGGGCGCACGCGACCCCGGCGCACTCTGACCGCCACCGCACCGGCCACCGCGCCGGCCAGCAGGATCCCGGCGGCCAGCCAGGGCAGCGCGAAGAACGACGCGCTCGCGGATTCCTTGAGGTCCTTGGTGTGCGCGGTCAGCGTCACCTCGCCCCAGTCGAACTGCGGGGCGTCCTGCCACGGCTCGCTGAGCCTGACCTTCTGGCCGGGCAGCAGCTCGGACGGGGTCTTCTTGAGGCCGCGGGCCAGCAGCGTACGGCCGAAGAGTCCCTGTGCCTTCAGGCCGACCTCGGGGGAGAGGGTGACGTTGCCGGTGTTGTGCAGGGTGTACGAGATGACCGTGCGGCTCGCTCCCGTGCCGGGTACCAGCGGCTGCTGGTGGGCGAGCTTCACGCCTTCGACGGCGATGCCGGTCACGGTGGGGCCCGTCACCCGCAGATAGACCCGCGCGCCCACGGCCCACCGGACCCCGACGGCGACCGGGCCGCCGGCCTGGTCCACCCGCTCGTCGAGTGCGACCAGCGCGCCGGGGTGGTCGCCGGGCTCCGCGTTCTGCGGGACGGTGAGTGTGAAGGGCACGGTCACGGAGGCGTGCGGCGGGACGGTGAGCTTCGGCCGGTCGGTGCGGACCCAGGCGCCGATGCCGTGCTGCGGCTCCTTCGGACCGCGTACGGCGAAGCCGCCGTCGCGGTCGGTGTTGTAGGCGTCGGCTCCGTACAGCAGGAAGGTCAGCGGCTGCGCGGTCTTGTTGGCCACGGTGACCTTGTCCCTGATGACCTCGCCGGGATCGGCGGAGAGCGAGAAGTAGGGGCGCTGGGCCGCCTTCGACGCGGTGGGGTAGACGGACCAGCTGCCGTTGTCGGCGGCGTGGGCGGACGTGACCGGCAGGGCCAGTGCGGTGAGAAGAACCAGGAGGAGTGCAAAAAGCTTGCGCACGGTGCGGACCCCCAGGGGTGAGGGGTGGGCCGGGGCAGCCCCGGCCCACCGGCCGGTCAGGTGAGGGTGAGGGTCAGCACGCCCGAGTAGGAACCGGGGGCGGTGAAGGGCGGGACGTCCAGGGACAGGCCCGCGTCTGCGGTGAACTGGCCGCCGGTGAGCGCCCCGTCGGGGGTGGAGGCCAGCGTCGCGCCGGTGCTGCCGACGGTTCCGGCGGATCCGGCCGCGCAGGTGCTCGGGCTGCCCGCCTTGGTGGTGCAGGCGGGGGTCCAGCCGAGCTTGTCGGCGCTGATCTTCGCGCCACCCGGTCCGGTGAAGTCGGTGACCTTGCCGGTCAGTGACCAGCCCGCGGGGCCACCGCGGAAGTCCCTGACCGTCACCGACCGCAGGGCGCCGGTGGAGGCACCGCCCTGGCCGAAGTCGACGGGCGACATACCGACGGTGTCACCGGCCTGGCTCATCGACAGCGTGCCCGCCGTGACCGAGGTGGTGAGTTTCTGGCTGTCGGGCGGGGTCGGGGTGTCGTCGAGGACGGTGTAGGTCGCCGGCCCGGCGCCCGTGTCCGCGCTCCAGCTCGCCCCTTCGTAGGCGACGATGCCGGTGGTCGCCTTGTCCGTGACCGGCAGCGTGGCGGTGAAGCCGCCCTGCGCGTCCGCGGTGGCCGTCACCTGGTCGGCGGTCTGCGCCGAAGCCGTACGGCCCGCGACGGTGATGCTCGCGCCCGCGGTGAACTTCGTGCCGGTGACGGTGACCCCGGCGCCGGGCTTGCCCGATGCCGTACCGAGCTGGATGGCGCGCTCGTTCGTCTGGCCGCCACCGTCGGTCGCGTTGACCGTCTCGGAGACGGGGGCGGGCGGGGTGATCACGGTGCAGGGGGTGTCCA
The DNA here is from genome assembly GCF_940670765.1 of Streptomyces sp. A 4/2. GTDB lineage: Bacteria > Actinomycetota > Actinomycetes > Streptomycetales > Streptomycetaceae > Streptomyces. Next base: position 46,991 of record NZ_CALNVW010000007.1, read on the forward strand.
GCTCCATGATGTAGCTGGTGTGGATGTTGTAGTCACCGGGCGAGAGCGTGATCGCGCCCGCCTTGGTGACGGTGAAACTTCCGGTCATGGAGAACGACGGGAAGACGCCCTTGCCCGGCACCGGATCGTTCTTCTTCGGCCCGGCCACCGTGATGTCACCGCTCTGGGCACCCCCGAGGGTGACCTTCCCGGTCGGCGTCATGATGTCGGCGGGCAGTGCGAGGTCGACCGGGTTGCTCGCGGCGGCCGTGACCACCGTGTAGGTCACGGCGACCGTGTCGCCCACCTTGGGAGTGGCGTTGTCGACGGTGATCTTCGCCGAGGTGGTGCCGTCGATCGGCGGGATTCCGGCGATCGCGGGCGGGATGCAGTGCGTGGGAAAGTCCACCACGGCGGCAGCGGCCGTGGACAGGGCGTGCGCCGGAGCGGCGAGCACCCCTCCCCCGCCGGCTGCCAGCGCGATCGTGCCGAGTGCGGCGGCCCAAAACCGTCTTCGGGTACCTCGTGCCATGGTTGCCCCCTCCTGAGGGATGTGGGCGCAGCGGCTCTTCTGCGCCGACAGGGGGCTATTGACGAGCGATGTCCGAAAGAAGTCAATGGACGGAAAATGCAGTGACTGATGGCCCATCAGTCACTGTCAAGATCGTGGTTCCGGTCACTGCCGGGATCACGCTCCCCGGAGGCCGTCCGGCACTCCGCGTTCGGGTGACCGCGGACCTGATCAGCCCGCGGTCACCGATGCCCGGAGGGTGCCGTCGGGACCCGCCAGCAGGACCGGGGTTCCCGGGCCGCCCAGGTCCCGTACGGCCGCGCGGTCCTCGTCGGACACCGCGGCGCCGTCACCGACCACGGCTGCCGCCTCCAGCGACCGCGCACCGCTGGCCACCGCCATCGCGACCGCCGTCCGCAGCGCGGAGAGCTTCAGCGAGTCCAGGTCGACGGTGCCCGCGACATAGGTACGCCCGGTCTCGTCCCGTACGGCAGCCCCCTCCGGCACTCCGTTACGGGCCCGCGCGCTGCGCGCCAGCGTGATGATCTTGCGGTCCTCGGCGTCGGGGACCGGGAGGCCGGGGGTCTGCGTGTCGTCGCTCATGGGCAGAGCATAAGGAGATGGGCGCGGTCAGTTGGCGACCGGGTACATCGATCCCCTGCGGCCCTCGGGCGTGGCCAGCCACTGCAGTTTGGCCTCCGTCCCGGTGTCGGGCAGCGGGGTGTGCAGCACGATCGCCAGATCCGGCCGGGCCGGGACCCTCAGCTGGGTGGACTCGACGTGCAGCGTGCCGACCACCGGGTGTTCCAGCTCCTTGCGGATCTGCCCGCCCGGCGCGATGTCACGGCGCGCCCACAGCTCGGCGAACTCGGGGCTCAGGTCGGCCGCTTCGGCGATGACCGCCCGGTACCCGTCGTCCTCGGGCCGCTCCGAGCAGGTGGCGCGGAACTGCGCGACCACCTGGTGCGCGATGGCCTCCCAGCCCTTGGTACGGGCCCGGTACACGGGGTCGGTGAAGAACGCGATCAGACAGTTCTGCACGATGCCGGGGCGCATGGCCAGCGTCATCGCCGCCGCGTCGTTGTAGATGATCGTGTTCCAGTACTGGTCCATGATGTGCGCCGGGAAAGGCATCCAGGCATCGATCAGCCGCTTCAGCCCCTCGCACATGTCGATGTTGGCCGGATCGACCTCCTGCGGCGGCGGGTTCAGCCCGGCCAGCACGTAGAGATGGCGGCGCTCGACGCTGCTCAGCCTCAGCACCCGGCCCACCGAGTCCAGGACCTGCGGCGACACCGTGATGTCCCGGCCCTGCTCCAGCCACTGGTACCAGGAGACGCCCACACCCGCGAGGACGGCGACCTCCTCACGGCGCAGCCCCGGCGTACGGCGCCGGGCGCCGCCGTCCGGCAGTCCCGCCTCGGCCGGGGTGATCCTGGCCCGCCGGCTCATCAGGAATTCCCGCAGCTCGCTGAGGCGGTGCGCCCTGCTGCCGGCCCCGGCGGCCCCGGTCTCGATCGGGCTCGCCATGCCCTGTCCCCCTGTCCGGCTGCCTGGTGGTGCGGCCACCAGCATAAGTTCCCGCTCCCCACGATTGTTCCCGGAGCCCGAAGCTCGGGACATGGCGATCGATACCTCAACCGCACCCGCTCCGACTTCCGCCCCACCCGCCGACGAACGGCTCTCCGGCCGGGCCAAGCTCGTCCTGCTCGTCCTGTGCGCGGCCCAGTTCATGGTGGCGCTCGACTTCTCCGTACTGAACGTGGCGCTCCCCGTACTCGGCAAGGACCTGGGCATGACCCGGGCCGGACTCCAGTGGGCCGTCACCGCGTTCGCGCTGCCCTCCGGCGGCTTTCTGCTGCTCTTCGGCCGGATAGCCGACCTGTTCGGCAGGCGCAAGCTGTTCCTCACCGGCCTCGCCGTCTTCGGCTCCGCCTCACTGATCGCGACGTTCGCCTGGAACCAGGAGATCTTCCTCACCGGGCGGGCCCTGCAGGGACTGGGCGCGGCCGTCATCGTCCCGACCGGGATGTCCCTGCTGACCACCACCTTCCCCGAGGGCCCGCAGCGCGACCGGGCGCTGGGTATCAGCGGCACGCTGCTCTCGCTCGGGTTCACCGTCGGCATGGTGCTCGGCGGAGTGATGACGGACACCCTGGGCTGGCGCTCGACCATGGGCCTGCTGGGCGGGGCAGCGGTGATCGTGCTCGCCCTGGCACCGGGACTGCTCACCGAGTCGCGCCACCCGGAACGGCCGCGCCTCGACGTCCCCGGGGCGGTGACCGTCACCGGCGGACTGCTCGCGATGATCTACGCCCTGTCGACGGCGGCCCAGCGCGGCTTCGGCCACCCGGACGTCCTGGTGTCGCTGGTCCTGGGCATCGCACTGCTGGCCGCCTTCGTGACCGTCGAGTCCCGCGCCGAGGCCCCGCTGGTGTCGCTGCCGATGCTGAAGCGCCGCACGGTGGCCTGGGGCAACCTGGGCGGGCTCGTCACCTTCTCGATGATGTCGACCGTGGTCTTCGTCCTGACCCTGTACTTCCAGGAGGTCCTGCACCTGTCCAGCTTCCGGACGGGACTGGTCTTCGGTGTCCAGGGCGTGGCGTCCGTCTTCGCCGGAATGGCCGCCCCGAAGGTCATCGGCCGGTGGGGCGCCCGCCGGGTGCTGGTCGGCTCGCTGCTCGCCCAGGGGCTGCTCACCGCCACGATGCTCGGGCTCGGCGCCACCTCAGGAGTCTGGCTGGCCACGGTCGCCGTCTCGGTGGCCAGCACGGCCCACCTCGGCGCGATCGTCTCGTACGGACTGACCGTCACCTCGGGCGTCCCGGACGCCGAACAGGGCCTGGCCACCGGCCTGGTCACCACCACCCAGCAGGTCGGCATGACCGTCGGCATCCCGCTGCTGGGGGTGCTGGCCACCACCCGCACCGACCTCTTCGGCGGCGTGCGGACCGTACTGGGTATCGGCGCGGCGATCCTGGTCGGGACCGCGGTGCTGGTGGCGGTGGGTCTCGGCCGTGGCCGCGACCGCACCGCGTAGGCGGCGTCCCGGCCGGGCGCGGTCAGGCCCGGTCGAGCCGCAGGCGCTCCGCCTTCGGCAGACCGGCCACCACCAGGTCGTACGAATCCTCGATGAGCTCACGGATCTGACGGTCGGGCAGCGGCCCGACCGTCACCGTGTTCCAGTGGCGCTTGTTGAGATGCCAGCCGGGGACGATCTCCTCGTACTCGGCGCGCAGCCGGACCGCCTCGTCCGGGTCGCACTTGAGGGAGATCTGCAGGGGCTCGCCGTCCAGCTGGCTGAGCCCGAAGACCTTCCCGCACACCTTGAACACCGAGGTCTCCGGACCGAACGGGAACTCCTCGGCCGACGCGTTGAATTCCAGGCAGAACGCCCTGAGTTCCTGCGGTGTCATTCCGCTGTCTCCTCCGCTTCGACCGGCTCGGCCAGCACGGTCACGATCTTGTTCCGGCGGCCCGCCGGGGATTCCGCCGTGAGGCGCAGCCGCCGGCCGTCCGGAAGGTCCACGACCGCCGAGGCGCCCGCGATCGGGACCCGGCCCAGAGCCTTGGCGAGCAGACCGCCGACGGTCTCCACGTCCTCGTCGTCGAACTCGTCGAGTCCGTAGAGCTCCCCCAGGTCGTCGATGTCGAGCCTGGCGGTGACCCGGAAACGGCCCTCGCCCAACGACTCCACCTGCGGCAGTTCACGGTCGTACTCGTCGGTGATCTCGCCGACGATCTCTTCGAGGATGTCCTCGATGGTGACGATGCCGGCCGTGCCGCCGTACTCGTCGACGACCACAGCGACGTGGTTGCGGTCCTGCTGCATCTCGCGCAGCAGGTCCCCGGCGTTCTTGGTGTCCGGCACGAAGACCGCGGAACGCATCGCCGTGGGGACCGGATCGGTCTCCGTGTCACGGCTGATGTGGGTCTTCCTGACCAGGTCCTTGAGGTACACGACGCCGACGATGTCGTCCTCGTTCTCCCCGGTCACCGGGATCCGCGAGAAACCGGAGCGCAGCGCCAGCGTGGTGGCCTGGCGGATCGTCTTGGAACGCTCGATGCAGACCAGGTCCGTGCGCGGGACCATCACCTCGCGTACGAGGGTGTCGCCCAGCTCGAAGACGGAGTGCACCATCCGGCGCTCCTCGTCCTCGATGAGCGACTCCTGCTCGGCGAGGTCGACCATGGCGCGCAGCTCCGCCTCGGACGCGAACGGGCCCTTGCGGAAGCCCTTTCCGGGGGTCAGCGCGTTACCGATGAGGATCAGCAGCTGCGGGACGGGGCCCATCACCCGGGCCAGCGGCAGCAGGACGTACGCCGCCGCGGTGGCCGTGTTGAGCGGGTGCTGGCGGCCGATGGTGCGCGGCGAGACCCCGACCGCGACATAGCTGACCAGGACCATCAGACCGATGGCCAGGGCCAGCGCCTGCCAGGTCTCGCTCAGCTCCCGCAGACAGACGTAGGTGACGAGGGAACCGGCCGCCATCTCGCAGGCGACCCGCACGAGCAGCGCCACGTTCAGGTACCGGGTCGGGTCCTCGGCGATCTGTGCCAGCTTGTCACTGCCACGCCGCCCCGACCGTACGGCCTCGGCGGCCCGGAAGCTCGATGTGCGGGCGATGCCCGTCTCGGCGCAGGCCGCCAGCCAGGCGACGACGACCAACGCGACCGCGCCGACGATCAGTTGGACCGTCATGAGACGGTCGGCGCCGGGGAGGGACCTGTCTGCCCCTTCTCCGCCCGCCAGCCGTCGACGATCGCCGCCTGGAGGCCGAACATCTCGGCCTTCTCGTCGGGCTCCTCGTGGTCGTACCCCAGCAGATGCAGCACTCCGTGGACGGTGAGGAGCTGGAGCTCCTCGTCCATGGAGTGCTGCGTCGGGGCGTCCTCGCCCTGCTGCTTGGCGACCTCGGGGCAGAGCACGATGTCACCGAGGAGGCCCTGCGGGGGCTCCTCGTCGTCCTTGGCCGGCGGACGGAGCTCGTCCATCGGGAAGGACATGACATCGGTGGGACCCGGCAGGTCCATCCACTGGATGTGCAGCTGCTCCATGGCGTCGGTGTCCACGACGATCACCGAGAGCTCGGAGAGCGGGTGGATCCGCATCCTGGTGAGGGCATAGCGGGCGATGTCGAGGATCGCCTGCTCGTCGACCTCGGTTCCGGACTCGTTGTTGACGTCGATCGACATGGTGCTTGTGTGCTACTTCCCGTGAGGTGCGCTCTGGCCGTCGTACTTCTCGTATGCGTCGACGATACGGCCGACGAGCTTGTGCCGGACGACATCCTCGGAGGTGAGCCGGGAGAAGTGCACGTCGTCGATGCCTTCCAGGATGTCCTGCACCTGCCGGAGCCCGCTCTTGGTACCGGACGGCAGGTCGACCTGGGTGACGTCACCGGTGACGACGATCTTCGAGTCGAAGCCGAGCCGGGTCAGGAACATCTTCATCTGCTCGGCGCTGGTGTTCTGCGCCTCGTCGAGGATGATGAACGCGTCGTTGAGGGTGTTGTGGGTCAGCAGGTAGTCCTGGGTGACGTACAGCGAGTCCTCGGCCGCGACCTGGATGCACACCGCCTCTTCGGTGCCCGCGGGTTCGATGCTGTCGATGAAGCGCATCGGGCGGCCTCCGCCTCCTGCGGCGAGGTACTTCTCGCGCTTGCGGGCGAGCCTGAAGGGCTCGATACCGTCCGGAAGCCTGATGTCGACGACATGCGCGTCATAGCGGTGCGGGACATCACGCCCCTGCGCCCTGCCGGGTGTACGGCCTTCCGCAGCCCTGCGCCGGGTGTAGGCCACGCCGCCCAGCGACCGGACCAGCGCGATGACGTCGTCACGCAGCGCGATCGATGTCGTCGTGTACTGGATGCGGCATGTCCGGTCGGCCTGGGTCACCGGTCCCCCGTCGGAGTCCAGCAGCCCCTGGAGCAGGGCCAGTCGGACGTCCGCAGCGTTGTGGAGATAGCCGTCCGGAACGAACTTCGCATGGGACTTGGTGCCGAGCAGATCGAGGGCGCGGAGAGCTCCCGTGACGGGATTCTCCAGCGTGATGACATCGCCGGGTGCGCTCACCCGGTTCAGGACGTGGTCGCACCGGTCCTTGTGCCGCGCCTTGACGCCGGGCAGCGCCAGCTCCAGCGCGGAAGCGAGTTCCGGGTCGTTGGTGGAGAAGGAAGGCGTGGTGGCACCGGTCAGGCAGCCGTCGCCGAGCAGCAGCCCAAGGGCGTACGGGTCCATGGGGACCTCGCGGCGGGGATAACTGACGGGCGCCGTGAGCATCGGAAGTTCGTAGCGGCGGGCATGCGCGGCACGGAGGTTGCCGATCATGTCCTTGGTCTCCAGGACCCGCCACGGTTTGTCGCGACGCTTGTCCGAAGCCGTACGGACGGTCCACAGGTGCTCGCCGCAGCAGAGCGTCCAGGAGCCGTCCTGGGCGGTCACGCGGTAGATGTCCTTCTTGCCCTGCGGGTACACACCGAGGACCGGGGTCGGCTCGCCGTTGGAGCCGACGACGAGGTCGCCCACCTTCAGGTCACCGATCGGGCGCCAGCCGTCCGGCGTCAGGACGGTGGTGAATGTTGGTTGCGCTCTGCCACGCATGTATGCCAGCGGCGCCACCTCGATCGTCCCCGCCGCCATCAGCCGCGGGATCGAGTCCGGGTCCAGCATGTCGTGCAGCGCGTCGTAGAGCGGGCGCAGATACGGGTCGATCTTGTCGAAGAGTGTGCCCGGAAGGAAGCCGAGACGCTCGCCCGCCTCGACGGCGGGCCTGGTCAGGATGATGCGGCTGACCTGCTTGGACTGGAGGGCCTGCACCGCCTTGGCCATCGCGAGGTAGGTCTTGCCGGTGCCTGCCGGGCCGATGCCGAACACGATGGTGTTCTTGTCGATCGCGTCGACATACCGCTTCTGGTTGAGCGTCTTGGGGCGGATCGTGCGGCCCCGGCTGGAGAGGATGTTCTGCGTGAGCACCTCGGCCGGTGTCTCGCCGCCCGGCTCTCCGTCGCCGTTCCCGTTGGCCCGGAGCATGGCGATCGAGCGTTCCACAGCGTCCTCCGTCATCGGCTGCCCGGTGCGGAGCACCAGCATCATCTCGTCGAACAGGCGCTGGATCAGGGCGACATCGGCCGCCGTTCCCGTGGCGCTGATCTCATTGCCCCGGACATGGATGTCGGCCGCCGGGAACGCCGTTTCGATCACGCGCAGCAGCGAGTCGCCCGATCCCAGGAGCATCACCATCGGGTGTGCTGCCGGAACACTGATGTGGGCACGCGCCTGCGGCTGTGTGGGTGTCTGAGTCATGGGCCGGCCCTCGGGCCTGCGCATACCTCCCGTTGCAGGGTTCTCGCTGCTCGACAACCTCTGGATCTCCAAGCCTACGACTCCGCACCGACAACACCGAGGGCTTTTACACCCGTGAGGGGTGCGGGACAGGCTGCGTTCACGGTGTGCGGAAGCCGATCGTCGGTACGGCCCTGCGCAGCGGCCAGGGGCGGGCCGCCGCGGGCAGCAGTTCCTCCAGGAACGCGTAGCGGCGCAGCGCCGCCGGGTCCTGGTCGTCGTAGGTCCGCACCTGCTGCCACCAGGCGGCGATCTCGGACCAGCCGGGCGCCGAGAGCGAACCGCCGAACTCCTGCACCGAGAGGGCGGCGGTCAGTCCGGCGAAGGCGAGGCGGTCGGCGAGGGGCCAGTTCGCCAGGGTGCCGGTGACGAAGCCCGCGACGAACACGTCGCCCGCGCCCGTCGGGTCGAGCGCCGCCACTTCGATGGCGGGCACCGAGGCGGCCTCGCCGGTCGAGCCGTCGACGGCGTACGCACCCTCGGCGCCGAGGGTGACCACCGCCAGCGGGACCTTCTCGGCGAGGGCGTGCGCCGCCGCGCGCGGGCAGTCGGTGCGGGTGTAGCGCATCGCCTCCTCCGCGTTGGGCAGGAACGCCTCGCAGTGCTCCAGGTCGGCGAGACCCGCCAGGTCCCAGCGTCCGGTCTCGTCCCAGCCGACGTCGGCGAAGATCTTGGTGCCGCGGTTCGCCGCGTGCAGCACCCATTCCTCGCGGCTGCCGGGTCCCAGCGAGGCGACGGCGGCGCGGGCCAGCGGTGGGCAGTTGGGGTACGAGCTGGAGGGCGGCGGCGCCTCGTGGCCGTGCGAGACCATCGTGCGCTCGCCCTCGTACGCCATGGAGACGGTGACCGGCGAGTGCCAGCCGGGCACCGTGTGGGAGCGCGAGAGGTCGATCTGTTCGCCCTGTTCCAGGGCGTCCCAGCAGTACTCCCCGTAGTGGTCGTCGCCGAACGCGGCGGCGAGCGAGGTGCGCAGCCCCAGCCGGGCCAGCGCGGTGGCCATGTTGGCCACCCCGCCGGGGCTCGACCCCATCCCGCGCGCCCAGGACTCGGTGCCGCGCACCGGTGCGCTGTCCAGGCCGGTGAAGATGATGTCGAGGAAGACCGTGCCGGTGAGGAACACGTCGCAGTCGGGGTCCTGGGGGGCGCGCAGCCCGTCCAGCGGGTCGAGAGTCTTGTTGTCGTGGACCACCGTGCGCTCCCCGGTTGCAGTGCGATCCGGCCAGTCTGCCCGATCATGCCGCGGGGTGCGGCTACCAGCGCGGCAGTGCCGGACTCGTCCAGTTCTCGTACCCCTCGGCCTTGCGCATCGCGGCGGCGTCGTCGCGGTCGCGCATCGTGCCGTCGTCGTCGAGCCAGCGCCGGTGGAGTTCCGCGAGCCGGTCCCGGTCGAGTTCCACGCCGAGGCCGGGGGCGTCGGAGACCGGGAGGTGGCCGTCGGTGAAGACGTGGCGGGTGGTGATCACGTCGTCGGTCTGCCAGGGGTAGTGGCTGTCGCAGGCGTAGTCCAGGTTGGGGACGGTGGCGGCGACGTGGGTCATCGCGGCGAGGCTGATGCCCAGGTGGGTGTTGGAGTGCATGGAGAGTCCGACGCCGAACGTGCGGCAGATCGCGGCCAGTTCGCGGGTGGCGCGCAGTCCGCCCCAGTAGTGGTGGTCGGAGAGGACGACCTGGACGGCGTCCGTGCGGAAGGCCTCGCGGATCTCCCCGACCGTCGTCACGCACATGTTGGTGGCGAGTGGCACGTCGGTCCCGGCGGAGACCGTGGCCATGTCCGGTGTTCCGGTGGCCGGGTCCTCCAGGTACTCCAGTACGCCGGCGAGCTCGGCGGCGACCTTCAGCGAGGTCTCCGGTGTCCAGCCGCCGTTGGGGTCGAGACGCAGCGGGTGGCCGGGGAACGCTTCGGCCAGGGCCTGTACGGCGGCGATCTCCTGGTCCGGCGGGAAGACGCCGCCCTTGAGCTTGAAGGAGGTGAAGCCGTGGTCGTCGACGAAGCGCCTGGCCTGCGCGACGATGCCCGCGGGGTCGACCGCCTCGCCCCAGGTGTCGGGCTCCCCGGCGCCGTCCGGGTGTGCGGCCCAGCGGTAGAAGAGGTAGGCGCTGTACTCGACGGTGTCCCGTACCTTGCCGCCTAGCAGCGCGTGCACGGGCAGGCCGCGGACCTTCCCCAGGGCGTCCAGGCAGGCCACTTCGAAGGCGGAGTAGACCGACAGCCGGAGTTTGTCGGCGGTCTGTACGCCGCGCAGCCCGCCGACGTCGACGGCGTTCTCCACCTGGGTGTCGTCGATGCCGACCTGCTGGGCGAGGGCGGCGATGCCGTTGAGGTCGTACAGGGAGCGGCCGGGCAGCAGTTCGGCGTAGGGGCGGGCGATGTCCAGGTACTTGGTGTCGCCGTAGGTCTCGCCGATGCCGGTGACGCCGTCCGCGGTGACGATCTCGACGACGAGCCGGGGGGTGTACGGCTGGTGCACGCCGTGCACGTTGAGCAGCGGCGGGTCCGCGATGAGGACGGGGGTGAGCCGGACCTCGGCGATCGTGAGCTCCGGCGCGGGCAGTGGGGAGTCCTGGTGCGTCTGTCGCGTCGTCTGCCGGGGCATCTGCCGGGCCGTGCCGGCCGCCGTACCGGGTTCCTGCCGGTTCATCGGGTGGCTCCTACGAGGTCGAGTCCGGTGGTGAGCAGTGCGTCCAGGGCCGCGAGGTCGTCGGGTCCGGGGTCGGTGAGCGGTGCGCGCACCGGTCCCACCCGGTGGCCGCGCAGCCGGGCCGCGGCCTTGACCAGTGAGACGGGGTAGCCGGGGACCCGGTCGCGGAGTTCGACGAGGGGGACGTAGAAGCCCCGCAGGAGCGCTTCCAGGCGGGTGCGGTCGTCGGCGTGCAGGGCGGTGAAGAAGGCGCCCGCGATCTCGGGGGCGAAGGCGTGCACGGCGGAGGAGTACGCGGACACCCCGACGGCGGCGTAGGCGCGGGCCTGGACCTCGGCGGTGGACGCGCCGTTGAAGAACAGGAAGCCGTCCGGCGCGGCGAGCGTCAGCCGCTGGAGCCGGTCGAGGTCGCTGTGTCCGTCCTTGAGTCCGATGACGCCGGGGATCGCGGCGATGCGGCGCACCGATTCGGCGGTGAAGGAGACCTGGCCGCGCTGGTAGGCGATGAGCGGCAGCGAGGTGCGGGCGGCGATCTGTTCCAGCTGGGCGACGAGGCCGTCCTGCGGGGCGGCGACGAGGTAGTGCGGCAGGACGAGGGCGGCGTCGGCGCCCGCCTGCTCGGCGATGCGGGCGAAGCGGGTGGCCTGCGCCCAGCCGTATCCGATGCCCGCGACGACGGGTATGCGTCCGGCGGCCACCTCGACGGTGGTGGTGACGACCTGGCGGTACTCGTCCTCGTCGAGCGAGAAGAACTCGCCGGTGCCGCAGGCGGGGAAGACGGCGCCGGGGGCGGCGGCCAACTGGCTCTCCAGGTAGGCCCGGTATCCGTCGAGGTCCAGCTCGCCGTCGGCGGTGAAGCTCGTCAGGGGAAAGGAGAGGACCCCTCGGGCCATGCCCTCTCGGATCCGGTCCACGATCGTTGTCTCTGCATGTAGACGTTGTTCATACATGGAGATGGACACTAGATACATGAACCAGAGGCGTCAAGGCGCCTGCGGTCAGGACGGCGACACGCCCGGCCCACGTCCGGGCTATCCCGACGCCGACCGGCACCGGTCGACACCGACCGGCGCTGACCTGCAAAGACGTACGAAATAGCCGCCCTGATGCCCGGACTTCCGGATCATAAACTTAAAGTGTTATAGATCACGGAGTGGCGGCTTTCGCGCGCCCTGCCCACTTGATACAAATTGGCCGCGCGCTCCTGTCATCGACTCATCGACAGGGCGCCCACTTCCCCCATCTCTCCTGCCTGGTCACAGGCATGTCTTCTCCCTGGAACGCCCGTGTCTTCGCGCTCGCGCGCAACATGGCCTCTCATCGCCGTGTTCACCGCCGGATATCTCGCCTCATATCTCCTTCCCACCGTCGTGGGCCGTCTCGTCTCCGGCCTCGGTCTCTCCCCCGCCCAAGCCGGTCTCGTCGGCTCGGTCCTGCTGCTGTGCTCGGCCGGCGCGGGGTTCACACTCGGCTCACGTGTCGAACGCATCGGCCCGCAGCGGCTGGCCCGCGCCGGGCTGCTGCTCGCGGTCGCCGGGTACGGCGCCGCCGCGGCCACCACGTACCTTCCGCTCGTCGTGACGGGCGTCGCGGTCGGCGGCTTCGGCTCCGGTACGGCGATGGCGGTGGCCTCGGTCGGGATCGCCGGGCTGCGCGACCCGCACCGGGCTTCGTCCACCGGGCTGCTCGCGGTGTCGGCGACGGCCGGGGCGCTCTATCTCGTACTGCCGCAGCTGGGCGGCGGGCACCGGATGCCGTTCGCCGCCGTCGCCCTGGTCGCGGCCCTCGTCTGGCCTGCGACGGGCCGGCTCGGCGGGGCCTGTCAGGAGGCCCCTTCCCCGGAGGCCGGTCGTAGCCGGATCCCCCGCCTGCGCTCGGGCACCGTCCTGGCGGGCGCGATGGTCTGCTGGTCGATGGCCCAGAACTCGCTCTGGGGCGTCAGCAGCCGGATCGGCCAGGAACAGGCCGGGCTGTCCGAGGTGACGGTCGGAACGGTCCTCGCGGTGTCGCTGGCCGCCGGACTCGTCGGGATCTCCGCTGCGAGCGCGCTCGGCTCGAAGCTCGGCCGGGCCCTGCCGATCGGCGCGGGCACGGTGATCATCTCCGGCTGTATCGCGCTGAGTTCATCGGCGGGCGGGATCAACTCGTTCGCGTCGGGCGAGATCCTCTGGAACACCTTCTACCCGGTGGTCCTGTCGTATCTGATCGGCCTGGCCGCCTCCCTCGACCCGCGCGGACGCTGGGCCGTACTGGTCGGCTCGGCGTCCTCGCTGGGCGTGGCGTGCGGGCCCATCGCCGGGAGCCTGCTCTCCGCGCACACCGGGTTCCCGGTGATGGGTCTGGTCCTGGCCGCGCTGCTCCTGCTGCTCGCGGTCCCGCTGACCGCGGTGGCCCTGCACACCTCCGGACGGCCGCTGGTTCCCGGCTCGGTGCGCCGCAGGGGCGGTGCTCCCGCAGCGCTCGTCGCGGGCCGTACGGGTGGTCTGGCCGCCGCGGTTCCGGAGCTGGGCGCGCCCGAACTCACCGTCGCGGAGATCAGCGTGGAACCGCTGCCCCGCCGCAAGTACCGGTTCTCGACCGGCCATCAGCCCAAGTCGAAGTCGGCGTCGAAGTCGTACGCTTCGACCTCCACCAAGTAGCGCGCCCGCCGTTCCTCGTCGTGGTCCAGGAAGGCGGCGAGGAACGAGTTGCGGGCCAGTGTCCGCAGCTCCTCGTGCCCGAGGCCGAGCGCCTCGTGCACGGCGTGGAAGGTGTCGCCCGCGTAGCCGCCGAAGTACGCGGGGTCGTCGGAGTTGACGGTGCAGAGCAGCCCGGCGTCCATCATCTGCCGCAGCGGGTGCCCCTCCAGGACGTCCACGGCCCGCAGCCGTACGTTCGACAGCGGGCAGAGGGTCAGCGGCACCCGGTCCCTGACCAGCCGCTCGACCAGCTCCGGGTCCTCCATCGAGCGCAGCCCGTGGTCGATGCGCTCCACGCCCAGGACGTCCAGCGCCTCCCGTACGTAGGCGGGCGGGCCCTCCTCGCCCGCGTGCGCGACCTTGCGCAGGCCCAGCGCGCCCGCCGCCTCGTACACCTCGCGGAACTTCGACGGCGGGTGCCCGACCTCGGCCGAGTCCAGGCCGACCGCCGCGATCAGGTGCAGGTACGGCTCGGCCGCCGCCAGGGTGCGGAGCGCCGAATCGGCGGACTCGTCGCGCAGGAAACACATGATCAACTGGGTGGAGACGCCGTGCCGTTCCTCGCTCCGTGCCAGGGCCCGCGAGATGCCCTCGACGACCGTCCCCATCGGCACACCGCGCGCCGAGTGCGCCTGCGGGTCGAAGAAGATCTCCGCGTGCCGTACGCCCTGCGCGGCGGCGCGCGCCAGGTAGGCGTCCGTGAGCTCCTCGAAGTCCTGCTCCGTGCGGAGCACGGCCATCAGCCCGTAGTACAGGTCGAGGAAGGACTGCAGGTCGCTGAAGAGATACGCCCTGCGCAGCGTCTCGGTGTCCGGATACGGCAGTTCGATGCCGTTGCGCGCGGCGAGCGCGAAGGCCAGCTCGGGTTCGAGGGTGCCTTCGATGTGGAGGTGGAGTTCGGCCTTGGGGAGGTGCTGCAACTGCATCGGACGGCCCTGCTCAGTTCGGTTCGGTGGTGCTTCGGTGTGCTTCCGGTCCGCTTCGGATTCAGGGTGAGGCGGTGTGCCGGGAGGGGACGGGGATGCGCATGAGGTCGGCGGCGACGGTCAGTTCACCGTCGAACCCGGCGGCGCGCGCCTGTCGCGCGAATTCCTCCGGGTCGGTGTACCGCTGCGAGAAGTGCGTCAGTACGAGGTGCCGGACGCCCGCGTCCCGGGCCACCCGGCCCGCCTGTCCGGCGGTCAGATGGCCGTGGTCGGTGGCCAGCTGCTCGTCCTCGTCGAGGAAGGTCGACTCGATGACCAGCAGGTCGCAGCCCTCGGCGAGGCGGTGCACGCCGTCGCACAGCCGGGTGTCCATGACGAACGCGAACCGCTGCCCGCGCCGCACCTCGCTGACCTGGTCGAGCGTGACCCCGTTCAGCTCGCCCTCGCGCTGGAGCCGCCCGATGTCCGGCCCGGTGACGCCGTGCGCGGCGAGCCGCTCGGGCAGTATCCGGCGCCCGTCCGGTTCGGTCAGCCGGTAGCCGTACGACTCGACGGGATGGGAGAGCCGGTGTGCCTCCAGTACGTACGCCGGGGTGCTCGCCAGCACTCCGCCGTCGCCCGTCGCCGGGACCTGGCCGAGTTCGACGGACTCGTGGTAGGCGGTGGAGTACCGCAGCCGGTCGAAGAAGTGCTGTCCGCTCGCCGGGTAGTGCGCGGTGACCGGGTGCGGGACCCGGTCCAGATTGATCCGCTGGATGACTCCGGCCAGGCCCAGCGAGTGGTCGCCGTGGAAGTGCGTGACGCAGATCCGGTCGATGTCGTGCGCCGCGACCCCGGCGTGCAGCATCTGCCGCTGGGTGCCCTCGCCGGGGTCGAGGAGGATGCCCTCGCCGTCCCAGCGCAGCAGATAGCCGTTGTGGTTGCGGTGGCGGGTGGGGACCTGGCTGGCGGTGCCGAGCACCACCAGCTCCCGTACGGACAACGGGACTACCCGGGCGGCCAGTTGAGCCCGCGACCGCCCAGCACGTGGGCGTGCGCGTGGAAGACGGTCTGGCCCGCGCCGGAGCCGGTGTTGAAGACGATGCGGTAGCCGGTCGAGTCGACCTTGTCCTCGGCGGCGACCTCCGCGGCCTCGCGCAGCACGTCAGCGGCGATCTGCGGTTCGGCCGCGGCGAGGGTGGCGGCGTCCGGGTAGTGCACCTTGGGGATCACCAGGACGTGCGTGGGCGCCTGCGGGTTTATGTCGCGGAAGGCGACGGTGGTGTCGGTCTCACGGACGACCGTCGCCGGGATGTCTCCCGAGACGATCTTGCAGAACAGGCAGTCGGTCTGCGGTTCTCCCGCCATGCGGGGCTCCTCGGTCGGTGGTGATCGGTACGCGGCCATGGTAGACCGACCGCCGCACGGGGGCCGGGGCCCGGGGCCCGGGGTAACCCTTGGCCCGCCCCGGGCCCCGGTCCCAGCCCGCCCCGGGCCCCGGGCCCCGGTCTCAGCCTGCGGCCCCCGGCCGTTCCGGCGCCGACTTCGCCGGATTCTCCTCCAGCGCGGCGAGCGCGATCCGGATCGCCTCGTCCAGTTGGGTGTCCCGTCCCGCCGCGTGGTCCTGCGGCGCCTGGACCACTTCGACGTCCGGGTCGACGCCGTAGTTCTCCACGCCCCAGCCGTAACCCTCCAGCCAGAAGGCGAACTTGGGCTGGGTCACCAGCGTGCCGTCGACGAGCCGGTAGCGGCTGTCGATCCCGACGACCCCGCCCCAGGTCCTGGTCCCGACCACGGGTCCGATCCCCAGGGCCTTGATCGCGGCGTTGACGATGTCCCCGTCCGAGCCGGAGAACTCGTTGGCGACGGCCACCACCGGGCCGCGCGGTGCGTCCTGCGGGTAGCTCACCGGTGTCATCCCGCGCGGCAGGGCCCAGCCCACGATCCGGCGGGCCAGCTTCTCCACGACCAGCTGGGAGGTGTGGCCGCCGCGGTTCTCCCGCACGTCCACCACCAGGCCCTCCCTGGCCACCTCCACCCGCAGGTCGCGGTGGAGCTGTGCCCAGCCGGGGCCCTGCATGTCGGGGACGTGGACATAACCGAGGCGCCCGCCGGATCGTTCATGGACGTACGCCCGCCGGCCGGTCACCCAGTCGTGGTACCGCAGGGCTTCCTCGTCACCGGTGGGGACGACCACGACATGGCGCGGGTCGCCGCCGCCGGCGGGCCCGACGGTGAGTTCGACGGGCCTGCCCGCCGCGCCGGTGAGCAGCGGGGCCGGTCCGGTGAGCGGGTCCACCCGGTGGCCGTCGACGGCCAGGACCGTGTCGCCCGCGCGCACCGCGACGCCGGGCGCGAAGAGCGGGGAACTCGCCGCCGGATCGGAGGTCTCCGAGGAGAGGATCCGGTCGATGCGCCAACTTCCCTCGTCCGTCCGGGAGATGTCGGCGCCCAGCAGTCCCTGCCGGGTCGCGTCGTCGTGCCAGCCGCCGGGCGGTGTCACATAGGCGTGCGAGGTGCCGAGTTCGCCCTGCACCTCCCACAGCAGGTCGACCAGGTCGTCGTGGGTGGCGACGCGGGCGAGCAGGGGGCGGTAGCGGTCCAGGACGCCGTCCCAGTCGACCCCCGACATGTCGGCCCGCCAGAAGTTGTCCCGCATGATGCGGCCGGCCTCGTCGTACATCTGCCGCCACTCGGCGGCCGGGTCGAGCATCCGGCGGATCCGGGACAGGTCGACGGAGATGTTGCTGTCGCTGTCCTCGTCGGCGTCGGGCTTGGCCACCCGGCTGTCGGACGGGACCACACGCAGCTTGCCGTCCATGTGCAGGACGAGCCGCTTGCCGTCGCCGCTGACCTCGAAGTGGTCGACGTCCGGGGCGATTTCCTCGATGCGCAGCCGTTCCAGGTCGTACCGCTCCAGGACGTTGTGCGGCCAGGGGGCGTCGAGGGTCGCCCTGGAGGTGCCGAGCACGCCGCGCACCGGGTGGCGCAGCCAGAGCAGCCCGTCCCTGGCCGCGCGCAGCGTGGAGTAGCTCGCGGCCTCGACGGGCAGCGGCACGATGCGGTCGGCGAGTCCTTCGAGGTCGATCCGGGTGACGGGCAGCGCGGTCGCGGTGTCGTGCTCGTCGCCGTCCTTGTCCTTCTCGGTGGGGCGGCCGTGGCGCTGCGGCCCGAACGGAGAGGGGGTGGTGGCGGCGAGCGTGAGCAGGTGCGGACGACAGGCGCCGACGAACGCGAGGTCGAAGACGTGCTCGTCGTAGACCGGGTCGAAGGCCCGCTCGGAGAGGAAGGCGAGGTGCTTGCCGTCGGGGGTGAACGCCGGCTGGAAGTCCCGGAAGCGCAGGGGGGTCGCCTCGGCCACGGTGAGATCCGCGAGGTTCGCGAGCTTGAGCTGGCGCAGCTGCTCCGGGCCGGGGTGCGACCAGGCCAGCCAGGCCGAGTCGGGCGAGAAGACCAGGCCGGAGGCGTCGCCGTCCGTGCTGCGGTCCACTTCGCGCACCTCGCCGGTGTCGCGCTCGACGACCAGTACCCGCCCGTCGTGCGCGGCGACGGCGAACCGGCTGCCGTCGGGGGCCGCCGCGAGTCCGAGCACCCGGCCGATCCGGCCCTGGGCGAGGCGGCGCGGGGCGGCGCCCGGTACGGCGCCGGTGGCGGGGGCGCACTCCAGGGCGTCGTCGCCCTCGGCGTCGGTCACCCAGACGACGTGCTCGGCGCCCTCGGCGCGGAAGGTGCGGGGCAGCCTGGCCCGTACGCCGGGTTCGGTGGCGAGTGCGCGGGCCGGGCCCTCCCGGTGGGTGACCCAGTGCACGGCGCCGCGCGACTCGACGGCGCTGCCGCGGCCGGTGCGGTCCGGGGACGCGGTGTGCAGATGGTGTCCGGCGCGTACCGGATGGGGCTGGAGGTCGGCGCGCTGACCGCCGAGGCGGACCTCGACGCGGCGCGGTTCGGCGCCTTCGAGGTCGTCGACGATCCACAGTTCGCCCGCAGACGCGTAGACGACGCGGGCACCGTCGGTGGCTGCGTGGCGGGCGTAGAAGCCGTCGATGCCGGTGTGCCTGCGCAGGTCCGAGCCGTCCGGGAGCGAGGAGTAGAGCGCGCCGACGCCTTCGTGGTCGGAGAGGAAGGCGATGCGGTCGCCCACCCGGAGCGGGCACTCGATGTTCCCGTCGAGGTCCTCGTGGACGCGTACGAAGTCGCCCCCGGTCTCGCCGGTCCACAGCTTGCCCGCGGTGCCTCCCCGGTACCGCTTCCACCTGGCCGCCTCGCGCCCCATGGTCGCGGAGAGCAGCAGCACCTGCTCGCCGGGACCGTACGCGAGGGAGCCGACCGGACCGTACGGCAGGGTCCGCGCCGGTCCCCCGTCGACCGGAACGGCCCGTGCCCAGGTGCGGCGCAGCGAGGCCTGGCCGTGCGTGCTGATGGCCAGCACCTCGCCGTCCGGGGTCCAGCCGCGTACGGAGGTCCGGGCGTCGCCCCAGTAGGTGAGCCGCTTCGACGGGCCGCCGTCCACCGGCGCGAGGTGCACTTCCGGCGCCCCGTCCCGGGTGGACGTCCAGGCGACCCACGCCCCGTCGGGGGATATGCGGGGATGGTTGACGGGCCGGTTGTCGGCACTGACCCGCCAGGCACGGCCCCCGTCGAGCGGGGCCACCCAGACGTCGTCCTCTGCGGTGAATGCGATCAAGTCGCCCTGGACATGCGGAAACCGAAGGTAGGAAGGGTGCGTCACGTGTGTCAGCTTAGGCTGGAGATTCCCTGGGCGTCTCCTAAGCCTGCGAGCCTCAGTTGTCCGTACTCGCGGTGGGCGAGCGGCAGTCGGTACGTCCCGTTGCCCTGGGGAAGCACCACGGACGAGCGCACCAGTGCGCCGAGTGCGGCCCCGCCGGGAAAGACCGTACGGACCTGCTCCTCGGTGAACTCACCGGTGAACGCGGACAGTCCGGCCCACAGCAGCCGTTCCGCCCTGGAGCACAGGTCGTGGCTCCACTCGACGGCGCGCAGCAGGCTGCGGTGCCTGACGGGTTCCCTGGGGCCGTCGGTGAGGACGGTGAGGCGCCCGCCGGGGGCGGAGAGCGTGCCGTACAGCTGCTGTGCGGGGATCAGCCGCAGTGTGCGGGCGGCGAGCAGGGTGGACAGCGGATCGCCGTCGAGCCGGCACGCCAGCAACCGGGACCAGTAGTCGGGCAGTTCCACGTCGTGCGCCGCGGCGCTCTCCTGGAGCAGTTCGGCGGTCCGCTCGGGGGGCAACGGGCTTACGGCCGTCAGCTGTTCGCCCGGTACGTCGAGCGGCTTGCGGCTGGTGGCCAGTATCTGGAGCTCGGGACAGGTGTCGTACAGCCTGCCCACCAGGTAGGCGCAGCCGGTGAGTACGTGTTCGCAGGTGTCCAGGACGAGCAACCCCTGGCTGCGGGTGAGCAGTTCGAGCACCGCGTGCACCGGGTCGGCGCCCGGTTCGGGCGAGGCGTGCAGGGCGTCGGCGACTGCGTACGGGACGAGCGCCGCGTCCCGGCATGCGGAGAGGTCGACGCGGTGGACGGGCAGGCCGACGGCGTCGGTGACACGGTCGGCCAGATAGGTCTTGCCGACGCCACCGGGACCGGTGAGGGTGACGATCCGGGTGGCGGCAAGGCGGTCGGCGAGGGCGCCGACCTCTGGTTCGGAGAGATCGGAGAGAACGGCCATGGGTACACCCTGGCCGGAACGAGGCGGTTGTGCGCGGGTGCGGGCCGAAGATCCGTACACCTATCTCTGCTGATGGGGATACCTAGGCGGCTACCTAAAACCGGTCGTCGCACTGCCGTCTGCCGCAGGTCCGGATCAAGCCGGGCGGGCTGTCAGGGGCCGTCGGTGGCGGCTACTTGCCGGGGTACTGCGTGACGGTGGCCGTGACGGTGACGGTCACCGTCGGCCGGACGCCACCGCTGTTGTCGCTGGTGCCGCCGCTGTTGCTGCCGCCACTGTTGTTGCCGTTGTTGCTGCCGCCGTTGTTGTTGCCTGGCGGGGCTGCGGCGCAGTTGCCGAGCAGCGTGGCCCGGAAGGCGAGCTGCCCGCCGACCGTGCTGGTCAGATCTCCGCGCACGCACCGCCCGTCGACGGTCTTGGTCACCTTGCCCTTGATGGTGATGTCCTTGCGGTCCTTGGTCCTGCCCTGGCAGTCGACCCGCGCCACGTCGCGCACGGACGCGGACGGAGTGGGGGACTTGCCGTCGCCGACATCCGCGGTGCAGGTCAGCCAGTCGACGCGGACCCCGTGGCCCTCCAGGGCGCTGGTGCCGGTGCGGTCGGTGGTGTACGCGATGGACGCGGTGTTCACCCCGTCGACGGGATCGCAGGCCGCGATGCCCGCAACTGCCGCTGCGGTGGCGCCGATTGCCGCGAGGAGTGACCGGTAGCGTACGAGTCTCGATGCCCCCATATGCGGCAGGGTCCCACCGGGGCGGCCCACTGTGTAGCCCTATTGCGGTCACTTCACCCTTGTGGGCGCACGACCGGGCCTCTGCACCCGGTCGTGATCCAAACGAAAGGCCCTAACTCCAGCGACCCGTACGCGCCAGCAGCAGGGCCGCTGCCACCGTTCCCGCCGTCGACGTCCGCAGCACGCTCCGGCCCAGCCGGTACACGCCCGCACCGGCGGCGGTGAACGCCGCCAGCTCCTCCGGCGACACGCCCCCCTCGGGCCCGACGACCAGCACGATCTCCCCCTCCGCGGGCAGCTCCGCCGACGCCAGCGCCTCGCTGCCGTACTCCTGGTCCTCGTGCAGCACCGCGGCGAAGTCGGCCTCGGCGAGAAGCGCGGCGACCTGCTTGGTGCTCAGGGCGTCCGCGACCTCGGGGAAGCGGGTCCGGCGGGACTGCTTGCCCGACTCGCGGGCCGTACTGC
Source organism: Streptomyces sp. A 4/2 (assembly GCF_940670765.1). Classification (GTDB taxonomy): domain Bacteria; phylum Actinomycetota; class Actinomycetes; order Streptomycetales; family Streptomycetaceae; genus Streptomyces. Next base: position 67,927 of record NZ_CALNVW010000007.1, read on the forward strand.
GCCACTTGGCAAGGGACTTGGCGCCCCGTTCGCCGCGCCACTGGGTGATGCAGCGCGACGCCTGCCACGGCACGATCGCGTCGACGCCGGTCTCCGTCATCGTCTCGACGGCGACCTCCCCGCGGTCGCCCTTGGGCAGTGCCTGGACGACGGTGATCCGGGGCGCCGGCGGCGGCTCCTCGGTCCAGGAGTCCACCTGGAGCACCAACTGGTCCTTGCCCTCGGCGGCCAGGACCACGCACCGGGCCCAGTGGCCCGCGCCGTCGGTCAGTACGACGTCCTCCCCCGCCCGCAGCCGCTTCACGGACACCGCGTGCCGGCCCTCGGGCCCGTCCAGGACGAACCGGCCGCCGGGGTCGGTCTCGAATGTGCGGGCTCCGTCGACGACGAACACGGGCGCGGTCATGACGTGCTCCCGGGAGCCGATGCGGTGCGTGCCGCGTCCAGTTCGGCGATCAGTACCTCGACGAGCTGGCCCGCGGGCAGCTCGCGCGCGAGGCGGTGGCCCTGCCCGGCCCACAGCGCCATGCCCTGCGCGTCGCCCACTGCGGCGGCGGCCTTGCGCAGCCCGGCGGTGAGGCGGTGCACCTGGGGGTAGGCGGCGGGCGCGTACGGGCCGTGCTCGCGCATGAAGCGGTTGACGAGGCCGCGCGCCGGGCGGCCGGAGAACGCCCGGGTGAGTTCCGTGCGGACGAAGAGCGGGTTGGTCAGTGCCTGTTTGTGCAGGACGTTCGCCCCGGACTCGGGGCACACCAGGAAGGCCGTGCCGAGCTGGGCGGCGTCCGCGCCCGCCGCGATCACCGCGGCGATCTGCGAGCCGCGCATGAGTCCACCCGTGGCGACGACCGGCAGCTGGACGGTCTCGCGTACCTGGGTGATGAGCGACAGCAGGCCGATCCCGGTGCCGTCCGTCTGCGGGTCGTCGCGGTGGGTGCTCTGGTGGCCGCCCGCCTCGATGCCCTGCACACAGACCGCGTCGGCGCCGCACCACTGGGCGGTCTGGGCCTCCTCGGCCGTGGTGACGGTGACGACCGTGAAGGTGCCCGCCCGGTCGAAGGCGTCCAGCACGTCACGGGAGGGGCAGCCGAAGGTGAACGAGACGACCGGGACCGGGTCGTCGACGAGGATCGCGAGCTTGGCCTCGTACCCGTCGTCCGCACTGCCCTGGACGTCGCCGAGCGGCGTCTCGTACCAGGTGGACTCGCCCACGAGCTGATGGCTGTAGACCTCGACGGCGGCCGGGTCGGCGTTCTCCGGCTGCGGCATGAAGAGGTTCACGCCGAACGGCAGGGAGGTCAGCCCCCGCAGCTGCTTGATCTCCTCGTACATGCCGTCCGCGGTCTTGTACCCGGCGGCGAGGAAACCGAGACCGCCGGCCTCGGATACGGCGGCGGCGAGCTGCGGGCCTGAAGCACCGCCCGCCATGGGGGCCTGCACGATCGGATATCGGCAGAGATCGGCGAGTACGGAGGACATGACCGCATGGTGTCACGTCCTCCGTACGGCGCCGAAATCACGCGCGGCCCGGATTCTCCCGGGGCAACTCCCGGAATCCCCGGCCACAAGGACAGCCCGACGGCTACCGCCCGTTGAACGCGTCCTTCAGCCGCGAGAACAGCCCCTGCTGACCCGGCTGGAACTGGCCGGTGGGCCGTTCCTCGCCGCGCAGCTTCGCGAATTCGCGCAGCAGCCGCTCCTGCTCCGCGTCGAGTTTCGACGGGGTCAGCACCTCGACGTGCACGATCAGGTCGCCGCGACCACCGCCCCGCAGATGCGTGATGCCGCGCTGGTGCATCGGGATCGACTGGCCGGACTGCGTGCCCGGCCGGATGTCGACCTCCTCCAGCGCGTCCAGCGTCTCCAGCGGCACCTTCGTGCCGAGCGCGGCTGCCGTCATGGGGACGGTCACCGTGCAGTGCAGATCGTCGCCGCGCCGCTGGAAGACCGCGTGCGGCAGCTCGTGGATCTCGACGTACAGGTCACCGGCGGGGCCGCCGCCGGGGCCGACCTCGCCCTCGCCCGCGAGCTGGATCCGGGTGCCGTTGTCGACACCGGCCGGGATCTTGACGGTGAGCGTGCGGCGGGAGCGGATGCGCCCGTCGCCCGCGCACTCGGGGCACGGGGTCGGCACGACCGTACCGAAGCCCTGACACTGCGGGCAGGGCCGCGAGGTCATGACCTGGCCCAGGAAGGACCGGGTGACCTGCGAGACCTCACCGCGTCCGCGGCACATGTCACAGGTCTGGGCCGAGGTGCCGGGGGCCGCGCCCTCGCCGCTGCACGTCGTACAGACGACGGCGGTGTCGACCTGGATGTCCTTCGTCGTACCGAAGGCCGACTCGTTGAGGTCGATCTCCAGCCGGATCATCGCGTCCTGGCCGCGCCGCGTACGCGACCTCGGCCCGCGCTGGGACGCCGTACCGAAGAAGGCGTCCATGATGTCCGAGAAGTTGCCGAAGCCGCCCTGGCCGAAGCCGCCGGCTCCGCCGCCCGCCTGCGAGAGCGGGTCGCCGCCGAGGTCGTAGACCTGCTTCTTCTGCGGGTCCGACAACACCTCGTAGGCGGCGTTGATCTCCTTGAAGCGTTCCTGCGTCTTGGGATCGGGATTGACATCCGGGTGGAGCTCACGCGCCAGCCTGCGGAATGCCTTCTTGATCTCGTCCTGGGAAGCGTCGCGGCGCACGCCGAGAATGGCGTAGTAGTCCGTGGCCACTTACGACTCCGCCAGGATCTGTCCGACGTAACGTGCCACTGCGCGTACCGCTCCCATCGTTCCGGGGTAGTCCATGCGGGTCGGTCCGACCACGCCGAGTTTGGCGACTGCCTCGTCGCCCGAACCGTAGCCGACGGCGACGACCGAGGTGGACGTCAGGCCCTCGTGGGCATTCTCATGCCCGATGCGTACGGTCATGCCCGAGTCCTCCCCGAGCAGTTTGAGGAGCACGACCTGCTCCTCGAGTGCTTCCAGCACCGGCCTGATGGTCAGTGGGAAGTCATGTCCGAAACGGGTCAGATTGGCGGTACCGCCGATCATCAACCGCTCCTCGGTCTCCTCGACCAGGGTTTCGAGCAGGGTCGCGAGCACCGTGGAAACCGTACCCCGGTCCTCCTGCTCGAAGGACTCGGGAAGGTCCTGCACCAATTGTGGTACGTCCGCGAAGCGGCGTCCCACGACCCGGGCGTTGAGCCGGGCCCGGAGATCCGCCAGCGACGTCTCACCGAAAGGCGCCGGACAGTCGATCATGCGCTGCTCGACCCGTCCGGTGTCCGTGATCAGCACGAGCATCAGCCGGGCGGGCGCGAGTGAGAGCAGTTCCACATGCCGGACCGTGGAGCGGGTCAGCGAGGGGTACTGCACCACGGCCACCTGCCGGGTCAGCTGCGCGAGCAGCCGCACCGTCCGGCCCACCACGTCGTCGAGGTCGACGGCGCCGTCCATGAAGTTCTGGATGGCGCGCCGCTCGGGCGACGACAGGGGTTTGACGCCCGCGAGCTTGTCGACGAACAGCCGGTAGCCCTTGTCCGTCGGGATGCGCCCCGCGCTCGTGTGGGGCTGGGCGATGAAGCCCTCGTCCTCCAGGGCCGCCATGTCGTTGCGGACCGTGGCCGGCGAGACGCCGAGCCGGTGCCGCTCGGTGAGCGCCTTGGAGCCGACGGGCTCCTCCGTGCCCACATAGTCCTGGACGATGGCGCGCAACACTTCGAGTCTGCGTTCGCTGAGCACCCGCGCACACCTCCAGCTGTCGATCTCGGAGCCTTCTTGGCACTCTGTGCGTTCGAGTGCCAATGACCACCCAGTGTACGGCGGAGAGGTTCACCGCTGGCAAGGGCAGCCCGTCACGCCGTCGCGCCGGTACCTGCCGTCCGGGATAGCGTCGCCGCATGGACGCCCCTTGGGAAGACTCCGGCTGGGAACACCTGGCGGCGGATGTCGGCCGGCGCCGTCTCCCCGGCTGGGACGCGACGGTCGGACTGGTGGCCGGGACGGACGCCGCGCTGCTGTACGACACCGGCTCGACGCTCCGCGAGGGCCGGGAGATCCGCATCGCCGCCGAGGCGCTTCTCGGCGGCCGGAGAGTGACGCACATCGCACTGAGCCACCCGCACTTCGACCATGTGCTGGGGACGGCGGCCTTCGCCGGGGTCCAGGTCTACGGAGCGGCGGGCCTGGACGGTCTGCTGGCCCGCAACTCCCGTGGGGCCGAGGTGCTGCGGCACGACGCGGTACGCCACGGGGTCCCGGCGTCCCAGGCCGCGGAGGCGGTGGCCCATCTGGTCGCCCCGCACCACATGGTCTCCGGCGAACTGACGCTGGACCTGGGCGGACGGCAGGTCGTCCTGGCCGACTGCGGCCCCGGCCACACCGGGCACGACCTGGCCCTGTACGTCCCCGGCAGCCCCGGCGTCGTCTTCTGCGGCGATCTGGTCGAGGAGTCGGGCGAGCCGCAGGCGGGCCCGGACGCCTTCCCGGCACAGTGGCCCGCGGCGCTGGACCGGCTGCTGGCGCTGGGCGGCGAGGACGCGCGGTACGTACCGGGGCACGGGGCCGTGGTCGACGCGGCCTTCGTCCGCGCCCAGCGGGATGTGCTGGCAGCGCGCTCCGGGGTGTCGTAGCGTCTGCGGAATGCGCAGCTACAGCCCGGACCTCACGCCGCCGTGGAAGAAGCAGACGCCCGCCCGCGAGGTCGCGGCCGAGCCCGATCTGGTGGTCGAGGAGATCGCCACCGGGTTCTGCGGTGCGGTGATCCGGTGCGAGAAGACGGCCGAGGGGCCGACGGTCACGCTGGAGGACCGGTTCGGCAAGCACCGGGTGTTCCCGATGGGGCCGCGCGGTTTCCTGCTGGAGGGCCGCCCGGTCACCCTGGTGCGCCCCACCGCGGCTCCGGTGCGCCCGTTGCGTACGGCCTCCGGGTCGGTGGCGGTCCCCGGGGCCCGCGCCCGGGTCGCGCGGGCCGGGCGGATCTATGTGGAGGGGCGGCACGACGCCGAGCTGGTGGAGCGGGTGTGGGGTGACGACCTGCGGATCGAAGGGGTCGTCGTCGAGTACCTGGAGGGCATCGACGATCTCCCCTCGATCGTGGCGGAGTTCGGCCCCGCGGCGGACGCGCGGCTGGGTGTGCTGGTCGACCACCTGGTGCCCGGCTCCAAGGAGTCCCGGATCGCCGCGGAGGTCACCGGCGACCACGCGCTGGTCGTGGGGCACCCGTACATCGACGTCTGGGAGGCGGTGAAGCCGTCGTCGGTGGGGATCCCGGGGTGGCCGCGGGTGCAGCGCGGACAGGACTGGAAGACGGGGGTCTGCCGGGCGCTGGGGTGGCCGGAGAACACCGGGGCGGCCTGGCAGCGGATTCTCTCCTGCGTGCGGTCCTACCGGGATCTGGAGCCGGAGCTGCTGGGGCGGGTGGAGGAGCTGATCGACTTCGTCACAGCTGATTCCAGCCCCTCCGGCGTTTGAGGAGCGGGGTCCGGGCGGAGCCCCCGTACGGACGGCCCGCGCACAGGACTCCGCCCGGACACGGACGGCCCGCGCGCAGGGCGACCAGGCCTCAGTCGACCAGGTCCCGGACCACCGCGTCCGCCAGCAGCCGCCCCCGCAGGGTGAGCACCGCGCGTCCCGCCCCGTACGCCTCCGCCTCCAGCAGTCCGTCCGCCAGTGCGCGCCGGGAGGCCGCCAGGCCCGCCGGGGCCAGGACGGACAGCGGGCAGCCCTCGCGCAGGCGCAGTTCCAGCAGGATGCGCTCCACCCGGCGGTCCTCGGCGGGCAGGATCTCGCGGCCCGCGCCCGGAGACTTCCCGGACGCCAGGGCTGCCGCGTACGCGCCGGGGTGCTTCACGTTCCACCAGCGCACGCCGCCCACATGGCTGTGCGCGCCGGGGCCTGCGCCCCACCAGTCCGCGCCGCGCCAGTACAGCTCGTTGTGCAGGCAGCGGCCCGCTTCGGTGGTGGCCCAGTTGGACACCTCGTACCACGAGAAGCCCGCGTCGGAGAGCACGGAATCGGCGATCAGATAGCGGTCGGCGTGTTCGTCGTCGTCCGTCATCGGGACCTCGCCGCGCCGGATCCGGCGGGCCAGCTGGGTGCCCTCCTCGACGATCAGCGCGTACGCGGAGACGTGGTCGGGGCCCGCGCCGACGGCCGCGTCCAGCGAGGCCCGCCAGTCGTCGTCGGACTCCCCCGGTGTGCCGTAGATCAGGTCGAGGTTGACGTGGTCGAAGCCCGCGGCCCGTGCTTCCGCGACGCACGCCTCGGGCCGTCCGGGGGTGTGCGTGCGGTCGAGGATCTTCAGTACGTGCTGCCGGGCGCTCTGCATCCCGAACGAGATCCGGTTGAAGCCCCCGGCCCGCAGGGTCGCCAGGTACTCGGGGCCGACGGACTCCGGATTCGCCTCGGTGGTGATCTCGGCGTTCTCGGCGAGGCCGAACTCGTCCCGGACGGCGGCGAGCATCCGTACCAGGTCGGCGGCGTCGAGCAGGGTCGGCGTACCGCCGCCGACGAAGACCGTGCTGACCGGCCGCGGGTCGTCGCCGAGCACCTTCCGGGCCAGCCGGACCTCTTCGGTGAGGGTCGACGCGTAGTTGTCCCGGGAGGCCAGCACGCCGCCCGAGCCGCGCAGTTCGGTGGCGGTGTAGGTGTTGAAGTCGCAGTACCCGCAGCGCGTCGCGCAGTAGGGCACATGCAGGTAGAAGCCGAGCGGCCGGTCACCCGCGCCCTCCAGGGCATGACCGGGCAGCGCCCCGTCTTCGGGCACGGGTTCACCATCGGGCAGTACGGAAGGCATGTCCCCATTGTCACTCGGCTCGCGGGCCGCCCGGTCCACGCAGGTGCGTACCGGACGCCGCGGGGCAGACGGGACTTCCGGAACACGGCTTCTACCCGCGTCACTCCGCCCGCAGCACCAGCAGCGCCAGGTCGTCGTCGAGGGGCTCGATGCCGAATGCGTACACCGCGTGCTTGATCCGCTCGGCGACCCCCTGTGCGGTCAGCCCCGTGCAGTCCGCCAGCTCGGTCGCCAGTCCGTCACCGTCATCGAACATGCGCGGACCCGCCCGCCGCTCGGTGACGCCGTCGGTGACACAGAGCAGGGTGTCGCCGGGCAGCAGGTCGAACGTCTCGCTCTCGTACGCGACCCCCTCGATCACGCCTAGCAGCATCTGCGGGGCCGCCGCCGGCCGTACCGTGCCGTCCGGGCGCAGCAGCAGCGGCAGCGGGTGGCCGGCGCTGGAGAGGGTGCAGCGCACGCCGCCTCCGGCGAGCGGCACCAGTTCGCCGTAGAGCAGCGAGAGGAAGCGGGACTGGGGGTCCTCGGGCATGTCCTGGCCACCGGCCACCGCGACCATCCGGGCCGCCGCCTCGGCCGTCTCCATCGCGTCGTCGAGGAGCAGTTTGTTGAGCCGGTCGAGCACACCGGAGACCTGGTAGCCCTCCCGGGCGAGCAGCCGCAGCCAGGGTCTGGCGAGGCCGGTGACGACCGCCGCCTCGGGGCCGCTGCCCTGGACGTCGCCGAGGGCGAAGCACCAGCGGCCCCCTGCGGCGTCGCCGGGGAAGACATCGTAGAAGTCGCCGCCGACGACGCCCTCGCCGCGCGGCTCGTAGACCAGGGCGCTGTCGACACCGGGGATCTCCGCGACGCTGCTGGGCAGCAGTCCGCGCTGGAGCACCCGGCTGATGGTGGCCTGCCGGGTGTACTGGCGGGCGGCGGCGATCGCCAGGGCGACCCGTCGCGCGAAGTCCTCGACCAGGCCGCTCACCTCCTCGGAGGCGCGCTGGAGTCCGGTCCGGCCGAGCAGCAGGGTGCCCAGCGGCCGGCCGGCCGCGAGCAGCCGGTAGCCGAGCGCCACCCCGTCCGTCCCGGCGGCTCCGGCGCCACCGGTGGCCCCGGGGGGCTCGTTCAGACCCGGCCACGGCACGGGCACGCCCGCACCGCGGGCGGACTCCGGCAGCTTCGGGGGTTCCCTCTCCAGCGCGGCCCGCAGTTCGTCGATCCGGTTCTCCTTGGTGTGCCAGACCCGGGAGAGCCGCGGCCTGCGCCCCGGGCCGCCCGCCTCCGGGTCCAGCCAGACGGCGCACCAGTCGCCGAGCCTGGGCACCAGGAGCTGCCCGGCGAGCGCGGCGATCATGTCCTCGTCGAACTGTCCGGCGAGCAGTTCCGAGGCCTCGGCGAGGAACGACAGCGCGCCCCCGCTGCTCCACTCCCGGTCGTCCCCCGGCGCACGCCGGGGCGCGGGAGCCAGGATCTCGGCGGCCCGCAGGCCCCACTGGAGCCGCTGGTCACTGCCGGGGGCCGGGTGCGGGTCACCGTCGCCGACCGGCAGCCTGGTCCAGACGGTCTTGCGGCCGGTGTGGTACGTGATGCCCCAGCTCTCGGCCAGGGCCGAGACGAGCCGCAGTCCGCGTCCGTACTCGGGGATGCCGGGGTCCTGCTGTGCCTCCGGTTCGTTGCGCACCGCGCGCGCGGGGTGGTGGTCGGAGATCTCGACGACCAGCGCGGGCGGCTCGTCGGCGAGCGCCTCCTCCAGGCGGACGAGCAGGTCGACCGTGGTACCCGCGTGCACCACGGCGTTGGTGACGAGTTCGCTGACGATGAGCACCGCGTCGTCGGCGAGCTGGTCGGTGAACCCGGTGGCGGTCGGCAGCCCGAGCGCGGTCCAGTCGGCGAGCGCGGCACGCACGAACCGGCGCGCGGCGGACGCGGCCAGTTGGTTGCCGGGCAGGCTGGTGCGGACCACCACGGACGGTGCGGCGACCGGTGGTGGTCCGGGAGGGCGTGCGGAGCGGACCGCTGTCTCCCTCTGCACGGGAATGGACACCACAGTGCGGCTCCCTGACCAGATCTGACGTTGTGCCGCTTACGGCACCGCCAGAGTGACAGACTGAGCCCGCCCATATGCGCCGAGTCACTGAACTGGGTGACGCCGGATGCCAAACACACAGGTCAGCGGGGTGGCACGGGTGCGCCCGCGCGCGCCGGAGCGCACCGGGCGCAGGGCGTGAGCGGGGCCCGGACCGGCCCGTCCGCCCCAGGAGCCCCGCGAGCCCGCGTCTACGCCTCGCGCGCCCCCGCGTACATGTCGTCGATGAGCGCCTTGTACTCCCGCTCGACGACCGGCCTCTTCAGCTTGAGGCTGGGCGTCAGCTCACCGTGCTCGATGTCCAGATCGCGCGGCAGCAGCCGGAACTTCTTGACGGTCTGCCAGCGCTGGAGCCCTTCGTTGAGCTCCTTCACATAGCCGCCGATCAGCGACTCGACCTGCTTGGTGGCCACCACCTCGGCGTACGTCCGGCCGCCGAGGCCGTTCTCCTGCGCCCAGCCCATGATGGTCGGCTCGTCGAGCGAGATCAGGGCCGTACAGAAGTTCCGGTCCGCGCCGTGCACCAGGATGTTGGAGACGAACGGGCAGACGGCCTTGAACTGTCCCTCGACCTCGGCCGGTGCGATGTACTTGCCGCCCGACGTCTTGATCAGGTCCTTCTTGCGGTCGGTGATCCGCAGATAGCCGTCGGACGACAGCTCGCCGATGTCGCCGGTGTGGAACCAGCCGTCGGACTCCAGCACCTCGGCGGTCTTCTCCGGCAGCCGGTGGTAGCCCGCCATGATGCCGGGACCGCGGAGCATGATCTCGCCGTCGTCGGCGATCCGTACCTCGGTGCCGGGCAGCGGCTTGCCGACCGTGCCGGTGCGGTAGGCCTCGCCCGGGTTGACGAAGGAGGCGGCGCTGGACTCCGTGAGGCCGTACCCCTCCAGGATGTGGATACCGGCGCCGGCGAAGAAGAGCCCTATGTCGGGAGCGAGCGCGGCCGAACCCGAGACACAGGCGCGCAGCCGGCCGCCGAACGCCTCGCGGATCTTGGAGTACACGAGTGCGTCGGCGACCTTGTGCTTGGCCGTGAGCGCGAACGGCGCCGAGGTGGTGCCGGTGTGCCGGTAGTTGTCCTGGGTGACCTTCGCGTACTCGCGCGCCACCTCGGCGGCCCACTGGAAGATCTTGTACTTTGCGGGGCCACCGGCCCGTGCCTTGGCGGCGACCCCGTTGTAGACCTTCTCGAATATCCGCGGGACCGCGGCCATGTAGGTCGGCTGCACCACCGGAAGGTTCTCGATGATCTTGTCCACCCGGCCGTCGACGGCGGTCACATGGCCGACCTCGATCTGCCCGGAGGTCAGCACCTTGCCGAAGACGTGAGCGAGCGGCAGCCAGAGGTACTGGACGTCGTCCTTGGTGATCAGGCCGGTCCCCACCGTGGCCTTGGCCATGTACGACCAGTTGTCGTGCGGCAGCCGTACGCCCTTGGGCCTGCCCGTGGTGCCCGAGGTGTAGATCAGCGTGGCCAGCTGGTCGGCGGTGATGGCCGCGGTCCGCTCCTTGACCGCCCCGGGGTTCTTCTCCAGGTACGCCGCTCCGCGGGCCTCCAGCTCGGCCAGCGTCAGCACCCAGCCGCTCTCGTCGGGCTCCAGGCCCGCGGCGTCGATCACCACGACATGGCGGAGGTCCGGCAGCTCGGCCCGCCGCTCCCGCGCCTTGGCCAGCTGTACGGCGTCCTCCGCGATCAGCACCCGGCTCTCGGAGTCGGAGAGGATGTACGCGGACTCCTCGGTGTTCGTCGACGGGTAGATCGTGGTGGTCGCCGCGCCCGCGCACATCACGCCGAGGTCGGCCAGTATCCATTCGACCCGGGTGCCGGAGGCGAGCGCGACGCGCTCCTCCGGGGCGACGCCGAGGTCGATCAGACCGGCCGCGACGGCGTACACCCGCTCGGCGGCCTGCCCCCAGCTCAGCGACTTCCACTCGTCGGGTCCGTCACCGGAAGCGGCGGGCACCGGATAGCGGTACGCCTCGGCATCGGGCGTGTCGGCAACCCGCTGGGTGAAAAGGGTCGCCACGGAGGGCGGCCGGTTATCGATCAAGGTCTGGGTGTCGCTCACGACGTCGTCCTCCGGGCCTACGGGCAGCACTGCACGACTGGCTGGTGGCTGGTATTTAACTGGCGAGTAACTAAGGATCAGAGTAGAGCGCCAGTGTCCGCCACGTAAGGGGGAGCAGGCGTGTGCTTCATAACGAACGGGCCCCCGCACCGAGGTACGGGGGCCCGTCAGCCCGGTGCACGGAACCGCCTGCGCGTTCCGCCCTCCGGGTTACGACCTGGTCCACTGCGCCAGGCCGCTGTTCTGCTCCGGCTACTTCTTCTTGGCCTCGCCGGACTCGTCGGTGGACAGCACCGCGATGAAGGCCTCCTGCGGGACCTCCACGTTGCCGACCATCTTCATCCGCTTCTTGCCTTCCTTCTGCTTCTCCAGCAGCTTCCGCTTACGGGAGATGTCACCGCCGTAGCACTTGGCGAGGACGTCCTTGCGGATGGCGCGGACGGTCTCACGGGCGATGACCCGGGCGCCGATGGCCGCCTGGATCGGCACCTCGAAGTTCTGCCGGGGAATGAGCTTCTGCAGCTTGGCGACGAGCCGCACCCCGTACGCGTACGCCTTGTCCTTGTGCGTGACGGCGGAGAAGGCGTCGACCTTGTCGCCGTGCAGCAGGATGTCGACCTTGACGAGCTGGGCGCTCTGCTCGCCGGTGGGCTCGTAGTCGAGCGAGGCGTAGCCGCGGGTCTTGGACTTCAGCTGGTCGAAGAAGTCGAAGACGATCTCGGCGAGCGGCAGGGTGTAGCGGATCTCTACGCGGTCCTCGGAGAGGTAGTCCATGCCGAGCAGGGCGCCGCGCCGGTTCTGGCAGAGCTCCATGATCGCGCCGATGAACTCGCTGGGGGCCAGCACCGTGGCGCGGACGACCGGCTCGTGCACCTTGTCGATCTTGCCCTCGGGGAACTCGCTCGGGTTGGTGACGGTGTGCTCGGTACCGTCCTCCATCTCCACGCGGTAGACCACGTTGGGGGCGGTGGCGATGAGCTCCAGGTTGAACTCGCGCTCCAGCCGCTCCCGGACCACGTCGAGGTGGAGCAGCCCGAGGAAGCCGACGCGGAAGCCGAAGCCCAGCGCCGCCGAGGTCTCCGGTTCGTACACCAGCGCCGCGTCGTTGAGCTGGAGCTTCTCCAGGGCCTCGCGCAGGTCCGGGTAGTCCGAGCCGTCCAGCGGGTAGAGCCCCGAGAACACCATCGGCTTGGGGTCCTTGTAGCCGCCCAGCGCCTCGGTGGCGCCCTTGTGCAGGGAGGTGATGGTGTCACCGACCTTGGACTGCCTGACGTCCTTCACACCGGTGATGATGTAGCCGACCTCGCCGACGCCCAGACCGTCGGAGGGGGTCATCTCCGGCGAGGAGACGCCGATCTCCAGCAGTTCGTGGGTGGCGTTGGTGGACATCATCCGGATGCGCTCGCGCTTGTTGAGCGAGCCGTCGATGACCCGGACGTACGTCACGACGCCGCGGTAGGAGTCGTAGACCGAGTCGAAGATCATCGCGCGGGCCGGGGCGTCGGCCGCGCCGATCGGGGCCGGGACGTCCTTGACGACGCGGTCGAGCAGGGCATCCACCCCGACGCCGGTCTTGGCCGAGACCTTCAGCACATCCTCCGGCTGGCAGCCGATGAGGTTCGCCAGCTCCTCGGAGAACTTCTCGGGCTGCGCGGCCGGCAGGTCGATCTTGTTGAGCACCGGAACGATCGTGAGGTCGTTCTCCATCGCCAGATAGAGGTTGGCGAGAGTCTGGGCCTCGATGCCCTGGGCGGCGTCCACCAGCAGAACCGTGCCCTCGCATGCCGCGAGGGAGCGGGAGACCTCATAGGTGAAGTCCACGTGACCAGGGGTGTCGATCATGTTCAGGACATGGGTCTTGCCCTGGCCGTCGCCCGTGGTGGGCGCCCAGGGCAGCCGGACCGCCTGGGACTTGATCGTGATGCCGCGCTCACGCTCGATGTCCATACGGTCGAGGTACTGAGCGCGCATCTGCCGCTGGTCGACCACACCGGTCAGCTGAAGCATCCGGTCGGCAAGGGTCGACTTGCCGTGGTCGATGTGCGCGATGATGCAGAAATTGCGGATCAGCGCCGGGTCGGTACGGCTCGGCTCGGGCACGTGGGTAGGAGTCGCGGGCACGCAAGGTCCTGATTCTTGAGACGCGGGGCGTCTCGTCTCGGGCGATGGCGGATCGATACGTAGCTGCCATGGTCCCACGACTGGGCACCGGAGCCCGTTTTGGGCTGGTGGGTGGACGGCTGATACCGTGGTCAGCTGTGCCTCCTGCCCCCTTCGCACGAGTCCGTCGACGCGCATCGGTCACCCGAAACCGCTGAACCGGATCCGTACGGGTCGGCGTGGGGCACTCATCGAAATTCAATCGAACCTGAAAAGGCTCTTTCGTGGCGAACATCAAGTCCCAGATCAAGCGGAACAAGACCAACGAGAAGGCGCGCCTGCGTAACAAGGCCGTCAAGTCGTCGCTCAAGACCGCGATCCGCAAGGCCCGTGAGGCCGCTGTCGCGGGCGACGTCGAGAAGGCCACCGTGGCCGCTCGTCTGGCCTCGCAGCAGCTCGACAAGGCTGTCAGCAAGGGCGTCATCCACAAGAACGCCGCTGCCAACAAGAAGTCGGCCATCGCCAAGCGCGTTGCCGGTCTCGCTGCCTGAACGATTCGGTCCGACGTTCCGTCCGACTGACTTCGCATGACGGGCTCTCCGAGCCCAGCCGTCGTCCCGGACCCAGCGGTCCCTCTACCCGCTCCGGTACGACACCCCGCGCCGCACACGGCCTGCGTTCGCCACGCGGGTGCGGCGCACAGATGCTTGAGCCGAAGGCCCCGCTGCCGTCCTTCCCCAGGACGGGAGCGGGGCCTTCGGCGTGCGTGGTGCGCGTGCTCCGGCGCGTGCTCCGGCGCGTGGTCGGGGCGGCTGCTCGGGGCGCCTGCTCGGGGCGTCTGCTAGGGGCGCGGTCGGACAGGCCCTAACGCCGGAGGCGGGCCGCGCGGGCCACCGTGACCACGGCCTTCTCCAGCGCGTACTCCGGATCGTCGCCGCCGCCCTTGACCCCCGCGTCGGCCTCGGCGACGGCCAGCAGCGCGAGCGCGACCCCGTCCGGTGTCCAGCCGCGCATCTGCTGGCGCACCCGGTCGATCTTCCACGGCGGCATGCCCAGCTCGCGCGCGAGATCGGCGGGACGGCCGCCACGCGCCGAGGAGAGCTTGCCGATGGCGCGGACCCCTTGGGCCAGCGCGCTGGTGATCAGTACGGGAGCCACCCCGGTCGACAGCGACCAGCGCAGCGCCTCCAGCGCTTCGGCGGTCCGCCCCTCGACGGCCCGGTCGGCGACGGTGAAGCTGGACGCCTCGGCTCGGCCCGTGTAGTAGCGGCCGACGACGGCCTCGTCGATGGTGCCCTCGACGTCCGCGACGAGCTGGGAGGCCGCGCTCGCGAGCTCGCGCAGATCGCTGCCGATCGAATCGACCAGCGCCTGGCAGGCCTCGGGGGTGGCGGAACGGCCCAGGGCGCGGAACTCCGACCGTACGAAGGAGAGCCGCTCCGCGGGCTTGGTCGTCTTCGGGCAGGCGACCTCGCGGGCACCGGCCTTACGCGCGGCGTCCAGCAGTCCCTTGCCCTTGGCCCCTCCCGCATGGAGAAGCACCAGGGTGATCTCCTCGGCGGGAGCGCCCAGGTAGTCCTTGACGTCCTTGATCGTGTCGGCCGAGAGGTCCTGCGCGTTCCGCACGATCACGACCTTGCGCTCCGCGAAGAGCGAAGGGCTGGTCAGCTCGGCGAGCGTGCCGGGCTGGAGCTGGTCGGACGTGAGATCCCGGACGTCCGTGTCGGCGTCGGCGGCACGGGCGGCTGCGACCACCTGCTGCACCGCGCGGTCGAGCAGCAGGTCCTCCTGCCCGACGGCGAGGGTGACGGGTGCGAGGACGTCGTCGGCGGAATTCTGCTGGCTCTGTTTGCGGATCATCGCGGTCCAGCATCCCACGGGGCACTGACACTCCCGTACGTGGCGGAGAATGGCCAGGTGAGCGATGTGAGACATGTGCTGGTGCTGCCGGACCGCGACACCGCGGAGGAGGTGGCGGGGGAACTCGCCGACCGTTTCGGGGTGAGCCAGGAGCCCCAGCTCGTACGGGACGCGCTGGCCGGTGAGGACGACGCCGAGGACGCGCAGTGGCTGGTCGTCGTCGAGGATCCGGACGGGCGGCTGGCCCCCGCCGAGCTGGACACCTTCGCGGCGGAGTACGAAGGGTGGCTGGAGACGCCCTGAGGCACGGCCCTGGCCTGGCCAGGCCAGGCTAAGAGTTTGTCCCGTCAGGGCGTGTTCGGGGCGGCCTTCTTCACGATCTGGATGTCCAGGTCGATGGTGACGCTGTTGCCGACCGCCGCGATACCCCGGGCCAGCATGGTCTGCCAGGTGACGGTGAAGTCCTCCCGGTGCAGTTCGGTGGTGGCCCGGCAGGCGGCGCGGATCTCGCCCTCCATGCCGTTGCCGATGCCCAGGTACTGCGTGTCGAGCGTGACGGTGCGGCTGACACCGTGCAGGGTGAGCGCGCCGGTCACGCCCCAACGGCTGCCGCCGCGGTGGACGAAGCGCTCGCTGTAGAACTCCAGCGTCGGGAAGTGCGCCACGTCGAGGAAGTCGCCGGAGCGCAGATGGTCGTCGCGCATCTGGACGTTGGTGTCGATGGACGCCGCGTCGATGATCACGTGCATGGCCGACTGCTCCATGTGGTCCGCGATCCTGACCGCTCCGGCGAAGGTG
Source organism: Streptomyces sp. A 4/2 (assembly GCF_940670765.1). Classification (GTDB taxonomy): domain Bacteria; phylum Actinomycetota; class Actinomycetes; order Streptomycetales; family Streptomycetaceae; genus Streptomyces. The sequence continues at coordinate 83,607 of NZ_CALNVW010000007.1, forward strand.
TTGAAACGGCCGTGGATACGCGCCATCCCGATGTGCCGGGCGGTGAAGCTGATGTGCGAGTGCGTCGGCTCGATCTCCCACTCGCCGGGTTCCGGCAGCGTGGGGGGCTGGGCGATCTGGAGGGTCACCCCGCCCATGGCGGCGTGACCGCCCTCGGTCACGGTGACGTTCCCGTGGAAGGGGGTGAAGCCCTCGGCGGTGACGGCGAGCCGGTACTCACCGGCGGGGACGGTGGTGAACACGGAGCCGTACGGGTCGGTCTCACCGCCCACGGTCCTGCGGCCCATCCTGTCGGTGAGGACGAACTCGGCCTGCTGCACAGGCTCGTTGACCGGATCGAGCACCCGGCAGGTGAGCACGCCCCCGCGCTCGGGGACCGTCAGCTCTCCGAGGAGGCCACCGCTGCGGGCGACGCCGGTGGACCTGCTGCCAAACCAACGGCTGAACACTTTTCACGAACCCCCGTGCGTAGGACCGATCCTCGGTCGCACGCACAGCAGGACGTCGTTGTCGGGGCGGCGACCCGTTGACGAATAGACATTCGATCATTGTGGGGGCGTTCTGGGCAAACTGTGCTGGTCGTGGGGGTTGGCGTCACCTGTCACGACTTGTACTCCCTGCGAAGTGGACGAACCCGTACCGCCGGAGACGTCCCGCAGCACCGGCACCCGGTGCTGCCGCGCGGAGTCCTCGGGTCTACGTGCGGAGTCCTCGGGTCTACGTGCGAGGACCTCGGGTCAGCCGTCCGGGTCCCGCCGCACGGCAGGCGTCCAGGTCACGCCGTACGACATCGCCATCGCCGTCGCCGTCGCCGGTCAGCCTCCGTTGGGTATGGCGCGCAGCGCGGGCCCCGTGCCCGTCACCGCGATGGAGCCGTCCGTGTCGGTACGCAGCACGGTGGCGCCGCCCGCGCGCAGGGCCGCGACCGTACGCGGGGCCGGGTGACCGTACGGGTTGTCCTGCCCGCACGAGATCAGCGCGAGCCGAGGGTGGACGGCACGCAGCAGGCCGGGGTCCTGGTACGCCGAGCCGTGATGGGCGACCTTCAGCACGTCCACCGGGGGCAGCGCCGGGTAGGCCCGTAACAGCGCTTCCTGCGCGGGTGGTTCCAGATCGCCGGGGAGCAGCAGGGTCAGGCCGGCGGCGTGCACGAGCAGGGTGACACTGGCGTCGTTCGGTCCGTCCGGGACCGGCGCGGGTCCGGCCGGTGGCCACAGCACCTGCCAGCCGAGCTGTCCGATACGGCGCTGCTCCCCCGGTCCCGCCCGGACCACAGGGATGTGCGCCGCCGCTGCCGCTCTCCGTACGGACGCGCTCTGGTCCTGCGGGTCCTGGAGGTTCGTCGTCTCGATCGTGCCGACGGCCCGGCCGCGCAGTACGCCGGGCAGCCCGGCCACATGATCGGCATGGAAGTGGGTGAGCAGGAGGAGCGGGATACGGGTGACGCCGAGTTCACGCAGGCAGTGGTCGACGAGGTGCGGATCCGGGCCCGCGTCGATGACAACGGCTGTCCCCGCACCTGCCGCCAGCACAGTGGCATCGCCCTGGCCGACATCACACATCGCGTACGTCCAGCCGGGAGGTGGCCAGCCGGTGACGACACGGGTGAGCGGAGCGGGCCGCAGCACGGCGACGAACAGCAGCAGTACGCAGACGGCCGCCACCCAGGGGTGATGGCGCAGCCTTCGGGCGGCGGCCACGAGGGCCACCGTGACGACGGCGAGCAGCAGTGCACCGGACCGGCCCCCGGGCCAGTCGACCTGCGCGCCGGGAAGTGCGGCACCACCGCGTGCGACGGCGGCGATCCAGCCGGCCGGCCATCCCGCGCACCGGGCCAGCACGCCTGCCACCGCCGTGGACACCGGAGCGGTCGCCAGAGAGGCGAAGCCGAGGACCGTCGCGGGTCCCACCGCGAGTTCGGCGAGGAGATTGCAGGGGACGGCCACCAGCCCGACCCGGGACGACAGCAGCACGATGACCGGGGCGCAGACCGCCTGTGCGGCGGCTGCCGCCGCGACCACCTCGGCGAGCCGCGGCGGCACTCCGCGCCGTTGCAGCGCGGCGCTCCAGGTCGGCCCGATGGTGAGGAGGGCGCCGGTGGCCAGGACGGAGAGGACGAAGCCGTAACTGCGGGCCAGCCAGGGGTCGTACAGCACCAGCAGCAGTACCGCTGCGGCCAGTGCCGGGATGAGCGATCTCCGGCGCCCCGTGCCGATCGCGAGCAGCGTGACGAGTCCGCAGGCCGCGGCCCGCAGCACGCTCGGATCCGGTCGGCACACGATCACGAAGGCCAGGGTCAGTATCCCGCCGAGCACGGCCGTCGCCCGCAGCGGGATGCCGAACCGCGGTGCGAGCCCGCCCCGTTCGGCCCGCAGCGCAGCACCGGGCGGGCCGATCAGCAGAGCCAGGATCAGCGTGAGGTTACTTCCCGACACCGCGAGCAGGTGCGTCAGGTCGGTGGTCTGGAAGGCGTCGCGGAGGTCGGGCGGAATCCTGGAGGTGTCCCCCACGACCAGCCCGGGAAGCAGGGCCCGCGCGTCCGGGGCGAGCCCGTCGCTCGCCGCCCGCAGCCCGGCACGCAGGTCTCCCGCCAGGCTCTGGACACCGGTCGGCGCTCCGGTGACGCGCGGGGGCTCCCTGCCCGGCACGCTCAGCACGGCAGCGATGCGGTCGTCGTCCGACAGCGGAGCCTCCAGCCGAGCGGTCAGCCGCAGCCGGGTGGTGGGCAGCAGCCGCTGCCACTCGGCGGAGTGGGCGATCACCAGGACGGGAGTACGGACGGTGGACGTGCTGCCGCCGGGCGCCCGTACTCGGGTGATCTCCGCGTCGAGGACGAAGGACGGGGGCGCCGCGTGGTCCCCGCGGATCCGGGGACGCGTCGGACGGGGATCGGACGTGACGGTCAACTCCGCTGTGACACGGGCCGATTGGCGCGCCAGCCCTGGCACCGGGCCCCGCCGGGCATCGGCCCCGTGCAGTCCGCCCGAGACCGCGCCCGCAGCGGCACAGAGCAGAGTCGCTGCCGCGGCGGTCGCGTTCAGCCGGTTTCCCGGCCGGACGGCCCGGCGCACCAGCAGCACCGCTGCCGCACAGACGCAGGCCGCGACCGCACAGAGCGTCCACCGGCCCGGTGCCGCCACAGCCAGGGCCGCCGCAAGCCACGCGGCCAGTGCGGGCGCCACCAGCCGCAGATCGACAGGGCCCTCCTGCCGTGGATCGGACGCGCCGAGCCGGTGGCCGGATGCCGCGTGGACTGCGGTGCGTGCCACGGCTGTTGGCAGTGGTCCGCCTGAACGTGTCATGGCTGTACGAGAGGCTGGAGGTCGGAGAAGCGCCGGTCACCGATGCCGTTGACCTCACGGAGCTCACCGACGGAGCCGAAACCGCCGTGCTGGGTGCGGTAGTCGATGATGTGCTGAGCCAGTACGGGGCCGACGCCGGGCAGGGTGTTGAGCTGCTCCGCAGTGGCGGTACTGAGGCTCACCGGCGCCGCGGCGGCCCCGGTCGGCGGGCCGGTGCCGCCCGCAGGAGCGGCGCCTCCGCCGACCGCGGACTGTGGTGCGGGCGGCTCACCGACGACGACCTGCTCGCCGTCGGTGAGCACCCGTGCCCGGTTCAGCCCGACCGCGTCCACTCCCGCCTTGATCCCGCCGGCCGCCCGCAGGGCGTCGGCGACCCGCGAACCGGCGGGCAGGCGCTGGATTCCCGGGCTACGGACCTTGCCGCTGACATCCACGACGATCCGTGCGGCGGACGCCCCGGTCGGCCCGGCGCCGGCAGGCTGCCGGGGCCGACCGGGTGCCCCTGACCCTGCTGTCGCCTTCGGAACGGCAGCGGGCGCCCCCTCGCTGACCATCTCCGGCGCTCTGACGGATTGGGGGCGTCCGGTCCAGAAGTGCTGGACGGCGAAGACCACGGCCACCACGAGGACGGCAGCCAGCGCGGCGAGTGTCCGGGGAGCGAGTCCGCACCGCGCCTGCGCCCATAACGGCAGACGCTCACGCAGCGCTGCCCCGGCGCCGGTCACGGCCGCGCCGATTCTGCCGGCCGACGAGGGCGCCGCGGATACGCCCGGCCCGCCTGCGGCAACCCCCGCACGCGCCCCACCGGTTGCAGCCGAACCACCCGGCGTACTTGGCGCACCCGCCGCACCCGAAACCCCGGGACCACCCGGACCTGAACCGCCGGGGCCGGGACCACCCGGACCCGTGCTATCCCGACCTGTGCCACCCCGACCCGTGCCACCTCGACCCGTGCCATCCCGACCCGTGCCATCCCGACCCGTGCCATCCCGACCCGTGCTATCCCGACCCGTGCCACCCCGACCTGGAACACCAAGATCTGCACACTCGACCCGCTCGACCGGCGCAGCCCTCCCCACCGATTCCCTCGGCGCAGCCGGAAACAGCGCCTCCGCGCGCAGAAGCAGTGGCGCCCGGGGCGACGGCGTACGGACTCGTCGCGAACGGCGTCGTGCGGCGGCATGGCGGGCGCGGCCGTCCGACGCGGGCGCACGGCCGGGGCCGCTGGTCGCAGAACGTGGGCTGAGCGTTCGGGAAGTCATGCCACGAGACGGTAGGCATCTCCCCCGGCCCCCGCTGATCAAGGTCAATTACGGTGGAGAACCCGGCACTTGTGGATAACACCGCCACCCGATCGAGCGGCTTCAGCGCAGTGAGACGACAACTCCCAGCAGTCCCGGTCCGGTATGCGCTCCGATGACCGCGCCCACCTCGCTGACATGCAGGTCGACCAGGCCCGGCACACGGTCGCGCAGCCGTTCCGCGAGCGCCGCCGCCCGCTCGGGCGCCGCCAGATGGTGTACCGCGATGTCCACCTGATCCGCCCCCGCCCGGTCGGCGGCGATCTCCTCCAGCCGGGCGATCGCCTTCGAGGCCGTGCGTACCTTCTCCCGCATTTCGATCCGGCCGCCGTCGAGCTCCAGCAGCGGCTTCACCGCGAGCGCCGAGCCGAGCAGCGCCTGTGCCGCACCGATCCGGCCGCCGCGGCGCAGGTAGTCCAGGGTGTCCACGTAGAAGTACGCGGACGTGCCCCCGGCGCGCTTCTCCGCGGCGGCCACCGCCTCGTCCAGCGTGCCGCCGGCCTCCGCGGTCCCGGCGGCCGACAGTGCGCAGAACCCGAGGGCCATGGCGACCACGCCGGTGTCCACCACCCGTACCGGTACGGGCGCTTCCTTCGCCGCCAGCACGGCGGCGTCGTACGTCCCGGAGAACTCGGCCGACAGATGCAGCGAGACGATGCCGGTCGCCCCCGCCTCGGCTGCCGCCCGGTAGGTGGCCGCGAAGACCTCGGGGCTGGGCCGGGACGTGGTCACCGAGCGCCGCTTCTGAAGGGCCAGGGCCAGTGCGCGGGCCGAGGTCTCCGTACCGTCCTCCAGGGCCCGGTCGCCGAGGACCACGGTCAGCGGCACCGCTGTGATGCTGTGCCGCACCAACGTCTGCTGCGGCAGGTAGGCCGTGGAATCGGTGACGATCGCGACATGGCGGGACATGAGCGGGAGATTACCCGCAGGTGCCGGGGCACGGCAGCGCGGCCCCTCCCGGCGATCACTCAGGTGGTGCTCTCCGGGCGGCCGGTCTTCTGCCACGGATAGCGGCGCCGCGGTTCGTCGCGGTCCCGCCCGGTGATCGCCTCGGGTCCCGCAGTGGTCCCGGACGCGGCGCCCGGTCCGGTGTCCTTCGCGGACCGCCGCCGCGCGCCCGCGGTCGAAGCCGAAGCCGAACTCGAACCCGGCCGCTCCCCTGACGCCGTACCGGCCCCCTCCTCGCCGGAGGTCGTCCAGTGCCGCAGCGCCCCCGCCTCCACATCGATCTCCGCGTTCAGCGCGATCAGATCGTCGTCGGCGAACCTCCGGGCCCGGTCCCGGGCCGCCCAGCGCAGTGCGTCGGCCGAGTGCGTGATCTGCTCCGTACGCTCCCGCAGGCCGGGCAGTCGGCGGCCGAGTCCGGTCTTGTCCGGCTCGCGCTCCAGCCGTCTCAGCTCAGCGTCCAGCTCCAGGCCGTGCACGCTGAGCCGTTCGAAGAGTCCCAGCGTCTCGCGCAGCGACTCGTCCTCCGCCACGCCCGCGTGCAGGGCGTCCTGGGTGGCCCTCATCGACGTACGCAGTGTGAGCCTCAGCTGCGCCAGTTCGCCCCCGGCGCCCGGCTGGCCGTAGCTCTTCGCGCGCAGCGCGGTGTCCTCGACGGTGCGCCTGGCCTGCGCGATCGTCTGGTCCACGCCCCGCCTGGCCGCGCCGACCACCTTGACGGCCGCGTAGGCCCCCACCCCGACGAAGGCGAGGAAGAGCAACGCCAGGATCAGGATCAGGGCTTCCATGAGGCATCCCTCGGTTGTCGACGCGGTGCGGACTCTTCGTGCCGGACCCGGTATCTCCACCGTAAACGGAAAGGGCAGGCCGGAGGTTCCTCAGGAACCCCCGACCTGCCCCTGGGGGGAAAGCTCGCACCCCACGCGGGACCGGTGCCGTACTTGGTGCCGTACCGGAGCACCGGATGCCATGCTGCGGGGCTACGCGGGCACGATGTTCACCAGCTTCGGCGCCCGCACGATCACCTTGCGGATCCCCGCCTCACCCAGCGCCGCGACGACGGCCGGGTCGGCCAGCGCCAGCTTCTCCAGGTCCGCGTCCGTGATCGACGGCGAGATCTCCAGGCGCGCCTTGACCTTGCCCTTGATCTGCACGACGCAGGTCACGGTCTCGTCCACCACGTACGCCGGGTCGGCGGCCGGGAAGTCCTGGTGGACCACCGAATCGCTGTGCCCCAGCTTGTGCCACAGCTCCTCGGCGATGTGCGGTGCCAGCGGCGCGACCAGCAGCACCAGCTGCTCGGCCACCGTGCGCGGTACGGCGCCGCCCGCCTTGGTCAGGAAGTTGTTCAGCTCGGTGATCTTGGCGATGGCGGTGTTGAAGCGCAGCCCGGCCAGGTCCTGGCCGACCCCGTCGATCGCCTTGTGCAGCGCGCGCAGCGTGTCCTCGCCGGCCTCGGCGTCGGAGACGGTGACCTCACCGGTCTCCTCGTCGACGACATTGCGCCACAGCCGCTGCAGCAGCCGGTACTGTCCGACCACCGCACGGGTGTCCCACGGCCGTGAGACGTCCAGCGGGCCCATCGCCATCTCGTACAGCCGCAGCGTGTCCGCGCCGTACTCGGCGCAGATCTCGTCCGGAGTGACGGCGTTCTTCAGGGACTTGCCCATCTTGCCCAGGACCCGGGTGACCTTCTCGCCCGCGTACCAGAAGCCGCCGTCCCGCTCCTCGACCTCGGCGGCCGGAACGGCGATGCCGCGGCTGTCGCGGTAGACGAAGGCCTGGATCATGCCCTGGTTGTACAGCTTGTGGAACGGCTCGACCGAGGAGATGTGCCCCAGGTCGAACAGGACCTTCGACCAGAACCGCGCGTACAGCAGGTGCAGTACGGCGTGCTCGGCGCCGCCGACGTACAGGTCCACACCGCCGTGCGGCATGCCTTCGCGCGGCCCCATCCAGTACTGCTCGATGGTGGGGTCGACCAGCTTCTCGCTGTTGTGCGGGTCCAGGTAGCGCAGCTCGTACCAGCAGGAACCGGCCCAGTTGGGCATGGTGTTGGTCTCGCGCCGGTACTTCTTGACGCCGTCCCCGCGGCCCAGGTCCAGCTCGACGTCGACCCAGTCCTCGTTGCGGGACAGCGGGGTCTCCGGCGAGGTGTCGGCGTCGTCCGGGTCGAAGGTGCGCGGCGAGTAGTCCTCGACCTCGGGCAGCTCCAGCGGCAGCATCGACTCGGGCAGCGAGTGGGCGATGCCGTCCTCGTCGTAGACGATCGGGAAGGGCTCGCCCCAGTAGCGCTGGCGGCTGAACAGCCAGTCGCGCAGCCGGAAGTTGACCGTGCCCTCGCCGATACCGCGCGCGGTCAGCCACTCGGTGATCCTGGCCTTGGCCTCGACGACGCCCAGACCGTCCAGGGAGATGTCGGTGTCGGCGGAGTTCACCAGCTTCGCGTCGTGCGCCACGAAGGCGTCGTCCCAGGCCGAGGTGTCCGTACCACGGCCGTCGGACGGCTCCACGACACAGCGCATCGGCAGTTCGAAGGCGCGCGCGAAGGCGAAGTCGCGGCTGTCGTGCGCGGGGACGGCCATGATCGCGCCGGTGCCGTACCCCATCAGCACGTAGTCGGCGATGAAGACGGGCACCGGCTCGCCGCTGACCGGGTTGACGGCGTACGCGCCGGTGAAGACGCCGGTCTTCTCCTTGGCGTCGGCCTGGCGCTCGACGTCGGACTTCGAAGCGGCGAAGGCGCGGTACCGGGCAACAGCCTCGGCCGGGGTCGCGTGGCCGCCGGTCCACACCTCGTGCGTGCCCTCGGGCCAGGCGTCGGGGACGATCGACCGCTCGCCGGAGATCAGCTCGTGCTCGGGCGCCAGCACCATGTACGTGGCGCCGAAGAGCGTGTCCTGGCGGGTGGTGAACACCGTGATCCGCTCGGAGCCGGAGCCCACCGCGAAGTCCACCCGGGCGCCCTCGGAACGGCCGATCCAGTTCCGCTGCTGCAGCTTGATCGCTTCGGGCCAGTCCAGCGCGTCCAGGTCGGCCAGCAGCCGGTCCGCGTACGCGGTGATCCGCATGTTCCACTGGCGCAGCTTCGCCTTGAAGACGGGGAAGTTGCCGCGCTCGGAACGGCCGTCCGCGGTCACCTCCTCGTTCGCCAGTACGGTGCCCAGGCCGGGGCACCAGTTGACGGGGGCGTCCGACGCGTACGCCAGGCGGTACTCGCCCAGCAGGTTCGCGCGCCCCTCCGCGTCCAGTTCGCTCCACGCGCGCGGGCCGGGCACCGTGCGCTCACCGCTCTCGAACTGGGCGATCAGCTCGGCGATCGGGCGCGCCCGCTCCGCGTCCCGGTCGTACCAGGAGTTGAAGATCTGGACGAAGATCCACTGCGTCCACTTGTAGTACTCGGGGTCGATCGTGGCGAACGACCGGCGGTTGTCGTGGCCCAGCCCCAGCCTGCGCAGCTGGGACTTCATGTTCTCCATGTTGGCCTCGGTCGAGGCCCGCGGGTGGGTGCCGGTCTGCACGGCGAACTGCTCGGCCGGCAGCCCGAAGGCGTCGAAGCCCAGGGTGTGCAGGACGTTGTGCCCGGTCATGCGCTGGTGCCTGGCGTAGACGTCCGTGGCGATGTAGCCCAGCGGGTGGCCGACGTGCAGCCCGGTACCCGAGGGGTACGGGAACATGTCCATGACGAACTTCTTGGGCCGGGCCGCCAGGACCGGGTCGTCCGCCAGGTCACCGGTCGGGTTCGGCGCCTCGTACGTGCCGTCGGCGTCCCAGAAGTCCTGCCAGCGTGCCTCGATGTCAGCGGCCATGGCAGCCGTGTAACGGTGCGCTGCGGTCACCTCGGAAGGGACTCCTCCCGCGCTTTCGGCAGCGGAGGAAGAATTCGTCTCGCTCATGGTCCTCAAAGCTCCATCGGTCGTCTCTGCCCGCGTTCCCCGCGGCTGCGGCGCCAGTGGCACCAAACGAAAAAGCCCCTCGCACAGGAGGGGACGCCGCGCTGATGCCGACCAGGGGACTTCATCGGTCGGGACTGATTCAGCGCGGCTCGCTAAGCAGAAGGCGTACGGCACGCATGGCGTCAGGGTACCGCAGGCCCCTCACACCGCGCACAGACGTATCGGGAACCGGGGAACAGGGCCCGGGGGTGTCCCGCCGCACAGGCCGACGGCACGCGCCCCGGCCGCAGGAACAGGCACGGCGGCGGACAAGCAAGAAGCGGGCCACCCTGTCCGGGTGACCCGCTTCCCACCGCTTCACTGTGGAGCTAAGGAGAATTGAACTCCTGACCTCCTGCATGCCATGCAGGCGCTCTACCAACTGAGCTATAGCCCCGTGCTGTGTGCCGTTCCGGGGGATTCCCCTTCGGCTCCGCCAACATTACACGGTCCACCGGGTGCTCCGCCAAATCCATTCCCGTCAGGCGGTGGCGAAGGAGTAGAACCGCTTGAGCGTGCAGTGGTCCTCCAGCAGCCGGCCGTAGATCGGCTCGCCCTCAAGCTCCCGGTACGTCTCGATCGGGTCGCCTTTTATGATCAGCGCCCGCGCGCACTCCTCGCACCAGTACTGGTAGTCGGCGTTGACCGGATCCATGTCGCGGACGATGGGCGTACCGCTGCCGCACCAGTCGCATTTCCTCCTGTGTGCACCCATCGGTCAGCTCCAACTGTGGCCGCAGGCCGGGCACATGCACGACATCCCGCCGCTGTCGCCGAGTGTCCGGGCGGTGTGGGGGGAACCGTGGGGCGGGCAGTCGGGCCGCGTGCGGGCCGTCGCCCCGCCGACCAGGGCATGGACACTCTGGAGCGTGCTCGCGGGCATCGCGCTCTCCCCTCCCTGACGGGCCGTCGTCCCTCCGGCGGTCCGATTCTGCCATGGCCCCGCAAGGGGGTCAGTGGCGTCGGCGAACGAGCACGGCCGCATCCCCGGGAGCACGGCCCGGGTCGGGCCCGCGGGCGAACCGTTTCGCCCGCCCCGGCCCGGTGGCCGTGGGGCGCTCTCCGCGCCGCGGGCGAGGTCGTGGACGGAGTCCGGGCGAACGGAACGCGGCCCGCCGGGGGCGGCCGGCGCGAACCCGGGGAGCGCCGGGGCCCGTTGACGAGCTGTGGGCATACAGAAAATCCCGCCCCCTGACGGGGACGGGATTGTCGATTGTGGAGCTAAGGAGAATTGAACTCCTGACCTCCTGCATGCCATGCAGGCGCTCTACCAACTGAGCTATAGCCCCGCTGTTCGCTTCGCTTGCTGCATTCTCTGCGGCCCTGCGGCGCGAACAAGAAGAACTTTAGCGTGTGACCAGCCAGAAAGTGAAATCCGCCCGGACGGCCACCGGGGAGCCCTCAGTCGTCGTCGCCGAACACCGGCTCCGGAAGGGTCCCGGCGTTGTGCTCCAGCAGCCGCCAGCCACGGGCACCCTCGCCCAGGACCGACCAGCAGCAGTTGGAGAGGCCGCCCAGGCCCTCCCAGTGGTACGACTCCAGACCGAGGAGCCGACCGATGGTGGTGCGGATGGTGCCGCCGTGGCTGACGACCACGAGCGTGCCGTCGTCGGGCAGTTCGTCGGCATGTTTCAGCACGACCGGGGCGGCCCGGTCGGCGACCTCGGTCTCCAGCTCACCGCCACCGCGCCGCACCGGCTCACCGCGTTTCCACGCGGCGTACTGCTCGCCGTAACCCGCGATGATCTCGGTGTGCGTGAGTCCCTGCCAGGTGCCCGCGTACGTCTCGCGCAGGGCGGAGTCGTACGCGATGCCGAGGCCGGTGACCGCGCCCAGTTCACCTGCGGTGGCCGCCGCTCGCCGCAGGTCGGAGGCGACGATCGCGTCGGGCTTCAGCGAGGCGAGCAGCCGGGCGGCCCGGCGCGCCTGGCCGACGCCTTCCTCGGTCAGCTCGATGTCCGTGGTGCCCTGGAAGCGCCGCTCCAGGTTCCACGCGGTCTGGCCGTGCCGCCAGAGCACGATGCGGCGGCCACGGCCGCCCGTGGTGCCGTTCAGTGCAGCTCACCGTCCAGGTCTGCGTCGTCCATGTCCAGGGGGAGATCCTGGCCGGCGTCGCCGCCGCCGTTGAGCTTGGCGTGCTCCTCGGCCTTGCCGCGGGTCTTGACGGCGTCCTCGGGGAGCGGGATCTCGGGGCAGTCCTTCCAGAGCCGCTCCAGCGCGTAGTAGACGCGCTCCTCGCTGTGCTGGACGTGGATGACGATGTCGACGTAGTCGAGCAGGATCCAGCGGGCGTCGCGGTCGCCCTCACGGCGCACCGGCTTGGCGCCGAGGTCCTTGTTCAGCCGCTCCTCGATCTCGTCGACGATCGACTTGACCTGGCGGTCGTTGGGAGCGGAGGCGAGCAGGAAGGCGTCGGTGATCGACAGCACATCGCTGACGTCGTACGCGGTGATGTCGTGCGCGAGCCGGTCGGCAGCGGCCTGGGCGGCGGCGTTGATGAGCTCGATGGAACGGTCCGTGGCGGTCACTGGCAGGCTTTCGTCGGCGGTCGGGGAGACTCCCTAGGGTCTCACGGACCGCCGACGGTCCCGTAAACGTTATTTGACCTGGTAGTCCTGGCCGAGTACCACCGAGACGTCCGCGCTCGCCCCGACCTTGCCCTTACGGACCGAGCCGGCCGGCAGACCGAGGGTCTTCGCGACCTCGGTCGCGTTCTCCTTCTGCGCCGCGTCACCGTAGGTGACCTGCGACGACGTGCTCACGCTCGCCTCGCTGCCGATCAGGACCGTGTAGCCGCCGTTGACCAGGTCGATCCTGGCGCGCTCCGTCGCGGCCGTCTTGCCACTGGCGTTCGAGATGCCCACGCTCACGGCGGTGCCCTTCGCGGGCGCCGTCACCGAGCCGCCGAGGATCTCCTTGACCACGCCGTCGCTCGTCTGCTGGGTGAGCGTGCCGTCGCTCTGCACGGGCAGCAGGGTGGTCCGGTAGTCGCCCTTCTTGGCATGCGCGGCGAGTTTGGCCAGCGAGGCGCCCAGGTCCTTGTCCGTCAGGGACGGATCCTGGATCTGCGCCAGGTTCTTCACCGTGGTCGTCGCGGCCTGCGGGTCGTCCGAGATCTTCTTCAGCACGCCCGTCATGACCTGCCCGAAACGCTGGAGCTGCTTCGCCTCGGGCTCGCCGGGCGCGCGGTACGTGGCGTACGCCACAGCCATCTGCCCGCTGAGCGTCTGCCCCGTGCCCCGGTGCACCAGCGGATCGGCGCCCTTCTTGCTGTCCGGAACATCGGTGTCGGTGTCGATCTCGATGTTGCCGACCAGCTCGACCAGGTTCTCCAGGTACGGGGTGTCGAGCCGCCAGGTGCCGCCGATCTTGGCTCCGAGCAGGGTGCCGAGCGCCTGCCTGGTGCCGTCCGAGCCGTCGTCGTCGACGGACTTGCCGAGCGTCGTGGCGGTGCCGTCGTCGTTCGCCACGGAGAGGGAGTTGGGCAGCAGGACCGTGGTCCCGTGCCCGGTGGTGACGTTGTCGACGAGGAGCGCGGTGGACGTGCCGCCGCCCTTCGTGTTGTGCAGGTGGACCACGATCACGTCGTGCTGCTGCGCGCGGGAGGCGGTCGCGTTCTTGCTGTCCGAGCCGGAGAGTCCCGGCAGCATGCCCGCGTACCAGAGGTATCCGATGCCGCCCGCGACGACGAGTGCCACCACGACGATCAGCGAGACGACGCGGTTGCGGCCCCGGCGCCTGGCCTCCTCGCGCCGCTCGGTGCGGCTCTCGGTGAACTTCAGCCAGTCGATGACGTCTTCGGAGTCCTCGTCGGGCTCTTCTATGAAGGAGAACTGTTCGGTCCGGTAGTCGACTTCGTCCGAGGCCGGACGGCGCTGACCGGGAACGGGCCGCTGCGGCGGAGTCTGCTGCACCTGTGTCTGCTGCGACTGCTGTGCCTGGCCCGGCTGTTGGGGCTCCGGAGGCCGTGGCGCCGCAGCCGGTGGGGCGGGAGCCTGCGGCTGCGGCGGGTGGGGCTGCTGCGGTATCCACTGCTGTGTGGTGTCGACCGCGGGCTGCTGCCCGGTGTCGACCACGGGCTGCTGCCCGGTGCCGTAGTCGTAGCCCTGCTGCTGGTACGCCTCAGTCGAGTGCTGAGGCTGAGCGTGCGGCTGGGCGTACGGGTCGTATCCGTACCCCTGTTGCTGGGGCTGCTGCCCGTACTGGTCGTACTGGGGCGGCTGTTGCTGTTGCTGCTGCACCTGCTGGTACACCGGCTGCCCGTACTCGTCGTACCCGACGAGCTGCATCGGCTGCCCGTACTGGTCGTACTGGACATACGGGTTCTGTCGGTCGTTCAACGGTGCCCCTCTCCACGGTCATTCGCCGCGGTACAGCTGGCGCTTGTCGATGTAGCGCACCACACCGTCCGGAACCAGATACCAGACCGGGTCCCCCTGTTCGACCCGGGCCCGGCAGTCGCTCGACGAGATCGCCAGGGCCGGCACCTCCACCAGGGAGACACCGCCTTCCGGCAGGCCGTCGTCCGTCAGGACGTGACCAGGCCTGGTCACGCCGATGAAATGAGAGAGTCCGAACAGTTCCTCCGCGTTCCGCCAGGTGAGGATCTGGGAGAGCGCGTCGGCTCCGGTGATGAAGAAGAGGTCCGCGTCGGTGTGGGTCTCGCGCAGATCCCGCAGGGTGTCGATGGTGTACGTCGGCCCGCTGCGGTCGATGTCGATGCGGCTCACCGAGAACTGCGGGTTGGACGCGGTCGCGATGACCGTCATCAGATACCGGTCCTCCGCCGGGGAGACGACCTTGTGGCTCTTCTGCCACGGCTGCCCGGTCGGTACGAACACCACCTCGTCGAGATGGAACTGCGAGGCCACCTCACTGGCGGCGACCAGGTGTCCGTGATGGATCGGGTCGAAAGTCCCGCCCATCACGCCGAGACGCCTCTTCTGCTCTCCCATGCGTGCAGACCCTACTGGCCCGTCTGTTGCCCGTCTGCGATCCGGTGTCAGCGGTCGCGGTTGAAACGGGTGGTGATCCACAGCAACAGGAGGAGCGCGAAGAGCGCGCCGCCACCGGTGAGGAAGGGGCTCAGGCTTGGATGGTTACCGCCGTGCTCACCCTCGGCAGCGAGAGTGGCCAGGTTGGCGGCAGTGTGGTGGAGGCTCATGGTCAGCAGGACCTATCCGGGAGTCGGAGCGGGGGCTTCGCGAACATCGTATGCGGGCCTCCTGGGCACGCTCACGCCGACTCAGTCGTTGTTGCGATATCCACGCAGCAGAAACCAGGCGAGCAGGGCAGCCCCGACGATCAGGACAACCAGGAGAACCCGCAAGGTATCGCCCGGCCCCTGCTGGTCGGCGGCAGCAGCAAGCAGTGTGGTCGCGTCCGGCATCACGGGCGTGCTCCTTCTCGGTGTAGGACCCCCGCCACACGTTAGCCCCACCGCATACTCTGGGGCCCGTCAGGGGGACGAGCAGGGACTCGAAGACAGAAGGCAGGGGGACATTCATGACAGACAGCAGTCACGAGAACAGTCACGAGAACGTGCCGGGCAGGCAGCGCAAACGCTTCGAGGGCATCTCCTCGCGGGCGTACGAGCACCCGACCGACCGCTCGGCGCTGGTGGCGCTGCGCAGGCTCACCGGCTTCGACACCGTGTTCAAGGCGCTCAGCGGGCTGCTGCCCGAGCGCAGCCTGCGGCTCCTCTTCCTCTCCGACTCGGTGCGGGTGAGCGACGCCCAGTTCGCCCACCTCCACGTCATGCTGCGGGACGCCTGCTACATCCTGGACCTGGAGAAGGTCCCCGCCATGTACGTCACGCAGAACCCGCAGCCCAACGCCATGTGCATCGGCCTGGACGAGCCGATCATCGTGGTCACCACGGGACTCGTGGAGCTGCTGGACGAGGAGGAGATGCGCGCGGTCGTCGGCCACGAGGTGGGCCATGCGCTGTCCGGTCACGCGGTCTACCGGACGATACTGCTGTTCCTCACCACCATCGCGCTGAAGGTCGCCTGGATCCCGCTGGGCAATGTCGCGATCATGGCGCTCGTGACGGCGCTGCGCGAGTGGTTCCGCAAGTCGGAGCTCTCGGCGGACCGGGCCGGGCTGCTGGTCGGCCAGGACCTCAGGGCCTCGATGCGCGGCCTGATGAAGATCGCCGGCGGCAACCACCTGCACGAGATGAACGTCGACGCGTTCCTGGCACAGGCGGAGGAGTACGAGGCGGGGGGCGACCTGCGCGACTCCGTGCTGAAGATCCTCAATGTGCTGCCGCGTTCCCACCCGTTCACCACGGTGCGTGCCGCCGAGCTGAAGAAGTGGGCGGAGAGCCGGGACTTCCAGCGGATCATGGACGGGCACTACCCGCGGCGTGACGAGGACAAGGAGACGTCGGTCTCCGACTCCTTCAGGGAGTCCGCGTCGCACTACGCCGACACGGTGCGCACCAGCAAGGACCCGCTGATGAAGCTGGTCGGCGACATCGCCGGCGGAGCGGGTGACCTGGGTGGGAAGCTGCGCGGGAAGTTCACCGGCGGGGGCGGTTCCGGCGGGGGCAAGGGCAGCGCGGGCAAGGGCGACGGCGCGTCCGGCAGCGGCACGGACCGCCCCACCGGCGACGGCGAGGGACCGGCCGGGAGCTGACGGCGCAGCGCCGGTCACGGGCACCGGTTCGCTCAGCAGCTGACGGCGCATCGCCGGTCACGACACCGGTTCGCTCGGGGCTGCGAGCGCCGGTCACGGCCTGACGGCGAGTGTCCCGCACAGCGCGGCGGCCGGCTGCCCGGTGGCGTACGGATCCGTGCCCGCCGGGCCGCCGGCCGCCGCGTGCTGACCCGCGAGCAGGGGCCGCAGCCGGTTCACCGCGTCGGCCGTGCAGCTCTGCGGCCCGGCCTGTACGTAGGCGGACGCCAGCCGTGCCTGTTGCAGCCGCAGGTCGTCCGTGCCGAAGCGGAAGCGCACCTCACGGCGGACGGTGAACAGCGAGGCGCCGCCCGCCTTCGCGGGTCCGGTGGCGGCGGGCCTGAGCGCGTACACGAAGACGTGGTCGGAGGTCACCTCCAGCGTCCCCGCCGCCACCTCCTGGTACGCCAGGGTGCCCGACACCCGGACCTGCGGGTCGGCGAGCGCCACCTGCGCGGGGTCGAAGCGCACCAGCCAGCCGGTCGCCGCGTGGCCGCCGTCGGCGGACGGCGACGCGAGGCTCTGTTCGAACTGGCTGTACTGGTCCGGGGCGAGCAGGGCCCGTACCCGGTCCGTCGAGCCGCCCATCAGGACGGCCGGGTCGAGCGAGGACTCCACCACGTACTTCTTGGCCATGGCCAGCGCCGCCGACACCTGGACGTCCGAGAAGTGCGAGGTGCGCCGGAACGCCGGGGGGTTCACTCCCGCGGCTCCGATACGGAACTGGGCGGCGGGGCTGTGCGCGAACAGCCCGGCGGCCGTGCCCCCCGGTACCGCGCCCCGCGGCGCCAGCGGGATCACTGTCGACCGCAGCGGATCGGAGGCCGTGCCGCCCGGCGCCAGGTACGGATGGCGCACCCCCATGAAGATCGCCGCACCGAGGGCCAGCGTGACCACCATGAGCACGACGAGCATCTGTCTGGGGCCCCTCAGCAGCCGCACGGAGCGGCTGCGCACGGCCGGCGCGTGGTCGCCCATGCGCTCCTGGGCGGAGAACTCCTGGAGCCGGGCAGCCCGGATGAACGATTCGTCGAAGACGACGGACCGGTACTCGTCCTCGCCACCGCCGGGCAGGCCGTCGGGTGCTCCATCGGGTGGCTCATCGCGCCCCGCCATACCTTCAGATTAGGTCGCGGCGGGGCTGCGTAAACGCCCTGGTACAGGACAACTTGCGGGGGCACCCGGCTCGGCGGGCACCGGCGGGCGCTCCTGGGGCCCCGTCGGCCCGGTGTGGTCAGGGCGTACGGGGAATGGCCGAAACCCGGGGCGGCGACGAACCGGCCGGAGCCGTGGCGGGGGCGGATACCTGCGGCCGGGTGACGGTTGCGCCGCCCGATACCTTGCCGACCCCCGTCGTGACGGGCGGCGGCACCTGGTCCTGCCGGCCGGCCGACGCTCCGTGGTACACGGCGGCGAAGGCCAGGGCGACCATGCCGATCCCCATCACCAGCGCCAGCAGCCAGGCCACCGGCCGGAGCCAGCGGGCCCGGCCGCGGTAGGGCCGCAGTACGCCGCCGTGCCGCCCGTAGGGACCGTTCTCGCCGCCGTCGGGGCCGTCGTATCCGCCGGCCCGCTCCGGGTCGTACGGACGGCCGTAGCCGCCCGTACCTTCGCCGAAGTACTCCTCGTAGAGGTCGTCGTCGACCGACAGGGCGCTCGCCCGCGCTCGGGCCGCCTCGGCCTCGGCGCGTGCCTCGGCAGCGGCCAGCAGCCGCTCCACGGCGGTCGGTTCGTGGATCGTGGCGGCCCGCACGAAGTCCTCGCCGAACACCACGGAGGCGAATTCCTCGTCCGCTCCTCCGCGGTCGTCGTCAGGCTCCCAGCCGTCCTGGAACGGCTTGCCCCCCACGTCGTCCGGCACGCCATCAGAGTAGACCCGAAGGGTGGGTTTGGGCAGGGAGAGTGCGAAGTCGACCGATCGGACCGTTACCGGGTGTGACCGTCTCCTGTCACGATGTACTTGGTCGAGGTCAGCTCGGGCAGGCCCATCGGTCCGCGTGCGTGCAGCTTCTGGGTGGAGATGCCGATCTCCGCGCCGAATCCGAACTCGCCGCCGTCGGTGAACCGGGTGGACGCGTTCACCGCGACGGTGGTGGAGTCGACCAGTTGGGTGAAGCGGCGGGCGGCGGCCTGCGAGGTGGTGACGATCGCCTCGGTGTGTCCGGAGGTCCAGCGCCGGATGTGGGCGACGGCCGCCTCCAGCGAATCGACCACGGCAGCCGCGATGTCGTACGAGAGGTACTCGGTCTCCCAGTCCGCCTCGGTGGCCTCGACGGCCTCCACCTTCGAGTCGGCGGCGTACCGCAGCACCCGCTCGTCGCCGTGCACGGTCACCCCGGCCTCGGCCAGGGCGTCGAGCGCCGCCGGCAGGAACGCGTCCGCGATGTCCCGGTGGACCAGGAGGGTCTCGGCCGCGTTGCAGACGGAGGGGCGCTGCGCCTTGGAGTTGACGAGGATGTCGACGGCCGTGCCGATGTCGGCCTGCGCGTCCACGTACACATGGCAGTTGCCGGTGCCGGTCTCGATGACCGGAACGGTGGACTCCTCGACGACCGTGCGGATCAGCGAGGCGCCGCCGCGCGGGATCAGCACGTCGACCAGGCCGCGGGCCCGCATCAGTTCGCGTACGGAGTCACGGGACTCGCCGGGGACCAGCTGGACGGCGTCGGCGGGCAACTCCGGTCCGTCCTGGCCGGATTCGCCGCGGGACGCTCCGCTGATGGCGTCGCGCACCACCGCGACGAGCGCGGTGTTGGAGGCGTACGCCGACGCGGAGCCGCGCAGCAGTACCGCGTTGCCCGACTTCAGGCAGAGCGCGGCGGCGTCCACCGTCACGTTGGGCCTGGCCTCGTAGATGATCCCGACGACGCCGAGCGGCACCCGCACCTGGCGCAGGTCGATCCCGTTGGGCAGCGTGGAGCCCCGTACGACCTCGCCGACCGGGTCGGGCAGCGCCGCTACGTCCCGTACGTCGCCGGCGATGGCGCGGATCCGCTCGGGGGTGAGGGTGAGCCGGTCGATGACCGTCTCGGCGGTACCGGCGGCGCGGGCCCTGGCGACGTCCTCGGCGTTGGCCTCGACGATCTCGTCCGAACGGGCTTCGAGCGCGTCGGCGACGGCCAGCAGCGCGGCGTCCTTGGCCGCGCGCGGCAGTGGTGCGAGGTCCGCCGCGGCGGCGCGGGACCGCTGGGCGGCCAGGATGACCGGGGACGGGGCGGAGTGCGGGGAGAGCGAGGTCATGCCCGCAGACTAATGGGCCGTCTGCGGGCATCCGCCCGGTGTCCCATGCTCCGAGACGCCGGGTTCAGTAGGGGTGCACCCCGACCGGAGCCGCGGGCGGCGGGCCGTACCCCTCGGCTATGCGCAGGTGGTACGTCTCGCGGTCGATGACCTCCAGACCGACGATCTCCCACGGCGGCAGCTTCGCCGTCGACCGGTGCTCGCCCCAGAGCCGCAGCGCCACCGCGGCGGCGTCATGCAGGTCCCTGGCCTCCTCCCAGTACCGGATCTCCGCGTGGTCGTCGGCGTACCGGCTGGTCAGCAGGAAGGGATGGTCGTGCGCCAGTTGTTCGAGGCCCCGTCTGACCTCCTTGAGCGGGGCCGCGGGACCCGAGACGCTCAGGGTGATGTGCCACAGCTTCGACAGAGTGGCTTCCTCCCTGTGCTTCTCCGTGCCCTGCTCCGCATCTGCCGCCCGGCCGTCCGCTTCCCGGCGGTTCTCGAAGTCGGCCCCCGCGCCGACACTCGTCAGGGTCCGCTCCCCGGCCCCTCGGGGAGGCGCCCCCGGACGCGCTCGTCTCACCGGCGGCCTCCTGTGTGCGTTGCTGTGACTGCCCCCGCAGTTACCCCTGGGACAAAGTTGACCAGCCCGGCGCCCGGCGTGTGACGGTTTTCCGGAAGGTCTCTGCCGCAAACCTGGACTTTCAGCCGTTTCAGGGGTGCGTTCAGGGGTTCATGACGACCAGGTCGTCCCTGTGTACGACTTCCCGCTCGTAGGCCGGACCGAGGTCGCGGGCGAGGTCGCGGGTGGAGCGGCCGAGGAGCTGCGGGAGCTCCTTGGCGTCGAAGTTCACCAGTCCGCGGGCGACCGTACGGCCCGCGGTGTCCCGCAGCTCGACCGGGTCCCCGGCGCTGAACTCGCCCTCGACCGCGGCGATCCCGGCGGGCAGCAGCGAGGAGTTGCGCTCGACGACCGCCCGTACCGCCCCGTCGTCCAGGGTGAGCGCGCCCCGGGGGGTCGACGCGTGCTGGAGCCAGAGCAGCCGGTCGGCGGAGCGGCGCCCGGTGCGGTGGAAGTACGTGCCGGTGTCCCGGCCGGCGAGGGCGTCGGCGGCGCGGGAGGCCGAGGTCAGCACGACGGGGATGGAGGCCGCCGCGGCGATCCTGGCGGCCTCCACCTTGGTGACCATGCCACCGGTGCCGACGCCCGCCTTGCCCGCGGCGCCGATGGTGACGTGCGCGATGTCGCCGGGCCCCGCCACCTCCGGGATCCGGCTGGTGTCCGGTCTGGCCGGATCGCCGTCGTACAGGCCGTCCACGTCCGAGAGCAGGACGAGCAGATCGGCCCGTACGAGATGGGCGACGAGCGCGGCGAGCCGGTCGTTGTCGCCGAAGCGGATCTCGTCCGTGGCGACGGTGTCGTTCTCGTTGACGACCGGCAGCGCGCCCATGGCGAGGAGCTGGTCGAGGGTCCGGTAGGCGTTGCGGTAGTGCGCCCGGCGGCTGGTGTCGTCGGAGGTCAGCAGCACCTGGCCGACGCGTACGCCGTAGCGCGCGAAGGACGCGGTGTACCGGGCGACGAGCAGCCCCTGGCCGACGCTGGCCGCGGCCTGCTGTCTGGCCAGGTCCTTGGGGCGGCGGGCCAGCCCCAGTGGGGCCAGCCCGGCGGCGATGGCGCCGCTGGAGACGAGCACGATCTCCTTCTCGCCACCGCTCCTGACCTTGGCCAGTACGTCGACGAGGGCGTCCACCCGGTCCGCGTCGAGGCCGCCTGCCGCGGTCGTGAGGGAGGAGGAACCGACCTTCACGACGATCCTGCGGGCTTCCGTTACGAGCTGCCTTGCCTCTGTCACACGGGCGAATCTATGTCAGCCGCGCCGACCGCCGCTCGGGGATTCCACGCGCTGGACAGGGCGTGCTGCCGCCCACTTCCGCACTCTGCGCAGCCGGGTGCGGCCGACTGCGGGCAGCCGCCGCCAGACGGGGGTTCCCCGTACCGCGTACACATGGTCCGGGATGCCCGCTTCGCGGTCCCGGAAGTACGGAAGGGCGAGGTGGTGGGTGCCGTTCAGCCCGCGTCCGACCCGCTCGGGTTCCTTGCCTGCCTTCATGTAGCGGAGGACTTCGCAGAGCAGGTCGATGCGGCCCTGCGCGACGCACTGCAGCCGCAGCCGTTCGATGGGCTTGAGCTTGCGTGCCACGCCCTTGTTCCAGTACGCGGCCATCATCGGGGCCGCGAGTTCCATCCGCTTGCGCTGGACCTCGTCGGACTGCTTCAGGAAGCCGGGGCCGAACTGCGGCAGCAGGGTGACGATGAACGGCCGCATCATCAACTGGTCGCGCTGCGGGCCCGGTTCGACGTACTCGGCTATCAGTCCGGTCAGCGCCCGCGCGGAGTCGAACCGCAGCACATAGGTGCCGCTCTTCGTCACGTGCTTGCCGTCGTCGCGCCCCACCAGGTAGTAGCAGGTGTAATCGGACACGACGGAGACACCCCCGCCGCGCAGATATGCCTCCAGGGTGAAGAGCGCGTCCTCACCGGTCTTGAGCGACTCGTCGAATTTCATGCCCAGGCGCAGGAGCAGTTCGCGCCGGAACAGCTTCTGCGCGCTGAGGGTGAACTTGATCTGTGAGGAGAAGACGTCCGCGCGCTCGACGGTCTCTTTCCACATGGACTTCGGGGCCCCGCGATTGACGCCGACGACCTTTCCGAGCACGACATCGGTACCGGCCCGGTCACCCATGGCGACCATTCGTTCGAGGGCTTCCTCGCCGAAATAGTCGTCGGCGTCGAGGAAGAACACGTAACGGCCGCGGGCCAGTCCGAGACCGACATTGCGCGGGCCGCTGGGCCCTCCGGAGTTCTCCTGTCTGACGACTGTGGTGCGTATCACTGATCTCGCTGCGAACTCTTCGAGGTACTCCCCCGTGCCATCGGTCGATCCGTCGTCCACGGCGACGATCTCGATCCGGTCCGCGCCCAGGGTCTGGGACTCGACGGATGCCAGGCACTTCACGAGGTACGGCATCGCTTCATAGGCGCCGACGACGACAGTCACATCGGGCTCACAGGTACTCATCACACGAGGGAGACGGGCTAATGCGCCAGATGGTTGCCTGGTACCCCCGGATTGGTTTCACGATCTCCCTCTCCTCACCCCATCCGGAATTTTACATTCCCCATACGTGAGGGGTCCGGGAAGTGGCGTTCGGCACACCGGATAGAGTGCCGCCCGGCGGGTCCCGTACGCAGCGCCCGGAAGTGGTGCCGTCACGCGCTCACCAGCACAGGGAAAATCCCTACCAGACACGAGGCGCATACATTGCCGGTCAAAGTGAGTGTCGTCATCCCGGTGTACAACTCGGGAAAGTACATAGACCCGTGCATTGAATCCCTGTTGCAGCAGACTCTCCCCGCGGACGAATTCGAAGTCCTCTTCATCGACGACGGTTCGACGGACGACACTCCCGCCAGACTGGAAAAGCTGGCCGCCGAGCATCCGCATTTCCGGGTGAAAACCATACCCAATTCGGGATGGCCGGGTAAGCCGAGGAACATCGGTGTGGCCGAAGCCCGGGGCGAGTACGTCCAGTTCGTCGACCACGACGACCATCTCGGCCGGGACGCCCTGCGGCGCATGTACGCCATGGGGCACCGCAACGGCTCGGACATCGTGATCGGCAAGGTGGCCAGCGATTTCCGCGGAGTTCCGCACGGCATCTTCCGTACCGACCGGGAGAAGTGCACGCTGGAAACCGCGCCGCTCCACGACAGTCTCACCGCGCACAAGATGTTCCGGACGGATTTCCTCCGCGACAACAAGATCGCTTACCCGGAGGGCCGGCGCAGGCTGGAGGACCAGCTCTACATGATGCAGGCGTATTTCCCGGCCGAGACCGTATCCATTCTCGGCTCGTACACCTGCTACTACTACTCGAAGCGCGACGACGGAAACAACTCGGGTTCCACGAGAATCGTCCCTTCCGGGTACTACGGGAATCTGCGTGAGGTGCTGGAGGTCGTCGGGACCCGGACCGAACCGGGCGCCTTCCAGGACCGGTTGCTCCGGCGCTTCTACCGGGTCGAGATGCTGGGCCGCCTCAGCGAGCCCGCCGTCCTCGGCTACGACGCCGCCTTCCTCGACGAGATGGTGGACGCGGTCCGCCCGCTGGCCACCGGGTTCATGGGCGACGGGGTGCACGAGGGTCTCGGCGCGGTCAACCGCCTCCGCTCCACGCTGCTGCGCGACGACGACCGGCAGGGTCTGGTGAAGCTCGCCCGGCAGGCGGCCACCGTGAAGAGCGCCGCGCGCCTGGAGGACATCGCCTGGCAGCCCGGCGGCCTGCTCACCGTCACCCTCAGCGCCCGCCTCACCGTGGGCAAGGACAAGGCGCCGCTCGCGCTGCTCCGTTCCGACGACCGGATCCTGCTCCACCCCGCCCTCACCGCGGACCCGCTGCCCGACGGTGAACGGCCCGACGCCGACCTGCCCGACGCCGGCCTGCCCACCGGTGAACCGCTCGACGTCACCGGCGAGATCAAGGCGTTCAAGGCCGAAGTCGCCCTGCGCGACCGGGAGACGGCCGTCGAGTGGCCGTGCCCGGTGACGTTCACCGCAGCCGCCGAGGACCTGGGCGACGGACGCTGCCAGGTCATCCTGCGCGGCACCGCCCAACTGCCCGCCGACGCCTTCCGGGACCGCGGCCCGCTCCCCCGCGGCTTCTGGGACGTCTGGGTCACGGTGCGCGGGCTGGGCCTGGTCCGCAAGGTCAGGCTCGGCGCCGACCGGCACGCGCGGGTCGACGCGGCGGTCCGGCCCGCGCTGCTCGGCTCTCCGGCCCGCCCGGTGATCCCGTACTTCACGCACCCGCACAGCAACCTCACGCTCGACGTGGGGCGCCGCGGCAAGAAGCTGGGACGGGCGCTGGCGGCCCACCCGGTGCTCCGAATGCCCGGCCGCTCCGCCGAGCTGCGGCTCGGCGTCTTCGCCCCGGATCCGGCCACGGCCACCACGGCGGAGCTGGTGCTGAGTTCCGACAGCGGGGCCGGGCACTTCCTGCCGGTCGGTCTCCGGCCGGTCCTGGGCCGCTTCCATCTCGCGCTGCCCGCCCGCGCCCCCGGCGTCCCGGCCGGGAGCTGGCAGCTCGGTGTCCGGCTGGACGGCGCGAAGGGGCCCGAACTGCCCCTGTGCGACGTCACCGTCACGGAGAACGGCCGACTGCGGCCCGACGACAGCGTGCCGTACGCCGACCGCGGGGAGATCCGCGCGATGATCGTCCGGCGGCGCCGGACGGCACTGCGGAACGGACTCAGGACGCTCGGCGGCCCACTGGTCCGCCGGCTTCCCCCGGCGGCCCGCAAGAGGGTCCGCCGGCTCGCCGCGAAGCTGGGTGGCTGACCACCCGTGCGGGCCACGGCAGAGGCCTCGGTGAACGCAGAAAAGGACGTGATCGAAATGCGGCAGCTCGCCATCGAGGGAGCCTGGGTGCACGAGCCGAAGGTCTTCCCGGACAGCCGCGGCAGTTTCCACGAGTGGTTCAAGGAGCCGGACCTGGCCGAGGCTGCCGGTCACGGGCTGCGGCTGGCCCAGGCCAACTGCTCGGTGTCCCGCCGGGGCACCCTGCGGGGTATCCACTTCGCCGACGTACCGCCGAGCCAGGCCAAGTACGTCAAGTGTGTGCGCGGCGCCGTTCTCGACGTCGTGGTGGACATCCGGGTCGGCTCACCGACGTACAAGCAGTGGGAAGCCGTACGCCTCGACGATGTGGACCACCGCTCCGTCTACCTCTCGGAGGGGCTGGGCCACGCGCTGCTCGCGCTGACCGACGACGCCACGGTGATCTACCTCTGCTCCACCGGGTACGCCCCCCAGCGCGAGCACGGCATCCACCCGCTCGACCCGGAGCTGGCCATCGACTGGCCGGCGGGCCTCACCCCGCTGCTCTCCGAGAAGGACGCGGCGGCCCCGACGCTCGCCGAGGCCGAGGCGAGCGGCCTGCTGCCGTCCTACGCGGACTGCGTCGCGTACGCCGCGAAGCTGCGCGGCTGAACAACGGCCCCGGCCGGGCACCCGCCCGGCCGGTGAGCTGCTCAGCCCGTGACCCGCTCGATGCTCCGGCGCAGCCCGGTGAAGGCGGCGCGTGAGCGGTTGAGGTTACGGGCCCGGACCAGGCCGGGCCAGAAGTCCGCGCCGAGCAGCGCCTGCGGTGCCACCGCGCGCTTGCGGGTCATGACCTCGTCGGGGACGTCCTGCGGGTCCGCGGTGACGTACTCCGCCAGGATGGATTCGTACTTCTCCTTCAGCACGGTGCTGCCCGGATCCGCGCCGAAGACGGCGAGCACGCCGGTCGGCGCGGTGTCCACCTCGACGACCAGCAGGTCCGGGCGGAAACGCCGCAGCACGGTGGCGACCTTGTACACGTCGCCCGTCCACTCCCTGGTGTGCCGGTCGCGGGCCGCCTCGTCGACATTGCGCGGCAGCATGTCGTCGAGCACGATCACGCTGTTCCAGCGCGCGTGCTTCTCGACGTTCATGAAGTCCCGCAGCGCGAACTCGAAAAGGTGCATGCCGTCGATGAACGACAGCTCCAGTTTCGGATCGCCGCCGAGCATCTGGAGGGGGTCCCGGCGGGCGAGCGCACGGAAGGGATTGCGGCCGGGCCGCAGATGCAGCAGCGGATCCTTGCGGGCGAAGAAATCGTCGCTCGTCGCCTTGACCAGATGGACGTCGCAACTGATCGATGTCACGACCTTGAATGCCGGGTCGACGGCCACAGAAGGGACCCGGGATATCGCCAGGCTGCGCCCGTCATTGACCCCGATCTCCAGATAGTTCCGGGGCCGGTATACGCGATGGAGGCCGCGCAGGAATTCATGACGGTTCACAAGGAGCGCCTTTCGTCGGAAAGCAACTGGTCCGATCTCCGGCGAAGTTACCCCATCGGCAAGGGGCCTGTGAATGCGCAGCGATTTATTTAAACCGCTATTTGCCAGGGATCAGGACCGCTCGGTGGCGACCAGTGACGGGAACGCCTCGCCGAGTGCGAGCCGCCAGTCACGCACCGGCTCGATTCCCGCCGCCGCCCAGCGGTCGTGTCCCAGCACGCTGTACGCGGGCCGCGGCGCCGGCCGTACGAAGGCCTCGCTGGTGGTGGGGCGCACCCGGTCCGGATCGGCGTCCAGCAGCCGGAAGATCTCCCGGGTGAGGCCGAACCAGGTCGTCGCGCCGCCGCTGGTGCCGTGGTAGACACCGGCGGGCGCGGTGCCCGCCAGGGCGCCCGCGCCCAGCCGTACCAGCAGGTCCGCCAGATCAACGGTCCAGGTGGGCTGCCCGCGCTGGTCGTCCACCACGTCCAGGGTGTCCTTGACGCCCTCCAGCTTGATCATCGTACGGACGAAGTTCGCGCCGCCGGCCCCGTACAGCCAGGCCGTGCGGATCACGTAGCCACGCTCGGGCAGCGTGTCCAGGACGGCCCGCTCCCCTGCCAGCTTGGTGCGTCCGTACGCGCTGCGCGGGGCGACCGGGGCGTCCTCCGGGTACGGCTCGGTGGCGTCACCGGCGAACACGTAGTCCGTGGAGACCTGGAACAGCACCGCACCGCTCTCCCGGCAGGCCTCGGCGAGGACGCGTGGCCCGGTGCCGTTGACGGCGAGTGCCCGGTCCTCCTCGGACTCGGCGTCGTCGACCGCGGTCCAGGCCGCGCAGTTGACGACGACCGAGGGGCGGTGGGCGGCGAGGGCCGCGGTGACCGCCGCCGGGTCGGTGATGTCCAGGGCCGTGCGGTCGGGAGCCACCGTGGGTGTGCCCTCGCCGGCCAGCCTCGCGACGAGGTCCTTCGCGAGCATGCCGCCCGCTCCGGTGACCAGCCAACTGCCGCTCATCTCTCACCTGTTCCGTGGTACGTCGGGCCCCCGGTCGACGCTACCCGAGGCCCTGTCCGAACGCGGCGCCCGTCAGACGAGCGCCGCGCGCTCCTTCAGCGGCTCCCACCAGGCGCGGTTGTCCCGGTACCACTGCACGGTCTCCGCGAGCCCGTCGGCGAAGTTCCTGCGCGGCTCGTACCCCAGCTCCGTACGGATCTTGGTGCAGTCGACCGAGTAGCGGCGGTCGTGTCCCTTGCGGTCGGTGACGTACTCGACGCTGGTGTCCCAGTCCGCGCCGCACGCGTCGAGCAGCAGGCCGGTGAGCTCCTTGTTGGACAGCTCGGTGCCGCCGCCGATGTTGTAGACCTCGCCCGCGCGGCCCTCCGTACGGACCAGCTCGATGCCCTGCACGTGGTCGTCGATGTGCAGCCAGTCGCGGACGTTGCCCCCGTCGCCGTAGAGCGGGACGGACTTGCCGTCCAGCAGGTTGGTGATGAACAGCGGGATGACCTTCTCCGGGAAGTGGTGGTGCCCGTAGTTGTTGGAACAGCGGGTCACGCGCACGTCCAGGCCGTGGGTGCGGTGGTAGGAGAGCGCGATCAGGTCGCTGGACGCCTTGGCCGACGAGTACGGGGAGTTGGGCTCCAGCGGGTGGGTCTCGGGCCAGGATCCCTCGTCGATCGAGCCGTACACCTCGTCGGTCGAGATGTGCACGAAGGTCTTGATGCCGGCCCGGTGTGCCGCGTCGATCAGGGTGTGGGTGCCCAGCACGTTCGTCCGGACGAACTCGGCGCCGCCGTCGATGGACCGGTCGACGTGCGACTCGGCGGCGAAGTGCACCACCTGGTCGTGGTCCGCCATCACCCTGTCCACCAGGCCGGGGTCGCAGATGTCGCCCTGGACGAAGGCGAACCGGGGGTCGTCCCTTACCTCGTCGAGGTTGGCCGGGTTGCCCGCGTAGGTGAGCTTGTCGAGCACGGTGACGGAGACGTCACCCGGGCCCTGGGGTCCGAGGACCGTACGGACGTAGTGCGAGCCGATGAAGCCGGCGCCGCCGGTCACCAGAATCCTGTTCGTCATGAAGAGATCTGCACCTTGCTGTGGTCGCCGAGCACGAGTCGGTGGGCTGCCGGGTTGCGTGGCGCGGGTGTCACCTCGACGCCTCTGCCGATCAGTGAGGCCTCCACCCTGCGGACCCCGGCGATCGACGCGTCCCGCAGGACGATGGAGTACTCGATCTCGCTGTCCTCGATCCGGCACCGCTCGGAGACCGAGGTGTACGGACCGACGTACGCGTCACTGATCACGGTGTCCGCGCCGATGATGGCGGGGCCCACGATACGGCTGCGGACGACCCGGGCGCCCGCCTCGATCCTGACCCGGCCGATGATCTCGCTGGCCCCGTCGACCGTGCCGTCCTCGCACGGTTCGACGGTCTCCAGCACCGCCCGGTTGACCTCCAGCATGTCGGTGACGTTGCCGGTGTCCTTCCAGTAGCCGGAGATCGTCGTGGAGTGCACGTCGTGCTTCTGGTCGATCAGCCACTGGATGGCGTGCGTGATCTCCAGCTCGCCGCGCCAGGACGGCTCGATGGCACGGACCGCCTCGTGCACGGCCGGGGTGAAGAGGTACACGCCGACGAGCGCGAGGTCGCTCTTGGGGACCTCCGGCTTCTCCTCCAGGGCCACCACCCGGCCGTTCCCGTCGAGTTCGGCCACGCCGAACGACGTCGGATCGGGGACCTGGGTGAGCAGGATCTGGGCATCGGGGCGGGCCTCGCGGAAGCCGTCCACCAGGCCGGTGATGCCGCCGACGATGAAGTTGTCGCCGAGGTACATGACGAAGTCCTCGTCACCGAGGAAGTCGCGGGAGATGAGCACCGCGTGGGCCAGCCCCCGGGGGGCCTCCTGCGGGATGTACGTGATCTTGACGCCGAACCGGGATCCGTCACCGACGGCCTCGCGGATCTCCTCGGCGGTGTCACCGACGACGATCCCGACGTCGGTGATGCCCGCGTCGGCGATGGCTTCCAGCCCGTAGAAGAGCACGGGCTTGTTCGCCACGGGGACGAGCTGTTTCGCTGAGGTGTGCGTGATGGGGCGCAGGCGCGTGCCCGCGCCGCCGGAAAGTACAAGAGCCTTCACGATTCGGTCCCTGGCGAGCAGTCGGTCTGGCAGAGCTTGATCCGTCCGGTCGGATTTTATCCGTTCTGGCGTGATGGCACCGTAAGTGCCGGGCGCCCGAGGACCGCCCCGCAGCACGCGAAACGGCCGCCCGCGCACTGTGCGCGGACGGCCGTGAGGCACCCGTGGAGCCGGGAAACGGTCAGCCGCCGACCGCCGAATCGACACCGGTCACGCCGGAGTCGTTGAGGCCGGGTGCGCCGTCCGGACCGGCGGTGCGCTGCGCCACGCCCTGGTTGCGCGCCTCGGCCTTGGCCGTCAACGCCCGTACCGCCGCGTTGAACTGCTCCATCGAGGTCGGCTCGTCGGGGCCGAGCAGATACTGCTTCAGCTCCCGCCGGTCGCCCGCCAGCGGGTCGGCCGCCGCGTCGGTGATCGACGCCAGCAGCTCGCCGATCTCCTTGGCGCTGTTGGAGAGGATGACGGCGGCCCGTACGGCGGTGTTCTGCCGCTTGAACTCTTCCACGCCCAGTTCGGCCGAGTCGGTGACCGCGTACGGCTTGCCGCTCGCGATGAAG
Organism: Streptomyces sp. A 4/2; assembly: GCF_940670765.1. Taxonomy (GTDB): domain Bacteria; phylum Actinomycetota; class Actinomycetes; order Streptomycetales; family Streptomycetaceae; genus Streptomyces. The sequence goes on from NZ_CALNVW010000007.1 coordinate 113,555, forward strand.
TCCGAGACGACGCTGGAGATGTCCGAGACCATGCCGTCCGACTCGTTGAAGCAGTCGTACAGACGGGGCTCGCCGCCCTCGATGACCCGGTGCTCCCACCAGCCGAAGGTGCGCCAGTAGGCACTGTTCCACTCGCCGCGCAGCGCGGCGGTCTCGTCCTCGCGGGCGGGGTCGGCCAGCGAGACCCGCGAGGCGTCGGACTCGTCGCCGCTCTCGCTGCCGGAGCTCTCCAGCTCGGCCAGCCTGGCCTCGATCCGGACCAGTTCGGCTCGGGCCGCCGTCCGGTCGGCCGCCGTCGCGGCGGACAGCTCGGTCCAGCGGGGCTCGGCCGCGCGGGCGGCGGCGGCCTTCTCGACCATGGCGGTGATGCGGATGTGCGCCGCCTTGGCCTTGGCGCTGCGGGTGCCGGTGAAGGGGTGCGGCTTGTAGAGCACCCGGACCGGCTGCTCGGCCGTGAGCAGCCGCCGGACGATGTTCTCGCCGGCCAGCAGCAGGGAGGTGTTGCCCGGGTTGTCGTCCCAGCCCTCCCAGGTGGGCGCGTACAGCACGGTCGGGATCTGCTGCTTCGGGGTGCCGGTCCAGCTCCGGATGGGTGCCAGCTGCGGGCGGCCCACCTCGACGATGTCCTCGTCGCGCACACCGACGTCGGCCAGCGCGTAACGGTCGCGCCCGGCCCGGCCCGCGGTCCACACCTCGTCGTACGCCTTGCTGTACGGGTTGACGCTGGCGAGCTTGTCGCTGTCGCCGTGCCCGATGAAGACGTGCTTGATGGTGGGGACGCGCAGCATGTGGATGTTCTTGCCGACGTTCGCCGCGTACAGCGCGACACGCACGGTGGAGAGGTCCATGTTCATCAGGTGCACGCCACCCGGCACACACACCACGGGCACCGCGGTCGACGCGAGCTGCGGCACGATGGCGCGCTCCCGCAGGATGATCAGCGGGCGCCCCTCGACCTGGGACATCGTCTCCAGCCACATGTTGACCTGGTAGGCGGAGTCCCTGGAGCCGGAGAAGTAGAGCGCGACGGTCGGCCGGTACTCGCGCAGCCAGCCGTCGAGACCTTCCAGCACCTCGGCCGCGCTCGGCAGCCTGCGGCCCTTCTTTATGTACGGGACGAGCACGGCGATGTAGAGGACGCCGAGGGCCAGGGTGGCGACGATGCCGATGTACCCGTAGTCGTCGGTCCCGGTCCGGGCGGCGATCAGCAGGCCGATCACCGCGAAGACGTCCAGGTGGAGCATCTTCTCGGCGGCTCGGTTGAGCAGCAGCCGCGGCGGGGCCTCGGGGACCCGGATCGAGCCCAGGTCGACGTTGCGGGTGACCACGGGCATGACCCGGCGCAGCCGGATGAGGGTGGTCAGGGTGCCGTGCGCGGCCTGGAGACCGTAGAAGACCAGGAAGCAGGCGACGGCGGCGTAGTAGACGTTCTGATCGGCGAGCTCCAGCCGGGCCAGCAGCAGAATAAGCAGCAGTTCACGCAGCAGGAATCGGATCGACAGACCGGCCCGGACCTTCGCCAGGCGATTGATCAGATAGCTGCCGCGCTGATGGAGAAACCAGTCGGAGACGTACGTCACGACGGTGGCAGCGGCGAAGAACCAGATATTGGGGATGAGTGCGGCGATCATCACGCACGGGTAGCTGAGCCCCATGAAGGCTGCGGCGAACAGCTCGGACCGGCTGCCTACGCGCGCCAGCCGAATGGCGGTCGAAATCACGAAGAACCTGCTCCAGGGGGTGCCGGTTTTTGACCGGCCGGCAAATAGGGGGCGGCGTCACCGGGTGTGGCACGCACCACACCCCGCTCCTTCTCCCGTCCCATTTGTCGGTCGGCTTATCTGGGGGAATTGTGAAGGCGAGGCCTCACGCATTCGGGCCTCTGCGATTCGCGTGAAGCGATCACAGAGGCCCGAAAAAAGCTTCCAGTTTTGCTCAAGAAGTATTACACATCTTCCTGACGGTCCAACACCGAGGCCAGGGCCTGCTCGAACCCTGAGGCGTCCGCGCTGGCGTCGCGGGTCGGGTCCTGCTGGCGTACGTCGATGACATGGCCGGTCAGCTCGGACAGCAGCACGTCCAGCGAGGTACGGGCCACCGCCTCCGAGGAGAGCAGGCTCCCCTCGGGCTCCTGGCCGAATGCCTTGGTCCGCATCGGCGTTGCCGTGCGCTCCGGGTTGACGCAGTTGACGCGGATCCCGTCGCCCGCCCATTCGTCGGAGAGGGCCTGGGTGAGATTCACCATGGCCGCCTTGGTCGACGAGTAGAGGCTGTACTCGGCGCGGCCCCGCGTGTAGCTGCTGGAGGTGTAGAGCAGCAGCTGGCCCTTGGTCTCCGCCAGGTACTTGTACGAGGCGCGCGCGATCTGCACCGGCGCCAGGTAGTTGACGTTCAGCGCTTCCTGGATGGTCGTGTTGTCGGTCTCGGCCAGCTTGCCGATGCGCAGCACGCCCGCGGTGTTGATGACGTAGTCGATCCGGCCGGTCTCCGAGTACGCCTTGGAGAGGGCGTCGTCGACGTGCTCCGGGTTCTCGACGTGCGTGCCGGTGGTGGAGCGGCCCAGTGCGTACACCTTGGCGCCGTAGGACTCGGCGATGGTGGCGATGTCCGCGCCGATCCCGTACGAACCGCCGAAGACGACCAGGGTCTTGTCGGCGAGCAGCTCGCGGTAGGCGGCCTCGTCGGCCTGGCGCGGGGCGGCGGTGGAGGCCAGCTGGAACAGCTTGTCGGTGATGAAGACGTCGACCGGCTGGGTGACCTTCATGTTGTACTCGTCGCCCGCGACGACGTAGATCGGCACGTCCGGCAGGTACTTGAGCACGACCGAGCAGTCGTCGGTGGCCTGGAAGTTCGGGTCACCGGACGCGACGGCGTACGCCCTGCGGATGGTGGAGAGCTTGAACGCCTGCGGGGTCTGGCCGCGGCGGAGCCGGGAGCGGTCCGGGACCTCGGTGATGAACTCGCCGTCCTCGCCGTGGGTGCGGGTCACGATGATCGTGTCCGCGGACGGGATGGCGACGTCGACGGCCTGGTAGCGCTCCAGCGCGTCCACACAGTCCTTGATCACGCGCTGCGAGAGCAGCGGGCGCACGGCGTCGTGGAAGAGGACGTTGCGGTCCTCACCCTCGGCCAGGCCCTCGCCGAGGGCCGCGATGGCACGCTCGGTGGTCTCGTTGCGGGTGGAGCCGCCCTCGATGATCCGAGTCACCTTGGTGAGGCCGGACTTGGCGACGATCTTCTCGATGTCGGGTACGTAGCCCGGCGCCATCAGCACGATGACGTCGTCGATGGAATCAGCCTGCTGGAAGATCGTCAGCGTGTGCTCGATGACAGCCTTCCCGGCGATCTTCAGCAGTTGCTTGGGGATCGACAGACCCACGCGCTGGCCGGTACCACCGGCGAGAACGACTGCTGTAGTCCGGGGCTTGGTTGCTTTGTGCTGCACAGACACAGACGACCTACCTTGCGATGACGAGGGAACGGTGTGATGGTCGCACTCTCCGTGACCGTCTCGCAAGATGGACGCCAAGCCTCCACAACCCTTGCGATACCGCCTGTTCACCCTAAGGGCAGGAAGGTCACTCGAATCCCACCTGCCACGGTGAGTGACCGACGCCACAGGGGCGGACCTGAATCACTTCAGGTCCGCCCCTGTGGCCGGGTGCGCGGGGCCGCCCTTCGGGCGGCGGCAAACGGTCCGACGGCGCGGCGCAGGCGGACTTTCAAACGCGTCCTAGAACGGGTCGAACTCGTCGTACTCCTTGTCCGAGTCGTCCCGCTCGGCCTCGCGGTCCCTGCGGCGCTGCGCCGCGGGCCTCGGGGCCTCCATCCGGTGGTCCTCACCGCGGCGGCCGAGCATCTCGGCGCCCGCCGTCAGCGTCGGCTCCCAGTCGAAGACGACCGCGTTGTCCTCGGCGCCGATGGCCACGCCGTCACCCGCACGGGCACCGGCCTTGAGCAGCTGGTCCTCGACCCCGAGGCGGCTGAGGCGGTCGGCGAGGTAACCGACGGCCTCGTCGTTACTGAAGTCGGTCTGGCGGACCCAGCGCTCCGGCTTCTCGCCCCGTACGCGGTAGACGCCTTCCTCCTCCTCGAAGGTCACCGTGAAGCCCGCGTCGTCCACGGCCTTCGGGCGGATGACGACCCGGGTCGCCTCCTCCAGCGGCTTCGCGGCGCGCGCCTCGGCGATGATGCCGGCCAGCGCGAACGACAGCTCCTTCAGGCCGAGATGCGCCACGGCGGACACCTCGAAGACCCGGTAGCCACGCGCTTCCAGATCCGGGCGGATCATGTCGGCGAGGTCCTGGCCGTCGGGGATGTCGACCTTGTTCAGGGCGACGATGCGCGGCCGGTCCTCCAGACCGCCGTACAGCTTGAGCTCCTCCTCGATCATGTCGAGGTCGGAGAGCGGGTCGCGGTCGGACTCCAGCGTGGCCGTGTCCAGGACGTGCACGAGCACCGAGCAGCGCTCGACGTGCCGCAGGAACTCCAGGCCGAGGCCCTTGCCCTGGCTGGCTCCGGGGATGAGCCCGGGGACGTCCGCGATGGTGTAGACGGTCGAACCGGCCGTCACCACACCGAGGTTGGGGACGAGCGTGGTGAACGGGTAGTCCGCGATCTTCGGCTTGGCCGCGCTCAGCACGGAGATCAGCGAGGACTTGCCCGCGCTCGGGTAGCCGACGAGCGCCACGTCGGCGACGGTCTTCAGCTCCAGGACGATGTCCCGCGACTCGCCCGGCTCGCCGAGCAGCGCGAAGCCGGGGGCCTTGCGGCGGGCCGAGGCCAGCGCGTGGTTCCCGAGGCCGCCACGGCCGCCCTGGCCCGCGACGAACGTGGTGCCCTGGCCGACGAGGTCGGCGAGGACGTTCCCTGTCCTGTCGAGCACCACGGTGCCGTCGGGCACGGGCAGGACGAGGTCCTGTCCGTCCTTGCCGGAGCGGTTGTCACCGGCGCCGGGCTGGCCGTTGGTCGCCTTGCGGTGCGGGCTGTGGTGGTAGTCCAGCAGCGTGGTCACAGCCTGCTCGACGACGAGGATGACGTCGCCGCCCCGCCCGCCGTTGCCGCCGTCGGGTCCGCCGAGCGGTTTGAACTTCTCACGGTGTACGGAGGCGCAGCCGTGGCCTCCGCTACCCGCGGCGGCATGCAGCTCGACGCGGTCCACGAAGGTGGTCATGGGTGTGCCTCCAGAAAGTACGAAATTTGTCTCAGACCGACCGGTCATACGTGTAACACGACAAAGGCGGACCAGCTTCCCGTAAGCAACGGGAAACCTGGTCCGCCCTCGACAGATCGCTCTACGGCAGCCTGAAAGGTCAGGCGACCGGAACGATGTTCACGACCTTGCGGCCACGGTGCGTGCCGAACTCGACCGCACCGGGGTTCAGCGCGAACAGCGTGTCGTCGCCGCCACGGCCGACGCCGGAGCCCGGGTGGAAGTGGGTGCCGCGCTGGCGGACCAGGATCTCACCGGCGTTGACGACCTGACCGCCGAAGCGCTTCACGCCGAGCCGCTGAGCATTGGAATCGCGCCCGTTCCGAGTGGACGATGCGCCCTTCTTATGTGCCATGTCTCCTCAGTCCCTTACTTCGCAGCCGCGGGGATACCGGTGACCTTGATCGCCGTGTACTGCTGGCGGTGACCCTGGCGACGGCGGTAGCCGGTCTTGTTCTTGTAGCGAAGGATGTCGATCTTCGCGCCCTTGTGGTGATCCACGACCTCGGCCTGGACCTTGATACCGGCAAGCACCCACGGGTCGCTGGTGACGGCGTCGCCGTCGACCACGAGCAGGGTCGAGAGCTCGACCGTGTCGCCAACCTTGGCGGTGGGAATCTTGTCAACCTCAACGATGTCGTCGACAGCAACCTTGTGCTGGCGACCACCGCTGCGCACGATGGCGTACACGCGGATCTCTCTTTCGCTCGGAATCGGCCCTCTGAAGCCAGCCGCCCACACGGGTCCGGGGACCCGTGACGATCCGGATGGGACGAGCGGCCTCTCCCGGCGGAGCCAGGAGGGAGTTGCTCAGAGGTGCGACGTACAGGAAACACGCCGATGGGTAAGGCTACGGGGCCGGGCGCGGAGGGTCAAACCGGCCCCCTTCGACCGTGCACAAGGCCTCCCGCAATGCCTCCCGCGCGGTCTCACCCCCGGTCGCTCACCGCCGTACGCGCAGCCGCCCGCGCAGCCGCGCGCCGAGCGAGGGTCTCGGTGGGAACAGCCGTTCCGTACTGACCACCATGTGCCCCTCCGCGTCCACGTGCGCCGCGGCCTTGTACGGGTCCGCACGGCCCCACCGGCGGGCCAGCGGCATCGGCAGCCCCGCGGCCCGCAGCGGGATCTCGTACGGGGCGCCGGCGACGTCCAACGAGACGCGCACGGGGAGCGTGGCGTCGCGGCGTTCCACCGGGAACCGGGCGCGGACGGCCGTACCGCCGCCGTCCGGGGTCGCGGTGCGGGTGGTCCCGCCCTGCCGGACAGGTCCCAGATGCACGGCGGCAGTGCCGGGGTCGGCGGCTCCCCCGATCCGTACCACCAGCTCCAGCGAGAGTGCCTCACCGTCCTGGAGCCAGCGCGAGGAGAGCAGTTCGACGGTCTCCGCGAACCGCCCGGAGGCCACCGTCGCATCGGGTACGCCGCCCACACCATCACCTCAGCAGTCTCTCGATGTCGCCGCACGACCTCACTGCACGACATCCTCCGGCCCGCGTGCCCGGCTGTCCGGCGATTCCGGAAAGGCGCACACAGCAGAGGTGCGGCTCCGCCAAGGAAACCGCACCTCCGGGGTGACTGCTACTTGCGCGACGGCTGTCAGTCCTCCGTGGAGGCCGAGACCGCGGACGGCGCGTCCTGCTCCGCCGCCACGGTCTTCTTGGAAGCCTTCTTGGCCGTCGTCTTCTTGGCGGCCGTCGTCTTCTTCGCCGCGGTCTTCTTGGCGGCGGCCTTCTTCGCCGGCGCCTTCTTCGCCGTCTTGCGCGCGGCCGTCTTCTTGGCCGGCGCCTCCGGCTCCGCGGTCGGGGCCTCCGCCTGGGCGGGGGCCTCGTCCGACGGGGCTTCCACCACGACGACAGCCGCTTCGGCCGCGCCCGCGGGGGCGGTGGCCTTACGGGTCGCGCGGCGGCGGGCCCGCGGCGGCGCGGGCTCGGCGACCGGCTCCGGGGCTGCCTGCGGCTCGTCGGCCACCGGGGCCGGAGCCTCCGCGACGACGATCTCGGCAGCCTCGTCGGCGACCTTGGGCGCGCCGGCCGGAGCCGTCGCCTTACGGGTCGCCCTGCGGCGCGTACGGGCCGGAGCGGCCTCCTGGACCGGCTCGGCCTCGACGACCGGCTCCGGGGTCACCGGCTCGGGTGCCACCGGCTCCTCGGCGACCGGCTCGGCCACCGTCTCCGGCTGCGCCGCCCTGGGCGCACCGGCCGGGGCCGACACCTTGCGGGTCGCCCTGCGACGGCCACGGCTGCGCGTGGCAGCCGCCTCCGCCTCTGCGGGGCTGCTGTACAGGTCCTCGTCCGGTACGAAGCTCTCCTGCGGCTCCGCGACGTCCGCGTACCCGGCCTCCGGCTCGTGGTCGTCGGCCTGGTCGTGGTCGTGGTCCTGCTCGTGCGTGTGCTCGCCGGTGTGGTCGTGGTCGCCACCCGCGGAGCCGCCCCGGCCGCGCTTCTTGGCGCGCTTCCCGCCACCGCCGCCGATCGCCGTCGGCTGCTCCATGTGCACGATCACGCCGCGCCCGTTGCAGTGGACGCAGGTCTCGGAGAAGGACTCCAGCAGACCCTGGCCCACCCGCTTACGGGTCATCTGGACCAGTCCGAGCGAGGTGACCTCGGCCACCTGGTGCTTCGTACGGTCCCGGCCCAGGCACTCCAGCAGCCGCCGCAGCACCAGGTCCCGGTTGGACTCCAGCACCATGTCGATGAAGTCGACGACGACGATGCCGCCGAGGTCGCGCAGCCGCAGCTGACGCACGATCTCCTCGGCCGCCTCCAGGTTGTTCTTGGTGACGGTCTCTTCCAGGTTGCCGCCCTGGCCGGTGAACTTGCCGGTGTTGACGTCGACCACGACCATCGCCTCGGTCTTGTCGATCACCAGCGAGCCGCCGCTCGGCAGGTAGACCTTGCGGTCCAGCGCCTTCATCAGCTGCTCGTCGATGCGGTACGTCGCGAAGACGTCCACCTCGGAGGTCCAGCGCGAGAGCCGGTCAGCCAGGTCGGGGGCGACGTGGGCGACGTAGCCGTGGATGGTGTTCCACGCGTCGTCACCGCTGACGATGACCTTCGAGAAGTCCTCGTTGAAGATGTCGCGGACGACCCGGACGGTCATGTCCGGCTCGCCGTAGAGCAGCGTCGGCGCGTTGGAACTGCCGCCGCTCTTCGCCTTCTTCTCGATGTCCTCCCACTGCGCCTGGAGCCGTTCGACGTCGCGGCGCAGCTCGTCCTCGCTGGCGCCCTCGGCGGCGGTACGGACGATGACGCCCGCGTCCTCGGGGACGATCTTCTTGAGGATGGTCTTCAGACGCGCGCGCTCGGTGTCGGGCAGCTTGCGGCTGATGCCGGTCATGGAGCCCTCGGGCACGTAGACCAGGTAGCGGCCGGGCAGCGAGACCTGGCTGGTCAGGCGGGCGCCCTTGTGGCCGATCGGGTCCTTCGTCACCTGGACGAGGACGGACTGGCCGGACTTGAGCGCGGTCTCGATACGGCGCGGCCCGTGGGCCATGCCGAGCGCCTCGAAGTTCACCTCACCGGCGTACAGGACGGCGTTGCGGCCCTTGCCGATGTCGACGAACGCGGCCTCCATCGACGGCAGCACGTTCTGGACCTTGCCCAGGTAGACGTTGCCGACGTAGCTGGTGGCCTGCTCCTTGTTGACGTAGTGCTCGACCAGGACGTTGTCCTCCAGGACACCGATCTGGGTGCGCTCGCCGTGCTGGCGGACCACCATCACGCGCTCGACGGCCTCACGGCGGGCCAGGAACTCGGCCTCCGTGATGATCGGGACGCGGCGGCGGCCCTGCTCGCGGCCCTCGCGGCGGCGCTGCTTCTTCGCCTCCATACGGGTCGAGCCCTTGATGGACTGGACCTCGTCGAAGCCGGTGCCGGGCTCGCGCTCGGCTTCCTTCTTGCGCGGCTCGCGGACCTTGACGACCGTACGCTCCGGGTCGTCGGCCACCGCGTCGGCGTCGGTGCCCGAGTCACCGCTGCGACGGCGGCGGCGACGGCGACGGCGGCTGCTGCTCGACCCGGAGGCACCGTTGTCGTCGGTGTCGGTGTCGCTGTCGCCGTGGTCGTCGCCGTCCGTGTCCTGGTCGGCGGCGTCGCGGGACTCGCCCTCGTCGGCGCCTTCGGACTCGTCGTCGTGCTGGTCGTTGTGGTGCTCGTCCGTCTCCGCGGACTCACCGCGGCGACGGCGGCGGCCACCCCGGCGGCGGCGGCGCGAGGGGCGGTCGCCGTACTCGTCGGACTCCTCGCCCCCGCCCTGCGCGTCCTCGGACTCCGGCTCTTCCTCGACGGGCTCCTCGGCCGCGGGCGCGGCCACCGGCTCGGGGGCCTTCTCGGCCTCGGCGGGCTCGCCACGGCGACGGCGACGACGGCCGCGCGAGCCGCCGTGCGACGCGGACTCGGCGGGCTCGGGGGCCTTCACGGTCTCCTCGACGCCCTCCTCCTCGTCCTCGATGTCCGTGATCTCCTCGACCGGCTCCGCGGACCTGGCAGCAGCGGCAGCAGCGGCGGTCTCCGGCGTCTGGAACATCGGCTCGGCGAAGACGGGCGCCTGGAACACGGCCACGGCGGGACGCTGCGCCCGGCGACGGGAGCGGGCCGGCTCGGCGGGCTCCGCGGGCTGCGGGGCCTTCTCCTTCTCGGCCACCGCGGTGAACTGCGGGGACTCGGCCCTGCGGCGCTTACGTCCGCGGGGCGCCGCCTCCGTCTCCTCGGCCAGCGCCTCGGCGACGGCCTCGGGCAGGCTCTCGCCCGCGGCCTCGGGCTGGGCGATCTCGGGCTCCGGGGTGGCGACGGGCGCGGTGGCACGGCGGCGGTTACGGCCGCGCGGCGCCTCGACGGGGGCTTCGTCGGCCTGCGGCGCCGGCTCTTCGGCGGCGGGCTGCTCGACAGCGGGCGCGGTCGCCTTACGGGTCGCGCGGCGGCGGGCGCGCGGCGGAGCGGCGTCCTGCGCCACCGGGGCCTCGTCGGCCGCTGCGGTCTCCGGCTCGGCGGCCACGGGCTCGGCGGCCGGGGCCTCCGCGCTCTTCGGCGCACCGGCGGGTGCGGTCGCCTTACGGGTGGCACGACGGCGGGCGCGCGGCGGGGCCGCGTCCGGGGTCTCATCGACCACAACGGCCTCCGGCTCAGCAGCGGCCACGGGGGCCTGAGTGGTCTGCGGGTCTTCCACAGGTGTGCCGGTGCCACGGGTGGCACGACGGCGGGTCCGCGCGGGCGGCGCCGCGTCGGCCTCTGTGTCCTTGGCGTCCTTGGCGTCCTTGACGGATCCGGCGGTCGCCTCGGTCACCGGTGCACCCGCGGGGGCGGAGGCACGGCGGCGGCCCCGCGGTGCGGGCTCCGCGGCCTCGGCGGTGACCGGGGTGTCGGCGATGTCCGTGGGGCGGGTCTCCGCCGGCTCGGCGGCCTTCGCGGCGCCCGCCGGAGCGGTCGCCTTACGGGTCGCGCGGCGGCGGACGGGCGGAGCCGCCTCGCCGGTCGCCGATCCGGCCGCGGTACCCTCCGCGGCCGGTATGGCCGGCGTCACCACTTCGGCCGCGTCCGCGGCGGCGTCGCGCGCACCGGCCGGGGGCCCGGCGGGGCGTGATGCCGCGCGGCGCCTGCGGCGCGGCGGCAGCGTGTCGCTGGGACTGGTCTCTTCGTTCGCTCCGGTGGTACCGGATTCGTTCGACTCAAGCATGCGGGCGGTTCTCCCGTCACGCTCCCGGGCGCCGCGTCTGTTTCCGGTCCGGCACGGTCCGCGTCTGATGCGCGGTTCCGCTCGTCCGGGGCGCGGGCGCCGCACGGGAGCTGATGTCTGGCTCGCCGGTTCCCTACGCGATGTACGTACGGCCTGGCGAAAGTCTTCTGGTCAGTGCGCTGCCCGACCCAGGTGGCTCCCGGATCCAAGGGCTGCGCTACAACGACTGTCCTTACGCGGCGGGACCGCTCCCAGGCCCTGAAGGGCCGGGGAGGCACCCCCTCCTACGCCGTCGCGGGTGTCCCCCCGGCGGAAAGCCGGTGGGAGGCCGTCCCGGCGGCCGTGGGTGGAGCGGCCGGGGCTGCCTCGCGGTCGGGCGAGAGCGGGTCGGTCACCGTGCCGGACTCCTCGTCGAAGAGCCCCTGCGCCAGCCTGGTCACCGCTGCGGGGACCGGCGGCGCGAGGTCGGCCACAGCGTGGAGACCGGACAGGACGTCGTCGGGTCGCACAGCAGGCGTCACGTGCCGAACAACCAGCCGCAGTATCGCACAGCGCTCACCCCCCGGCCTATTGACGAGGTCCGTGCCGTCCGCTCCGGTGGCGTCGGCGCGCGCACCGGGCTCGGGGCGGACGGCCACCAGCTCGGCCACGGCGCTGCGGGCGTCGAAGGTCCGCACACCGTTCTTCGTACGGCGCTGGACCTCGACGGTCCCGGCCGCGACGAAGGCCGCGACGGCCCGCTCCGCTTCCTCGAACTCGACGCCGTCCAGGCGCAGTTCCCATACGGACGCGGTCAGCCGATCGGCGAGACCCGAGGTGCGCGCCTCGACCGCGTCGGTGATGTCGAGCCCGTCGGGGAGTGATTCGTCCAGGAGCTGCCGCAGCTTCTCCGGGTCGCGCGCCTCGGTGAGCGCGATCTCCAGGAATTCGGCCTCGCTGCCGGTGCCGGTGGGTGCGGCATTGGCGTACGAGACCTTCGGGTGCGGGGTGAAGCCCGCCGAGTACGCCATGGGCACCTCGGCTCTGCGCAGTGCCCGCTCGAAGGCGCGCTGGAAGTCACGGTGGCTGGTGAACCGGAGGCGGCCGCGCTTGGTGTAGCGCAGTCGGATGCGCTGCACCGCCGGAGCGGGCGGCGGGCCTTCGGGCTGTCGCTTGCCCAGTGGTTCTTCTCCTCGGTGCGGGGCTGGCGCGGGGGACGCGCCGCCCTACGGCGGGGTTCCCGGGGTACCCGGACCGGCTCACCCCGGTCCGGCTCTGTGCCGGACAGGGAGATCTCTGGCCTCGGTACCACGTCGGGGACAGTCGTTTCTACTACCCAGAGTACGCGTACGGGGCACCACAGGTTCCCGGACCCGGACGGGCACGCTCCGCCGACCGGGGGACGCCCCGTGGTACGCCACTGCCCGGCCGCGGAGTTCCGTGGCCGGGCAGTGTGCCGGTCGGTGACCGGCGGGGGCTACTTGACGACCGTCAGCGGCAGCAGTTTCTTGCCGGTGGGGCCGATCTGGATGCTGGTGTCCATCTGCGGGCAGACGCCGCAGTCGAAGCACGGCGTCCAGCGGCAGTCCTCGACCTCGGTCTCGTCGAGCGAGTCCTGCCAGTCCTCCCAGAGCCAGTCCTTGTCGAGGCCGGAGTCGAGGTGGTCCCAGGGCAGGACCTCCTCGTACGTGCGCTCACGGGTGGTGTACCAGTCGACGTCCACGCCGAAGTCCGGGAGCGTCTGCTCGGCGGCCTTCATCCAGCGGTCGTAGCTGAAGTACTCGCGCCAGCCGTCGAAACGTCCGCCGCCCTCGTACACCGCGCGGATGACCGAGCCGACCCGGCGGTCACCGCGTGAGAGCAGGCCCTCGACGATGCCGGGCTTGCCGTCGTGGTAGCGGAAGCCGATCGAGCGGCCGTACTTCTTGTCGCCGCGGATCTTGTCGCGCAGCTTGGTCAGCCGGGCGTCGGTCTCCTCGGCGGAGAGCTGCGGGGCCCACTGGAACGGGGTGTGCGGCTTGGGCACGAAGCCGCCGATGGACACCGTGCAGCGGATGTCGTTCTGTCCGGAGACCCGGCGGCCCTCGGCGATGACGTTGACCGCCATGTCGCCGATCTGCAGGACGTCCTCGTCGGTCTCGGTGGGCAGGCCGCACATGAAGTACAGCTTCACCTGGCGCCAGCCGTTGCCGTAGGCCGTGGAGACCGTACGGATGAGGTCCTCCTCCGAGACCATCTTGTTGATGACCTTGCGGATGCGCTCCGAGCCGCCCTCGGGCGCGAAGGTCAGGCCGGACCTGCGGCCGTTCCTGGTCAGCTCGTTGGCGAGGTCGATGTTGAAGGCGTCGACCCGGGTGGACGGCAGCGAGAGGCCGACCTTGTCCTCGGTGTAGCGGTCGGCGAGGCCCTTGGCGATCTCGCCGATCTCGGTGTGGTCGGCGGAGGAGAGCGAGAGCAGCCCGACCTCCTCGAAACCGGTCGCCTTGAGACCCTTCTCCACCATGTCGCCGATGCCGGTGATGCTTCGCTCCCGCACGGGGCGCGTGATCATGCCGGCCTGGCAGAAACGGCAGCCGCGGGTGCAGCCGCGGAAGATCTCGACGGACATCCGCTCGTGGACGGTCTCGGCGAGGGGCACGAGGGGCTGCTTGGGGTACGGCCACTCGTCGAGGTCCATCACGGTGTGCTTGGAGACACGCCACGGGACACCCGGCCGGTTCGGCACGGTGCGTCCGATGCGGCCGTCGGGCAGGTACTCGACGTCGTAGAAGCGCGGGACGTACACCCCGCCGGTCCTCGACAGCCGGAAGAGCACCTCGTCACGGCCGCCGGGGCGGCCCTCCGCCTTCCAGGCGCGGACGATCTCGGTGATCTCCAGGACGGCCTGCTCGCCGTCGCCGATGACCGCGCAGTCGATGAACTCCGCGATCGGCTCGGGGTTGAAGGCCGCGTGGCCGCCCGCGAGGACGATCGGGTCCTCGACGGTCCGGTCCTTGGCGTCCAGCGGGATGCCCGCCAGGTCCAGGGCGGTGAGCATGTTGGTGTAGCCGAGCTCGGTGGAGAAGCTCAGCCCGAAGACGTCGAAGGCCTTCACGGGCCGGTGCGCGTCCACGGTGAACTGCGGGACCTGGTGCTCGCGCATCAGCTCTTCGAGGTCCGGCCAGACGCTGTAGGTGCGCTCGGCGAGGACGCCCTCACGCTCGTTCAGTACCTCGTAGAGGATCATGACGCCCTGGTTGGGCAGGCCCACCTCGTACGCGTCCGGGTACATGAGGGCCCAGCGGACGTCGCATGCGTCCCAGTCTTTGACAGTGGAGTTCAGTTCACCGCCGACGTACTGGATGGGCTTCTGGACGTGCGGGAGAAGCGCTTCCAGCCGCGGGAAGACCGACTCGACAGGCATGGTGGTGTCTCTCATGAGCGGGCAGGGGTGACCATCCAGCGTACCCCGGCGGTCAGCTGTCCGGCGCCGTCCGGAGATCCACCGCCGATGCCTTCGCCCACACCTTCGGCAGTTCCCGCTCCCGCTCGGCGGCCTGCGCCGCCTCCTGCCCGTACAGCAGTCCCCAGGTGAACGACGGCTCGCCCGCCGCCTGGGCCTGGATCGCGAGCGTCCGCAGGGCCCGGCGGGCGGTCACGCTGTCCTGGTGGTCGCCGAGCACGGTCTGGACCGCCTTCGTCCGCTGCGCGCACAGCGTGGCGGGCGGGCCCAGCGCGGGCGCCGCCGCCTCGGCCGCGTACCGGACCCGCTTGGCCGCCTTGCGCGCGTCGTGCATCGCCAGGTCCCGGGGCTCCCCCGGGGGCAGCGCCAGCGCGTGCCCGATCCGGGCCGCCAGTCTGCGGTGCGCCCGGAGTACCGCCGCGGGCAGTACCTGCGCGGCGGGGCGGTCCGCGGCGGGCAGCAGCGGCGGTGCGGTGAGCAGCGCGTCGAGGGCGTCGAGCAGCGCGGGGTAGCGCGCGCCGTCGAGTACGTCCTCCGTCCTGCGCCGGGATCCGGTCCGCCCGGCGACGGTCCAGATCCGCAGCCGGCCGCGGACCGGGCCCAGCAGGAGCGCGTCGGGGAGCGCGTCGATCCGGGCGGTCAGCCGCTCGGCGAGGACCTCCTGGTCACGGTCCACGCCCAGTTCGGCGGCGAGCCATTTGAGCTCGTCGGCGACGGGGTCCGTGACGGTCGGGTCCAAGACCTCCCGGTAGGCGCGGAAGGCGCTGCGCAGTCTGCGGGTGGCCACGCGCAGCTGGTGCACGGCGTCGGGGCGGTCACGCCGTACGGCGGGGTCGCTCGCGGCGAGCGCGGCGGCCTGGGCCCGCACGTAGGCCAGCACCCGGCCGCCCGCGGTGTCGGGCCCGGGGGCCGTCCCGCTCTCCCGCCCGCCTTCCGCCATGTCACGCACCTCACGCACCTCACACCGGAACGGTCAGGCGGACATGGGCCGTTGCACCCGGATCGACTGGAGCAGCCCGATCGCGATCCACACCGCGAACATCGACGAACCGCCGTACGACACGAACGGCAGCGGCAGTCCCGCCACCGGCATGATGCCGAGCGTCATCCCGATGTTCTCGAACGCCTGGAAGGCGAACCAGGCGATGATCCCGGCCGCCACGATCGTGCCGTACAGCTCCGTCGCCCCGCGGGCGATCCGGCAGGCGCGCCACAGGACGACTCCGAGCAGGACCAGGATCAGTCCGGCGCCGAGAAAGCCGAGTTCCTCGCCCGCGACGGTGAAGACGAAGTCGGTCTGCTGCTCGGGGACGAACTGCCCGGTGGTCTGCGAGCCGTGGAAGAGCCCCGTGCCGTGCAGTCCGCCCGAACCGATCGCGATCCGGGCCTGGTTGGTGTTGTAGCCGACGCCCGCCGGGTCCAGCGCGGGGTTGGCGAACGCGGCGAAGCGGGCGATCTGGTACTCGTCGAGCAGACCGGCCTTCCAGACCCCGATGGCGCCGACCACCCCGGTACCGAGGAGTCCGAGCACCCAGCGGTTGGAGGCGCCCGAGGCCAGCAGGACGCCGAGGATGATCATCACCAGCACCATGACCGAGCCGAGGTCCGGCATCAGCATGATGATCACGATCGGGATGGCGGCCACCCCGAGGGCCTTGACGACCGTGCGGTTGTCGGGGGTCTCCTGGTCGCCCGCGTCCACCCGGGAGGCGAGGATCATCGCCATCCCCAGAATGATCGTGATCTTGGTGAACTCGGAGGGCTGGAGGGAGAATCCGCCGCCGATGACGATCCAGGCGTGCGCGCCGTTGACGGTCTGACCGAGCGGCGAGAGCACCGCGAGGATCAGCAGGACGGAGAGGCCGAACAGTACGGGCACCGCGCCGCGCAGGGTCCGGTGGCCCAGCCAGATCGTGCCGATCATCAGGCCGATCCCGATGCCGGTGTTCATGGCATGGCGCAGCAGGAAGTAGTACTGGTCGCCGTGGGTGAGCGAGTCACGGCCACGCGTCGCCGAGTACACCAGCAGCGAGCCGATGAACGACAGCGCGAGCGACGACATGAGCAGGGGCCAGTCCAGCCTGCGCACCACGGAGTCGCGGGCGACCAGTTTGGACCAGGAGCCCTGTTCGGGCGCGTACCGCGCTACGGAGAAACCGCCCATGGTCCTAGTCCTTCCTTCCCAGCCCCGCAGCGATCTGCTGCTGGCCCGTCGGCGGCAACTTCTTCGGCGGGTTGGGGTCGTACGGCTTGACCTTCGGCGAGACGATCGAGCCGTCCTGGCTGATCTTCGGCAGGGACTTCTCGGGGTGCGGCAGCAGGGCCCTCTTCGGATCCTGGTGCCCGGAGTCGTCGAGACCGTAGAGCGCGTTGTAGATCTTGCGCACGGCGGGCCCGGATCCTCCGGAGCCCGTACCGCCCTGGGAGATCGTCATGACGATCGTGTAGTCCTTGGTGTACGTGGCGAACCACGAGGTCGTCTGCTTGCCGTAGACCTCGGCCGTACCGGTCTTGGCGTGCATCGGGATCTTGGACTGGGGCCAGCCCTGGAACCGCCAGGCGGCGGTTCCGTTGGTCGCGACGCCCGCGAGTGCGCCGTCGATGTCCTTGCGGGTCGCCTGGTCCATCGGCAGCTTGCCGTGCGACGTGGGCGCGATCTCCTGGACGGTCTTGCCGTCCGCGCTGACGATCGCCTTGCCGATGGTCGGCGTGTAGAGCGTGCCGCCGTTGGAGATCGCCGAGTAGATGTCCGCCATCTGGATCGGGGTGACGAGCGTGTCGCCCTGTCCGATCGAGTAGTTGACGGAGTCACCGGGACGCATCTGGTAGCCGTCGCGGCAGTTCTCGTACGCGATCCGCTCGACGAAGCTGCCGTCCTTCTTGCCCTGCTTGCACCACGCGGCCTTGTTCGCCGCGTAGAAGTTCTTCTTCCACTGGCGGTCCGGGACCCGGCCGTTGACCTCGTTGGGCAGGTCCACGCCGGTGGTCTTGCCGAGGCCGAACTGGTGGGCGGTCTTGTAGAACCAGTCGTTCGGCTTCTTCTTCGGGTTGATGCCCCCGTCCTTCTTCCACTCGTCGTGGGCGATCCCGTAGAAGACGGTGTCGCAGGAGACCTCCAGCGCGCGGCCGAGGGTGATGGGGCCGAAGTTCTCCGACTCGAAGTTCTGGAAGGTCTGGTTGCCGATCGAGTAGGAACTGGTGCACGGGTAGTGCCCGTTGAAGGGGTAGCCCGCGTTGACCGCGGCCGTGGTGGAGACGACCTTGAAGATGGACCCGGGGGCCGCCTGGCTCTGGATCGCCCTGTTCAGCAGGGGGAAGTCGGAGTCCTTACCGGTGAGCGAGGCGTAGTTCTTGGCGGAGATGCCACCGGCCCAGTCGTTGGGGTCGTACGTCGGGTTGGACGCCATCGCGACGACGCGGCCGGTCTTGGCCTCCATGACGACGACGGATCCCGAGTCGGCCTTGTAGTTCTCGTGGGTGACCGAGTCGTACTCCTTGCGGGCCGTCTTCATGGCCTCGTCGAGCTCGCGCTCGGCGACGCCCTGGACGCGCGCGTCGATGGAGGTGACGATGTTCGACCCCGGCTGGGCCTTGTCGCTGGCGGCCTGGCCGATGACCCGGCCGAGGTTGTCCACCTCGTAGCGGGTGACTCCGGCCTTGCCGCGCAGCTCCTTGTCGTACGTACGCTCCACGCCGGAGCGACCGACCTGGTCGGACGTCAGATACGGCGACGAGGTCTTCTTGGCCTTGTTGACCTCTTCGTCGGTGACCGGCGAGAGGTAGCCGAGCACCTGCGCGGTGTTGGCGTTGGCGGGCGCGGCGTAGCGGCGTACGGCGGTGGGCTCGGCGGTGATGCCCGGGAAGTCCTCGGAGCGCTCACGGATCTGGAGCGCCTGCTGGGTGGTGGCCTCGTCGGTCACCGGGATCGGCTGGTACGGAGAGCCGTTCCAGCAGGGCTGCTTGGTCTTCGCGTCGCAGAGCCTGACCTTGTCCAGGACGTCCTGGGGCTTCATGTCCAGGACGTCGGCGAGGCGGATGAGGACGGCCTTGCCGTCGTCCTTCATCTTGGTGAGCTTGGAGCGGCTCGCGGAGACGACGAGACGGGTCTCGTTGTCGGCGAGCGGCACCCCGCGCGCATCGAGGATGGAGCCGCGTACGGCGGGCTGGACGACCTGCTGGACGTGGTTGTTCTTGGCCTCGGCCGTGTACTCCTGGCCGTTGCGGATCTGGAGGTACCAGAGCCGGCCGCCGAGGGTGAGGAGGAGGGAGAAGACCAGGATCTGGATGACGACGAGCCGGATCTGGAGCCGCGTGGTCCGCCCGGTCTCGGGAATATTGCTCACAGCGATGCCCCACTGGTTGTCCTGCTGGGGGTTCGGGGGACGTCCCCCGGAAGGAACAGCCTCACAGCGATGCCCCCCTCGTTGTCCTGCTGGGGGTTCGGGGGTCGTCCCCCGGGACAGACAACGTCACAGCCGCTTGACCCCCTTGATGCGTCCGGCCTTCGCCGCGCGGGACCTGGCCGCCCGCATCCGCAGTCCGCCGCGCTGGCTGCCGATCTTCAGTCCGGTGCCGGCCGCCAGCCAGCCGGTCGCGACATCGCTGCCCACGCCGCTGCTCTTGCTGTCGGCGAGCGGGTCGTTCTCGGCTCGTCTCGCCAGGGCCATGATGAACGGGACGGTGAACGGCGCGAGCAGCAGGTCGTACACCGCGGCGCTGAACAGCAGGCCGATGAGGCCCACATGACGGGCGGCGGTGTCGCCGACGAGGGAGCCGACGCCCGCGTACAGCAGGGTGGAGCCGACCGCCGCGGCGACCACCACGAGCATCGGGCCCATGACGGACCTGATGCGGCCGGTCTCGGGCTTGGCGAGCCCTGCCGCGTAGCCGACGACGCACAGGACGAGCGCGTACCGCCCGGCCGCGTGGTCGGCGGGCGGGGCGAGGTCGGCGAGCAGACCCGCGCCGAAGCCGACGAGGGCGCCGCCCACGTGGCCGTAGACCAGCGCGAGAGCCACCACGGTGAGCAGCAGCAGGTCCGGTACGGCACCAGGGAGTTGAAGTCGGGCGAGCACGCTCACCTGGATCACCAGGGCGACCACCACCAGAGTGGCCGAGAGCAGCATCCGGTTGAGACGCATACGGTCAGCTCCTACTGCTGGGGGGTGTTGTTGTCCTGCTGCTGGTTGTCGGCGTTCCCCGGAGGAGTGGCCGTGACCGTGACGGTGGGGATCGGCTTCGGCTTCGCGGGCTTGGCGGGGAGCACCGTGTCGCGCGGGTTGTCACGCGGCGGCTCCACGACGACGCCGACCAGATCGAGCTTGGTGAACCCGACGAACGGACGGACGTAGACGGTCCGCGTCAGGTCACCGCCGGTCGGGTCGACACGGACGACCTGGCCGACCGGGACTCCCGGCACGAAGGGTTTGTCGTTGCTCGAACCGAAGGTCACCAACCGGTCACCCTTCTTGACCTGTGCCTTGCCGTTGAGGAACTGCACGGCGAGCGGGCGGTCGCCGCGGCCGGTGGCGAAGCCGACCTCGTCGGTCCGCTCCATCCGGGTGCCGACGGTGAAGTCGGGGTCGTTGGCGAGCAGTACGGTCGCGGTGTTCGGGCCGACCGTGGTGACCCGGCCGACGAGCCCGTCGCCGTTGAGCACGGTCATGTCGCGCTTGATGCCGTCGGAGGACCCGGCGTCGATGGTGATGGTCCAGGAGAAGCCCTGTGCGGCTCCTATGGCGATGACCTGGGCGCCCTTGATTCCGTACTGGCCCGCACCCGCGGTCTTGAGCATGCTGTCGAGCTGGCGGACGCGGCTGCGGTTGCGGTCGCTGCTGCCGAGTTGCTGCTTCAGAGCGGCGTTCTCACGCTCCAGTGCGCTGATGCGGTTGTGGCGCTCGCCGGAGTCCCGTACTGCGCCGATCGCGTTGCCGACCGGGTTCACGGCGCCCGCGACCCCGTTCTCGACCGGTCCGAAGACGGTGGCGGCGGCATGCCGGGCACCGTCGACCGGAGACGCCTCACCGCCGCGGATGTCCACAGTGATCAGCGCGAACGCGATGGCGATCAGCAGCACCAGGAGCAGCCGGCTCTCTCGTGTGTCCCTCACGTGCGGAGGCCGTGCCTTCCTCGTCGGAATGTCTATGCGTTTGTCTGTCGGTGTAACTCTGCGCCTGTCCCGGCGCTGTCTCCGCCGACGATCGGCCGTACGGGGCGGACGTGCCCCGTACGGCCGTAAGCGGTGTGCGGCTACCGGCGGGGCTGGGCGTCCAGCACCTGCTGGAGCGCCTCGAACTCCTCGACGCACTTGCCGGATCCGAGCGCGACGGAGTCGAGCGGGTCCTCGGCGATGTGGATCGGCATTCCGGTCTCGTGGCGCAGCCGCTCGTCCAGGCCGCGGAGCAGCGCGCCGCCACCGGTGAGGACGATGCCGCGGTCCATGACGTCACCGGAGAGCTCGGGCGGGCACTTGTCGAGCGTGGTCTTGACCGCGTCGACGATCGCGTTGACCGGCTCCTCGATGGCCTTGCGGACCTCGGCGGCGGAGATGACCACGGTCTTGGGCAGACCGGACACGAGGTCGCGGCCACGGATCTCGGTGTGCTCGTCCTTCTCCAGATCGAACGCCGAGCCGATCGTGATCTTGATCTGTTCGGCGGTGCGCTCACCGAGGAGGAGCGAGTACTCCTTCTTGATGTGCTGGATGATCGCGTTGTCCAGCTCGTCCCCGGCGGTCCTGATCGACTGCGCCGTGACGATCCCGCCGAGCGAGATGACGGCGACCTCGGTGGTGCCGCCGCCGATGTCGACGACCATGTTGCCGGTGGCCTCGTGGACCGGAAGTCCCGAGCCGATGGCTGCGGCCATGGGCTCTTCGATGATGTGCACCTGACGGGCACCGGCCTGCGTGGACGCCTCGATGACGGCGCGGCGCTCGACCCCCGTGATGCCCGAGGGCACACAGACGACGACGCGCGGGCGGGCCAGGTAGCGGCGCTTGTGGATCTTCAGGATGAAGTAACGGAGCATCCGCTCGGTGATCTCGAAGTCGGCGATCACGCCGTCCTTCAGCGGCCGTACGGCAACGATGTTGCCCGGCGTACGGCCGATCATCTTCTTCGCCTCGGCGCCTACGGCGAGAATCCCGCCGGTGTTGGTGTTGATGGCGACGACGGAGGGTTCGTTGAGGACGATTCCTCGACCCCTGACGTACACCAGCGTGTTGGCAGTCCCGAGGTCGATAGCCATGTCACGGCCGATGAACGACATTGAGTTCCCCTTGTTCCCCATGAGGATGCGTCGGGCCTTCCCAAGTGGAGCGATTGGCTTTTTGGTAGGCGAAGTGAGCGCTGTGGGTGTGAAGACTTCCATCGTAGTGCCGCCTGCACGGACACCGCGCGAGGGTCCTCCGCCATGTGGGCGGAACTTGTAGCCGCCTCAGTCATGGTGACGTCATGTCGGAGCGATGCGTTCCCGAAATCGCCCGGCATATGCCGAAGGGCGACCGAATTAATTCGGTCGCCCCAGCCTGTGAGCGGCTATTCGGCTGACGCCACGTCAGGATACGCCCGGAAAAAAGATCTTCAATTCTCGCTCTGCGGACTCCTCCGAGTCCGATGCGTGGATGAGGTTCTCCCGGACGATGCTGCCGAAATCGCCACGAATGGAGCCGGGCGCTGCGGCAATCGGGTCAGTGGGACCCGCCAGGGCGCGCACGCCCTCGATGACCCGCTCGCCCTCGACGACCAGGGCGACGACCGGGCCCGAGGCCATGAACTCGACCAGCGGCTCGTAGAAGGGCCGGCCCACGTGCTCGGCGTAGTGCTGCTCCAGGAGCGAACGGTCCAGGCTGCGCATCTCCAGCGCGGTGATCCTCCAGCCGGCCTTGCGCTCGATGCGGCCGACGATCTCGCCTACCAAGCTGCGCCTGACAGCGTCCGGCTTGAGAAGGACGAGGGTGCGCTGAGTCATCGCGTGCGGCTCCTTGTGGGCAAATATGTACGGGGGCACGAGGCTACAGGGAGTCACTGAGCGGGAAACACCCGGACCGGGCACTCACGCGCCGGTGACCGCCCGGCGCGTGCTACTGGGCTTCCGCCGCCTCCGCCTGGGCGGCCCAGCGGGCCTTGGCCGCGTCGATGATCCGTCCGTAGTGGACCGAGGCCCACCACAGGCCACCGAACGCGACCCCCAGGATGAACATCATCGGCACGACGAAGCCGCTCGCGATCAGCGCGATCTGGAGGGCCCAGCCGATCTGCACCGCGCCCGGACGGCTGAGCATTCCGCAGAGCAGCACCGAGAGCAGCATGCCGATGCCGCACACCGTCCAGACGGTCGCCCCCGACAGATCACCCTTCATGGCGACCAGACCGGCGAATCCGATGACGAAGAATTCACCGATCAGGGTGGACGCGCAGAGCGTACGCATGGGTCAGCGCCTCCCCAGGAGCAGCCGGGCCTCGCCGACAGTGATCACGGAACCGGTGACCAGGACGCCCGCTCCGGCGTACTCGTCCTCCTCCTCGGCGAGGGTGATCGCCGCCTCCAGGGCGTCGTCGAGGCGCGGCTCGACGACCACCCGCTCGTCGCCGAACACCTCGACGGCGATGGCGGCGAGGTCGTCCGCGCTCATCGCGCGGTGCGTGGAGTTCTGCGTGACGACGACCTCCGCGAAGATCGGCTCGAACGCTTCGAGCAGCCCCCGGACGTCCTTGTCGCCGCTCGCGCCGACCACCCCGATCAGCCGCGAGAAGCTGAACGCCTCGGTGACGGCCGCGGCCGTCACCTGCGCGCCCGCCGGGTTGTGCGCGGCGTCCAGGACGACGGTCGGCGAGCTGCGCACGACCTCCATCCGGCCGGGCGAGGTCACCGAGGCAAACGCCTTGCGGACCGTGTCGATGTCGAGCAGGCCGGACTGCTGCGCGCCGACGCCGAAGAACGCCTCGACCGCGGCGAGCGCCACCGCCGCGTTCTGCGCCTGGTGGGCGCCGTACAGCGGCAGGAAGATCTCGGTGTACTCGTTGGCCTCACCGGCGAGTCCGCGCAGCGTCAGCAACTGACCGCCGACGGCGACCTCCCGGCTGACGACGCCGAACTCCATGCCCGCGCGGGCCACGGTGGCGTCCGCCTCGACGGCCTTCTTCAGCATCACCTGCGCGGCGTCGACCGGCTGCTGCGCCAGGACGACCGTCGCACCCTGCTTGATGATCCCGGACTTCTCCACGGCGATCTCGCCGGGCGTGTTCCCGAGCCGGTCCGTGTGGTCGAGCGAGAT
Organism: Streptomyces sp. A 4/2; assembly: GCF_940670765.1. Classification (GTDB taxonomy): domain Bacteria; phylum Actinomycetota; class Actinomycetes; order Streptomycetales; family Streptomycetaceae; genus Streptomyces. Next base: position 137,135 of record NZ_CALNVW010000007.1, read on the forward strand.
AGGGGTGACCACGGCGACGGGGGCCTCGATGACATTCGTGGCGTCCCAGCTGCCCCCCATCCCTACCTCGACCACCGCGACGTCCACGGGCGCGTCGGCGAAGGCGGCGTACGCCATACCGGTGAGCACCTCGAAGAACGAGAGCCGGTGCTCCTGCTGCTCGTCGGTCATCCCGACGTACGGCTTGATGTCCTCGTACGTCTCGATGAAGCGCTCGGCCTCGATCGGCGCACCATTGAGGCTGATGCGCTCGGTGATCGACTGGACGTGCGGCGAGGTGTACCGCCCGGTGCGCAGCTCGAACGCGCCGAGCAGCGCCTCGATCATGCGCGCCGTCGATGTCTTGCCGTTGGTGCCGGTGATGTGGATCGAGGGGTACGCGCGCTGCGGGTCGCCCAGGAGGTCGAGCAGCGCCTCCATCCGTACGAGGGAGGGGTCGAGCTTGGTCTCGGGCCAGCGGCCCAGGAGATCCTGCTCCACCGTGCGCAGCGCCTTGTCCACCTCCGGGTCGGTGGGTCGGGTGGGGACCTCGTCGCCCTGCGGTGATCCGGCCTGGGTGCGCAGGGTACGGCTGCCGGCCTCGATCACCGCCAGGTCGGGGTCACGGGTCGTTGCTGCGTCGACGATCTCGTCGAAAGGGTCGGGCTCGCTCACGGGTCCAGTCTACGGAGGTCCACCGACAGTCGGGGCGCCCCGGTCCGGTCCGGGCGCCGGGGCCCGGTTCGGCGTACTCCGGCGCGCGGACCGGACCCGCCGGGGGCACACTCAAGAATCATGGACATAGGCATCGATCTCGGCACGGTCAACACGCTTCTCTACGTCCGCGGCCAGGGCATTGTGCTCAACGAGCCGTCCGTGGTCGCCGTCCGCGACGACGGGCGCGGGGCTCCGGCGATCGGCGACGAGGCGAAGGAGAGCCTGGGGCGCACTCCTGAGTCGGTCACCGCGATCCGTCCGCTGCGGGACGGCGTGATCAGCGAATACGACGCCGCCGAGGAAATGATCAGGTACTTCGTGCGCAAGGCCGTCAAGGGCAGACGGCCGCGCACCCGCATGATCGTGTGCGTGCCGAGCGGCGTCACTCCGGTGGAGCGGCGGGCCATCGTGCACGCGGCGCGGCGGGCGGGGGCCCGGACCGTCCATCTGCTGGACGAGCCGATGGCGGCGGCTATGGGCGCGGGGCTGCCGGTCGACGAACCGCGCGGTTCGATGGTGGTCGACATCGGCGGCGGTACGACCGAGGTCGGGGTGATCTCCATGGGAGGGACCGTCGCCGCCCGCTCGCTGCGCACGGCGGGCGACCGGATGAACGCCGCGATCAGCAACCACATCCGCAAGGAACACGGCCTGCTGGTCGGTGAGCGGACCTCCGAGGAGGTCAAGCTGGCGCTCGGTTCGGCCCGGCCGGTCCCCGGCGACCAGGGGCTGGAGACCCGGACCTGCACCGTGCGGGGCCGCCAGAAGATCAGCGGGTTCCCGACCGCCGTGACGCTGAGCGCGACCGAGGTGCGGGCGGCGCTGAACAGCCCCGTCGAGGCGATCGTCAGCACGGTGCGGGCGATGCTGGAGGAGTGCCCGCCCGAACTGGCCGCGGACGTGATGAAGCACGGGATCGTCCTGACCGGCGGCGGATCGCTGCTGCCCGGCCTGGATCTGCGGCTCGCCTCGGCGACGGGCATCGCGGTGACGGTGGCGGACGCACCGCTGGACTGTGTGGCGCTGGGCACCGGCCAGTGCGTCGAGGAGTTCGACACGGTGACGGCGAAGGTGCTGACGCCCGCCGCCTGACCGCCCGTGCCGGGCGCACACGGCGAAGGCCCCCGGCGGACCGGGGGCCTTCGTCACGCGCGTGCGGTCACCCGGCTACGCCTGCGGCAGCCCGTCCAGCTGGGCGCTGATCCGCTCGATGTCCGCCTCGGCCTTGGCCAGCCGTGTACGGATCTTGTCGACCACCTGGTCCGGGGCCTTCGCCAGGAACGCCTCGTTGCCGAGCTTCCCGAGCGCCTGCGCCTTCTCCTTCTCGGCCGCGCCGAGGTCCTTGGTCAGCCGCTTGCGCTCGGCCGCGACATCGATCGTCCCCGACAGGTCGAGTGCGACCTTCGCACCCGCGACCGGCAGCGACGCGGTGGCGTGGAAGCCCTCCCCCGCGGGCTGGAGCCGCAGCACCTGGCGGATGGCCCCCTCGTGCGGTGCCAGCGCCGTGCCGGTCAGGTCGAGTTCGGCCGGGACCTTCTGGCCCGGCTGGAGTCCCTGGTCGGAGCGGAACCTGCGGACCTCGGTGATCACCTGCTGGACCAGCGCGATCTCCTGCTCGGCCGCGCTGTCCCGGAAGCCGGAGTCCTTCGGCCAGTCGGCGACGACCACCGACTCCTTGCCGGTGAGCGTGGTCCAGAGCGTCTCGGTGACGAACGGGACGACCGGGTGCAGCAGCCGCAGCATCACGTCGAGGACCTCACCGAGGACCCGCCCCGAGGTCTGCGCCGCCTCGCCGCCCGCGAAGAACGTCGTCTTGGACAGCTCGACGTACCAGTCGAAGACCTCGTCCCAGGCGAAGTGGTAGAGGGCGTCGGCGAGCTTCGCGAACTGGAAGTCGTCGTAGTACGCGTCCACTTCGGCGACGACCGCGTTCAGCCGCGACAGGATCCACCGGTCGTTGGCCGACTGCTTCTCGACGGGCGGCAGTTCACCCTCGACGTTGGCGCCGTTCATCAGCGCGAAGCGGGTGGCGTTCCAGATCTTGTTGGCGAAGTTGCGGGACGCCTTGACCCAGTCCTCGCCGATCGGCACGTCCGCGCCGGGGTTGGCGCCGTTGGCGAGGGTGAAGCGGACGGCGTCGGAGCCGTACTCGTCCATCCAGTCCAGCGGATCGATCACGTTCCCGAAGGACTTGGACATCTTCTTTCCGTTCTCGTCACGGACGAGACCGGTCAGCGCGACCGTCTTGAACGGCGCGACGCCGTCCATCGCGTACAGGCCGAACATCATCATCCGGGCGACCCAGAAGAAGATGATGTCGTGGCCGGTGACGAGCACATCGGTCGAGTAGAACTTCTCCAGGTCCGGGGTCTGCTCCGGCCAGCCGAGCGTGGAGAACGGCCACAGGCCGGAGGAGAACCAGGTGTCGAGGACGTCCTCGTCCTGGTGCCAGCCCTCGCCGGTGGGCGCCTCGTCGCCGGGGCCGACGCAGACGACCTGGCCCTCGGGGCCGTACCAGACGGGGATCCGGTGGCCCCACCACAACTGCCGTGAGATGCACCAGTCGTTGAGGTTGTCGACCCAGTCGAAGTAGCGCTTCTCCAGCTCCTTCGGGTGGATCGTGACCCGCCCGTCGCGGACCGCGTCGCCCGCGTCCTTGGCGAGCGTCTCGACCTTGACCCACCACTGGAGGGAGAGGCGCGGCTCGACGGTGGTCTTGCAGCGCGAGCAGTGTCCGACGGAGTGCGTGTACGGGCGCTTCTCGGCGACGATCCGGCCCTGCTCGCGCATGGCCTCGACGATCGTGGAGCGCGCCTCGAACCGGTCCAGACCGTGGAACGGGCCCGGCACGGTGATGACACCGCGCTCGTCCATGATCGTCGTGGACTCCAGGCCGTGCCGCTGGCCGATGGCGAAGTCGTTCGGGTCATGGGCGGGCGTCACCTTGACGGCGCCGGTGCCGAACTCCGGGTCGACGTGGGCGTCCGCGACGACCGGGATGGTCCGGTCGGTGAGCGGCAGCTTGATCCGCTTGCCGATGAGGTGCGCGTACCGCTCGTCGTCCGGGTGGACGGCGATCGCGGTGTCACCGAGCATCGTCTCGACCCGGGTGGTGGCGACGACCAGGGTCTCGTCACCCTCGCCGTACTTGAGCGAGACCAGCTCGCCGTCGTCGTCCTGGTAGTCGACCTCGATGTCGGAGATCGCGGTGAGACAGCGCGGGCACCAGTTGATGATGCGCTCGGCGCGGTAGATCAGCTCGTCGTCGTACAGCCGCTTGAAGATCGTCTGGACGGCCCGGGACAGCCCCTCGTCCATGGTGAACCGCTCACGCGACCAGTCGACCCCGTCGCCGAGGCGGCGCATCTGCCCGAGGATCTTGCCGCCGTACTCCTCCTTCCACTGCCAGACCCGCTCGGTGAACTCCTCACGCCCCAGGTCCTGCCGGGACTTGCCCTCCTCGGCGAGCTGCTGCTCGACCTTGTTCTGGGTGGCGATACCGGCGTGGTCCGTACCGGGCAGCCACAGGGCTTCGTAGCCCTGCATGCGCTTACGGCGGGTGAGGGAGTCCATCAGCGTGTGCTGGAAGGCGTGGCCCAGGTGGAGGGAGCCCGTGACGTTCGGCGGCGGGATGACGATGGTGAACGGAGGCTTGTCGCTCTTCGCGTCGGCCTCGAAATAGCCGCGCTCCACCCAGCGCTCGTACAGCTTCCCCTCTACCTCGGCCGGAACGTACTGGGTCGGCAGTTCGGTGGTGGGCGCTGGAGTCTGCGATGAGTTCTCGGTCACGGACCTAGTTTAAGGGCGTCACGGTCACGTACTGAAACGGGAATCTTTGGTGAGACTGTGGCCCCCGTCTCCCCGGTGGGCGAATACGTCGGTCAGGATGTTCGCGTCACGTGAGTATCCAGAGGGGGAACCCAGTCCATGAGCTACAACCAGCCGGGACCGTACGGCCAACAGCCGCAGCAGCCGGGGCCGTACGGGCAGCAGCCGCCGCAGCAGCCCGGTCCGTACGGACAGCCGGCGCAGCCCCAGCAGCAGCCTGCCAACCCGTACGGCCAGCCCGCCGGCCAGCCGCAGCCCGGCTACGGCTACCCGCAGCAGCCCCCGCAGGGCGTCCCGCCGCAGCCGGGGTACGGCTACCCGCAGCAGCAGCCGGGCCAGCCGAACCCGTACGGCCAGCCGCCGCAGCAGCCGCCGTACGGGCAGCAGCCCGGATACGGCCAGATGCCGCCCCCGCCGCAGGGACCGAAGAAGAAGACGGGTCTGATCGTGGGCGCGGTGGTCGTGGCCGTCGCGGTGATCGGCGGCGGTGTCTTCCTGCTGACCTCGAAGGGCGGCGGCAGCAGTGACGTCGCCGACAGCACCAAGGGGTACAAGCTCGTCGCCCCGGCGTCGATCGGCGAGTACCAGAAGAAGTCGGGCTCCGACGACTCGTCATGGGGCGCGGACGGCAAGCAGAAGGCCGAGGGCATCGGCATCAAGGACCCCTCGAAGGTCGGCGCCTCGTACACGACCGGCACGGGACTGACCGAGAAGGACCTCAACTTCTCCGGTCTCTGGGGCACGATCGACGACCCGGAGAAGGCCATCGACGGTGCGTTCGCGATGTCCCAGGCGGGTATTTCCAAGAGCTCGTCGGACGGTGTGAAGGTGGAGCTGGAGGACAGCCCCCAGAAGGTCACGCCTCCCGGCTTCTCCGGCGCCCTCATGAAGTGCCAGAACGCCAAGGTCACGAACACCTCCACCGACGACACCAGTGGCGCCGCGGCCCAGGTGCCGAAGACCTTCGTGCTGCCCATCTGCGTCTGGGCCGACTACAGCACGCTCGGGATCGTGCAGAACACCGATGTGTCGCTGATCCTGACCAAGAAGACACTCCCGATGGACGACGCCGCGGCCATCGCGGCCAAGGTCTACAACGCCGCCCGCGTCAAGCAGTAACAGCCCAGCAGAAAGGGGCGCCCGGTCAGTTGACTGACCGGGCGCCCCTTCGCGTATCTGCCGGGCGTCAGGCGGACTTCTCGTGGCGGCCGTCGTTGCCCACGATCCGCGGCTCGCGCGGGACCAGCGTCGGGTTCACGTTGTCCCGGACGACGTCCGCCGTGATGACGACCCGGGCGACGTCCTTGCGGGACGGCACCTCGTACATCACCGACTGGAGGACCTCTTCCATGATGGCGCGCAGCCCGCGCGCCCCGGTGCCGCGCAGGATCGCCTGGTCGGCGATGGCCTCCAGGGACGGGCGGTCGAAGTCCAGCTCCACGCCGTCGAGTTCGAAGAGGCGCTGGTACTGCTTCACCAGCGCGTTGCGCGGCTCGACCAGGATCTGGAGAAGCGCCTCGCGGTCCAGGTTGTGGACCGAGGTCAGCACGGGGAGACGGCCGATGAACTCGGGGATCATCCCGAACTTCACCAGGTCCTCCGGCATGACCTCCTGGAACTGGTCGCTCGCCTCGATCTCCCGCTTGGAACGGATGGTCGCGCCGAAGCCGATGCCCTTCGCGCCCGCCCGGGACTCGATGATCCGCTCCAGACCGGAGAAGGCGCCGCCCACGATGAACAGCACGTTCGTCGTGTCGATCTGGATGAACTCCTGGTGCGGGTGCTTACGGCCGCCCTGCGGCGGTACCGAGGCGGTCGTGCCCTCCAGGATCTTCAACAGGGCCTGCTGGACGCCCTCGCCGGAGACATCGCGGGTGATCGACGGGTTCTCGCTCTTGCGGGCGACCTTGTCGATCTCGTCGATGTAGATGATGCCGGTCTCGGCCTTCTTGACGTCGTAGTCAGCGGCCTGGATCAGCTTCAGCAGGATGTTCTCGACGTCCTCGCCGACGTACCCGGCCTCCGTCAGCGCCGTCGCGTCCGCAATGGCGAACGGGACGTTGAGCATCCGGGCCAGGGTCTGGGCGAGCAGTGTCTTGCCGGAGCCCGTGGGGCCCAGCAGCAGGATGTTGGACTTGGCGAGCTCGATCGCGTCCTCGCGGTTGGTCCCGCCGCCGTTCTCACCGGCCTGGACGCGCTTGTAGTGGTTGTAGACCGCTACCGAGAGAGCCTTCTTCGCGGGCTCCTGCCCGACGACGTACCCCTCGAGGAACTCGTAGATCTCGCGCGGCTTGGGCAGTTCCTCCCACCGCACTTCGGAGGTCTCCGCGAGTTCCTCTTCGATGATCTCGTTGCAGAGATCGATGCACTCGTCGCAGATGTACACCCCGGGGCCTGCGATGAGCTTCTTCACCTGCTTCTGGCTCTTCCCGCAGAACGAGCACTTGAGCAGGTCGCCGCCATCACCGATGCGTGCCACGAGGTGCTTCCCCTTCGCCTGGGAGGCGCCACGTTCAGCGTCTCCTGGTGCCTCATATTCGACGGTACCTTGCCGGGCCCCTCGTACGGGCCCCCCTTGGCACGGTTCACTGTGAACGTGCACCGTGCCAGGGGGAGGCAGTTAAATCAAACGCCCGTCAGTTGGCCAGCATCCCTGCGGTGCTCTTACGGGTCGAAACGATCTGGTCGACCAGCCCGTACGCGAGGGCGTCCTCGGCCGTGAGGATCTTGTCGCGCTCGATGTCGTCGCGGATCTTCTCCAGCGGCGTGGTGGAGTGCTTGGCCAGCATCTCCTCCAACTGGCTGCGCATGCGCAGGATTTCGCGGGCCGCGATCTCCAGGTCGGAGAGCTGCTCACGGCCGGTCTGCGAGGACGGCTGGTGGATCAGCACACGGGCGTTGGGCAGTGCCATGCGCTTGCCGGGGGTGCCCGCAGCGAGCAGGACCGCGGCGGCGGAGGCCGCCTGGCCCATGCAGACCGTCTGGATGTCCGGCTTCACGAACTGCATCGTGTCGTAGATCGCCGTCAGCGCGGTGAACGAGCCACCGGGGCTGTTGATGTAGATCGAGATGTCCCGGTCCGGGTCCATCGACTCCAGGCACAGCAGCTGTGCCATGACGTCGTTGGCGGACGCGTCGTCGATCTGCACGCCGAGGAAGATCACGCGCTCCTCGAAGAGCTTCGCGTACGGGTCGTACTCACGCACGCCCTGCGAGGTGCGCTCGACGAAGCGCGGAACGATGTAGCGGTTGTCGACCTGCGGGCCGGTGTAGAGGCCGCTGGCGGAAGCAGAGAGGTCGTTCATGTCGGTGTTCACCATCCTGGTGGCGTTCAGTGGTCGGCCGGGTTCGGAGGCAGGGACGCGGAGCTTCAGGCGCCGGTGCCGCCGCCGCCCGGAACGCCCGAGGCAGAGGAGATGATCTCGTCGATGAGGCCGTAGTCCTTGGCCTCCTCCGCCGTGTACCAGCGGTCGCGGTCACCGTCGCGGATGATCGCATCGACGGTCTGGCCGGAGTGCAGGGCGGTGATCTCCGCCATGCGCTTCTTCGTGCGCAGCAGCTGCTCGGCCTGGATCTTGATGTCCGAGGCGGTGCCGCCGAGGCCGGCCGAGCCCTGGTGCATCAGGATGTCGGTGTTCGGGAGCGCGAAGCGCTTGCCCGCGGTGCCGCCGGTCAGCAGGAACTGGCCCATCGAGGCAGCGAGGCCCATACCGATGGTGACCACGTCGTTCGGGATGTACTGCATGGTGTCGTAGACCGCCATGCCCGCCGTCACCGAGCCGCCGGGGCTGTTGATGTAGAGGAAGATGTCCTTGTCCGGGTCAGCGGCAAGGAGCAGCAGCTGCGCGGTGATCTTGTTCGCGATCTCGTCGTCGACCTGCTGGCCGAGGAAGATGATCCGCTCTCCGAGCAGTCGGTTGTAGACCTGGTCGCCGAGGCCGCCACCGATGTTGGGCTCGCCGGCGGCGTAGGGCATCAGATTCGTCACGTATCCACCTGCTCGTCTCTGACGGCTCCGGCCGTCTCAGCGTCTTGTACCAGCAGGAGTCCGGGGGGTTGGCTACTCCCGTGCTCTCCTCTTCATGGACCCTAACGCGCAGGTAGGACAACGCCATCCCGCTTCCCGAACTGTTCGCTCGGAGCGCAAGGTACGGGCCATGTGCGTGCGTACGACGAAGGGTCCGGACGTGCAGTACGCCCGGACCCTTCGATCGAGATGGGATTCGGCCGGGGGTCAGATCAACCCCCGGCCGGCATCGAACAGCGGCTCAGGACTCCGTCTTGGCCTCGTCGGCAGCCTCGTCCGACGCGCCGTCGGTGACGGCCTCGACGGTCTCGGCGGCGGCCTCGGCCTCTTCGTCGTCGTCGTCGCTCAGGTCGACGATCTCACCGTTGGTGTCCTTGACCTTGGCGGCCTCGACGACCACCGCGAGCGCCTTGCCGCGGGCGACCTCGCCGACCAGCATCGGGACCTGGCCACCCTCGACGACCGCCTGGGCGAACTGGTCGGGGCTCATGCCGGAGGAAGCGGCACGCCGCATGAGGTGCTCGGTGAGCTCCTCCTGGTTGACGTTCAGCTTCTCCTTGTTGACCAGCTCGTCGAGGATGAACTGGGTCTTGATGCCCTTCTCCGCCTGCTCCTTGGTCTCAGCGGTGAACTCTTCCTCGGTCTTGCCCTGGATCTCCAGGTACTTGGCGAGGTCGAGGCCCATCTGGCCGAGCTGGTGGTGCTCCAGGTTGTGCTTGCGGGTGTTGATCTCGTCCTCGAGGAGCTTCTCGGGGATCGGGACCTCCGCCAGCTTCAGCAGCTCGTCGAGGACGCGCTCCTGGGCCTGGGTGGCCTGGTCGTACTGCTTGGTGTTCTCGAGGCGCTTGCGGCTGTCGGCCTTGAGCTCGTCCAGCGTGTCGAACTCGCTCGCCAGCTGCGCGAAGTCGTCGTCCAGGCCGGGAAGTTCACGAGCGGCGACCGCGGTGACCTTGACGGTGACCTCGGCCGGCTTGCCCTCGGCGGAGCCGCCCTTGAGCTCGGAGGTGAAGGTGGCCTCGCCACCCGCCTCCAGACCGATCACGGCCTCGTCGATACCGTCGAGCAGCTCACCGGAACCGATGGTGTACGAAACACCCTCGGCCACGCCGTCCTCCAGGACCTCACCGTCGACCTTGGCCTCCAGGTCGATCGTGACGACGTCACCGTCGGCGGCGGCGCGCTCGACGGGGTTGGTGGACGCGAAGCGGCCACGCAGCTCCTCGACGGCCTTGTCGACGTCCTCGTCGCTGACCTCGACCGCGTCGACCTCGACCTCGATGCCGGAGTAGTCCGGGATCTCGATCTCGGGCCGGACGTCGACCTCGGCGGTGAAGGCGAGCAGCTCGCCGTCCTTGAGCTCGGTGATGTCGACCTCGGGCTGGCCGAGGACATTCAGCTCACCCTCGTTGACGGCCTCGGTGTAGTACTTCGGGAGGGCGTCGTTGACGGCCTCCTCCAGGACGGCGCCGCGGCCGAAGCGCTGGTCGATGACACGGTTCGGGATCTTGCCCTTACGGAAGCCCTTCACCGTGACCTGCTCGTTGATCTTCTTGTACGCCGCGTCGAGGCTGTCCTTGAGCTCCTCGAAGGGCACCTCGATGCTGAGCCGAACCCGAGTCGGATTCAGGGTCTCCACGGCGCTCTTCACGGTTCGGTCTCCTTGGGGGCTGACTTCAGAATCTCTGCCCGGTTAGAGACACGCGGGCACACAGCTTGCATAGTAACGGCAAGCAGGAGGAGACCCACAATGCGATCTTGCTGATGGTCGGGGTGGCCGGATTCGAACCGACGACCTTCCGCTCCCAAAGCGGACGCGCTACCAAGCTGCGCCACACCCCGTCGGTGCGAGACGTAGGGTACATGGCCGCACGTGACGCCGTGGCCGCATTTTCACGCGCCACGGGAGCGGTGGCGAGCGGCGGCGCGGTACCGGTGTGCACCGACCGGGTCCGACCCGCTACGATGCTTCTCGTCGCCGCGGTCGTTCCGGCCTGCGGCGCCTGCGGGCGTAGCTCAATGGTAGAGCCCTAGTCTTCCAAACTAGCTACGCGGGTTCGATTCCCGTCGCCCGCTCCACAGAACAACGGCCCGGCCGGTGAGTCCGCTCACCGGCCGGGCCGTTGTCGTGTCCCGGAGCGTCCTGCCTAGAACTTGATCTGGTTGATCGTGTCGGCTATCGAGTTGAGGAACCTGTTGATCGACGGGGCCATGCCCGTCGATGCCACGAAGAAGCCGAAGAGCGCGGCGACGACCGCTGGTCCCGGTTTGATGGATCCACTGCGGATCAACACCACAAGGACGATCGCCAACAGCAGCACCACTGACAGTGAAATGGCCACAACTGATCACACCTTTGGTCGGTCCGCCTTGCCGGCCGGGAACGGTGCCGCTCCAGCACTCTTCCGCGAGCTCCATCGTGCCACCAACCAGCCTGTGCTTGTTGCCTGCTGACGAAACGCCGCCGATCAGATCGCGCCATCCCGCGCACCCCGCGCGGACGGCGCCCGCGCCCGGCTCACAGGCACCGCCCGCGCCCCCGGGGGCAATTTCCGGACTGTGCGCCCCGTCACTCTCACGAACAAATTCGAAAAGATCGTTCCACTGTCCACACATTTCATTCACAGGTGATTCTGATAACGCGGAATCCGGCCGCAATCATGCACAGAAAGCTGGCACTATGTACCAGTTTGAGGCGATCAGAACACCCATATGGGCACATAAGATCGGCGCGTAAAGATTATTTACCGGGGTACCTGTACTGCGAATATCACACCCATCGGAGAGGGTTTTACGGAATCCCTCATGCGACGCTAGGGTTCCTCGAATGGTTCACGCTCCACACGGATATCAGCGGGCCCCACTCCCCCTGGCGCGGGAGACGGAACTCGAACCCCCCACCTCTTCACAGTCGCCACAGAGACCCGGCACAGCCCCCGCACAGACGGCCGCCCCGGGCGCCAAGAAGCAGCGTGACGCGCTCTTCGACAACGCGAAGTTCCTGGCCATCGTGCTCGTGGCCACGGCACACGCATGGGAACCCCTGATGGACGGCAGCCGTACCACCAGGGCCCTCTACATGTTCGTCTACACCTTCCACATGCCCGCATTCATCGTCATCTCGGGATATTTCTCCCGCAGTTTCGACATGCGGCCGGACCGGCTGCGCCGTCTGGTGACGGGCGTCGTCGTGCCGTACGTGGTCTTCGAGACCACGTACTCGCTCTACGAGAAGTGGGGCAACAACGACCCCTCGCACGAGATCAGCCTGCTCGACCCGTACTACCTGACCTGGTTCCTGATCGCCCTCTTCATCTGGCGGCTGACCACACCGATCTGGCGCAATCTGCGCTATCCGATGACCATTTCACTCGTGATCGCGGTGCTCGCGGCGATCACGCCGAACATCGGCGACGACCTGGATCTCCAGCGGGTCCTGCAGTTCCTGCCGTTCTTCGTCCTGGGCCTGAAGCTGAAGCCCGAACACTTCCAGCTGGTGCAGCGCCGCGGTGCGCGGCTGGTGGCCGTGCCGGTCATGCTCGCCACGCTGGTGTTCGCGTACTGGGCGGCGCCCCGGATGACGCTCAACTGGTTCTACCGGGGCACCAGCGCCCAGGAGCTGGGCGTCTCGTGGTGGGAAGGGGTCGTCATGGCTCTCGGTCTCACCGCCTGCTCGCTGGTGCTGACCGCCTGCTTCCTGGCCTTGGTGCCGCGGGGCAGGACCTGGTTCACCGCGCTGGGCGCGGGCACGCTCTGCGGCTATCTGCTGCACGGACTGCTGATCAAGACCATCGAGTACGCCGGCTGGATCGACGACTTCAGCTGGCTGAAGAGCCCGCTCGGCGAGGTGTTCTCGACCCTGTTCATGGCAGCGGCCGTGACGCTCTTCTGCACTCCGCCGGTACGGCGGGTGATGCGCTTCGTGACCGAGCCCGAGATGAAGTGGGCCTTCCGGCCCGACCCGGTGGCGACCGCCCGTGAGCGCGAGAAGGTCCCCGCCTGATCCGCGAGCCGAACCAGCATGCGCACGGCACACGCCCCGTCCGACGGAAACCCGTCGGGCGGGGCGTGTGCCGTTGGCAGACCTCCTGGACCACGCTTCAGCGGCGGACGACCGCCCTGGCCGGGAGCAGTGTCGACGTCAGGCCCAGGGCCACCACGCCCGCGGCGAACGATCCGTACAGCAGCGGTGGGATGTACGGGCCCTCTCCGGTGAGGCCCTTCATCATCGGGATCAGCGTCGCGAGCGCGATCGCGGTGCCGAGCGCGATCCCGGCCAGCGCGACCAGCAGGGCCTCCCAGCGGATCATGCCCATGACCTGGCGGCGGGTGGAGCCGATCAGCCGGAGCACGGAGAGTTCACGGCGGCGGTCGAGAACCGTCATCACCAGGGTGTTGGCCGCGGCGACCGCGGCGAACCCGCCGAGTACCACCGCCATGGTGGTGTTGGCCCAGGCGTTCAGCTGCCGGTCGAGACCCTGCGCCGTGGCGTAGCCGTCCTTGGTGGTGACCTGGCCCAGCCCCGCGAGCCCGGCCGCTGCCCGCGTGGACGACCGTACGAGGAGTTCCGTCGCGAACGGCGAGGTGACGTGCGCGGTCAACTCCGCCTGCGGGAGCGTCAGCTGCGGCAGGCCGATGCCCCGGCCGTACACCGCGACGACCCGGGGGGCCGCCGGGGTGCCGTCCGGCAGGCGCAGGTGCAGGCGGTCGCCGGTCCGTACGTGGGCCGCGGCGGCGAGGGAGGCGTCGACCGCCACCGTGCCGTGGCCCAGCGCGTCCAGCGATCCGGCGCGCACACCGAGGTCCTGGACCCTGGCCAGGTCGTGGCCCCGGCCGGAGACGCCCTGCGCCGACGCGCTCTCCAGGTAGGCGCCGTCGCCCGAGCCGATCGGTACCAGTACGGAGGTGTGCAGCACGGAGACGGCCGTGGACACGCCTGCGGTCGACTTCGCCCGGTCCACCGCGCCGGACGGCAGGCCCGCGGGCGCCGAGACGACGTGATCGGCGGTGATGCCGTCCCGCAGCTGGTGGGCCGCCACCCGGTCCTCGCTGGTGTGCATGAAGACCAGCACCGACGAGAAGGCCATCGCGAGGACGATCGGGGTGATGGCGGAGGAGAGCCTGCGGGCATGGGTACGGGAATTGGCCGCGGCCAGCGAGGCCGCGGCGCCGCCCGCGCGGAGCGGGAAGCCGATGAGCCCCGCGCAGAGCCGGGCGATCAGCGGGCCGAGCAGGGCCACCGCCAGCATGAAGAGCATGACCACACCGAGTGCGGTGTTGGCCGCGTTCTCCCCCGACTCCGATGCGGCCAGCCCGGCGAGGACGAAGCCTCCGACGAGCGCCGCGACGCCCAGCGGCGTCCGGATCAGTCCCGGGCGCAGCCGCTCCACGGCGGACTCGGCCAGCGCCAGCCCCGGCTTGATCTTCGAGGGACGGCGCGCCGCGCAGTAGCCCGCCAGCAGCGCGGTGACGCAGGCGGCGCCGGTGGCGACGGTGAGCGGGAGCCAGGACACGGTCAGTTCGACGGCCTGCGGAATTGCGCCCTTCTCCTTCAGCTGCCCGAACCACCAGGACGCCAGGGCGATGCCGGGCAGGCAGCCCAGCGCACCCGCGACCGGCGCGACCAGCAGGGCCTCGGTGGCGACGGTGCGCCGGAGCTGGCGCGGGGTCGCGCCGATCGCCCGCAGCAGGGCGAACTCCCGACGGCGCTGGCCTACGGAGAGAGCGACCGTACCGGCCGCGGTGAAGATCGCCACCAGGGTGGCGATGCCGCCGAAGGAGCCGCCGATGCCGGTGAGGGCCTCCTTGGCGTACGCCAGGGTGGGGTCCTCGACGGCGCCCCGGTCGGTGCCGGTACGGACCTGGGCCTGCGTGCCCAGGGCGTGTCCGACCTGGTCGGCGAGGGCGTCGGTGGTGGTCCCGGGCCGGGGCAGGACGACGATGGCGTCGACCCGGCCGGGGTGGCCGGAGAGCGACTGCGCCTGCGCGTCACCGAACCAGACGGTGCCGACTGCGTCGGTGAGGCCGGAAACGGTGAACTCCCGCTCCCCCGCTGCCGTGTCGAGCGTGATCCGGTCACCGACCGCGGCGTCCGCCCCCATCACCACTTCGCCGGTACGGGGCGCGGCGCCCGCCGACAGCCGGGTGCCGGTGAAGGCGGTGGAGCCCCAGCCGTGGGCGGTCAGCGGGCCGGCCGTGCGGTCCGCTGCGGCTGCGGTCCGGTGGACCGGAAAGGTGAGGTCGGGGATCGCCTTCGCGGCGCCGGGGACCGAAGCGGCCTTCCGTACCAGGGCGTTGTCGAGCCGTGCCCTGTCCGGGACCGGCGACTGCGTGGCCTTGACGTGCGACTGCTGGTCGGCGGCGGCGACCACGGGGGCGCCCGCGTACCGTGCGGGCGGGACGGTGGCCAGTACTCCGGTCTGCAGCAGGATTCCGCAGGCGGAGACGATCAGCGCGGCTGCCATCAGCGCGATGAAGGTGCCGGCGAAACCGGAGGGGCGGAAGCGGATGGCCGCGCGGGCGAGACCGTTGGGGGTGCGGGACATCACGCTGCGGCCCCCGCGTACACCGGCGCGGTCAGGGCCTTCATGCGCGCCGCGATCTGCGTGGCGGACGCGCGCGGCAGGCTGTCGGCGATCTCGCCGTCCGCCAGGAAGAGGACGCTGTCCGCGTAGGCGGCGGCTGCCGGGTCGTGGGTCACCATCACGACCGTCGCGCCGAGGGTGTCGACCGCGCCACGCAGCAGGTTCAGCACCTCGGCCGCCGTGGTGGTGTCCAGGGCGCCGGTCGGCTCGTCGGCGAAGACGACGTCCGGCTCGGTGACGAGCGCGCGGGCGATGGCGACGCGCTGCTGCTGACCGCCGGAGAGTTCGCCGGGGCGGCGCTTGCCCTTGCCTTCGAGGCCGACCTTCGCGAGGAGTCCGGCGGCCCGGTCCCGGTCCTGGTGGACACCCGCGAGGCGCATCGGGAGCAGGACGTTCTGCTCGACGGTGAGCGAGGGCAGCAGGTTGAACGCCTGGAAGACGAAGCCGATGCGGGAGCGGCGCAGGGCGGTGAGCTTGTTCTCGCTCATGCCGGTGATCTCGGTGCCGCCGAGCCGTACGGAGCCCTCGGTGGGACGGTCGAGGCCCGCCGCGCACTGGAGGAACGTCGACTTGCCCGATCCTGACGGGCCCATCACCGCGGTGAAACCGGCACGCGGGAGGGCGAGGTCGATCCCGCGCAGGGCGTGGACGACGGAGCTGCCGCGCCCGTACCTGCGGCGGACGCCGCGCAGCTCCACGGCCCAGTCGGTGCCCGGGACGACCGCTGTACGAGGGTCGTCCGGCCCGGCCTGCCGATTGCTGCGTCGCAGCCCCATGTTGTCCGCCTTCCGTTTCACCCGATGTCTACGGCTTCGACGCTACGGAGAGCGGGGTGGGTGGAACCATGGCGGCTGCTGGCGGATACGGGGTGGGGTTCTCCCCACCAGGCCCTCAGGAGATCCGGCCGTCAGCAGACCCGGTCGTCGGAGCAGCGGGCCAGGCCTTCAGAAGACCCGACCGTCAGAGCATCGGCCCCGAATCCGCGTCCCGGCAGATCAGCAGCAGCGCCCGGTCGTCGTTCACGTCCTTCGCCACCGCCTCGATCAGATGCCACGCGGCGCCCTCGAAGCCGGTCGGCACATACCGGTCGGCCTCCCCCGACAACCGGTCGATGCCCTCGCTGATGTCCCGGTCCGGGGCCTCGACCAGGCCGTCCGTGAAGAGCATCAGTACGTCACCGGGGCCCAGCGAGCCCTTGGCCGGGTCGAACTCGGCGCCGTCGTAGACACCCAGCAGCGGGCCCTCGCCGGACTTCTCCTCCCAGCGGCCACTGCCCGCGTGGAGCTGGAGCGCGGGGAGGTGGCCCGCGGAGAGGAGTTCGTAGTCGCCGGAGTCCAGGTCGAGGACCAGGTGGATCGAGGTGGCGAATCCTTCGTCCCAGTCCTGGCGGAGGAGGTAGCCGTTGGCGGCCGGCAGGAAGTCGTGCGGCGGCAGTGAGCCGAGCAGGCCGCCGAACGCGCCCGACAGCAGCAGGGCGCGGGAGCCCGCGTCCATCCCCTTGCCCGAGACGTCCGTGAGGACGACCTCCAGGGTGCGTCCGCCGCTGGTGCGTGCGGCCACCACGAAGTCGCCCGAGAAGGACTGGCCGCCTGCGGGGCGCAGCGCCATCTCGCGGTGCCAGCCCTGTGGCAGCCGGGGCAGTTTGCTCTGCACCCGGATGCGTTCGCGCAGGTCGAAGAGCATGGTCCCGCCGCGCCGCCACGGCACCCCGACCCGGCTGCGGAACTGCGCGATGAGCAGGCCGAAGAGACCGCAGGCGGCCACCGTGAGGACCGTGCCGGGGGTGACCTGGGCGGTGCCGTCGGTGTACGGGCCGAGCGCGACCGATTCGACGATGAGGGCGGCAGCCGCCGCCGCGTACAGCGCGAGCAGGCTCGCGGGGCGCAGCAGCAGTCCCCCGGCCACGATGGGCAGGACCAGGATCGAGGGGGAGCACCACACGGGCGTGAGGACGGTCCCGCAGGCGAGCGCCGGGACGGTCAGCATCAGCCCGGCCAGGGCGATCCAGTCCGAGCCGTCGCCCCTGAAGTAGTCGACGCCTGATCTGCGCAGCCCGATGCGGGCCCGGTGCAGGGACTTCCGCATCCGGGCCGTGACTGATTCTTCTCCGACGCCACCGGCCATTGCCCGGACCTTATCCACCCACGCGGGTCCTGTGCAGGGGGACCCTATGACATTGCGTTCGAAATCGACTCGCCCGACGTGGGCCGCGCTGGTAGGCATGGCCCATGAGTACAGAGCTGAAGGTACTGCGCCGGGAAGACTGGGGCACCTGGTATGCAGGGTTGGAACTCGCCTTCGGCGGGGTCGACGAATCTCCCGAGGAGCGCAGGCTCTTCGAGGAACTCACCGAGTACGACCGGTCCGTCGGCGCCTGGGACGGCGACCGGTGCGTGGGGACGTCGGGGGCGTTCAGCTTCCGGCTCTCGGTTCCCGGGGGCGCGTTCGTACCCGCGGCGGGCGTGACCATGGTCAGTGTCGCGGCGACGCACCGGCGGCGCGGCATTCTGACCTCCATGATGCGGCGGCAGTTGGACGACGTACGGGCGCTGGGTGAGCCGCTGGCCGTGCTGACCGCCTCGGAGCCCGAGATCTACGGCCGGTTCGGATACGGCGCCGCCACCTGGCAGTTGACGGCCGAGATCGACACCTCGCGGGTGAAGCTCACGGTTCCGCGGGGCACCGACGCGGTGCGGCTGCGGTTCGCGCCGCCCGAGGACGCCGCCGAGGAGTGCGAGGCGGTGTATCTGCGGTCGGTCGGCTCGCGGCCCGGAATGCCCGCGCGGCTGCCGGGCTGGGAGCGGTTGCCGCTCCTCGACCCGCCCGCCGGGCGCGAGGGTGCTTCGCGGTTGCAGTGTGTCGTGGCCGAGCGGGACGGCGAGGTGGTGGGTTATGTCCGCTTCCACAACAAGCCCGAGTGGGACGCGGCCGGTCCCGAGGGCGTGATCGTGCTGAAGGACATGGCGGCGCTGGATCCTGCGGCGTACGCGGCGCTGTGGCGCTTCCTCTTCGACGTCGATCTGACGTCGACCGTGCGGGTGCAGAACCGGCCGGTGGACGACCCCTGGCTGTCGCTGGTCTCCGACGTCAGGCGTTGCGGACTGTCCCGGCGCGACTCGCTGCACGTCCGGCTGGTGGACGTCGGGGCCGCGCTCGAAGCCCGTACGTATCAGCGGCCGGTGGACGTGGTGCTGGATGTGGAGGACGTCTTCTGCCCCTGGAACAGCGGGCATTGGCGGCTGACCGGGGACGCGAAGGGCGCGTCCTGCGTACGGACCGACGACGCGGCCGATCTCGCGCTGTCCGTCAAGGAGTTGGGCGCCGCGTACCTCGGCGGGACGGCGCTGTCCGCGCTCGCGGGTGCCGGGCTGGTACAGGAGCTGCGGCCCGGTGCGCTGGCCGAGGCGTCGCTCGCCTTCGGGTCCGACGTCGCGCCGTGGCTGCCGCACGGCTTCTGACGCGAGGGCCCGGCTACCGCTGCTGGCAGTCCGGGCACCAGAAGAGGTTGCGGGCGGCGAGCGGGGCGGTGCGGATCTCGGTGCCGCACCGGTGGCAGGGCAGGCCGGCCCGGCGGTAGACGTACACCTCGCCGCCGTGGTCGTCGACCCGCGGCGCGCGGCCCATCTCCTCGGGGGTGTGCTCGGGGCGCACGGTGTCGATGCGGTTGTTCCGTACGCCCTCGCGCATCAGGGCGACGAGGTCGGCCCAGACCGCGTCCCATTCGGCGCGGGTCAGGTCCTTGCCCGCCCGGTACGGGTCGATGCCGTGCCGGAAGAGGACCTCGGCGCGGTAGACGTTGCCGACGCCCGCGATCACCTTCTGGTCCATGAGCAGGGCGGCCACGCTCGTACGGGAGCGGGAGATCCGGGGCCAGGCCTGGTCGGCGGAGTCCTCGGGGCGGAGCGGGTCGGGGCCCAGGCGGTCGTGAATCGCCTGCTTCTCGCCGTCGGTGATCAGGGCGCAGGTGGCCGGGCCGCGCAGGTCCGCGTACGCGTCGTCGTTGACGAGGCGGAGGCGGACCGTTTCGGTGGGCGGCGGCGCCGGGGTGTCGCCGAACCGCAGCTTGCCGATCAGGCCCAGGTGGATATGGATCCAGCCGCTCGCGCCGAAGCCAAGGAACAGGTGCTTGCCGTGTGCCTCGGTGGCCTCCATGACCCGCCCGTCGACGAGCGCCGCGCTGCCGGAGAACTTCCCCTGCGGGCTGGACGCACGCACAGGCCGGCCGCCGAACCTCTCGGAGTGGTCGGCGGCCAGTCGGTGGATCGTGTGGCCCTCGGGCACGGAGGGTCAGTCCTGCGGCTTCGGGTGGTGGGCCGGAACGGGCGGGAGTTCGCCGGTCGCCTCGTACGCGGTGAGCATGTCGATGCGGCGCTGGTGGCGCTCCTCGCCGGAGTACGGGGTGTTGAGGAAGATCTCGATGAACTTCACCGCCTCCTCCTGCGTGTGCATCCGGCCGCCGACGGAGATCACGTTGGCGTCGTTGTGCTCACGGCCGAGCGCGGCGGT
Organism: Streptomyces sp. A 4/2; assembly: GCF_940670765.1. GTDB lineage: Bacteria > Actinomycetota > Actinomycetes > Streptomycetales > Streptomycetaceae > Streptomyces. The sequence goes on from NZ_CALNVW010000007.1 coordinate 156,773, forward strand.
CTGCTCGCTCCAGGCCAGCACCGCCCGTACGCCCTTGACCTTGTTGGCCGCGATCTGCTCCCCGTTGCCGGAGCCGCCGATCACGATGCCGAGGCTGTCGGGGTCCGCGGCCGTCTGCTCGGCGGCCCGGAGGCAGAACGGGGGGTAGTCGTCCACGGCGTCGTAGATGTGGGGACCGCAGTCCACGGCCTCATGGCCTTGGGCGGTGAGCCACTCGACGAGGTGGTTCTTGAGTTCGTAACCGGCATGATCGGAACCGAGGTGCACGCGCATGCATCGAGTGTGGCACGTGGGGTAGGTGGGACGCCTGGTCGGGGCACGTATCGCGTGACCCGTTCGCGACAATTAAGGACAGAGAGCATGAGTGCTGCACCTCCTTCGCGGGTCGCTGAGAGATCGCCCGACGGCGGCTCCCCGGACGGGCTCCAGGCCGGCCTGAAGAACCGCCATCTCTCGATGATCGCCATCGGCGGCGTGATCGGTGCGGGGCTCTTCGTCGGTTCGGGGGCCGGGATCAATGCCGCGGGCCCCGGCATTCTGCTCTCGTACGCGCTGACCGGGCTGCTCGTCGTCCTGGTGATGCGGATGCTGGGCGAGATGGCCGCGGCGGATCCGGTCTCCGGGTCGTTCTCCACGTACGCGGACCGGGCGCTCGGCCGGTGGGCGGGGTTCACCATCGGCTGGCTCTACTGGTTCTTCTGGGCGGTGGTCCTCGCGGTCGAGGCGACAGCCGCCGCGACCATCCTGACCGGGTGGGTCCCCGCGATACCTCAGTGGGCGTGGGCGCTCCTGGTGATGCTGGTGCTGACCGGCACCAACCTGGTCTCGGTCGGGTCCTTCGGTGAATTCGAATTCTGGTTCGCCGGGATCAAGGTCGTCTCGATCATTGCCTTCATCGTGATCGGCCTGCTCGCCGTCTTCGGTCTGCCGCCGGGCGGTGACGCGGTCGGGATGAGCAATCTGACCGGGCACGGCGGATTCCTGCCGAACGGGCCCGGCGCGATCCTCTCCGGGATGCTGCTGGTCGTCTTCTCCTTCATGGGCTCGGAGATCGTGACCCTGGCCGCCGCCGAGTCGCCCAACCCGGTGCAGGCCGTCCGCAAGGCGGTCAACAGCGTGATCTGGCGGATCGCGCTCTTCTACATCGGCTCGATCTTCGTCATCGTCACGCTGCTGCCGTGGGACTCCAAGGCCGTCTCGACCAGCCCGTACGTCGCGGTGCTCGACTCGCTGGACATCCCCGGCGCGGGCACGATCATGGACGTCGTGGTGCTGACCGCGGTGCTCTCCTGCCTCAACTCCGGTCTGTACACGGCCTCCCGGATGGCCTTCTCGCTGGGCCAGCGCGGTGACGCGCCGAAGGCGTTCGCCTCGGTCAACAAGGGCCGGGTGCCCGCCGTGGCCATCTGGGCGTCCGTCGCGTTCGGCTTCGTCGCGGTGTTCTTCAACTACATCGCCAAGGCCACCGTCTTCCAGTTCCTGCTGAACTCCTCGGGCGCGGTGGCCCTCTTCGTGTGGCTGGTCATCTGCTTCTCGCAGTTGAAGATGCGCCGCAGGATCGAGCGGGAGAGCCCGGAGCTGCTGACCGTACGGATGTGGCTGTACCCGTATCTGACCTGGGCGACGATCGGCCTGATCCTCTTCGTGGTCGGCTACATGCTGTACGACACCGAGGGGCGCAAGCAGATGCTGCTCTCGGTGCTGGTCGGCGCGCTGGTCATGGTGGTCGCGCTGGTGCGGGACCGGCGGCGGAAGACCGAGGCGCCGAGCGCGGCGGACGTCAGCCCCTGAGTCCGGCCGCCCGGCGCACACGGGAAGGGCCCGCATCCGGTGGATCACCGGATGCGGGCCCTTCCCCGTACCTACGGAGGCGGTTCAGCCGCGGCGGCCCGCGAGCTTCCAGGCGCTCGGCAGCGCGCCCATCGCGAGGGCCGCCTTCAGCGCGTCACCGATGAGGAACGGGACCAGCCCGGCGGCGATGGCCGCGGAGGCCGACAGGCCGGTGGTCAGCGCCAGGTAGGGGACGCCGACCGCGTAGATGATCGCCGAGCCGAGCACCATGGTGCCCGCGGTGCGCAGGACGGACCGGTCGCCGCCGCGGCGGGCCAGCGCGCCGACCACGGACGAGGCGAGCAGCATGCCCAGGACGTATCCGAACGAGGCACCGCCGGGGCCCGAGGTGCCGTTCGCGAACCACGGCATTCCGGCCATGCCCACCAGGGCGTACAGCGCGAGGGAGAGGAAACCGCGGCGCGCGCCGAGCGAGGCGCCCACGAGCAGCGCGGCGAAGGTCTGGCCGGTGACCGGGACCGGGGAGCCGGGGATCGGCACGGCGATCTGCGCGGCGATACCGGTGAGCGCGGCGCCGCCGAGCACGAGCGCGATGTCGCGGGTACGGGTGGCCGGAAGCAGATCGGCGAGGACCGCTCCGGGGCGGGTGGTGACGGCAGCAGTACTCATCGGGACTCCGCGGGTGAGGGCAGGTGGGGACAGGGTGACGTTAGCCCAGGGGCCTTCGGCCGATCACCATCAGCGGCCGACAAAGCGGAGGTTGAGGGTTTGGTGGGTTTCATACAAGGAGGGCGCTTCAACCGCCTTGCCGCGTGATGCTTGTCACTGGAGGCCCAGCGGGAGAGTCCTCCGTTGTGCATCGGGCAGCCGGATGGGGAGACTGTTGGGTCCCACCAAATCGTCCAGAGCATCGCGAGCGTTGAACCCCCATGTCTGACCCCCTCCCGCGGAACCCCTGTCCCCCGGGCTGAAGCAGCGCCACCTGACCATGCTGGGCCTGGGCGGGGTGATCGGCGCCGGGCTCTTCGTGGGTTCCGGCGCCGGGATCGCGGTCGCGGGCGTACGGGAGTTGAGGGCGCGGCGCGGGTAGCCGTCCGGGGCGACCGGGACGACCGAAGGGGGCATGTCGACGACATGCCCCCTTCGGCATGCCCGCCCGGACTTCCGACACTCCTGCTGCTAGCCTGCACTTGCATAGAGGTTGCAATAAGCAGTCGGAGGGCTTGGACGGCATGGCCATGTACACACTTCCTGAACTTCCGTACGACTACGCGGCGCTCGAACCGGTCATCAACCCGCAGATCATCGAGTTGCACCACGACAAGCACCACGCGGCGTACGTGAAGGGCGCGAACGACACCCTCGACCAGCTCGCCGAAGCGCGGGACAAGGATCAGTGGGGAGCGGTGAACGGGCTGGAGAAGAACCTCGCGTTCCATCTCTCCGGGCACATCCTGCACTCGATCTACTGGCACAACATGACCGGCGACGGTGGCGGCGAGCCCCTCGCGGCGGACGGGGTCGGTGACCTCGCCCACGCGATCACCGAGTCCTTCGGTTCCTTCGCCAAGTTCAAGGCCCAGCTCACCAAGGCGGCGGCGACCACTCAGGGGTCGGGCTGGGGCGTGCTCGCCTACGAGCCGCTCAGCGGCCGGCTCGTCGTCGAGCAGGTCTACGACCACCAGGGCAATGTCGGCCAGGGCTCGGTGCCGGTCCTGGTCTTCGACGCCTGGGAGCACGCCTTCTATCTCCAGTACAAGAACCAGAAGGTGGACTTCATCGAGGCGATGTGGAAGGTCGTCAACTGGCAGGACGTGGCGAAGCGTTACGCCGCGGCCAAGGCCCGGGGCGACGTGCTGCTGCTGGCGCCGTGACGCCGTAGCCACCACGGAGATACGTCCTGCTCGTGATCGTCTTCTCACCTTCACCCGCAGGCGGAAACAACGGCAGGCCCCCGCGAGGACGTGACTCGCGGGGGCCTGCTGTTCGCGTGAGGGGTGCGGCGCGGAACCGGGTCAGTCGAAGACCGGGCCCTGGGTGCGGGTCCGCTTGATCTCGTAGAAGCCGGGGATCGAGGCGACCATCAGCGTGCCGTCCCAGAGCTTGGCCGCCTCCTCGCCCTTGGGCGCCGGGGTGACGACCGGTCCGAAGAAGGCGATCTGCTCGCCGTCGGCGCCGGGGACCGCGATGACCGGGGTGCCGACGTCCTGGCCGACCTTGTCGATGCCCTCCTTGTGGGAGGCGCGCAGCTCGGCCTCGTAGGCGAACGGGCTCTGGTCGGCGTAGTCGAGCAGGTCCGCGGGCAGCCCCACCTCGGCCAGTGCCTCCGCGATGGCCTCGCGGGTCGGCCCCTGATCCTCGTTGTGGAAGCGGGTGCCGAGCGCGGTGTAGAGCTTGCCGACCACTTCGTCACCGTGCAGCTGCTGAGCGGCGATCACCACACGCACCGGGGCCCAGGCCTTGACGGCGAGCAGTTCGCGGTATTCGTCCGGCAGGTCGTCGAGCCGGTCCTCGTTGAGGACCGCGAGACTCATCACGTGCCAGCGGACCTCGATGTCCCGGAGCTTCTCGACCTCGAGGACCCAGCGGGAGGTCATCCATGCCCAGGGGCACAGCGGATCGAACCAGAAGTCGACGGGGGTCTTCTCGGACATGTCTCTCCTCGAAAGGCGCGGATCTCTGGTCCCGGAACGTCCCGAGTCGCGCGGCCATTCCCGGATGCCACCGCCGAGCGCCCCGTGGGAGGATTCGAATCACGGAACGTATACACGAAGGAGTGCCCGTGCCCGGTGAGAACCTGTCCCGCGACGAAGCCCGCCAGCGGGCCGAACTGATCTCCGTCGACGGGTACGCGGTCGCCCTCGACCTGCGCTCGGCGATCGGGGACAGCCCGGACGGCGAGCCCCGTACGTTCCGCTCGGTGACCACGATCCGGTTCCGGTCCTCGCAGGTCGGCGCGGACACGTTCGCCGATCTGATCGCACCGTCGGTGACCGCGGTGACGCTGAACGGGAAGCCGCTGGACCCGGCCGTCGTCTTCGACGGGGTCCGGATCGCGCTGGACGGGCTCGCCGCGGAGAACGTGCTGGTCGTCGACGCGCAGTGTGCGTACAGCCGGACCGGCGAGGGCATGCACCGCTTCGTCGACCCGGAGGACGGCGAGGTCTATCTGTACACGCAGTACGAGCCCGCCGACGCCCGCCGGGTCTTCGCCAACTTCGAACAGCCGGACCTGAAGGCGCCCTACGAGTTCGAGGTGTCCGCGCCCGAGGGCTGGACGGTGTGGAGCAACGGGGCCGGCGAGCTCACCGACGGGGTGTGGAGCTTCGCGCAGACCCAGCCGATCTCGACGTACATCACCGCGGTCGTCGCCGGCCCGTACCACTACGTCACGGACACCTACCGCCGGACCTTCACGGACGGCACCGAGCTGGAGATCCCGCTCGGCGCCATGTGCCGCAAGGGCCTGGCCAGGCACTTCGACGCCGACGACATCTTCCTGATCACCAAGCAGGGGCTCGACTTCTTCCACGACCACTTCGACTACCCGTACCCCTTCGGGAAGTACGACCAGGCCTTCGTCCCCGAGTACAACCTCGGCGCGATGGAGAACCCGGGTCTGGTGACCTTCCGTGAGGAGTACATCTTCCGCGGCAAGGTGACCCGCGCTGCGTACGAGGGCCGGGCCAACGTCATCCTGCACGAGATGGCACACATGTGGTTCGGCGACCTGGTCACCATGGCCTGGTGGGACGACCTGTGGCTGAAGGAGTCCTTCGCCGACTTCATGGGCGCGTTCTCGATGGTGAACGCCACCCGGTTCACCGACGGCTGGATCACCTTCGCCAACAACCGCAAGTCGTGGGCGTACCGCGCCGACCAGCTGCCCTCCACCCACCCGATCACGGCCGACATCCGTGACCTGGAGGACGCCAAGCTCAACTTCGACGGGATCACCTACGCCAAGGGCGCCTCGGTGCTCAAGCAGCTGGTCGCCCATGTCGGGCAGGACGCCTTCCTGGAGGGTGCCCGCCGGTACTTCAAGCGGAACGCGTACGGGAACACCCGGCTCGGCGACCTGCTGTCCGTGCTGGAGGAGACCAGCGGCCGGGACATGGCGTCCTGGTCGCGGTCCTGGCTCCAGACGGCCGGGGTCAACTCCCTGACGCCCGCGGTGACGTACGACGCGGGTGACCGCATCACGGAGCTGGCCGTCGTCCAGGACGCGGCCGAGTCGCACCCCGAACTGCGCCCGCACCGGGTCGCGGTGGGCCTGTACCGGCTCGACGGCGGTGAGCTGGTGCGCTACGCCCGCGCCGAGGCCGACGTCGACGGTCCGCGCACGGTCGTGACCGAGCTGACCGGCGTGGAGCGGCCCGATCTGGTGCTGGTCAACGACGACGACCTCACGTACTGCAAGATCCGGTTCGACGAGGGGTCGCTGGACACGCTCCGCGCCCACCTCGGCGACATCACCGACCCGCTCGCCCGCGCCCTCTGCTGGTCGGCGCTGTGGAACCTGACCCGCGACGCGCTGATGCCGGCCCGGGACTTCATCGGTCTGGTGCTGCGTTTCGCGGGGCGCGAGACGGACATCGGGGTCCTGCAGATGCTGCACTCCTGGACGCAGAGCGCGCTGCAGAACTACGTGGCGCCCGAGTGGCGTGCGCAGGGCGGGCCGCTGCTCGCCGAGGGCGCGCTGCGGGAGCTGCGGCTGGCCGAGCCGGGCAGCCAGCACCAGCTGGCCTGGGCGCGGTTCTTCGCGGCCGTGGCGGCCACGGACTCCGACTTCCAGCTGCTCCAGGGTCTGCTCGACGGCACGGCGAGGGTCGACGGACTCGACGTCGACCAGGAGCTGCGCTGGGAACTCCTGGCGCCGCTCGCCTCGCACGGCATCGCCGACGAGCGGGTCGTCGCGGCGGAACTGGCCCGCGACGACACGGCGTCCGGCAAGCGGCACGAGGTGCGCGCGCTGGCCTCGCGTCCCTCCGCGGAGGTGAAGGCGGCGGCCTGGGCGGCGCTCGTCGAGTCCGACACGCTGTCCAACGCGCTGGTCGAGGCGACGATTTCGGGGTTCCGGCAGGCCTCGCAGCGTGAACTGATCGCGCCGTACGCGTCGAAGTACTTCGAGGCGATCGAACGTGTGTGGGCGACGCGTTCGATCCAGATCGGGATGCTGGTGGTCAGGGGCCTCTTCCCGGCGCTGCGGGACGACCCGTCGACGCTGGACGCGACGGACGCCTGGCTGGACGGGCACCGGGACGCGGCGCCCGCGCTGCGGCGCCTGGTGCTGGAGGCGCGGGACGACCTGGCGCGTTCGCTGCGCGGCCAGGCGTGCGACGCGGCATCGGCTGCGGTTCCGACTGTCTGAAGAACTGCCGTCTGCTCCATCCGTGAGCCGTCGCCTGGACCATTCGGGCGACGGCTCGCTCGGCACTCGAACGCCCGTACTTTAGGCCGGTGTTGTCCGGTTTTGCCGACGATTGTGTAACAGCGGTTGAGGGCGGGGGGAACGCGGGAATCCCCGGATCATGACTCACCATTCCCCTCTCTGCGGAGAGACGACGCCGCCGCTCTCCCCCGCCTCCCTCGGTCACCTCTCCGGCGTCCGCCGCCGGGTGCTCTCGATGGCGCAGCTGCGCGACCACGGGGTGAGCCCGGCCCGTACGAGTGCGCAGTGCCGGCCCGGAGGCCCCTGGCAGCAGTTGCTGCCCGGGGTCTTCGTGCTGCACCCGGGGCCCCCGACGAGTGAGGAACGGCTGCACGCGGCGCTGCTGTACGCCGGACGGCCGCCCGTGGAGCGGGCCGGGAAGATCCCCTGCCAGCCGCGCAAGGACACGGCGCAGGACGGTTCGGCGGACCGGTCCGAGTACGGCAGCACCATGGTCACCGGCCTCGCGGCGCTCGCCCTGTACCGGTTCTCGGCCGCTCCCGCGCTCATCGCCGTCGACCCGATCGACGTGCTGGTGCCCCGCACCCGCAGGCTGCGCTCGACGGGCTGCGCCCGCATCGTCCGCGCGCAGGCGCTGCCCGTGACGCAGCAGATCGAGGGCGTGCCGGTGGCCCCGGTGGAGCGGGCGCTGGCCGACGCGGTCGCCGTGCTCGCGGACCCGGAAGTGGTGCGCGCGCTGCTGACCGAGGCGGTACGCGGCGGGCACTGCGAACCTGCGCTCGTGGTCGGCGAGTTGATCCGGGCCCGGCTGCTCGCCCGGCCTCAGGTGGCGCAGGCGGTGGACATGCTGCTGGCGGAGGGGCGGGCGATCGCCGAGGGCCGGCTGTACGCGATGGTGCGCCACCACGGGCTGCCCGACCCGCTGTGGAACGTGGAGCTGCGGCTGCCCGGCGGGCCGGGGCTCGGCGGGGTGGACGTGTACTGGCCGGAGGAGGCGGTGGCGCTGGAACTGGACACCCGGCCGCCGGGCGGCGAGCCGCAGAGCGAGGAGGAGGTGCTGCGGTCCGCGTACGCCCGTAAGCGGGAGCATCTGGAGCGGCTGGGCATCACCGTCGTGCACCTCACGCCGAAGAAGCTGCGGGAGGCGCCCGCGCAGCAGGCCACGGTGGTGCGTACCGCGCTGATGGCCGCGGCGGACCGGGCGCCCGCGGCGTATGTGACGGTACTGCCGCGCTGAGCCGGTCCGCCGGGCCGGTCCGTCGGGCCGGCCCGCGGGGGCGCGTCGGCGGGGGCGCGTCGGCGTGGGCGGTCAGCGCTTCTTCAGGACCAGTTCGGTGTTGCGGTCGCCCGCGCCGCCCGAGAGGTCCGTGCGGGCGCCCGGCGCGTTGGACGACAGTTCGCGGTAGAGCGCGGCCAGCCCGGTCTGCGAGAGATCGGTGAAGTCGGTGCGGTGCGGCGCCGCGGACTCGACGAGGGTGGTGAAGAGGGAGAGCGTGCCGTCCTTGTTGTCCACCAGCTCGAAGACCCGGGCGAGCTGGGGGAAGTCGATGTGCGACGCGGTGGTGATCTCCCAGAAGGAGCCGTGCGGCTGGATCTTGTTGCGGTGGCTGTGGCCGTTGATCCAGGCGAGCGCGTTGCGGTGGCGCTTCAGCAGCGCCACGACCTCCTCGCCGGAGTGGTGGCCGTCGCCGGGGTGGGCGGGGTCGGGGTGGGTGTTGGTGATGGTCCAGCTGTTGTGGTGGCTGAAGACGATGACGTGGTCGTCGGCGTGGTCCTTCAGCGTCCGCTCCAGCCAGCGCAGTTGGGTGGTGCCCAGAGTGCCGGTGAAGTGGCCGCCGCGCCCGGTGGTGTCCAGGCTGACGCCCAGGACGCCGTCGGCGATGCGGAACGTGTAGTAGAGGGTGCCGCTGTCGAGGTCGGCCCGCGTGTAGCCGTGCCCCACCGGGCCCGCCCCCGCGTGCGCCGGGTCGAGGTGCGCGGTCAGGTACTCGCGCGGTGTGAAGGGAGCGCGGGTCTCGTCCGGGGTGACGGGGCGCAGGTTCTTGGCGTGGCGGCGCATCAGGGCGGCGAAGTGGCTGCCGTCGTAGTCGCCGTTCCTCTGGTCGGCCGCGAGCTGCGCCCGCGCCTCCGCCTGCGGGATCTCGTACAGCTTCCGCCCGCCGACCGCGAAGTCGGCGAGGAAGCGGCCACGGGGTGCCATGGAGCCGCTGGTGAGCGAGTCGTGGTTGCCGACGGTCGAGTACCAGGGCATGCGCAGGCCGGGGCTGTTGACGGACCGGACGGCCGCCGCGAGGAAGCCCTCGATGTGCGGGAAGCCGCGCTGCTTGTCCATGTCGCGCAGCGCGGCGTCCGGGTGCCAGAACTGCCGGAGGCCCGAGGCCTGTACGCCTTCGTAGCGGTGCGGGTCGCCGGTGTCGGGGGTGATGCGCCCGCCGCTCATCACCTTGAGGAACCAGTCGAGTTCGGCCCGCGAGTTGTTGTCCGTGTTGTCCCCGGTGGTCATCACGAAGGCCAGCGGCTCGCCGGTGGCGGGGCCGCCGCGCAGGGCGTTGACGCGTTCGATCAGAGAGACCGCGCCGGGCACGGTGAGGGCTTCCTGGGGGCGCCAGGCGGCGGGGTCGGCGGGGCGCAGGAACTCGCCGCGTACCGGGTGCTGGACGTCGGTGAGATGCAGATCGGTCAGCTGCACGAAGGCGCTGAGTACGGTACGCCGGGTGGCGCGGCCCGCCCGGGGAGCGGCGAGCTGCGGGCGTACGACGCGGGCCCAGCCGGGGCCGTCTCCCAGCCGCCGGTAACCGCTGCCCGGGTGGCCGGTGCGGGGCGTCGCCGCGGTGAGCAGGGTGGTGCCGGCCCCCGAGGGCGCGGCCGGGGCGGGGGCCCGGCGGGCGGCGGCGGGTACGGCGGGCGCCGGCGCCTCGGCCGGAGCGGGGGCGGCCGAGGCGCCGCTGCCGGTGCCCAGGGCCGCGGCGGCACCGGCCGAGACGCCGACCGCTCCGGTGGCGACGAGGAAGGTACGGCGGTCGAGTGCGGCGGCTGCGGAGCGTATGCGTGACATGGCGCGGTCTCCCCGGGTGCGAACGCATCGGACGGCGGGGCTGGATTCCCCGCCTCTCCTTGATGGTTGGCACCGGGCGTGACCTGCGCGTGAACGAGGCCGCAACAGGCAGCGCCCATCACCGCACAGGGATCACTCACGGCCGCGCGGTCCTGTCCTCACCCCGTGGTGCGGCCGATCCGTCCGACCGGCGGCTGCTCGCGCCACAACGCCAGCCCCACGTCGACCAGTTCGACCCGGTCCAGGTCGTCGATCGCGTCCAGCGGGTGCCAGGCGGCGAGATCCGTGGAGCCGTCGGTCTCGGGCCGCAGCTCGCCGCCGGTGATCCGGCCCTCGTAGACGATGCGCAGCCCGTGGAAGTCCGCGAAGGTGCCGAGTCTGCGCGGGTAGTGCCGGGTGATCGAGTCGATGCCGAGGAGCCGGACCGGCTCGCAGGCGTAGCCGGTCTCCTCGTCGACCTCGCGGACGACCGTGTCGAGGGGGTCCTCGGCGTGGTCCATACCGCCGCCGGGCAGCGTCCAGTGCTTCTCGCCGTCCCGTGCCACCCAGCGGGCCAGCAGGATCTGTTCGTCGCGCACGCAGACGGCGTAGGCCGCCACCCTCAGCTCCTTGTTCATTCCGTGAGGTTAGACCGGCCGGTGAACAGGGGGTGATCTTGCCAGGTTTCGCCACTGTATGTCCGCAGTGGCGTATGGCGGAAGTCCGCCAAGCGGCGATCACGCCACGGTCAACTCTCCCCAAGAAGCTGTCACTTAGGTAAAGCTCCGGTCATCATGCTCCGAATAACGGACCATTTCTTCCACAAATCAGGGATGCAGATGACCCTCGAATTCCCCGGCTCCATAACCCGGGCAAGACGCACGGCCCGTGTCGCCGCTGCTGCGGGCGTGGTGCTCGCCCTGGCCGCCTCGGCCGCCGGGCCCGCGTTCGCCGCAGGTCAGGACGGTCCCGCACCGTCCCCGGTGAAGTCCGTCAAGTCCGCAGGGGCCACTTCCGGCAAGCTCGGCGCGGCCGACGCGCAACTGCTCGGCCAGGCCGAGGCGGAGGGCACCAAGTCCGTCACGGTGATGGTCGCCACCGCGCCGGGCGCCACCGCGCAGGTGCGCAAGCAGTTCGACGGCGTCCCCGGCGCGGTCGTCGGCAGGACCGACGACAAGCTGGGCTACGTACGGGCGACACTGCCCACCCCCCGGGCGGGCTCCGCCATCAAGGCGGCCGAGAAGCTCTCCTCCGTCCACGGGATCGACCTCAAGCAGGAGATCCAGCTGGACGACCCGACACCGGCCGGGGACACCGCGAAGGGCGCCAAGTCCAAGGCGACGACCGGGACCTACGCGGCGCCGGGCAGGAACACGCCCGCCAGGAACCCGTACAACCCGTCCTTCGAGACGGGCGCGGTGGACTTCGTGAAGCAGCACCCGAAGTCCGACGGCCGCGGCGTGACCATCGGCATCCTCGACTCGGGCGTCGACCTGGGCCACCCGGCGCTGCAGAAGACCAGCACCGGCGAGCGCAAGGTCGTCGACTGGGTGACGTCCACCGACCCGGTGGGTGACGGCGACGGCACCTGGCTGCGGATGAACAGCCCGGTGAAGGGTTCGGTCTTCACCGCGGAGGGCCGCACCTGGAAGGCCCCGGCCGGTTCGTACCAGTTCAAGCTCTTCGCCGAGAAGGTCACCGTCGGCGGTGACGAGGCGGGCGACCTGAACCGGGACGGCGACACCACCGACACCTGGGGCGTGCTGTACGACCCGGTGGCCGGGACCGTGCGCGTGGACCTGAACGACAACGGCGACTTCACCGACGACGTCGCGATGAAGCCGTACAAGGACACGTTCCAGGTCGGCTACTTCGGCAAGGACGACCCGGCGACGCAGGTAGCCGAGCGCGTCCCGTTCGTCGTCGAGATCCGCAAGAACGTCGTCCACGACGCGGCCGGGGACACCTCCGACTACGTCAACATCGGCGTCATCCAGTCCGAGCACGGCACCCACGTCGCGGGCATCACCGCGGCCAACGGCCTGTTCGGCGGGAAGATGAACGGTGCCGCGCCCGGCGCGAAGATCGTCTCCTCGCGCGCCTGCACCTGGAGCGGCGGCTGCACCAACGTCGCGCTCACCGAGGGCATGATGGACCTCGTCGTCAACCGCGGCGTGGACATCGTGAACATGTCGATCGGCGGTCTGCCCGCGCTCAACGACGGCAGCAGCGCCCGCGACGAGCTGTACAAGCGCCTCATCGACACCTACGGCGTCCAGCTGGTCATCTCGGCGGGCAACGAGGGGCCCGGCCTCAACACCATCGGTGACCCGGGCCTGGCCGACCACGTGATCTCCGTCGGCGCGACCATCTCCAAGGAGACCTGGGCCGCGAACTACGGGTCCGGCGTGACGAAGAAGAACGACATGATGCCGTTCTCCTCGCGCGGCCCGCGGGAGGACGGCGGCTTCACACCGACGCTCTCCGCGCCCGGCGCCGCCATCAACTCCACCCAGACCTGGCTGCCCGGCTCCCCGGTGAAGGAGGCGGGCTACGCACTGCCCGCCGGTTACTCGATGCTCCAGGGCACCTCGATGGCCTCCCCGCAGGCCACCGGCGCGAGCGCGCTGCTGCTGTCGGCGGCGAAGCAGAAGCACATCGAGCTGCCCCCGGCCGATCTGCGGACCGCGCTGACCAGCACCGCCACCCACATCAAGGGCGTCCCGGCGCACGCCGAGGGTGCGGGCCTGATCAACATCGTCGGCGCCTGGGACCAGATCACGAAGGGCGCGAAGGGCCACCGGGCCGCCGCGCACGAGTACACCGTCAAGGCGCCGGTCGACACCGCGCTCAGCTACGCGCTGAAGACGCCCGGCTTCGGCACCGGCATCTACGACCGTGAGGGCGGGCTGAAGGCCGGGCAGACGAAGACGTACCCGGTCACCGTCGTCCGGACCACCGGGCCGGACAAGGCCGTCACGCACAAGGTCTCGCTCAAGAACAACGACGGCACCTTCAAGCTGACCGGCTCCGGCCAGGTGGCCCTGCCGCTGGGGAAGCCGGTGACCGTCAAGGTCCAGGCGAAGCCCGCGTCGGCCGGGGTGCACAGCGCCATCCTGCAGCTCGACGACAAGAACACCCTGGGCGTGGACCAGCAGATCCTGGCGACCGTGATCGTCGCCAAGCCGCTGGCGAAGCCCTCGTACACCTTCACGGCCTCCGGCTCGGTGCAGCGCAACAGCACCACGTCGTACTTCGTGACGGTGCCGGAGGGCGCGAAGGCCCTCGAGGTCGGCATGGGCGCCCTGCGCTCGGGCAGCCAGACCCGGTTCATCTCGATCCACCCCTACGGTGTGGCCGTCGACGACACCGGGACGCCCAGCTGCTACCCGAACTACGACAACCCGGCGAACACCTGCCGTCCGGACCTGCGCTCGTACGCGGACCCGGCGCCGGGCGTCTGGGAGATCGAGGTCGAGGCCCGTCGTACCTCGCCCTACCTCGACAATCCGTACAAGCTGGACGTGGCGCTGCTCGGTGCCGCCTTCGACCCGGCCGTCCAGACCCTCCCCGAGGTGAAGGTCGGCACCCCGGCCCCGGTCGAGTGGAAGGTCGGCAACGGCTTCGCCGCCATCGACGGCACGCTGAAGGGCGGCCCGCTGGGGTCGTCGAAGAGCGACACCCCGACGATCGAGCAGGGCGCGACCCGCACCACCACGGTCACCATCGGTGCGGGCGTCGACCGTCTCGACGTGGCCATCGGCCACACCTCGGACACCGGCGCGGACCTGGACCTCTACGTCTACAAGGGCGCCACGCAGGTCGGCTCGTCCGCGACCGGCGGCTCCGAGGAGTCGGTCAGCCTGCTGAAGCCGGCCGCCGGTACGTACACCATCGAGGTGGACGCGTACGCGGTGCCCGCCGGGTCCACGTCGTACGACTACCGCGATGTGTACTTCGCGCCGTCGCTCGGCACGGTCGAGGTCGACGAGACCAAGGCCGTGAAGCTGCCCGCCGGGGCCTCGACCGGGGTCGGCGCCCGGATCATCGCCGCGGGCGCGGCTCCCGAGGGGCGCGAGTTCTTCGGCCAGGTGCAGCTGCTGAACGCCCGCGGCACGGTGGCGGGGACCGGCAGCGTCCAGATCGCGAAGGTCACACCGTAAGCGCGTGCACTGACGTGTGAGCGGAAGGGGAGCGGGGCAGGCGCCGTAGATCCGGTGCCTGCCCCGTTTTCCGTGCCGGTCCGCGCCGTTCCGGGCCGGCCCGCGCCGGCCGTACTGGTCCGTACCGTCCGTTCCCCGGACAATGGATTGGACAAGGTGCAGTCGGTCATACGCATCATGGGGCGGCCACCCATGGCCGAAAGTGACGCGCAGCAGGTGCGCGGCGAGTACGGAGGAGTCACCGTGAGGGTCGGAATCGTCGGAGCCACCGGTCAGGTCGGCACAGTCATGCGGAAGATCCTCGCCGAGCGGAACTTCCCGGTCACCGAGCTGCGGCTGTTCGCCTCCGCGCGCTCCGCGGGCACCACGCTCGCCTGGCAGAGCAAGGGCATCACCGTCGAGGACGCGTCGACGGCCGACTACTCGGGCCTGGACATCGTGCTCTTCTCCGCCGGTGGCGCCACCTCGAAGGTGCTCGCCGAGAAGGTCGCCGCCCAGGGCGCCGTCGTGATCGACAACTCGTCCGCCTGGCGCCTCGACCCGGAAGTGCCGCTGGTGGTCTCCGAGGTCAACCCGCACGCGATCGCGCACCGCCCCAAGGGCATCATCGCCAACCCGAACTGCACGACCATGGCCGCCATGCCCGTGCTGCGCCCGCTGCACACCGAGGCCGGTCTCGAAGCGCTGGTCGTCGCCACCTACCAGGCCGTCTCCGGCTCGGGTCTGTCCGGTGTCGCCGAACTGCACGGCCAGGCGTCCAAGGTGATCACCGACGCGGACCGGCTGACCCACGACGGCGGCGCGGTGGACTTCCCCGAACCCGCCGTCTACAAGCGCCCGATCGCCTTCAACGTGCTGCCGCTGGCCGGTGGGATCGTCGACGACGGTTCCTTCGAGACGGACGAGGAGCAGAAGCTCCGCAACGAGTCCCGCAAGATCCTGGAGATCCCGGAGCTGAAGGTCTCCGGCACCTGCGTCCGGGTCCCGGTCTTCTCCGGACACTCCCTCCAGATCAACGCCCGCTTCGCGCGCCCGCTGTCGGTGGAGCGGGCCTACGAGCTGCTGGCGGAGGCGCCGGGCGTGGAGGTCTCCGAGATCCCCACCCCGCTCCAGGCGGCCGGTTCCGACCCCGCGTACGTGGGCCGGATCCGCCGGGACGAGACCGTGGAGAACGGCCTCGCCCTCTTCGTCTCCAACGACAACCTCCGCAAGGGCGCGGCGCTGAACGCCGTCCAGATCGCGGAGCTGGTGGCCGCGGAACTCCAGGGCTGAGCCCCATCTGAATCCCGCCGCCGCACAGGCCCAGGTGCCGCCGCAGTGCCGTGTCCCGCTCGGGCAGGCGCTGCGGCGGCACCGTGCTGAGGGAAGGTCCCCACCGGCCGCGGCTCCACGCGTGGAAGGATGACGGGAAACGTTCCATACCGAGGCCGAGGAGATCCCAGGTGCCTGGCACGAATCTGACCCGCGAAGAGGCGCAGGAGCGGGCGCGCCTGCTCACCGTGGACGCGTACACGATCGACCTCGATCTGAGCGGGGCGCAGGAGGGTGGCACCTACCGGTCCGCGACCACCGTGCGCTTCGAGTCCGCCGAGGCCGGGGCCGCCACCTTCATCGACCTGGTCGCGCCCGCGGTGCACGAAGTGGTACTGAACGGCGAGGCGCTGGACGCCTCCGCGGTCTTCCAGGACTCGCGGATCGCGCTGTCCGGGCTGCTCGCCGGGGAGAACGAGCTGCGGGTCGTCGCCGACTGCGCGTACACCAACACCGGTGAGGGGCTGCACCGCTTCGTCGACCCGGTCGACGACCAGGCGTACCTCTACACGCAGTTCGAGGTCCCGGACGCGCGGCGGGTCTTCGCCAGCTTCGAGCAGCCCGACCTGAAGGCGACCTTCCAGTTCACCGTGAAGGCCCCGCAGGGCTGGACCGTGATCTCCAACTCGCCGACGCCGGAACCCGAGGACCACGTCTGGCGGTTCGAGCCGACGCCGCGCATCTCGACGTACATCACCGCGCTGATCGTCGGTCCGTACCACTCGGTGCACAGCAGCTACGAGAAGGACGGGAAGTCCGTCCCCCTCGGCATCTACTGCCGCCCCTCGCTGGCCGAGTTCCTGGACTCCGACGCGATCTTCGACGTCACGCGGCAGGGCTTCGACTGGTTCCAGGAGAAGTTCGACTACGACTACCCGTTCGCCAAGTACGACCAGCTCTTCGTGCCGGAGTTCAACGCCGGGGCCATGGAGAACGCGGGCGCGGTGACCATCCGCGACCAGTACGTGTTCCGTTCCAAGGTCACCGACGCGGCCTACGAGACGCGCGCCGAGACGATCCTGCACGAGCTCGCGCACATGTGGTTCGGCGACCTCGTCACCATGGAGTGGTGGAACGACCTGTGGCTGAACGAGTCGTTCGCCACGTACACCTCGATCGCCTGCCTGGCGTACGCGCCGGGTTCGAAGTGGCCGCAGTCGTGGACGACGTTCGCCAACTCGATGAAGACCTGGGCCTACCGCCAGGACCAGCTGCCCTCCACGCACCCGATCATGGCCGACATCACCGACCTGGACGACGTCCTGGTCAACTTCGACGGCATCACGTACGCCAAGGGCGCCTCGGTGCTCAAGCAGCTCGTCGCCTACGTCGGGATGGACGCGTTCTTCCAGGGCGTGCAGGCGTACTTCAAGCAGCACGCCTTCGGCAACACCCGGCTCTCCGACCTGCTGGGCGCACTGGAGAAGACCTCCGGGCGTGACCTGAAGGCCTGGTCGAAGGCGTGGCTGGAGACCGCGGGGATCAACATCCTGCGCCCGGAGATCGAGGTCGACGGCGCCGGTCATGTCACCTCGTTCGCCGTGCGGCAGGAGGCGCCCGCGCTGCCCGCCGGCGCCAAGGGCGAGCCGACGCTGCGCCCGCACCGCATCGCGATCGGCTGCTACGACCTGGACGGGAGCGGCAAGCTCGTCCGTACGAACCGCATCGAGCTGGACGTGGACGGCGAGCGCACCGAGGTGCCGTTCCCGCCGAACACGCCGCGCCCCGCGGTGATCCTGCTCAACGACGACGACCTGTCGTACGCCAAGGTGCGCCTGGACGAGGAGTCGCTGCGGGTCGTCACCGCGCACCTCGGGGACTTCACCGAGTCGCTGCCGCGCGCGCTGTCCTGGGCCTCCGCCTGGGACATGACCCGCGACGGCGAGCTCGCCACCCGTGACTACCTGGCGCTCGTCCTCTCCGGCATCTCCAAGGAGACGGACATCGGCGTCGTCCAGTCGCTGCACCGTCAGGTGAAGATGGCGCTGGACCTGTACGCGGACCCGGCCGGGCGCGAGGCGGGGCTGACCCGGTGGACCGACGCGACGCTGGCGCACCTGCGGTCCTCCGACGCGGGCAGCGACCACCAGCTGGCGTGGGCGCGTGCCTTCGCCGATACGGCGCGTACGCCGCTCCAGCTCGATCTGCTGGTCGGGCTGCTCGAAGGCACCGAGTCGGTCGAGGGGCTGGCCGTCGACACCGAGCTGCGCTGGGCGTTCGTCCACCGGCTGGCCGCTGTCGGGCGGTTCGACGAGGAGGAGATCGCCGGCGAGCTGGTGCGTGACCGGACCTCGGCGGGTGAGCGGCACGCAGCGAGCGCCCGTGCCGCGCGTCCGACGGAGGCCGCGAAGGCGGAGGCCTGGGCCTCCGTCGTCGAGTCGGACCAGCTGCCCAACGCCGTGCAGGAAGCGGTCATCGGGGGCTTCGTGCAGACCGACCAGCGCGAGCTGCTCGCCCCGTACACGGAGAAGTACTTCGCGGCGGTCAAGAAGGTCTGGGACTCCCGCAGCCACGAGATGGCCCAGCAGGTCGCGGTGGGTCTCTACCCGTCGCTCCAGGTGTCGCAGGAGACGCTGGACGCCACCGACACGTGGCTGGCCTCGGCCGAACCGAGCGCCGCGCTGCGGCGGTTGATCTCCGAGTCGCGGTCCGGCGTGGAGCGGGCGCTCCGGGCGCAGGCCGCCGACGCGGGTGCGGCGACGGCGTAACGACGCCGGGGCGGGTGCGGAACGGTTCCCCCGGGACCGTTCCGCACCCGCCCCTGTCCGTCCTGTTCAGCTGTCCTGAAGCTGTCCTGGTCAGCTGTCCTGGTCAGCTGTCCTGGTCAGCAGCAGTGCAGCTCAGTAGCGGCTGCGCAGCTCCGCGATACCCGCCGCGGTGAACGTCCCGTGCAGCCGCATCCTCGCCACACCGCCGTCCGGGAAGGCGTCCAGGCGTACGTGCGTGACGACCGCCTCGGTGTCCAGCGGGAAGCGGTGCGAGGTGTCGGGCTGGAGCCGGGTGCGCGGCAGGATCTCGAACCACTCGCCCGTCTCGCCGTCGCGCCCGCTGAGCGCGATCCAGCCCGCCGCGTTGCCCTTCAGATAGGCCGTGTCGATCTCGACGGCGCGCACGGCGCCCTGGGCGGCCAGCCGGAACCGCACCCAGTCGTTGGTGTGGCGGACCCGGCGGCGGCGGTTCTCCCAGCCGTCGTCCATCTTGCGGGAGGTGCCGGGCAGGATGATCTGGGTCGGCGAGGAGTAGAAGCGGTCCGACGCGTCCTCGTAGGTACCGCCGTTGAGCACCGAGATCAGGTCGACGGTGGAGAGCAGCTCCAGCCACGCCGGGTCGGGGACGACCTCGCCGTGCACCCGGAGCCGGGCGACACCGCCGTCGGGGTGCTGGCAGAGCCGGACGTGGGTCCAGCGGCGGTCGTCGGTGATCTCGAAGCCGTTGGCGGCGTGGCCGCGTACGGGGGTCTCCGGGACGATCTCCTCCCACTTCACGTCGTCGGCGAGCAGTTCCTCCGGACTCGGGGAGCCCTCGACGGCCGCGGCCTGGACCGAGACGCGCTGCGGGTAGTTGCCGCGGAAGTGGGCGGTGTCGACGATGATCCCGCGGATGACGCCGGGGGCGCCGAGCCGTACCAGCGCCCAGTCGTGCTCCCCGGGCGCGGGGAACGGGGCCTCGGCGGTGCCACGCCGGCGGCGGGTCTCCCAGCCGTCCATGATCTTGCCCTTGTGGCCGAAGCGCTCGGGGTCGAAGACGGCGCGCTCGCGGACGAGCAGGTTCTCGCGCTCGGCGAAGAACTCGTCGTTGGCGGCGACGACACCCGCACCGAGGCGGCGGTCCGCCAGGTCCACGAGTTCGGTGAAGGGGAAGTCCCCGACCCGGTAGTCGGCGTACGGGTCGCCGCCGCCGTACGGGGCGGCGTCGTTCGCGTGCGGGTCCTGGGCGTTCGCTGCGTCGGTGGAAGTCATGAGTCGACTGTCACCCCTGCACACCGATCGCGTCCATCGAAAGTTTCCGCAGGATTCTTTCAGGAATTCTGAACGTTCCTACGAACGGCCGCCACCTCGCGCAGCGCGTCGAGCACCCGGCCCACCGCGGCGCCCTCCTCGGCCCCGCGCCGGACCGCCGCGATCACATGGCGCTGCGGCTGGTCGGCGCTCAGCACCCGGGTGACCACCCCCGTACGGCGCTCCGCCGCGGCCATCCTCGGCACCAGCGCGACCCCCATGCCCGCTTCCACCATGGCCAGGATCGCCGTCCAGCCCGCGGCGCTGTGGGCCTGTTCGGGAACGAACCCGGCGGCCTCGCAGGCAGCCGTGGTGATCTCCGACCAGGGACCGCTGCCCCCGAAGATCCATGGCTCACCGGAGAGATCCGCCAGCCGCAGCCCCTCGGCGGCGGCGAGCGGGTGGCCGGCGGGCAGCGCGACATCGAGCGGATCCGCCAGCAGCGGTATCCGGGTGAAGCGCGGGTCCCGGGCCGTCGGGGCGTGCGCGGCCAGCGAGAGGGCCAGATCGACCTCACCGCCCGACAGCAGGGTGTACGCCTCGGCCGCCTCCGCCTCCCGTACCCGGACGTCCAGCTCCGGGCTGCTGAGCCGCAGCGCGGCGACGGCGGGCACGACCAGGGCGGGGACCGCCGTGGAGAAGGCGCCCACCCGGACCTCGCCCGCCTCGCCCTGGAGGTATCCGGCCAGCTCCGCGTCCGCGCGCTCCAGCTGGGCGAAGACCGCCTCGGCGTGCCGGAGGACGAGCTGGGCCGCGTCGGTCAGCCTGACCCGCCTGCCGTGTGCCACGAGCAGCGGTACGCCGAGCTGCCTGGCCAGGTTGGAGAGCTGCTGGGAGACGGCCGACGGGGTCATCCGGAGCGCCTCGGCCGTGGCGGTCACGGTCCCGCGCTCGTTCAGGGTGCGGAGGATCTGCAGCTTCCTGATGTCCCACTCGGTCATGCCCGCAACCTACCCGCACCGCTCGCGGGGGCCCCGGACACAGAGATGCTGCGGAGTCGCCCCGGGCGGCTCCGCAGCATCAGTGACGTGCGAGGTGTCAGGCCTTCTTGCGGGACTTGTCGAGCACCATCACCAGTCCGGCGATGATCCCGAACAGAAGGAGCGGCGTGATCACAAAGAGGCCGACCGTGTCGATCACACTGAGGCCGGGACCGGGGTCGTCGCCGTCGTCGCGCGTGAGCGCGAGCGCGGGGGACGACATGAGCAGCATCATCAGCGTCGTACCGGCTGCTACGGCTCCGGCGCGCAGGGCGTTCTTCTTGTCCACGGAGCAAACGTAGCGAACGGCCTTGTGGCCCGCGCGCCCGGGGGTCCCGTACGCGCCGCGAACTCAGCCATCAGGCGGTGCAGCCGGGGGGAGGCCGCCACTTCCTCCAGGGTGACGGGCCGTCCGTGCGCGTCGGCAACCGGCAGGCGCCAGTTGGGGTATTCGTCCCAGGTGCCGGGCAGATTCTGCGGGCGCCGGTCGCCCACCGCGTCCGGCAGCCAGATACCGGTCATCCGGGCCGGGGTGCGCAGCAGGAAGCGGTAGACCGCGCGGACCTCGCCCTCCTCGTCGCCGGAGCCCTCGGGCAGCAGGCCCAGCCGGGAGAGGTATCCGAGCCACTCGGCGGTCTCCGCCTTGTCCTCGGCCTGCTCCTGGCCGAGCGGGTGGGTCAGCAACCCCAGCCGGTGGCGCAGTTCGACGTGCTCGCCGGTCAACCGGGCCGCGGTGGACGGCAGATCGTGGGTGGTGGCCGTGGCCACGCACTCCTCCCGCCATTCCGCCGGGGCCAGCGGGCGCCCCGTACCGCTCCAGTCGCGCTCGAACCAGAGCACGGAGGTGCCCAGCACGCCCCGCCGTGACAGGGCCTCACGCACTCCGGGCTCGACCGTTCCGAGGTCCTCGCCGATCACCACGGCGCCCGCGCGGTGGGCCTCCAGGGCGAGGACGGCGAGCATCGCGTCGGCGTCGTAACGGACATATGTTCCAGTGGTGGGATCGTCGCCCTCCGGTACCCACCAGAGCCGGAAGAGCCCCATCACATGGTCGATGCGCAGGGCGCCCGCGTTGCGCAGGATGCCGCGGAGCAGCCCGCGGAAGGGTGCGTACCCGGACGCGGCCAGGGCGTCGGGGCGCCAGGGCGGCAGGCCCCAGTCCTGCCCCCGGGCGTTGAAGGCGTCCGGCGGGGCGCCGACCGACATGCCGGAGGCGAAGGCGTCCTGCTGCGCCCAGGCATCGGAGCCGCCCGGGTGCACGCCGACGGCCAGGTCGTGGACCAGACCGATGTCCATGCCCGCCTCGTGCGCGGTGTGCTGGGCGGCGGCGAGCTGGGTGTCGGTCAGCCAGGCCAGCCACATGTGGAAGTCGACGCGGTCCTGGAGCGCGGCGCGGGCGCGGGCTGTCTCGCGCGAGCGGGGGTCGCGGAGGCCCGCGGGCCAGGCGTGCCGGTCCGGGCCGTGCGCCTCCGCCAGCGCGCACCAGGTGGCGTGGTCCTCCAGGGGTCTGCCCTGGGCGGCGAGGAAGTCCGCGTACGCGGCGCGGCGGCCGGGTCCGAGCGGCACCCGGGCGATCAGTTCCAGGGCTTCCTTCTTCAGCGCCCACACGGCGTCGCGGTCGATCAGCGCGCCGTTCCGGAGGACCTCGTCCCGCAGGGCGGCGCCCCGCTCCAGGTGGCTGCGGTCCGCCACGTACGCGTACTCGGGGACGGCCTCGATGCGCAGATGGACGGGATCGGGGAAGCGGCGCGACGAGGGCCGGTAGGGCGAGGGGTCGGTGGGCGTGCCGGGCACCGCCGCGTGCAGCGGGTTGACCTGGACGAATCCGGCGCCGTGCACCCGCCCCGACCAGGCCGCGAGCTCGGCCAGGTCGCCGAGGTCACCCATGCCCCAGGAGCGGTCGGACAGCAGGGAGTAGAGCTGCACGAGGAAGCCGTGACGGTGGCCGGGTGGCTGCGGCACCCGCTCGGGCGCGACGACGAGGGTGGCCCGCGCGGTGCGGCCGTCCTCCGCCTCGGCGTGCAACTCATGTACGCCGAGGGGCAGTTCCTGCCATTTGTCGAGCGTGCGGCCCTGCTCGGTCTCGATCCGCAGTGTGCTGCCCGGCGGCAGGTCGCTCACCACGGCGGGCCGCTCCCCGGGCCTGGCCACCACGGTCGGCGGCAGCAGCCGGCTCGCCAGGTCCGCCTCGTGGCGGCCGAGAGCCTCGCCGATCGCCTCCGGCGTCGACGCGTCGACGTCCAGCGCGGCGAGCACCGCGACGACGGTGGTGTCGGAGACCGGGACGGTGACGTCCGCGGAAGGTGAGTAGGAGGTGGCGACTCCGTGCAACGCGGCGAGCCTGGCAAGGCTCATGCGGACTCCCCGTTCAGGCTCCGGCTTCAGATTCCGGCAGCCGTTCCGTATGCGGTGGGCTCACTGGTCAGCGGGGTGGCGTCGGCGAGCGGCGGCTCGCTGGTGAGGGGGGCGACGTCGGAGAGGGGTGGTTCGCTCGTCAGGGGCAGTTCCATGGAGCTGGTGCTCGCGTCGGGGTCGGACATCTGGACCGGCAGGAGCTCCGGAACAGTCTCCGTGACGGGTTTGCACAGGGCCGAGAGCAGAAGCTGCGCTGAAGCGACCACAAGAATCTCCGTAAGGTCGGCTGATGGGTCGGAATCAGGCCCCTACCCAGCAGGCGCGACCCCATCCGTACACGTCTCACCAACGTGTGCTGGGTCACATTCCATTCCCCGGCACCGGAATTGTCCACACCGCCAGGGGTCAGGGCAATTCCGGCACACCGGCCACACGCGTGGACACTTCTTCGGCCGTGCGGGGGTGTTCGGACATGCAGATATGCGGATACGCGGATACGCGGACATGCACGAGCGCCGGGTGACGGAGGCGCTGTCACCCGGCCGCGACGAAGGCCCGGCCCGGCAGCCCCGCCGGCCCCCCGTCGGCCTCTCAGGCCGAGACGCCGTCGATCCGGGCCAGCGCGTCGTCCGCGCCGAAGGGCTGCAGGTACGGCAGCCAGCGCGGGTCCCGGTGCCCGGTCCCGATGATGCGCCAGGCGAGCCCGCTCGGCGGGGCGGGCTGGTGACGCAGCCGCCAGCCCAGTTCCAGCAGGTGACGGTCGGCCTTGACGTGGTTGCACCGGCGGCACGCGGCCACCACATTGTCCCAGCGGTGCTGCCCGCCGCGACTGCGCGGAATGACATGGTCGACGCTGGTTGCGACGCCACCGCAGTACATGCAGCGCCCGCCGTCACGGGCGAAGAGCGCACGGCGGGTGAGCGGGACGGGACCCCGGTACGGGACCCGGACGAACCGCTTCAGCCGTACGACGCTGGGCGCGGGAACGATGCAGGTGGCACTGTGCATGAAGGCGCCGGATTCCTCCAGGGAGACTGCCTTGTTCTCCAGGACGAGGACGAGCGCGCGACGGAGCGGTACGACGCCGAGGGGCTCGTACGACGCGTTGAGGACCAGGACATGCGGCACGGTGGATGCCTCCTTGTACGCCGGCGGCGCGTGGCTCGCGCCGGGACGATCTGCTCTCAGTCTCTCCTCCTGCCTGGTCGAAGCGCCACCAACGCCAGGTAACGGGCTCGGAGTGTTTTCGCCCACGGACCGGCGCTCCGCCGGGTGGGATACCTCTCTCCGTCGCGCAGGGCGGCGGCCTCACCGCGATGCGCCGTTAGTGTGGAGGTTCTGCCCGCTTCCCTGGAGGTTCCTGCCCGTGATGCCCGTGACCTGGTCACTAGCTGCGGGGGACAGCTCTCGGCCCGATACGGCCGACACCCTCGGCGACGCCCAGAAGACCGCCACCAATGCCGCCGACTGGGTGCAGCAGAACTGGGCCACCTGGCTCTCGGTGGGTCTGCGCATCGTGCTGATCCTCGTCATCGCCGTGGTGCTGCGCGTCGTCATACGGCGAATGCTCACCCGGCTGATAGAGCACATGAACCGCAGCGCGACGGCCGTCGAGGGCACCGCGCTCGGCGGTCTCCTGGTGAACGCGGAGCGCCGCCGCCAGCGGTCCGAGGCCATCGGTTCGGTGCTGCGCTCGGTGGCCTCGTTCGTCATCCTGGGCACCGCCGCCCTGATGGTGCTCTCCACGCTGAAGATCGACCTGGCGCCACTGCTGGCGTCGGCCGGGGTGGCGGGTGTCGCGATCGGCTTCGGCGCGCGCAATCTCGTCACCGACTTCCTCTCCGGCGTCTTCATGATCATGGAGGACCAGTACGGCGTCGGGGACACCATCGACGCGGGAGTGGCCTCCGGCGAGGTCATCGAGGTCGGCCTGCGGGTGACCAAGCTGCGCGGCGAGAACGGCGCGATCTGGTACGTGCGCAACGGTGAGATCAAGCGGATCGGCAACCTCAGCCAGGGCTGGGCCACCGCCGCCGTGGACGTCCACGTCAAGCCGACCGAGGATCTGGAGCGGCTGCGCGAGGTGCTCGGCGAGGTCGGGCAGGAACTGGCCAAGTCCGAGCCGTGGAACGAACAGCTCTGGGGCCCGGTCGAGATCCTGGGCCTGGACTCCGTGCTCCTCGACTCGATGGTCATCCGGGTCTCGGCCCGGACGATGCCGGGCAAGGCCGTGGGTGTCGAGCGCGAACTGCGCTGGCGGCTGAAGGTCGCCCTGGACGCTGCGGGCATCCACGTGGTGGGCAGCCCGGTCGCGGCCGACCCGGAGGAAGCGGCCGACCCGTCCGCCGCCATGTCGGCGCCTTCGGCACTGGCCAGTCCGACCTCCCCGCAGTCGCTCGCCGCGTCGCCCATTCCGCCGCAACAACTGTCGAAGTAGCCCGGTCGGACGCCCTGTCGGCGCCCGCCGTTGACTCTCCGTACACAGGAGCGCCCCACGGGACACGTGGGGCGCTCATTTCGGTTGCCCAGGTAACGCTTTGGTTGCCGGACCGGGACAGACCATTGACGACCGGCTGACCTGCGGCCTACGTTCCTCACACCGAATTGGAAAGTTTCCTAACAGTGGCGTGAGGGGCAGGTGCGTACGGCATGGCCGGTGGAACGACTCCGGGGACTCCGCGGGTTCTTCGGGCGATGAACGACCGCGCGGCCCTCGACCTGCTGCTGGAGCACGGGCCGCTGTCCCGCACCAGGATCGGCAAACTGACCGGGCTCTCCAAGCCGACGGCCTCCCAGCTGCTCGCGCGCCTCGAAGCCGCCGGGCTCGTCGTGGCCACCGGGACCAGTGAGGGCCGTCCGGGTCCCAGCGCCCAGCTCTACGCGGTCAACGCCCGGTCCGCCCACGCGGCCGGGATCGACGTCAATCCGCAGCGCATCCGGGCCGCCGTCGCCGACATCTCCGGCCGGACCGTGGGCGAGTTCCGGCTGGTGACCCCGGGCCGGCGCGGCGCCGGAGTCGTCCGGCAGGTGACCGACGCGCTGGACGGCGCCGCGAAGGCGGCCGGTCTGGTGCGGGCCGACGTACGGCGGGTGGTGGTGGGCACCCCGGGCGCCTTCGACCCCAACACCGGGCAGCTGCGGTACGCCTCCCATCTGCCCGGCTGGCACTCCCCCACCCTGCTCGACGAGCTGGCAGCCGCGTTGCCGATGCCCGTGGAGTACGAGAACGACGTCAATCTGGCGGCCATCGCCGAGCAGCGCCTCGGCGCCGCACGGGGGCACGACGACTTCGTCCTGCTGTGGAACGAGGAGGGTGTCGGCGCGGCCGTCGTCCTCGGCGGCCGGCTGCACCGGGGATTCACCGGCGGCGCGGGCGAGGTCGGTTTCATGCCGGTGCCCGGCGCTCCGCTGGTGCGCCAGGTGACCAAGGTCAACGCCGGTGGGTTCCAGGAGCTCGCGGGGTCCCAGGCGCTGGCCCGGCTGGCCGGTGAACTCGGCATCGAGAACATCGGGCCCGGCTCGCACACCGAGATGGCGGGCCGGTTGATCACCGAGGCCGCAGCGGCCGAGGAGGGACCGTACCGGCGGCTCCTCGAAGTCTTCGCCACGGCGGTCGCCACCGGACTCGCCTCGCTGGTGGCCGTGCTCGACCCCGAACTGCTGGTTCTCTCCGGCGACCTGATGGTGGCCGGCGGGGAGCCGCTGCGCGCACTCGTCCAGAGCGAACTCGCCGAACTCGCCGCCTCACGACCCCGGCTCGTCCTCGGTTCCGTACGGGAGAAGCCCGTCCTGCGCGGCGCGCTGGAGAGTGCGCTCGCCACCACCCGCGACGACGTCTTCGACACCTCGTCCCACTGACCTCCGCACCGCACCACCCGCATCACACACCCGCGCCGCACCACCCGCACACCGCACCACCGCGCACCACCCGCCCGCACCACTCAGCCCGTCCCGCACCCCCGCTCAGCCCCAGATCCGCCAGAGGGAGATTCCGTCATGCCCAGAAACCGCCGACTGGCCGCGGCTGCCGTCGCTGCCGCGTCCATGTCCCTGCTCACCTCGGCCTGTACGGGCCAGAGTTCGGGAGGCGCCACCGACGACGCGAACGCCAAGACCACCATCACCTTCTGGCACGGCTGGAACGCCGCCAGCGAAGTGAAGGCGATGCAGGCGGACGTCGACCGCTTCGAGAAGGTGCACCCGAACATCAAGGTCAAGGTCGTCGGCAACATGACCGACGACAAGATCAACCAGGCGCTGCGCGGCGGCGGTTCGAACGCGCCGGACGTCGTCTCCTCCTTCACCACCGACAACGTCGGGAAGTTCTGCTCGTCGGGCGCCTTCGCGGATCTGAAGCCGTTCCTCGACAAGTCGAAGATCGACGTCGGCGCCACCTTCTCCAAGCCGCTCCTGGACTACACGCAGTTCGACGGCACGCGCTGCACGCTGCCGCTGCTGAGCGACGCGTACGCGCTGTACTACAACAAGGACGCGTTCGAGAAGGCCGGCATCACCGAACCGCCCACGACGTGGGACGAGTTCGACAAGGACGCCGTCACGCTGACGAAGTCCAAGGGCGACTCGTACCAGCAGCTCGGCTTCATGCCGACCTTCCACGGATACGAGTCGACCCCCAGCCACCTGGTCGCGCAGTGGAGCCCCACCTACTTCGACAAGGCGGGCAAGTCCAACGTCGCCGCGGACCCCGCGTTCGCGAAGATGTTCGCCTGGCAGCAGGACCTGGTGAAGAAGCTCGGCGGGTTCGACAAGCTGGAGAAGTTCCGGGCCACGTTCGGTAACGAGTGGGGCGCCAAGCATCCTTTCCAGACCGGTCAGGTCGCCATGCAGGTCGACGGGGAGTGGCGGCTGGGCATGGCCCAGGACGCCAAGTCGAAGGTGAACATCGGCGTCGCGCCGCTGCCCGTCCCCGCGGACCAGAAGGACAGCTACGGCAAGGGCTACATCACCGGCACGGTCGTCGGGATCGCCTCGACCAGCAAGAAGCAGAACGCCTCCTGGGAGTTCGTGAAGTACATCACCACGGACACCGACGCGGTCGTGGACTTCGCCAACGACATCCACAACGTCCCGTCCACGCTGGCCGCCCTCAAGTCGCCGAAGCTGAAGTTCGACCCACGCCTGAAGACCTTCCTGGACATCGCGCAGGACCCGCACTCGAACACCACGCCCGCCTCGATCAACGGCGGTACCTACCAGGTGACGCTCCAGGACTTCGGATACGCCTTCGAGTCCGGCAAGTCGAAGGATCTGAAGGGCGGTCTGGAGAACACCGCGTCGCAGATCGACAAGGACATCGAGAAGGCGAAGTAACCTCGCCATGACCACGTACACCCCGCGATCGAAGCGCCGCCGCGCGGCGCTCCGGACGGCGGCCTTCATGTCGCCCTGGCTCATCGGGTTCTGCGTCTTCTTCGTGTACCCGCTGGTCTCGACCGTCTACTTCTCGTTCACGGACTACGACGGCTTCAAACCGCCCACCTTCAACGGTCTGCAGAACTGGACCTACGTCTTCACGAACTATCCGGACTTCTGGCCCGCGATGCGCAACACCCTCTGGCTGGTGATCGTGATGGTCGCCTGCCGGGTGGTCTTCGGTCTCGGCATCGGGATGCTGATCACGAAGATCAAGACGGGAGCGGGGGTCTTCCGGACGCTCTTCTACCTGCCGTACCTGGCGCCGCCGGTCGCCGCCACCCTCGCCTTCGTCTTCCTGCTCAACCCGGGTACCGGGCCGGTCAATTCGATCCTCGGCGACATCGGGCTGCCGACGCCCGGCTGGTTCACCGACTCCACCTGGTCGAAGCCCGCGCTCACCATGCTCGCGGTGTGGGGCATCGGCGACCTGATGGTGATCTTCATGGCCGCGCTCCTCGACGTACCGAAGGAGCAGTACGAGGCGGCGGAGCTGGACGGCGCCTCGGCGACCCAGCGCTTCCGGTTCGTGACGCTGCCGAACATCTCGCCGATCATCATGTTCGCGGTGGTCACCGGGATCATCCAGGCGATGCAGTACTACACCCAGCCACTGGTGGCGGGGAAGGTCGCCTCCGGAATCATCGGCGGCAGCGGGCAGCAGTTCCAGCCGGGCTTCCCCGACAAGTCCACGCTGACCCTGCCGCAGCTCGTCTACACGCTCGGCTTCCAGCGCTTCGACTACGGCTCCGCGTGCGTGGTCGCGCTCGTCCTCTTCGCCCTGGCCATGGCTTTCACCGCACTGCTGATGCGGCGCCGCAGCGGGCTCGTACAGGCAGGTGACTGACCGTCATGACACAGCTCACCACCCACGTCACCGACAACCCGTCGATCCGTGTCCAGGCCGACGAGGCCGAGCGGACCGCACGCCGCAAGACGCTGCTGCACTGGATCGCCGTGCACGCCCTGGGCGTGGCCGCAGCGCTCTTCTTCGTGCTGCCGTTCGTCTTCGTGATCCTGACCTCGCTGATGAGCGACCAGCAGACACTCACCCGCGACCTGTGGCCGCACACCTTCGAGTGGTCCAACTACCGCAAGGTCTTCGACACCCCGGGCTTCCTGACCTGGTGGCGGAACACCCTGCTGTACGCGGGACTCGGCACCGTACTGACCGTGGTGTCGTCGCTGCCCGTGGCGTACGCGCTCGCCAAGTTCCGCTTCCGCGGGCGGCACCTGTCGCTGATGCTCGTCATCTCGATGATGATGCTGCCGCCGCAGGTCGTCATCATCCCGATGTATCTGTTCTGGGCGAAGCAGCTGGACCTGTCCGGCACGCTCTGGCCGCTGATCATCCCGATGGCGTTCGGCGACGCGTTCTCCATCTTCCTGCTGCGGCAGTTCCTGCTGACGATCCCGAACGAGTACATCGACGCGGCCAAGGTCGACGGCTGCGGTGAGTTCCGCACGCTGCTCAAGGTCATCGTCCCGATGGCCAAGCCGGGGATCGCCGCCGTCGCGCTGTTCCAGTTCTTCTACGCCTGGAACGACTACTTCGGCCCGCAGATCTACACCTCGGAGAACTCGGCCGCCTGGACGCTGTCCTACGGCCTGGATTCCTTCAAGGGCGCACACCAGACCGACTGGAATCTGACCATGGCCGCGACCGTACTGGTCATGGCCCCCGTGATCCTCGTCTTCTTCTTCGCACAGAAGGCCTTTGTCGAGGGCGTCACACTGACCGGAGTGAAGGGTTAGCTGAAATGAAGCTCGCAGTAGTGGGGGGCGGTTCCACCTACACCCCCGAACTCATCGATGGCTTCGCGCGGTTGAGGGACACGCTGCCGATCAGCGAGCTGGTGCTCGTGGACCCCGCGGCCGACCGCCTCGAACTGGTGGGCGGTCTCGCCCGGCGGATCTTCGCCAAGCAGGGTCACCCGGGCGTCATCACGACGACCTCGGACCTGGACGCGGGCGTCGCGGACGCCGACGCGGTCCTGCTCCAGTTGCGCGTCGGCGGCCAGGCGGCCCGCCAGCGGGACGAGACCTGGCCGCTGGAGTGCGGCTGCATCGGGCAGGAGACGACCGGGGCCGGCGGCCTCGCCAAGGCGCTGCGCACGGTGCCGGTCGTGCTCGACATCGCCGAGCGCGTACGGCGCACCAACCCGAACGCCTGGATCATCGACTTCACCAACCCGGTGGGCATCGTCACCCGGGCGCTGCTCCAGGCCGGGCACAAGGCCGTCGGGCTCTGCAACGTCGCCATCGGCTTCCAGCGGAAGTTCGCCGCCCAGCTCGACGTCGCGCCGTCCGACGTGTTCCTCAACCACGTCGGGCTCAACCACCTGACCTGGGAACTCGGCGTCCGCCTGGGCGGTCCCGAGGGCGCGGACGTGCTGCCGAAGCTGCTCGCCGAGCACGGCGACGCGATCGCCGACGACCTGCATCTGCCGCGCTCGGTCGTGGACCGGCTCGGCGTGGTGCCCTCGTACTACCTGCGCTACTTCTACGCGCACGACGAGGTCGTACGGGAGCTGCGCACCAAGCCGTCGCGGGCCGCCGAGGTGGCCGCGATGGAGAAGGAACTGCTCACCATGTACGGCGACCCGGCGCTGGACGAGAAGCCCGCGCTGCTCGCCAAGCGGGGCGGCGCGTTCTACTCCGAGGCGGCCGTGGACCTGGCGTCCTCGCTGCTCGGCGCGGGGGGCTCCCGGTACCAGGTGGTCAACACGTACAACAACGGCACGCTGCCGTTCCTCCCCGACGACGCCGTGATCGAGGTCCAGGCGACGGTGGACGGGAACGGCGCCACGCCGCTGGCCGTGCCGGCGCTCGACCCGCTGTACGCCGGTCTGATCGCCAACGTCACGGCGTACGAGGACCTCGCCCTGGAAGCCGCGCTGCGCGGCGGCCGGGACCGGGTCTTCCGGGCCCTGCTCGCGCACCCGCTGATCGGGCAGTACGCGTACGCCGACGAGCTGACGGACCAGCTCGTCGCGCACAACCGGGAGCACCTCGCGTGGGCGTGACAGCAAGTGTGCTGGCGATCGATGCCGGCAACAGCAAGACGGACGTGGCCGTCATCGCGGCGGACGGCACCGTCCTGGGCAGGGGGCGGGCCGGTGGCTTCCAGCCGCCGGTGGTCGGGATCGACGCGGCGATCGACGTCCTGGCGACCGCGGTCGACGCGGCGGTCAGGGAAGCCGGGGCCGGGGCGGTGCCCGGCGAGGTCGGAGGTGCAGCGGGCTCCGCTGCGGCGCCGGTCGCGTCGTTCGTCTCCGCCTGTCTGGCCAATGCGGATCTCCCGGTCGAGGAACGGGAGTTGGCCGAGGCCATCGAGGCGCGGGGCTGGGGTCCCGTGGTGGATGTGCGCAACGACACCTTCGCCATACTGCGGGCGGGCGTGGACGAGCCGCTCGGGGTGGCCGTGGTGTGCGGCGCGGGCATCAACTGCGTCGGCATGACGCCCGACGGACGGACCGCGCGTTTCCCCGCGATCGGCCGGATATCCGGCGACTGGGGCGGCGGCGGGGGCCTGGCCGAGGAGGCGCTGTGGCATGCGGCGCGGGCCGAGGACGGGCGCGGCGTGCCGACCGAGCTGGAGAGGGCCGTACCCGCGCATTTCGGGCTGCCGACGATGTACGCGGTGATCGAGGCGCTGCATCTGGGCCGCATCCCGGGCGAGCGCAAGCACGAGCTGACCCCGGTGCTCTTCGCGACCGCGGCGGCCGGTGACGCGGTCGCGCGCTCGGTGGTCGAGCGGCAGGCGGAGGAGGTCGTCGCGCTCGCCGTGGTGGCGCTCGACCGGCTCGGCCTGCTCGACGCGGAGGTACCCGTGCTGCTCGGCGGGAGCGTACTGGCGGCGCGGCACCCACAGTTGGACGACGTCGTCCGGCGGCTGCTGGCCGAGCGGGCGCCGAAGGCGGTCCCGCGGGTGGTGACGGCGTCGCCGGTGCTGGGCGCGGCCCTGCTGGGGCTGGACCAGGTCGGGGCGCCTACCGAGTCCCATGCGCGGCTCCGGGCGCAGTACGCCTGAGGTTCGGGCCCCGTGCGGCTGCGGCTCCGGGCGCAGTGCGCCTGATCAGGGAGTGAAGGGGGTTGCGTTCCGTGTAGTGACGGAGCGCAACCCCCTTTCCGTGCGCCCCTGATGCGCAGGTGAACCACCGATTCATGCGCCTCGAACGGGAACCGAATTGATCCCCGCGACGTATTCATGGTGGGGATACAGCGGGGGCGGGCGACAGGTCGTACAAGATCGTGTCAATCCCGGTGTGGATGTCGCTCCCTGCGGCCATACTTGCTGGCCGGGCACTCGTCTTCCGACGCCGGGGAAGACGGGCAACCGTCCGTGACCGAGGGGGAGGTCAAGTGGTACACCCGCCGAACGGGGGCACGGCGCAGGGTCCACCGCCCGCGCAGCCGCCCCCCGCCGTGGCGCCCGCGCGGATTCCCGCGCCCGCGCCACCCGTGCAGCCGCCCCCGGCGGCGCACCGCAGTGCGGTGTCCGGGGCCCGGGACCGGCTGCGTGCCGCGGCGACGACCGAGCCCGGCCGACTGTGGATCATGGGAACGCTGGTGGCCGTGCTGGTCGTGGCGTTCGGAGCGGTGACCGCGTTCGAGATCTCCGACCGTGCGGCAGCCGCCGACGACGTGGTCAGCCACAGCCAGCCACTGAGTGCGGACGCGGCGAGCATCTACCGCTCACTGGCCGACGCGGACACGGCAGCGGCGAGTGGCTTCCTCGCGGGCATGCAGGAGCCCGCGGACGTGCACGCGCGGTACGACAAGGACATCGCCACGGCATCACGGCTGCTGGTGAAGGCCGCGGCCAACACGGACAGTTCGACCGAGTCCGGCCGCCAGATCGCGCAGATCAACGAACAGCTTCCGCGCTACACCGGCCTGATCGAGCGCGCCCGCGCGAGCAACCGCCAGGGGCTGCCGCTCGGCGGCGCCTACCTGCGGTACGCCAACCAGCAGATGAACACGCTGCTGCTGCCCGCCGCCGAGAAGCTCTACGAGGCGGAGACCGGGCGGCTGTACGAGGACTACGACTCCGCTTCGGCCTGGCCGTACTTCTCCACCGCGGTGGGGATCCTGGCGCTGGCCGGCCTGTTCTACGTGCAGCGGCGCAACTTCCTGCGTACCAACCGCGTGTTCAACCACGGCCTGGTGACCGCCTCGGCCGCGTCCGTCGTCGTCCTCCTCTGGATGGTCGTCGGCCACGTGGTCGCCGGAGCCGATCTGCGGACCTCCAGGGCGCACGGCCAGGAGTCGCTGAAGGTGCTCAACGACGCACGCATCAGCTCGCTCAAGGCACGGTCCAACGAGAACCTCACCCTGGTGTCGCGCGGCTCCGTACTGACCAAGGACGGCAAGCACGACCAGTACGAGTACGACTTCACCAAGGAGATGGCTTCCCTGGTCAGCGGGCTCGACAAGGCGAAGAGCCTGGCGAAGGACGACACCGCGGGCGAGCTCCCGGTGCAGCGCGCGGTGACCGCCGTCACCACCTGGAAGACGCGCCACGCCACGGCGCGCAGCACGGACGACGCCGGGAACTACGAGGCCGCGCTGCCGCAGGTCATCGGCAGGACCGGGTCGACCGGCCAGTCCTTCGACCAGGTGGACCGGGCCCTGGAGCAGGCGCTCGGCCATGAACAGCAGGAATTCACCCGGGCCGCCACGAACGGGCGTGGCGCGCTGGCCGGGCTCCCGGTGGGCGCGGCGGTACTGGCCGTGCTGGGTGCCGCCGCCGCGGGGCTCGGCATCAGCCGCAGGCTTTCGGAGTACAGGTGAGGAGGCGCAGCGTGCCGAGTTCGCTGGATTCTTCCGGGGGGCGTCCCCCGGCCGCCCTGCCGGGCCCCTCGCCGCACGCCGCACGGACCGTCAGGCTCCGTGGCTGGGGCGGTGTCACCGCGATGGCCGCGGCCTGTGCGCTGACCGCCGCCGCGGCGCTGATCCCGCTCACGCTGGGGGGCACCGACTCCGGTGGCACCGCGCTGGGCGGCCAGGGTGTGGCGTCGGCCTCGCCCGCCAAGGCCGACACCTGTACCGACCCGGAGGCCAGCCTCCCGCCGTCCAGCGCGGACGGCCCCACGATCGACAAGATCAAGAAGGCGGACCGGCTGGTCGTCGGTGTCGATCAGAACAGCTACCGCTGGGGCTACCGCAATCCCGCGACCCGCACCCTGGAGGGCTTCGACATCAGCCTCGTCAAGGCCATCGCGAAGAACCTGCTGGGCAGCGAGGACAAGGTCACCTACCGCGCCATCCCGACCAACCAGCGGATCGAGGCGCTGCAGGAGGGCAAGGTCGACATCGTGGTGAGGACGATGACGATCAACTGCGAGCGGAGCAAGCAAGTAGCCTTCTCCACCGCGTACTTCCAGGCCGGACAGCAGGTACTGGCGCCCAAGAACTCCACGATCACCGGGTACAACGACACCCTCAAGGGCAAGAAGGTCTGTACGGCCACCGGTTCGACGGCCTACGACGCGCTGAAGAACAAGTCGTACGGCGCGATATTCGAGGACACGCCGACCGAGCAGCGCACCGTGCCCAACCAACTGGACTGTCTGGTCCAGCTCCAACTGGGCCTGGTCGACGCGGTGGTCACGGACAACGCCCTCGCGGCGGGCCAGGCGGCGCAGGACCCGGCCGTCGGCCTGCGGGGCGCCCCCTTCACCACCGAGTACTACGGCGTGGCGACGAAGATCGGCAATGACGACCTGGTGCGCCGCATCAACCAGGTGCTGGTGGACTACCGCAGCGGCGGGGACAACAGCGAGTGGATGAAGGCGTACGACAAGTGGCTGTCGGCCGACATGAAGGGGATCAAGGGTCCGCCGGCACCCAAGTACCGATAGGGCAGCGGGGGTAGGACGGTTGGTGGCCCTGCCCGGACCCGGTAGAACTGAACACCGGTAGAACTGGACACCGGCGGATCCGGACACCGGCAGAACCTGCGCGGGCCGGACCGGGTACCGGCAGATCGTGATACCGGCAGAGCGTGGTACCGGCAGGACTTGAGACCATAGGCAGCTGAGGCTGAGGACAGCGGAGCGGAGAGGTGATCGATGGGCGTCGCGGGTTCCGTCCCCGGTCCTGGCTGGCCGGGGAGCGCCTCCGGGCCGGTGATGGACCGGGACGAGGTGGACCGTGCGCTGACACGGCTCGCCGCCGAACACGAGGCGATCGAGACCTCGCTGCTCGCCCTGCAGGACCACGCGGGGCGCAGGCTCCTCGAAGGCGCCGCGCTGACCGGGTTCACCAAGGACCGCTGGGCCGCCACCGAGCAGTCCATCACGGTGCTCTGGGCGTACTTCGACGCGTACGCGGCAGCTCTGGAGGACGCCAGGGCGCTGCGTTCACGGCGGCGCTGGCCGGGCCGCGAGGAGCTGACCGAGCTCACCGAAGTGCTGCGCGGCCGGAGCGTCACCCTCCCCAGCACCGCCACGCACACGGCCCCGACGTATCCCGCCCTGTCGATCACCGGACCCGCCAGGCTCACCGAGCGCTTCTCGCTCGAAGAGCTGGTGACCCGGATGAACGAGCTGTACGCCCAGGCGCTGGACATGGTGGTCGCGTCGGACGCCGTGTGGTCGGCGCTGCCCGCCCGGATAGACCTGCTCGCCGCGGAGCTGGCCCGTACCCGCTCGCTGGCGCACTCCGTGGGCGTACGCCCGGGGGAACACCCGGCGGGCGACGACCTGGAGTCGATCACCCAGGAACTGGCCACGCTCCGGGCCGAGGTGATCTCCGATCCGCTGGCCTACTGGCGTGCCGCCCAGGGCAGTTCGGCGCCGGGCGGCGGACGCCCGGACACCGAGCGGTACGACCGGGCCGCCCGCGCGCTGGAGGATATCCGCCGCGAGATCGACGCGGTGCTCACGGTGCGCCAGGACGCCGAGCAGCGGCTGCTGCACCTGCGGGACCTGCTGACGCGTGCCGACCGTACGCTGGCCGAGGCCAGGGTGGCCCGCGGTGAGGTGCTCGCGAAGATCGCCGCGTCCGAGGTGCCCGCGGTGAGCGGACCGTCGACGGTGCTCCAGGAGCAGTTGCGGGCCGCCGCCGAGTACCGCAGGCACGCACAGTGGCACCGGCTCTCGCCGCTCCTGGAGTCCCTGGAGCGGGAGGCCGAGGACGAACTGCTGCGCGCCCGTGAGTCGTTGTCGGCGGTCACCGCGCCGCTCGCGGTCCGTGCGGAGCTGCGCGGCCGACTTGACGCGTACCGGGCGAAGGTCTCCCGGCACGGGATGGCGGAGGATCCGCTGCTGATCGAGCGGTACGACGCGGCCCGCAGAATGCTGTGGAGCGCGCCGTGCGATCTGCGCGTCGCCGAGCAGGCGGTGCTGCGCTACCAGCAGGCCACGGCGGAGGTCCTGGTCCCGGGACAGTCCGGGCCCGCCGACCACAGGGGGAACGCGTGAGGTGTCCGGGATGAGCGAGCAGCAGAAGTGCCAGCGGCCCCAGTGCGAGGGCAGCTACGAGGACATGGGCGGCGGCGAGCTGTACTGCGACACCTGCGGCCTCGCCCCGGTGGTGTCGGCCTCGGGGTCCTCCCCGTCCGAACACGGCCGGGGACCCGGCGACGGGATGGTCAGCTCACCGCCGACCGGGATCGCCGGTGGCGGCCGGGGCAGCAACAGCGCTTCCGCGCGCAGTGGTTCGGGGGCCTCGTCGCGGGCGTCCTCGCGGTCCTCCTCCCGCTCGTCGACGTCACGCAGGTCGGTTTCGGGGCGGCTGTCCCGGGCGGTGTCGGGCCAGGCCTCGGGCCGTTCGGTCTCGGTGCGCAGCTCCGGAGCCTCGGCGAGCGCGTCGGGCCGCAACCGGCTGGGAGCGGGACTGGTCTCGATCCCGGACGTGCCGCGCCCGGACCCGCAGTCCGCGGTGATGCAGCACGCGGAGGTCCCCGAGCGGAAGCGGTTCTGCTCGCGCTCCGACTGCGGGGCCCCGGTGGGACGTTCGCGCGGTGCGCGGCCGGGCCGGACCGAGGGGTTCTGTACCAAGTGCGGCCACCCGTACTCCTTCGTACCGAAGCTGAACACCGGCGACATCGTGCACGGCCAGTACGAGGTCATGGGCTGTCTGGCCCACGGCGGTCTGGGCTGGGTCTATCTGGCCGTCGACAGGGCGGTCTCCGACCGCTGGGTGGTGCTCAAGGGCCTGCTGGACACCGGTGACCAGGACGCCATGGCCGCGGCGATCTCGGAGCGGCGCTTCCTCGCCGAGATCGAGCACTCCAACATCGTGCGGATCTACAACTTCGTCGAGCACCTGGATCAGCGCACCGGCTCCATGGACGGCTACATAGTCATGGAGTACGTGGGCGGCAAGTCGCTCAAGGAGATCGCCAACGAACGGCGCGGGGCAGCCGGGCGACGCGATCCGCTGCCGGTCGAGCAGGCCTGCGCGTACGGAATCGAGGCCCTGGAGGCGCTGGGGCATCTGCACAGCCGCAATCTGCTGTACTGCGACTTCAAGGTCGACAACGCGATCCAGCAGCAGGACCAGCTGAAGCTCATCGACATGGGCGCGGTACGCAGGATGGACGACGACGAGTCGGCCATCTACGGCACGGTCGGCTACCAGGCACCGGAGGTGGCGGAGGCCGGGCCCTCGATCGCCTCCGACCTCTACACGGTGGCGCGCACGCTCGCGGTGCTGACCTTCGACTTCCAGGGCTACACGAATGTGTTCGTGGACAGCCTCCCCGACCCGGACAACATCGAGGTCTTCCGGAAGTACGAGTCCTTCTACCGGCTGCTCGTCCGGGCCACGGACCCGGATCCGGCGCGCAGGTTCGCTTCGGCCACGGAGATGGCCGAGCAGCTCACCGGTGTGCTGCGCGAGGTCGTCGCGGTCCAGACGGGCCGGCCGCGGCCCTCGCTGTCGACCCTGTTCGGGCCCGAGGTCCGGGTCACCGACACCACGCTGTTCGCCGAGTTGACGGAGGACGTGTCGCTGTTCGGGGCACGCCAACTGCCCACCGGCCGGCGTCGGACCGGGCGCGGCGGCAGGACCGGCGCACCCGCCGCGGTCACCGGCGCCCCGTACGGCGCGGGGGCCGGACCGGGCAGCCCGGCCGGCGGGTACGCACCCGGCACGGCGGGCGGTCCCGCACAGCCCGGTCTCCCCGCGCAGTCCGGTGTCCCCGCGCAGCGACCGCCGGAGTCCGCCGCACCGGCGACCGGCGCACCGGCCCAGGCGTTCCTCGCCGGGATCGATGCGCGCGCCACCGCGCTGGCGCTGCCGGTTCCGCGCGTGGACCCGAACGACCCCAACGCCGGTTTCCTGGCGGGCCTGATGGCCTCCGCTCCCGGCGAGGTGATCGCCGCCCTGGAGGCCGCGCCCGGTGAGTCCCTGGAGCGGAGCCTGCGTCAGGTGCGGGCCCGGCTGGACAACCAGGACTCGTACACCGCAGTCGAGTTGATCATGGCTCTGGAGACGGACCACCCCGACGACTGGCGGGTGGTCTGGTACCGCGGGGTGGCCTCGCTCGTCACCGGCGACCGGGAGACCGCCGCGCTCTCCTTCGACGCGATCTACGACGCGTTCCCCGGTGAGCCCGCGCCCAAGCTGGCGCTCGGTGTCTGCGCCGAACTGCTCGGCCAGCTGGACAACGCGGCGGAGTACTACCGCCTCGTGTGGACGACCGATCCGAGCTACG
Source organism: Streptomyces sp. A 4/2 (assembly GCF_940670765.1). Taxonomy (GTDB): domain Bacteria; phylum Actinomycetota; class Actinomycetes; order Streptomycetales; family Streptomycetaceae; genus Streptomyces. The sequence continues at coordinate 195,899 of NZ_CALNVW010000007.1, forward strand.
TCAGCGCCGCCTTCGGGCTGGCCAGGGTGCAGCTCGCGGCCGGTGACCGTACCGGCGCCGTACGCACCCTGGAGTCGGTGCCCGAGGCGTCCATCCACTACACGGCGGCCCGCGTCGCCACGGTGCGGGCGCGGCTGCGGCGCCGGGCGGCGACCGACCCGCTGGTGGACGACCTGCGGGCAGCCGCGGGCCAGGTGGCGGCGCTCCAGCAGTTCGGGCTCGACGCGGTACGCCGCGAGCGGCTCGCCACCGAAGTACTGGGCACGGCCCTGGACTGGGTACTCTCCGGAGGCCGGGGCGGCCAGGTGGTGGAGTCCACCACCCTGCTCGGCAGCCCACTCGACGAGCGGGGCCTGCGCTTCGGTCTCGAACGCTCGTACCGGGTACTCGCCCGGCTCGCCCAGCGTGGCGAGGAGAGGATCGACCTGGTGGAGCGGGCCAACCGTTTCCGCCCCCGGACGTGGGTGTGAATTGATGTCCCAGACGAACCTGGCCGCCTGCCCCAGCTGCGAGGAGCCGCTGGAGCCGGGCGACTTGTTCTGCGGCGCGTGCGGATACGACCTGTCGGCCGTGCCCGAACCGCCGGACGACCGGCCCGCGTCGGCCGTCGGCGGTACCGGCCCCGCGCCGGGTGTGGCCTGGCCGGACGCCGCGGAGGGGACCGGCACGGGCGAACCCGCCCCCGTACAGACGGCGGGCGATGTGCCCGGTGTGGCGTCGGACGGGAGCGAACTCCCCCCGGTCGTACGGTTCGACGGGCCTCCCTCGCCCGCGGAGTACGCGCTGCCCGCCCCGGACCCCGCAGCGGCAGCCGCCGCGTCCGCCCCGCCCGAGGGCACCAAGGTCTGTGTCGCCTGCCGCACCGGCCGGATCGACGACGACGGCTACTGCGAGAACTGCGGCCATGCGCAACCCCGTGAGCGGGACCACATGGAGGAGGAGCTGGACGCGGTCGCCGCGGTGAGCGACCGCGGACTGCGCCACCACCGCAACGAGGACGCGTTCGCGGTGTCCTCGGCGGCGCTGCCCGACGGTTCACCGGCCGTCGTCGCAGTCGTCTGTGACGGAGTGTCCTCGGCGACCCGCCCCGACGAGGCGTCGGCCGCCGCAGCCGCCGCGGCCAAGGACGCGCTGCAGACCTCCCTGCCCGCGGGCGTGCACCCGCAGCAGGCGCTGCACGAGGCGATCCTCGCCTCGTCGGAAGCGGTCAACTCACTGGCTGCCGGGCCCGACCGGGCCATGGAGCACGGCCCGCACCACCATCAGAACGCCCCGGCGTGCACCCTGGTCGCCGCCATCGTGGCGGGCGGGCTGCTCGTCGTCGGCTGGGTCGGGGACAGCCGTGTCTACTGGGTGCCCGACGACCGCACGGCACATCCGTCCCGGCTCACCGAGGACGACTCCTGGGCCGCGCAGATGGTGGCGACGGGGCTGATGAGCGAGGCGCAGGCGTACGCCGACGAGCGCGCCCACGCCATCACGGGCTGGCTCGGCGCCGACGCGTACGAACTGGAGCCGCACACCGCTTCCTTCAAGCCGGACCGGCCGGGAGTGGTGGTGGTGTGCTCCGACGGCCTGTGGAACTACGCGGAGTCGGCGGAGGAAATGACACAGGTCGTTCCGGCCGACGCGAGCGTCCGGCCGCTGCACTGCGCACAGGTGCTCGTCGGCCACGCGCTCGACGGTGGGGGCCACGACAACGTAACAGTGGCCGTTGTGCCGTTCCGCGTGCCCGCACAAGGGGCAGGATCCGCCTGCACGGCGTGAAGAGGGCTTACATACGTGCACTTGTTGTGATTGCCGTTCATTTGTTGTGATTGCCGCGTTGTTCGTCAAGGAGCCGATCAGATGGCCAACTTCTCCAAGTCCAACGTGCCGCAATTCTCGGTCGACGTGTACCAGAACGAGTTCCTGCCGGAGGGCGGGCGCGACGTCAACGCGATCGTCACGGTCACCTCGACCGGGGGCGGCACCAGCGGCGGCACCCTCACCGGGCCGGGCGTTCCGTCCCCCCGGCTGCCGGGGCAGGCGCCGGGCTCCGCCGTGGTGATCATGGTGGACTGCTCGGGTTCGATGGACTACCCGCCGACGAAGATGCGCAACGCCCGCGACGCGACGGCCTCGGCCATCGACGCACTGCGTGACGGCACCGCGTTCTCCGTGGTGGCGGGGACCCATGTGGCCAAGGACATCTATCCGGGCAACGGCCGTCTGGCCACCGCTGATCCGCAGACCCGCGCCCAGGCCAAGGAAGCGCTGCGCAGGTTGAGCGCGGGCGGCGGTACGGCGATCGGCACCTGGCTGCGGCTCGCCGACCGGCTGCTGAACTCCGCGGACGGCCCGTACGACGCGGCGGGCGTGCCGCCGATCCGGCACGGCATCCTGCTGACCGACGGCCGCAACGAACACGAGTCGCCCGAGGACCTGCGGGCGGCGCTCGACGCCGGGGCGGGCCGGTTCACCTGTGACGCCCGCGGGGTCGGCACGGACTGGGAGGTCAAGGAGGTCACCGCCATCGCCTCGGCGCTGCTCGGCACGGCCGACATCGTGGCCGATCCGGCGGGCCTGGCCGCGGACTTCACGCAGATGATGGAGACCGCGATGGGCAAGGAGATCGCGGACGTGGCGCTGCGCCTCTGGACACCCGTCGGCGTGGAGATCAAGTTCGTCAAGCAAGTGGCCCCCCGGGTGGAGCAGTTGACGGACCGTCGCACGGAGGTGGGACCCCGGGCCGGGGACTATCCGACCGGCTCGTGGGGCGACGAGTCCCGCGACTACCACGTGTGTGTGCAGGTCCCCGAGGCGGGCATCGGCCAGGAGATGCTCGCCGCCCGCGTCTCGCTCGTGCTGCCCGACCCGTCCGGCGGCGCCCCGCAGACCCTGTCGCAGGGGCTGGTGCGGGCGGTGTGGACGGACGACATGGTGGCGTCCACCTCCATCAACCCGCAGGTGGCGCACTACACCGGCCAGGCCGAACTGGCACAAGTCATTCAACAGGGCCTTGATGCCCGCAAGTCCGGCAATCTGGACGGCGCCACGGCCAAGCTCGGCCGCGCGGTACAGCTGGCGGCGGTCTCGGGCAACCAGGACACCGCGAAGCTGCTCGCGAAGGTGGTGGACGTCGTCGACGAAGCGACCGGTACTGTGCGACTGAAGGCAAAGGTCGCGGAGGCGGACGAGATGACCCTCGAAACGCGCTCCACGAAGACAGTTCGCGTGAAGAAGTAGAAGTAGAAGAAGTAAGAGAAGCAGCGAGAAGTAGCCGCTGCTGCAACAGGTGCAGCAGAAGCAGCAGAAGCAGCAGAAGCAGCAGAAGTAACATTTTGCGGCCTTCGGGCCGGATGAGGAGAGGGGGAAGCGACTCCATGCCGACCTGCCCGAACGGACACCAGTCGGGATCCGACGACTGGTGCGAGGTCTGCGGCCACCGCATGGGCGCCGTGCCGCCGCCTCCCCCTCCGCCCCCGCCGTACGCGGGACCCGGCGGACCCCAGCAGCCGCCCCCGCCGCCGCAGGGAGGGAATCCGGCCGCCGCTTACGGCTACCCGCCGGACCCCACGGCCCAGGCGGAGATCTGCCCGCAGTGCCGTACGCCGCGCGAGGCCGGTGCGCCGTTCTGCGAGGAGTGCCGGTGGAACTTCCTCACCAGCACCGCGACGTCGTACACCCCGGTCGCCCCGAATCTGCCGCCGGGCTTCCAGTCCCAGCAGCAGCCGCCGCGGCCTCCGGACGCGTTCGACTACCAGAGCTCGCGGCCCTCGCAGGTGAACCGCCCCGCCGAGCCGCTGACGAACGACCCGTCCCGGCGGCAGGGTCCTCCGCCGCCGCCTCCGTACCAGCAGCAGCCGGGCCCTCCGCCGCCGCCGTCGTTCGCCCAGCCGCCGCGCGCGCCGCAGGCTCCCCAGCAGCCCCAGCAACCTCAGCAGCCGAGCGCGGACGACTGGCTGCTGCCCCCGCCGTCCCAGGCGCAGCCGCCGCAGGGGCCTCCCCGGTCACAGCCCCAGGGTCCCGGACCGCAGGGTCCCGGACCGCAGGGTCCCGGACCGCAGGGGGGCGGTCCCCAAGGCCCCGGTCAGCACGGTCCGGGTCAGCACGGTCCGGGTCAGCACGGTCCTCAGCACCCGCCGCAGGCCCAGCACCCGCCGCAGGCCCAGCAGCAGCCGCAGGCTCCACAGCCGCCGCAGTCGCAGAGCTGGTCCGCCACCGTCGGTCCGGACCGTGAGTACTTCATGGCGATGATGCAGCGCAGCGGCCCCGAGGCCACCGGCCTGAATCTGCCCGCCTACTCCCCGGAGCAGCAGCTTCCGCTCACCGGCAACCAGATCACCATCGGCCGCCGCAGGCACTCCACGGGCGAGTCCCCCGACATCGATCTGGCCGTCCCGCCGGAGGATCCCGGGGTCTCGCACCAGCACGCGGTCCTGGTCCAGCAGCCCGACGGCTCCTGGGCCGTGGTCGACCAGAACTCCACCAACGGCACCACGGTCAACGGCGCCGAGGATCCGATCCCGCCCTACGTACCGATCCCGCTCGAAGAGGGCGACCGGGTGCACGTGGGTGCCTGGACCACCATCACGATCCACCGGGCCTGACGGCCGGCAGCCGGGAAGCGGGGGGTACGAGCGGCCAGGCGTACGGCCCTTCGGGGTCGTCCAGCCAGGCCCATTCGTGCCCCCCGCTGACCGTCACCCCGTACCGCTCCCGCGCGGGGCGCTCCTCCCGTTCCCAGAGGGAGAACGCCTCGACCGGGTCCAGGCTCCCCGCGGTCAGTGTGAGCAGGAAGCGGAAGAGTCCGTTCTCCAGCACGCTGGGCGGCAGTCCTCCACTACGCAGCGGCGGCTCGTCGCCCCCGCCGCCCCGCAGCGGCACGAAGTAGGCGGGCGTGTCCAGGAACCGCCCCTGCGCGTACTCCGTGTCCTGCACCTCCAGCACGATCAGCCCGGTCGACAGCGGCGCGAGGATCCGCGCCCCCGGCCTGCACTGCGCGAGCCAGGCGCGGGGCACGGACGGGAGCGTGCAGGTGGCGATGATCCGGTCGAAGGGGGCCTGCGCCGGGCAGCCCCGGGCCCCGTCGCCGGTGACGACGGCCGGTGCGTACCCGGCGGCCTCCAGGTGACCGCGGGCCGATTCGGTGATCTCCGGATCGAGGTCGACGGTCGTGACCAGAGAATCTCCCAGCCGATGGGCCAGCAGAGCGGCGTTGTACCCGCTGCCCGCCCCGATCTCCAGGACGGCGTTCCCGTCCCGCACGTCCAGTTCGTCGAGCATCCGCGCCATCAGCGAGGGCTGGCTGCTGGACGACACCAGCTCGCCGTCCCGGACGCGGATGGCCAGCGGCTGGTCGGTGTAGACCCCCTCCAGCCAGCGTCTGCGCCGCTCCGGGTCCGGGTCCTCGCTCCAGAGCCGCTCGCGGCGCCACAAGCCGTCCGCGAAGTAGTACGGCACGAAGAGGTGTCTCGGCACCTCTTCGAACGCCCTGCGCCAGGCCGGATCCGCCAGAGCACCGCCCTCCGCGATCTCCCGCACCAGCGCCGCCCGCAATTCCCGGTCTGCGCCCATGTCTCCACTGTGCTGCGTGCGGGGCCGGGAGGCGAACGGTCACGGTGCCCGGCGAGGACCGGCGGCGGGTCCTAGGACCACCGGCCTCCGTCGCTCCGTCTGAGACCATGGAGGGGTGACAGAGATCCCGCGCGGCACGCTTCAGGAGCAGACCTTCTACGAGCAGGTCGGCGGCGAGGAGACCTTCCGGCGACTGGTTCACCACTTCTATCAGGGCGTCGCCGGCGATCCCACGCTGCGCCCCATGTACCCGGAGGAGGACCTCGGCCCGGCCGAGGAGCGGCTCGTGCTGTTCCTGATGCAGTACTGGGGCGGCCCCCGCACCTACAGCGACAACCGCGGCCACCCCAGGCTGCGGATGCGTCACGCCCCCTTCAAGGTCGACCGGGCCGCCCACGACGCCTGGCTCAAGCACATGCGGGCGGCGGTCGACGAGCTGGGCCTGGCCGAGGAGCACGAGCAGCAGCTGTGGAAGTACCTCACGTACGCGGCGGCTTCGATGGTCAACAGCGACGGCTGACCGCGGCCACCCCACCGGGCCTGCGAAGAGTGACCGGGGCCTGACCTCCGCGTCACCGGAATTACGGAATCCGGTGCCCTGTACCCGGAATCCGGTCACAATCCAATGAAGGTGGCCCCTCAGGCGTTTTCCCGTCCGCCCGCCCTCTGACAGCATCCGGAAAGGTTCGGGGGCGGGATCGGGGGAGCAGGGTGACGGGGTTCGTCTTTCTGCGGGTGCGGGCGCACCGGCTGCTGTTGGCAGCCGCGTTGCTGGCCGTCCTGCTGACCACTTCGGTGCTGGCCACCCTCACCGTTTTCTCCGGCTCCATCGGCGACGCCGGGCTGCGCCACTCGCTGCTCACCCGCGACGCCACGCGCGCCACCCTGGTCGTCCGGGCCCAAGTGCCGCCCGGCCAGGAGCAGTCGGCGGCCACCGCGGTGCGCAAGCACGCCGAGCGGACCTTCGACGGGCTGCCCGTCACCGTGCGCACGCTCGACGGGTCGGGGCCGTACGCGCTCCCCCGCAGCGTCCAGGAGCCCGCCGCCCGCAGCGGGGACCCGGACCTCACGCTCTTCGCCGCGATCGACCGCTCGCGGGTGCGGCTCTCCTCGGGGGCCTGGCCGCGGGCCACCGGCAGCGGTCCCGTCGAGGTCGCGCTGCCCGAGGTCGCCGCCAAACAGCTCGGGCTGCGGACCGGGGCGAGGCTCACACTCGACGACCGGCTGCACACCACCAAGAAGGTCGCCGTCCGTGTGACCGGCGTGTACCGGCCGGCCGACCGGACCGATCCGTACTGGCAGCTGGACGGGCTGGGCGGGCGCGGCATGCGGACCGTCGACTTCACCACGTACGGCCCGCTGCTCACCGACCCCGCCGTCTTCACCGCCGGGCGGGTCACCTCCAGTGAGACCTCCTGGCTGGCCGCGGGCGACTTCCGGAAGATCACCACCAGCCGGATCGGCGCCCTGACCAAGGCCGCGCGGAGCGGCCCCGAGGCAGTCGGCGCCGACCCGGCCCTGGGCGGCCAGGCGACCGCGTCCACCGCGCTTCCCGAGGTGCTCGACCAGGCAGGGCGGGCCCTGCTGGTGGCCCGCTCCACGCTGCTGATCGTCGCGTTGCAGCTGGTGCTGCTCGCCGCGTACACGCTCCTGCTGGTGGCCCGGCTGCTCAGCACCGAACGGGCGGGCGAGACCGAGCTGCTGCGGGCCCGTGGCGGCTCCCGGCAGCGGATCGCCGCGCTCGCCGCGCTGGAGGCGCTGCTGCTCGCGGTGCCCGCCGCGGTCTGCGGCCCGCTGCTCGCCGGTCCGCTGACCCGGCTGCTCGCCGGGCAGGGCGCGCTGGCGCGGGTCGGGCTACGGCTCGACTCCGGCGCCACCGGCTCCGTGTGGCTGGTGGCCGCGGCGGTCGCGCTGGGCTGCGCGGCTGCCGTCATCGCGCCCGCGCTCTCCGCGGGCCGGTCACGGCGCGGCCGGGCGAACGTGCTGCCCGCGCCGGTACGGGCCGGGGCCGATATCGCCCTGCTGGTCGTCGCGGGCGTCGCGTACTGGCAGCTGGACCGGCAGACCTCGGGCAGCGGAGCGCTCGGCGGTGACCGGCAGGGAAAACTCGGTATCGACCCGCTGCTGGTGGCGGCCCCCGCGCTGGCGCTGCTCGCGGGCACCGTCCTGACGCTCCGGCTGCTGCCGCCCGCGGCCCGGCTCGCCGAGCGCCGCGCGGCCGGTGGCCGGGGGCTGCCCGCCGCCCTCGCGGGCTGGCAGTTCAGCCGCCGTCCGGCGCGGAACGCGGGCCCGGTGCTGCTGCTCGTCCTCGCCGTGTCGATGGGCATCCTGGCCGTGGGCCAGGGCGCCTCGTGGCAGCGTTCGCAGGCCGACCAGGCGGATTTCCGGGCGGGCGCCCCGATCCGGGTGCTCGGCTCCCGTACGGATCCGCTCGGCCAGGCCGGTACGTACAGCTCACTGCCCGGCGTACGCGATGTGGCGCCCGTCTCCCGTTCGTCCATGGAGCTCTCCGGGAACCGGACGGCGACGGTACTGGCCGTGGACAGCGCTCATGCCCCGGACCGGCTGATGCTCAGGGGCGACCTCGCCGACGAGCCGGCGTCCGGGCTGCTCAAGAACATCACCCCGCCCGCCACGGCCAGGCCGGGCGTGCTGCTGCCCGCCGACACCGGGCAGTTGGCGCTGGGGCTGCGCCTCACCTCCGACGGCGCCCCGCACGGCAGGTCCCCGGCAGGGCTGAGCACCGCGGTGACCGCGATCGTCGAGGACCGCTTCGGGCTGCCCTACCGGCTACAGATCGGTGATCTGCCGGCCGACGGGCGTCGTCACACGCTCACCCTGGACCTGCTGAAGGCGGCCGACGCGCCCGAGGGGAAGCCCGCAGGGCCGTTCGCCCTGACCGGTCTGGAGACCGATCTCCCGCAGCCGGTCACCGGCGAGACCCACCGGCTCTCGGTGGACGGGCTGCTGGCGGTGCGCGCCGGCGGCGGGGCGCAACCGGTCACCGTCCCCGGCGCCGCGCACTGGCAGGGGGTGCTGTCGGTGGCCGGAGCGACAATGCCGGAGCCGGACGAGAAGCTGCGGCCCGCCGCTTCGGCGGACGGCCCGCTGACCGTCAGCTACTGGACGGGCGCACTGGACGATCCGAACGACGAGTTCCTGCAGACCCCCGAGGTCACGCTGCGGCTCACGGTGGTGCGTCCGCACCCCGGGCAGCTCAAGGCCGTGGCGACGGACCGGTTCCTGAAGTCCGCAGCCGCCCGGACCGGGGACAGCGTGGACGTACCGCTGGGCGGCGAGACGCTCAAGGTGCGGATCGTGAAGTCGGTCCGCGACCTGCCGACGACCGGCGCGGGAGCCGTGGACGGATCGGGCGAAGCCCTCGGCGGGGCGCTGCTGGTCGATCTGCGCGCCGTCAACGACGTGCTCGCCGTGGGATCGGACGGCATCGCGACGCCCACCGAGTGGTGGCTGTCGACCGAGCCGGGCAAGGAGGCGCGGGTCGCCGCGGCGCTGCGGAACCGGCCGGACGTCGACCCGGAACAGATCGTGGCCCGCGACGACATCGCCGACGAGCTGGTGGGCGATCCGCTGGGGGCGGGGCCGCAGTCGGCGCTGGCCGCTGCCGCGATGGTCGCCGCAGCACTCGCCGCGGTCGGCTTCGCGGTCGGCGCCGTCGGCTCGCTGCGCGAACGGGGCCAGGAATTCTCGTTGTTGCGCGCGCTGGGTGCCCCGCGCCGTCAGCTGGCGCGGCTGATCGCCGTCGAGCAGGGCGTGCTGCTCGCACTCGCACTGCTGGTGGGGCTGGTGCTGGGCACGGTACTGACCAGAGCGGTGGTCCCGCTGATCGTGCTGACCGGGCAGGCCGCCCAACCGGTGCCCCGCGTCCTGGTGGAACTGCCGGCCGGGCGGATCGCTCTTCTGCTGGCGGGGATCGTGGCCGTCCCGCTGCTGGTCGTCGCCGCCATCGCGCTGCGCCGCGGCGACCCGGCGAGGGACATGCGCCACCAGGGAGGCAACTGACATGCGCGCACGAGGCGTTGGGCGGGCCGTCGCCCCCTGGGTCAGGACCCGGCTGCGCACCGCACCGGGTGGAGCCGCCGCGCTCGCCGTGCTGGTGCTGCTGACGGCCTGCCTGGCCGCCGCGTTCCCGCGCGCCGTGGACACGTACGAGGACGACGGGCTGCGCTCCGCGGTGGCCTCGGCCGGGCCCGACCGCAGCGCCCTGCGGGTGAGCGCGCCGCCGCCGGGAGTGCTGACCGCCCCCGCCGAACGGGACCGCATCCTGCGCCCCGCCTCGCTGGCCGGCCTGGACCGGGACGTCCGTGCGCGCATCCCGGCCGAACTGGCCGTGGACCGCGCCCAGTCGTCGTACGGCTTCCACACCACCGAGCCGCTGGAGACCCTGGACAGCTGGCTGCCGCGCCCCTACGGACTCCCCGCGAAGGTCACCGTCACCGACCAGTCCGACCTCGCCCGGCACGCGAAGGTCGTCGCGGGGCGGCTGCCGAGGACGAACGGCCAGGTGTCCGCGGCCACCCGTGAGGTGGAGGCCGCCGTCACGCCGGAGACCGCGAAGAGCCTGCACATCGAGGTGGGTTCGGTGGTGCACTCGCAGGCCGTACCGAGCGGCACGGTGGCCTTCCGGATCACCGGGTTCGTGCGCCCGCTGCGCCCGTCCGGCAGCTACTGGTCGGTGAATCCGGTGCTGCGCACCCCGGAGCTGGACCTGAAGCCGGGCAACGACCCGGTGCCGCCCAAGTTCTGGCAGGGCGGTCTGCTGCTCGCGCCGGGGGCCGCGCCCGTCCTCCAGTCGACGCCGGGCAACCCGGAGTTGTACTGGAACCTGGCACCCGTCTCCACCCATCTCACCGCCCGCCGGCTGGCCGCTCTGACCTCGGCCGTCGCCTACGTGGAGGGCGGCCCCGGCCTGCTGAAGCTGCGCGACACGGTGGACGATGCCACGGAGGCGTCCACCGATCTGGACGACATCCTCCACGCGTACACGCTGACGCGCTCCACCATCGGCCCGGTGATCGCCGTCGCGGCCTTCGGGACCGGGACGGTCGCCGCCGTGGTGCTGCTGATGGCGGGCGGGCTCGCCACCTCGCGCCGCCGGGCGGAGCTGTCGCTGCTGCGCTCCCGGGGCGCCTCGCTGCGCGGCATCGGGGGGCGGCTGTGCGCGGAGACGGCCGTGGTGGCGTTGCCCGCCGCCGCGCTCGGTCTCGGGGTCGCCGTCCTCGCCCTGCCGGACGCCCGGCTGTGGCCCGCGCTGACCGGCGCCGGAGCGGTCGCCGTGGCCGCCTGCCTGACGCTGCCGCTGCGCGCGGTCGTGGCGCACCGCAGGCCCCAGCTGAACGCGGGCCGGGACGACGTCGTACGCGCGCGGCCGTCCCGGCGGCGCACGGTCGCCGAACTCACCCTGCTCGTCCTGGCCGTCGGCGCGGTCGTCGCCCTGCGCCGGCGGGGCACCGGAGGCGCCGACGAGCTGGTCAGCGCGGCCCCGGTGCTGGTCGGGGTCGTGGCGGCGCTGGTGCTCGTACGGCTGTATCCGCTGCCGCTGCGCCTGCTGGCCGGTCCCGCGGGACGGCTGCGCGGCCCGGTCGGCTTCCTGTCGCTGGCCCGCGCCGGACGTTCGTCGGCGGGCGGCGCCCTGCCGCTGCTCGCCCTGCTGACGGCGCTGACGACGGCGGCCTTCGGCGGCTCGGTGCTGGCCGGGATCGCGCACGCACGCGACCAGGCGGCCCTGCTGTCGACCGGCGCGGACGCGCGGGTGACGGGTGAGGGGCTGCTGCCCGGCGGGCTGGCCGCGAAGGTCGCGGCCGTGCCCGGCGTACGGTCCGTGGCGCCGGTCCGTATCGAGTACGACGTGGCCGTGCCGGGCGACGGGAAGCCCGTACCGGTCCTGGGGGTGACCCCGGACGCCTACGCGGCGCTCGCCCGCTCCACCGGCATCGGGCCCTTCCGCGCCGACCTGTTGAAGCGCCCGGACCGCTCCGCGCCGCTGCCGGTGATCGTCTCGCCGGGTACGGCCGCACGGCTCGGCACCCGGCCGCGCGAACTGGTCGTCGCCGGGTACCACATCACCGTGCGGGTGGCGGCGGTCGACCGGCGCACCCCGGTGCTGCCGGACGGCGATTTCATGGTGCTCGATCTGGCCGGTCTCGGCAGGCGGGTGCCGACCACACTGATGGTCAGCGGCCCGTCCCTCGACGCGAAGGCCCTGCGGAGCGTGGTACGTACCGCGCAGGAGCAGGCGTACGTACAGGTGCGTACCGAGGTGCGGGCGAAGTACTCCGACTCCCCGATGCAGTCCGGCGCTTCGCGGATCTACCGGGCGGCGGTCGGCGCCGGGGCGGGGTACGCGGCGCTCGCGCTGCTGCTGTCGCTGCTGCGTACGGCTCCCGAGCGGGCCGCGCTGCTGGCCAGGCTGCGCACGATGGGGCTCACCCGGGGGCAGGGCCGCAGGCTGCTGGTCCTGGAGGCGCTGCCGCACGCGCTGCTCGCGGCGGCGGGCGGGGCGCTCACCGGCTGGGCGTCGGTGCGGCTGCTGGCGGCGGGCGTCGATCTGAGCGGACTCGCCCTGGCGTCCGACGGGGCTTCCGCGGCGGGCGGCGTACAACTACGGGCAGACGTCTGGTCGTTGGTGCTTCCGGCGGCCGGGGTGGTGCTGCTCGCGGCCGGGGTGGCGGCGTCGCAGGCCTGGTGGACCGGGCGCAAGGGATCGATCAGCGAACTCAGGGCAGGAGACGCGCGATGACGGGAACATCCACCGGATCTTCCACCGGGCCGTCCGGTGGGCCTTCCACCGGAGCTTCGAAGGGAGCCGCCGGTTCCGCCGTCGGTTCCGGCGCCGCGGCCTCCCCCGGCGCGTCCGGTGGGACGACGCTCGCCGAGCTGGAGCGCCGGGCCGCGGCCCGGCGGGACCGGCCCGGTTACGGCCATGACGCGCTGATCGCCTGCGACCGGCTGGTCCGGATCTTCAGTACGGACGGGGTGGAGGTCCAGGCCCTCCAGGGCCTCGATCTGCTGGTCACCGAGGGCGAGTTGATGGCCCTGGTCGGCGCGTCGGGCAGCGGCAAGTCGACGCTGATGAACATCCTGGCGGGCCTCGACGTGCCGACCGCGGGTGCGGCGGCCGTCGCGGGCTGCGACCTGCTCACCATGGACGCGCGGGCGCGGCTGCGCTACCGCCGTGACGTGGTGGGGTTCGTGTGGCAGCAGACGGCGCGCAATCTGCTGCCGTATCTCACCGCCGTCCAGAACGTGGCGCTGCCGATGCAGCTGCGCGGCCGTTCCAGGAAGAAGGCCGAACGCGCGGAGCGGCTGCTGACGATGCTGGAGGTCGCGCACTGCCGCGACCGCCGCCCGCAGCAGATGTCCGGCGGGGAGCAGCAGCGGGTGGCCATCGCGGTGGCTCTCGCCAACGAGCCGTCGGTCCTGCTGGCGGACGAGCCGACGGGCGAGCTGGACTCGCACACCGCCGAGCAGATCTTCGCCGCGTTCCGCAAGGCCAACGAGGAGCTGGGCACGACGATCGTGATCGTCACCCATGACCAGGCGGTGGCGAGCGAGGTACGGCGGACGGTCGCGATCCGCGACGGGCGCACGTCGACGGAGGTGCTGCGCCGCACCCAGGTGGACGCGGCGACCGGCGAGGAGTCGGTGGTGGCCCGCGAGTACGCGATGCTGGACCGCGCGGGGCGGCTCCAGCTCCCCGCCGAGTACACCGAGACGCTGGCGATGCGGGACCGGGTGGCGCTGGAGCTGGAGCAGGACCACATCGGGGTGTGGCCGGACACCCTGTGAGCCGGACACCCTGTGAGCCGGACAGCTTGTGAGCCGGGTGCCCCGTGAGCCGGACACCCCATCGACCGAGCGCCCCGTGAGCCGCGCGCCTCGCATGAGGTCTACTTCTCGAACGCGCCCCGGTCCCACCGGGCCTGGACCTCGTCGAGCGCGCGGCGGATGCCCCCGGTGGCCACGGAGCGCGCGCCGAGCGCGGACAGTTCCAGCCGTGGAGCGGTCAGCAGCCGGGGCCGCAGCCGCCGTTCGATGGCAGCCAGCAGCGGCGCGCCGCACTGCGAGACGCCACCGCCGATGACGATCAGGTCCGGGTCGAGTACGAGCGCGGCGACGGCGATCCCCCGCGCGAACCGGCCCGCCACGCGTTCGACGGTCCGGGTGACCGCCGCGTTGTCGCCCCGGGAGGCCGCCGCGAAGAACGTACCGGCGTTGACCGTCTGGTCGGGGGTGGTCAGCGCGCGGCGCAACTCCTCGTCGCCCGCGCGCTCCGCCTCGGACACCGCCAGCTCGACGATGGCGGCGGCCCCGACGAGCCGCTCGAAGGCGCCCATCCGCTCCCCCTCCCCCTCGCCCTCGTTCCCGCCCGCGCCGGACCGGGGCACCGGCGGTTCGTCCGCATCCGGCGGCATGGCCAGATCGACGAAGCCCAGCTCGCCCGCGCCGGAGGCGCCGCCCCGGTGGAGCTTCCCGTCGATGACGATGCCGAGACCGATACGCGCGCCCCACTGGACGAAGACGGAGTGCCGGGTCCCGGCCGCCACTCCGGTCCAACTCTCCGCCAGCGCACTGAGGTTGGCCTCGTTGTCCAGGTAGACCGGGCAGTCGAACCCCGCGCGGATCTCCTGGCCCACCGAGAGGCCCGCCCAGCCGTGGATGCTCGGCGCGAGGGTCACGGTGCCCTCGGCCTCGTCGACGATGCCGGGCGTGCCCACCCCGACCGACCAGATGTCGGACCGCCGTAGTCCGGCCCGCTCCAGCGCCTCGTCGGTGCAGCGGGTGATCGCCGCGAGGACATCGGCCGCGGCCCAGGAGCCCGACCCCTTCTCGACCTTGTGATCGGCCACGGCCCGGCCCGCGAGATCGGCGACGCACACCCGTACGTTGTGCGGACCCGCGTCGATGCCCAGCACATGGCCCCGCTCGGCGCAGAAACGCACCCGCTGGGCCGGACGTCCCAGCCGGCGTTCGGGCTGGTCGGACTCGGCGACCTCCTGGAGCCAGCCCGCCTCGGTCAGTGAGGCCACCGCGCGGGCGACGGCGGGGCGGGACAGCCCGGTGCTCTCCATCAGTTCGGACAGCCGCAGGGATGCGGCGACCCGCAGCTGTTCGAGCACCACCCGCTCATTGATCCGCCGGAGAACGTGCGGCCCGGTGGCCGCTTCGCTGGACGTCAACTCTGCCCCCTTGGCAGGAACAACCTCATAACAGGAACAACCTCATCGCAGGCACAACCTCATCGCAGGAACGACCTCGTGACAGGAACGACCAACCTCATGGCAGGCACAACCTCTTGACAGGGACACCCCGGTGAACCATCTTAACGAACCGTCCGTTAGTAACTCTCCCCCGTCACAAGGCTCTTGCCCCATCTGCTCCTCCCCCATCTCTCTTCCTGCCAGCGGCACCACCAGGGCCCGCTGGACCCCGCAGAATCGAGGGTTCTCATGCGTCCCTTCCGAACCGCCGCCGTCGGCGGGCTCGGGCTGGCCCTTGTGGTCGGCATGTTCGGCAGCGGCCCGGCAACGGCATCCGCCGCCGCACCGGCCCGGCCCGACCGCCCCGCGTTCTCCACCGCCGCCGCACGGGGCGTGGTCGACCGGATGATCCCCGGCTGGTCGTCGAAGATCGAACTGGGCACCCTCGCCCCCGCGCCGTCGGGCAAGGAGCAGTACCGGATCGGCCGCGACAAGGGCGAGGTGCTGATATCCGGGAGTTCACCGAGCGCGCTGCTCAACGGCGTGGGCCAGTACCTCAAGTACACCGCGCACCGCGACATCTCCTGGTCGTCGGACGCCTCGGCCGAACCCCTGGCCGTGAAGGGGAGGCCCCCGCTTCCCGCGTCGACCGTCACCCGTACGGCCAATGTCTCGCACCGGGTCCTCTCCAACGACACCGCTGACGGCTACACCAACGCCTACTGGGACTGGGACCGTTGGCAGCGTGAGATCGACGTGGCGGCGCTGCACGGCATCAACGAGTTCTTCATGCCGGTGGGCATGGAGGCGGTGTACCAGCAGACGATGCGCCAGTTCGGTTACTCGGAAGCCGAGATGCGGGCCTGGATCCCGATGCCCGCGCACCAGCCGTGGTGGCTGCTCCAGAACATGTCCAACTTCACCTCGGACCAGGAGAGTCAGGCGCTGATCGACTCCCGTGCCGCGCTCGGCCGGAAGATCGCCGACCGGATGCGCACGATGGGGATGGAGCCGGTCTTCCCGGGCTACTTCGGTACGGTCCCCTCCGGCTTCGTCGCGAAGAACCCCGGAGCGGCGGTCGTCCCGCAGGGAGACTGGAGCGGCACCCGGCGGCCGGACTGGCTCGACCCGCGCACGGCGGTGTTCGGCAAGGTGGCGGCGGCCTTCTACCGCTCCCAGAAGCAGCTCTTCGGTGACACCGGCGCCTTCAAGATGGACCTGCTGCACGAGGGCGGGAAGGCGGGCACGGTCCCGGTGGGCGACGCCGCGAAGGCGGTGCAGAGCGCACTGGACCTGGCCCACCCGGACGCCACCTGGGTGATACTCGGCTGGCAGAGCAATCCGGGAGCGGCGCTGCTCAGCGGGGTCGACCGGTCGCGGATGCTCATCGTCGACGGCCTGACGGACCGGTACGCCGACTCCGACGCGACAGCCGACCCGAACAAGCTCTTCGGCGGCACCCCGTACGCGTTCGGAGCGATCTGGAACTTCGGCGGCCACACGACGCTCGGCGCGAACACCGGCGTCTGGAACAAGCGGTTCTTCGCCCAGCTGGACCGGCCCGGTACCGCGCTGGACGGCATCGCCGTACTTCCTGAGGCCAATGACAACAACGACGCCGCGTTCGAGTTCCTGACCGAGCTGGCCTGGCAGCCCGCCGCGCCCGACCAGGCCCAGTGGTTCAGCCGGTTCGCCGACGCGCGTTACGGGGCCGATCCGCACGCCGAGGCCGCCTGGAAGATCATCTCCGGTACCGCGTACTCCCTTCCCGCGGACGGCTGGAGCGAGGCCCAGGACGGACTCTTCGGCGCCGCGCCGAGCCTGACCACGACCAACGCCGCGGCCTGGTCGCCGGACGCCATGCGCTACGACCCGGTCGCCTTCGAACGGGCCCTGGACGAACTGCTGCAGGTCTCCCCCGCGCTGCGCGGGAACGCGCTCTACCAGTACGACGTCGTCGACGTGGCCCGGCAGGTCCTCTCCAACCGCAGCCGGTCCTGGCTTCCGCAGATCAAGGCCGCGTACGACGCCAAGGACCGACCGCTGCTGAAGAAGCTCTCCCAGCAGTGGCTGGGCTCGATGAGCACCCTGGACGCCCTGCTCGGCTCACGCCCGGAGTTCCAGCTCGGCGGGTGGCTGAAGTACGGCTCGGACGCAACCACCACCGCCGCTGACAAGGCGGCCGTCCAGCGGGACATGCGGTCGCTCATCACCAACTGGGGCGGCCGTTCGGGCGTGGACGCCGGACTGGGCGACTACGCGAACCGCGAGTGGTCCGGGCTGGTCGGGGACTACTACCTCGGCCGCTGGCAGCAGTACTTCCGGTCGCTGGACACCGCGCTGGCCCAGGGCACCGCTCCGGCCGCCATCGACTGGTACACGGTCGGGGAGGACTGGATCGCGAAGAGGACGCCGCTGCCCGCCACCCCGTCCGGAGACCCGGTCCGGCTGGCGACCGCGCTGCGGGACCAGCTCCGCAAGGACGGTCTGGCCGACCGGGTGACACTCAAGACGGCCAGCCCCTACCTGGACCCGGCCAAGCCGCTCACGGTGACGGCGACGGTCCGCAACGGCAACGGGCTGACGTCCACCGACCGGGTCAGCGCGGTGCTGACACCGCCCGCGGGCGTACGGCTGACGACCCCCGCCACCGTGACCACCGGCCGGATCGCCCCCGGCAAGTCGGCCACGCTCAGCTGGACGGTCCGCGCGGACAGCGCGCCGACCACCCCGACGGTCCGTCTGCGCGCCGCCGTGTCCGTCACCCACGCGGGCAGCACGACGGCAGCGGTCGCCGGCGTCGACACCCCGGTGGCCGCCGCGCCGAAGGCCGGTACCGACTATCTGAGCGATCTGCCGTTCATCGACGCGCAGGGCGGATACGGGCCCTGGGAACGGGACACGAGCAACGGTGAGGAAGCCCCCGGCGACGGCCACACCCTGACCATGCTCGGTACCACCTACGCCAAGGGTCTCGGCACCAACTCGGACGCGACGGTGACGTTCTACCTCGGCGGTCAGTGCTCGTCCTTCTCCATGACGGCGGGCATCGACGACGACATGCGCGGCGCGGACAAGGATCCGCGGGTCACCGTCTCGGTGCTCGGCGACGGCACGTCGCTGGGCCGCAGCGGGGAGTTGAACAGGACGGCCCCGCTCTGGCAGCCCACCGTGGACGTCACCGGCGTCCAGCTGCTGACCCTGCGGGTCGACAAGGTGAAGGACGTCAACTGGTACGACCACACCGACCTCGCCGACGCGAAGGTGGTCTGCGCGTGACGCCCCGGCCCCACCTGTAGCACCCGCGAACCGTACGGCCGCCCGCTCACGCCGGGGTGACGCTCAGCCCTCCCAGGGCCGACGCGCTCCGGACGGCGGTCGAGCCGTACGGGGTGCGCAGCCGCAGCCAGGAACCCGCGCCGAACAGCGCGAACGGCTCGTCCCGCCCGGTCTCCACGGGGCGCTCCGGTACGGCGACCCGTACCGGGCGGAGGAACCCGAGCGACTGGGCGGCGTGCAGCGCACGGACCGGCAGCCCGGTGTCGCCGACCGGCCGGGACCAGATCTCCCGCCCGATCCGGTCGAGTTCTGCGCGGGTGCGCAGCTCGGCGGTCAACGCCTCGGTACGGGTGCGGAATTCGGCCACCACGGCCGCGACCGCGGCGCGCAGCGCGTCGGGCGACGGCAGCCCCGGGAGCTGCTGCCAGCCCCCGCGCGGCGGCAGCACACCGGCCCACGGCGGCCCGGTGACCGCGCCCGGGACCGTGGCGGTACCGCCCGACTCGTCGACGGACTCCAGGAGTTCACCGGCGGAGACGGTGACGTCCAGTTCGACCGGGATCGCCAGCCGGGCCGTACGGACGGCCAGCACCTCGAAGGAGGGCGGGCGGCCGAAGACCGCCAGCCCGTGCTCCGTACCGCTGCCTGCCGTACCGCTGCCTGCCGTACTCCTGCCCGTGCCGCCGTCGGCCCGCGCCTGCAAGCGCACCGCGGCGGCCCGGTCGTAGTGGATCAGCCGGGCCAGGAAGGCGGCGAGATCCGCCGCCTCCCCCGCGTCGGCGAAGGCCAGGCGCGCCGTCATGCGGCGAGCGTTCCCGGCTCGTCCAGGTACCCCTGGAGGTAGGACTTCTCCTCGGCGGTGATCCGCCGCGGACGCTGCGCCTCCAGGTTGTACGGGACGACGATCGTCGACGCCCTGACGTACACCTGGTCCGGGTCCTTCACCTCGTAGGCGATGGTCAGCGAGGCAGCGCCGATCTTCGTCACCCAGGACTCGACGGTCACCGGCTCGTGCCGGTGGACCAGCGGACGCACGTAGTCGATCTCGTGCCGGGCCACCACGGACCCGCCGGAGAACGACGGCGAGCCGTCCCCCGGCGCCAGCCGGAACATGAAGTCGATCCGCGCCTCTTCCAGGTACCGCAGGAAGACGACGTTGTTGACGTGCCCGAAGGCGTCCATGTCCGACCAGCGCAGGGGGCAGGAGTAGATGTGCCGCACGGTCAGCCTCGCGTCAGCTTCTTGTACGTGGCACGGTGCGGGCGGGCCGCGTCCGCACCCAGGCGCTCGATCTTGTTCTTCTCGTACGACTCGAAGTTGCCCTCGAACCAGTACCACTTGGAGTCGCCCTCGTACGCCAGGATGTGCGTGGCGACGCGGTCCAGGAACCAGCGGTCGTGGGAGATGACCACGGCCGCACCGGGGAACTCCAGGAGCGCGTTCTCCAGCGAGGACAGGGTCTCGACGTCGAGGTCGTTGGTGGGCTCGTCGAGGAGCAGCAGGTTGCCGCCCTCCTTGAGGGTCAGCGCCAGGTTGAGGCGGTTGCGCTCACCACCGGAGAGGACACCGGCCGGCTTCTGCTGGTCCGGACCCTTGAAGCCGAACGCGGAGACGTACGCCCGCGAAGGCATCTCGACCTGGCCGACGTTGATGTAGTCCAGCTCGTCCGACACGACCGCCCAGAGGGTCTTCTTGGGGTCGATGTTGGCGCGGCTCTGGTCGACGTAGGAGATCTTGACCGTGTCGCCGACCTTGATGGCCCCCGAGTCCGGCGTCTCCAGGCCCTGGATCATCTTGAACAGCGTGGTCTTGCCCGCGCCGTTCGGGCCGATGACACCGACGATGCCGTTGCGCGGCAGCGTGAAGGACAGGTCGTCGATGAGGACCTTGTCGCCGAAGGCCTTCGAGAGGTTCTCGACCTCGACGACGATGGAACCGAGCCGCGGGCCCGGCGGGATCTGGATCTCCTCGAAGTCCAGCTTCCGCATCTTGTCCGCCTCGGCTGCCATCTCCTCGTAACGGGCGAGACGGGCCTTGGACTTGGTCTGGCGGCCCTTGGCGTTGGAGCGGACCCACTCCAGCTCTTCCTTGAGCCGCTTGGCGCGCTTCTCGTCCTTGCGGCCCTCGACCTTGAGGCGGGTGGCCTTCTTGTCGAGGTACGTGGAGTAGTTGCCCTCGTAGGGGAGCGCACGGCCGCGGTCGAGCTCAAGGATCCACTCGGCGACGTTGTTCAGGAAGTACCGGTCGTGGGTGACGGCGACGACCGCACCCGGGTACTTCGAGAGGTGCTGCTCCAGCCAGTTCACCGACTCGGCGTCCAGGTGGTTGGTGGGCTCGTCGAGCAGCAGCAGGTCGGGCGCCTCGATCAGCAGCTTGCAGAGCGCGACGCGGCGCTTCTCACCACCGGAGAGGTTGACGACAGGCCAGTCGCCGGGCGGGCAGCCCAGGGCGTCCATGGCCTGTTCGAGCTGGGCGTCGAGGTCCCAGGCGTTGGAGTGGTCCAGGTCCTCCTGGAGCTTGCCCATCTCTTCGAGGAGCGCGTCGGAGTAGTCGGTCGCCATCAGCTCGGCGACCTCGTTGAAGCGCTTGAGCTTGCCCATGATCTCGGCGGCGCCGTCCTGGACGTTCTCCAGGACGGTCTTGCTCTCGTCGAGCAGCGGCTCCTGCATGAGGATGCCGACGCTGAACCCGGGCGAGAGGAACGCGTCGCCGTTGGAGGGCTGCTCAAGGCCCGCCATGATCTTCAGCACCGTGGACTTACCGGCACCGTTGGGGCCCACGACACCGATCTTCGCACCGGGCAGGAAGTTCAGGGTGACGTCATCGAGAATCACCTTGTCGCCGTGCGCCTTACGCGTCTTGCGCATGGTGTAGATGTACTCAGCCAAGAGAAACCGTCCGGCAATCGATGTGTGGGCAGATACACCCCATCTTGCCGCACCTCCGCCCCCCGACGAAAACGGCCCCGGTACGCCGAGGGGCGTACCGGGGCCGTTTCGGCCACTCGGTCACTCTGTGTCGGAGCGGCGATCACTCACCGCTGACCGGCCGGATCACCGGCAGGCCGGATTCCGGATCACTGACCCGAAGCGCTCTTCCTGCGGAGCATGAAGACCGCGCCGCCACCGAGCACCACGAGGACGATCGCGACACCGGCGATGATCGGGGTGGAGCTGGAGCCACCGGTCTCGGCGAGGTCCCCGCCCTGCGAGCCCGAGGTGCTGCCACCGGCCGAGGCCGCGCTGGGCGCGGGCGTCGGGGTGCCGGTGCTCACCGGGGTGCTACCGGCGGTCTTGCAGTCGAGGACGCCCTGGAAGCGCTTCTCGAAGCCGTTCGGACCCTTGATCGTGAAGTCGTACGCCTGGTCCTCGGCGACCGGGACGGTCACCGTCTGCGACTTACCGGCTTCGACCGTGTGCTTCTGACCGGCCAGCTCGAAGGTGAACGCCTCGTCGCCCTTGTTCGAGGCGGTGATGTCCACCCCGCCCTTGGCGCAGTCCTTCTTGGCGGAGACAGCCGGGATGGCACCCTGGCTGGCCCAGTTCGCCGAGGCGACCGCGCTGACCGAAGCGGTGCTGGTGCCCGCGAGGATCTGGGTCTGGCTCTTGGAGTCACTGACGAAGGCGCGGCCGATCGGCACCGCGGTCTGCGCGCTGACGGTCAGCTTGGCCGAGCCCGGCTCGGTGCCGGCCGGCACCTTGAAGAAGAGCTGCGTGCCGTTGGCCGCGGTGGTGACGGGCTTGCCGTCCTTGTCGACGACGCTGACGCCCCGCGGCGCGTCGGGGGCGAGCGCGACCTCGGCCTTGGCCGCGTTGGTGGACACGGTCACCGGACCGAGGTTCGCACCCGGGTGACCCGCCACCTCGGCGGGGCCGAGCGAGAGCGAAGCGGCCGGCTCGGCGACGTTGCTGGCCTTCTCCTCCAGGTACTTGGTGAGCTTCTGGCCCGCCTCGTCCTTCGGCACCGCGTCGACGTGGTCCGAGAAGTGCCAGATCGCGGCCTGGGTGGCGGCGGCGGCCGTGGCGTCGTTCAGGGTGACGTTCAGGGTCTGCCCGAGGTCCGCGGGCGTCACCTGCGGGTACGAGTGCTCAAGGATCCAGCGGATCTTGCCCGCGTCGCCGTTGCCGGCGAGCGAGGACTCGGCCCAGGTGACCTCGCGGTACGAGGTGTTCGCCTGGGTGTGGTTGTGCAGGTCGATGCAGTACGTCTTGATGGTGCCGCCGCCGTCGACCTTGAGCTCGAAGAGCCCGGCCGTCTCGTTGGCGCCGTTGATCTTGACCGTGCCGCCGACCACCACGCCCGGGTTGTCCAGGGTGGCGTTGACACCGGACGAGCTGGCCGGCGCGTCATCGGCGAACGCGGGCGCGGCAGTGGCTATGGCGCCACCCGCGACCAGTCCTGCGGCCAGGGCCGCAGCGGCGAGACGGGAGGTACCCCGACGCCGTATGGAGGAACCAGGAACAGCAGAAACCGCAGAAAACACAGAATTCCCCTTCGGGCGAGGACACTTCGCGCGCTGCGCTTCGCTTCGCGGTACGCGTGGGGGAAGTTCCTCGCCGGCAGACTCAAATGGCCCGTGAGTATCCGGGAATCCTAAGGACACGCGGGCAACACAGTCTCCACACAAGCCCCCGGACAACCATTCCGAATCGGAATCGTTATCCCGCATACCTCTGTCACCTTGGTGTATCGACAAATCTCCACCGGTCCGGCAGCCCCACCGGTCAGGGCACCAAGGCTTTCGGACGCTCCGTCAGGGACGGATCAGCCCTGGTCACACGCTTGAACGCCGAGGTCCCACGGGTCAGATCGTGTCCCACCGCCACCGCTTCGACGTCTGCGGAGAATCTGCGCTGCCCGTCCCGCTCTTCTTCATGCACCCGCAACCTGCCGTGCACGACGAGTGGTTCACCGACCGAGACCGAACCAGCCACATTCGCGGCAAGTGTCCGCCACGCCAACACCGTGTAGAAGCTGGTGGGTCCGTCCGCCCAGTTCTGTTTCTGCCGGTCCCAGCGACGGGGGGTCACCGCGAACCGGAACCGCGACATTCCACCGGCCACCGACTCCCGGAATTCCGGCTGCGTCGCCACATTTCCCACCAACGTCACCAAGGTGTCGCTCATGATTCCTGCCTCCCCGTGCTGTCCTCGGCCGGCCGTCTCGCCGGTCCGGCCCGACCCGGCAGACCTGGCCTGATCGGCCCGACCTGGCCTGGCCTGCTTGTCCGTTGCGGTTTCCATGCTGGCCCGGGGAGGCCGACTCTGCTTGCGCCTGTGGATTACTTGCCGGTTGTGGACAACCCGTTCACCGTCACGTACTGCTCCCGCACCTCCCGGTAACGCAGCAGCTCAGCGGCCACCGGGTCCAGCACCTTTGCCCGGCCGTACGCCCCGGCGGCCTCCCGCAGCCTGCGCTCGGCCTCCTGCCCGTACCGGCGGGCCGGGCCCCGTACCGCCATTCCGCAGGCCCACTCCACGGCCGGCCCGCCCGCGGTGCCTGCCACCATCACCAGCAGCGGCGTCAGCGGGCCCGCGTCGAGCGCGCCCACCGTCTCACCCAACAGCCATAGGACGCCCAGGATCTGATGCACCGTCATCATCACCTGGGCCAGTACCGCCGCGGGCCACCAGGCGGGCCGGGACGTACGGCCGCCCGGTTCTTGCGCAACGGTCGCCTCCGCCAGTTCGTCCAGCGCCTCGGGCAGCCCGTCGGCCCCGCGTACGGCCGCCTCGCGCACCGCCTGCGCCCAGGGCGCGGGCAACCCGTCCGTCGCCTCGTCGGCGACCGTACGCACGGCCTGTTCCACCCGCTGCCGGGCGGTGGGCTCCGTCCCGGCCGGTTCCGGCTCGGTGACCGCCGCCGTCTGTTCGAGGCCGCCGGGCGCGCGCGTGGACTCGTACCAGCGCCAGAGCCTCAGCCACGGCGTCCCGCAGGCCTTCACCGCGTTCCTGCTCCACTCGCGCTCCGCGGCCTCGCCCGCCGCCGCCGCGCCCACCGCGTCGCCGAGCCGGTCGCCGAACTCCTCGCGGGCCAGTTCGCCGAGCCCGGAGTGCCCTTCGGCCACGTACACCGAGCGCAGTTCGTCCGCCGCGGCGTCCACGTCCGCGGACAGCCTGCGTGCCGCCGCGCCCCGCTCGCGGACGAACCGGCCGAGCAGTTCCCGCAGTTCGCCCACTCCGTCCCCGGTGAGCGCCGACAGCGCGAGGACGGTGGCACCGGGCTCGCCGTGCTCGCCGAGTGCCATCCCGTCCTCGTCGAGGAGCCTGCGCAGATCGTCGAGCACCTGGTCGGCGGCGTCACCGGGCAGCCTGTCGATCTGGTTGAGCACCACGAAGGTGACCTCGGCGTGGCCCGCGAGCGGCTTCAGGTAGCGGTCGTGGAGGGCCGCGTCCGCGTACTTCTCCGGGTCGACCACCCAGATCACCGCGTCGACCAGCTCCATCGCCCGGTCCACCTGGTCACGGTGGGCGGTCACCGCCGAGTCGTGGTCCGGCAGGTCGATGAGTACGAGGCCGTGCAGCTCGTCGCCGGGGCCCGCGCTCATCCAGGGCCTGCGGCGCAGCCGCCCGGGGATGGCGAGCCGGTCGAGCAGCCCGGCGGCACCGTCCGTCCAGCTGCAGGCGAGGGGCGCGGACGTGGTGGGCCTGCGCAGCCCGGTTTCCGAGATCGCCACCCCGGCGAGGGCGTTGAAGAGCGTCGACTTTCCGCTGCCGGTCGCACCCGCGATGGCGACGACGGTGTGCTGCGAGGAGAGCCGCTGGCGGGCGGACGCCTCGTCGAGGACCCTGCCCGCCTCGGTCAGCGTCGTACCTTCGAGCCGGGTACGGGAGAGGCCCACCAGCTCCCGCAGGGCGTCCAGCCGGGCGCGCAGGTCGGCGCCGTACGACACGGAGCGCGGGAAGTCCTCGTACGACTCGGGGAGCGGGCGCATGTCGAAGTCGCGGGCGCTGCCCGGCGCGCTGTCGCGCCCGGCCGCCCGCCGGGCGATGAAGCCGTCGTCCCAGCGGTGGCCGACCTGTCCGGGCATCGCTGGGCTCCCGCCGGTCCCGGCGGTCCCTGCAGCCCCCGCCGTCTCAGCGGTCCCGGTGGCCCCGTCAGTCCCAACAGTCCCTGCAGTCTCGGCAATCCCACCTGCAGTCTCGGCAATCCCAGTGGCCCCGGCAGTCACGGCGGTCTCGGCAGTCACGGCGGTTCCGATCCCGGAGGCCTCAGCAACCCTCCAGGCCCCGAAGGTTTCGGTGACCTCAGCGGCCTCGATCATCTCGGCGGTCCCAGTGGTCCCTGACAAGTCGTAGCCCCCGGGCGCATCGGCAGTACGGTCCGCACCTGCCTTCTCGTCCGGCTCCGGGCCCCAGCGATCCTCGGCCGTCTCAGCCTTCTCAACCGCATCAGTCACCACAGCTGACAGAGCGGGCCCAGCAGACCCAGCAGACACCGCCACCTCAGCCATCCCGGTCGCTCCAGCCGCCCCGGACACCCCAGCCACCCCAGTTACCCCAGCCACCCCAACCACCCCAGTTACCCCAGCCGCCTCGGTCACCCCAGTCGCCTCGCTCATCGCGGGCACCTCTCCTTCTGCAGTACGGACAACGCCGCGATCAGCTCGGCCTGCGGCTCGGGGCTCACGTCGAGGGCGTCCAGCGGCGCCAGCCGACGGTCGCGTTCGGCGCCGAGCACCTGGTCGATGTATGTGCTGACCAGCTCCGCCCCCTTGTCGCGGAGCCGCAGCGCTCCCTGTGCGCCGATCCGCTCGGCCAACCGCTCCCCCGCCTTGCGTGCCCGCTTCCCGCCGAGCAGCGCGGCAGCCAGCAGGGCCGCGACCGCCTCCGGGTCGGGCGCGGGCGAGTGGTCCAGCTCCCGCACCTCCTCGTCGGCCAGCTCCTCCAGGACCCGCCGCCAGCGCCGTACCGCGAGCCCGACCCGCTCGCCGGTCTCCACCGCCTCCATCTCCAGCCCGTCGGCGGCGGGTTCGCGCCGCCAGCTCTCGCGGACCCTTTCGTCGGCGGCGGCCACCGCGCACTGGAGCAGCACGGCCAGGCTCTCCACCAGCGCGTCGAGCAGTTCCTCGGACGAGCTGTCGAGCGGGTAGCCGCGCCACCGGGTCCGCGCGTCCCCGGCCAGCACCGCCCCGGACTTGAGCCGCGCCCGTACCCGCTCGCCCTCGCTCCGGTACGCCTCCTCGACCGTGCCGGTGAGCCGTACGGCCGCCGAGTACTGCACCGCGACCGCCGCGGCCAGCTCGGGCATCCGCGCGCCGAGCGAATCGATCACGCCACTCGCCGTGCGGTCCAGCGACTGCTGTCTGGCCGCCGGATCCTGAGCGCGGTGGGTGAGCCAGGCGCGCAGGGGTGCGACGGCGGTGGTGGGCAGCAGCCCGCTCCGGCCGCCGGCGGACTCGGGCAGCTCGGGGATGGTGAAGCGCGGCGCGTCCCCGAGCCCGGCGCGGGTGAGCAGGGCGCCGTACTGCCGTGACACCTCTCCGACGACCTGGTGGGGCACCCGGTCGAGGACGGTGACGAGCGTCGCGTCGTACTCCTTGGCGGTACGCAGCAGATGCCAGGGCACGGCATCGGCGTACCGGGAGGCCGTGGTCACCAGGACCCAGATGTCGGCGGCGCAGATCAGCTCCGCGGCGAGCGCGCGGTTGCCCGCGACGAGCGAGTCGATGTCGGGAGCGTCGAGCAGGGCGAGCCCGCGCGGCACGTTCTCCACCACTTCGACGCGCAGTGCGCCGCTGGTGGCACCGTGCGGCTCCGGAGGCCCGTCGTCCTCGCCGGTGTCGTCCTGCTGCGGCAGCCATACGCGGGTGAGCTGGGGCAGGACCCGCAGCCCGGAGAACCAGTGATGATCGTCGGGATGGCACACCAGCACCGGGGTCCGGGTGGTGGGCCGGAGCACCCCGGCCTCGCTGACCCGCCGGCCCACCAGGGAGTTGACGAGGGTGGACTTCCCGGCGCCGGTCGACCCGCCGATCACGGCGAGCAGCGGCGCCTCCGGGGCTCTGAGCCGGGGCACCAGATAGTCGTCGAGCTGCGCCAGCAGTTCCGTCCGCGTCCGTCGTGCGCGCGGTGCCCCCGGGAGGGGAAGCGGAAGGCGCACGGCGGCGACTCGGTCACGCAGGGCGGAGAGTGCGTCAATCAGCTGAGGCCGTACATCCAAGGTCACCACATGCGAAGAATGCCCAATTTAATTGGCTTTTTGAAGCGTATAGCCACTTCTGCGCGCCAATCGGGGCCGATCAGGGCCGTTAGGACACGCGGGACACTCGGGACGAGTGGGACGCAGGCATAACGAGTACACAACACCCGCGACATGAGACGTCAAAAGCCGTGCGCAAATCGCACCTGCCTGCGATTATCAGTTCGCTTCACCGAACCTCCACATCGTGCCACGGAGGTGAAGCAACGGGGAGCAGGCGAACGGAGCCCTATCCTGGTCCCCGGCAAGGTCACGCACCCGTATCACCGGGGCTCCAGGCCGCCGAGGCCACCATCGGCCCCCGTAGCTCAGTGGATAGAGCAGGCGCCTTCTAAGCGCTTGGCCGCAGGTTCGAGTCCTGCCGGGGGCACTCTCGCCGCACTGCGGCCGGCCCTCCCTCACGGGAGGGCTTTTTCAGGTCTGGGGAACGTAGCGAGAACGATGTAGTGACGGCGTAAGGGCAGGGCACGGAGAAGCCCTGGCCGGGCGACAGGGGCCGCAGCACCTGCGCCGGCACTTTCCACAACTGTGATCCGGAGCGGCACCGCCGTATCGACGCTCGCCGACGGCGTACGGGTGCTGCGCGCACCGATCAAAGCGAAAGGCGGGACGCCCACCGCACCGGATTCCGACGGGAGCCGTCGACAACCTGCCGGATCACGCCGAGGCACCGGTGCCCGTTCCGGGACGAGGACCGGATGGGTCCGACGGAGCCCGACGGGATCCGACGGGGAGAAGGGACGGACGGCAAGGACGGGCAGAGCGCTGGTGATGCCCGGGCGGGAATCAAGCGGCGCCGCTCGGCCGGCTGCGGCATCCCGGGATGCCCGCGATCCGATGGCCCGCTCGACGGGTGCGCGGGTTTGCGTGTGAGCCGATCCCGAAACCGGCGGCGAGGTGGGGGTAAGTGTGTCCCGAGCGCAAGTGGGCGAGGAACAGGAGCGCTTGCCGGTCGACGGGCAGCCGGCGCCACCGGGGGCCCGCGACGGCGGCTGGTCCGCCGCCGAGTGGCTAGGCAGCGCAGGACCGAGGTGGACATCGACGCCAGACGGGTGGACAAGAACGCGGAAGCTCCTGGCGGGACAGGCGATCTTGCTTGTGAACCCGCCTACCAGGAGCTTCTTCACGTCCAGCCACCGCCCCCAACTACCTGCCCACACGGTCAGGGTGGAGGGCTCTCTTGGTGTTCGTCCGTGTTTTGCCTGTATTGGGTTCATCGCGCCTGAACCGCTCGACTGCCTCCAGCCACAACAGGGCCCGGAACGCCCGCCGTTCCGCGGTCAGGCCGCTACTCGCGGATACAGCGCACGGCGTGTCGCGCATATCAGCCCAGGTCATTTACCAAAACGCTGCAGCCAAAGCTGGTCGGAGGAGTTGGTGCAGTTCCAGATCTGTACCTGGACCCCAGTAGCGCCGCCCGGGACGTCGAGGCACTTGCCGGACTGGGGGTTGTACAAGGAATCGTTGGCATTGCGTATCCAGACCTGGGCGCCAGTGCCGTTGCAGGTGTACATGTCCACCTTGGTGCCGGCGGCTTTCCCGCCGCCAACGATGTCCAGGCACTTGCCGGAGACAGCGGACCGGATGGTGCTGCCGGCCGTGATTTCGGTCCACGTCTGGGAGGCGGTCACCGACCCATCGAAGTGACACTTGTCGTAGGCCTGGACCGGGGTGCCGTTCGCGGCGGAGCCGCCCAGGATGTCCAGGCATGCTATGGGAGCCCCGCCCGTGGGATACACGAAGATGGAATGGAGCTGCGCGTTCTGGTCCGCGCTTGCGGATCCGGCGCTGCCCATGGTGAGCGCGAGCGCGCCGGCCGATACCGCCGCCAGCGCCAGCTTGGATCGCTTGCCTCGCAACCACGAGAATGTGCTGCCTGATCGTGCACGTGAAATGGTCATCTGAGCCATGCCTTTCGGAACAGGTGTGTGCCGCCTTCGACGCGGCGAAGACGCCAGTCGGGCGTCGCCTTGCAAGACGAGGGGTCCAGCGGTCTGGTTCACTCCGTCCGCCCGCCTCGGGCAAGCACAGTGTGCGGAGTTGCCCCTGGGTATTCAGTGGGACGAAGCGATCTGACACCCTGCCAGCAAAAAGGTACCACTGACCTGCAGGGACACACGTTTCGGCGTTGTATCCATGCACGCCACTGCTGAGAGCGAACCACCCGCAAGCAGCGCCCGCGTGCTCGGGTCGGCTGAGAACACATCAGCCTGGGCTTGCGGCTCACGGAAATCTCTTCAACTTGGTGCGTCAGCTTGCCCGTTGGGCTGACAACGTGATGAAGCCCCTGGTAGATGGATTTTCGACCAAGAGAGCGGCTGCTCCGCAAAATCCGGTGCTCCACCACCCGGATCACAGCCCTCGTGCAAGCCGTCCTGGCTCTGCATCCGGCCAGCTCAGAACCCGGGGGCTTCCGTGGCCGGGCGGAGCCGGCCACGGGTTCAGCGGACGTACGCGATTCCGGAGTAGCCGAGCTCGATGCCGGTGCTCACCGGGGCCGGCGTGTCCTTGTACCAGCGGGTGACCAGGCCCGGCTCGACGAGGTCGAGGCCCTCGAAGAACGGCTCGACCTCGGCCCGACTCCGGGGGCGCAGGTTGATCCCGCTCGCCCGGTACTCGCCGACCTTGTTCCGCTCCTCGGGCAGGAAGTCCGCCGTCAGGTGGGAGAGCACGAGGCAGCTGCCGGGGGCCAGGGCGTCGACCAGCGTACGGGTGATGCCGTACGGGTCGTCCTCGTCGGGGACGAAGTGCATGAGGGCGATGAGCGAGACGCAGACCGGACGGTTGAAGTCCAGCAGCTTGCGGGCGTGTTCGAGGATCCGGGTGGGCTCGCGGACGTCGGCCTCGATGTAGTCGGTGGCGCCTTGCACCGTGCTGACCAGCAGCGCTTCGGCATGCCGCAGGACGATCGGGTCGTTGTCGGTGTAGACGACCCGGGCCAGCGGATTGATCCCCTGGACGATCTGGTGGAGGTTCGGCTCGGTCGGAATGCCGGTGCCGATGTCGAGGAACTGATCGATGCCGCTGCGGGCCACCCAGTCGGCCGCACGGTGCATGAAGGCGCGGTTCTCCCTGGCCCCCTCCTGCGCCTCGACCGTCAGCCTCTCGGCCAGCGCCTGGTCCACCGGGTAGTTGTCCTTGCCACCGAGGAGGTAGTCGTAGACACGTGCCGGGTGCGGCTTGCTGGTGTCGATCGGCGCGGTCGACCGGGACTGCTGCGGACGGGACGACTCTGTCGACATGGGGTTTCCTCCAAGGATCTGAACGCAGCGCGGCGAGCGAGACGCGGGCCGGTATCCCTGCCTCCGCGGATCGCCGCTCCGAAGATCGTGCCACACACCAACACCTGTGCGAGTGGGCGGTGTTGCCCGCACGACCTCCGGACGCGGCGCCGGGGCACCCGTTCCGTGCGCGATCTCCCCCCTGCCGGAGACGGCGCCCGCACTCCGCTCAGGCCGTCGCACGCTCCCCTCGTACGCGCCGTCCGGCCAGCGCGAGATAGACCGCGCCCGAGACCAGGATCGGCAGGAACCAGGAGACGTCGGCGCCGCCGAGGTGACCGCTCAGCCAGCCGTGCAGCAGCGGCGAGTTGATGCTGAGCAGGCCGGTACCCATGCCGCAGACGAGAGCGATCAGGCCCTGGACGTTGACGCCGCCCTTGCCCCAGTAGCGGCTGCTGCGGTCGCTGGTGTGGATGTCGTGCTGGTCGTAGTGCCAGCGGCGCAGGATGCCGTCGACGATCCAGACCGCGGCGAACGGTCCCGCCCAGACGTTGACCAGGGACAGGAAGTCGTTGAGGGCGGTCTCGAAGTCGTACACGAAGAGGATCAGCAGCACCGCGGCCAGCGCGAGCGTGGCGTCCAGGGCGGTGGCGAGCCAGCGCTTGAGCGGGATGCCGACGGCCTGGACGGCCAGGCCCGACGAGTAGAAGACCGAGGCGTTGTTGGAGATCGAGCCCATGAAGCAGGCCGCGATGTAGAGGACGTACAGCCAGGCCGGTACGAGGGGCTGGACGCCCGCGACCGGGTCGGTGAGGTCGGTGCGGGTCGCGACGAGGACGCCGACGATGCCCAGGTAGACGGCCATGCCCGCGCCGCCGCCCAGCACCCTCGGGAAGACCTTGCGCACCGGGGTGTCCGACGGGAGGTAGCGGGCGTAGTCGGGAGAGACCACCAGGTAGGACAGGGAGCCCGAGGCGATCAGCGCGGCGGCGGAGAGGATCAGGACGAGCCAGTTGCCACCGCCCCCGGAGTGGTGCGGGGGCTGCCAGTGCCAGTCCACGCCGCCGACGGTGTAGCAGAGCAGCAGCGCGAAGATCACGGCCACCACCACGGCGAAGTACGGCTGGACCTTGACCAGCAGCCGGTGTCCGGTGACGGCGATGACGATGGCCGCGCCCAGGACGAGCAGGGTCGCCAGGATCTTGCCGGGGGCGCCGGAGTGGTGCCAGCCGAGCCGGTCGAAGAGGGCGAGTACGGCGAAGACGCCGAGGAGCCCGTTGACCGTCTTGAAGCCCAGGGACATGGCCCAGGTGAACAGCGCGTTGATGCGGTTGCCGAACACTCCGAACGGCGCCCGGCTCAGCGTCAGCGCGGGCAGTCCGGCCCGCGGCCCGGCGATCGAGCTGTACGCGACGAGCCCGAAGAGCGCGTTGCCCAGCACGACCGCGACCACGGCCTGGAGGAGCGAGAGGCCGAGGGCTATGGCTCCGGCGCCGAGTACGAAGAAGAACTGGTACGAGTTGATCCCCGCCCAGAAGAAGCCGAGTTGGCGCGGGGTCAGGTAGCGCTCGGACTCGGGGATGAAGTCGTAACCGTGCTGTTCGACCGCGCTCGCGGCGGGGCCCGGCCCGCCGTCGGCGTTCTCGGCGACGCGGGCTCCCGGCGGGCCCGGCTGTGCGGTGGTGCTCATCGTTGGTACTCCTTCACGGTGGCGAGCCGCGGGCGCGGTGTGCCGATATCGGTGAACAGCCTGGGATCGGCGAACAGCCTGGGATCAATGGTGCGCCGGCCGGACAAATCACCGGCCGGGGGACCCGTGGACCGCCGGGCGAACCGAGGGACCGCCGGGGCCGGCAGACCACCGGGCGAACCGGCGGACGAACCGGCGGACGGGCCTGTGAGCAGGTCGGGTGGCCCGTCCGCCGGCCGGTCCCCGGTCAGGCAGTCGCGGCCCAGGCCCGGCGGGCGCCGATCCAGGTCTCGTCGACGCCGGTCGTCGCGAGCGTCCCGAGATCCTCGATCCCGTACGGGTCGGCGGAGGTGATGACGAAGTCGGCGAAGGCGCCGGCACGCAGGCTGCCCGCCTCGTTCTCGCGGTGCAGCGCGCGCGCTCCTCCGAGCGTGTGCGCCCGGATGCCGTCCGCGACGGCCAGCCGCATCTCCGGAGTGCCGAGCCGGGTGCCCAGGACGGTCTCCCGGCTCGCGGCGGCGGCGATCGCCTCGAACGGGCGGGGCGGCGCGACGGGCGCGTCCGAGCTGAAGGCGAACTCGGTACCGGCGGACCGGAGCAGTCCCGCCGGGTTGTAACGGTGACCGAGGTCACCGATCGCGGTGAGCGTGGCGTCACCGGTACGCAGATGGTGCTGCGGCTGGAGGACGGCGTGGACGCCCAGCTCCCGCATCCGGGCGATCTCGTCGTCGGTGGGCAGCCCGCAGTGCTCGATGCGGTGCCGGGGATCCTGGCGGGGCGTGTCGGCGAGCGCCTCGCCGACCGCGTCCAGGACCATGCCGATGGCGTACGGGGACTGCGCGTGGGTCGCGGTCTGGAACCCGGCCCGGTGCGCGCGCAGCACCAGCTCCGCGTACTCGGCGGGGTCGTGGTAGAGCTGCCCGTGGTTGCAGCAGTCGGAGACGTACCCCTCGGGGAAGTACGCGGTCCAGCCGCCCAGCGTGCCGTCCGCGTACAGCTTGATGCCCTGGATGCGCAGCGAGTCGTCGCCGAGCGCGTGGCTCAGACCGAGGTCGAGCGCGGTGTCCAGCAGTGCGGACGTCAGATAGACGGAGGTACGCATCCGCAGGTCACCGCTGTCGCGGGCGCGCAGATAGGTGCCCAGCTCGCGGCGGGACGCCTGGGCGTCGCCGATGGTGGTGACACCGGCGGCGAGGAAGGTCTCCTGGGCGCGCAGCAGGTGCCCGCGCATGACGTCCTCGGGGTCGTCCAGGTGGAAGTTCGGGCCGTGGTTGGTGATCTTCACGCCGTCGGGGCCGGTGAGCAGGTCGCACGCGCCGTCCCAGAGTTCGCCGTTGGGCTCGCCGGACGCGGTGCGGCCGATGCGGCCACCGAGCGGGTCGGGGGTGCCGGCCGTGATGCCGTACTTGCGCAGCGTGTAGGTGTTCACGACGCCGCCGTGGCCCGAGGCGTTCATCACGTAGACCTCGCGGTCGGTGGCGACGCGGTCGAGGTCGTGGCAGGTGGGGTGGCGGCCCTCGGCCAGCCTGCGGTGCTCGTAGCCGAAGCCCCGGACGGCCGCGTCGGGGCGGAGTCCTCCGGCGTGGGCGCGCAGCGCGGCGACCAGGCCGTCGATGTCCGGGACGGTCTCCGGCCGCACGTCGGCCCAGGCGAGGTTCTGTCCGTACATGACCGGGTGGCAGTGGGCGTCGACGAAGCCGGGCAGCAGGTGGCGCCCTTCGAGGTCCAGCCGCGTGTCGATCCGGCCGTCCAGCGCCGCTCGGCAGTCGTCGGCCGTACCCGCGTGCACGATGCGCTCACCGCGCACGGCGAGCGCCTCGGTCCGGCCCGAGGGCGTGAGGGTGTGGACGGTGCCGCCGGTGACGAGGAGGGTGCGGTCCGAGGGTGCTGCGGGTGTGGTGGTGGCCATGAGGGTGCTCCCGTAGTGCAGGAAAGGGCGTGCGGTCCCGGAGGGCGGGCGCTGTCGGCCGCTCGGGCGCCGGTGCGGGTGTGGCAGCAGCGGCCGGGAAACGAATCGACGACCGGTAAGGGCGCGTACGAGCGATTCGCTGCATGTGACAGTACGACGCGAGCGAACGATTATCCAGAGGGCCAGGCTGGAAACTTTTCGCTCGCGGGGCGCGGTCGGTGCGAGCGAAGCGTCTCGCGGGGCGGGGTGGCGGCAAACGAAACGTTCGGGCGGGGTGCCGTGGGCCGGGATGCGGCGGTGCGTCCCCTCGGATGGGGCGGCGCATTGCGTTCGAGCGCGGGCGCGGCGGTGTGGTGTGCTCAGCCCGTCAGCGAGTCGTACCGCTCCTTGACCAACTCCAGATGGAGCCAGCTCTCCAGCCCGTGCACGCCTTTCAGCGCGCGCAGCTTCTCCAGCGACCCGAGCACGTCGGCCAGCGTCTCGCCGCCCACCGTGCCGATCACATCTGCCCGTCCCACGCACTCGGTGGCGAACTGCACCTGGTCCGTGGCCAGCAGGCCGCGCACCCCGGCCGCCCCGCGCTCACCGCCGGAGCGCCGCATCGCGAAACCCGCGAGGTGGCCCATTCCCAGCGTGCCGGGCCGGACCAGCGCCGCTACCCGGAAGACCCCGGCCTCCAGCAGCCGCAGCGACCTGGAGCGGGCTGCGGCGGCCGACATGGCGATCCGGTCGGCCAGTTCGGCGTACGACATCCGCCCGTCGGACTGGAGCTCGCGCAGGATCGCGTGGTCCGTCTCGTCCAGAGTCACGGCGCCGGGAGAAGTCACCGGCAGATACGGGTCCTTGAGCACCCGGGTGTACGGGGTGGTGTCCACGCCCCGCACGCCGGGCAGCCGCCCGATGTCCGCCACCAGGCCGCTCAGCGCGTCGAAGTCGGTCGTCCTCAGCTCCGCGATGACCGGCCGCTGTCCGGCGGTCAGGGTCACGAAGACCGCTTCGGACAGTTCGGCCACCGTCCGCGCCACGGGCGCTGCGGGCCCGTCGACCGCGATCGCCACGTGCGCGCTGACCGTACGGCCCTGAACCGCGGGGTGGATGACCCCGACGATCCGCACCACCCCGTCCTCGATCAGCCGCAGCGCTCTGGCGCGGGCCGCCGCGCGCGACAGGCCGACCTGCGCGGCGAGCGTCTCGTAGGACGTGCGGCCGTCCTCCTGGAGCCGGTGGACGAGCGCGAGGTCGGTGGTGTCGAGGTTCATCGGACGGTAAGTCTGTCACGGGCCGCCGGGCGCGAGGCCGGGCTCGGGGGCCACCGTGGGTCCCGGGGCCGGGCCCGCGTCCCGGCAGCCGGGCTTCGGTCCACCGGCCGGGCTTCGGTCCACCGGCCGGGCTTCGGTCCGCCGGCCGGGCTTCGGTCCGCCGGCCGGGCTTCGGTCCGCCGGCCGGGCTTCGGTCCGCCGGCCGGGCTTCGGTTCACCGGCTGGGCGCGCCGGGGCTTCCGTCAGGATCGGACCGGCTCCGGCGCTGCCGTGGCCCGCATCACCGGAACCCCGCCCGCGTGTTCCCGCCGAGGGCCCGTCTCCAGCTCATCCGCCCCCGTAGTGTGCAGGCGATGATGGAGACGATCGTGTTCGACGTCGGCGAGACCCTCACCCGGGACGACCGGCACTGGCGTTCCTGGGCGGACTGGCTCGGAATCCCCACCCACACCGTGTCCGCGCTCGTCGGCGCGGTCACCGCCCAAGGGCGGGACAACAACGACGCGCTGCGGCTCCTCAAACCCGGCATGGACATCAACGAGGCCTACCGGGCCCGCGAGGTCGCGGGCCGGGGCGAACATCTCGACGAGAGCGACCTCTACCCGGACGTACGGCCCGCCCTGTCGGCGCTGCGCAAGCTCGGCTACCGGGTCGTCGTCGCGGGGAACGAGACGGCGAAGGCCGGTGAGCTGCTGCGCGGTCTCGATCTGCCCGCCGATCTGGTCGTGACCTCGGCGGAGTGGGGCGTGAGCAAACCCGATCCGGGGTTCTTCGAACGGGTCGTCACGGCCTCGGGCGCCGCCCCCGAGAAGACCGTCTACGTGGGTGACCATCCGCAGCACGACCTCTTCCCCGCCAAGGCCGCCGGGTTGCGCACCGTGCATCTGCGGCGTGGGCCGTGGGGGCACATGTGGGCCGACGACCCCGACGTGGTGGCCGCTGCGGACTGGCGGATCAGCAGCCTCACCCGGCTCGCGGCGGCCCTCGCGGAGTAGGGCCCTTCGGTTGGATCACGGCCCGGCG
Organism: Streptomyces sp. A 4/2; assembly: GCF_940670765.1. GTDB lineage: Bacteria > Actinomycetota > Actinomycetes > Streptomycetales > Streptomycetaceae > Streptomyces. The sequence goes on from NZ_CALNVW010000007.1 coordinate 232,261, forward strand.
GCAGACCCGATGACGCGGTGGGCACTTCCCGCCGCGTCCGGCCGTTGTCCCTCTGTAAGTGGTGATCTACCTGGTGAACGAGGAGACGGCTGATGGCCCTGTGGGACCGGTTCAAGGACTCTGCGAAGACGATGCAGACGCAGCTCGAAGCGAAGAAGAACGACCTCAAGAGCGGCGGGTTCCGGGATGCCAGCATGGCCATGTGCGCGCTCGTCGCCGCGGCCGACGGTTCGATCGACCCCTCGGAGCGGCAGCGGGTCGCTTCGCTGATCGCCACCAATGAGGTGCTGAAGAACTTCACGGCGGACGACCTCCAGACCCGCTTCAACGACTACTGCCAGAAGCTCACGGCGGACTTCGACTTCGGCAAGGTCAGCGTGTTGCAGACCATCGGCAAGGTCAGCAAGAAGCCGACGGAGGCGCGTGCCGTCATCCAGATCGGCATCGTCATCGGCGGCGCCGACGGCGACTTCGACAAGTCGGAGCAGGCCGTGGTCCGCGAGGCGTGCTTCGCGCTGGGGATCGCGCCGACCGAGTTCGACCTGTAGTCCGCCCCGGCCTTGTCCCGCTGACCCCACGGTCGTCGCAACAGCCGTCCCTCCAGGACCCGTTACCGGTTTCCAGGTCTTCCCCGGCTGACATCGCGCCGGGGCGGATCCGACCGCCAGGGCGAAGGCGGCCGTGGACAGCAGCGTCCTGACCAGGTGGAGGCGGTTCCATCGCGGCTCGAATGCCGCGCGGGCAACGCCGTCCGCCTGGTCGGCCGCGGCGGCGAGCGACCCCGCGGGCAGCGCCATCGCAGGCCCCGGCGGCCCCCTCGCTTCCCCGCTACGACACGATGTCCTTCCGCGCGAACCCCCGGAACGCGAAGGCGAACAGGACCAGTGCGTACGCCACCGACACCGCCGCCCCCTTGATCATTCCGCCCCATTCGAGCTGCGGCTGCAGCGCGTCAGCCCAGGCGAACTGCCAGTGTGCGGGCAGGAAGTCACGCCACGAGCCGAGCGCCGTCACCGCGTCCAGTACGTTCCCCACGATCGTCAGCCCGACCGCACCGCCCACCGCGCCCAGCGGCGCGTCCGTCCTGGTGGAGAGCCAGAACGCCAGCGCGGCGGTGACCAGTTGGGAGACGAAGATGAACGCGACGACCAGCGCGAGGCGCGGTACCGCCTGGGAGGCGGCGAGTGCGCCCCCGGTGGGCAGCTCCAACGGCCCCCAGCCGTACGCGACGGTGCCCACGGCGAGCGCCACCACCGGCAGCACCACCATCGCCGCCAGGCTGAAGCCCAGTGCCACCACCAGCTTGCTCCAGAGCAGCCGGGCGCGCGGGACGGGCGCGGCGAGCAGGTAGCGCAGCGAGGACCAGCTGGCCTCCGAGGCCACCGTGTCGCCGCAGAACAGTGCGACCGGCACCACCAGGAGGAACCCCGCCGAGACGAAGAGGCAGGTCGCGGCGAAGTTGGCGCCGGAGGCGGTCGCGGTGTCCATCAGCGTCGGGCCGTTCCGGCCGCTGCCGTTCGGGGTGCCGCCGACCGCGAACGCGGCGACCAGGATGAACGGCAGAGCCGTCAGTACCGCGCCCATGGCCAGCGTGCGCCTGCGCTTCCACTGCCGTCGGGCTTCGATGCGCAGCGGCAGGGTGTGCCGGGCCCGGTAGCCGGGAGCGGTCCCGGCTGCGGTCACCGGACTGTTGCCCGGCGCGTTGTCCGGTGCGTTGTCCGACAGCGCGGTCGTGCTCATGCGGAGGTGCCTCCGATCAGGGTGAGGAACGCGTCCTCCAGGCGGCGGTGCGCTCCCACACCGGTCAACGGCACGTCCAGGCGGACCAGTTCGGCGATGAGCGCGGCCGGGGTGGCCCCGTCGAGCCGTACGAGCAGCCCGTCGTCCGTCCGTACGGCGGACCCGATACCGGGCAGCGCGGCCACCTTCCCGGCCAGCGCCTCGGTGATCTCCTCGGCGGAGGTGACCAGCAGGGTGTCCCCACTGCCGGTGATCTCGGCGACCGGCCCGGCCTGTATCAGCCGCCCCCGGTCCATGACGACGAGATGGGTGCAGGACTGCTCGACCTCGGCCAGCAGGTGGCTGGAGACGATCACGGTCCGGCCCTCGGCCGCGTACCGGATCATCACGTCCCGCATCTCACGGATCTGCGGCGGGTCGAGGCCGTTCGTCGGCTCGTCGAGGATCAGCAGGTCGGGCATCCCCAGCATGGCCTGCGCGATGGCGAGCCGCTGCCGCATGCCCTGGGAGTACGTACGGACCGCGCGCTCCAGGGCGTCGCCGAGTCCGGCGATCTCCAGGGCCTCGACGACGTGCGAGTCCTCGGTGGGGCGGCCGGTGGCCTGCCAGTACAGGTCGAGGTTGGCCCGCCCGGAGAGGTGCGGCAGGAAACCCGCGCCCTCGACGAACGCGCCGACCCGCGACAGCACGGGCGCGCCCGGCCGGATCGCGTGGCCGAACACCCTGATCTCGCCGCCGTCGGGCGTGATGAGGCCCATGAGCATGCGCAGCGTGGTGGTCTTGCCCGCCCCGTTCGGGCCGAGCAGCCCGAGCACCTGTCCCTTCCGGACCTCGAAGGAGAGGTCACGGACCGCGTAACGGTCGGCCGACCTGGCGTACTTCTTGCTGAGGCCGGTGATCCGCAGGGGTACGTCCGCCAGTTCGGGATCGGGCGCCGGAACGGTCCTGCGCCGGGAGACGAGCAGCCCCACCGCGATCAGCGCGCCGATTGCGGGCAGCCCCCAGACCCACCAGGCGAATCCGGCCGTGCCTGTCCTGAGGGCGGGCACCGTCGGCACGGTCAGGCTGTGCGTTCCGGCGAGCGAGACGGTGTACGTGGCGGGGGCGGCCGGCGAGGCGTAGCCGAGGTCGGTGGACGCGAGCACCAGCCGCAGCCGGTGTCCGGCCTCGACCCGGTGGTCCACGGCGGGCAGCGTCAGCTCGACCGTGCGGCCCGCCTTCGCTCCGGTGATCCGGACCGGGGCGACGAGCTGGTGCGGCAGCACCTGCTGCTTGCCGCCGGGCGACACGTCGTACACCTTCCCGAAGAGCACCGCGTCGTCGGTGGACGACCGCACCCTGACCCGCACGGTCGGGGAGCCGGTGATCGTCCGGGCGGTGGTCAGCGGCGCCGTGTCGAAGTGCGCGTTCTGCCCGGGGAAGTCCAGGGAGAGCCCCATGCCGAGCCCGGACAGCTGGGAGAGCGCGGCGACGCCCGGCACGGCGGAGATCGCGGGCGGGGTGCCGCCCGCCGGGCTCTCGACGGTCTGTTCGCGGCCGGTCAGCGGGAGCGGGTGCCCGTCGTGCTCCAGGCCGGGGTAGGTGTCGCTGCTCGCGCCCTTCAACTGGGTCGCGCCGTCGGTCGAATCGACCCCGCCGGTCCGGGTGACCCGGAAGGCGGGCCCGGTGTCCGCGCCCTTGTCGCCCTTGAGGTACCGGTCGAACCAGGAGGTGATCCGGCCGTCGATCCGGCTCGTCTCGGCGTTCCCGCCGTCGTGGCCGCCCTCGATCCAGTCCACCGCGACGGGCGCGCCGTTGGCCTCGATCCGCCGGGCGGCGGCATCGGCCTGTCCCAGCGGGAACAGTGAGTCGGTCTGCCCCTGGACGAGCAGCGAGGGCACCTTGATCCGGTCCCCCACCGCCGACGGGCTCCGCTCGTCGAGCACCTTGCGGGCCGCGTCGTCCGGCTTGCCGCTCTCGGCGACCCGGTCGTACATCGTGCAGAGCTGCTTCTCGAAGCGGACGCAGCCACCGCCGCTGTTGATGAAGATCCCGGCCCAGAGCTTCTTGAACACCCCGTCGGGGAAGAGGGAGTCGGCCAGGTTCCAGTAGGTGATCTGCGGGGCGATGGCGTCGACGCGCTTGTCGTACCCGGCGGCGAGCAGCGAGATGGCGCCCCCGTACGAAGCGCCGGTGACGCCGACGCGCGGGTCCCCGGCCTTGTCCAGCTGGACCTCGGGGCGCCCGGCCAGCCAGTCGATCAGCCGCGACACGTCCTTGACCTCGTGATCGGGGTCGTTGAGCCCGATCTGCCCGGTCGACTTCCCGAAGCCGCGCGCCGACCAGGTCAGCACCGCGTATCCGTCGCGGGCCAGTTGCTGCGCCTGCCCCTTCACGTCGTCCTTGCTGCCCCCGAAGCCGTGCCCCAGCAGCACGGCGGGCCGCCGTCCGGAGCCGCCCGCGGTGAAGTACGAGGTGTCGAGGCGCACCCCGTCCACCGCCATCACCCGGTCCTCGCGGTGCACGGGCGCGGGGCCTTCGGTGGCGACGGCCGTCCACGTACCGGCCCCGACCAGGACGGCGAGCGCGGCAGCCGCGCCGGCGACGACCCGGCCGCGGGGTTTGCGTAGCTTCATGCCTGAAACCCTAAGCGCCACCACCGACAAGGGGACGGGCCCCCCGGGGGGAACTGGCGGGCGTACCGGCGGAGTAGCGGCGCGGGGGTTCGTACCGCAGCGGGAGTACGGTCCCGGCGCCACCCGAGCCCCCGGTCGGTCAGTACGGTCCCGGCGCCACCGGCGACCACGCACGGCCAACGCCCAGGAGCCTTCAGCCGGATCCCTTGCCCGGTGCGTCGAGTGCCGCCTCCAGCCGGACGATGTCCTCGGCGTCCTTGCTCCGGCGCGGCCGTGCGGGATCCCAGACGGGCGTCATCCGCTTGATCTCGATCTGAACCCGCGCGCTGACGATCGCGCACCGCAACTCCCCGATACGACCGGGCACGGCATCGAGCATCCCCTCGGGCCAGGGCGTCCCGGCCCAGAGGCCGCCCGCGACCACGACACGGCCGTCCGCATCCCTGTCCAGAAACGTGAAGCTGCTCTCCAGCCCGTCCTTGGCGAAGTCGAGTTGCAGGCCGGGAGGCGGCCCCGGCACCGGCTGCCAGCCGAGCCGTTGCAGGGCCTCCGCCAGGGCCGGGGCATCGTCGGCCCAGAGAAACCAGTCGATGTCGCCGTGGTCCCGCGTGACCTCCCCCAGGAAGAAGTCCATGGCCCAGCCCCCGCGAAGCCAGACATCGACCCCGAGGGTCCGGGCCAGATCCACGGTCCCGGCGATCTGCCGTAGCTGTTGATCAGCGCGCTGCTTGTCCATGAGGGGGCAGGGTATGCGGCGGCCACGGGGCAAGAAACGCAGGCGCGCCCCCGATGAGCGGCGCGGTCGCCCGGCACCATCCGAGGACGCGGGCCGCAGACATCCCCGGTACGAGCGCGGCCAGTTCGACGATCCGCCGCTCCAGCTGCTGCTCGTCCTCGACCCCCTCGATCACCCAGTCGACGGCGTCGAAGTCCGGGTCGCCGAGGGCCGGCCGGGGATCGATGGCGACGAGCCGCCCGCCTGCCCCGATCAGTACGTTTCCGGGGTGCAGATCGCCGTGGACCAGCCCGTCGGCGGGCCCGGTGCGCGCCATCTCCAGCGCGGCGGCGCGTCCCCGGCTCAGCAGGTCCGGGTCGGCGGTGCCACGGCGGTCGGCGAGGTCGTACAGGAAGGTGATCCGGTCGGCGAGCGGCGCCAGTTGGGGCGAGCGGTCATACGTGACCGAACGCAGCTCGACCAGCAGCCGGGCCACGTGGGCGAGTTGCCAGCCGCTCTCCATGAGCCGTGTTCCCGGTTCGACCCCGGCGAGGAGCAGGGCCCCGACGCGGAGGTCCTGGTCGAGCAGCCCGACGACGGAACGGGTGTCGGCCCAGGCCCGCAGCGCTTCGGCTTCGTCGGTGGCGATGACGGGGTCCGGTGTCAGCTTCAGCCATACGGTTTCACCGTCGCGTAGGCAGCGGTACACCCGTGACGTACCGCCTCCCCCGGCCTCGCCGACGCCGAGCCCCCACCGGACGGCAAGCTCAGCGACAAGGGCGGGCAACGCGTCGTACCAGGAAGCCACTTGGGGACCGAACCGGGCGATAAGTCGGTCTCGGTTCACATGTGGCCGGACTTCACGGCAGCCAGGAGAGCGCGCAGACCGTGGGGATCGGTACGGAGTACAGCGCGAGGGGCGTCGCTCTCGCGGAGGTGCAGCCCCTCGGGGGACGCGGCCAACTCTACGCAGTTGTTGTCGTCCCCCGTCCCGGAGAACGAGGACTTCTGCCAGTTGGTCATCTGAGGCACTGCGGGGCCTTTCACATGTCCTGCGCGATGCGGTGAATGAAGTCACGCGACGCGGCGGCGGAGAGCGCCGCGCCTTCGATCTTCTCGTAGAGAGCACGGTATTTCTGCATCTGAGGCGCAGCATCGACGAAGATACTGCCGTGCGCCGCGTCCAGTTGCACCGTGTCCAACTCGGGTACGGCACCTCCCGCGTAGAGCACGGAGCCGGGTGCGCCGCTCGGTCTCGGAGGGCGGGACGGCAAGGGTGTGTGGTTCGAGCTGCACCTCGCCACTCTCGCTGTCGGTCCCGGCAACTAAACTTCCTTGCCACAAGCGAACACAAGGGGTGGGGACATGAAGGTAAGCAGCGCCGCGATAGGCGTGGCGGCGGTCGCGGCGGTCGTGGGGATGACCGGTTGTTCGGCCGACACTGCCAAGAAGGCGGCCGACGGAGCCGTGAAGGTGGCGGCGCAACCGCTGGCCGCGCTCCAGCGGGCGACGGAGAGCACGAAGAAGTACGGTTCCGCCGACGTCGATGTCAGAACCTCGGGGTCCGGCACCCCCACCACGGAGATGGTCGGGACGTACTCCTGGGGGAACGGTCTCGCCCTCGACGCGCAGATGGACGCGAAGTCCACCGGAATGGCCTCGCTGACGTCCGGCGACACCATCAATGTTCGGATGACGCACGGCTCGTACTACTACCACGTCACCCCGCAGAAGAGCGGCCCGCTCAAGGGCAAGCACTGGATGCGGGTCGACATGTCGGCCGTTCTGGGCAAGGAAAGCTCGGACGCCTTGGTGAGCAGCAACGCCGACCCGACGCGGGGCCTCAAGTCCCTGAAGTACGCCAAGGACGCCAAGGTGGTGGGCAAGGAGACCGTCCTCGGCAAGGAGACCACCCACTACCGGGCCACTCTGTCCAAGGAGGACCTCGGAGCTGCCGGGGCCGCGCTCTCGCCGGAGGACAAGAAGTCGCTGCTCGGCGAGTTCACCGGGACCGTGGACTCGATTTCCTACGACGTCTGGGTGGACGGCCACGACATGCCGGTCCGGATGAAGGAAGACATCGGCGCGATGAAGGTCGCGATGGACTTCAAGGAGTTCGGCCCCGCGAAGGACATCAAGGCCCCGCCGGCCTCGGACACCGCGGATCTGACCGACGCGGTCAAGGGGCAGCAGTCCGGCCAGACGGCCGGCTGAGTCGCCGGCCGGTCCGCTCTGCGGGCCCGGGATCGTCAGGAGGCCGCCGGTCGCCCTTCTCGGGAAGGGTGACCGGCGGCCTCCGTCAGGTCAGCGGGTGACCGGCTCGGCGATCCTGAAATCGCTGCCGTTGCGCACGCCGAGCCTGATCTCGATCTCGACCCGGCGCGCCGACTCGTCCACCGTGAACTCCCGGCTCGCCTCCGCGAGCCGCGCCCGGCGGCGCTGTCCCCGGTAGCGGAAGCAGACGCCGATCCGGTGCGGCCCCGGCGCCACGGTGATCTCGGTCGTCCCCCCAGCGTCCCCGGCGTTCCCGCCCGTCGATCTCGATGAACGGTGCGGTGAGCAGGTGGTGGAACCACGCTGCGGGGAGGGACGGTCTGATCCGTACTGCGGTCAACACCCCTTGATCCGGCATGCGTTCGCGCTAGGCCGACCCGTATCCGGGCGCGCCAGGGCGCGACAGGGCGTGCCCGGATCCGAGATGTCAGCTCTCCGTACGGCCCCTGCGCCTGCGGACCGCGAAGGCGACGCCGCCCGCGGCGACCAGCGCCGCGGCGATCCCGGCCGGCAGGACCGCCGGGGACGGGCTGCTGTCCGCGAGGTCACCGGCAGCCAGGTCGGAGCGGGCGGTGAGGCCCGCCTGCGCCGCCGCGCCGTGCGGGTGCGCAGGGTGCGACGGGTGACCCGGGTGGGTCGGGATGGATCCGACCGACCGCACCGAGCCGTCCGTGTTGAGCAACACCTGCTTGTTGTTCGGGTGCTTGAAGTCGAAGGCCGAGGTCAGCGAGTTCGCGCGGGCGTCGAAGGAGGCGTCACCGATGCGCCCGGTGTGCCAGTTGTCCTCGATGAACCGGGTGATCGAGGTCTGCTCGGTGCGCGTGTGGTCGACCGAATTGACCTTGCTGTACGGGGAGATGACCATCAGCGGCTGCCGGGTGCCGGGGCCGCAGCGGTCGGCGTAGCCGCCCGCCGAGCGCGGTCCGGCCTGGCAGGCGGGGCTGTCGGTGGCCTTGCCGTTGGAGCCGGTCGCGGTGTCCTTCGAGCCGTTCTGCGGCTTGGCGTACGCGTGGTCGTACCAGCCGTCGGAGTCGTCGTAGGCGAGGACGACCGCGGTGTCCTTCCACGCCGGGGACTGCTGGAGCTTGTTGATCTGGCCGACGAGGAAGTGCTGCTCGTCGATCGGGTCGGAGTAGGCGGCGTGGCCGTCCTGGAACTCCGCGGCCTTCAGGAAGCTGACCGCGGGCAGCTTGTCCGCCTTCAGCGCGGAGTCGAAGTCCGTCAGGTCGTAGTTGTGGTTCGCCTGACCGTTGTGGCCGATCTCGCTGACGTTCTTCGGGGCCAGGTGGTGGGGGTTGGACGTCGACTTGTAGTACTGGAACGGCGAGTGGTGCGGGCTGTAGTCGACGGACGCGGCGCCGCCCACATTGGTGTGGGTGTTGCCCGCGCACTTCGCGTACTCGCCCTGCTTGCCGCTCCAGGCGGTGCTGGGACGGAAGCCGCCCTGGAACCAGCCCCAGCTGACGTCCTGCTTGTTGAGCAGGTCGCCGATGTTCTTGCCCTGCATCGTGGCGAGCGCGTTCTTGCTGGTGTGGTCGCCGTCCGAGCAATCGTCGTACGCCGGGTCGGGGTCGTTGACGACCGTGCCGACACCCTTGGCGTCCGGCGAGAGGACCGTGTACGGGTCGGGGGTGGCGGTCTGCTTCGGGTGCTCCGTGCCGGAGGCCGGGTCGACGGAGGTCACGCCGTGCGTCTGACCGGAGATCAGGTTGAGCGCGCCGGGCGTGGACGGGCCGTAGGTGGTGCTGTACGAGTTGTCGCCGAGCGAGTAGTGCTGGGCGTAGTTCCACAGCCCGGTGACCGTGTTGCCGTCGTAGTAGTCCATGACCAGGCCGGGCTCGCCGAAGAGGTTGCCCGAGCACTTGCCGGAGTCGGTGTTCTGGACGTACTGGTCGGCCTTGCCGCCATTGGCCGCGTACTGCTCGGCCGCGTAGTTGTGGTTCTGGTCGCAGGTCAGCGCCTGGGACGGGGAGAGCCGCCGGGGGGCGTACTGGTTCGGGTTCTTCTTCAGCAGCCCGGCCGCGCTGAGGGTGTCGATGTTCTTGGGCGTGTGCTTGTCGGCCGTGAACTTCGTGCCGTCGGTGTTGGCCGCCTTCGGGTACGTACCGAAGTAGTGGTCGAAGGAGACGTTCTCCTGGAAGATCACCACCAGGTGCTTGACCGGGGTGGCCGTCGAAGAGCCGCCGTGGTGGCCGTGCGACTGCGCGAACGCGGGGGCCGAACCCCCGAGGACGGTGAGCGCCGCAGCTCCGGCGAAGGCGCCCCACCGTATCGCCCGGCGTCCGGGCCCCGCCGTTCTCCCTGTGCTGACCATGCTCTCCGTGCCTCCGCTGTCGACTGTCGCCGGTGGCTGCCGGGTGGCTGCCGTGTGGCTTACGGAGAGCGATGTTCCGCCGGGTCCACGACCTGGCGACTGCGCGGCTGTGTCGCCGGGGTGAACAGGCAGTCAGGAAGTCCAGGCCAAAACTTGACCGCCCCTTGACCGTTGGCGCCGCTCGTCGAAGGCGCCGGGAGGGCCTACGCGAGCAGCGCGCGGCCCAGCCAGTCGGCCCGGTCGCGGACCCCCGGCAGCGCGAAGAAGTACCCGCCGCCGAACGGCGAGATGTAGTCCACCAGCGGCTCCCCCGCCAGCCGCTTCTGCACGGTCTCGAACTGCCGGGCCAGGTCCTGCTGGTAGCAGCAGAAGAGCAGCCCCATGTCGAGGTTGCCGTTGGAGTCCATGCCCCGGTCGTAGTTGTACGCGCGCCGCAGCAGCCGCTGCTGCTCGGACTTCGGGGTACGGGGGTTGGCCATCCGGATGTGGCTGTCCAGCGGGATCACATCGCCCTTGGGGTCCTGGGCGTACCGCGGCGCGTCGAACTCGTGCGTCCCGTCGAGGGGTGCGCCGGTGTCGCGGTTGCGGCCGAACATCCGCTCCTGTTCGGTGAGCGAGACCCGGTCCCAGAACTCCACGAGCATCCGGATCAACCGCACCACCTGGTAGCTGCCCCCGGTGGCCCACTCCGGCTCCGGGCCGCCGTCCACCCAGACGAGACGGTCCATCGAGGCCTGGTCGGTGACGTCCGGGTTCGCCGTGCCGTCCTTGAAACCGAGGTGGTTACGGGGGGTGCCGCTGGGCCGGGACGGGCTGGTGAAGCCGTCCATGCGCCAGCGCACCTGCATGGCGCCACGGGTGTGGCGGGCGATGTCCCGCAGGGCGTGCAGCACCACGTCTGGGCTCTCGGCGCACAGCTGGACACTCACGTCACCGTGGCAGGAGGCCTGTTGGAGGTCGTCGTCGGGGAAGGCGGGCATGGTGGTGAGCCGCAGCGGCTTGCGGCTCTTCAGCCCGAAGCGGTCGTCGAAGAGGGACGCGCCGACGCCCGCGGTGACGGTCAGCCCGCCCGCCGGGACCTGCGGTCCGAGGACCCCCGAGTCGGCGGGCGGGGCGGTGATGCCGAGCGGGGGCGGGGTGCCGCCGGTGGTCAGGAAGCGGGCCCGGTCGGTGAGCGTACGGAACAGTTCGGTGAGTTCCCTGCGGCCGTCGGCGGTGACGTCGAACGAGGCGAACGCGGTGGCGCGCTGCGGGGGCTGGAGGATGCCCGCCTGGTGGGCGCCGTGGAACTCCGTACGTGCGGGGCTCTGTTGGGCGATCTGTTCGGCGGATACCTGCGGGGCGGCCTCGGGCCGGTCCGCGCCGACCAGTCCGGCTCCGGCCACCACCGAACCCACGCCCAGCGCCGCGCTCCGCAGGAAGCCGCGCCGGCGCACCTCGCTGTGCGTACCGCCGTCGGTCACGCTCGTACCGTCCCCGGTCGTGCCCGTCCCGCTCGTGCTGCCCTCGGTCATGCCGTCCTCCGCAGGTCACAGATGGCCGCGACCGACGACAGCAGTTCCGTCGCCTCGCTGACATCGCCGTTGAGCCGTTCACGGTCCGCGGTCGCCAGCCGGTCCAAGGGTGTCCAGCGACCGTCGTGCCCGAAGCCTTCCACTGTGCGCTCCGTACGGTCCAGCCAGGCGTCCGTCCGGGCCAGATCCGGATCGCGGGTGGTGAGCAACGGGCGCAGTACGGAGAGGAGTTCGCGGGTGCCGTCCAGGTTGGCGCGGACGGTGGCCAGGTTGCTGCCGCTGCCGAAGTCGGTGCGCCCGGTCAGTTCGAACCGGATCGTGTTCTCCAGCACCTCGTGGGCGCGCAGTCCCAGGTCCGCCGGGTCCATCCGCTGTTGCGGCCAGTTGTCGCGCAGGGCGTGGACGGCGTGCGCGAGCCGGTCGGTAGGGCCGCGCAGCGAGGCGGCCGACTCACCGTGCCACAGGCCGTACTCGACGCGGTGGAAGCCCTGGAAGTCCGGGTCGTGCGGGCCCTCGGGCAGTCCCGCGTCGGTGCCGTTGACGGCGGCGTCCGCGTCACCGAAGGTGCCGTAGGCCGCGCCCATCCGCTCGTACACGAGATGCGCGGGCAGCCAGGCCTTCCGGGCCGCGGCCAGGTCACCGCTGTCGACGGCCTTCTTGAGCACGTCCGTCTTCCGGGCGAGTTCGATGGTCCGCTCGCCGATCCACTTCTGGTACGTCAGCGTCGGCGGGATCAGGTCGTGTTCGGTCACCGGCACCACGTGCGGGCCGCCGCGGGCGTTGCCCGGGATGCGTACGGTCGGTCCGGTGACGGCGTCCGCGTCGTCGGGCAGACACCGGAACGCGTACGAGCCACCGCCGAGCGTCACCCGCATCTCGCGGGTCGTGCCGGGGGCCAGTCCCTCGACCTCGGCGTGGACGGCTCCGGTCCGGGGGTCGACGAGGTCGACCTCGGCCGGGCCGGTGGAGGTGTTGCGCAGGTCGAAGACCTGGGTGCCGGGGCGGGGCCGGGTCCAGCCGTGGCCGCACGCGCCGAGCGAGACCTCGACGGAGGTGTGCCGCAGACCGTCGGGGGTCGCGGATCCCGATGAGTTCGCCGCGCGTCCTGCCGCCGGGGTGTCGGCGGCGAGGAAGGCACCGAGGGTGACCGCGGTGACGGTGGCCAGGACGGCGACCGCCGCCCATATTCGGCGGTGGATCGCAGGGGTCTCCACGGAGTCGGAGCCGGTGCTACGGACCGGGCCGGTGCCGACACCTGGGTCGGTACGGGAGTCGGAGCCGGTACGACGGCTGGGCACAACGGGGCTCCGCTCGGACGGCAGTCGGGGGAGGTCGGACGCCGTTCATGCTAGGCATCCGTCCCCCGCCCCAACTACCGTCCGGGGCCTCTCCCGGTGGCAGTTCCCCGAGAGTTCACCGTGGTGACATCCCAGGGACCGGGGGCCCCGCACCACGCGCTCCGGGCCGGGGCGGGCGACCCGGAGCGCGCGATCCTCAGTGGTTGCTCGGGAAGCCCAGGTCCACACCGGCCGGGGCGTCGGCCGGGTCCGGCCAGCGGGTGGTGACGACCTTGCCGCGGGTGTAGAAGTGCACGCCGTCGTTGCCGTAGATGTGGTGGTCGCCGAAGAGCGAGTCCTTCCAGCCGCCGAAGGAGTGGTAGCCGACGGGGACCGGGATCGGGACGTTGACGCCGACCATGCCCGCCTCGATCTCCAGCTGGAAGCGGCGGGCCGCGCCGCCGTCGCGGGTGAAGATCGCGGTGCCGTTGCCGAACGGCGAGGCGTTCATGAGGGCGACGCCCTCCTCGTACGTCCCGACGCGCAGCACGCACAGCACCGGGCCGAAGATCTCGTCCTTGTACGCGTCGGAGTCGGTCGAGACGTTGTCGAGGAGCGAGAGGCCGATCCAGTGGCCGTCCTCGTGGCCCTCGACCGTGAAGCCGGTGCCGTCGAGCACGACGTCGGCGCCCTGGGCCGCCGCGCCCGTGACGTACGAGGCGACCTTGTCCCGGTGGACCTTGGTGATCAGCGGGCCCATCTCGGACGTGGGGTCGTTGCCGGGGCCGATCTTGATCTTCTCGGCGCGCTCCCGGATCTTCGCCACCAGTTCGTCGGCGATGGACGCGACGGCGACGACGGCGGAGATCGCCATGCAGCGCTCACCGGCCGAGCCGTACGCGGCGGACACGGCGGCGTCGGCCGCGGCGTCCAGGTCGGCGTCGGGCAGCACCAGCATGTGGTTCTTCGCGCCGCCGAGCGCCTGGACGCGCTTGCCGTGGGCGGTGGCCGTGGTGTGGATGTGGCGGGCGATCGGCGTGGAGCCGACGAACGACACCACGTCGACGTCCGGGTGGCTCAGCAGGGTGTCCACGGCGAGCTTGTCACCGTGCAGGACGTTGAGCACACCGTCCGGCAGACCGGCCTCGGTGGCCAGTTCGGCCAGCCGGTTCGCGGCGGACGGGTCCTTCTCGCTGGGCTTCAGTACGAAGGTGTTGCCGCAGGCGATGGCCAGCGGGAACATCCACATCGGCACCATGGCCGGGAAGTTGAAGGGCGTGATGCCCGCGACGACACCGATCGACTGGCGGATCGACGAGACGTCGACCCGGGTGGAGACCTGGGTGGACAGCTCGCCCTTGAGCTGGGTGGTGATACCGCAGGCCAGCTCGACGATCTCCAGACCGCGGGCGACCTCGCCGAGCGCGTCGGAGTGCACCTTGCCGTGCTCGGCGGTGATCAGCGCGGCGATCTCGTCGCGGTGCGCGTCGAGCAGCGCGCGGTAGCGGAAGAGGACCGCGGTGCGGGCCGAGAGGGAGGCGGTGCCCCACGTCTCGTACGCGGCCTTCGCCGAGGCGACCGCCGCGTTCACCTCCTCGACGGAGGCCAGCGCGACCTGGGTGGTGACGGCGCCGGTCGCCGGGTCGGTGACCGGGCCCCAGTTGCCCGACGTGCCCTCGACGGCCTTGCCACCGATCCAGTGGTTGACGGTCTTCATGTACATGCTCCTTAAAGATGGCGGCGTCGGGCTGCGACCTGCCGGTCGTACTCCTCCCGGGCCTCGACCGCCGACGGGCGGGTCGCGGTCTCAGCTACCGGAACATCCCACCACGCCTGTGCCGGAGGGGGCCCCGACACTGTGTCTGCGGTTTCGGTCTCCACGTAGACACATGTGGGACGGTCCGACGCACGCGCCGCGGCCAGAGCTTCCCGCAGGTCACGCACCGTTTTCGCGCGCAGCACGGTCAGGCCGAGGCTGGCCGCGTTGGCGGCGAGATCGACGGGCAGCGGCGCGCCCGTGTACGTACCGTCCGGGGCCCGGAAGCGGTAGGCCGTACCGAAGCGCTCGGCTCCCACCGACTCGGAGAGACCGCCGATGGAGGCGTAGCCGTGGTTCTGGAGGATCACGATGTTGACGGGCAGGCCCTCCTGAACGGCGGTGACGATTTCGGTGGGGTTCATCAGATACGTGCCGTCGCCGACCAGGGCCCAGACGGGGCGCCCGGGGGCCGCCAGCTGGACGCCGATCGCGGCCGGGATCTCGTAACCCATGCAGGAGTAGCCGTACTCGACGTGGTACTGGTCGCGGGAGCGGGTGCGCCACAGCTGGTGCAGGTCGCCGGGGAGCGAGCCGGCCGCGTTGATGACGATGTCCTCGCCCGTCACCAGGGAGTCGAGCACCCCGAGCAACTGCGCCTGGGTGGGCGGCCGGTCGTCGTGGCGGACGGCGTACGCGGCGGTGACCCGACCCTCCCAGTCGGCCTTCGCCGCGTGGTAGGCGCCCTCGTACGCGGCGGGTACCCGGTGGGCCCGCAGTGCGTCGGTCAGCAGCTCAAGGGTGGCGCGGGCGTCCGCGACCAGCGGGAGCCCGGCGAGCTTGTGGGCGTCGAAGCCGGTGATGTTGACGTTGACGAAGCGCACGTCCGGGGCCTGGAACAGGGTGGACGACGCGGTGGTGAAGTCGGAGTAGCGGGTGCCGACGCCGATCACCAGGTCGGCGGCGCGGGCGAGCACGTCGGCGGTGGCGGTCCCGGTGTGGCCGATGCCGCCGACGTCCGCCGGGTGGTCGTACGGCAGCGAGCCCTTGCCCGCCTGGGTGGACGCCACCGGGATGCCGGTCGCGTCGGCGAGCCCGCGCAGGGCGTCCTCGGCGCGGCTGTGGCGGACGCCGCCGCCCGCGACGATCAGCGGGCGGCGGGCGGCCCGGATCGCGGCGACCGCGTCGGCCAGTTCCCGCTCGTCGGGCCGGGGCACCGGCACCCGCCAGACCCGCTCGGCGAAGAACTCCTCGGGCCAGTCGTACGCCTCGGCCTGGACGTCCTGGGGCAGCGCCAGCGTCACCGCACCGGTCTGCGCGGGGTCGGCGAGGACCCGCATCGCGGCGAGCACGGCCGGGATCAGCGCCTCGGGGCGGGTGATCCGGTCGAAGTACTTCGAGACGGGACGCAGACAGTCGTTGACCGACACATCGCCCGCGTACGGGACTTCGAGCTGCTGGAGCACCGGGTCGGCGGGGCGGGTCGCGAAGGTGTCGCCGGGCAGCAGCAGTACCGGCAGGTGGTTGACGGTGGCGAGCGCGGCACCGGTGACCAGGTTGGTGGCGCCGGGGCCGATGGAGGTGGTGACGGCGTGCGCGGAGAGCCGTCCGGACTGCCGGGCGTATCCGACGGCCGCGTGCACCATGGCCTGTTCGTTGCGGCCCTGGTGGTACGGCATCGTGTCCGGGCCCGACTCGACGAGCGCCTGGCCGATTCCGGCGACGTTGCCGTGGCCGAAGATGCCCCAGGTGGCGGAGATCAGCCGGTGGCGGTGTCCGTCGCGTTCGGTGTACTGGCGGGCCAGGAACGCGATCAGGGCCTGGGCGGTGGTGAGCCGCCGGGTGGCGGGAAGGGTGGTGCTCATCGGGGGTCCGCCTCCGGTTCGTACAGGGGAAGCCGGGGGCCGGGGTCCGCGCCCGGCCCGTACAGGGGAAGCCTGGGGTCGACGGGCTGCGACTCCCAGGCCGTACGGATACCGGCGTGGTCCGGGTGGTCGCTGATCAGCCACTCACGCTCCGCGCCCGGCCCCGCCATCACATTGAGGTAGTACATGTCGTGCCCGGGGGTGGCCATCGACGGACCGTGCCAGCCGTCGGGGATCAACACCGTGTCCCCGCTGCGGACTTCGGCCAGCAGGTCGGTGCCGCCGGGCCTGGACGGGGAGACCCGGTGGTAGCCGGGGCCGTCGCCCGCGATCTCGAAGTAGTAGATCTCCTCCAGCACGGACTCCTCGCCCGGCCGGTACTCGTCGTGCTTGTGGGGCGGGAAGGAGGACCAGTTGCCGCCGGGCGTCAGCACCTCGACGGCGATCAGCCGGTCGCACGCGAAGGTGTCGGCGGCGGCGAAGTTGTTGACCTGGCGCGAGCAGCTGCCGCTGCCGCGCAGCTCGACGGGAACCTCCGGCGCGGAGCCGTAGCGGGCGGGGAGACGTCGCTCGCACTTCGCTCCTGCCAGGGCGAAGCGGCCTCCCGCGCCGGAGGAGATCTGGGCGTGGGCGTCGCGCGGTACGTAGGCGAAATCACTGACTCCGCTGAACACCCCTGCTCTGCCGCGCAGTTCCATGATCTCGCCGTCCACCTGGACCGTACATGCCCCGGCGAGGGGCAGCAGGATCCATTCGCTTTCTTCTGTGGAGAGAAGATGTGTGCTCCCCGGCGCGAGTTCCAGGATCCGCAGCGCGGAGCGGTCCCATCCGGCCCGCTCGGGGCCGATGTCCAGGGCGTACGGGCCACGGGCCGCGCTCCCCGCCCGTACCACCAGGTCGTCGTCGGTCATCACCATCAGTGCCTCCCGGGCGGTCGGAGCAGTCCCACGGCGGTGTCCACGGCGCCCGCCACGTCCCCGTCCAGCGGGTAGAGCAGTGTCCGCCCGGCCACCAGGCCCTGGACGGTGGGGAGTCGGAGGGCCAGGCGCCACCGCTCGTACGTGTCCTCCTGGGCGCCGCCCGGTGCGCCGCCGAGCAGGACGGCGGGCAGTGTGGAGGTCTCCATCACCCGGGCCATGTCGTCGGGGTCGGCGGTGACGGGCACCTTCAGCCAGGTGTACGCGGAGGTGCCGGCCAGCCCGGAGGCGATGGCGAGGGAACGGGTGACCGCGTCGGCGGTGAGGTCGTTGCGGAGCCGCCCGTCCACCCGGTGGCAGATGAACGGCTCGACGAAGACCGGCAGTCGGAGGGCCGCCATCTCGTCGATGGCGCGGGCGGTGGAGTGCAGGGTGGCGGGCGAGCCGGGGTCCTCGTAGTCGATACGGAGCAGGAGCTTGCCCGCGTCGAAGCCGAGGCGGGCCAGGTCCTGGGCCCGGTGGCCGGTGAAGCGGTCGTCGAGTTCGAAGGCCGCGCCCGCGAGCCCGCCGCGGTTCATGGAGCCCATCACGACCTTGCCCTCCAGCGCGCCGAGGAGCAGCAGGTCCTCCAGGATGTCGGCGGTGGCGAGCACCCCGTCGACGCCCGGCCGGGAGAGGGCGAGGCAGAGGCGTTCCAGCAGGTCCAGCCGGTTGGCCATGGCGAGGGACCGGTCGCCGACGGCGAGCGCGCCGCGGGCCGGGTGGTCGGCGGCCACGATCATCAGCCGTCCGCTGTCGCCGATGAGCGGACGGCGGACGCGGCGGGCGGCGGCCTCGGCGATGGCTTCGGGGTGGCGGGTCCGCAGGGCCACCAGTTCGCCGAGGGGGATCGGCCCGGTCACGGCCGGGCCGCCCGGAGGGCCTCGTCGACCTCGGAGGCGTACGGCATCGCGGAGGAGCAGGCGAGCCGTGAGGCGACGATGGCGCCCGCCGCGTTGGCGTAGCGCATGGTGCGGTCCAGTTCCCAGCCCGCGAGGAGGCCGTGGCAGAGGGCGCCGCCGAACGCGTCGCCCGCGCCGAGGCCGTTGACGACCTCGACGGGCACGGGCGGCACTTCGGCGGTGCGGCCGTCGCGGTGGACGGCGACGACTCCCTTGGGGCCCTGTTTGACGACGGCGAGTTCGAGGCCGTGGCCGAGCAGGGCGTCGGCGGCGGCGTGCGGGTCGCGCTCGCCGGTGGCGATCTCCACCTCGTCGAGGTTGCCGACGGCGACGGTGGCGTGGCGCAGGGCCTGCGCGTAGTGGGGGCGGGCCTCTTCCGGGGCTGCCCAGAACATGGGACGCCAGTCGAGGTCGAAGACGGTGAAACGGGGCGTGTCGGGCCCCTCCGGTACGTGAGCGGCGGAGCCCGGTGCGGGGCCCGGTGCGGACCCCGGGGCGGAACGCGGTGCGACGGGCCGCTCGACGGACCGCGCCGCCAGCGCGGCCAGCGTCGCCGACCGGCTCGGCTCCGCGCACAGCCCGGTCCCGGTCACCCAGAACACCCGCGCCGCCCGGATCGCTTCGAGGTCCAGCTCCGCCTCGTACATCTCCAGATCGGGTGCCTTCGGCTGCCGGTAGAAGTACAGCGGGAAGTGGTCAGGCGGGAACACCTCGCAGAAGGTGACCGGCGTCGGCAGGCCCGCGACGGGCGTCACCCACCGGTCGTCGACCCCGAACCCCCGCAGTTCCTGGTGCAGGTACTCACCGAACGGGTCGGCGCCCGTCCGGGTGACGACGGCGGTCCGCCGCCCCAGCCGGGCCGCCGCGACCGCGACGTTCGTCGCCGAGCCGCCGAGGAACTTCCCGAACGTGTCGACCTGCGCCAGCGGTACTCCGGCCTGGAGCGGGTAGAGATCCACTCCGATCCGGCCCATCGTGATCAGGTCGTACACCGTGCACGTCCTCTCGGTCGGCAAGCGGGCCCCTGGGCCATGGCCCCACTGGTACCCCGGGCCACAGGCCCACAGGTCTAACTCTCCCCTCGGACCCCTGTCAACGCATTGTCCTTACATTCGGACGAACGCTTGACAGCTTTCCGGGGACGGCGGAAGCCTTACCCGTATGACGCACATCCGGATCGGTTCCGCGCCCGACTCCTGGGGGGTCTGGTTCCCCGAGGACCCGCTCCAGGTCCCCTGGACCCGCTTCCTCGACGAGGTCGCCGCGTCCGGATACGAGTGGATCGAGCTGGGCCCGTACGGCTATCTGCCCACGGACCCGGCCCTCCTGGGCGACGAGCTGTCCCGGCGCGGGCTGCGCGTGTCGGCCGGGACCGTCTTCACCGGGCTGCACCACGGCCCCGGCGTCTGGGACGCGACCTGGGCCCATGTCGCCGAGGTCGCCGCCCTGGCGCAGGCGGCGGGGGCGCAGCACCTCGTCGTCATCCCGTCGTTCTGGCGCGACGACAAGACGGGCGAGGTCAAGGAGGCCGACACCCTCGACGCCGGGCAGTGGCGGGAACTCACCACCCAGACCGAGCGGCTGGGCCGGGAGGTGCGGGAGCGGTTCGGGCTGCGGATCGTCGTCCATCCGCACGCGGACACCCACATCGACACCGAGGAGAACGTCGCCCGCTTCCTCGACGCGACCGACCCGGACCTGGTCGCGCTCTGCCTGGACACCGGCCACTACGCGTACTGCGGCGGGGACAGCGTGCGGCTCATCGAGACGTACGGGGAGCGGATCGGCTATCTGCACCTCAAGCAGGTCGACCCGGCGGTCCTGGCCGAAGTGCGGGCGGAGCAACTGCCGTTCGGGCCCGCGGTGGCCCGTGGGGTGATGTGCGAACCGCCGAACGGTGTGCCCGCGCTGGGACCGGTGCTGGACGCCGCGCGACGCCTGGACACCGGCCCGGCCGGTCTGTTCGCGATCGTGGAGCAGGACATGTACCCGTGCCCGCCCGACCGCCCCCTGCCCATCGCCCGCCGCACCCGCGCCTTCCTCCGGTCCTGCGGGGCGTGAGGTGTCCTGACGGCAGCCGGCCGGTCCCGGCGGGGCCCGCCGGCTGCCGGCGCCGTTCGCGCATCGGCGCTCTTCATCCCCATGTGCCGCTTACGTCACAACAGTTACCCCCTCGTCACGCATGTCGCCGTTACGCGGACCTTCCGTCACGGGAGATCAACAGCCTCTCCTCCGCCCTCTTCGGCCGCCGTTGTCCGGGGAGAGGCTGAATTGATCACCAATGCGCCGACTCCGCGACTCCCCCGACGGCCGCCAGGCCGGCGTCGCGGACGGCGCTGGGAGGCGTCGAAGATGACCGACCGAAGGCTCTGGTCCTACAAGGAGATCGCCGCACACATCCGGGTGCAGCCGGACACCGTCCGCTCGTACCGCAAGAACGGGCTGCTGCCGCCGCCGGACCGCGTGGAGAACGGCAAGCCGTACTGGTTCGCGGACACCATCCGGCTCTGGGTGTCACGACGGCCCAGCAACAGGGGCAGATCCTAGAAGCGGGGCCGCGTCCACCGGAGTGCCCGTCGGAGCACCCGTCGGAGCACCCGTCGGAGCACCCGCTCGCGAAAGTACCCCCTAGGGGTATAACGTGGCAGACGCCAGGGATCACCGGCATTCCCGCGACCCCCTGGCGCACCATGGAACGCACATCCGCGCAGAGGAGAGCAGCATGACCGCCGAGACCCCCCAGGCAACCCAGACCACCGACACCGACACCGCCTCCGGCTGCTGCGGCGGCGGAAGCTGCGGCGGCGGCGCGGCCGAGGTGGAGGTGGGCGCGGTGACCACCGTCTACCAGGTGGCCGGGATGACCTGCGGCCACTGCGAGGGCGCCATCTCGCTGGAGATCGCGGAGCTTCCCGGTGTCACCTCGGTGACGGCCGTCGCCGCGACCGGCCGGGTGACCGTGGGCTCCCGGGCCCCGCTGGACGAACAGGCCGTACGCACCGCGATCGACGAGGCCGGATACGAGTTCGTGGGCCAGGTCTGAGTGAGCCAGGTCTGAGTGAGCGGGCCTGAGCGAGTCGGGTCCGGTCGGGCCGGGCCCGGCAGACCGGCCGGCGGAGCCCCGGAGCCCGGAAGGGCTTCAGGGGCTCGCCGTCGTTTCCGGCCGCCGGGACCGCGCGGGGTTCCGCCCCTCACCGGTCGGCCAGGCCGGACTCGGCGGGTCTGCCGGAGTAGTCGGGCAGGTCCGCGATGCTGCTGATCTTCTCGCCCATTTTGAGCATCTGGTTCAGGAACAGGGGCCGGGACAGCAGGCCGTTGCGGAACCGTATGCCGCGCGCGGTGCCGGGCGCGAGGAACTTCCCGGTGCGGTCGCCGCTCTTCTGGCAGCCCTCGGCGTACCGCCGGAGCCGGTTCTCGTACCGGGTGAAGGCCGCCCGGTGGTCACCGTCGGCGCGCGCGAGTTCCCCGGCGAGCACATAGGCAGCGACCACGCCCGTACCGGTGCCCATGCCGCCGATGGTGGCTCCGCACGCGGCGTCGCCGACGAGAGCGACCCGCCCGGTGGACCAGGTCGCCACGTCCGCCCGGCTGATCGAGTCGAAGTACAGGTCAGGGGCCTCCCGCAGCGAGTCGAGCAGCCGGGGCACCTCCCAGCCGAGGCCGGAGAAGGCCTGGGCGATCAGCTGCTTCTGCTGCTCGGGGTCGTGGCGGTCGTACGCCAGCTCGTCCGCGGCGAAGACGAAGAAGGCCCTGGCCCGCTCCGGGTTCCGGTGATCGACACCCACGGAGGCGAGCCGTCCCGGCACGTTGTAGCCGGCCGGCCCCTTTCCCGGACCGAGGTAGTTGGGAAGCGTCCAGGCGGCGGCGTAGTAGCCGAGATGACTCACGAAGTCCCGTTCGGGGCCGAAGGCCAGCTGGCGGACGTGGGAGTGCAGCCCGTCCGCGCCGATCACCAGACCGAACTCGCGTGACGCCCCGTGCCGGAAGTCGGCCCGCACACCGGTGGGGGTCTCGGTGAGGCGGGTGATCGAGTCGCCGAAGACGTACTCGGTGTGCGGGAGGCTGCGTTCGTACAGCACCCGGGCCAGGTCGCCGCGGAGCACCTCCACGGCGCCCCCGGCGAACTCGGCGGGCAGCCGCAGCAGCGTCCGGCCGTCCTCGCCGACGAAGTGCATCGGACTGCCGCCGGTCTGGATCCGGCGCAGTTCGGGAAGCAGGCCCATCCGTTCCAGCACGGTCAGGTGGGTCTCACCGCGGAAGTCGACGGCCTGGCCCCCCTCGCGCAGCGCCGGAGCCAGCTCGACGACGGTGGGCTCGAAGCCGTGACGCCCCAGCCAGTAGGCCAGCGCGGGACCGGCGATGCTCGCGCCGGAGATGAGGACCGTCCTGTTCGTGTTTCTGGCGGCGTTCGTGTTTCTCGTGGTGTTCGCGTTGTTCATGGTTCCTCCATGGCGGGGCCCGGCCCGAGCGCGACCGGGCAGCACTGAGCAGCACCGGACGACATCGAAACTGCGTCCATTGGATACTGTTATTTACTGTGTACCATAGACACAGTTAGCCTCGCACGACAAGAGCCAGCCACTCGTGCGACAAGACCCAGCCAGGAGGGCGCGACCGGCATGGCCGACACGTACGCAGAGACGGCACGGCTGCTGTGGGGGCCGCACCCCAAGCCGGCCCGGGGCCCGAGGCCGACCCTCGATCTGGACCGGATCGCGCGGGCCGCGGTCGAGATCGCCGACACCGCGGGGCTGGCCGATGTGTCCATGCAGCGGGTCGCCGCGCAGCTGTCCGTCACCAAGATGGCGCTGTACCGGTACGTGCCCGGCAAGGCCGAGCTGGTCGCCCTGATGGTGGACGCGGCGATCGGCCCCTACCCGGCAGCAGAGGGGCCGCAGGAGGGCTGGCGGGAACAGCTGGAGGACTGGGCCCGTCGGCTGTACACCGTCTTCCACCAGCACCCGTGGGCGCTGGACGTCACCAGCGGGCCGCGGATCATGGGGCCCGGGGAGCTGTCCTGGATGGAGCGCGCCATCTCCGCGCTGGACGGTACGGGGCTGAGCGGCGCCGAGCGGATGGACACGGCCGTCCTGCTCACCGGGCACGTCCGCAGCATCACCCAGCAGGCCGTCGCGGCGGGCCCCGCGGACAACCCCGGGGCCCAGCTGGGCGCCGTCCTCGGCGAGCTGATGCGGACACACGGCGAGCGCTTCCCCGCACTCACCGCGGCGCTCGCCTCGGAGGCCCGGTCCGGGGGGCAGGACCAGGCGTGGGAGTTCGGCCTGCAGCGCATCCTGGACGGCCTGGCCGTGATCGTCGAGCAGCGACCGCACTGACCGCACCGCCCGCGGAACGGCCCGACCGGAGGGAGCGGCCCGACCGGAGAGAACAGGCCGACCGGAGGGAACGGGCCGACCGCGCGGAACAGGCGGCCCGGAGTCGGGCACACTCCATGCCCGTACGTGGAGATCCCCTGGCGGCCACCGCCCCCGCCTCGCCCTTCAGGGGCAACCCGCCGGACACCCGGCCGTCACACGGCGACCACCCGGCACGCGACAGCGGGCCTGTTCAGCCCCGTGGACGTGGGTTTTGTCATGGCCAACTCTTCGCTGTTCGTAGTGACAAACAGCCCGGGATTGCGTACCTTCACATGACGTTCACAACGAGACTTAGATCACACGCTTTGTGGGGTAACCATTCCGGTGGGTCGAGTGTCTAAGTGAACGATGCCACGGATGTCTTGGGGGACGTCCAACGGAATGTCTTGGGGGACGTTCCAGGCAAGCGTTGGCCGGGGCACGTGCCACGGGGAGCTTGAGCGGCCCTCCCGTCGAGTACGTACCCCGGCAGACCGCGCCAGCGGTCACGCGCTCACCAGACGCCCGGACCGGATCCCGTGGGGGGAATCCGCCCGGGGAAACGGAAAGCGCCCCGTACGTCGACCCGTGGGGGGATCGGCGGCGGGGCGCTTTTCGGTTACGGCCTCCACCGTCATCAACGGGGGAGGCCGCAGAAGCACCCGGCGTTCGCGCGAGGCGTCGGCCGGGTGCGTCGGCGGGGCTGACTGTGTCAGCGGCCCTCGACCGGCGTGAAGTCGCGCAGGACCTCACCGGTGTAGATCTGGCGCGGGCGGCCGATACGGCTTCCCGGCTCCTTGATCATCTCGTGCCACTGGGCGATCCAGCCGGGCAGCCGGCCGATCGCGAAGAGCACGGTGAACATCTCGGTCGGGAAGCCCATGGCCCGGTAGATCAGACCCGTGTAGAAGTCCACGTTCGGGTAGAGCTTCCGCTCGACGAAGTAGTCGTCGGCCAGCGCGTGCTCTTCGAGCTTCAGCGCGATGTCCAGCAGCTCGTCGTCCTTGCCGAGAGCCGAGAGGACGTCGTGCGCCGCCGCCTTGATGATCTTCGCCCGCGGGTCGAAGTTCTTGTAGACGCGGTGCCCGAAGCCCATGAGCTTCACGCCGTCTTCCTTGTTCTTCACCTTGCGGATGAAGCTGTCGACGTCGCCGCCGGACTGCTTGATGCCTTCGAGCATCTCCAGCACCGACTGGTTGGCGCCACCGTGCAGCGGGCCCCACAGCGCGCTGATACCGGCGGAGATCGAGGCGAACATGTTCGCCTGCGAGGAGCCGACCAGACGCACGGTGGACGTCGAGCAGTTCTGCTCGTGGTCCGCGTGCAGGATGAACAGCTTGTCCAGCGCCGCGACCACGACCGGGTCGGGCACGTACTCCTGCGAGGGGACCGAGAAGGTCATCCGCAGGAAGTTCTCCACGTACCCGAGGTCGTTGCGCGGGTAGACGAACGGGTGGCCGATCGACTTCTTGTACGCGTACGCCGCGATGGTCGGCAGCTTCGCGAGCAGGCGGATCGTCGAGAGGTGACGCTGCTCCTCGTCGAAGGGGTTGTGGCTGTCCTGGTAGAACGTCGACAGCGCGCTGACCACGGAGGACAGCATCGCCATCGGGTGCGCGTCGCGCGGGAAGCCGTCGAAGAACCGCTTGACGTCCTCGTGCAGCAGGGTGTGCTGCGTGATCTCGTTCTTGAAGGTCGCCAGCTCGTCGACCTTGGGAAGCTCGCCGTTGATCAGCAGATACGCCGTCTCAAGGAAGGTCGACTGCTCGGCGAGCTGCTCGATCGGGTATCCGCGGTAGCGCAGAATGCCCTGCTCGCCGTCGAGGTAGGTGATCCCGGATTTGTACGCGGCGGTGTTGCCGTATCCGCTGTCCAGTGTCACCAGACCGGTCTGGGCCCTGAGCTTCCCGATGTCGAAGCCCTTGT
Organism: Streptomyces sp. A 4/2; assembly: GCF_940670765.1. Lineage (GTDB taxonomy): Bacteria > Actinomycetota > Actinomycetes > Streptomycetales > Streptomycetaceae > Streptomyces. The sequence goes on from NZ_CALNVW010000007.1 coordinate 257,472, forward strand.
CGCCGACGGTGCTGTCGATCACCGGGTAGGTGTACTCGCCATCGCCGTACCGCAGTACTACAGAGTTGTCGCTCACGTCATCCCTCACCGACCTAGTGCCTCTTCTTCGAGGTGCCCTGACTGTCTCTACCATCCCCCACTTGGCTCAGCAGAGTGCACTCGGGGTCGCCCATTGGGCTATTTAGCGGCACTGAGTGCCGCCAACTTATCTATCCTGCCCTCTGCCCTCCGACACCGGAAACCCGGGGTGACGTTTGCCACGGCTGCGCCTCGGGCCTTCCCCCTGCCAGTCTGTGGTCAAGCGCGGTAAACCGCCTGCCCGCGGAGACCGTGCGCACCGCCTGGCCGATCGCCTTGCGGGAGCCGACCAGGACGACCAGCTTCTTCGCCCGGGTCACGGCCGTGTAGAGCAGATTTCGCTGGAGCATCATCCAGGCGCCCGTGGTGACCGGAATGACTACCGCCGGATACTCGCTGCCCTGCGAACGGTGGATCGTCACGGCGTACGCGTGCGCCAGCTCGTCCAGCTCGTCGAAGTCGTACGGCACCTCTTCGTCCTCGTCGGTGCGCACCGTCAGCTTCTGGTCCTCCGGGTCGAGCGAAGTGACCACGCCCACCGTGCCGTTGAAGACGCCGTTGGCACCCTTGTCGTAGTTGTTGCGGATCTGGGTGACCTTGTCGCCGACCCGGAAGACCCGGCCGCCGGACCGCTTCTCCGGCAGGCCGGGCCTGGCCGGGGTGATCGCCTGCTGGAGCAGTCCGTTGAGGGTGCCCGCGCCGGCCGGGCCGCGGTGCATGGGGGCCAGCACCTGGACGTCCCGGCGCGGGTCGAGGCCGAACTTCCGCGGGATGCGACGGGCCGCCACGTCGACGGTGAGTCTGCCCGCCTCCTCCGTCTCGTCCTCGACGAAGAGGAAGAAGTCCGGCAGGCCCTGGGTGATCGGGTGCGTACCGGAGTTGATCCGGTGGGCGTTGGTGACGACGCCGGACTGCTGGGCCTGGCGGAAGATCCGGGTCAGCCGGACGTTCGGCGCGGGGCTGGTGGCGGAGAGCAGATCGCGCAGCACCTCCCCCGCGCCGACCGAGGGCAGCTGGTCCACATCGCCGACCAGGAGCAGATGGGCGCCGGGGGCGACGGCCTTGACCAGTTTGTTGGCGAGGAGCAGGTCCAGCATCGACGCCTCGTCCACCACGACCAGGTCCGCGTCGAGCGGGCGCTCCCGGTCGTACGCCGCGTCGCCGCCCGGTTTCAGCTCCAGGAGGCGGTGCACGGTGGACGCCTCGGCGCCGGTCAGCTCGGAGAGCCGCTTGGCGGCGCGCCCGGTGGGGGCGGCCAGCAGGACCTTGGCCTTCTTGGCGCGGGCCAGTTCGACGACCGAGCGGACCGTGAAGGACTTGCCGCAGCCGGGGCCGCCGGTGAGGACGGCGACCTTCTCGGTGAGCGCGAGCCGGACCGCCGCCTGCTGCTCGGGGGCCAGCTCCGCGCCCGTACGCCCCGCGAGCCAGGTCAGGGCCTGCGTCCAGTCGACGTCCCGGAAGGCGGGCATCCGGTCCTCCTCGGTGCGCAGCAGCCGGACGACCTGGGAGGCGAGGGAGATCTCGGCGCGGTGGAAGGGGACCAGATACACCGCGCTGATCCATTCCTCACCGCCTTCGGGGCCCGGCACCCGCTCCCGTACGACGCCCTCCTCCACGGCTAGTTCGGCGAGGCAGTCGATGACCAGGCCGGTGTCGACCTGGAGGAGCTTGACCGCGTCGGAGATGAGCTGCTCCTCGGGGAGGAAGCAGTGACCCTGGTCGGTGGACTGGGACAGCGCGTACTGGAGGCCGGCTTTCACCCGCTCCGGCGAGTCGTGCGGGATCCCGACGGCCTGGGCGATGCGGTCGGCGGTGAGGAAGCCGATGCCCCAGACGTCGGCGGCCAGCCGGTACGGCTCGTTCCGCACGACGGAGATCGAGGCGTCGCCGTACTTCTTGTAGATGCGCACGGCGATGGAGGTGGAGACACCGACCCCCTGGAGGAAGATCATCACTTCCTTGATCGCCTTCTGCTCCTCCCAGGCGGCGCCGATCATCTTCGTGCGCTTGGGCCCGAGGCCGGGGACCTCGACGAGGCGCTTGGGCTCCTGCTCGATGATGTCGAGGGTGTCCAGGCCGAAGTGCGTGGTGATCCGGTCGGCCATCACCGGGCCGATGCCCTTGATGAGGCCGGAGCCCAGATAGCGCCGGATGCCCTGGATGGTCGCGGGGAGGATCGTCGTGTAGTTCTCCACGGTGAACTGCTTGCCGTACTGGGAGTGCGAGCCCCAGTGCCCCTCCATGCGCAGCGATTCCCCCGGCTGCGCGCCGAGCAGCGAGCCGACGACGGTCAGCAGGTCGGAGCCGCGGCCGGTGTCGACGCGGGCGACCGTGTAGCCGTTCTCCTCGTTGGCGTAGGTGATCCGCTCCAGGACCCCTTCCAGCACTGCCATGTTGGACATGGGAAGACGCTACCGCCCGGGTCCGACAGGCCGTCCCGGGGAGCGTCTGCGCGCCCCGGGGCACCCGGGCACAAACCGGGACGGCACCGTCACGATCGGGTCACGGAGTGCTGGAGGCTTCTTGACCCGCACCCGTGTAATCGATTTCAATCAACCGTGTAATCGATTCCATGCGGCGTATGAGGAGGCGGCCCTGCGATGGCGAGCATCAAGGACGTCGCTGCCGGTGCGGGCGTTTCCGTCGCCACGGTGTCCCGGGTGCTCAACGGCCATCCGTCGGTCCGGCCCGACACCCGCGCCCGGGTGACGGCCGCCGTGGAGGCCCTCGGCTACCGGCCGAACGCGGTGGCCCGTTCCCTGCGCACCGCGCAGACCCGCACCCTCGGCCTGGTCATCAGCGACGTACTGAACCCGTACTTCACCGAGCTGGCCCGCTCCGTCGAGGACGAGGCCCGCGCCCACGGCTACAGCGTCGTCATCGGGAACGCCGACGAACAGCCCGCCCTCCAGGACCACCACATCCGCACCCTCGTCGACCGGCGCATCGACGGCCTGCTCGTCAGCCCCACCGACGGCGGCTCCCCGCTGATGCTGGACACCGTACGGGCCGGTACCCCGATGGTCTTCGTGGACCGCTGGATCCCGGGGGTGGACGTCCCCGTCGTACGGTCCGACGGGGACGCCGCCGTCCGCGACCTGGTCGCCCATCTCTACGCGCTCGGCCACCGCAGGCTCGCCATCATCGCGGGCCCGGCCACGACCACCACCGGCAGCGAGCGCGTCGAAGCCTTCCGCGACGCCCTGCGGGAGCACGGGCTGCCGCTCCCCGACGCCCTGATCGGACACGGCGACTTCCAGGCGGCGAGCGGGCGCCGCGAGACCGAGCGTTTCCTCGCGCTCGCCGAGCCGCCCGAGGCCGTCTTCGCCGCGGACAACCTCATGGCCCTCGGCGCGATGGACGCGATCCGGGCCCGCGGGCTGCGCATCCCGCACGACATCGCGCTCGCGGCCTTCGACGACATCCCGTGGTTCGTGCACACCGACCCGCCGGTCACGGCCATCGCCCAGCCCACCGGTGAACTCGGCCGGGCCGCCGTACGGGCCCTGATCGACCGGATCGAGGGCAGGGTCCCGCGGTCCGCGATCCTCCCCGCCCGGCTGGTGGTCCGGCGCTCCTGCGGCGAGCCGCCCGCGCCGCACCGGACCGGCAACTCCAGGAAATAGGAAAGCAGGACAGAGATGTACGACTACGACCTGCTGGTCGTGGGGTCGGCCAACGCCGACCTGGTGATCGGCGTCGAACGCCGCCCCGCCCCCGGCGAGACCGTGCTCGGTTCCGACCTGTCGGTCCACCCGGGCGGCAAGGGCGCCAACCAGTCGCTGGCCGCCGCCCGGCTCGGCGCCCGCAGCGCCCTGCTGGCCCGGGTCGGGGACGACGCCCACGGGCGGCTGCTGCTGGACTCCCAGCGCGCGGCCGGGGTCGACACCACCGGCGTTCTCGTCGGCGGAGCGCCCACCGGGGTCGCCCTGATCACCGTGGACCCGTCGGGCGACAACAGCATCGTCGTCTCACCGGGCGCCAACGCCCGGCTCACCCCCGACGACATCCGCGCGGCGGGCGCCCTGTTCGCCGCGGCGCGGGTGGTGTCGGCGCAGCTGGAGATCCCGCTGGAGACGGTCACCGAGGTGGCGCGCACCCTTCCGGCCGGGGTCCGGTTCGTCCTGAACCCTTCCCCGCCCGCGCCGCTGCCCGACGACGTGCTGGCGGCCTGCGACCCGCTGGTGGTCAACGAGCACGAGGCGGCGGTCGTGCTGGGCGGCACGGCGGGCGACTCCCCCGAGGACTGGGCGCGGGCGCTGCTCGCGCTCGGGCCGCGCTCCGTGGTGATCACGCTGGGCGCGGCGGGCGCGCTGGTCGCGGACGGCCGTACGGGTACGGTCGCGCGGGTACCGAGCCCCCGGGTCGAGGCCGTGGACACCACGGGCGCCGGTGACGCCTTCACCGCCGCGCTGGCCTGGCGGCTCGGGCTGGGCGAAGAGCTGGCGGAGGCCGCCGCGTTCGCCGCGCGGGTGGGTGCGGCGGCCGTCACGAAGGCCGGTGCGCAGGAGTCCTACCCGACCGCCGACGAGGTCTCCGCACGGTGAGTACGGCGGGCACCCTTACCCGTCAACTCCCCTGCGCCTGAGCCGAAGTGGCCCGTCGCCGGGTGAAGTGGCTTGTGCAGTACGGGAGATGAGCCGTGCGAGAGGGCCCGGTCCGCTGGACCGGGCCCTCGTCGCGTTCCCCTCCCCTGATACCAGAGCTTCCCGTATCCCCCCAGATCCGTCCCCCCGAAGCCCTGATGCCACGTACGACTGCCGTTACGGGGAAAGGGTTGTACGGATGCGGGGAGTTATTTTTCCGGTCGGCCGCCGGCCGGGATCGGATCGGCTACCGACCCGGATCGGACGAGGTCGTCGGCCAGGATCGGACGCGGCCGTCAGCCGGGATCAGACCCGGTCGGCCGCGATCAGGAGGTACTGGAACGAGCCGTCCTTGTACGAGTTGATGAACGCCTCCTCGATGCCGGTGACCAGCGAGGACGTGGCCCGCAGCTCCCAGTAGGGCAGCGTCGCAGCCGTCAGGTCGATGATCGTCTGCGGTACGAGACGGTTGTCGGCCATCGACTTCAGGTACTCCCGGCGGGAGTGGATGTTGCACTCGAAGTGCGCGTTGATCTGGGAGACCCACTTCGACGGCTGGCCGTAACGCGGGTTCCAGCAGCCGGTGATGGTCACGTAGCGGCCACCGACCCGGAGGATGCGGGAGTGCTCGGCGAAGAGGTCGTCCAGGTCGACGTACATACTCGACTCGTTGTTCCACGAGCCCGCGGCCTGCCCCGTCTCGAAGGGCGTGGCGAGCATGTTGCAGACCTGGGCGTGGACGTGGTCCTCGATGCCGAGTTCGTGCGCACGGCGGTTGCCGAATTCGGCCTGCTTGGCCGACAGGGTGACGCCCTCGACCTTGCAGCCGAAGCGCTGGTGGGCCATGACGCTCGAACCGCCCCGGCCGCAGCCCGCGTCCACGAGCATGTCGTCACGCCCGATGGATCCGAGGTGGTCCAGGAGGACTTCGGCCTGCGCCGACTCCAGGCGGTGGAGCTCGGCGATCAGCTTCTTCTCGTACTCGCTGTCGAGCGTGTCCCCGAGGGCGGCGTGGTCGACATCGCCGATGCCGTAGTGGTGGTGGTAGAGCCCGTCGACGTCACCGAGACGCAAGTTCACGGGCCTGGCCTCCTGGTCCCAGTAGCGGGCGATGTCACCCTGGTAGGGCGACACCGGGGCCGGGATGAAAACGGGGGCGTCGGTGGTGAGCTCGGTGCTGGTCATAGTTGAAGTCCGCTCCTTACCAGAAATCGGGCAGGCTGTATCGATAGGTGTTGGTCTGGTGCCAGTAGTGGTTGCCGTCGACCCAGGTGGCCACTCCCCGGAGGAAACGCAGCACGCTCGGGACGGGGCAGTCGGCTGCCAGCGCGGCGGCTTCGCTCTCGAAGCCGTGCATGAGGTCGTTGTGGACCTCGACCGCCTTCAGATAGGCGTCCCGGTCGGAGACGCTCTCGCGTTCGGCGATCACCACGGGCAGGTTCAGGTGTCTGCCGGGGCTGTTGAGCTCCTTGGTGTACGAGTACAGGTCGTTGACGATCGTGGTGGCGTTGCCGGCGAGCGCGATGACCCGCTGCATGGCCGGCTGGGCGTGCAGGTCGGCGGGGAGTTCGTAGCCGCCGACGGTGTCCGTGATGGTGGGGCAGGGGCGGAAGTTGTTGAACTGGCGCATCGCCAGGTACTCCCACACCTCGGGGACGTGATCCGCCTCGGCCCACGCGGCCTCGGCCAGGTACCCCAGGTGCAGACGGGCCATGTCGTGCCGGTACCGGTCGGTCTGCGAGGGGGTGGCCTGCCGGTTGAAGTACTCCATGGCGGAGCGGTAGGCGCGCCGGGGCGCGTCCGACTGGAGCGACTCCGCCCACTGCGGCTCGTACTCCTGCGTCGTGTGCAGGGGATCGAGCGCCGTGTGAGCCAGCAGCAGTCGGCTGCCGAGTCCGACGGGCGAGCCGCCGTGGTCCTCGCAGTAGCAGTCGTCGACCGCGTTCTCGGCGACCATCAGGCGGGTGGCGACCATCAGATGGTCCACGGTGGGGGCGTCCGGGTGGCAGGCGACCATGTAGCGGCCGACGGAGAATCCGTCGAACTGGTCCTCCCACTCAGGGGGGAACGCCTGGACCTCGTCCACCGCCCACGCCTTGATCCGGTGGCTGACCTCCTCCACGCGCACCGGGTCGGGCGGCGCCACCGGATGGTGGTAGAGGCCCGGGATCGGCGTGCCCTCCGCCGGTTCCGCGAGTTCCGCGGGCTCGGCAGGAGCGGGCGGTTCCGCGCGCCGGGCCAGGTGCAGGCCCGCCGTGCCCAGACCGCTGGGGCCGCACAGGATCCGTTGCAGGGCGGCGCTCGGCTGCCGCACCGAGGCGCCCTCCTCCAGACGTGGAGCGATCAGGTCGCCACTCGGTCCCTTGTCGGGTACGGAGCCGGCTGCCCGGGTGCGTACCCCGGCGAGGGCCCCGGTGACAGGCAGACTCGGCTGCAGAGGGGAAGACCCGGGATCGGGCATCCGTAGCTCCTTGGTGAGGTGGGTGGGCTGCCCCCGGGCCGGGCGTGCTCGCCCCGGCCCGGGACCGGCAGGACCGGTCCGAACGTGCCGGAACCCGGCCTGACCCGGCTGACATCGACTGGAACCGTAGGGAACGTTCCGGAACCAGTTTGAAACGTCTGGAACCGGCTGGAACCGGGCCGGATGCTGCCTAGCGGCGGTGGGCGATCTGGACGTTCTCCAGGACGCCGAGCGCGTCGGGCAGCAGGACGGCGGCCGAGTAGTACGTGGTGACCAGGTACGAGATGATCGCCTGCTCGTTCATGCCCATGAAGCGCACCGACAGGCCCGGCTCGTACTCCTCCGGCAGGCCCGTCTGACGCAGGCCGATGACGCCCTGGTTGTCCTCACCGGTACGCATCGCAAGGATCGAGCTGGTGTTCTCCTTGCTGATGGGAATCTTGTTGCAGGGCAGGATCGGCACCCCGCGCCAGGCCGGGACCTGCTGGCCGCCGAGGTCGACGTGGTCCGGGTAGAGGCCGTAGGCGTTGAACCCACGGCCGATCGCCGCGATCGTCCGGGGATGGGCGAGGAAGAGCTTGGTGCCGCGGCGGCGGCTGAGCAGTTCGTCGAGGTCGTCCGGGGTGGGCGGGCCGGAGTGGGTCTGGATCCGCTGCTTGAAGGCGGCGTTGTGGAGCAGACCGAACTCGCGGTTGTTGACGAGCTCGTGCTCCTGGCGCTCGCGCAGCGCCTCGATGGTGAGCCTGAGCTGCTCCTCCGTCTGGTTCATCGGCCCGTTGTAGAGGTCGGCGACCCTGCTGTGGACGCGCAGAACCGTTTGGGCGACGGAGAGTTCGTACTCGCGCGGCCGGAGTTCGTAGTCGACGAAGGAGCCCGGCAGCGCCGCTTCGCCGGTGTGACCGGCCGACATCGCGATCTCGGCCTCACCGTGCCGCGTCTGCGGCCGGTCGGCGAGCGAGCCGAACTGCTGGAGGTGGGCCCGGAGTCCCGGCGCCGCGGCCTGTACGGCGTCGAAGTCGGCGCGGGACAGGGTGAGCAGCGTGCCCGCGGTCTCGGCCGTGGCGGTGTAGTCCCACCTCGCGTCCGCGTCCAGCAGGGCGTTCTCACCGAACCGGTCGCCGTCCGCGAGCAGGGCGACGGCGACCTCGTCCCCGTACTTGCCGACGGAGGTCTGCTTGATCCGCCCGTGGGCGACCAGATGGATCTGCTCGGCGGCGTTGCCCCGCTCGGCGAGCACCTCTCCGGCGCGGAAGTCCCGCTGCACGCACCGGTCGGCGATCGCGGTCAGCACCTCGACGTCGTCGAAGTCGCGCAGCAGGGCCAGTTCGCCCAGCTCGCGGGGGATCACCCGGACACCGCTGCCGTCCTGGACGAACTCGATCTTCCCGTCGCCGACGGTGTAGGTCAGCCGGCGGTTCACCCGGTAGGTGCCGCCCTTGGTCTCCACCCAGGGGAGCATCCGCAGCAGCCACCGGGAGGTGATCTCCTGCATCTGCGGGGCGGACTTGGTCGTGGTCGCCAGGTTGCGGGCAGCCGCCGTGCTCAGACTGGACTGCGCGGACGGCTCCGGCTGCACTTCCGGGCCGGTCTCAACGGTCATCTGACGAGTTCTCCTTTGCGGCGGCGGTGATCGGCGCAGGCGCGCCGACCCGTGAAAGAGGAAAGGCGGAGGGGGAACGTGCGGGTGGATCACTGGCGGTCCGTCCGGATCCACGGGAACGCTAATGGCGGGTTCTGCCAACTCCGTCGGATCGCCCGCCGAGTTACCTCGATTCAGCGATCTCTGCGCGCATCAGGTTTATTCGGATGAGCGGCGGTATTCAGCCGTGAAGGTCGGCGCCGGTGGAACGCAAGAAGGGCGACCGCTCGGGCGGTCGCCCTTCTTGCCGTGTTCTGTCTGGTTGCGCGCCGGGCTCGCAGGAGCTCCGGGTCGCTGCGCTGGCTCGTTATGTTCGGGCTCGTCGCGCCCCCGGTGGCTACACCGCGTACCGCACGAACCGCTCAGCCGTCTCGCGCAGTACCTCCACGCCGTCCCGCGCCCACAACTCCTCGTTGAAGATCTCGACTTCGATCGGGCGGCCCGCGTATCCCACCGCGTCCACCCGCTCCCGCCACTCGCGCATGTCGACCGAGCCGTCGCCGATCTGGCCGCGCCCGTTCAGCACGCCGGCGGGCAGCGGTGTGGTCCAGTCGGCCAGTTGGAAGGTGTGGATCCGGCCGCCCGCGCCCGCCCTGGCGACCTGCGCGGGCGCCTGGTCGTCCCACCAGATGTGGTACGTGTCCACGGCGACGCCCACCTGCTCGGCCGGGAAGCGTTCCGCCAGGTCCAGCGCCTGCGTCAGGGTCGAGACCACGCAGCGGTCGGCGGCGAACATCGGGTGCAGCGGCTCGATCGCGAGACGTACGCCCCGCTCCCCCGCGTACGGCGCCAGCTCCGCCAGCGCGTCGGCGATCCGCTCCCGCGCCCCGTGCAGGTCCTTCGATCCGGCCGGGAGGCCGCCCGAGACCAGCACCAGCGTGTCCGTGCCCAGCGTCACCGCCTCGTCGACCGCCGCGCGGTTGTCGGCCAGCGCCGCCGCCCGCTCGGCGGGGCCGATCGCGGTGAGGAAGCCGCCGCGGCAGAGGGTGGTGACGGTGAGGCCCGCGTCCCGTACCAGTCCGGCCGCCGCCGCGACCCCGTACTGCTGCACGGGCTCACGCCACAGCCCGACACCGGGCACACCCAGGTCGGTGCAGGCGGTGACGAGTTCAGGCAGCGAGAGCTGCTTCACCGTCATCTGGTTGATGCTGAAGCGCGCGAGGTCAGCAGTCATTGCGGGACTCCGTACACGGTGAGCAGGGACGTCATCCGGGCCTCCGCGAGCGCCGGGTCCGGGAAGAGGCCGAGGCCGTCGGCGAGTTCGTAGGCCCGCGCGAAGTGCGGCAGCGAGCGGGCCGACTGGAGGCCGCCCACCATGGTGAAGTGGGACTGGTGGCCCGCCAGCCAGGCCAGGAGGACGACACCGGTCTTGTAGAAACGGGTCGGCTTCTGGAAGAGGTGCCGGGACAACTCGACCGTCGGGTCGAGCAGTTCACGGAAACCGCGCGCGTCGCCGGTGTCCAGCAGGCGTACGGCCTCGGCGGCCAGCGGCCCGAGCGGGTCGAAGATGCCGAGCAGGGCGTGGCTGAAGCCGCGCTCGTCGCCCGCGATCAGCTCGGGGTAGTTGAAGTCGTCGCCGGTGTAGCAGCGGACCCCGTCGGGCAGGCGGCGGCGGAGGTCCACCTCGCGCCGGGCGTCGAGCAGGGAGACCTTGATGCCGTCGACCTTGTCCGGGTGGGCGGCGATGACCTCCAGGAAGGTCTCGGTCGCCGCGTCCAGGTCCGTCGAGCCCCAGTACCCGTCGAGCGCCGGGTCGAACATCGGGCCGAGCCAGTGCAGCACGACCGGCTCCGCGCTCTGGCGCAGCAGGTGGCCGTAGACCTCCAGGTAGTCCTCGGGGCCCTTCGCGGTGGCCGCGAGTGCGCGCGAGGCCATCAGGATGGCCTGGGCGCCGGACTCCTCCACCAGGGCGAGCTGTTCCTCGTACGCCGCGACGACCTGTTCCCGCGTGACGTCGCCGGGCGGGAGCTGGTCGGTGCCGACCCCGCAGGCGATGGCGCCGCCGACCGACCTGGCCTCGGCGGCCGACCGGCGGATCAGCTCGGCCGCTCCCGCCCAGTCCAGGCCCATGCCGCGCTGCGCGGTGTCCATGGCCTCGGCCACGCCGAGCCCGTGCGACCAGAGGTGACGGCGGAAGGCCAGGGTGGCGTCCCAGTCGACGGCGGCCGGGCCGTCCGGCGAGACGTCGGCGTACGGGTCGGCGACGACGTGCGCGGCGGAGAAGACCGTACGGGAGGCGAGCGGCGCGCCGCCCGTGGTGAACGCGGCCGGTGCGGTGCGGGGGGTGTAGCGGTACGTACCGCCGCCCGCGCGCGGAAGCAGGATCGTCACAGGGAGATCTCCGGTACGTCGAGCCGGCGGCCCTCGGCGGACGACTTCAGCCCCAGCTCGGCGAGCTGCACGCCGCGCGCGCCGGCCAGCAGGTCCCAGTGGTACGGCTCGTCGAGCGCGATGTGGCGCAGGAAGAGCTCCCACTGGACCTTGAAGCCGTTGTCGAAGTCACCGTTGTCGGGGACCTCCTGCCACTGGTCGCGGAACGAGTGGGTGACGGGCAGGTCCGGGTTCCAGACCGGCTTGGGGGTGGAACTGCGGTGCTGGACACGGCAGTTGCGCAGCCCGGCGACGGCGGAACCCTCGGTGCCGTCGACCTGGAACTCGACGAGTTCGTCGCGGTTGACCCGGACCGACCAGGAGGAGTTGATCTGGGCGATCGCGCCGCCCTCCAGCTGGAAGATGCCGTACGCCGAGTCGTCGGCGGTCGCCTCGTAGGGCTCGGACTTCTCGTCCCAGCGCTGCGGGATGTGGGTGGCGGTGAGCGCCTGTACGGAGGTGACCCGGCCGAACAGCTCGTGCAGGACGTACTCCCAGTGCGGGAACATGTCGACGACGATGCCGCCGCCGTCCTCCGCGCGGTAGTTCCACGAGGGGCGCTGGGCCTCCTGCCAGTCGCCCTCGAAGACCCAGTAGCCGAACTCGCCGCGGACGGAGAGGATCTTCCCGAAGAAGCCGCCGTCGATGAGCCGCTTGAGCTTCAGCAGCCCCGGCAGGAACAGCTTGTCCTGGACGACGCCGTGCTTGATCCCGGCGGCCTCGGCCAGCCGGGCCAGCTCCAGGGCTCCGTCGAGGCCGGTGGCGGTCGGCTTCTCGGTGTAGATGTGCTTCCCGGCCGCGATGGCCTTCTTGAGCGCTTCTTCGCGGGCCGAGGTGACCTGCGCGTCGAAGTAGATGTCGATCTTCTCGTCACCCTCGGCGGCGAGCACGGCGTCGAGGTCGGTGGACCAGTGCTCCAGGCCGTGCTTCTCGGCCATCGCCCTGAGTACGTGCTCACGGCGGCCGACCAGGACGATCTCGGGCCAGAGCACGGTGCCGTCACCGAGGTCGAGCCCGCCCTCCTCACGGATCGCGAGGAGGGAACGAACCAGGTGCTGGCGGTAACCCATCCGGCCGGTCACGCCGTTCATGGCGATCCGCACTGTCTTACGTGTCACGAAAGTTCCCTCCACGAAACCCATAGCAAGCGCTTTCTACGCAGTATGAAGCTAACCTGCGGACACCGGCCCCGACAAGAGGCACGGGCAAGACATGTGGTCCGAGCGGTACGGAGGCAGAGATGACAGCGACCCTCGCGGACGTGGCGGCCCGCGCCCGGGTGTCCCCGGCGACGGTCTCCCGCGTGCTCAACGGCAACTACCCGGTGGCCGTGGCCACTCGGGAACGGGTGCTGCGGGCCGTGGACGAACTGGACTACGTGCTGAACGGGCCCGCGAGTTCCCTCGCCGCCGCCACCTCCGACCTGGTCGGCATCCTCGTCAACGACATCGCCGACCCGTTCTTCGGGATCATGGCGGGCGCGGCCCAGTCCGAGATCGGCGGCCAGGAGGGCACCGGGCGGGCGGGCGGCGAGAAGCTGGCGGTGGTCTGCAACACGGGTGGCTCGCCGGAGCGCGAACTCACCTATCTCACCCTGCTCCAGCGCCAGCGCGCGGCGGCCGTGGTGCTGACCGGCGGCGCGATCGAGGACCCCGGGCACACCGCGGCGGTCGCCGCCAAGCTGGCGAAACTGGCCGGGGCGGGGACCCGGGTGGTGCTCTGCGGGCGGCCCCCCATTCCCGGCAGCGAGTCCGTGGTGACGACGCTGACCTTCGACAACCGGGGCGGCGGACAGCAGCTCACCGAGCATCTGCTGTCGCTGGGGCACCGGCGGATCGGCTACGTGGCGGGGCCGGCGGAACGCACCACGACCCGCGACCGGCTGGACGGCCACCGGGTGGCGATGGCGCGGGCGGGGCTCGGCGACGGGCAGGACGGGCTCACGGTCCACGGCCCGTACGACCGCCGTTCCGGCTACGACGCGACGCGGGAACTCCTGCGCAGGGAGCCGGGGCTGACGGCGGTCGTGGCGGCGAACGACACGGTGGCGCTGGGCGCGTGCGCGGCCGTGCGGGACCAGGGGCTGCGGATTCCCGAGGACATCTCGGTGGCCGGCTTCGACGACCTGCCGTTCTCGGTGGACGCGATGCCCGCACTGACGACGGTGCGGCTGCCGCTGCACGCGGCGGGGGCGCGGGCGGGGCGGCTGGCGATGGGCCGGGAGGCGGCTCCGGAGGGCGGCATCTCGGTGGTGCCGGGCGAGCTGATGGCTCGGGCGTCCACGGCGGCGCCGGGCCGGTGAGGGGGTGCGGCGGCCCCCGCCCGCGAGCCGGGCTACCGCGAACGGGCGTCGTGGACCAATGATGTCCTGGCACCGACAGCAATCATGCAGGCATCGGTCTTCACGTTCGAGATGCTCAGGCTTCAGGAAGGAACAGTGCGTTGAAGTACGCGTTCTCCACCCTCGGGGTGCCAGGAATCACCGTCCAGGACGTGGTGCGACTCGCCGCGGACACCGGCTATCAGGGGGTCGAGCTGCGCGCGCACCCCGAGGAGGCGCTGCACCCCGGCACCGGGTCACGGGAACGGGCCGCCGCGGCCGAGGAGTTCGCGCGCGGCGGCATCGAGATCCTCGGGGTCGCCGGGTACGTACGGGTGGCCGCCGAGGGTGACGACAAGGAGATCGAGGCCGGCCTCGCCGAGCTGGTCTTCCTCGCCGCCGACCTCGGCGCCCCGTTCGTCCGGGTCTTCCCCGGCGCGGGCGGCCAGGAACCGGCGGAGGCGGACGCGGCTGCCGCCCGACGGCTCGGCGCAGCCGCCGAGATCGCCGCCGACAAGGGCGTACGGATCCTCCTGGAGACCCACGACTCGCACCGCACCGGCGCCGACGCGGCCCGGGTACTGGGCCCGGTCGGCCACCGGAACGCCGGAGCGCTCTGGGACGTGATGCACACCTGGCTGGGGGGCGAGTCCCCGGCGGCCAGCCATGCCGTACTCGCCCCGCACCTCGGTTACGCCCAGGTCAAGGACATCGCGTCGGCCGAGGACACCACCCCGCTGCCGCTGGGGGCGGGCGTGCTGCCGCTCCGCGAGTGCGTGGAGCTGCTCAACTCGCCCGACGGATGGCTGTGCTGGGAGTACGAGAAGCGCTGGTACCCGCAAGCGGCGGAGCTGCCCGGTCTGCTGGTGGCGGGGCGGGAGTACCTGGAGCAGCTGAGCCGGGGCGCGACAGTGAAGTGACGGCGACCCCGCCGGCCAGCAGCACCGCGGCGCACCAGCGCAGCGGGGTCATCCCCTCGTGCAGCACCAGCGCGGCCGAGGACATCCCGAAGACCGGGACGAGCAGGGTGAAGGGGGCCACCGACGACGCGGGATGCCGGCTGAGCAGGAATCCCCAGGCGCCGAAGCCGAAGACCGTGGTGACCCACGCGACGTAGAGGACGATGCCCACGCCGCTCGGGTCGAGGGAGGTCAGGGCGTGCGCGTCGGCGCTCCAGCCCTCGGAGAGCAGGGAGAGTCCGAACAGCGGCAGGACCGGCACGGTGGACACCCACACCATGAAGTTCAGCGCGTCGGGCGGGGCGGCCCTGCGGGTGAGGACGTTCGACACTCCCCAGCAGGCCGCCGCCGCGACGACCAGCACGAAGGCGGTCACCGGGCCGCTCGCGCCCTCGTCGACGGCCGCGACGGCGATGCCCGCGAGCGCCACGGCCATCCCGGCGATCCGTGTCCGGCCCGGCCGCTCCCCCAGCGCCACGGCGGCGAACAGCGCGGTGAAGACCGCCTGGACCTGGAGCACCAGCGAGGAGAGCCCGGCGTCCATCCCGTGGTCCATGCCGATGAAGAGCAGCCCGAACTTGGCCACCCCCAGCACCAGTCCGACGGAGACGACGTACTTCCAGGCCACCTTCGGGCGGCCCACGAAGAACACCGCGGGCAGCGCGGCCACCAGGAACCGCAGGGCGGAGAAGAGCAGCGGCGGGAAGTGGCCGAGGCCGACCTCGATGACGGTGAAGTTGATCCCCCAGACCGCGGTGACGACCACGGCGAGGGCGATGTGGAGGGGACGCATGGACCGAGCATCACCGGAGCGGACCATGTAGCACCAGCGCGGAATTCTTCATGGTTGAATTGAGCATCGCTTATGAATGGCGGAACGGACCGACGGAACGGAAGGGCGCCCCGTGCTCGATCTCGCCCGGCTGCGCGCCCTGCACGCGGTCTCCGTACACGGTTCGGTGGTCGCCGCCGCGAGCGCGCTCGGGTACACCCCGTCCGCCGTCTCGCAGCAGATCACCAAGTTGGAACGGGAGACCAGGACCACCCTGCTGGAGCGCCGCGGCCGGGGCATCGCGCTGACCGAGGAGGCGCTGCATCTCGCCGCCACCGCCCAGGAGTTGCTGGCGATCGTCGAGCGCGCGGAGACGACGCTGGAGGAGCGGAAGGGCCGGCCGACGGGACGGCTGACGATCGCCGCGTTCGCGTCCGCCGCACGCGGGCTGCTCCCCGGGGTGCTGGCCGAACTGGCCGTCGCCCACCCGTCGTTGGACACCAGGCTCACCGAGGTCGATCCGCACCTCTCGCTCGATCTGGTGGCGAAGGGCGTGACGGATCTGGTGGTGGCGCACGACTGGGACATCGCCCCGCTGCCCGCCCCCGAAGGGGTCGAACAGGCGGTGATCGGCGACGACGTGTGCGATCTGCTCGTTCCCGGCGGGCATCCGCTGGCCGGGCGCACCGCGGTACGGCGCGAGGAGCTGGCCGGGGAGCGGTGGGTCTGCCAGCCGCCCGGCCGGGTCTGCCACGACTGGCTGGTGCGCACCCTGCGCGCGGCCGGTCAGGAGCCGGACATCGTGCACCAGGCGGAGGAGAACCCCACCCTGCTCGCCCTGGTCGCCGCCGGGCTCGGGGTCGCGGTGATCCCCCGGCTGGGGCGGGGGCCGGTGCCGGACGGGGCGGTGGCGGTGCCGCTCGATCCGATGCCGGTGCGCAGGCTGTACGCGCTGTGGCGGACGGGCGCCGCCCGGCGCCCCGCGATCACCGAGACCGTACGCATGCTCCAGGAGCACCGGGCCCGCGGGGGCCGGGCCTGAGGATCCGACAGGGATCCGGCCGGGCCTGAGGATCCGACAGGGATCCGGCCGGGCCTGAGGATCCGACGGGGATCCGGCCGGGCCCGGCCGCGCCGCCGGTCAGCCCATGGACTTGGCGCCGTCCAGGGACTCGCGGAGGATGTCGGCGTGACCGGCGTGCTGAGCGGTCTCGGCGATGAGGTGCAGCAGCACCCGGCGGGCCGACCACCGCGCGCCGGGCTCGAACCAAGGGGCTTTCGGCAGCGGCCGGGCGGCGTCCAGGTCGGGCAGGGTGGCGATCAGTTCGTCGGTCCGGTGGGCCACCTCGGCGTAGTCGGCCAGCACGCCTGCCAGCGTCTCACCGGGCAGCAGCCGGAACTCGTCGGCCCGCTGGACCCAGTCGGCCTCGGTCATGGCGGTGAAGTCCCTCATCACCGACGGGCCGTCCACGATGAAGCCCGCCCAGGTCCGCTCGACCGCGGCGACGTGCTTGATGAGACCGCCGAGGCACAGTTCACCCGCGGTGGTCCGCAGCCCGGCCTGCTCGTCGGTGAGGTCACGGGTGGTGAACCGCAGGAAGTGCCGTTGCTTGGCCAGCGCCTCCAGCAGGTCGGCACGCTCGCCGGTGACGGCCGGAACTCCGGCCTCGTCGTGGGCGATCGGGTCATTGGCGTTCATGGTCTCTGCCTTCTGTCGTTCCTGTTCCGCCGGACGAGAAGCACGCTAGAGGCCGACTAGGTCAGCGTCTGACCTTTATCGCGGGCTGATCGCAGTCCGAGCACGACGCCGGCCGTTCCCCCGTGTGCGCCAATGGGCTTCATTCTGCCCGCACCCTTGACCTGGCAGTTACTTTCCGGATATCCGTTCCCCTTGGAAGTTTCCTTCATTTTCCTTGCGCAGTACGGCCGGAAGGGGCACCAGTGCAGTACCGCACCTCCAGACGCACCCTGCTCACCGCTACCGCCGCGGTGGCCGCGGTGGCAGCCACCGGGACCACGGCGTACGCCGACCCCCGCGACCACGGTCAGGACCGGCAGCTCAAGAAGCTGATCGCCCGCATGAGCATCGAGGAGAAGGTCGGTCAGCTCTTCGTGATGCGGGTGTACGGGCACTCCGCGACAGCGCCCGACCAGGCCGACATCGACGCCAACCTCGCTGAGATCGGGGTCCGCACCGCCGCCGAACTGATCGCGAAGTACCACGTCGGCGGCATCATCTACTTCACCTGGGCGCACAACACCCGGGACCCGCACCAGATCGCCGCCCTCTCCAACGGCATCCAGCGGGCGGGGCTCGCCCAGCCCACCCCCGTGCCCCTGCTGATCGCCACCGACCAGGAACACGGCATCGTCTGCCGGGTCGGCTACCCGGCCACGCTGTTCCCCGGCGCGATGGCGCTGGGTGCGGGCCGCTCGCGCGAGGACGCCCGTACGGTGGGCCGCATCTCCGGGGCCGAACTGCACGCGATCGGCATCCGGCAGGACTACTCGACCGACGCGGACGTCAACGTCAACCCCGCCAACCCGGTCATCGGGGTCCGGTCCTTCGGCTCCGAACCGGCGGCCGTGGCCCGGATGGTCGGCGCCGAGGTGCAGGGCTACCAGAGCTCGCAGGTCGCCGCCACCGCCAAGCACTTCCCCGGCCACGGCGACACCTCGGTCGACAGCCACACGGGTATCCCGATCATCACCCACACCCGCGAGGAGTGGGAGCGCATCGACGCACCGCCGTTCAAGGCGGCCGTCGCCGCCGGGATCGACTCGATCATGACGGCGCACATCCAGTTCCCCGCACTGGACCCGAGCAACGACCCGGCCACCCTGTCCCGCCCGATCCTCACCGGCATCCTGCGCGAGGAACTCGGGTACGACGGCGTGGTCATCACCGATTCGCTGGGGATGCAGGGCGTACGGGACAAGTACGGCGACGACCGGGTCCCGGTGCTGGCACTCGGAGCGGGAGCGGACCAGCTGCTGAACCCGCCGGACCTCGCCACCGCCTGGAACGGCGTACTGAGCGCCGTGAAGAGCGGGGAGATCACCGAGGACCGGCTCGACGAATCGATCCTGCGGATCCTCCGGCTCAAGGAGCGGCGCGGGCTGTTCCGCGCTCCGTACGTGGACGACCGCCAGGTGGACCACGTCGTCGGCACCCGGTCCCATCTGGCCACCGCCGACCGGATCGCGGAGCGGACCACCACCCTGCTGGCGAACCGGGACCGGCTCCTCCCGCTCTCCCGGCGGCGCACCCGCAGCCTGCTGGTCGTCGGCGCCGACCCGGCTTCGCCCTCGGGGACGACGGGGCCGCCGACGGGCGTGCTGGGCAAGGAGCTGACCGGGCTCGGGTTCACCACCACGGTGCTGTCCACCGGCACGGCTCCCACCGCGGCGCAGATCGAGGGCGCCGTCGCCGCCGCGCGGGGCAAGGACGCGGTGATCGTCGGCACGTACGACGTGGCGGCGGGTGACGCGCAGTCCAAGCTGGTGGCCGCGCTCCTGGCGGCCGGTGCCACGGTGGTGCAGATCGCGATCCGCAACCCGTACGACATCGCGAACCTGCCCGGTGTCGGCGCCGCGCTCGCCACCTACAGCTGGACCGACGTCGAACTCCGGGCCGCGGCCCGGGTGATCGCCGGACGGGCGGAGCCGCGGGGCCAACTGCCCGTGCCCGTCCAGCGCGCCGACGATCCCACGCAGGTGCTGTACCCGGTCGGCCACGGTCTGACGTACTGACCGCCGCATTCACCGGTCCAGGCACCACCGCACGGCTGTGCCCGCCGCGTCCGGAACTCCGGTCGACGGCGGGCACAGTGTGTGGAGTTGTGCGTGGAGTTGTGCGTCAGGGCCGCAGGACCCGCTCGCGTCCCACGGTGGTCCTGTCGAGCTGCGCGTCGTACGCGGCGAGCGGTGCGGCCTGCGCCGGGTCGGCCTGGACCGCGGCCGGGGCGACGCCGGCCCAGGCCAGGATGCGGGCGGTGGCCTTCGCCTTGTCGGCGGGGGCGAGCCCGTCGACGTTGGCGCCGTGGTTCATCCCGGGCGCGGTGAAGACGTAACTGTCGTCCGCGTGCTTCCCGACGCTGAAGCGCTCGGCGCCCCACGGGTCGTTCTGCCCGTACACGTAGAGCATGTGGTGGGCGTTGTGCTTCACCCAGCGGTCCACGTCCGCCATCACGGACGGCTGGAACCGCATCGGGATGGAGCGGGGCACGAAGTGACGCGGCGCCTGGTAGCCGTAGCGGCTCAGCTTGCCGAGCCAGGGCTGCTGGATGTCCGGCGAACCGAGCTGGGTGCCCGCCTGGTAGTAGTACGGCGTGTACGGCTCCAGCCCCTGGTCGGTGTAGAAGGAGAAGCCGGAGATCGTGTCGACGGAGTCCCAGATGGCCTGGTCGGTGGCGTGCGGGGCGTCGGCGGGGACGGTGTCGCAGTCGGAGAGCAGGCTGTACTGCCAGAAGCCCCAGATGTAGTCCATCACCACGGCCTCGTAGGAACGGTCGAGGGAGCCGGTGGTGGTGAAGGTGTAGCCGTGGTCCGCCGCGTACTGGGCGTACTTCTTCTCCAGCGGCTCCCGCCGGACGAGCGCTTCGCGCTGCACGCCCTCCAGCCTGTCGCGGCACTCCTTGGTGCCGACCCCTGCGAGGAAGCGGTCGTACGCCGAGTCCTCGTCGTTGACGACGTCGTTCGGGGCGACGTAGGCGACGACCCCGTCCATGTCGCGCGGGTAGTAACGCTCGTAATAGGTGGCGGTCATGCCGCCCTTGGAACCGCCGGTGGTGAGCCAGTTCCTGGTGTAGATCTTCTTCAGCGCCGTGAACAGCCGGTGCTGGTCGCTCGCGGCCTGCCAGATGTCCAGCTTCGACCAGTCGGCGGGCTGCGGCCGGGAGGGGGTGAAGTACCGGTACTCCAGCGACACCTGGTTGCCGTCGACGATCCTGGTCGGCTCGGAGCGGCTGGGACTGGTGGAGACGTTGTAGCCGCCGGTGTAGAGGACCGTGGGCCGGCTGGTGTCCTTGTGCAGCAGCGTGAGGCGCTGCTCGAAGGTGCCCTTCGACGGGTGACGGTGGTCGATGGGCTGGGTGTACTGGAGGACGAAGAAACGGTAGCCCGTGTAGGGCTTCTCCTCGATGAGCTTCATTCCCGGTATCGCGAGGATCCGGTCCTTGATGTCCGGCGTGTCCGGTCCTGCCGCGGTGGCCGCACCGGCCGAAGCTCCTGCCACGCTCAAGGTGCCTATGAGCACCACGAACGCGAGCAGCCATCTGAGCGCCTTGCGCATTCAGCCCTCCCCTGGAGATCACTACGAGTAGCCGCGAACCTAGCGGGGGTAACGCATGGCACGCCAGACCCAGTTGACCATCCGTTGACCATCGGAGGGAGGTCGGGCACTCAGCAGAGCATCCAGCCGGAGGCGCCCTTCTTGCCGGAGACCACGCCCACGGCCCGCACACAGCGGTGCGTGGCACGGACCTTCACCGGCCCCGCCAGTCGGGTGAACCGGCCGCTGTCCACGACCGCTCGGGCGCCACGCGCCTGGAGCGAGACGGACATCTGCCTCCTGGGGCCCGGCGACCTGGCGAGCGTGACGGCACAGACGTACTGGCCGCTCCGGTAGACCTGCAACTGCCCGGTGGCGAAGGGCACCGTCCTCACCTGGTGCCCGGGACAGCCGGACGCCGCGGCGGCGGGCTGCGTGCCGGGCCCCACGAAGGCGAGGGCCAGCGCGGCGGCTGCGGTCAGCGCCCCCGCTCCGCGCCGCACACCACGCCGTACGCGCCTCGGTCCGCGCCACATGTCGAACACTTCTTCCCCCTCGGCCACACGGTCGTATGTATGTACGTACGGACGCACAGGGCCGCCCACCGGTTGCACCGCATAAACGGACAGATGGTGACAGGTTCGGTGCAACCGCTCAGCGGCAGGCGGGGCGGTACTGAATTCCCAAGAAGTGCCGCTCCCATACTTCCGCGCTCAGGACATGGGAGGTGGCGGAGCAGATACGCGCTGCGGCGTGTTCCACATCCAGGTCCCAGACCTGCACCGTCCCGGAGACCCCACCGGTGGCCAAGGTCCGCCCGTCGGGGCTGAAGCCGAGCGGACCTGCCCCGGGCGCGCTGACCGCGCGTCCCTTCGCCTTGGGATGCCTGAGGTCGGAGAGGTCCCAGAGCCTGACGGTGTTGTCCCGGGCGGCGGTGGCCAGCAGCCGGGTGTGCGGCACGAAGCCAATGGCGGTGACGGTGTCGGTGTGCCCGGCCAGCGGACCGCCGACGGCGGCGGGATGCCGTGGATCGCTGACGTCCCAGAGACGCACCGTGCGGTCGCTCCCCGGCGTGGCGAGGATGCGCCCGTCCGCGGAGAACGCCGCGGGGTTGTCGTGGCTCGTGTCGGCCCCGACATGGCTCAGTTCCTTCGGCTCCGCCGGATCACTGATGTCCCACAACCGCGCCGTGCTGGTGTCGCTGGTGTCACTGCTGACGAGAATGCGGCTGTCCGGGCTGAACGCGCGGACATTGGTCAGGCCCTCCGGGCCGGAGAAGTCGACGGCTCGGGGATGCGCCGGATCGGCGACATTCCACACATGGATCCTGCCGACCGGATCCACCCTCCACAGCGTGCGGCCGTCCGGTGCGAAGTCCAGGCTGTCCCCGCTGCCCGTACCGGCGAACGGGACACCGTAGGGCACCGGGTGAGCCGGGTCCGCGATGTTCCACAGACGGATCGCGGAGTCCTTGTCGAGCGTGCCCAGGGTCCTGCCGTCCGGGCTGACCGCCGCCGGCACGGTGAATTTCCCGATGTTCCCGACCAGGGATCCGCCGAGCGGCTTCGGCCCGCGGGGAGCCGTGAGATCCCACAGCCTCACCAGCCGTGGGTGCACACCGGTGCTGTCCTCGGTGCCGGTGACGAGGGTCTTCCCCTTCTGCGTGATCGCCAGCCGGTCCGCTGTTCCGCCGGGGGTGGAGGCCGCGCGCGGGAGGGACCACAGCCGGACCGTACTGCCGTCGCTGCTGGCCAGGGCCGAGCCGTCGGGACTGAACACCAGATCGGCGAGGGCATCGGTGTGTCCGCCGAGCGGTGCGTTCATCTCCACGAGTGCGCCGGCCCGCTCCGGGTCCGAGGAGGACGGAGGCGCCGGTTCACCGCCCTCGGTGTCGTCGGTTCTCCAGAGCTGAATCGTGCGGTCCTGGCCCGCGGTGGCAACCACCTGGCCGTCGGGCCGCAACGCCAGGGCAAGCGCCGAACCACGGGCAACCACCCCTTCGTTGCGCAGGCGCGGGTGGCGCGGTTCCGTCACGTCCCACACCCGGATCGTGTCCTGACCGTCCGCACTGACCACACCGTTGCCGCCCGGATCGCCGGTCGTGACCAACCGGTGGCCGTCCCCGCTGAACACGGCCCCCGGCCGCAGCGTGCTCACCACGTCCAAACCGTTCGGCAGCAGCGGCACCGGGGCCGCGGCGCGGGAGATGTCGAAGAACTGGAGGGCGTTTTCCACGTCCTGCCAGACGGCGAGGGTCCTGCCGTCCGGGCTCAGGGCAACGGCTGTGCCGGGCAGCGTCGTGAGGACGGTCGGGTTCGTGGGGTCGGTGACGTCCCGGAGCGTCGTGGTCATCTTGTCCTGGTCTCTGGTCACCACCGTGCGGCCGTTCGGCGAGAGGCCGATGATCCAGTCGTCGGCGCTGCCGATGGGCGGACCGGACCGCCGTGGCCGAGCCGGATCGGAGAGATCCCAGAGGGCCGGCCCGCCGTCGTGCCCCGGTGCCGTGCCCTGTCCGGCGACATGAGCCACGAGGGTGCGCCCGTCCGCGCTCAGCGCGATACCGCCCGTCCCCTTCAGGGCATGGATCGGCGGGCTGAGCGGCCTCGGACGGGCCGGATCACGGCTGTCCCAGAGACGGAGCGAGCCGTCGCCCTGCCGCGTCACCAGCCGGTGCCCGTCCCTGTCGAACACCGGTGTGCCGACCGCGCCCGGCAGCACGGTGGACAGCGGGCTGTTCTCCCACGCCAGCAGATTCGTGTACGTGCTGTCGTTGGGGCGCATGCGGTACGAGGCGAGGTCGAGCTGGGCCGCGAGTGAGGGGTCGGTGGAGCGGATCCGGTCGGCCTCGATGGCGATCTGGCCCGCCACCGCGGTGTCCCGCTGTTCCCGGGCGGAGTCACGCTGGCTCTGCGCCGTCGCGCGCTGCTGGAAGGCGAAGATCGCCGTTCCGGAGACGGCGAGTACCAGCGCTGTCAGCACGGCGATGACGCTTCGGCGGACCCGGGCCGCCCTCGCCGCCTGCTGCCTGGACAGGGCGAGGAAGTCGAGAGCGGTCCGGCTCAGGTGCCCCGGCGCGGCTGCGGCAGCCCTGGCCGCGCTCTCCAGTCGGCTGCCCCGGTACAGCAGGGAGCCGTCCGAGCGCTGGGTGTCCCACCCCCGGGCGGCCTCTTCGAGTTCCTGGCGGACCAGGACGTCGGACCGGCCGTGTTCGATCCACCGGCGCAGCCGCGGCCACGCCTTGATCAGGGCCTCATGGGTGATCTGGACCGTCATGTCGGCCACCGCCGCGAGATCCCCGTCCACGGTGAGCAACCGCTCCCGGGTGAACGCGGTCAGCGCGGCGGCGGTTGCCGAGGCCTCCGTATCGCTTGCCTCCAACATGCCGAGCGATACCCGCTTGCGGGTGTCCTCCGCCCCGTCACCGATTCTGACCAGGCGCAGGAACAGCGCTTCCGCTCCCCGCCGGGCCGACGCGTCCAGGCTTTCGAAACGCCGCTCGGCAGTCCTGGAGATCGCCCGGTGGATCCCCCCGGTGGCCTGGTAGTCGGCGACGGTGAGGACCCGGTCCCTGCGCTGGACCCATGTCATCTGCAGTGCGTGCGCGAGCAGCGGCAGCCTGCCCGCGGAGAACCACGTGCCGGTATCGGGGCGGTCCCTGCTCAGGTCCGAGGGGAAGACGCCCAGATCCCGGAGCAGCAGCTCTTCGAGGCCCGGCTCCATCGTCAGCCCGGTGGCCGCCGCGGGTGCGGTGATCGCGTCCCGCAGCTCGCTCTCCGCCATCGGTCCCACCAGCACCTGACGGTCCTGCAGCATCGCGCGCAGGAGCGGCTCGGCGATGCAGTAACCGTAGAAGTCCGCCCGGAGGCCGAGCACCAGCAGGACGTCGGGGCGTGTGCATCCGTCCCCGGGCGTCGCGAGCCGGCTGATCACGTCGATGAAGCGCGCGCGTTCGGCCTTGTCCGCGCAGAGGGTGAAGAGCTCTTCCAACTGATCGACGATCAGCACGAGTCGCCGGCTCGCCGGGGACCCCGCTCCGGCGCCGAGTGTCCTGCGCAGCTCCGCGACGTACGCCCCGGGGTCGGCGTCCAGAGCCTGCCGAACGGCTTCCACGCTGCCTCCGGCAGCGAGGGCGAGCTGTTCGGCCAGCACCGTCATGGGGCGCGAGGTGGGTGTGAGAACCGCGTGCGGCCACTCACGGGATCCGTCGACCGGAAGCCTGCCGCTGGTCAGTGCCGGTCGCAGACCCGCCATCAGCAGGGAGGACTTGCCCGCTCCGGACGGGCCGACCACGGCCAGTGGGCTGCCCTCGACGAGCTGTCCGAGCAGTTCCCCGATCAGCGCCTCACGGCCGAAGAACCATCTGGCCTGTTCCACTCCGAAGGACGCCAGGCCGGGGTACGGGCACAACTCGCCTTCCGCGGGCACGGCTTGGCGGGCTTCCTGCCCCGGCAGCTCCCCGGACGCGACAAACCCGCTGGTGAAGACGACGTACGCGTCGCGACCCGCCTGAACGATCTGGCTGTCACCGGAGGCCGTCGCGTGCTGCTGAACAGAATCCGCCGGTGCGGGTAACTCAGGGGGCTGACTCATGGTGGGTGATGCTGCCTCCTGCCTGGAAGGTTCTGTTGCCGCGCCCGGAGACCGTGGCCCGCTGCGTCACCGAGTGCGGGCCCGGCGGCGGAACCAGCGGACCCAGCTCCTCGTCCAGAACGCGACGGAGCTCGCCCCCGAGGCTCGGGTCGCGCTCCAGCAGCCGGCGCAGCCGACGCTGCCAGTCGGCCGCCAGTTCCGCTTCCGTCTGCTCGTCTCCGGCCCGGCGGGCTGCCAGCAACTCGGCACGGACCTCGGCGAGTTCCGCCCCGACGGCGTCCACCCGCTCGGGGTGCACCCGGCGCCACAGCCCCAGGACCGACTCACGGGCCTGCTGCCACCCGTCCGTGGCCATCGCACTGACCAAGGTTGTCCCGGCGGCCAAAACCAGTGGATCCATCCCGCCCCCCCTACCTGACAGATCGTCATGGTAACGCCGTCCACGGCTCCGGTCCCGGGAACAACCGAACTCCCGGAGCAGCCGGACTCCCGGCAGCTGCCGCGCTCCTGGAACAGCCGGATCCCCGGGGGCCGCCGACCCCCCGGAGGACCGGACTCCCTACGCCACCACCTCGGCGGGCTCCCCCACGAACGTCCGCCACAGCCGCGCGTAGCTGCCGTCCAGCGCCAGCAGTTCCTCGTGCGTGCCGTCCTCGACGACCCGTCCGTGGTCCATCACCACCACCCGGTCCGCCCGCGCCGCCGTCGTCAGGCGGTGGGCCACCACCAGCGTCGTACGACGGCCCGCGATCCGGTCCGTGGCCTGGTTGACCTGGGCCTCCGACGCCAGGTCGAGTGCGGCCGTCGCCTCGTCGAGCAGCAGGATGTCCGGGTCCACCAGCTCCGCGCGGGCCAGCGCGATCAGCTGCCGCTGCCCCGCGGAGAGATTGCGTCCCCGCTCGGCCACGGTGTGCAGATAGCCGCCGTCCAGCGTGGCGATCATGTCGTGCGCGCCGACCGCCCGCGCCGCCGCCTCGACCTCGGCGTCCGTCGCGTCCGCGCGGCCGTAGGCGATGGCGTCCCGGACCGTACCCGCGAAGAGGTACGCCTCCTGCGGGACGACGCCGAGCCGGTGGCGGTACGCCGTCATGTCCATGTCCCGCAGATCCGTACCGTCCGCGGTGACCCGGCCCGACGTCGGGTCGTAGAACCGGGCGACCAGCTTGACCAGCGTGGACTTGCCCGCGCCCGTCTCCCCCACGAAGGCGACCGTCTGCCCGGCCGGGATCCGCAGGTCGATGCCGCTGAGCGCCGCTTCGGGCTGGTCGGCCGGACCGTCCGCGCCGCCGTCGGCGGGACCGTAGGCGAACGAGACGCCCTCGAAGGCGATCTCGCCGCGCAGCGAGGTCACGTCCAGTGGCGCGGCGGCGCCCTTCGTCGACGTGGGCTCCTGGAGCAGTTCCTGGATGCGCTTGAGCGAGACCGTGGCCTGCTGGTACCCGTCGAAGACCTGCGAGAGCTGCTGCACGGGGGCGAAGAACAGGTCGATGTAGAGCAGGTACGCGACCAGCGCGCCCGTGGTGAGCGTGCCCCCCTCGATGCGGCCCGAGCCCACGATCAGTACGGCCGCCGCGGCCACCGACGACAGCAGCTGCACGAAGGGGAAGTAGACCGAGATCAGCCACTGCCCGCGCACCCGCGCCTGCCGGTAGTGGTCGCTGCGGCCCGCGAAGCGCGCCGAGCCGGTGCCCTCGCCCTGGAAGGCCTGCACGATCCGCAGCCCGGACACCGTCTCCTGGAGGTCGGCGTTGACGGCGGAGACCCGCTCGCGCGCCAGCTCGTACGCCTTGACGCTCTTCTTCCGGAAGAAGTACGTGGCGACGATCAGGAACGGCAGCGTGGCGAAGACCACCAGAGCCAGCTGCACATCGATCACGACGAGCACGACGAGGATGCCGAAGAACGTGACGACCGAGACGAACGCGGTGACCAGACCGGTCTGCAGGAAGGTGGACAGCGCGTCCACGTCGGTGGTCATCCGGGTCATGATCCGGCCCGTCAACTCGCGCTCGTAGTAGTCGAGTCCGAGCCGCTGGAGCTGGGCGAAGATCTTCAGACGGAGGGTGTAGAGAACGCGCTCGCCGGTCCGTCCGGTCATCCGGGTCTCGCCGGTCTGCGCCAGCCACTGGACGGCCACGGTCACCAGCGCGAGCCCGGCCGCGGTCCACACCGCGCCGGTGGCGAGCCGGGTGACGCCCTGGTCGATGCCGTGCCGGATCAGTACCGGCAGGAGCAGCCCCATGCCCGCGTCGACCGCCACCAGCAGCAGGCTGATCAGCAGGACGGGTCCGAAGCCGCGCAGTAGTCTGCGCAGTCCGTAGGACGTCTCGGCCGTGACGGCGTGCGCCTCGTCGACGTCCGGGGTGTCCGTGGCGGGCGGCAGCGCCTCGACCTGGGCGAGGAGTTCGGGGGTGGCGGGCATCCCGCCGGGTGCGGCGGGCGCGCCTTCAGCGCTCCCGGCGGGCGCCTCGGTGCGTACCCACAGGGGCGGGGTGATGCCGCGCTCGACGTCGAACTCGGCGTCCAGCTCGTCCCGTACGGAGGTGTCCTCCAGCGCGTCGGCGTCGGCCGGGAGGGCGTGGCCGGGTGAGACCCCGCCCAGTTCCTCGGGGTCGGTGAGCAGCCGCCGGTAGAGCGCGCAGCGCTCCTCCAGCTCCTCGTGCGTACCGATGTCGGCGAGGCGGCCCCCGTCGAGCACCGCGATGCGGTCGGCGAGGTTGAGGGTGGAGCGGCGGTGGGCGATGAGCAGCGTCGTACGGCCGGCCATCACGCCGCGCAGTGCCTCGTGGATCTCGTGCTCGACGCGGGCGTCCACCGCGGAGGTGGCGTCGTCGAGGAGGAGCAGCCGGGGGTCGGTGAGGATGGCGCGGGCCAGGGCGATGCGCTGGCGCTGGCCGCCGGAGAGGGTGAGGCCGTGTTCGCCGACGGTGGTGTCGTACCCGGCGGGCAGTTCGTCGATGAAGCGGTCGGCCTGGGCGGCGCGGACCGCGGTGCGGATCTGCTCGTCGGTGGCGTCGGGGTGGCCGTACGCGATGTTGGCGCGGACGGTGTCGGAGAACAGGAAGCTGTCCTCGGGCACGAGGCCGATGGCGGCCCGCAGCGATTCCAGGGTCAGTTCGCGTACGTCGTGGCCGCCGATGAGTACGGCGCCGTGCGAGACGTCGTAGAAACGCGGGAGCAGCAGCGAGACGGTCGACTTCCCGCTGCCGGACGAGCCGACGACGGCGACGGTCTCGCCGGGCGCGATGGCCAGCGAGAAGCCGTCGAGCACGGGCCGCTCCTGCGCGTAGCCGAACGACACGTCGTCGAACTCGACGCTCGCCCCGGCGTCCGCGGGGAGTTCCTTCGTCCCGTCGGGGATGGACGGTTCGGTGTCGATCAGCTCCAGTACGCGCTCGACGCCCGCCCGTGCCTGCTGGCCGACGGTGAGCACCATCGCCAGCATCCGGACCGGGCCGACGAGCTGGGCGAGGTAGGAGGAGAAGGCGACGAACGTGCCGAGGGTGATCTCGCCGCGGGTGGCCAGCCAGCCGCCGAGCGCCAGCATCGCGACCTGCCCGAGGGCGGGGACGGCCTGGAGCGCCGGGGTGTAGCGGGAGTTCAGCTTGATGGTGCGCAGCCGGCCCGCGAAGAGCCTGCGGCTGACCTCGCGGAGCTTGCCCGTCTCCTGGTCCTCCTGGCCGAAGCCCTTCACCACGCGGACGCCGGTGACGGCCCCGTCCACGACGCCCGCGACGGCCGCCGCCTGCCCCTGGGCGTACCAGGTGGCGGGGAAGAGCCGGGTCCTGCTGCGCTTGGCGATGATCCACAGCGCGGGGGCGACGGCGACGGCGATCAGGGTCAGCAGCGGGGAGAGCCAGGCCATGATCCCCAGGGAGATCACGAAGAGCAGGACGTTGCCGAGGGTCATCGGCAGCATGAAGAGCAGGCCCTGGATCAGCTGGAGGTCGCTGGTGGCACGGCCGATGACCTGGCCGGTGGAGAGTTCGTCCTGCCGCCGCCCGTCCAGCTTCAGGATCGTGCCGTACATCTCGGTCCGGAGGTCGTGCTGGACGTCGAGGGCGAGACGGCCGCCGTAGTACCGCCGGATGTAGGTGAGTACGTAGACGACGACGGCCGCGCCGATCAGCAGCCCCGTCCACACCCCGAGGGACCGCGTGTGGTTCCCGATGACGTCATCGATGATCACCTTGGTGACCAGCGGGACGAGGGCCATGACGGCCATCCCGGCGAGTGAGGAGCCGAGGGCCAGCAGCACATTGCGCCGGTAGCGCCAGGCGTACCCGGTGAGCCGTCTCCCCCAGCCCTGTTCCCGTGTTGTCGCGGCGTCCGCCACTGGTGCCTCCCGTTGTCCGATACCACCGGAAGGAACCAACGCGGCGACCAGGGGATTTCATCCCGCCGCAACAATCACGGGCCGGAAGGCCGGGGGAGACCGGTCGCCGGACCTACGCGTTCGGGACCGCGGGGGCCACCTCGTGGGGCGTGGCCGGCGGCTCGACGGTCGCGCGCAGAGCGGCCTTGGCGTTGAGGTCCTTGTGGATCGCGCGGGCGACGGCCTGGATGGTGTTCACGCCGTCGGTCATCGTCCTGTTGTCCTGGGTGAGCACGGTGATCGTGTAGTCGTGGCCCTTGCCGGTGAAGGCCCCGATCGAGTGCACCCGCCACCCGTGCGTGGACCGCTGCAGCCAGCCGTTCTTGACCTGTACGGTCGCTCCCGCCGGGGCCCCGGCGGGGGTGCCCCAGCGCTGGGACGAGATGACCTTGTGCATCAGCCCGAGCTCGTACGCCCGTGAGCTGTCGCTCAGTACGGAGTTCTTGGCGGTGAGCAGGGCCAGCAGCTTCTGCTCGTCCCGGACGGTGATCTGCGTGAGCCCCCAGTACGTGCCGGAACCGGGAACCGTCCGGGTCATGCCCGCCGCCTTGAGGAAGCCCTTGACCTTCGTCGCGCCGAGCTGCTTCCACAGGGTGGAGGTGGCGTTGTTGTCCGACTTGGTGATCATGGCGGTGGCGAGGCTGGTCTCGCGGGCCGTCAGATAGCGGTTGTGCTTCTTGTTGTCCCAGAGCAGCGTCGCGAGCACGGTGGCCTTCACGACGCTCGCGGAGTCGTACGTCGTGTCCCCGCGCAGGGTGCAGGTGGTCTTCGTCGACCGGTCGTAGAGACCGACCGCGACGGTCGATTTCCGCCCCTTGAGCGCGGCGGTGATGTCCGTCTTCAGCTTCGCGGCCAGCCCGGCCCTGGCGGAGGTGCACGCCACGGCGGGCGTCGCGGCCTCCGCCGGAGCCGCCGTGAAGGCGAGCGGCGCGAGGACTCCGGCGGCCAGCGCCGCGGCGGTCGCGGCAGCTGTCCGGCGGGGTATTCGGTGGTGTGTCATGGAGGTTTCCCGTCCCCTGAGGTCATTCGGGAGCGCCCTGGCGCCCCGCCTCAGATGACTCGCGGGCGGCCGGAAAGTTGCACGGCAGGACCCTGCGTCTTTCACTCCTGAGGCTGATTCCGCAGATGAACGTGCCGATATACACTGGAGTAGCTATACGTTCGGCTATATGGATGCCCCCTATGTGATCGAGATCGAACCGGAGGTCCGGCTGTGGTTGATGAACCTCTCGGACCGGGACTACGCAGTGGTGGACCACGTCGCCGGGCGACTGGCAGACAGCCCGACCACCCTCGGGGAGCCCTACTCGCGACATCTGGGCGACGGTGTAAGAGAGTTGCGCTTCGCTCTGGGGCACAATCGAGATGCCATACGGGTCTCGTACTGGCTCGCACCGGACCGCCGGATCGTGCTGCTGACGATCTTCCGCAAGACCAGATCGCGCGAAGACGCCGAGGTCGCTCGCGCGCAACGCGCCAAGAGCACCTGTGAAGCAAGCCACGAGCCTGCTCACGACGAATTCACCCGTGCCGTGGAGAAGGGAGAGCTGTGATGGTCAGTCACGCACGCTGGAAGCTCGCTCGGGACAAGAAGACCGCTCAGGGGATCGCCGAGGGTCCTGGCGTAGCACGGATGCAGGAGGAGATCCGCCTCGCGTTCGACCTCGGCCAGGCCGTGTACGACCGCCGGACGGAACTCGGTATCTCGCAGGCCGAGCTCGCCCAGCGGGCAGACATGACCCAGCCACAGGTTTCCAAGCTGGAACTGGGCGGCACCGTGCCGACCCTGCCGCTGCTGGCACGGCTGGCACGCGCGTTGGACGCGTCACTCCGGCTGGAGCTGGTCGACGACACGTCCCACGTCGCGTTCACGGCACGTACGGCCGCCGCCTGACCCCGCGGCTCCACCGTTCAGTCCAGATGCGTCGGAGCGAACATCTTGAGCAGCGCGGGCAGCACGACCACCGAAGGCCCTGGTTCCGCAAGGGACTTGGCCAGGTCCTCGGTGAGTGACTCCGGGGTGGTGCGGACCGCGGGGACGCCGAAGGACCCGGCGAGCGCGACGAAGTCCGGGCGGGCCAGTTCCGTGGCCGTGGCCTCGCCGAACGCGTCCTCCATGTACTCGCGCAGGATCCCGTAGCCGCCGTCGTCCACGATCAGCCAGGTGACCGGCAGGTTGTACTGCCTGGCCGTGGCCAGTTCGGCGATCGAGTACATCGCGCCGCCGTCCCCCGACACGGCGAGGACCGGCCTGGTGGGGTCGGCGACCGCCGCGCCCAGCGCCGCCGGGAAGCCGTAGCCGAGACCGCCCGCGCCCTGGGCGGAGTGCAGGGCGCCGGGCCAGGCGGACCAGGCCCAGTAGGCGAGGATCGTCATGTCCCAGAAGCTGGGCGCGTCGGCGGGCAGCGCGGCCCGCACCGAGGCCAGGATCTGCTGTTCCAGGCCCAGGTCCTGGCCCGCGATCCGCTCCCGTACCTTCGCGAGCACCGTCCGTACGGCGTCCGGCGCGCCGGGATCCGTCCGGTCGGTCACCGCGTCCAGCAGGGCCGAGAGCGCGGTCCTGGCGTCCGCGTGGATACCGAGCGCCGGATGGTTGGACTCCAGCTTGCCGAGGTCGGCCTCGATCTGGACGACCCGGCCGCGCGGCTTGAACGTGTGGTAGTTGGAGGAGAGTTCGCCGAGCCCCGAGCCGACGACCAGCAGGACGTCGGCCGCTTCGAGGAAGTCCGTGGTGTGCCGGTCCTCCATCCAGGACTGGAGCGAGAGCGGGTGCTCCCAGGGGAACGCCCCCTTGCCGCCGACCGTGCAGACGACCGGCGCGTCCAGCTTCTCGGCGAGCGCGCGGAGCTTGCCGGACGCGTCGGACCGTACGACCCCGCCGCCCGCGATGATCACCGGGCGTTCGGCGTGCGAGAGCCAGTGGGCCGCCACGGCGGTCAGTTCCGGGCGGGGTTCGAGCTCGCGCGGGGTCGCGTCCATCGCCGTGACCGGTGGCAGCAGGGTCTCCGCCAGCAGGACGTCCTGCGGGATCTCCACCCAGACCGGGCCGTGCGGCGCCGTGAGCGCGGACTCCCAGGCCGCCGCGATGGCCGACGGGATCTGCGACGGCGTGCGGACCGTGTGCACGGACTTCACGATGTCGCGGAACGACGCCTGCTGGTCGCGGAGTTCGTGCAGATAGCCGTGGCGTCCGCCGCCGAGCCCGGCCGTCGGGATCTGGCTGGAAATCGCGAGTACCGGCGCGCTGGCGGCTGCCGCCTCCTGGAGCGCGGCGAGCGAGGTCAGGGCGCCGGGGCCGGTGGAGAGCAGCAGCGGGGCCACTTCGCCGGTGATCCGGCCGTACGCGTCGGCGGCGAAGCCCGCGTTGTTCTCGACGCGCAGGCCGATGTACCCGAGCGAGGAGCGGCGCAGCGCGTCGAACATGCCGAGCGCGTGCTGGCCGGGGAGGCCGAAGACCGTGGTGGCGCCCAGCCCCTGGAGGGTCTCGACGACCAGGTCGCCGCCGTTGCGGCCGGGCGGAGGATTCAGCGCGGCTGCGGTCTGCTCGGCGGTGAGCCGGGGGGTCTCGTGGTGGTGGTCGTGCGTCACTTCGTACGCCCCTCCGCGATCTGTCGGGCCATGATCGTGGTGAGCTCGTACGCCGTGTGGGACGCGGCGACCGAGGTGATCTCCGCGTGGTCGTAGGCCGGGGCCACCTCCACGAGGTCGGCGGAGACCAGGTGGCAGGAGGCGAGTCCGCGGACGATCTCCAGGAGTTCGCGGGAGGTCAGCCCGCCCGCCTCCGGGGTACCGGTGCCGGGGGCGTGCGCCGGGTCCAGTACGTCGATGTCGATGGAGATGTACAGCGGGCGGTCGCCGATGCGCTGGCGCAGCTGGTCGGCGATCTCGTCGACGCCGCGGCGCATGACGTCGGCCGACGTGACGATGCCGAAGCCCATCTTGGCGTCGTCGTCCAGGTCCTGCTTGCCGTAGAGCGGGCCGCGGGTGCCCACGTGGGACAGCGCGGACGTGTCGAGGATGCCCTCCTCGACGGCCCGGCGGAACGGCGTGCCGTGGGTGTACTCGGCGCCGAAGTAGGTGTCCCAGGTGTCGAGATGGGCGTCGAAGTGGAGCAGCGCCACCGGCCCGTGCTTCTTGGCCACCGAGCGCAGCAGCGGCAGCGCGATGGTGTGGTCGCCGCCGAGCGTCATCAGCCGGGCGCCGGTGGACAGCAGGTCGTCGGCCGCGGCCTCGATCGTGTCGACGGCCTCGTTGATGTGGAACGGGTTGGCGGCGATGTCACCGGCGTCGGCGACCTGCGCCAGCGCGAACGGCGAGGCGTCCTGCGCCGGGTTGTACGGGCGCAGCAGCCGGGACGCCTCACGGATGGCGTTGCCGCCGAACCGGGCGCCGGGGCGGTACGAGACACCGCTGTCGAAGGGCACACCGACGACGGCGACATCGGCCCGGCCGCCGACCTCGTCGAGCCGGGGCAGCCTGGCGAAGGTCGCCGGACCGGCGTACCGCGGGACACGGGACGAATCGACGGGACCGCGCGGCTGATCGGTGCTGCTCATGGGTGTGCCCTTCTTCTCTGGTTTTTTGGCGTTTCAGAGCGTTTCAGAGATGTATTGGATGCTTTTGACGCTTCGGAACTCTAACTCTGTGCCGGAGCGGTCTCCGGTTCGGACCCGGGCACCTCTCCCGCGGACCCGGGCACCTCTCCCGCGGACCCGGACACCTCTCCCGCGGACCCGGACACCTCTCCCGCGGACCCGGACACCTCTCCCGATCCCTCCTCGCGCCCGGCCAGCCGGTCTCGCCAGTGGGCGAGTACGGCCGCGTCGGTCGGCTTCGAGGCGAGCGAGACGACGACGTACGAGACCAGCGAGGCCAGCAGCCCGTAGTAGATGGGCTCGTTGGCGAGCGCCCCGTACCTCCACATCAGGCCGAGGACGACGAGTCCGCCGGCGGTCACGGCCGTCAGCGCCCCCTGCACCGTGCCGCGCTTCCACAGCAGGCCGCCGAGGATCGGCACCAGCAACCCGCCGACCAGCAGGTTGTAGGCGACGGTGAGTGCTTCGACGACGTTGTTGAGGGCGATGGCGATACAGATGACCAGCACACCCATGGCGAGGATGAAGGCCCGGTTGCCGCGCACCTCGTCGCGATCGTCACTGCCGTCGCTGCCGTCGCCCTGCGCACCCGGGGAGGCGCGCATCCCGCGCAGCCGCGACCAGATGTCGTTGTTGGCGACGGTGGCGCAGGCGATCAGCGCTCCGGACGAGGTGGACATCACGGCGGCCAGCGCGGCGGCGAGCACCAAACCCCGTACACCGACGGGCAGTTCGTCCTTGACGATGGTGGCGAAGGCGGCGTCGGCGCTCGGCAGCTTCGGGTACATGACCTTGGCGGCCGTACCGATGACCGCTCCGGCGACCGCGTACACCAGGCAGTACGTACCGGCGACGGTGCCGCCGAGCCGGGCGACCTTGTCGCTGCGGGCGGTGAACACCCGCTGCCAGATGTCCTGCCCGATCAGCATCCCGAAGGTGTAGATCAGGACGTACGTGAAGATGGTCTCGCCGCCGATGCCCAGCGGGTCGAAGTACGAGGTGGGCAGCTTCGCCTTCATCCCGGAGAAGCCACCGGCCTTCACGACCGCGATCGGCAGCAGCAGGAGCAGCACCCCGATCGTCTTGACGACGAACTGCACCATGTCGGTGAGGGTGATCGACCACATCCCGCCGAGCGTGGAGTACGCGACGACGATCGCACCGCCGAGGACGATCGCGACCGTCCGGTTCATGTCGAAGAGGACGTCGAAGATCGTGGCGTAGGCGATGGTCGAGGTGACGGCGAGCATCAGCGTGTACGCCCACATGACGACGCCGGAGATGACCCCGGCCCGGCCGCCGTACCGCAGGTCGAGCATCTCGGAGACGGTGTAGACCTTGAGCCGGGCGATGCGGGCGGAGAAGAACACGCTGAGGGCCAGCAGCCCGAGGCCGATCGTGACGACCATCCAGGCGCCGGAAAGGCCGTACTGGTAGCCGAGGCCGACACCGCCGATGGTGGAGGCACCGCCGAGGACGATCGCGGCCATGGTGCCCGAGTACATGGCCGGTCCGAGCCTGCGGCCCGCCACCAGGAACTCGGACTTGGACCTGGCGCGGCGCATGCCCCACCAGCCCATGGCGAGCATGCCCGCCAGGTAGACGACGATCACTGCGTAGTCGACTGCCATGAGCCCTCCCTCTTTCCGCGCCTGCCGCCGCCGTCGTCAGCGCCGCTGCTGCTGCCGCTGCCGCCTGCTTTCGTCGGTTGACACTAGGTGGCCGGAAAGGGACGTTGAAGTGTACGTTCCGTCCATCTGAACCCTTTCTCGATGGATGGAACGTCCATGCCGGACCCCGCCGCTCCGCCCACTCCCCCCGTTCCGCTGGCCGCGCTCCTCGCCCGCCAGGACCTCGGGCTGCGCCAGGTCGCGGGCCCGGCGGCCGAGGGGGCCGGGGGGTCCGGGGAGGCCGGGGGTGCCGGGGGTGCCGGGGGTGCCTCGGTGCACTGGGTGCACACCAGCGAGATGGCCGACCCGTATCCGTATCTGCTCGGCGGCGAACTGCTGCTGACCGCGGGCGTGCAGCTCAGCGACGCCGACCGGTACGTGAGCCGGATCGTCGCGGCGGGCGGGGCCGCGCTCGGCTTCGGGCTCGCGCCGGTGTACGACACGGTGCCGCCCGCGCTGGCCGAGGCGTGCGACCGGCACGGTCTGCCGCTCGTCGAGGTGCCGACCCGGACGCCGTTCACCGCGGTGGCCCGCGCGGTCTGGGGGCTGATGGCGGAGGCCCGCCACCGTGAGCTGCGCCGGATGTCGGAGGCCCAGCAGGGCCTGGCCGCGGCGGCGGCCCGCCCCGAACCGGTGCCCGCCGTACTGCGTCAGCTGGCGCGGCGGCTGGGCGGCTGGACCGTCCTGCTGGCCCCGGACGGCACCGCCCTCGGGACGGCGGGCCGCGAGCCCGCGCCGGAGGTACGCGCCGGGGTGACGGCGCTCGCCCGGGTCGTCCGGCCCACGACGGCGCAAGCCACCACCCAGGACTCCCGGCCCCCGGCAGCCCGACCGGCACCCGCCTCCGCCACCGACACCGCGGGCTCCGCCCAGCTGGCCGCGTACGCGGTGGCCGGGGGCGAGGGGCTGGTGCTCGGGGTCGCCACCACCCGGCGCGAACCCGGCGACCACACCGTCGCCGGGGTGGCCGTCGTCCTGCTCTCGCTGCTGACCGCGGAGCGGCCGGGGGCCGACGAGGCGGCGCGGTCGGCCGCGCTGGTGCGGCTGCTGCTGGGGGCCGCGCCCGAGGAGGTGGCGCCGCTGCTCGGCGAGGGGCCGTGGACCGTCGTGCACGGCCGCGGCGCGGGGGCGGCTCCGGCGCTGGGCAGCCCGCTGGTGGACGCGGCGGCCGACACCGTACGCGCCCTGCTCCCCGCCGGCCGGGAGGTGACCCGCCGCCCCGGCTGGAGCCTCGGGGTGAGCGCCCCGGCAACGTTGCGGGACCTCGCGGCGGCCGACGCCCAGGCCGGACGGGCCCTGCGCCGCGCGGAGACGACCGGCACCCCGCTGGTCCGGCACGGCGGCACGGGCCTGGCCGCACTGCTGGACCCGGCGGAGGCGACCGCCCACGCACAGGCACTGCTCGCACCGCTGGGCACGGACGGCCCGCTGCCCGAGACGCTGCGCACCTGGCTTGCGCTGCACGGCAGTTGGGACCGGACGGCGGCGGCGCTGGGCGTGCACCGCAACACCGTCCGCCAGCGGATCGGCCGGTGCAGGACGCTGCTCGGCACGGATCTGGACGACATGGACGTGCGGTCGGAACTCTGGTTCGCGCTGCGCCAGGGCTGAGCGGGCGGCAAGCACCGGCGAGCGGCCTCCGCGAGGTGCGGCACCCCGCGACCCGCCTGCTGCGCGCCTCACTCGCACCCGGGATCGTCGTAGGCGGGAGCCGCCAGCCGCGCACCCCGGCTCCGCGCGATCCGGTGCAGATCACGCAACGACTCGGCCAGGCGCGCCACCACGTAGCGGAGCTGCACCGAGGTGACCTCCGGGGCGTCGGCCATGTCGGCGACGTGATCGAGCAGTTCGTCGGCCATGTCGAGCTGCCGGCTCTCGACACCGTCCGCGTAACGGGAGACGCGCCCGGTCCCGTCCCCGAAGACGTAACAGGGCTTCCCTTCCGGACTGGCCCAGGGGAGCAGCCTCCCCACTCCGGACGTCTGGTCGATCATGTGGCGGCTCCTGTACGTCGACGGCTGCGCATTGCGCTGGGTAGTGATCCACTCACAGCGTGAGACGGGAAGGGCTAGGCTCGCCAGAGGTTTGCTGGTGACGGAGCTTTTGGCGCACGGGAGTTGGGGATGAGCAATCGGTACGGCGAGTGGCTGAAGGCACAGCGCGAGGCAGCAGGGCTGACACAACAGGAGTTGGCCAACGCGGCGATCATGACCCGCTCGCACATCTCGCACATCGAGGGGGGACGGCGGATCCCTTCCGAGGAGGACGCGCAGCGCCTGGACAAGGCGTTGGACACCGGGAACGTGCTCAGCAGCTTCCGGCCGCAGAGCGACGCAGCGGTCGCCAACTACTTCGAGGCCGCCCGGCAACTCGAACAACAGGCAACGATGATCAGGGAGTACGCCTACTCCTTCGTGCCCGGCATCCTGCAGACACAGGGATATGCGCGTGCGGTTCTGCAGGCGGACTTCCCACCGCGGAGTGACGACGAGTGCGACAGGCTCGTCGTCGCACGGCTTGACCGGGCATCGATCCTCAGCGATCCGGTGACGCCCGTGGTGTGGGCCGTTCTGGACGAGCCAGTGCTGCGCCGCCCGGTCGGGAGCCCCGCGATCATGAGGGAACAGGTCTCCCACATCATCGACTTGGTGGAGCGCGGACGCGTACGGGTCCATGTCCTGCCGTTCGGCATCGGCGCCCATCCATTGCTTCAGGGCATGGTGTCGCTGATGTGGTTCGAGGACCAACCTCCGGCCGCTTACAGCGAAGGCGCGTTCATGGGCAAGCTGCACGACTCACCCGCCCTGGTCGAGAGGCTCCAAGGAGCCTACGATCTGGCTCTGAGCGACGCGCTCCCGCTGAGGGAGTCACTGGCCCTGATGAGAGCGATTGCGAAGGAACACGGAGACCATGGCTGACCGCATCATCCAGGACGCAGCTGCACTGAACGGCTGGCGCAAGTCGTCGTACAGCAACACGGACGGCGGCAGCTGCGTAGAGGTCCTGGACAACCACCCCTCCGGCATTCCCGTACGCGACTCCAAGGCGCCCCACGGCCCGGCCCTGATCTTCCCCGCAGCCGGGTGGGCATCGTTCATCACCGCGCTCAAGGGCGGCGGCGTTCCGATGTGAGCACGGGTGGTCAGGCTCACTCTGGACAGCCCTGGTGACCTCCCGGTAACTTCGACTGAGCAAGCGCTTAGCAGGAGCGGCCGACCGGACCGACCGAACCCCGGGGCCACGCCAGAACTCGCAGAGGAGCCTTCCGTGCGCCGTACCGTCTACAACGAGGACCACCAGGCATTCCGGGACACCATCCGGTCGTTCATCGAGGCCGAGGTCGTTCCGGTGTACGACGAGTGGCTGGCGGCGGGCCAGGCGCCGCGCGAGTTCTACCAGAAGCTCGGCGAGCTGGGCATCTTCGGCATCGAGGTGCCCGAGGAGTTCGGCGGCGCGGGCGAGGAGTCCTTCAAGTTCCAGGCGATCATCTCCGAGGAGTGCGCCCGCGCCGGTGTCTCCTTCGGCGGTTCCGGCGTGCACGTCGCGCTCTGCCTGCCGTACCTGAAGGCGTACGCCACCGAGGACCAGAAGAAGCGCTGGCTCCCCGACTTCGCGTCCGGCGCCTCGATGTTCGCCATCGCCATGACCGAGCCGGGCACCGGTTCCGACCTGGCGGGCATGAAGACCACCGCCAAGCTCTCCGCCGACGGCACGCACTACGTGCTCAACGGCGCCAAGACCTTCATCACCGGCGGGGTGCACGCCGACCGCGTCATCGTCTGCGCCCGCACCGCGGCCCCGACCGCCGAGGACCGCCGGCACGGCATCTCGCTGCTCGTCGTGGACACCAAGTCCGAGGGGTACGCGGTCGGCCGCAAGCTCGACAAGCTCGGCCTGAAGACCTCCGACACCGCCGAACTGTCCTTCAGCGACGTCAAGGTGCCGGTCGAGGACCTGCTCGGCGAGGAGAACAAGGGCTTCTCCTACCTCGGCCAGAACCTCCCGCAGGAGCGTCTCGGCATCGCCGTGGGTGCGTACGCGCAGGCCGCCGCCGCCGTCCGGTTCGCCCAGGCGTACGTGCAGGAGCGCACCGTGTTCGGCAAGACCGTCGCGTCGTTCCAGAACACCAAGTTCGAACTGGCCGCCTGCCAGGCCGAGGTCGACGCGGCCGAGGCCGTCTGCGACCGCGCCCTCGAAGCCCACGACCTGGGCGAGTTGACGGCGGCCGAGGCCGCGTCCGCGAAGCTCTTCACCACCGAGGTCGCGCACCGCGTGATCGACAAGTGCCTCCAGCTGCACGGCGGCTACGGCTACATGAACGAGTACCCGATCGCCCGCCTCTACGCGGACAACCGGGTCAACCGGATCTACGGCGGCACCAGCGAAGTCATGAAGATGATCATCGCGAAGAACATGGGCCTGTAGGCCTGTTAGAAATACCCCATGAACACGGCACTTGAGTCCCTGCTCGGTCTCCTCGACCTGGAGCGGATCGAGCAGGACATCTTCCGCGGCCAGAGCCACTCCTCCGTCGTGCCGCGCGTCTTCGGCGGCCAGGTCGCCGCACAGGCCCTGGTCGCCGCGGGGCGTACGGTGCCCACGGACACGGACCTCTCCCCGGCTCCGGGAAACACCCCGCTGGCCCACTCGCTGCACGCGTACTTCCTGCGCCCCGGCGACCCGGGCGCGCCGATCGTCTACACGGTCGACCGCATCCGCGACGGCCGCTCCTTCACCACCCGCCGGGTCGTCGCAGTCCAGCACGGCCAGCCGATCTTCCACCTCTCGGCGTCCTTCCAGACGTACGAGGAGGGGCTTGAACACCAAGCGCCCATGCCGCAGGCCCCCGACCCGGAGACGCTGCCGACGGCCGCCGAGCAACTGCCGCGCTACGCGGACCGTTTCCTGGACCCGGGCACCCTGGACCGGCTGCTCGAAGCGCGCGCCGCGGTCGACCTGCGCTATGTCGACGCCCCGCCGTTCGCCAGCGTCGGCACCCCGGGCGAACCGCGCTCGCAGGTCTGGTTCCGTACGAGGGGGAAGCTGGCGGACGACCCGCTGCTGCACGTCTGCCTCGCCACGTACGTCTCCGACATGACGCTGCTCGACTCGGTACTGCTCGCACACGGGCGCGGCGGCTGGGCGACCGGCGACATCGTGGGCGCGAGCCTGGACCACGCGATGTGGTTCCACCGCCCGTTCCGGGCCGACGAGTGGCTGCTGTACGACCAGGAGTCACCGTCCTCGTCCGGCGGGCGGGGCCTCGGGCAGGCCCGGATCTACACGCAGGACGGGCAGTTGGCGGTCACGGTGATCCAGGAGGGTGTCGTCCGGGTTCCCCGCTGAGGGGGCGTGGGGCGGGTGCTGAGCCGTTTCCTGTCGCGGGACGACGCGGCGATGGCCGACCACTTCGAGGCGGCCC
Organism: Streptomyces sp. A 4/2; assembly: GCF_940670765.1. Lineage (GTDB taxonomy): Bacteria > Actinomycetota > Actinomycetes > Streptomycetales > Streptomycetaceae > Streptomyces. Next base: position 298,581 of record NZ_CALNVW010000007.1, read on the forward strand.
GGCCACTCGGACAACAGGC